>JAJFGJ010000035.1 GCA_021776175.1 Kiloniellaceae bacterium
CTTGGGTTCTTGCCGCCTCGCGGCGGCACGGAAATAAAAAAGTGAGTCTCTTGACGCGCCGACGCGCTACCCCCCACCCTAACCCTCCCCCTCTAAGGGGGGAGGGGACTCTTTAGTTTCAATCTATTCACTAGGAACACACGCATGTCGAACGGTCCTCGTATTCTCGTTGTCGATGGCTATTCCAAGGAAGGCCGCGACGGCCTCGCCGCCGGCGGCGCGAGCCCGGCGGGCGATCTCTATGCCCGTATGCTTAAAGCCTGCGCGCCCGATTGCGAAACCGACATCGTCTACCCGGCCGATCCCGGCGCCAGCTTGCCCAGCGGCGCCGCGATCGGGCAGTACGACGGTGTTGCTTGGACCGGGTCCAGCCTTACCGTCTACGCCGACGATCCGAACGTGCATTCGCAAATCGACTTCGCCCGCGCCGCTTTCGAGGCCAAGGTGCCAAGTTTCGGTTCCTGCTGGGCGGCGCAAATCGCGGTGGCGGCGACCGGCGGCGTGGTGGCCGGCAACGCGCGCGGGCGCGAGATGGGATTCGCGCGCAAGATCGCCCTGACGGCGGAGGGCCGGGGCCATCCGCTGTACTTCAATAAGAAGAGCGTTTTCGATGCCTTCATCAGCCACGAGGACGAAGTGACGCACTTGCCGCCGGGCGGGGTTCTTCTGGCCTCGAACGGGCACAGCCAGGTTCAGGCGGTCACGGTCACCCACAAGGGCGGCGTGTTCTGGGGCCTGCAATATCACCCGGAATACGATCTGCACGAACTGGCCCGCTTGTGTTTCTGCCGCAAGCAGCGCCTGACCGACATGGGCTTCTTCGCCGACATGGACGCGGCGCAACGCTACGTCGATCTCTTGGAGACCCTGTTTCAGGACCCCAGCCGCCACGATATCGCCTGGCTGCTGGGCGTGGACGAAGACGTCATGAACGAAGACGTGCGCCGCGTCGAGGTTCGCAACTGGTTCGAGTACCTGGTGCGCCCGACTATGCGCGGTTAGTCAGGTGCCTCCGCGCGTTAGACCTCCGCGTGCCCCGCGCGCTAAACCACCGCGTGCGTGGCAACGCATGCTCAGCGGGCGGCGTTTGGATTTGCTCGATCCCACGCCGCTCGATATCGAGATCGAGGATATCGCCCTCGGCCTGTCGCGGGTCGCTCGCTGGAACGGCCAGACCGGCGGCGAGTGGTCGTTCAGCGTCGCCCAGCATTCCCTGCTGGTCGAACGCCTGGTCATCGCCCTCAAGTCCGATACACCGCCGCGCTGGCGCCTCGCGGCCCTGCTGCACGATGCTCCCGAATATGTGATCGGCGATCTCATCACGCCCTTCAAGGCGGCGGTCGGTTTGGACTATAAGGCGCTTGAGGTGAGCCTGATGCGTGCGGTCCACCTGCGTTTCGGACTGCCGGCGGAAACCCCCGATACCGTCGCCCGCCTGATCAAGCGCGCCGACCGCGCGGCGGCTTATCTGGAAGCCACGCAACTGGCCGGTTTCTCGGAAACCGAGGCCACGAAGATTCTGGGCAAGCCGCGCCGCCTGCCCCAGCGCCGCTTGCGGCCGTGTCCGCCCGACGAAGCGAAAGAAAAATTCCTCGCCCGCTTCGCGCTGTTGCAAAGGCAGCTCTAAGTCACTTACCCATACCGCCGTCGTCCCGGACTTGATCCGGGACCTTCGGTGAGGGCCGGACTCGATACGACCCGAAGATCCCGGGTCAAGTCCGGGACGACGATTGTTCGCTTAATGGCCGGTGGCCTAAAAGAATCCGGCTCACAGAGACTTGCCTTGCGCTCAAGACCTTGCGAACCAAAATAGGCCACCATGACCCTGCCCAGCATTTTGACGCCCGAGCAAATTTCCGGCTTTCACCGCGATGGTTTTGTCCATGTCCCCGGTTTCTATGGGGCCGGCGACATGGCCCGGATCGCCGCCTGGACCGGGGAGGTCTCGGCCTGGCCGGAGGAACCGGGCCGGCACATGGTCTACTACGAGGATAGCTTGCGCGAGCCGGATACGCGCGTGGTCCAGCGGATCGAGGATGTGACCCCCTTCCATGCCGGGTTCCGGGATTTATTCGATCGAGGGCGCATGCCCGGCGCGGTGGGCGAGCTTTTGGGCGCGCGGGCGGTCCTGTTCAAGGATAAGATCAACTTCAAGATGCCCGGCGGCCACGGCTTCAAGGTTCACCAAGATGCCCAGGCCGGGTGGAACGTCTACGCGGATTTCTACATTACCGCCCTGGTCAGCATCGACCCCGCGACGGTGGAGAACGGTTGCTTGGAGCTGGCCCCCGGCTGGCACAAGCGCGGCCTGGTCGGCAGCGAGTGGCAACCCCTCAGCGAGGGCGAGATCGCGGAAATGAATTTTTCCAGTTATCCGACGGCGCCGGGCGATGCCATGTTTTTCGACTCCTATGCGCCGCACCGCTCCGGCCCGAACAAGACCGATGAATTCAGGCGCGTACTCTACGTGACCTACAACCGCGAAACCCAGGGCGATCACCGGGTCCGTTATTTCGCCGACAAACGCAAAAGCTTCCCCCCCGACATCGAGCGCGATGCGGGTGAGAACTACGTCTTTCGGGTTTAGGTTCAAGGATAGCCGATAGTGATCCCTATGAAACGGATCGAGATAAATGTGTCTCCCTCCCCCCTTGAGGGGGAGGGCCAGGGTGGGGGGTAGCGCGTCCGCGCGTCAAGAAACATACTTTGCTGTACCTGTGCTGCCGCGAGGCGGCATAAATACTCGACAGAAAAAAAATGAGTCGCTTGACGCACTGACGTGTTTCCCCCCACTCCAACCCTCCCCCTCAAGGGGGGAGGGAGGATTTTGGTTTCGATCTGCCCACTAAGATTCATTATCGGCTAACTTTGGATAAAGCGTCCGCGCCATGCCGTCCATGCTCGTTCTAGCCACGGGGCTTTCGCTGCTCATCTGGCTCTATCTGGCGGTCTTTCACGGCCGTTTCTGGCGCGGGACCGAGCGGTTGGCGCAAACCCCACCGGCTCTCGCCGACTGGCCCGGCGTTGTCGCCGTGGTCCCGGCGCGCGACGAGGCCGACGTGATCGCGCGCGGCCTGGGCTCGATCCTCACTCAAGACTATCCGGGCCGTCTCAAGGTTTTCCTGGCCGACGATCATAGTAGCGATGGAACCGCGCAAGCGGCGCGCGAGACCGCCGCGCGCTTGGATCGAAGCGCGAGCCTGAGCATTGTTCCGGCCCGCGATCTGCCGCCCGGCTGGACCGGCAAGCTATGGGCGCTTTCCGAGGGGCTGAACCAAGCCCGCCACAGTGAGCGGGACGCGGACTACGTTTGGTTGAGCGACGCGGATATCGAATACGACCCCGATACATTACGAAAGCTGGTCGCCAAGGCCGAGCTGGAGCGGCGCGACTTGGTTTCTCTCATGGCCAAGTTGTTTTGCCAGTCGCCCTGGGAGCGTCTGCTCATCCCGCCCTTCATCTATTTCTTTCAAATGCTCTATCCCTTTCCCTGGAGCAACGATCCGGCACGGCGCACGGCGGCGGCGGCGGGCGGGTGCATGCTGGTGCGCGCGGCCGCCCTGCGCGCGGCCGGCGGGGTCGAGGCGATCAAGGGCGCTCTCATCGACGATTGCGCCCTGGCGCGGCGGATCAAGGATTTGACCCTGGGCGGCGATCCGGCGGGCGCGGGCGGCGGTATCTGGCTCGGTCTCACCGCCGGCGCGCGCGGCATCCGGCCCTACAAGGGCCTGGAGGGTATCTGGAGCATGGTCGCGCGCACCGCCTACACCCAGTTGCGTTATCGGCCCGCGTTCCTGGTTGGCACCCTGGCCGGCATGGCCTTGATCTACCTCGTGCCCACCCTCGGCGTCCTGCTTTATCCCAGTCACGGCGATGCCGCCGCCGCCCTGCTGGGCGCCGCCGCTTGGATGCTCATGGCGGTCACCGCCTGGCCGGTATTCCGCCTCTATGGACAGGCGCCCTGGCGCGCCTTGACCTTGCCCGCCGCCGCCATCCTCTATGGCGCCATGACCTTCGACTCGGCGCGCCGCCATTGGCTGGGCCGGGGCGGCGCCTGGAAGGGAAGGGTGAGCGAAACACCGGGCGCCCTGGCGCGGCGGCGGCGGGACCTGTAAGGTTCCCGCTCTCACACATCGAAACATTTCCGAGGTTTGCGTGAACGCTAGCGACGCCATCGAGACGCCTTCCGGCAAGGGCGCCGGGGACGAAAATTTTCCTGTCGGTTCCTGGCTGCTGCCCGCGCGGCTGCGGCCCCATGTCGCCAAGTTTTATCGTTTCGCCCGCGCGATCGATGACATCGCCGACAACCCGGACTTGAGCCCCGACGACAAGATCGAGCGGCTGTCGCGTTTCGAGGCGGCGGTCACCGGCGCCGAAACCCATGACCCGGCCCTTGAGACCGCGCACCGCATGCGAGAGAGCTTGGCCGAGACCGGCGTTACCTCGCGACATTGCGTGGACCTGGTCGCCGCCTTCAAGCAGGACGCGGTGAAATCGCGCTATGACGACTGGTCCGAATTGCTGGGCTATTGCAAGCTTTCCGCCAATCCGGTTGGGCGCTACCTGCTCGATCTGCATGGCGAGGCGGCAAGCGTCTATCCCTTCTCCGATGCCCTGTGCAGCGCCCTGCAGGTCCTCAACCACTTGCAGGATTGCCAGGACGATTACTTGACCATGGACCGGGTCTATCTGCCGCTCGATTGGATCAAGTCGGCGGGGGTCGACGAGCGGGTGCTGAAACGCGATTTCTGCACCCCGGGCACGCGCCGGGTCTTGAATCTCTGCCTCGATGAAGCCGATGACCTGCTGGTCATGGCGCGGCTTCTGCCGGAACGTCTTTCCAGCCGGTCCTTGGCGATGGAATCCGCCGTCATCCTGCGCCTGGCCCGCAAGTTGAGCGCCCTCCTGCGTGAGCGCGATCCCCTGGCCGTGCGGGTTGCCTTGAGCCGATTCGATTTCGTCGCTTGCGGCCTGCGCGGCATAGGCGCGGTCTTGCGCGCCCGGCCGCGCTCGGGGTCGAAGACGATTAAAGCGGCGCGTCAGGGCCGCTGAGCCGGTCATGGCGGCAAGCATGGCGGGCAGCAACAGCGTAACGGACACCGCCACCGCCACCGCCACCGCCAGGGATCATGTGCGCGCCATCGTCGCCCGCTCCGGCTCCTCGTTCCTCTGGGGCATGCGGATCCTGCCGCGTCATCGCCGGGACGCCATGTACGCGATCTATGCTTTTTGCCGCGAGGTCGACGATGCTGCCGACGAGCCGGATACGCCTCATAACAAGATGGCGAAGCTGGCGGGCTGGCGGCGCGAGATCGCGCGGCTTTACAGCGGCCAACCGGCGGGGCCGGTCGGCCTTGCGCTGCAAGGACCGGTGGCCGAATTCTCCTTGCCGGCGGAAGAGTTCCTTGCCGTGATCGAGGGCATGGAAATGGACGTGCGCGGCACGATTGTCGCCCCCTCGTTCGAGGAATTCATCTTGTATTGCCGCCGGGTGGCCGGCGCGGTCGGCATGCTTTCGATCCGCGTCTTCGGGGACACCGGCGCGGCGGCGCGCGAACTTGCCGTTGTTCTGGGCGAGGCCCTGCAGATCACCAACGTCCTGCGCGATGTGGCGGAGGATGCCGAGCGCGGCCGCTTGTATCTGCCGGGCGACCTGCTGGCCAAGCATGGCATGGCCGGCCTGGCCCCGGATCAGGTCCTGGACCATCCCGGTTTGGCGGCTGCCTGCGCCGAGCTGGCGGAAATCGCGAAAAACCGCTTTGCCCGCGCGCGAAACCTGATGGCCCAGTGCGACCGGCGGCGCCTGCGCCCGGCCCGCCTCATGCTCGACTCCTACGGCCGCATCCTCGGTCGGCTCGAAGCGCGTGGCTGGGACCGGCCGCGCGAAGCGGTCCGCTTGTCGCGGCTGGAAAAGCTTTGGTCCGCGCTCCGCTGCCTGTTGTTTTAATGCTGCGGGTTCATATTGTCGGCGCCGGCGTGGCCGGCTTGGCTTGCGCGGTGCACCTGGCCGGGGCGGGGCGGGCGGTGACCCTGTACGAGGCCGCGGGCCAGGCCGGGGGGCGGTGCCGGTCCTACTTCGACCCGCAAATCGGCCGCATCATCGACAACGGCAACCACCTGCTGTTCTCGGCCAACCGCGCGGTTCTCGATTATCTCGATCGCATTGGCGCCCGCGATACCCTGACCGGCCCGCCGCGCGCGGCCTTTCCGTTTCTCGATTTGCGCAGCGGCGAGCGCTGGACCGTACGGCCCAACGCCGGACCCGTGCCTTGGTGGGTTCTCTCGCAGGAACGTCGGATTCCGAAAACCCGGATGTCCGATTACCTGGGCGGCTGGCGCTTGGCTTTCGCCGGGCCGGAGGATTCGGTCGCCGACTGCCTGACCCCCGGCGATGCCATGTGGGAGCGCTTTTGGGAGCCCCTGACCGTGGCGGCCCTCAACACCGCGCCGCGCGAAGCCTCGGCCCGCCTTCTGTGGCGTGTCCTGCGGGAAAGCTTCGCCAAGGGCGAGTCGGCCTGCCGGCCCCTGATCGCGCGCGACAGCCTCGGCGCCAGCCTGATCGACCCCGCCTTGGCTTACTTACGCGCCCAGGGCGCGGAAATTCATTTCAATCGCCGCCTGCGGGCGATTTCCTATCTTGACCAGGGTGCCACGGCCCTCGATTTCGGCGAACACAAGGTAACGCTCGCGGATGGAGACACGGTGGTTGCCGCCCTTCCGCCCGCCGCCGCCGCCAGTGTCCTACCGGGGCTCGACGCCCCCCAGGAGACCCGGCCCATCGTGAACGCCCATATTCGCTTATCCGCCCCGCCCCAGGCGGCCATGGGGGCCGGGGTGCCCATCCTGGGCCTGATCGGGGGCACCGCCCAGTGGCTGTTTCTGCGCGGCGAGATCGTCAGCCTGACGGTCAGCGCCGCCGAGGACCTGGTGGACCGCCCGAGCGAAGAAATCGCCACAACCCTGTGGGCCGAGACCGCCCAGGCCCTTAAGCTGCCGGCCGCGCCCATACCGCCAATTCGGATCATCAAGGAGCGCCGGGCGACCTTCGCTCAGACGCCAAAAGCGGCCCAAAAGCGCCCTCCAGCCCGGACATCGTGGCGAAATGTGTACCTGGCCGGGGACTGGACCGATACCGGTTTTCCGGCGACCATCGAGAGCGCGGTCCGCTCGGGCCGGACAGCGGCCCGCGTTGTCACAGAGTGGTCACGGGAGTCACGCTAAATCGTGATCTACCATGGGTGCCGTCCGGGTGCCCGAGCATTGCACTCAAGAGATTGTTTTACTATTTTCCATGGCAGTGCCCTTCGCTGGATGCGATTCTAGGGTTGCTGGCTCCCACAACAAGATAGTGCCGTGACCGACCAATCTTCGATTCTGAGCTTACGCGGAGAGAGCGAGCAAGTCGCCGATGCGGGCGATGCCCGGGCGTCGGAATCCCTGGCGGCCACGAACTTGGCCACGCTCGACGCCGTGCCCACGGAGCTCGACCGCCTGGTCGGCGATACCCACGCGGCCCTGCTCGAACTGCAGCGCCCGGACGGGCATTGGGTCTTTGAGTTCGAGGCCGATGCCACGATCCCGGCCGAATATATCTTGCTGCGCGCATTTCTGGGCGAACCCGACGACCCGCGCGAAGAAAAAATCGCCAATTACCTGCGCGGCATTCAGTTGGATGACGGAGGCTGGCCCCTGTTTTATCAGGGCCGTTTCGATCTAAGCGCGACCGTCAAGGCGTATTTCGCCCTCAAAATGGTAGGCGACGACCCCAAGGCGGAACACATGTGCCGGGCCCGCGAATTGATTCGATCGCAAGGTGGCGCCGCGCAAGCCAACGTCTTTACCCGCATCATGCTGGCCTTGTTCGGCCAGGTTCCTTGGCACGCGGTGCCGGAGATGCCGGTCGAGATCATGCTGTTGCCGCGCTGGTTTCCCTTCCACCTGTCGAAGGTCTCGTACTGGTCGCGCACGGTCATCGTGCCGCTGCTGATTCTCATGAGCCTCAAGCCGCGCGCGAAAAACCCGCGCCGGGTGCGCATCGACGAATTGTTCCTCCGAGATCCGGATCGCGAACGCTATCCCATGAATGCGACCGGCGATGCCATGGGCGCCTTCTTCGCCGGATTGAACAAGCTGCTGCGCACCACCAGCCGCAGTTTTCCCAAGGGCAGTCGGCGCTGGGCGATCGACAAGGCGGTCGACTTCATGACCCCGCGTTTGAACCGCGAGGACGGTTTGGGTGGAATTTTCCCGGCCATGGCAAACGCCGTGATGGCCTTCGATGCCCTGGGGCGGCCGCGCGACGATCCCGACTATGCGGTCGCGCGCGAAGCCATCGAGAAGCTGTTGATCGACCGCGGACCCGACAAGATGTACTGCCAGCCTTGTCTGTCGCCGGTCTGGGATACCTGCCTCGCCGCTCACGCCATGCTGGAGGCGGGCGAGGACCCGGACGGCGCCAGCATGCGCAAGACCATCGATTGGATGCTGGAGCGCGAGATCACCGACACCCTGGGCGATTGGTCCTGGCGGCGGCCCGGCCTTCCGCCGGGCGGCTGGGCGTTCCAGTATTGGAACGATCATTACCCCGATGTCGATGACACGGCGGTCGTGGTCATGGCGCTCGACCGCACCGGCGATCCACGTTGCCGCCCGGCGATTGAACGCTCGACCGATTGGATTCTGGGCATGCAGAGCAGCAACGGGGGTTGGGGCGCCTTCGATGCCGAGAACGAATACTACTACATGAACCACATCCCCTTCGCCGACCATGGCGCGCTGTTGGACCCGCCGACCGTGGACGTGACCGCGCGCTGCGTATCCATGTTGGCGCAGCTAGGCTTTGGGCGCGAGCATCAGGCAGTTCACCGGGGCCTGGAATTCCTGCGCCGGGAGCAGGAAGCGGACGGTTCCTGGTTTGGCCGCTGGGGCGTGAACTATATCTACGGCACCTGGTCGGCCCTGTGCGCCTTCAATGCCTGCGATGACGATCTTTCGGCCCCCCACATTCGTAAGGCGGTCGGGTTCCTGAAATCCTGGCAACGGCCCGATGGCGGTTGGGGCGAGGACTGCGCGACCTATTGGCAGGAAAACCGGGGCACCATCAAGGCCTCGACCGCTTCGCAAACCGCCTGGGCGCTGCTGGGCCTCATGGCGGCGGGCGAGGTTGACAGCGAGGCCGTGCGCCGGGGTGTCGCTTTCCTTGAAAAAGCGCCGCGCGACGGCGCCAAGTGGCGCGAGAAATGGTACACGGGCATCGGCTTCCCGCGCGTGTTCTATTTGAATTATCACGGCTACAGCGCCTATTTCCCGCTTTGGGCCCTGGCCCGTTATCGCAATCTGCGCCAAAGCAACGAACGCCGCGTGCGATTCGGGATGTGACGCGCTTAGGTTTCGTCACCGGCCTTCGGGCCGAATCTAAAATACTCGAAACAGCCGCAAAACGCGCCCAGCGCACCGCCCCTTCAATTGTGTGTGCCGGCGCCCATGACGGGCGGGCGCAAGACGGTGCCGCGCGCCTGATCGCGCAAGGCGCGGCGGCGATTGTCAGCTTCGGCCTGTGCGGCGGTCTCGACCCGAATCTGCGGCCGGGCACGCTGATCCTGGCCGAAGCGGTGACGGATCGAGACGGGCGGCATTTCGATACCGATCCGGGCCTGCGCTCGCGGCTGCTTGGCCGGCTTCAAGCGGGGGGTCTGACGCCGTTCGGCGGCACTCTGCTGGGCAGCGGCCGGGCGGTCACTTCAGGGGCCGAGAAAATCCGCCTGCACGGCGCGGTGGGCGCGGCCGCGGTCGATATGGAAAGTCACGGCGTGGCGCTTGCGGCGGCAAAAGCCGGCGTGCCTTTCCTTGTCGTGCGCGCGCTTGCCGACCCGGCGGCACGAGACTTGCCGCAAGCGGCACAGGTCGCCACGGACCCGGATGGCGGTGTTCGTTACGGCGCGATCATGGGCGCCTTGCTGAGCCGGCCATGGGAGATCGCGGCCATGATTCGCTTAGGGGCCGAAGCCCGGCAGGCTTTCGCGGTTTTGGAGCGCGCGGCGGAAACGGTACTCGTCATCGAAGGCTAGGGGGCCGGACCGCATCCTTCGTCCTTCGACAGGCTCAGGATGAGGCCCTCATGCTGAGCTTGTCGAAGCACGAGGGCCGGGGCCTCGATTGATCGGCGGCCGCCTTACTCGGCGGCGGCGGAAGCTTTCTTGCCGGGCTTCTTGGGTTCGCCGGTGTGAACCTCCGACACCGCTTCGGCGACCAGGCGGTCGAAGATGAACTCGGCCGGGCGCTGGTTGGCGAGTTGGATGTCGGGCGCCTTGGGGCCCTCGGTGCGCACGCCGCGCAGGAAAACGCCGAGCGCCTTGAGCGGATGCTTGACCGTATCGTTGACCGCGGTCGGCTCATAACCGCAATGGACCATACAGTTCGCGCACTTTTCGTAGTTGCCGGTCCCGTAGGTTTCCCACTCGGTCTCGTTCATCAACTCCGTGAAAGTCCTCGTGTAGCCTTCGTTCAACAGGTAGCAGGGCCGTTGCCAGCCGAAGATGTTGCGGGTCGGGTTACCCCAGGGCGTGCAGTGATATTCTTGATTGCCGGCCAGGAAATCGAGAAACAGGCTGGACTGCGAGAACGCCCACTTCTTCCCCTTGGGCTTGTTCTTGCCGCGCCGGAACACCTCGCGGAAAAGATCGCTGGTCTGGTGGCGGCTGAGGAAGTGGTCCTGATTGGGCGCCCGCTCGTAAGCGTAACCGGGCGACACGGTGATGCCTTCGATGCCGAGCTCGGTGACGTAATCGAAGAAGGCCTCGACCTGATCTGCCTTGGCGTTGTTGAACAGGGTGCAGTTGATGTTAACGCGGAACCCGGCATCCTTGACCATGCGGATCGCCTTGACCGCGCGCGCGAACACGCCTTTTTGGTCGACCGCGCGGTCGTGTTCTTCTTCCAGGCCGTCGAGATGGATCGAGAAGGTGAGATACGGACTCGGCTTGAAGAGGTGCAGTTTCTTTTCCAGCAGCAAGGCGTTGGTGCAGAGATAGACAAACTTCTTGCGCTTGACGATCTCGGCCACGATCTCGCCCATCTCCTTGTGCAGTAGAGGCTCGCCGCCGGGTATCGACACGATTGGCGCCCCGCACTCCTCCACCGCCTCGATACACTCGGCGACCGAGAGGCGGCGGTTCAGGATCTCGGCGGGGTAGTCGATCTTGCCGCATCCCGGACAGGCCAGGTTGCACCGGAACAGGGGTTCGAGCATGAGGACGAGCGGATAGCGCTCGCGCCGGCTCAGGCGCTGCTTGAGGATATAGGCGCCGACGCGCACCTGCTGATTAAGTGGAACGGGCACTTTAGCCTCTCGAAACTGCTGGAAGGGTTCCCCTGGCGCTCATACCTAGGCCCTTTGGTCCTGGATTCCAAGAGCCTTGCCGCGTAATCACCCCTTCGTGTAGCCGGAATCCTGGAACCATCGCACCGCGTCGGCCAGGGCTTCTTGGGCCGGGCGGGCGCGGTATCCCAGGCGCTCGCGGGCCTTGGCGCTGGAAAAGAACATCTTTTTCTTGGCCATGCGCAGGCCGTCCACGGTCACGAAGGGCTCGCCCTTGCCGGTCAGGCGGGCCCAGGCCTCGGCGGCGTGGGCGGCCGGCATGAGGGCGTCATGGGGGATGCGCACCCGCGGCGGGCGCCGGCCGCACAAGGCCGCGATAGTGGCCAGGATTTCGCTCAGGGTCAGGTCCTCGCCGCCCAGGATATAGCGCTCCCCGGCCTCGCCCTTGTCGAAGGCCAGCAAGTGCCCGGCCGCGACATCGTCGACGTGAACCACGTTCAGACCGGTATCGACGAAGGCCGGCATGCGCCCGGCGGCTGCTTCCACAATCATGCGCCCCGTGGGGGTCGGCTTGATATCGCGCGGTCCCACGGGGGTCGAGGGATTGACGATCACGGCCGGCAGACCGGCCTCGCGCACCAGGGTATCGACCTCGCGCTCGGCCAGGAATTTGGAGCGCTTGTAGTGGCCGATCATATCGTCCAGGGAAACCGGTGTCGTCTCATTCCCAGGGGCGCCTCCGCCCACGATGCCCAGGGTCGCGACGCTGCTGGTATAGACGATACGCGAAACCCCGGCCTCGCCGGCCAGTTCCATGAGCCGCCGGGTGCCGGCGACGTTGGCGTTATAGATCTCCTCCGGGCGCGGGACCCAGAGGCGATAGTCGGCGGCGACGTGAAACAGCGCCCGGCAGCCGCGCAGGGCCCGCTCCAGCGAGGCTGGATCGCCTAGATCGCCTTCCGCGACCTCAAGCTCAAGATCGGCGAGATTGCGCCGGTCGCTGCCCGGCCGGGCCAGGACCCTGACCGTCTCGCCCCGCGCCAGCAGTTGGCGCGCGACCGCCGAACCGACGAAACCGGTCGCGCCCGTGACCAGTGCCGTCATGGCGTCGCGGTGCGGGCCTCGCGCGGCGGCGCGGTACTATCCTCGCGCGGCCGCGCGGTCTCCCCAGCGGGTGTTTCGCGGTCCGGGGCGGCCAAAATGGGAAAAATTTCCCGGTGCGCGCGTTCCAGGTCCTCGGGGAAGTCGATCTCGACCCAGGGCAGGCCGGTAATATCCTCGACGCCGAAGCGGCCCGGGGGCTCGTCGATCAGGATGTTGCGCATGGCGTCCTCATAGATCGCATCGCGCCGTCCGGAGGCGACGATACGCTCCGCCTCGCCGATCATCTTGGCGGCGATATCCGGCGAGAAGCGGGAGAATCCGACCCACTCGCCCCACCAGTCGTGGCGCCGTTCCGGGCGCTTGTGAAAATCGACCAGGATATCGTCGCGCATGCACAGCCTGACGGGGTCCTCGCCTTCCTCCGTTTGGCGGTCCATGAGGAAGCAATTGTCCTGCGGGGTATCCAGGAGCCGCGCCATCATGCGGTGATCGTAGAGCACGTCGCCGTCCATGAAGACCGCCGGCTCGCCGGCGGTGAAGGCCTCCTTGAGGGTCGCGAAGGAAAGTATCGCGCCTTCCTCGAAGTGCGGATTGAAACAGGTGTGGACCATGTCGCTTGCCCCGATGCGGGCGATCTCGGCCTTGACCTCTTCGGCCCGAAAGCCGATCACGAGGTCAATGTGCTGTATGCCGCAGCCGCGCAGGATTTCGACATGGCGCTCAAGCAAGGTCTTACCGCCGAACGACAGCAGAACCTTTGGCGGTAGCTGGACGTTATTGAGGCGCCGGCCAACACCGGCCCCGAGGATACCCACTCTCATATCGAATCCTTGCGATGGTCCCCGAGGGGAGCCGGTCAGACGCTTGCGTCAATCGCTAAAATTGGGTCTGGGAGGCGTTTCGTCAATGCCGTCGTGACGGCAAGGCCCCAGGCTCACGGAAACGGGAAGGTGCGCTAGCCAGGCGACAGGCCGCGCAGCCGTTCGTTGCGCCGGCGCAGCAGCTCCAGCATGGTCAGGAGCAGCATGGAGATCATCACCAGCAAGGTGGCGACCGCCAGGATGGTCGGGCGGATTTCCTCGCGGATGCCAGAGAACATCTTCCACGGGATGGTGCGCTGCTCGACCGAGCCGACGAACAGCACCACCACCACCTCGTCGAAGGAGGTGATGAAGGCGAACAACCCGCCCGAGATCACGCCGGGCAGGATCAGCGGCACGATGACCTTGAAGAAGGTCCGCGTCGGGTTGGCGCCAAGGCTGGCCGAGGCCCGTACCAGCGATTGGTCGAAGCCGACCAGGGTCGCGGTCACGGTGATAACCACGAAGGGCGTGCCGAGCGCCGCATGGGCCAGGATCACGCCCAGGTGGGTCGAGGCGAGGCCGATGCGGGTATAGAAGAAAAACATCCCCGCCGCCGAGATGATCAAGGGCACGATCATGGGCGAGATCAGGATCGCCATGACCGCCGAGCGGAACGGCATCGCCGGGCTGCTGAGGCCGAGCGCGGCGACAGTGCCGACCGAGGTCGACATCAAAGTGGCGAAGATGGCGATGAAAAAGCTGTTGCCGACCGCGTCGCGCCAGGATTGCTCGGCGAAAAATTCCTCATACCACTTGGTGCTGTAGCCAGCCGGGTCGAGGGACAGCATTTCCGGCGTGAAGGTGAAATAAGGCAGCTCGTTGAAACTGAGCGGTATGATCACGAAGATCGGCGCGATCAGGAATACGAAGATCGCCGCGCAAATGGTCCTGTAAGCATAAAACCAGGAGCGTTCCAGCGGGCCGGCATAGGGAGGGAGTGAGGACATATCGCTACCCGAGCTTCATGTTGTCGATACCGACGATCTTGTCGTAGAGGAAGTAGAGTGCCAGCACGATGGCGAGCAGCATGACGCCGAGCGCGGCGGCCAGCCCCCAGTTCTGCGTGCTGCCGCTGATGAAGGAGGCGATGAAGTTGGAGATCAGGGTGCCGGTTCGCCCACCGACCAGCGCCGGCGTGATGTAGTAGCCGATGGCCAGGATGAACACGAGAATACCGCCGGCGCCGACACCGGCCACGGTGTTGGGCATGTAAACCTTGACGAAGGCGGTGAACGGCGTCGCGCCGAGCGAGCGAGCGGCGCGCATATAAGAAGGCGGAATCGTCTTCATCACCGAATACAGCGGCAATATCATAAACGGCAGCAGAATATGGGTCATGGCCACGATGGTGCCGAACTGATTGTGAATCAGCTGCAAGCGGTCGCCATCGTCGATCAAACCTATCCCGACCAGGAAACTGTTGATCACGCCCTGGGTTTGCAGCAAGGCGATCCACGATGTGGTCCGCACCAGGAGCGAGGTCCAGAACGGCAGCAGCACCAGGATCATCAAGAGGTTCCCGGATCGTAGCGGCAAGGTCGCCAACAGATAGGAGACCGGATAAGCGAGCAGCAGGCACAGCACGGTGATCAAGCCGCTGAGCCACAGCGTGCGGCCAAACAAATGGACATAGATCTGCCGGTTCTCGGGGCGCATCCCGATACTGCCGTCGGGCTGGTATTGCATGTCCGCCGCAGCCAGGAAGAAGCTCGCGGTGAAGTCGCCTTTTTCGCGCTTGATTAGATTCCAAAGGTCGAGGTTTTTCCACCGCTTGTCGATCTTGAGCAGCTTTTCGCGGTACGGTCCCTGCGTTATCTTCGGCGCCTTGCGTCCGCTTTTGCGGAACAGGCTCGCCGCGCCCGACACCTCGTAGTTGAGCCGCCGCGCCACGCGGCCGAGCGTCTTGTTCTTCCTGCCCTCGGCCATGTCCTTGACGATGGCCTCGAACACCGGTTCGCCGGGCAGGTCGCCCGAGGTTTCATCCCATGCCTCGATCGCTACCACCGTGCGCGGCAGAATATCGGCGACGATTTGATCCTCGACGCTGCGGAACAGCATGTCGAAGATCGGCAGCACGAAGGTGACCAGAAGAAAGGCGAAAAGCGGCAATACGAGCATCACCGCGCGTAGTCGCGAGCGGAAGAGGGCGCGCTCGAGCGCGAGCTTGAGCGGCACGCCATCGGCGGTGCGCATCGTATCGCCAGTTATCTCCGCTTGCGCCACGCTCTTCCTCCGTTGGGTAGAGAAATTGCCAGTTGAGAAATCGCGGCGGGGGAGGGCACCTGCCCTTCCCCGCCGGTCATTTCAGTCTTACTTACTTCGCGAGCCAGGCGTTGAAACGCTCGTCCAGCTCCGCCCGGTGATCGGCCCACCAGACATAGTCGAAGTTCAGCGTGGTCTTGGCATTATTCGGATCGGTCGGCATGTGCGGCTTCATGTCGATGCCGAGTTCCGCGTGGTTGCCGACCAGCGGCGCCGACGACGCACGTGCCGGGCCGTAGGAGATGAACTTCGCCTGGTCGGCCAGACGTTGGGTGTCGGTCCCGAACTTCAGGTACTTTTTGACCTCCGCCAGGTTCTTGGTGCCTTTGGGGATGACCCAGCCATCGAGATCGAAGACCTGCCAGTCCCAAAGCATGCCGATCGGCTGATTCTTCTCGGCGATGGCCGAGAACAAGCGGCCGTTATAGGCCGAGGCCATGACCACTTCGCCGTCGGCGAGCAACTGTGGCGGCTGCGCACCCTTGGTCCACCAGATGACACTGTCCTTGATAGTGTCGAGCCTGGCGAAAGCCCGGTCGATGCCTTCAGGCGTGTCCATGACTTCGTAGACCTTTTCGCCCGGTACGCCGTCGGCGATCAGCGCCCATTCGATATTGCCGATCGGCTTCTTCTCGAGCGCGCGCTTGCCCGGGTACTTCTTCAGGTCGAACACATCGGCGATGGTGGTCGGCGCCGTGCCGCCCACCATATCGGTGCGGAAGCCGAAGGTGGTCGAATACACGATCAGCGGGATGTAGCAGTTGGTGTCGCCGGGGTTCAGCGAGCCGGGGATAAAGTCCTTGGAGGCCGGTGTGTTGTCCGGCGCCATGGCCAGCAGCTCATCGGGATCGAATTCCTCGACCAAGCCCTCTTCGCAGGCGGTGATCGCGTCGGCGGCGACCATGTCGACCAAGTCCCAGGTCACGTTGCCGGCTTCGACCTGGGCGCGAAGCTTGGCCAGACCCTCGGCCGAGCTGTCGTCGTTGATGATCTTCACGTCCGGGTTCGCGGCCATGTAGGGATCGTGATACGCCTTCTGCTGGCTGGCGGTGTAGGCGCCGCCCCAGGAGACGAACGTCAGGTCAACCGCCTGCGCGCTGGCCGTCATCGCGAATGCCGCGACAAGGGCCAAGGATGTGGATCCGAGTAATCGTTTCATCTGTCAACTCCCTGTTGGTTCTGTCGAAAATGGTTAAGTGGTTTCTTGGCGGTCCTTTTTTGTCTTCTTTGCGCTCTTAGTCCCCTTGCCGCCCGCTAGGCGGGCATGTCCAGGGCGCGGCAGTCCTCAGCCTGCCAGCCGACCTTGACGTCGTCGCCGGGGGACAAGTGGACATGCCCCGCCGCGTTGGGGATCTTGACGATAAAGTCGTCGTTGCCGCAGACCGACATGCGCGTACGCACATGATCGCCCAAATAGATCAATTCCTTCACATGGGCATCGAACAGGTTCGGGCATTGGCCCTCGGGCGGGTTCACCGTGACCCGTTCGGGGCGCAGCGACATGGTGGTTGGGCTGCCAACGCCGCCGATGTTGACCGCGAGCGCGGTAATCGCGCCGCTTTCGGTTTCGGCCGTGCAGGTCGATCCGTTGACCGCGCTGACCTTGCCGGTAAGTGTGTTGTTCTCGCCGATGAATTGCGCGACGAAGGCATTCTCGGGCGCCTCGTAAAGCGCGTCCGGCGGCGCCAGTTGCTGGATCACCCCGTCGTTGAAAACCGCGATCCGGTTCGACATGGTCAGCGCCTCGCTCTGGTCGTGGGTGACATAGACCACGGTGACGCCGAGATTTTCGTGGATGTGCTTGATTTCGTACTGCATCTGCTCGCGCAGTTGCTTGTCGAGCGCGCCCAGGGGTTCGTCCATGAGCACCAGCTTGGGGTCGAAGACCAGGGCGCGGGCGACCGCGACGCGCTGCTGCTGGCCACCCGATAGCTGCGCCGGCCGTCGGCCGCCAAAGGCGCCAAGCTCGACCATGTCCAGGGCGCGCTTTACCCGGCTTTCCTGCTCATTCTTGTCCATGTTGCGGACCTGCAGCGGGAATCTCAGGTTTTCCGCCACGGTCATGTGCGGGAACAGCGCGTAATTCTGGAACACCATGCCGATGTCGCGCTTGTGCGGCGCCACGTTGTTGATCGGCACCTGGTCGAGATAAATCTCGCCATGGGTCGCGGGCTCGAAACCGGCGAGCATCATCAGGCAGGTCGTCTTTCCCGAGCCCGAGGGGCCGAGCATGGTCAGGAACTCACCGCGCTCTATATCGAGATTGAGGTCCTTAACGACGAGGATTTCGCCATCGTAGCTCTTTTGCACACTAGCAAAGCGCACGTATGGATCGGTAACTGCCTGACCGGTCATGCGGTTTGGTATCCCTGTAAACCTTCCCTGTAGAACGCGCGTGCCGCCCGCTCTGTACTATTCTGGCCGAGGTATGGTCCCCGGTCCAATTTGCCGGCCCATGCTAAAGCGCTATTCCGGCTATGGGAAGGGTTTCCATGGAAATTATGCCGGATTACCTCCGGGCGGCCATGGAATTCATGTCGATCGCGCCTATTTCTCGCCGTTCTTCTCGTCTATGCTTTGGTTATGAGCACCTCTTTCAAGGCCGCCTGCGTCCAGAACCGCGCGACCCCCGACGTCGCCCACAACCTCGAGGTAAGCTTGCGCCTGGTGCGCCAAGCAGCCGCGGCCGGGGCCGAACTTATCTGCCTGCCGGAGTATTTCTCCGGCCTTGAGACCCGCGACGGCCTGTTCCATCCGGCCGCCTTTCACGAGGATTCGCACCCCGTCCTGCCGGCCTTCGCGGCGGCGGCGCGCGAGCTCGGGGTCTGGGTCCACCTGGGGTCGCTGGGCGTGATCGGCCCCGGGGGGCGGATCTTGAACCGGGGCTATGTCTTGACGCCCCAGGGTGAGATCGCGGCCCGCTACGACAAGATCCACCTCTTCGACGTCAAGCTGGGCGCGGGCAAGGAATACCGCGAATCGGCCACCATCGCGCCCGGCGGCGCGGCGGTTGTCGTGTCCCTGCCCTGGACTACCATGGGCCTGAGCATTTGTTACGACCTGCGCTTCGCGGCGCTGTACCGGGATCTGGCCCAGGCCGGCGCGCGGATTCTGGCGGTTCCCGCCGCTTTCACCCGCATGACCGGGCAGGCGCATTGGCACATCCTGAACCGGGCCCGGGCGATCGAGACCGGCAGTTTTGTGATTTCGCCGTGCCAGTATGGGATCCTGGCCGGCGGCGGCGAATGCTACGGCCATTCGCTGATCGTCGACCCCTGGGGCGAGGTGCTGGCCGACGGCGGCGAGGGGGAGGGCTTCACGATCGCGGAGATTGATCCGGCCAAGGCCGAGGCGGCGCGCGAACGCATCCCGACCTTGCGGCACGACCGGCCCTTCGCGACCGCGAACCAAAGAACCGCCGCGCAATAGGCCGGTCCCGGCAGCGCGCGAAGCGGCTGAGCGGAGAAAAAGATAAAGACTTGAGGTGTTTTCGCTTCGTGGCCAAAATCTCTGTTCACATGAGGAATGGTTTTTTCTTCAAATGACAAGCAGGGAAACAATTTTCGATAGGGGGAACGATCGGGATGGCGCTGGATCTGGCCAAGGCCGCCAAGGAAAAAGGCATCAAGTACTTCCTTATCAGCTTCGTCGATATGTTCGGCGTGACCCGGGCCAAGCTGGTGCCGGCGCGCGCGATCGCTCAGATGCAGAATGACGGAGCGGGCTTCGCCGGCTTCGCGGCCTGGCTGGACATGACCCCGGCGCACCCGGACATGTTCGGGATTCCCGATCCCAATAGCCTGATTGTCTTGCCCTGGAAGCGCGAGGTGGCGTGGCTCGCCTCCGATCTGTGGATGGACGGTAAGCCGGTCGAGTCCTCGCCGCGGATCATGCTCAAGCGCCAGATCGAGGCCGCGGCCAAGAGGGGCTATCGCATGAAGACCGGCGTCGAGTGCGAATATTTCCTGATCAATCAGGACGGCACGGCCCTTTCCGATGCGCGCGATACCCAGACCAAACCCTGTTACGATCAATCCGCCCTCATGCGCCGCTACGACATCATCGCCGCGATTTGCGATTCCATGATCGAGCTCGGCTGGAACCCGTATCAGAACGACCACGAGGACGCCAACGGCCAGTTCGAAATGAACTGGGATTACAATGACGCGCTGCTCACGGCCGACCGCCATGTCTTCTTCAAGTACATGACCAAGACCATAGCCGAAAACCATGGCATGCGCGCGACCTTCATGCCCAAGCCCTTCGCCGATCTGACCGGCAATGGCTGTCATTGCCATGTTTCCATTTGGGACAAGGCGGGCAAGAAAAACCTGTTCCACGGCCGAGACGATATGGGCTTGTCGGCGCTGGCCTATGGTTTTCTGGGCGGGGTCATGCACTCGGCGGAGGCCTTGACCGCGTTCTTCAATCCGACCGTGAACAGTTACAAGCGGATCAACGCGCCGCGCACCGTCTCCGGCGCGACCTGGGCGCCCAACACCATTACTTATGGCGGCAACAACCGCACCCACATGGTCCGCATCCCCGATCCCGGGCGTATAGAGTTCCGGCTCATGGACGGCGCGGCGAACCCATACCTGATGCCGGCGGGCTTGCTGGCGGCGGGCCTCGACGGCATCGCCAATAAGCGCGACCCCGGCAAGCGCCTGGATATCGATATGTACGCCGAGGGGCACAAGGCGCGCGGGGCCAAGAAACTACCGCTCAATCTGCTCGATGCCCTGCGCCACATGGAAAAGAACAAAGTCCTGCGCGAAACCATGGGTAAGGATTCCATCGACAGCTACGTCAAGCTTCGCATGCAGGAATGGCACAGCTTCAAGCGGCACCTGAGCCAATGGGAACGCGACCACACCTTGGATTGTTGAGGCGCGGCCCGAGGCCATGAACGTCCGTTGGTTCCTTTGGCGCGCTTGTGGCATTCCTGTCTCATGACGCGGGACAGTGAAAATCCGTTCTGGGCCTTCTCGCTCACGCTTTATGTGCGCCAAGGCGTGACCGCGGCTTGCCTCGATTTGCAGGACCGGCGGGATCTGGACGTGAACCTGCTGCTGTTCTGTTGTTGGGCCGGGAGCCAAGGCCGGGCTCTGAGCGGACCCGAGATCGGGGACTTGATCGCGGCGGCGCGCGATTGGCGCGACCAGGTGGTGCGGCCCCTGCGCGGCGCGCGGCGCTGGCTGAAAGGCCGGACGCTCGGGCTGGGGAACGCCGTTCCCGAGTTGCGCGAAGATATCAAGGCCAGGGAACTGGCGGCCGAGGCGATCCAGCAGGACATCCTGCACAAGACTTTGCCGGTCTCGGCAGGGGTGTCTTCGCCCGGCGCCATGGCCGCCAACCTGCGGGCCTATCTTGCCGCTGAGGGGTGCCGCCCCGGCCCCGAGGATATAGGCGCCCTGGCCACGCTGCTGCTCGGCGCCGCCCGGGGGCTCGACTCCTCGTCGGCACGGCGTCTCTTGGCTGGCGATTAGTCCGAGCCGGAGTCCGGAACACCGCGCAGGCGCCGCGGGCCCGCGCCCGCTTCCTCGCCCCAGCGCCTTACCTTGCCGCTGTTCAGGGCGAAAAGGTCGAGTACGCGGCCTACCGTCTGATCGACGATGTCGTCGATGCTTCGCGGCCGGGCATAGAAACCGGGAACCGGCGGCGCGACGATCGCGCCCATGTCGGAGAGGCTCAGCATGGTGCGCAGATGACCGCTGTGCAGGGGCGTTTCGCGCACCATGAGCACCAGGCGGCGGCGCTCCTTCAGGGTCACGTCGGCGGCCCGGGTCAGGAGGTTCGAGGTCGTGCCGGCCGCGATTTCCGACATGGATCGAATCGAGCAGGGCGCGACGATCATGCCCATGGTCCGGAAGGACCCGCTGGCGATGGCGGCCCCGACGTCGGCGACCGGATAGGCGGTATCGGCCAGGGCGCGAAGCTGCGCCGCCTTCAAGTCGGTCTCATAGGCCAGGGTCATTTCGGCGGCCTTGGTCATGACCAGATGGGTCTCCACGGCCAAGGGCTTCAGGGCCTCGAGCAGGCGAATACCGTAGATAATGCCGCTGGCGCCGCTGATGCCGAGGATGAGACGTGGGGTCTCGTTCATATCACGCTGATTTCCCTGCGTTAATTATTAGCGCTTTGCGAGAATCGCGAATCGGATGTAACATAATCGTTACCGTACCGGAGAAAAAGGAGGATGCGGATGACGGCAGATGAGCGTCTGGACTCCTTACGTTTCAAGCATGCCAGCTTGGAGCGGGAGATCGAAGCCGAAGTTCACCGTCCCTTGCCCGATGAACTTCACCTCGCGGAACTAAAGCGCGAAAAACTAAGAATCAAGGACGAGATGGCCGTACAGGAGTGAAAACTCCGGAGTGAGCGGCTTTTTTTATGGCCGCTTGGTAGCGCTATTAGGCCAAGTATTGGCCCTAATCTTGATAGCCGCCCCTAGGGCGGCTGCGGAATAGTGTAATCTCGGTCATCTGCGCTCCAATCCAAGCTCATACCATAACCGCCGTAGCGGTTATGGTATGAGCTTGGTTACAACTTAAGGTTAGTGCATCGCGCGGTTTTCGCTCGTTAATGGGGCGGGTTCGCGTAAGTTAAAATCGGCGCCGATTCATGTCCTGGGGGAATATGTATGTCTCCTTTGGCTAAAGTTGCCCTGTCAACCCTGGCTGGCGCCTTTTTGCTCGCTTGCTCGTCCGAGGCCGGCGACATTTATTCCCCCGAAGAGTGGCGCGGGTTGTTCAAGGAGAACGGTTGGACCGCGCTTCCGTTCCCAGATTCCAAATACGAGCCGGGCGCGATCATCAAGGTCACGGCTGAAAACGGAATACGCTATATCGATCACTTACGCAGCTGCGGTTATCCGGCCGAGATCCTGGCGCAAGAGGTAGGCAAGATTCCCTCGATCGCCTTCAATAGGAGCAGAGAGTTCGGTGCCGCCGCGATGATAAACATCAAGGGGATTGGCGCCGGGCCCGAGTTCACGAACGTGGCCACGACCCGTCTTGAGATCAGCGAGCACAGCGCCGATTCCCTGCGCCTTATCGCCCTGCGCATCTGGCAGGAAACGCCGGGTAACATCGAGGGCAAAGCTCGTTTCTGCGTCGAGGAGTTGGAGAAACCGGACTACTATCTAATCACAGAGGCGTTTCGCGTTTCCAAGGGCCGCTATACGCTTTTCGATAAGAGTGGCGGAAAGCTGAAGCTGTCGCTGGCCAACTTAGGCCGGCTGCTCAAGTTCGAGCCCGACGTGCGTTACGAAGTCACCAGCGAAGGTGAGTTGCTGATTGAAGAGAAGGTGACCTTCGCGATTCGCCAAGCGATCAGCACGACCGCCGGTTTCGATGTGCTCGGCGCGGACTCTGAAGGCGCGGTCACGGCCGATGGCCTGGTCGACACGCTCTTTGAGGAGGGTGCGAAGTGACCGTGCTTGGGGCCGCTTCGGCGATCCGAACCCGGGCAACCGCGCGGCGGTGCGCGTATCCGGCCCTGCCGGCTTTTTGCCTTGCCGTTTTGGTGTCCGCGTTTGTGGCCGTCGCCGTGCCGGCCTTGGCCACGTCTTTACAACAGCACACGCGGGTCGCGGCGATACAGCGTATCGAGCTCAAGGATCCTGGGCCGAACCGCAACGTGACCATCACCGCGCGGCGCGGCGACCGCTACGTCATCCGCTTCGATCCCACCATCGTCCAGGTCACCGTCGAGGGCCGGAATTTCATTCTCACCTTCCCCAACGGGGCGCGAATTGTCATCGCCAATCTGGGCGGTGTTCTGACCGGACCGAATGCGCCGGTGTTTGAGTTCGGCGAGCGCGAGTTCGCGAGCGCCACCTTGTTCGGGGGCGCACGGGCCGCGCCAACGTTCGATACATACTCGCAGGAGGCAGCGCCTGGAGCGGCGGCAGAGGCCCCCCTTGCTGGCGGTGGCGGTTATGCCCTGCCGCCGCCGCCGCCGGCCGTCGTCATCTCCCCGCGTAAGGCGCCGACGCTGGAGCGGGAGCAGGCGGCCGAAGCCCCGGCCGCGGCGCCGAAAGTGCGGGGCCTGACGCCGGGACCTTCGGCGGCACCCCGCGCCGCGCGGACGGAAAGGCCGGCTTTAAGGCTCGAAGCGCCGGTCCAGCAGCAGCAATCGCAACCGCAGCAGCGACGGTTGCGTGAAGAGCTGGAAGAAGTTGAAGACGACTCGGACGTTGAAGACGCGACATCGGTCAGGGTCGGGCAGGTTCCACGCGATCCCAACGAGCCGGTCTACAACGTCCAGGTCGACGACCGGCTGAGTGTCGCCCCTCTGGTGCTGGCCCATGGCCGGCCGACCAAAGTGCGCTTCGGTATCGGCCCGCGCGTGTCAGATTCCGTGGTTCCCGCGATCCCGAGCGGCCCGCAGCTTGAGGAGTTGGCGGCGGGGCAGCCGCTGACCCTGAATGTTACTTTGGACTGCCTGGTGTGCCGAAAAGGCACCTACTTGCGGACCGAGATCACTTACGATCCCAACCGCCGCCGCTCCAACGAGGCCGTGTTCGAAATTCGACCGTCGCGCGGGGCGGTCGGCCAAACCGGCGGTTACGGGCTGCTGGTCTTTACCGTCGACGTCAGGGGGCTCGATTTGATCGTCATCAAGATCCCGACCTTCGTCGACACGGTGCCCGAGGCCCTGAGCGCCGTGGCGGCGGAGGTGCCGCGCGTGTCCTTCGCCCGGCCCGACATGAAAGGAGCGATCACGCCCGACCTGGTTGTCGATATAGGTTCGGGCGCCGGCAAGCTGCCCATCGGCCTCAACCCGGTGAACCCGGAGTTGCGCGCGCACATGGCCTCGGCCCTACGCGGCCGGCCCTGGCCGGGCTCTTTCGAATCCGGTGCGAGTGTGGCCGATCTTTCGGACATTGTCGCCAAGACCTACTTGGCGCTACGCGGCGTGGTCGAGCAGAACGAGGCGGCGGTCCAGACGGTCTACGAGTCCCAGGGCGCCGCCACGGCCCTCAGTCCGGCCGCCGCCCGCCTGCGCTTCGACGAGCGTGACAAGCAGGTGGCGCTGGAGCAACTCAAACGCCACGGCGCGTACCTCTACAAGCGCCTCTTCCTGGAGGGCGAGCGGGATCTGCGCCGGACCATGGCGGCCTTGAACAAATTTTCACGAGCCGCCGGGCGGCCGTTGCGCATTCGCATCCGGGCGACCGACGTCTACGCCCCGTGGCAGATGCTCTACAGCGCGCCGCGCGGAGCGCCGGCCGTGGCCAACGGCTTTTGGGGCTTCCGCTACGAGATGGGCACGTTGCAGAAGGTCAACGCCTCGCAAGCGCCGACCCGCACTTTTCTGCCGCGCCTGCGCTCCGATGACGTGCTACTCGGCGCTTGGCCCGGCGCGGACGAGGTGGGGCAGCGGGGCCGTTTTCTGCACCGGCACCTGGAGCGCAGGATGGGCGGGGCGGTGCTGGCCGCCCATAACCGGGCCGACTTCCTGGCCGCGATCCGGCGGAACAGCGAAACTGTGAAGCTGATCGTCTTCTACGGCCATGCTTCCAGCGGCACGGTCGTGCGGCCCCCCGGGGCGCTCATCGCCAGCGCGCTCAGCCTGCCGCCGACGCTCGCCAGCGATTGGACCGGCGAGCGCCTGATGTTCGCCGTGGACGATCATCTTGTGCCATTGCAGATCGACGAGATGATCCCCGACGATGTTTTCGATGACGAGCGCAATCCGGTATTCCTGAAACAGCATCCGATCGTGCTGTTGAACGCCTGCGAGACCGGAACCGGGGGGGTCGAGCCGATGAACAACAACGGCTTTATCGCGCGCCTGACCATTGCCGGAGCGGGCGCGGTCTTCGTTACCGAGGCGCCGGTGTGGCGCAGCTTCGCCTATCAGTTCGGCATCGACCTGCTGGACGGGATCGCCGGCGGCCGCACCATGCAGGCAGCGCTGCACACCGCGCGGATCAAGCACCTGCGGATGCAGAACAATCCCCTCGGCTTGCTCTACTCGCTCTACGGCAACCCGGTGCTCAGGGCGGCGCGGTAGCGCCGGGAAATGGCGGCGTGTTGTGCCGTGCCGGTCACAACCCTTTCGCCTTTTCCCTGAGCACGTATTTCTGAATCTTACCGGTCGATGTCTTTGGCAGGGGGCCGAAGACAATCGTGCGGGGCGTCTTGAAACGCGCCATGTTGTCGCGGCAGAAAGCGATGACTTCTTCCTGGCTCACCGCCGCGCCGGGCTTTAGCTCGATAAAGGCGCAAGGGGTTTCGCCCCACTTTTCATCCGGCTTGGCGACCACGGCGGCGGCGGCCACGGCCGGGTGCTTATACAAGACGCCTTCGACCTCGATTGAGGAGATGTTCTCGCCACCCGAGATGATAATGTCCTTGGAGCGGTCTTTTAGCTCGATATAGCCGTCCGGGTGCCAGACCCCCAGATCGCCGGTGTGGAACCAGCCGCCCTCAAGCGCTTCCTTGGTCATGCCCGGGTTCTTCAGATAGCCCTTCATGACGATGTTGCCGCGCAACATGACTTCGCCCAGGGTCGCGCCGTCGCGCGGGACCGGGGCCAAGGTTTCCGGATTCGCCACCATCAGGTTCTCCAGCACCGGGTAGACGACCCCCTGGCGCGCCTTGAACTCGGCCTGGCGTTCGATCGGCAGATCGTTCCATTCCTTTTGCCAGGCGCAAACCACCGCCGGTCCATAGACCTCGGTCAGGCCGTAGACGTGAATGACCTCGATGCCGGCTTCTTCCATGGCCGCCAGGACAGGCGCCGGCGGCGGCGCGGCGGCGGTCATCATGCGGACCTTTTGATCGAAGCCGCGGCGTTCGCTGTCGCTCGCCCCCAGGATGGTCTGCATCACGATGGGGGCGCCGCACAGGTGGGTCACGCCATGGTCCGCGAAGGCGTCGTGGATGCCCTTGGCGTCGACCTTGCGCAGGCATACATGAGTGCCCGCCGCCGCGGTTACGGCCCAGGGAAAGCACCAGCCGTTGCAATGGAACATGGGCAGGGTCCAGAGGTAGACCGGATGCGGCGCGATCTCCCAAACCTGAATATTGCCCAGGGAATTCAGGTAGGCGCCCCGGTGGTGGTAGACCACGCCCTTGGGGTTGCCCGTGGTGCCGGAGGTGTAGTTGAGCGAGATTGCCTGCCACTCGTCGGCCGGCGGGGTCCACTCGTATTCCGGGTCGCCGGTCTCCAGGAAGGCCTCGTAGTCCATCTCGCCCAAAAGCGCGCCGTCTTCCCCGGCGGCCTCGGGATCGTCGATATCGATGACCAGGATATCTCTTCCCGCTTGCGCCAGCGCCGGCTCGATGACCGAGGCGAAGGCGGTATCGGTGATCAGGGCCTTGGCCTCGCCGTGGTTCAGGATAAAGCCGATGGTCGCGGCATCCAGGCGCACGTTAAGCGCGTTCAGGACCGCGCCCGCCATGGGCACCCCGAAATGGGCCTCGAACATGGGCGGCGTGTTGGGGGCCATGACTGCCACCGTGTCGCCCGGTCCGATTCCGCGCCGCCGCAAGGCGGAGGCGAAGCGCCGGCAGCGGGCATAAGTCTCGGCCCAGGTGCGCCGGGTCGCGCCATGGATGACCGCCGTGCGTCCGGGATAGATTTCGGCCGTGCGCGGCAGGAACGACAGCGGCGTCAGCGGCGCGAAATTCGCGGGGCCAGGGGCAAGGCCGATCTCCGGCTTCTGAGTCTGGGTCTCGTGCTCGTTCATGGCATCCCGTCGTACTGGCCAGCCTTAGGGAGGATTTGGGCCGGTTCTGGGTTCGAATTTATACGAGGCCTGAAGGTGCGGCAAAGAGCGATTTTTCACCCGGCCCTTTGTCCTGCATCAATTGCAAGACTTGGCCTTTTGCCGCATTCTCCGCCTAAGCCTTGAACCGGGGCGCCGCGAGAAAAATAACGGGAGGATTTAGCGAATGGGCCGTTTCGATGACATACACGCGCGCTCCCTGACCGATCCGGAGGGTTTTTGGGGCGAAGCCGCCGAGGCGATCCACTGGGACCGCAAGTGGGACAAGGTTCTCGACGAGTCGCGGCCGCCTTTCTACCGCTGGTTTAGCGGCGGGATTCTGAACACCTGCCACAACGCCCTCGACCGGCACGTCGAGAATGGCCGCGCCGATCAGGCCGCGCTCATCTACGACAGCCCGGTCACCGATACCGTCGAGAGCTACACCTACCGGGAGCTGCGCGATACGGTCGCGCGTTGCGCCGGGGCGCTGGCGGCGCAAGGCGTCGTCAAGGGCGACCGGGTCATCGTCTACATGCCGATGATTCCGCAGGCGGCTATCGCCATGTTGGCTTGCGCGCGCCTGGGCGCGATACACTCCGTGGTTTTCGGCGGCTTCGCGGCCAACGAACTGGCCACGCGCATCGACGACGCCAAGCCCAAGATGATCCTCTCCGCCTCCTGCGGTGTCGAGGTCAATCGGGTCATTCCCTACAAACCCCTGCTGGACGCTGCGATCGAGCTGGCGGCGCACAAACCGGCCCACTGCCTGATCCTGCAGCGGCCCATGGAAAAAGCCGCCATGACCGCCGGCCGCGATCTCGATTGGGACCAGGCCTTGGCCGCCGCGCGCCCGCACGATTGCGTGCCGGTGGCCGCGACCGATCCGCTCTATATCCTCTATACCTCCGGCACCACCGGCGAACCCAAGGGCATCGTGCGCGACAACGGCGGCCATGCGGTGGCGCTGAAGTGGTCGATGAAAAACATCTACAACGTCGATCCGGGCGAGGTGTATTGGGCCGCCTCCGATGTCGGCTGGGTGGTTGGCCACTCCTACATCGTGTACGCGCCTTTGCTGCATGGCTGCACGACCGTCATGTACGAGGGCAAGCCGGTCGGCACCCCCGATCCGGGCGCCTTCTGGCGCGTCATCTCCCAGCACAAGATCGGCACCATGTTTACCGCGCCCACGGCGTTTCGCGCGATCCGCCAGCAGGACCCGGGCGGCGAGTTCATGAGCAAATACGATTTGTCGAAGTTCCGGACCTTGTTCCTGGCCGGCGAGCGCTGCGATCCCGACACGCTCCACTGGGCCCAGGAAAAGCTGAAGGTGCCGGTCATCGACCACTGGTGGCAGACCGAAACCGGCTGGTCGATCGCCTCCAACTGCCTGGGTATCGAGGAACTGCCGGTTAAGGCGGGATCGCCCACGCGCGGGGTGCCGGGCTGGGACTTGCGGGTTCTGGATGCGCAAGGCGAGGAGGTGGCGCCCGGCAAGATCGGCGCGATCGCCGGTAAGCTGCCCATGCCGCCCGGCTGCGCCCCGACCTTGTGGAACGCCGAAGACCGCTTTCACCAATCGTACCTGGCCAGTTTTCCGGGCTACTACGAGACCGGCGACGCCGGTTATATCGATGACAACGGCTACGTCTATGTCATGGCGCGCACCGACGACATCATCAACATCGCCGGCCACCGCCTTTCGACCGGCGCCATGGAGGAGGTCCTGGCCTCCCATCCCGATGTCGCCGAATGCGCCGTGATCGGGGTTCAGGATCAACTCAAGGGGCAGCTGCCGGTCGGCTTCCTGGTGCTCAGCGCCGGGGTCGATAAAGCGGGCGCGGAAATCGTCAAGGAGGTCGTGCAACTGGTGCGCGACAAGATCGGCCCGGTCGCGGCCTTCAAGGCGGCGGCCGTGGTCAAGCGCCTGCCCAAGACCCGCTCCGGCAAAATCCTGCGCGCCACCATGCGTGCCATCGCCGACAGCGAGCCCTACAAGACGCCGGCGACCATCGACGACCCCGCAATCCTGAACGAGATCGCGGACTCACTGAAAAGCATTGGCTATGCAAAGGGAACTTAAAGTATGCGTTTGAAGGACCAAGTCGCCATCGTCACCGGCGCGGCTAGAGGCATCGGCTTGGCTTGCGCCAAGCGTTTTGCCGCCGAGGGCGCCAAGGTGGTGCTCTCCGATGTCGAGGTCGAGGCGGGCGAGCGGGCGGCAGAGGAGATACAGGCCAGCGGCGCCGACGCCCTGTTCGTGAAGTGCGATGTGGGCGATAAGGCCGAGGTTGAGGCCTTGATGGAGTCCGCCGTAGCCGCCTTCGGCCGGATGGATATCCTGGTCGCCAACGCCGGTATCGTCCATGCCAGCGACTTTCTGGAGCTTGAGGAAGCCGATTTCGATCGCGTGATCCGGGTCAATCTCAAGGGCGTGTTCCTGACCGGCCAGGCCGCCGCGCGCCAGATGGTCAAGCAAGGCGGCGGCGGGGCCATCGTCAACATGTCCTCGGTCAACGCGGTCATGGCGATCCCCGCGATCACGCCCTATGTCGCGGCCAAGGGCGGTGTCAATCAGTTGACCAAGGTCATGTCCCTGGCGCTGGTCGACAAGGGTATACGGGTCAATGGCATTGGCCCCGGCTCCATCGCGACCGAGATGGCCGAGGCGGTATTGAGCGATCCGGAAAAACGCCGGGGCGCGCTCTGCCGCACCCCCATGGGACGTTTCGGAGAACCGGACGAGGTCGCCAAGGTGGCGGTCTTTCTCGCCTCGGACGATTCCAGCTACATCACCGGCCAGATCATCTACCCCGACGGCGGCCGCCTGGCGCTCAACTACACCGTGCCGGTGGAGGATTAGGTCACCTGCTCATCAACGCAAAATCGTCATCCCGGACTTGATCCGGGATCTTCGTTAGAGACCAGGCTCGATACAACCCAAAGATCCCGGATCAAGTCCGGGATGACGATGTTACTAGTTGCTTGACCCTAATCGGCGTCGATATAGCGCCCGAAGCGGACCGCCGATTCGCCCCGGCGCAGGCGCCGCGACGGCATGATCAGGACGCACTCGTCATAGGGCGTTGTCACCGCCCGGCCGCCGTCGTGGCCGATGACGGTGCCGCCTTTCGCGATGACCTCCATGCCTCGAAAATCCTGGGTGAAGGTGAAGCTGTCGGTCTCGATGGTCGCCGGGCCCGTTACCTCGATGAAGGCTTGCGCGGGCGGCGGTTCTTTCGGCAAGTGCGGGACCGCGAAGCCGGCATCGACGACGCCGGTGTGAAGCAGAAATCGTAACGCGGTTTCCATGGCGACCGAGCCGCTGCTTTTCTCCCAATGCTGTCCGCACTCGACGAGCAGGGCATTCTTGTCGCTTTCGGCCAAGCCGAAGTCGGCATAGTCGCGCATGCGCGTGCCGGCCGCGTGGCCGGGGTCGCTGACCACGGTCTGGGGCACGCCGACTTCGCGCGCCAGGCGGCGGCCCTTGGCCAGGGGACCCGCCATCATGAGCGGCGCCGTCGCATGCTGCATGGAATGGATATCGAGCAGCAGATCGGCGCTGTCGATCAGGGGCCGCAACTCGCGGGCGCGGCGCAGTTCGCGGCTGTCGCGCGGGCCCTCCAAGGTATCGGCGCTCCAGACCCGGTTGAAATCCTCGTCCAGATAGCGCGAGGCGTTGGGAGCCTCGGGATCGAAGCTCTCATAAGCGGCGATGTTCGCGAAAGCCAGGGTCAGGCGGCCCTTGAGCGGCCGCACATTCTGGCGGAACAGGAAATCAAGAGCGATGGCGCCGCATAGCTCGTTGCCATGGACCAGGGCCGTGAGCACCGCGTGCGGGCCCGGCGCGCCGCTATCGAAGCTGGTGACGTAGTCCATGCCCGTGTTCCCGGCCCGGTAGGGGGCGAGGTCGGGACCCTGGAGGTCTATCGAATAGTTTGGGCAGGACATGGCGGCCTCGCGCTTAAAACGCCAAAACTTAGCATAACCCAAGCGCGGGGTAATTTCACGATAGGGTGTGAAAACCGGCGAAGAACCCGGCGGCTAGAGAACCAGGCAAATACAGCGCAGAACGCGCTCAAGATCGCTGCTGGGGATTTGAAGTTCCATGCCGACATAGTCGCCTTCCCGCCAGGCGCAGCGGCCGCACAAAGTGCCGGCGACCGGGTGGTCGATGGCGATTACCTTGCCTTCCGGGACCTCGCCCTCGAAACGCAATTTCAGGCCGCCAAGGGATATGTCCTCGATATAGCAATTGTATATCTTGCCGCCCGCCGTCGCGGTCAGCGGAACCTGCTTGGAGACGGCGATTCGGTTATGCCGCCGCCGCCCGCTTTCTTCCAGTTGCTTTTGCGCCTTGGTCTGAGGCATGCCATTCCCAGCATGATCGCGCGAACATGGGGCCGCGCCAGATAGTATATTCAACCGGCACGGTTAACGAAGTCTTGCGGTGCTTTGGAAAATAACGCCGGAACGCGCGATATACACTATATATGCGTGAGAAATCAGTCGTTACAGCTAGAATCGCTTTACCCGCCCGCCCCGGCGCCGTTTTGAACCCGCCGCACCGCGTCGAGCCACCCGGCGTAGCGGGCGTCGCGCTCGGCCTCGCCGCCGCGCGGCTCGAACCGTCCGGCGCTTTGCCAAGTTGCCGCGATACCCTCAAGGCCCTCGAAGAATCCGCTACGCAAGCCGGCCAGGCAGGCGGCGCCCAAGGCCGTCGTCTCGGCCACCACGGGCCGCTCGACCGGCACGCCCAGCACATCGGCGAGGGTTTGCAGCATCCAGTCGTTGGCCACCATGCCGCCGTCCACCCGCAGAGTGTCGAGCTTGGCGGCGCCGTCGGCGCCCATGGCCTGCAGCAGATCGCGGGTTTGGAAACACACCGCCTCCAGGGCGGCGCGGGCGATTTCCGCCGGGCCGCTGGCGCGGGTCAGGCCCAGGATCGCGCCACGCGCATGAGGGTCCCAATAGGGCGCGCCAAGGCCGGTGAAGGCGGGCACCATGTAAACCTTCTGGTCCGGGTCGGCGGCGCGCGCCAGGCTTTCGGTCTCGGCCGCCGAGCCGATGATTTTCAGGCCGTCGCGCAGCCATTGGATCGCCGCGCCGGCGACGAAAATGCTGCCTTCCAAGGCGTAAGTTGTCTCGCCCGAGACGCGGTAGGCGATGGTGGTCAAAAGACGGTTACGGGATCGCAGCGGTTTAGTTCCCGTGTTCATGAGCGCGAAACATCCGGTGCCATAGGTCGACTTGGTCATGCCCGGACGGAAACAGGCCTGGCCGACCGCCGCCGCCTGCTGGTCCCCGGCGACACCGCTTATGGGGATCGGCTCGCCGAACAGGCTTTTCGGCGCGGTGCCGAAATCGCCGTCGCTGTCGCGCACCTCGGGCAAGATCGCGGCCGGCACGTTGAAAATCTTGAGCAGATCTTCGTCCCAGACATGGCGCTTGATGTCGAACAGCATGGTGCGCGCGGCATTGGTGGCGTCGGTCGCGTGGACCGCGCCTTCGGTCAGGCGCCACAACAGAAAGCTATCGATGGTGCCGAAGGCCAGCTCCCCGCGCGCCGCGCGCTCGCGCGCCCCGGGCACCCGGTCGAGTATCCAGGCCGCCTTGGTGGCGGAGAAATACGAATCGATCAGCAGCCCGGTACGTTCCTGCACCATGTCCGCGTGTCCGGCTTCGCGCAGGGCTTCGCAAATCTCCGCGGTGCGCCGGTCTTGCCATACGATCGCGCGGTGGATCGGCGCGCCGGTCTCGCGATCCCAGATGACCGTGGTCTCGCGCTGATTGGTGATACCTATGGCCGCGACCTGGCTTGGCTCCAGGCCGGCGTTCTGGATCGCTTGGCGGGCAACCTCGAGCGTATCGCTCCAAATTTCCTCGGCGTCGTGTTCGACCCAGCCGGAGCGGGGAAAATGCTGTTCGAATTCTTTCTGCGCCTGTCCGAGAGAGCGTCCGCGCGAATCGAACAGCATCGCCCGGCTGCTGGTCGTTCCCTGGTCGATAGAAAGAATCGCGCGCCGCTCCGTCATCCGTTTCCTCCCCAAATTTCTTGCTTATACCGCCGAACTTACAGCGCGCCATGGTGGGTGTCTCTCCGGCAAAGATCAAGCCGGTGAATACCGCGTTCGAGAGGATTGCTTGACCTGAATCAAGGAAAATTCGGCGGCAATAGTGTATGCGCTTCCTTAGTCGGGCCGGAGGTCCGTCCGGCCCTGAAGGTGTAGTACGGAGGGTTGGAAAATGACCAGGAACGTTACGGTCGAGAAGGCGGGATCTCGGGCGCGGGGGGAGAGTGCGAAGCCTGCGGCCGGTGCCTATCCCATGCTCGCGCTGCGCGATCAAATGGATCGCCTGTTCGACAATTTCATGAAGGATTGGCGATTGCCGTCGCTATCGCACGATATCTTCGGCCTCGCGCCCCTTGAGCTACCGTCCTGGGGCGGGGGCGAGGGTAGTGCCGATGTCCGCTTCGACGTTAGCGAGACCGAGGATGCCATCGAAGTTACCGCTGAGTTGCCCGGTATCGACGAAAAAGACCTTGAGATATCGGTCGCCGAAGGGATGCTCTCCATCAAGGGTGAGAAGAAATCGGAGAAAGAGACGAAGGAACGCGAATACTATCTGTCGGAGCGGTGCTACGGCTCCTTCTCCCGCACCATGCGGATGCCCGATACGGTCGATCAGGACATGGCCAAGGCCAGCTTCGACAAGGGCGTGCTGAGCATCGTGCTGCCCAAGCGCGCCGAAAAGAAGGTCAAGAAGCGGAAGATCGCGGTTTCTAAGGTGTAGACCGCGCCACGGTATCTACGCCGGTGCTTACAGTTGCGCCTCGTCCATCGCCAAAGTGCTGTGCGCGCCACGCATGGCCGCGGCGGCATCGGCCGAGGCGCGGGGGAGTATGTTGCCGGTGTAGAAGCGGGCGGTTTGGATCTTGGCTTCCAGGAAGGACCGATCCGGTAGTGGTTCCCCCGCATCCAAGAGACGTCGGGCCACCGCCGCCGATCGCGCCACGAGCCAGCCGCCCGCGACGGTCGCGAAGAGGCGTAAGTAAGGTGTGGCCCCGGCGGCCGCGAGGCGTGGGTTCTTGGCCCCGGTTTCCAATATCCAATCGGTTGCCGCGTCGAGTTCGATCAGCGCAACGCCGACAGCCTCCGCTTCGGGGGAGTTCATGGCCGTTACGTCGGTGCGCATTTCCAGCAACAAGGCTGCCGCCGCCGCGCCCTCGTCGCGCAGCACCTTGCGCATCACTAGGTCGAGGGCCTGGATACCGTTGGTGCCTTCGTAGATGGGCAGGATGCGGGCATCGCGGTAATACTGGGCCGCACCGGTCTCCTCGATAAAGCCCATGCCGCCGTGAATTTGGACTCCGAGCGACGCGATCTCGCAGCCGCAATCGGTTAGCCACGACTTGACCATGGGGGTCAGCAGATCGATGCGCGCCTGGGCGCCTGCGCGGTCGTCCGCATCGGGCGCGTGCTTGGCCCGGTCGAGGGCGGCGGCGGCCAGGTAGGCGAGGGCGCGCATGGCCTCGATGGTGGCCTTCATGGTCAACAACATGCGGCGCACATCGGGGTGCTGGATGATCGCCACACCGGCGCTGCCGCTTGAATCTATGGCCCGGCTTTGAATCCGTTCCCGCGCGAAGGATCGCGCCTGCTGATAGGCGCGCTCGGCGATGGCCAGGCCCTGCACGCCGACCGAGACGCGGGCGTTGTTCATCATGGTGAACATGCACGCCATGCCTTTGTTTTCGGCGCCGAGCAGATAACCCACCGCGCCGCCGGAATCGCCATAGGACATGATGGCGGTGGGCGAGGCCATGATGCCCAGTTTGTGTTCAAGAGAAACGCAGCGCAGATCGTTGCGCTCGCCCAGGGTACCGTCGGCCTTGGGCAGGAATTTGGGCACGATGAACAGGCTGATGCCACGGGTTCCCGCCGGTGCGTCCGGGGTCCGCGCCAGGACCATGTGCACGATATTCTCGGCGCAATCGTGTTCGCCCCAGGTGATGAAGATCTTCTGGCCGGTGATGAGATAGTGGTCGCCCTGCTTGACCGCGCGGGCCTTGAGGGCGCCGACATCCGACCCGGCCTGGGGCTCGGTCAGGTTCATGGTGCCGCTCCAGCGCCCGGAGATCATGTGCGGCAGATAGGCCGCCTTTTGCTCCGCCGTGCCGTGGGCTTGCAGCGCTTCGACGGCGCCCTGGGTCAGCAAGGGGGCGAGCGAGAAACTCAGATTGGCGGCGCTCCACATCTCCTGCACCGCGGTCGCGAGGGTCCAGGGCAGGCCCTGACCGCCGTGTTCGGGATCGAAGGGCAGGGAGCCCCAGCCGCCCTCAACAAAGAGGTTATAAGCCTCGGGAAAACCGCTCGCCGTGCGGACCACGCCGTTCTCGAAGGCCGCGCCCTCGCGGTCTCCCGATTGGTTCAGCGGCGCCAAGACGTCCTTGGCCAGGCGGCCGGCCTCCTCCAGCACCGCGTCGACCAGGTCCGGCGTCGCTTCCTCATAGCCGGGCAGGCCCGCGATCTCGTCCAGGCCCACTAGTTCGCGCAGGACGAATTTCATCTCCGCGATCGGTGCGTTGTATTCGCTCATCTGGCCGCTCTCCCTCGATCGCGATCTCTATGGGTCTTTATCGTCGAGATTTGGTATAAGCCGCTTATATCAAAAGCCACGGCCCGGCACGAGAGGAAGGCGAAGCCATGGTAGAGATCGTCAATCTGCGCCGGGCGCGCAAAGCCAAGGCGCGCCGGGAGAAAGAAGCCAAGGCGGCCGACAACCGGGTGCGCCATGGCCTAAAGAAAACCGAAATAGACGCACGGCGCTGGGAAAACGTGGTTAAAAAGCAGGAATTCGACGGCAAGAAACTGGATTCCGACGGCCGATAACCTTGGCTTTACCTGGATTGGGCAAAATACAGGAATGAACCCGCCAGCCTCTTCCACCACCGGCGATACGCCGCCCCATGAGGTTATAAGCTGCTCGGGCGTCCGCCACGGGCTGTTCGCGTTTGGGGTGGTTTGCGTGGGTCTGGGCATCGCGGGAATCATGCTTCCGGTAATGCCGGGCACGGTATTTTTTCTGGCCGCGCTCTGGGCCTTCTCCCGGTCCTCGCCCCGCTTCCACCGTTGGCTCTATCACCATCCGCGCCTGGGCGCTCCCTTGCGCCAATGGCATGCGCACCGCGTGATTCCTTTGCGGGCGAAAGTCATGGCCGTTTCCACGATGGCGTTCAGCCTGCTGCTCGTCACCTTGTTCGTGGCCGAGGATTGGATGCTGCCCAGTATCCTGGGCGCCATTTTGGCCGCCGTCTCCACCTACATCGTCACCCGCCCACACCGCATTGTGGTGTAGCCGCGCCGGTTGCTTTCCCTGTCAGGCCCGGTATCGTGTATTTACGTTCGATAAGCGCGAGCATCGCTTAATATTTCCGGCCAAATTATTGAGGTAGAAATGATGCGTCCAACGCCCTGGCGCGCATGGTGCCGCGGCTTAACCGCGTGCCTGGCACTGGCCGCCGCGGTTCTTGCCCCTCGGACCGCGATGGCCAATGGCTGGGAGCACGGGGCGATCCCTTTCGAGGCCTTGACCGCCGCGCTCGAATTCGAGGATGCAGCGACCCGGGCCCGGGCCGCCCAATCGCTCGGGTTGCGCGGCCAACGCGAAGCGAGCGCGTATCTATTGCGCGCCCTGGCCCGGCCCGAGGAGCAACCCGCCGTCCGCAGTGAAATTTACACCGCCCTTGGGGCTCTTGGCGCCCGCGATGGCCTGCCGGTTTTGCGCGCCTGCCTCAAGGAAGAGGAGCGCCAGGAGTTGCGTGCCGATTGCGCCGCCGCGCTTGGCGTCATGGGCGCGGCCGAGGCTTTGCCGGACCTGCTTAGCGTCCTGGAGGGAGATAGCTCGATCCTGGTTCGAAGTCGGGCGGTCGATGCGCTCGGCCGGTTTTCGCAAGACCGGGCGGTTGACGCCCTCGCGGGCCTTCTCGGCGAAGGGGCGAACCGCAGCCTGCGGCCGCGCGCGGTTACCGCCCTGGGGAAGACCGGCGCCGCCGGTGCCGTCAAACCGCTTCTGGAAAGCCTCGACAAGGCCAAGAACGACGCCGAACGTTTGAATATCGCGCTGGCTCTCATGACCCTCGGGGCGCGGGACGCGGTTGGGCCCTTGACCGAGCTATTGGCGCGGACCGGCAACCCGGCCTTGCGCGTGGTGATCGCCGCCGCCCTGGGCGCCAGCCGGGACGGCAACGCCTATCCGACCCTGGTGCGCATGTTGGGCGAAGAGTCGCTCCCGGTTCGCCTGGTCGCCCTCCAGTCCTTGCGCAGTCTGGAACGGGCCGAGGCGGCGGAACCGATCGCCGCCATGGCGCTTGGCCTGGAAGACCGCTTGACCGCCATGAGCGATAACGAGTTGATCGGCGAATCCTCCGGCATCGTCGCGCGGCTGGAAATCGAGACCGTGGCCCTTCGCGCCTTGATCGAGCTTGGGCCCGTGGCCGGTTTGGAGGTACTGCTGCGCGCCGCGCGCCCAAGGACGCTGGCGCTTGATTCAACCGCCGCCATGGCTCTCTCGCAGGCCTTTTATCTGCGCCGCCGCGTCGCCCTCTACGGCCTGGCCTATACCGATGCGGATGATGCTTTCGCGCTGTTGCTTGGCCCCGCCGGGGTCGGCGATTCGGATCCAAGGCTAAGGGCGATTGCCGTGCGCTCCCTGGCGGTGCTTGAACGCCCCGGCTCGGTCAAGGCAGTCCTGGCCCAGTTGGACGACGACTCCGCCGAGGTTCGCTGGACGGCCGCCAGTGTTCTTGGACGCTTGGGCGACCGGGCGGCCCTCGATCCTTTGCGCGCGGGCTTGCGCGATAAGGTGGCCGAGGTGCGCAAGCAAGCAGCCCTCGCCCTTGGGTATCTGGGCGGCCGCCAAGCCGAGGCGGATTTGGAGCGGGCCGCGAACACGGACGAGAGCGCGAAAGTGCGCGAGGCGGCCAAATTCGCGCTTCTGCTATTAAGGGCGGCGGACTAACTCAGGATCAGGCGTTTCAGGGTCCACCAGCCCGCGACCGCGACGATGGCCGCGGAACCGGTCTTGGCGGCGGCCGGGTACCAGTTTCGCCGCGCCGCCCAAGTCAGGGGCCCATAGACGACCGCGACAATCGCGAGTTGCCCCAGTTCGACGCCGAGGTTGAAGCCCAGGAGCGTGGTGACCACGCCTTCCCGGGCCAATTCCAGATCCCGTAGCGCGGCGTAGAAACCCAGGCCGTGCACCAGGCCGAAGCCGCCGGCGAGCGCCCAGCGGTGGCCGAGATTCCGGCTTAGAATATTCCCCAAGGCGACGTAGACGATGCTGAGGGCGATGGCCACCTCGACCAGCGGGCCCGGCAGGTCGATGACGCCGAACCAGGCCAGTCCGAGGGTGAGACTATGGGCGATGGTGAAGGCGGTGACGATCTGGACCAGGGGCCAGAATCCCCGGGCGCCGATCAAGAGGGCGACCAGAAACAGGATATGGTCGGCGCCGCTCAAGATATGTTCGACGCCGAGCATTACCAGGCGCGTGGCCCGTTCCAGCCAGGGCGCCGGGGGCTTCGGTTGATCGACGGTGACATCGAGCCGGGTCAGGCCGCGGTCGAACAGGAACTCCTCCTCTCCGCCGGGCAGGATCAGGCGGCCGAGGGCGCGGTGTGTTCTGTCCAGTTCGAAGAACAGGCCGTAGCCCAGGGTGAGTTCCCGGATAGGCCGCGCGCAGCGGTAGACGAGCGCCAAGCTGACTTCCTGGGGCAAGAGAGTGAAGTCGGTTGTAACGGCGCTCGCCGCGCAAGTCTTGCCGTCGGCGCGGACCGTGAGGCCTTGGGTCAAATAGTTGTCGATCGCGGCTTGGCGCGCCTCGAGGTCCGCGCGCGGCACCGGAGTCAGAAGATCGGTTACCATGCCGAGCGCGATAGCGAGATCGTGCGCGGAGACGGCCAAGTTGTAATCCACCCGGTCGCCGGCCACGGCGATCCGCGCGGTTGCCAGATTGGTTTTATGCGCACTTGCCGGCGGCGCCGCGAAGGGCACCGCCAGCAGAGCGAAAAGTACCGCGCCTAGTCTACTTACGAGGCCAGGTGCGCGGCCATATCCCGTTATGACCGGACCTACTTCTCGCAGATCGCCAGGATGCGAGAGGGACCGCCCGTGCCGCGCACATGCTTGGGCGCGCCGACCACGACCGTGCAGCTTCCGGCTTTAGCCATGGCGACCTGGCCGAGGTTTGTCGCATTCTCCACGAACAACAGACCGCGTTGCAGCAAACGGACGTGGGCGTCCCAGGAATTGGTCCACTTGTCATCGTCGCCGATCGCGCTAGCACCTGAATCGATGCCGATGTTGTCGGCGATAATGCCTTTGATCCGAATATCCTTGGCATCCATGACCGAGATCAGCTTATCGACGGCGGCCTTGTTCATGCCGGGGTGATTCCAGCCATTGATGTAGGGGTCCTTGGCGAAGTCGGTGCCCTGGAAGAAATAATCGGACCAGCCGAGGTTAAGGACCAGCCAGGTATCGTTGCTGAGCCGGTCGGCGACCGCCGCGATGTCGTCCGCCGTGACCACGTTGGCCGAGCTGTTCGAGAAGTCGGTCACGGATTTATCGGGGCTGGGCTTGCCGCCGTTCTTATCGAGTTCGGATTGGACCCGGCCGCTGATGTCGATAACCACGGCCGTGCCGATGAGGTCGCCCGCGCCCAGTTGATGAGCGAGCTTGCGCTTCCCGGGGGCCATGCCTCCCGCTTCCATGGACTCCGGGTTGTTCACATAATGGCCCGAGGTATCGAGGTGGGTGCCGTGATGCTCGGACAGGATAATCTGGCCGAGATCGAAGTGGCCGTCGCTGGTCGGGAATTGAGAGATCGACAAGACCGCCTGCTGCCCGAAGGAGGGATGCGCCACGCTGTTGAGCCACGGCTGATTGGGATCCGGCTTCATGGGATCGCCTTCCATGGGCTTGAAAGTCGGAATCGGATGAGTCAGGTCGATCGTGAAGCTTTCGGCGGCGGCCGGCCCGGCGGCAAGCGCCAACGTGGCCGCGGCCATGGCCGACAATAGAATTCCCCTGTACATGATGTCTTGTCCTTTCACCTTTTCGGTTTGACGGTGCGTGGCCTCCCACGCGATTTGCATCTTCGCCAAAAGGTTAATTCATAAAGAGCTTGGAATCAAAGGGCCAACCGGAAGTAGAGCTTAGCTCCTTTTCTTCGCCAGGGCGGCTGTGCGGATATCGCTTAGGCTTGCCTTGGGGGTGATGGCCTCGGGGTCGATATGCAAGTCGATCACGGCGGGCTTGCCGGCGGCCATGGCGCGCTCGAAAGCGGGGGCGAAATCCGCCGTCTTGGTCACCGTTTCGCCGTGGGCGCCATAGGCGCGGGCCAGGGCCGCGAAGTCGGGGTTCGCCAGGACGGTGCCCTGTACCCGGGTCGGGTATTCGCGTTCCTGATGCATACGAATGGTTCCGAACATGCCGTTGTTGACAATCAGGATCACGATGTTGGCGCCGTATTGCACCGCCGTGGCCAGTTCTTGACCATTCATCATGAAGCAGCCGTCGCCGGCGAAGGCGAGTACGGTGCGCTCGGGATAGGCCAGCTTGGCCGCCACCGCCGCCGGCGTGCCGTAACCCATGGAACCGCTGGTCGGACCTAGCTGACTGGGAAAGCGGCGGTACTGGTAAAAGCGGTTCGGCCAGGTCGAGTAATTCCCGGCGCCGTTGGCGAGAATGCTATCCGCCGGCAGGGTCTCTCGCAGGTAGGCCATGACCTCGGTCATTTGCAGCTCGCCGGGAATTTCGATCGGTGCGATATTATCGAGGTAATCGCGGTGCGCCTCCCCGGTGCTTGCCGCCCAGCGCTTGGTCTCGACCGGCTTCATGGCCTTGGCGGCGGCGGCGAAGGCGGCCATGCCCGCGTTGATCGGCAACTCGGCCTGATAGACGCGGCCAAGTTCTTCCGCGCTGGCATGAACATGGACCATGGTCTGCTTGGGCCGGGGATTATCGATCAGGCTGTAGCCGCTGGTGGTCATCTCGCCCAGGCGCGCGCCCACTACCAGAAGCAAATCCGCGCTCTTTATGCGCTGTTCCAGCTTTGGGTTGATGCCGATGCCGACATCCCCGGCATAGCTCGGGTGGGTGTTGTCGATCTTGTCCTGGCGCCGGAAGGCGGCGCCGACCGGGAGTTTATTGGCTTCGGCGAAGTCCTGGAAATCGGCGACCGCCTGAGCGGTCCAGCCGCTGCCGCCCAGAATCGCGAAGGGGCGCTCGGCCCGATCCAAAAGCCCGCGCAGGCGCGCCATGTCGCCGGCGCCGGGATGGGCCTGGCTGGCGCGGTAGGGCGCGGCGTCTTCGGCCGCCACCCGCTCGCGCAGCATATCCTCGGGCAGGGCCAGAACCACCGGGCCGGGACGGCCCGAGGTCGCGACCGAAAAGGCGCGGGCCAACAACTCGGGGATTCGCTCGGCCTGATCGATCTGGGCGACCCACTTGGCCATGTGTCCGAACATGCGGCGATAGTCGATCTCCTGAAAGGCCTCGCGCTCGATCATGCCGCGTCCGACCTGGCCGATCAGCATGATCATGGGGGTCGAATCCTGATGTGCGATATGCAGGCCGGCACTGGCGTTGGTGGCGCCGGGGCCGCGCGTCACCATGCAGATTCCCGGCTCCCCGGTCAGCTTGCCGTAGGCGTCCGCCATCATGGCCGCGCCGCCTTCCTGGCGGCAGATGACGTATTGGACCTGGGGCACGTCGTTGAGGGCGTCCAGGACCGCCAGGTAGCTTTCGCCCGGCACGCCGTAGGCAAACCGGGTGCCGTGGATACGCAACTGATCGACCAGGATTTGACCGCCGCTGCGCAGATTATGAGTTTTGGCCACGGTGTTCGATACCTCCTTGATACTCTTAAGGCCGTATCTTGTATTGGTGGCGTCGCGCCGTCAAAATCATTAAATCGCCATGCGTGGTCAAAGCGAAAGGGCCGTTTACCGTGTACCGATCTTTGATTGTCATCGATGATTTTTATCCCGATCCCGGGCAAATCCGCGCCGCCGCGCTCGCGGCCGATTATCCCGAGGTAGAGGGGCCGCGCACCTTTCCCGGGCGAAATTCCGTGCAGAAGTTCATTCCGCCCGGCCTGGACCAGATGATGTCGCAACTTTATGGAGAGCGGGTCATGAGCTCGGATGATCCGCGTCCTACCCATGGGAAGTTCCGCATTACCCTGGCCGGAGAGCCAAGCCGCTATCTGGTTCACGTCGATCCCAGCATTTTGGCCTGGGTCGGCGTGATCTACCTGAACCCGCCCGAGCAGTGCCAGGGCGGCACCAGCTTTTTCCGCCACAAGGGCTTGAATTCCGACCGCACGCCCTTGAGCACGGACGAATTACGCGCCTACGGGCCGGGCAGTATCGCCGAACTGATGCGCCAGGACGGTGCCGATCCGGACAAGTGGGAACACACCATGACCGTGCCCATGCGCTTCAACCGCCTGATCACCTATCGCCCCTGGATGTGGCATTCGGCCGGCCCGGCCTTTGGCGACTCCCTGGAAAACGGCCGCTTGATACAGTTGGTCGGCTTTGAGTCCGTGACCTGAGTCCGGCCTTGGCAAGCTTCTCCGAACGCGCCCAGAACGTCTTTCCCGCCGGATCGAACGGCGAGTTCAACCTGCCGCCTGAGTTGTCGATTGTGATTGCGCGGGGCGAGGGCTGCCGTCTTTGGGACAGCGGGGATCGGGAATTCCTCGATTTCTCCATGGGCTGGGGCTCGGTGCTGGTCGGCCATGCCCGGCCCGAGGTGGTGGCGGCGGTGACCGCGCAGGTGCCGAACGGCTCCAACTTCGCCTATGTGACCGAGCAATCCCTGGCCTTAGGCGAGGAGATCGTGCGGCTTTCCCCGGCCTGCGAACAGGTGCGCTTTTGCGCCTCGGGCACCGAGGCGACCATGTATTGCCAGCGCCTGGCCCGGGCCAAGACGGGCAAGCCGAAGATCCTGAAGTTCGAGGGCGCCTATCATGGCGCGAACGAGACCGGCGTGACCAGCTTGTTTCCCGCCGATCCGCCGGACTTTCCCGAACCCGATCCGATTGCCGGGGGCCTCGCCCACAAGGTCAAGCGCGATATCCTGGTCGCGCCCTACAACGACCTTGAAACGACCCAGAAAATCTTGGCCGAGCACGGCCATGAGATCGCGGGCGTCATTGTCGAACCCTTGCAGCGCTGCACGCCGCCTGAGGCCGGTTTCCTGGAAGGCCTGCGCGCCGCTACCCGCGCCGCCGGTATCCTGCTGATCTTCGACGAGGTGGTGACCGGGTTCCGCCTGGCCTACGGCGGGGCGCAGGAATATTACGGCGTGGTGCCGGACCTGGTGGCCTATGGCAAGGCCCTGGGCGGCGGCTATCCCATCGGCGCCTTCGGCGGGCCGGCGGAACTCATGGCCCTGGTCCGCGAAGACCGCTTGGGCGATCCCGACTACATGTGGGTCGCCTCGACCCTGGGCGGTAATCCCATCTCGACCGCCGCCGCCGGCGCCGCCTTGGGGGTCTTCCGCCAAGACGGCACCTATGAGCGCCTGCACGGCCTGGGCGAAACCTTGCGCGCCGGTATGCGCCGGGTCTTGCGCGACCGCCAGATGACCGCCCAGGTCATCGGCGACGGCCCCCTGGCGCAGATCGTTTTCTCGGACCGGCCGGTGCGCGATTACCGCTCGACCCAGCGCGGCGACGGGGCCAAGGGCCGGGCCCTCATGCTCGGCCTGTTCCGGCGCGGCGTCTTTCTCAATCCCATGGGCACCAAGCTCTATCTCTCCCTCGCCCATGACGAAAAGGTTTGCGGCGAGCTGCTGGATCGCCTGGACGACGCGCTGGGCGATGTTGGATAGGGGGGGATGCAGGGCACCGCATTTAGCGTTGCAGCTCTGCTGGTGCGTCCTTCGACAAGCTCAGGATGAGGAAAACCGTGTGTGGCAAAAAGAAAAACCCTCATGCTGAGCTTGTCGAAGCACGCACCACACCGATCCAAGCCTCTCCTCGGCGGCGGCACAACAATATGAATTTACCCTGGGGGGAAGCGCTTGTTTCAGGACACCGCTAGAGAGAAGATGAATTGATGCGCACGCGCAGATTTGGACGGACAGGACTTCGGGTTTCCGAGCTCGTATTCGGTGGCGGCTACGTCGGCGGTATTCTGGTCAACGCCGACGACGAGACCAAACTCGCGGCGGTGCGGCGCGCGCTTGAGGCCGGGATCAATTGGATCGATACCGCGCCGGCCTATGGCCAGGGCAAGTCGGAGCAGGCGCTGGGCTGGATCCTGCGCGAGGTCGAGCAGGAGCCCTACCTCTCGACCAAGGTCATGATCGATCCGGCGCGCCTCGACGACATTGCGGGCCAGGTCGAGGAAAGCGTGACCGCCAGCCTGGCGCGCCTGGACCGTGACCGGATCGATCTGCTGCAATTGCACAACCCGCTGGGTTCCGGCGGTCTCGAACTTCGTCAAGTGCTGAGAGACGGCGGCGTGGCCGATGCGCTGGAGGACATGCGCGCGCAAGGCCTGACGGATTTTATCGGGCTGACCGGGCTGGGCGAAGTGGGCGCCATCCACGCGGCCTTGGACAGCGGGCGTTTCGATTCGGCTCAGGTCTACTACAACATGATCAATCCCAGCGCCGCGCATGCCTTGCCCGCGGGCTGGTCCGGTCACGACTTCGCCGGGATCGTCGACACCTGCTTGACACATGGCGTGGCCATGATGGCGATCCGTGTGTTCGCGGCCGGGGTCTTGGCCAGCGATATCCGCCACGGCCGCGAGATCGTGCTGACCCAGGGCAGCGGGATCCCGGCCGAGGAGCGCCGGGCCAGGATCGCCTTCGCCGCCTTGGGCAGGACCGGCGGGACGCGCGCGCAAACGGCGCTGCGCTTCGCCCTTTCCAATCCCGATCTGTCCTGCGCCGTGATCGGCCTGGCCGAGACCGCCCACTTGGAAGAAGCCTTGGACGCGCGGGAAATGGGCCCCTTGCCGAGCGAAGCCCTGGCCGCGCTCAACCGGCTCTACGAGAGCGAGTTCGCGCGGCTGTAAGCTATGAGCGCCCGCCCGGCACCACCTTGCCGGGGTTCATGAGATCGCGCGGGTCGAGCGCGGTCTTGATCCGCTGCATGAGCTCGATCTCGACCGGGGATTTGTACCGCATATTGTCTTCGAGCTTGAGGCGCCCGATGCCGTGCTCGGCGCTGATGGAGCCGCCAAGTTCGGCGGCGATATCGAAGACCGCGCGGTTGACCTCGGACCAGCGGGCCAGGAAGGCGTCGCGATCCGCGCCCTCGGGCTGGCTCAGGTTGAGGTGAATGTTGCCGTCGCCGATGTGGCCGAAGGGAATCGCGCGGATGCCGGGGATCAAGGCCTCGACCGCCGCGCAAGAGCGGGCGATGAAATCAGCGACCGCCGAGATCGGGACCGAGATGTCGTGTTTGATCGAGCCGCCTTCGAACTTCTGCGCCTCGACCATGGCTTCGCGGATGCGCCAGAAGGATTGCGCCTGGGCCTCGTTGGCGGCCAGGGCCGCGTCCGGCACCAGGCCGTCCTCGTGGGCCTGGGCCAGCACCGTCTCCATGGCGTCGCGCAGGCCCGAATTCGTGGTCTCGGACCACAGCTCGATCAGGACATACCAGGGGTGGACTTGGCCAAGCGGGTCGGCGATGCCGGCGATGTGCTTGAGGGAGATGTCCAGGGAAATCCGCGGGATCAGCTCGAAGCTGGTCACCGCCTCGCCGCTTGCCGCGCGCACCCGGCCGAGCATCTCAACCGCCGCCTCGACGTCGCGCACGGCGGCGAAGGCCGTGATCTTGTCTTTCGGCCTGGGAAACAGGCGCAAGACGGCGGCGGTGATAATGCCCAGGGTGCCTTCGCCGCCGATGAAAATCTGCTTCAAGTCGAAGCCGGTGTTGTCCTTGCGTAAGGCGCGCAGGCCGTCCCAGACCCGCCCGTCGGGCAGCACCACCTCCAGCCCCAGCACCAGGGCGCGCATGTTACCGTAGCGCAGCACCTGTATGCCGCCCGCGTTGGTCGAAATATTGCCGCCGATCTGACAGGTGCCTTCCGCGCCCAGGCTGAGCGGAAACAGGCGGTCCGCCGCCTCGGCCGCATCTTGAACATTCTTCAGAATGCACCCGGCCTCGACGGTAATGGTGTCGTTGATGGGATCGACCGCGCGCACCCGGTTCATGCGCGCGAGACTCAGCACCACCTCGCCGCCCTCGAAGGCTATACCGCCGCCGACCAGGCCGGTGTTGCCGCCCTGGGGCACCACGGTCACGCCCGCCCCGGCACAGAGGCGCACGACCTCGGCGACCTCTTGCGTGGTGGCGGGTTTCGCGACACACAGCCCGGCGCCCTGGAAAAGCCCACGAGGCTCAACCAAAAAGGGCGCCATCTCGTCCGGATCGCGGATCAGGCCCTTGGGCCCAACGACGGCCTCCAGCCGGTCGAGCAGGTCGCCGTTGCTTGTCATGGCCGGACTCTAATGCCGGGCTGGTCCGAAAGCCAGGCGGGGGAGCCTAGGCTTCCGATCTCACCAACGAAAAATTCGTCATCCCGGACTTGATCCGGGATCTTTGGGAAAGACCAGGTTCGATACAACCCGAAGATCCCGGATCAAGTCCGGGATGACGACGGTGTGGATATGTGGCCTAGCGCGGCGCGGCGGCGCGGCGCAGGCGGTCGTTGATGGCGGCGCCGAGGCCGGTCTCGGGGATCGCCATGACCGCGATGGCGCTGAATTCCGGGCGGTCCAGGCGGTGCAGGGCGGCGAAGAGCTTGGCCGCCGCTTCGATAAGGTCGCCGCTCGGGCTCAGGTTTTCGGTGGCGGAGGCTTCGGGTGGCGCCGGTCCAAAGGCGAGCAGGGCCTCGCCGGGCTTGGCCTCGTGCGCGTTCAGGCGCAGGGGCAGGCGCGGGGCGTAGTGGCTCTCCAACATGCCGGGCGAGGCTATGGCGGTATTCACGCCGGCCAGGACGATGGGGCCGATCTCGGCCTCCAAGTCCTCGCGCGTCACCCCGCCGGGGCGCAGCAGCACCGGCGTTTCGCCGGTAAGATCGAGCACGCTCGATTCCAGGCCGAGCGGGCAGGGGCCGCCATCCAGGATCAATCCAACCGCCGCGCCCAGCCCTTGCGCCACATGGGCGGCGGTGGTGGGGCTGACCGCGCCGGATATATTGGCGCTGGGCGCGGCGATGGGCCGCGCCACCGCGTTCAGCAAGGCCTGCGCCACGGGATGATTGGGCGCCCGCACGGCCAGGCTGGGCAGGCCGGCGCTGCACAGAAGCGAGACTCGGCTCTCGGCCCGGCGCGGCAGAACCAGGCTGAGCGCGCCGGGCCAAAAACGCGCCGCGACGCGCCGCGCGCGGTCATCGGCGATTACCTCGCGCGCCGCCGCTTCGATATCGGGAACGTGGACGATCAGGGGATTGAACTGGGGCCGGCCCTTGGCCGCGAAAATCGCCGCCACCGCGGAGTCGTCGGTCGCATCCGCGCCCAGGCCGTACACGGTTTCGGTCGGAAAGGCGACCAGACCCCCGGCGCGCAAAAGCGCCGCCGCCTCGGTTATGGCCGCCTTATTGGGCGCGCGCATATTATTCCAGTGCTCTTCCGCCTTGCTCATGGCGGCGCAGTTTATTCATTGCCTGAAAATAGAAAAGGCGCCTGAACAAGCGCCTAGATGAAAAACCTAATTAAACATGCCAAGAGCCACCGCTACGGGTAGCTCTTGGTCTTTAGCTCTCGCTCACTGGAAGTCAACCCACCCTAGGTCGTGAGGTGCATCCAGAGTCACCGCACAGGCTTTGCGGCGGCTATATCGTCATCGGCAGATCGTCCGATCACGTGAAATTATTTAGCGCCCATGCATCGAAATAGTCAAGAGTTGATGAAAGATTTTACCTAAACAATGCTCCGGAACGCCGGACCATAAGCGGATCGTTTCAACCTTTGTGCCCAATGGCAGATCGTGGTGCGGGGTCATCGGTACAACTGCTCCCGAACCAACACCGGCATTCTAGGTTTGAACGCTGGTTTACTACGAAGGCCTTCCCGATGATGGGTGCAATCCGTCAAATCGTTCAAAACGGCGGCGGTTAAACCTGCGCCGGTAAAAGCTTGGCGTTAATCCGACCTTGCGCTTGAATACCCGTCTGAAGGATGCCGGATCCTCGTAGCCCACCTCGCGTCCAATTTTGTCGATGGCGTCGTCACCGATGTCAAGCATCTCTTTGGCTTCCTCGACGCGCAGTGCGTGCACGTAGTCCATGGGGCGGTATCCGGTCGCGCGATTGAATCTGCGCGCGAATGTCGTGGGCGAAAGCCCCGACCGCTCGACCATCCCGGTAATCGGGTTTGGATGCTCATAATGCTCGGCGATCCATTTCTGGCATTGGCTTACGATACCGTCATTGTGAGGCACGCCCTGGGACATGACTGTAAAAGGCGCTTGGTTTTCTTCCCGGCTCAACAATAGCCAGAACTTGGCCGTATTAGCCGCATGTTCCACACCGCAAAATCGTGTGATGAGGTAGAGCGCTAAATCCTGCCAAGCCATGGCGCCACCCGATGTCACAATTTGAGTGTCATGCCCTGAGACGCACAGTTCTTGCTGTATGCGCCATCGAACTTCAGGATAGTGAATTCGGGTAAGATCGCCGTAGGCCCAATGGGTTGTCGCCTCCCAGCCGTTGAGCACGCCGGATTCGGCGAGCATGATTGCCCCTGTGCAGGCCGAAGATATTATCGTGCCCCGGCCTTGTTGACGCATAAGCCAGTCGAGTTCCAGGTCATTGAGAATTTTTAGCGGGTGTGTGTTCGGAACCGCGAGGCTGCCCACGAGCGCGACATCGGTGGCTCCCGCTTCATCGATACTACAGTGCGGCGATACGACGATATTACCGGCGCAATGAAACGGCTCTTTCGTTGCGGCGACAATGCGCACATCGAATTGCGGGCTGCTTGGCTTCCCGGTGACATAGTTTTCCCAAGCGATGCCGACCGTGCTGAGCACTTCGTATAGCCCGTACAGGGTAGCGGCCGTCGAGTCGGGCGTTGCCAGAAGGCTTATCGAAACTGGCCGGTGCTTAGGCATAACCGCGCGTCCCCTGCGGTGAATTTACCTCTATTTTGTAAGTTCTGCCTCTTCGTCGTCAAGCGAGGTGTGTCTAGATTAATACCAGATTCAATGCCACGGACATATAAGGGGGAGGGAAGTGATCATGGACGAACAAAAGCTCAACGAATTTCTGGGTCAAATGTTACAGGACCTGGGCGGCGCATTCAGTATACCGCTGGTGCGCATCGGCGATGCCCTTGGCCTCTACAAAACGCTCCACAAGGACGGCCCCTTGACGGCGGCCGAACTGGCCCAAGCGACTGGACTGGCCGAGCGTTATCTTCGCGAATGGCTGTCGGCCCAGGCGGCGTCCAACTACGTCGCCTACGATGCGGCGAGCGGCCGTTTTTCCCTGTCGCCGGAACAGGCCGCAGTCCTGGCCGACGAGGACAGCCCGGTCTACATGGTCGCGGCCTTCGAATGTGCGGCAGCCAACGTATCGAACCAGCCCGCGCTTGAAGCGGCGTTCAAATCGGGCGACGGCGTTGCTTGGGGCAACCAACCGGGCTGCCTGTTCTGCGCCGTCGCCAAGTTCTTCCGGCCAAGTTATCGACACAATCTGGTGCAGGAGTGGCTCCCGGCCCTCGACGGTGTTGTCGAGAAACTGACAAGCGGTGCCCGTGTCGCCGACATCGGGTGCGGTCATGGCCACTCGACGGTCATCATGGCGGAGGCATTTCCAAACTCCGACTTCACCGGTTACGACTTTCACGATGGCTCAATCGCGGAGGCTCGCGATCACGCTAAAGCGCACGGTCTGACGAATGCCGCGTTCGAGGTTGGCCTGGCCAAGGAGTATCCCGGCGAGTTCGATCTTGTTTGCTTCTTCGATTGCTTGCACGACATGGGCGATCCGCACGGCGCCATGGCCCATGTCCGTGACTCGCTTGCTCCCGGCGGCACCTGCATGATCATCGAACCGATGGCCGCCGATGCTCTGGAAGACAACCTCAATTCGGTCGGGCGGTTATACTATTCCGCCTCGACCATGGTTTGTGTGCCGACGTCACTGGCGCAGGAAACTGGAACCGCGCTTGGCGCCCAGGCCGGCGAGGCCCGACTTCGTGAGGTCGCCGAGGCAGGCGGTTTCGGGCACTTTCGCCGCGCCACCGAAACTCCGTTCAACATAATCCTGGAGGCCCGAATCTAAAGCGCTACCCAGCCCGCGCCGGATCGACAATCAGGTCGGCGGTTTTCTCGAACGCCGGATATTTCCCGCGCGCGATGAAGTGCGGGTTTTCTAAGCCGGGTTTGCCCGCCCGCTGGACGTCGTTATGCTCTCCTTGCGGTCATAAAGTCCGCAGGGTGAAGCCTGCCTAGTAAGCGGGCGTGAAAAATCGGTCGAATGAGTCAATAGGGTCGCAAAGGGTTCTGGCAATGAAGGCCGCGGTATTTGAAAAGTTCGGCGGACCCTTGACGGTCACGGATATCGCCGAGCCCGGCTGTCCGCCCGATGGCGCGATCGTCGAGGTCAAGGCCTGCGGTGTCTGCCGTTCGGATTGGCACGCTTGGAAAGGGGCTGATCCCGATGTAACGGCCCCCCATGTTCCCGGACATGAGCTTGCGGGTATCGTTGCCGAGCTTGGGCGCGGCTGTACCCGGTTTCGGATCGGTGACCGCGTGACCGCGCCCTTCATTTTAGCTTGCGGTACCTGCGGCGAGTGTTTGGGTGGCGATCCGACCGTCTGCGCCGATCAGCATGTTATCGGATTCTCCGCCTATGGGGCCTTCGCCGAGCGAGTGGTCGTTCCCCGCGCCGATTTTAATCTTGTGCACTTGCCCGAGACCTTAGGGTTCACGGATGCCGCCGGAATGGGATGCCGGGTCACGACAGCTTTCCGGGCTTTGATCGACCGCGCGCATTTGGCGCCCGGTGAATGGCTGGCCGTCCATGGATGCGGCGGTGTTGGATTGTCCGCGATCAAAATCGCCGCGGCGATCGGGGCGCCGGTTGTCGCCGTGGATATATCGCCCCAGGCGCTTGACTTGGCTTCAAGCTTAGGTGCGACAAGGGTTTTGAACGCCCGCGATGTCAACAACGTCGGGGAAGCCGTCTTTGAGATCACCGGCGGCGGCGCTCATGTTTCAATCGATGCGGTGGGTACGACCACGGCCTTTCATAATTCCTTGGAAGGGCTCCGCCCGCTCGGGCGTCATGTTCAAATCGGCATGCCGACCGGCCGCCATTCCGAGCCGACGATCAAGTTGCTGGAGATGGTTTATGCGAAGCAGCTTTCCTTGCATGGAACCCGTGGTATTGCCGCAAGCCGATTCCCGGCGCTCTTTCGCATGATCGATTCCGGCCGTCTTAGCCTCGATGGTCTCATTACCAAGCTCATTGACCTCGAAGATGCCGGTAAGGCGTTACAGGCCATGGACGGCGAGCAACCCGCGGGCATTACCGTCATAAATTCTTTTTGATTTGGGTCCGGCTATTCTGCGAACGCCGCCTATTTCCCGTGCGCGATGAAGTGCGGATTTTCGAATCCGGGTTTGCCGTAGGCGAGGGGGGTGCCGTCGCCGGCTCGCACGATCTGGCCGCCGGCGGCGCGTAGGACCGCGTGGGCGGCGGCGGTGTCCCATTCCATGGTCCGGCCGAAGCGCGGATAGAGGTCGGCCTTGGCCGCCGCGATCAGGCAGAACTTGAGCGAGCTTCCGGCCGTGATCCGGTCCTTGATCTTGTAGCGCGCTAGGAACGCATCGAGCTCCGGGCCGCTGCCGTGGCGGCGGCTGGCGATCACGGTCGCGCCCTCGGCGGGAATCGCTCTCGCCTCGATGGATTTGGGTGGGTGGTTCGCTTCTGTATAAGTCGCGGACGCGGTTCCGTCTTTAGCCGTCGTCCCGGTCCAGGTCATGGCCATGGCCGGCGCGTGGACCACGCCGGCGGCCGGCTGGCCGTTTTCGATCAGGGCGATGTTGACCGTGAACTCGCCGTTGCGCGAGATGAATTCCCTGGTCCCGTCCAGGGGATCGACCAGCCAGAAGCGGCCGCCGGTAACATCCGGCGCGGCCCCGGCCGACATGGCTTCTTCCGCGACGATTGGGATGCCGGGCGTGACTTGGCGCAGGGCCGCCAGGATCAGATCCTCGGCCGCTTGATCGGCGTCGGTGACCGGCGAATTGTCGTCCTTGCGGCGAACCTCCATGCCCTCGACGTAGTAGGTCATGATGGCTTCGCCCGCCCGCGCCGCGATCAGGCGCAGGACGGCGATCAGGGCCTCGCGGTCATCCGGGTCGATGGCCGCGTATTTGGGCGCCGTGCCGCTCATGGCGCCTTCCTATCTTTAGCATCGCGGATCGCGCGCCAAATCTTTTCCGGCGTCGCCGGCATGTCGATGTGGCGTACCCCCAGGGGCTTGAGCGCGTCGAGCACGGCGTTGATCGCCGCCGGCGAGGCGCCGATAGAGCCGGCTTCCCCGGCGCCCTTCACGCCCATATCGTTGGTCTTGCAGGGGAAGTCCTCGATCATGGTCAACTCGATCTCAGGAAAGTCGTCGGCGCGCGGCATGCAGTAGTCCATGAAGGAGCCGGTCAGAAGCTGTCCGCTTTGCGTATCGTAGACCGTGTTCTCCAGCAAGGCCTGACCGATGCCCTGCACCGTGCCCCCGATGACCTGGCCGGCGGCCAGCATGGGGTTCACCAGGGTTCCGAAATCGTCGACGATGATATAGCGCGCCAGGCGCAGGCTGCCGGTCTCGGGATCGATCTCCACTTCGCAGGCGTGGCAACCATTGGGGTAGGTCATGGTGGCGCCGCCGTGCTTGGCGTGGGCCTCGATCGGTCCGCGCAGGTCTTCGGGCAGAGGCGCGGCCTCGCCCTTGGCCGCTTTCGCGGCCTCCCCCAGGGTTACCCGGCGGTCGGTGCCGACGACGACGAAGGCGCCCCCGGTGAGTTCCAGATCGGCTTCGGCGGCTTCCAGCAGATGGCCCGCGACCTTGCGCGCGCGTTCGATGACCGTATCGGAGGCCGTGGCGATGACCGTCCCGCCCATGAGCAAGGAGCGCGAGCCCCCAGTGCCGCCGCCGCCGGGTAAATCGTCGCTGTCGCCCTGGCGAATGCGGATCAGATCCGGCGTCAGGCCGAACTTGTCGGCCAGGATTTGGGTGTAGGCGGTTTCGTGGCCCTGGCCATTGGTCTGGGTCCCGACATGAACGGTAATGCCGCCGTCGTCGTCGAGGGCCACGCGCGCCTCCTCGTTGCCGCTGCCGCCGCATTCCTCGATATAGCAGGCGAAGCCCAGGCCGCGCAGCTTGCCTTTCGCCTTGGCGCGCGCGCGCCGTTCGGCAAAGCCGGCATGATCGGCGGCGGCCAGGCCGCGTTCCATCATGGCCGGGAAATCGCCGCCGTCGTAAGTCAGGCCGGTCGCCGTCTTGTAGGGCATGTCGGCCGGCGCGATCAGGTTGCGCCGGCGCAGCTCGACCGGGTCCAGGCCGAGATCGAAGGCGGCGGCGTCGAGCAGGCGCTCGACGATATAGGCCGCCTCCGGCCGCCCGGCACCGCGATAGGCATCGACCGGCACGGTGTTGGTGAAGATGCATTTCACATCGCCGTAGGTGGCCGGGATCTTGTACTGGCCGGAAAACATCTTCACGCAGCACCCGGTCGGGATGAAGGTGCTGAAGTTGGACAGATAGGCGCCCATGTTGGCCACGATACTGGCGCGGATCGCCAGAATGCGCCCGGCCTCGTCGAGGGCCAGTTCCGCCACCGTGACGTGATCGCGGCCGTGGTTGTCGCTGAGGAAGCTTTCGCTTCTTTCTCCGTTCCACCGCACTGGACAGCCTAGGGCGCGGGCCGCGTAGAGCACCAGCACCTGTTCGGCGAAGAGGAAGTTCTTCATGCCGAAGGCGCCGCCGACATCGGGCGTGACGACGTGGAAATTCTCCGCCGGCAGCTTGAAGATATGGCCGGCCAATTGGTGGCGCAGCTTGTAGGACCCCTGGGTGCCGGTGGTCAGGGTGAAACGCCCGCTGTCGGCGTCGAAGGCGCCCAGGGCGTTGCGTGGCTCCATGGAATTCACGACCAGGCGGTTGTTGATCAGCTCCAGGCGCGTCACATGCGCGGCCTTGGCCATGGCGGCCTGGGCCGCGGCCTCGTCGCCCAGTTCCCAGTGGACCGCGAGGTTGTTCGGCGCCTGGTCCCAGACTTGCGGCGCCCCGGGATCGAGGGCGCGGGCGGTGTCTATGACCGCCGGTATTTCATCGATCTCGACCTCGATCGCCTCGGCGGCGTCCTTGGCCTGGGCCAGGGTCTCGGCGACCACGAAGGCGATGGGGTCGCCCACATGACGCACCCGGCCGCGCGCCAGCACCGGGTGCCGGGGGTCGATCTGCTTGGCACCGCCCTTGCCCGGCATGGGGGTCAGGCAGGCGATATCGCCGATCCCGTCGCGGGTCAGGTCCCCGGCGGTGTAGATCGCCAGCACTCCCGGCAGGTCGCGGGCCGCCGCCGTGTCGATCGCGCCGATCTCGCCATGGGCATGGGGGCTGCGCAGGACGAAGCCGACGGCCTCGCCCGCCAGGTGGATATCGTCGGTGTAGCGGCCCTCGCCGGTCAGAAACCGGACATCCTCCACCCGGCGCAAAGCCTGGCCGACGCCGAAGAGACCCATGGCAGAAACCCTTGTTAGCTCGATGGATTTGTGTGTGTCCGCGCGGCTGCGCGACGCGGGAATGATAGGCGCCGAGCCGGGCCTCTCCAAGCGATATTTCGGTGCGAGCGTAACCGGACTTTAAGCCTGCCCGTGCCAGGATCGAGGGTAGGGATCGGCCGCCGGGTCAACCCGAAACTCAAGATGCTGCCCGCCTAAGTAATGCGGGGAATGAGGTCGAGATGGAGACAGCCTTTCTTCCCGCCGCTATCGTCTGGACTGCGCTCGGCATCGGCCTGGCCTGCGTCCTGGCCCGGCTCAAGGGCCCCGAGCAAGGCCAAGAGCACCCCCGGCACGAGGAACCGGCCGCGCAAGCCCCGGGGTCCGGAGACTAGCGCGTAAGCCGCGTCCACGCCCGGCCCTGGCCTGTGGAAACCGCGCGCCCGGCGGCCTATACGACCCATGCCGAGATATACCTCTTTCGCATAGCTGGCGTGCAGCCTTGGCATTGGTTTGGGCCGTGGGAATGTCTACTTATGCTGCAACGCAACATACACCGAAACCCGCTTCGCCAGCACAGCCGTTGAAACGAGGGAACCAGAGCCATGAAAAACATCTTCCGGACGATACGTCAGTGGCGCCGCGCCAACGCCGCGGCCATGATGCTCTACCGCTTGGATGACGGCATGCTCGCCGATATGGGCCTCGCCCGCGCCAACTTGCGCCGGGACGTCCACATCTTCCACTAAACGGTATCGGCGGCGCCCCGGCGCCGCGGGTTTTCGATCCAGCGGCGGTCCCTTGCGGGGCCGCCGTTTTCGTTTGTGTTCAGGCCGCGCACCTGGACGAGCGCTTTGTTTCTTTGGAGCCGGCATCCCGGTGGTGTTAAGTTGTTGCTTCACTGGGGAAAGGCACGGCGTCTATGTCTAAAAGCACTGTCACACGGCGGCTGGCGGCGGTCTTGGCCGCGGATGTTGTCGGCTATAGCCGTCTTATGGGCGTGGACGAGATTGGCACTTTGGTAGCCTTGAAGGGGCATCGCGGGGCGCTTATCGATCCAGCTATCGTGGGCCATCATGGGCGCATCGTCAAAACGACGGGCGACGGTATGCTCGTTGAATTCGCAAGCGTTATCGACGCGGTTAGTTGCGCGGTCGCGATACAGCGCGGAATGGTCAGCCGCAACGCCGGAATTCCAGAAGAAACGCGCATTGTTTTCCGTATCGGCATTAACGTCGGCGACATCATCATCGACGGCGACGATATCTTCGGCGACGGCGTGAACGTCGCCGCGCGGCTGGAAACACTTTGCGAACCGGGCGGCTTGTGCATTTCCAGAACCGCGAACGATCAGATCAGAGACAAGCTTTCGCTTTCCTTCGCCGATCTTGGCGAGCAAGCAGTCAAGAACATCTCGCGCGCGGTCGGTGTGTTCGGTCTCGGGGCAAAAGATATAGCCTCTCTCCCCGAGGAAGATTTGCCGGCGGTTCAGGGGCAGGCCGGAGGCTACAACGGCGGCCGGCCCGAATCCCACGGCGAGCAACAAGAGATCAAGTTCTGCATCGCGCCCGACGGCGCCCAGATCGCCTATGCGACAGTGGGATCGGGACCTTCGCTGGTCAAGGCGCCGAACTGGATGAGCCATCTGGAATATGAGTGGCAAAGTCCGATCTGGAGGCATTTACTTGGCGAGCTTGGCAGAGACCACACCCTAGTTCGATTCGACCAGAGGGGGGGCGGCCTATCCGATTGGGATGTGGAAGATATTTCCTTTGAAGCCTTCGTGGCCGATTTGGAAACCGTGGTCGACACCTTGAAGCTGGAACGCTTTCCGTTATTTGGGGTTTCCCAAGGCTGCGCGATTTCGATCGCCTATGCGGTGCGCCATCCCGAGCGCGTCAGCCAGCTCATCCTATACGGTGGCTTCGCCCGGGGCCCCTACAAGCGAGGCCAAGCCGAGAGAGAGCAGAACCAAGCCATGCTGACATTGATCAAGCACGGCTGGGGCCAGGACAATCCAGCCTTTCGGCAAATGTTCACCTCCAGATTCATCCCCGGGGGCACCCATGAGCAAATGGAGTGGTTTAACGTGCTTCAACGCGAAAGCGCTTCCGCCGAGAATGCCGTGCGGCTGCGCGAGGCCGTTTGCAACTTTGAGGTGACGGATCTGCTATCTCAGGTATCGGTTCCAACGCTGGTTCTGCATTGCAGGGATGACGCCATCGCACCCTTCAACGAAGGACGGCGCATGGCGGCGGGAATCGCGGGTGCGCGATTTGTCCCTCTGGAGGGGGGCAATCATTTGATTCTGGAGCACGAACCTGCCTGGGCGCATTTTCAGGAAGAGGTTCGAAATTTTCTCCAAGCCTCGGCGTAGCGCTTCCTTGAACGCAATCCGCAGGGCCGCGAAGCGCACTGGCTGACGGCTCGAAGTACGAAGGATGAGCGCCCCGGCCTAGCGCGAGCGTGCGGAGCCGCGTTTCGCCCCGGCGATATTCCGGGTGTTAACGCTCGCTCCGGGGCTGGATATGGAGCCCGGACCCGGGTCGAACTGACCGGGGCGGATTTTTTCACCGGGCTGCCCGGCCTTGACGGCGCGCTTCTTGGCCTTCTTGGCCGCGTTCGCCTTTGCCCTTTGGCGGGCCTTGGCTTTGGTCATGAGTTGCGCGCCCGGCTCACGTTTCGCGACCGCCTCCAACTCCCGCTGGAGGCGGCGCCAAGCGTGGTTAGTCGACGACGGACAGGTTCTCGGCGGAAGTCTTGCCGTTCTGTCCGGCCTGAAGCTCGAAAGAGACCTTCTGGCCTTCGGTGAGCGTGGACAGTCCGGCGCGCTCAACGGCCGAAATGTGGACGAAGGCGTCCTTGGAGCCGTCTTCCGGCTCGATGAATCCGTAACCCTTGGTCGGGTTGAACCACTTAACAGTACCAGTAGCCATAGTCATTTCCTCTAACAGAAGTATCGATCCCGCAGTGTCGCACCATGTGACGTCGCGGCCAGTTTAACGTCCACATTGTCAGGGGATAACTAATCAATCGGCGTACCGGTCACTTAGATAGCTCGAAACGAATGCAACACGTTCAAGAGCAGCATGTAGAGGGATTCCCCAAGAAGTCAATGACCCGCGCGGATGCGCGCCGATTGGCGGCTACCGCCCGCCAGGGCCACGCCCGGTCGCGAAGGGCCGGCGAGGAGCTGAAATAGTGAGCCGAAACAATGGCATAATGAAATATTGGGGAGTGCCGGAGGTAAAGAAAGGAAGGGCATAACCCGGAAAATTTTCCTTATGGATACTGTGGAAATATTCCGGCGAAACGTTTTGCCAGGGTTGAACCGTTTGTATGTTCCGGTCCCACCGGCCATGAAAGACACCGCGGGCGAACAAGCACGGCGAGTATCGCGGGCAAGCCGCCTTGAGGAATATTTCAAGGGTTGAGATGGCCGCCGTGGGTGATTTCGGGGGCATTGGATGTCGCGCCGGGGACATGATGCCTATTTCAAATGATTGATATTGCTCCATGAATTAGGAGAAACATACGATAGTATGTATTGTGGCTACCCCCGAGGAAGCCATATTGATAGGATTTCCTTGGGATTGGGAACTATCGGGGGTTTGGGGAGAATGTCAGGTGAAAACGCTTGGGTGGTTAAAGTCGTTTGAGACCGGGAACGCCTTCATTGACGATCAACACAAAAAACTTCTGTTATGCCTGAAAGAATTAGCGATTCTTGTTGGCCAAGCGAAAAGTGAGGAAACCCACGCCAAATGCCAGGAGTTACAGCACTTGGTAGACTCCCACTTCGCGGATGAAGAGAGCTTTCTGCGCGACTCCGATTTTCCGCGCCTGGACAAACATGTTGCTCAGCATCTGGAATCATCGGAAAGCTTCAATCGCATATGTAGCTCATGCGAGGACGCCTGCAAGGGCAACAGTGCCGGTCCCTGCTTACCGAATTTGGCCATCGTGCTTGTCGACCATTTCTTGCAAGGCGATTTGGATTTCAAGTCCTTTCTCCAGATGAAGGGCTTGGCGAACGGCAACCATTAAGGCCCGCCGCCGGGGCGATCCAGGGACACAATATCCAATCGATGTGAATTCAGCCCGCATGGCCGCGTGAGGCGGCTTGGCGAAGCGGCGCCTGCCAGGTGTGGGCGGGGCTTTGCTTTGGCGTGTCGGCGCTACGCGAGCTGACCAATCTGATAAGACTTCAAGAGTTCAAGAAGATCCTTTGGAATTTGGGGCCAAGTGTATTGGCCCTGTTTCACCCATGATATTGTTTCTTCCACGCCCTTCAATTTGAGCACCTGTTCCAGCAGTTCATCGTGCGGGTAGAGAAACCAGTCGTTATCATGGGAGAAAGCGATGTGGAGGTCCTTCCCGCGATACTTCTTGTCAAAAGACAGCCTGCTCTTCAATTGGACCTTCAGGAAGGTTTCGCCATCAACGTGCTGTGCTATGAAATCTGCTCCCTGCCAGTCGTCAGTCAGGCGCAGGGTCATGAAGCCGTAGTCCGCAAGGACGGCGGAGACCTTCAGGAAGTTATAATTCTCCTTTTGGCGCGCATTGAGGTCTTTGTACGGGATGGGGGAAAGTGTCATGGGCACATCTACGCTTTTTGTCCAATGGCGCGGCACATACGGCGCAATACGCTTACGCTATCGCGCCCTACGCGGACTCATTCCGCCCCGGGGAAAAGATTGAGCGAGCGCCGTAAAGTCGCAACGAGTTCACGGCTAAAGTCGTCAGCATCATTGACGGACCAAAGAACTGTTGTGCAGTGGTTCGTGTCGAAATGAGTTGTAGCTTCTGAAAATTTCTCTTTCTCACAGATGTAAATGACAGGCTTGCCCAATCCTTCCGCATAGCCAGCTTCCCAATAGGCGCCGGAATTGTCGTGGGTAAGGTCGACAATTACGAACGCCGAGTCGCGAATCTGTGTTCGCATGATGTTGTCGATGATTCCAGCACGAGCCACGTCGCGCATGTCCATGATGTCGTAGCCGATGCCGTTTTTCACTGATGGCTTTACTATGTCTTTGACGAATGGATCGAGCCTAGCATCCTCGAACTTCATGGCAATGAAGCCGTACTTTCCCACAACTTCTCCGCGCTTCTCCGCTTCGTAGCGTTTCCATCCGTCTAGCGTGAGATTGGCGTTCAAGATGTTTGGCGGTGTTGACAGCGTAGTTCTGTTAATACCATCAATTATGCCGCGTGCTTTAAGCTCGATGGCGAGTTCTCCAGCAAAGGTTGGATTGGGCGCGCCAATGATTGAATAGAGTTCCACAGGTAGGGATTGTACCCGTTCGCCAGACCGCGAGACCTCATCTCCAATGTATCTGATAAGATTCGTCGCCTGGTTCGCGGGCGTTGGCCCCGAACAACCATCTCCAACAAAGTGATGAACGAATTCAGAAGTCAGCTTTGGTCGACTGGTAGAACCCGAAGATTCACTTGTCCTTACCCGATGTGCGAGGAGAGCGCGACATAATGGAGAGAGGTTGTGCCCCGCCCCGGATTCGGGATTCAGAAAATCCTCCCAAGCCTCTTCGGAAAGGGCGAAGCGACCGCACACGGGACAGTCGACGCGATAACCACCCCCAGCGGCGATCACCTGAGCTGGCGGTGAATGTTTATTGAGGCAGACTGGGCAGGTCGCGAGCGTCATGGTCGTAGACTATAAAACCCTTTCGAGTTTTGTTCCGGAATTGGAAGGCCTTTTGCTTCTAGATGACTGAGAAACTTCGCCTCATAAGTTGGGCCCACGCCATCCCAGCTTGCATTGAGGCATATCTTACACAAGGCAATCTGAGACTTGGAAATATGCTTTCCGTCGTATCTGTGCGGTCCGAACTGGAATTTCCGTTCGCAAAAAACGCACGATACCATAACAGGAAACTCGATAGTCATCTTCCCCCCCTAATCGAACGCCTCGTCCCACGTCCCTTGCGTCGCCGCCCTTGAATACTCGGTCGCTCGGTTTTCGAAGAAGTTGGCGTGTTCGACGCCGTTGAGCATGGCGTCGAGCCAGGGCAGGGGGTTCTTTTCGCCGCGGTACAGGGGTTGCAGGCCGAGCTGGGTCAGGCGGCGGTCGGCGATGTAGCGGATGTAGGCCTTGACCTCGCCGGCTTCCAAACCTTTGACGCCGCCGAGTTCGAAGGCCAGGTCGATGAAGGCGTCCTCGTGGGTGACGATGGTCTCGCAGGCCTTATAGAGGTCGCGCTCGAACTCGGGTGTCCAGATTTCCGGGTTCTCGGCGATGAAGGTGCGGAACAGGCGGATGATCGACAGGGTGTGCAGGGATTCGTCGCGCACCGACCAGGTGATGATCTGGCCCATGCCCTTCATCTTGTTAAAGCGCGGAAAGTTCAAAAGGATCGCGAAGCTGGCGAAAAGTTGCAGCCCTTCGGTAAAGGCGCCGAAGACCGCCAGGGTGGTGGCGATATCCTTCTTGGTCTCGACCCCGAAGGTCTGCATGTAGTCGTACTTGTCCTTCATTTCCTTGTAGCGCAGGAAGGCCGAGTACTCGGTCTCGGTCATGCCGATGGTATCGAGCAGGTGCGAATAGGCGGCGATGTGGAAGGACTCGGTGTTGGAAAAAGCGGCCAGCATCATCTGCACCTCGGTCGGGCCGAAGACGCGCGCGTAATGCTTCATGTAGCAGTTGTTGACCTCCACATCCGCCTGGGTGAAGAAGCGGAAAATTTGGCTAAGCAGGTTTTTCTCGCCCGGCGTCAGGTTGCGTTGCCAGTCCTTCACGTCATCGGCGAGCGGCACTTCCTCCGGCAGCCAGTGGATGCGTTGCTGCATCAGCCAGGCGTCGTAGGCCCAGGGATAGCGGAACGGCTTGTAAACCGGATTGGCGTCGAGCAGGGACATGGTGTTGGCGCCTTCAAATATATTTATGTTTGTCACCCACGTCCTTCGACAGGCTCAGGATGAGGACTTCGCTTAATTTCAAATTCGTCACCCTTGGGCTTGATCCGAGGGTCCATGGGAAAGCCGTTCTCGGACCCAAATGGATTGCCGGGTCAAGCCCGGCAATGACGGGTTAGGGTTTTGGCCTCGCCCTACTGGCAGGCGAGGCATTCCTCGTAGTCGGTCGAAACGGCGGCCTCGCCCCGGGTGGTTTCCAGGCCATTGACCCGGCCGAGCAGGGGAATCGCCTGGGTTTCGGCCGCCTTGGCCGTGCCGTTCGCGCCGGTGGCCGCGGATTCGGCGCGCTGGATCGATTTGGAGCGGCAGTAGTACAGAGACTTCACGCCCTTTTTCCAGGCCAGCATGTGCAGGCGGTGCAGGTCGCGCTTGTGCACGTCGCCGGGCAGGAAAACATTGAGCGATTGCGACTGGCAGATGAAGGGCGTGCGGTCGCCGGCGAGTTCTATCAGCCAGCGCTGATCCAATTCGAAGGCGGTCTTGAAGACGTCCTTTTCATCCTCGGTCAAAAAATCCAGATGCTGGACCGAGCCTTGGTTGAGGGTGATCGAGGTCCAGGTGTCCTCGTCGTCGCGGCCGTAGTCCGCCAGCAGCGCCTCTAGATGCTTGTTGCGGACCGGGAAAGAGCCGCTGAGCGTCTTGTGGGTGAAGCTGTTGGCGGCCAGGGGTTCGATCCCCGGCGAGGCGCCGCCGCAGATGATCGAGATCGAGGCGGTCGGCGCGATCGCCATCTTGTTGGAAAAGCGTTCCACGATGCCGAACTCGGCCGCGTCGGGGCAGGGGCCGCGTTCCTCCGCCAGGCTCTGCGAGGCGGCGTCGGCCTGGGTGCGGATATGCTTGAAGACACGTTTGTTCCAGACCTTGGCCATGACGCCTTCGAGCGGGATGCGCCGCTTTTGCAGGAAGGAATGAAAGCCCATGACGCCGAGACCGACGGAGCGTTCGCGCATGGCCGAATACTTGGCCCGCGCCATGTTGTCCGGCGCGCGGTCGATGAAGTCCTGCAACACATTGTCGAGGAAACGCATGACGTCAGGGATGAAGTCCGGCTCGTCGCACCATTCCTCATAGGTCTCCAGGTTGAGCGAGGACAGGCAGCATACGGCGGTGCGCTCCGCGCCCAGATGGTCGAGCCCGGTCGGCAGGGTGATCTCGCTACACAGGTTCGACATCTTGACGTGAAGCCCGGCCAGCTTGTGGTGCTCGGGAATCGCGCGGTTCACGTGGTCGCTGTAGATAATGTAGGGCTCGCCGGTTTCGACCCGCGCGGTCAGGATGCGGATCCACAGATCGCGGGCCTTGACCTTGCGCACCAGGGCGTTGTCCTTGGGGCTGGTCAGGGCCCATTCCTCGTCGCCTTCGACCGCGCGCATGAAGGCGTCGGACAGCAGCACGCCGTGGTGCAGGTTCAGCGCCTTGCGGTTGGGATCGCCGCCGGTGGGCCGGCGAATCTCGACGAACTCCTCGATCTCGGGATGGGAGACCGGCATGTAGCAGGCCGCCGACCCGCGCCGCAGCGAGCCTTGAGAGATCGCCAGGGTCAGGGAATCCATGACCCGGATAAAGGGAATCACGCCCGAGGTCTTGCCGTTATGGCCGACTCTTTCCCCAATCGAGCGCAGATTGCCCCAATAGCTGCCGATGCCGCCGCCGCGCGCGGCCAGCCAGACATTCTCGTTCCACAGCCCCAGGATGCCTTCCAGGGAATCCGACGCCTCGTTCAAAAAGCAGGAAATCGGCAGGCCGCGCTTGGTGCCGCCATTGGACAGCACCGGCGTCGCGGGCATGACCCACAGCTTGGAGATATAATCGTAGAGCCGTTGGGCATGGTCGCTGTCGTCGGCGAAATGGGCCGCGACGCGCGCGAAAAGATCCTGAAAACTCTCGCCGTCCATCAGGTAGCGGTCGGACAGGGTCGCCTTGCCGAACTCGGTCAGCAGCGCGTCGCGGGAGCGCTCGATACGGACCCGGATGCCGCGCTCGTTCTGGAACACATCGCGGAACTGATCGCCGCCCAGGAGATCGGGGTCCAGCGAAGCGGCGCCCGCGCCCTGAATCGGTGCCGGGTTGTCCACAGGGGGGGTGCCGGTGGCTTCGCTCTCAAGGTATTCAAATTCCTGATGACTTCCAGGACCGTCCATGCAAACTCCCCCTTATCCACAGTTGTGGATCGAATTTTTTGAGGATAACCCCAATATCTTGCGCTGAAGTTCGGTAAACATACCATAACTTGTGGTGCTGGAAACGCGAACAAAAACAGAACAAACACATTATCGAATCTGGCCCGGAGTCGCAACGTGGCTTTGAGGAGGCATCTGGACCGTGACCGCGCCTAAGCGCCTGGCGATTGCCCGCTTGAGCCACGAGGGCAACTCCTTCACCCCGGTGGCCACCGGGCTGGCGGCCTTCAAGCGCCGCGAATGGGTGGTTGGCGAGGCGGCGCGCGCGCTCTATGCCGGGACCGCGAGCGAGCTGGGCGCGGCGGCCGATTTCCTGGCCGCGCGGCCGGACTGGCGGGGCGTTTTCCTGCGCTGCTGCGCGGCGCCGCCGGGCGGCCCGGTCGCGCAGGAGGTCCTGGACGCGATCGGCGCTGAAATTATGGCCGGCTTGGCGAAGGGGACCTGGGACGGCGTTTACCTGTCCTTGCACGGCGCGCTTCTGGGTACGGAGGATACGGCGCCGGAGCTTCGCCTGCTGGCCGATGTGCGGGCCGCGATCGGCGCCGCGCCGCTCGCGGTCAGTTTCGACCTCCATGCCAACCTCGATCCCGCGATCGCACGCCAAGCGGATATCGTGCTCGGCTACAAGACCTATCCGCACGTCGATACCTATGAGACCGGGGCCAAGGCCCTGGCCCTGCTAGAGCGCGCCGTGAAAGGCGAGATCCGCCCGGTCAGCCGGATCGTGCCCCTTGGCGCCGTGCTGTCCAGTTTCAACATGCGGACGGAGTCCGGACCCATGGCCGAGGTCGAGGCCACCGCCCGCCGGGTCGAATTGCGTGACGGGCTGCTCGATGTCACGCCCTTCGGCGGCTTTGCTTATGCTGACGTCATGCAAGCCGGGGCCTCCGTCTCGGCCTGCGCCCACGATGACCCCGCCTTGGCCGAGGCCGCCATGGAAGAAGTGCTGGACTGCTTCGCCGAACAGCGAGCGGCTTTCACCCTAAAACTGCCCGGCGCGGCCGAGGCGATCCGCCAAGCCCTGGAGCCGGCACGCACCGGAACGGTGGCGGTGCTAGAGCCGGCCGACAATCCCATGTCCGGCGGTATCGGCGATACCACCGGCTTGTTCCGCGCGCTGCTCGATGCCGGCCCCGCTGTTGCGAGCGTTTTCGCCTTCTTTTGGGACCCTGATTTAGTGGCTCGCGCCCACCATGCCGGGCCGGGCGCGGCCTTGAAGTGCAGGCTCGGCGGCCGGGTCTCGAAGAACTACGGCGCGCCGGTCGAGGCCACGGCGCGGGTCGTGCGCTTGACTCATGGGCGCTTCGTCAACCGGGGGCCCATGGAGCGGGGCCTGACCACCGACCTCGGCGCCACCGCCGTGCTTGAGGTCGAGGGCATCTCCGTGATCGTGACCAGCACCTGTCAGTCGCCCAACGACCTGGCCTATTTCGCGCTGCACGGGATCGACCTGGCGCGCCCGGGCCTGCTTTGCGTCAAGGCCAAGAACCACTTCCGCGCCGCCTTCGGTTCCGTCTTCGGCGCGCTGATCGACGCCGACACGCCGGGCCCCGCCGCGCTCGATCTGCGCAAGCTGCCCTATCGCCATGTGCCGGGGGAGCGCTTGCCCGCGGCCGGGGATTGATCTGGGCGGCGGGTTGTGCTGGATGCGCGGATGCGAGGCGTTGAACTAGCGGGCGTGGAGCGAATATGTGCGGACGTTATTCCCTGACCGCCCCGGCGGAGGCGGTGCGCCGGGCCCTTGGTTATGACGAGCGTCCCAACCTCAGACCCCGGGCCAACATCGCACCGACCCAGGAGGTCGCGGCGGTGCGGCTCGGGGACGACGGGGCGCGCCATTTCGTCTCGCTGCGCTGGGGCCTGATACCGGCCTGGGCCAAGGATATTTCCGCCGCCGCCCGGACGATCAACGCGCGGGCCGAGAGCGTTAGCGAAAAGCCCTCGTTCAGAGGCGCGTTCCGCCATCGCCGCTGCCTGATCGCCGCCGATGGTTTTTATGAATGGAAAACCGAAGGCGGCGCCAAGCAGCCTTACCGGATCGTGGCCCGCGATGGAGCGGTATTCGCCTTCGCGGGCTTGTGGGAGCGCTGGGAGAAAGCCGCGGACGGGATGCCGGTGGAAAGCTGCACCGTCGTCACGACCCAGGCCAACGATATGCTGCGCGCGATCCATCATCGCATGCCGGTGATCCTTGGCCCGGCCGATTTCGATACCTGGCTCGATCCGCGAACGCCTCCGGCCGCCGCCTTGGATTTGCTGCGGCCGTGCCCGGAGGATTGGCTCACCGCCTACCGCGTCTCGCGCCGGATCAATTCGGCCGCGAACCAGGATCTCTCCTTGATCGAACCGCTGGACGACAGCGCGCCGGCGCAGGCTCAACCCCGGTTGCTGTGAACAGCCCCGCACAAATTTGACACAGAGCGATGCCTAGGAATGGCGCGCCGGCACTGACATAGTGTTTTCACGTGCCGTGCGGTCGGCGGGATTCGTTTCCGGGGGGAGCGGATTTTATGCGGCAACGGCCAGGCTTCAGCGCGAATTTCCCGCGACGGAATACAGCAAGGGGCCGAGGCACGCGGGAGGAGGGGCGAGGATTTTTCTTCGCCGCTCCACCCGGCCGCGCGCGGATAAAAAGGTTGTCGATGCGATGCGCGGGAACCGGCGGGACAAGAGCCCGCCGGTTTTTCGCGTTTTTACGCCGCGCGCTAGGGGGCCTTGGCTTGCTCCGCCAGCAGGCGGTCGACCAACTGCGGCGAGATTCGTGTGTTGCGCGCCTGGCCTGATTTTTTCCGGTACTTGCCGATCGCGCCATAGGTGCGTTTCCCCGGTTGTCCGTCGACCGGGCCGGCATTGAATCCCAGGTCGTTCAAAACCTGTTGCACATACATAACCGTCGGCGGGTCCGCGAAAGCGGGCTCGCGCTCCGGCTCGAACCGTTCCGCCCAGGTTTCGGCCAGTTGAATCATCTCCGGCGCCATCTTGGTGCGCAGCGCGCGGCGCACCACTTCGGCGCGTTCGTGACCGGCGCGCGCGGCCAGCAGAAGCCAGCGGTATCCTTCCGTGCGGTCAATCGGCAGGCCAAGGCCGCGCGCATGAACCAGGCCATAGGCGTACTGGGCCTCGCGCAGTCCGCGCTGCGCCGCTTTTCCGTACCAGCGCGCCGCCCAGGCTTGGTTCTTGGGGACGCCGCGGCCGTTCGAATAGGTCTCGCCAAGCGCGTATTGGGCCTCGACGTGGCCCTGCTTGGCGGCCTTGGCGAAAAGGACGGCCGCCTTGGTCTCGTCCTGTTTAATGCCGTCGCTCTTGTAATAAGCCTGGCCCATGTGGAATTGCGCGCGCGCTTCGCCAAAGGCGGCGGCCCGGTCCATCCAGAGGGTACCCTTGGCCTTGTCCTTCTTGACCCCGCGCCCGTCGAGGTAGGCCCGCGCGGTCTCATAGGCCGCCGCCGGATGCTGTTTTCCGGCGGCCTCGCGGAAACCCTTGAACGCCTCTTTGTTGGCGCCCTTGGCGCGGTCGGCCAAGGCCGTCGCATAGAGGCCGTCGCGATACTTCCGGGTCGTTGCCTCGACCGTGTCGCCGGAGGGCGTCTCCTCGGCCGCGGCCGCTTTGTCCGCCGCATCCGTGGTATCCGGCGTGCCCGTGGCCTCCGGCGGCGTTTCCTCGCCCAGGAGTCGCGCGAGGCCGTCGCTCGCACCCTGTATGGTTTCCGTCATCTGGGCGCAGCCGCTCAAGGCCAGGGCCAGGGCAATGGCGGCGCCCGGAATCGGGCGGAAAGAGGCGTCTTTACGCATGGTGTGAACCCTCGGCTTGGACGCATGATTTCGAGGCACCACACTAGCAGTCGGGCGCCAATAGGGTCTTAACGCAGGCCTGAATATAGCGCCCGCCGCCACGCGCGGTTTCCCTAGGCGCCGCGCCAAAGGGGGTGATTTTTGAATTCCACGCACATATTTGACACAGCCAATATAGGGTCGCGCTTGCATCGCGCCTTATTAGCCCATAGTCTGGTGTAGAAATAAAAATACCACATGAATAATATGTTTATTGTTCCTCCCCCGTACCGCAAAGAGGCCTTCATGCGAAATCTTCGTCTAGTTATCGGACCGGTTATTTCGGCGTTGGTCGTCGCGATCCTTGCCGCCGGACAAGCCGCCGCCGCGACGGCGCCGCCCCTGGTCGATAGCGCCTGGGTGCGGGCGAATGGGGCCAAGCCGGAGGTTGCGATCCTGGATGTCCGCAACAAGCTGGGCGGCGGTTCGCGCGCGGTTTTTCTCCAAGGCCATATCCCAGGGGCGGTCCACAGCGATTACCTTTCCGGCGGCTGGCGGGTAAAGATGGATGGCGTGCCGGGGCAGCTTCCGCCGGTGGCGGATCTGGAGCGCTTGATCGGCGGTTTGGGTATCGATAACGACAGCCATGTGGTGATCGTCAGCGGCGGCACCAGCGCCCTCGATACGGGCAGCGCGACCCGAGTCTATTGGACCTTCAAGGTCCTGGGCCACGATCGGGTGTCGATCCTGAACGGCGGCTACCGGGCCTATGCGGCGGAGGCCGCCAACCCCGTGGAAACCGGGCCGGCGCCGCGCGAGCCCAAGCGCTTCACCGCCCATTTCCGGCTGGAGATGATCGTTGACGCCGGCGACGTTCAGGCCGCGCGCGAGGCCGGCGAAGCCTTGATCGACATGCGCCCGCCGCCGCAGTACCGCGGCGAGAAGAAGCATGGCTTGGCCAAGAGGGCCGGAACCATCCCCGGCGCGCTCAACGTGCCCGAGAGCGAAATCACGGCGGGCGACGGCCGCTTCGTCAGCGCCTCGCGGGTCGGCGAACTCTTGGCGCAAGCCGGAGTCTCGGAGGCGGACAACGCCATCGCCTTTTGCAACACCGGGCATTGGGCCTCGCTCGGCTGGTTCGCGCGCAGCGAGATCCTGGGCCAGAAGAACGTCAAGCTTTACGACGGCTCCATAGTCGAATGGTCGGCGCGCGATGAATTGCCGATCGAGGTTAAAGCGCAATAATTGGCGGCGCCGCCGTTTACCGTTAGTTTCCGAGCATGAGCGTCACCGGCCAAGCATCGCGCCCGGATTGGCGGGTCGTGGCCCCGGCCCTGGTCCTGGTATTCGGCGGCGCGTTTTATCTGATTCAAGCCTACGATGGGCGTCAAGCCATGCTCTATCTGCTGGGCGGCGCCTTGGGCCTGGTCCTCTACCGCGCCGCCTTCGGTTTCGCGTCGAGCTGGCGGGCGTTTCTATCCGATGGACGCGGCGCCGGCTTGCGCGCTCAGATGCTCATGCTGGCGCTGGCCAGCGCGATTTTCCTGCCCGCCTTGGCCCAAGGCACCTTGTTCGGCCAGCCGGTGGGGGGCGCGGTCGCCCCGGTCGGCGTTTCGGTCCTGCTGGGGGCGTTTCTCTTTGGCGTCGGGATGCAGTTGGGCGGCGGTTGCGCCTCGGGCACGCTTTATACCGTCGGCGGCGGTTCGACCAACATGGTCGTGACCCTGGTCTTCTTCGCCGCCGGATCCCTGCTCGGCTCCGCCCACCTGCCCTGGTGGCTGGGCCAGCCGAGTTTCGGATCGATTTCGCTGCTGAAAGAGCTTGGCCTGGCGGGCGCGCTCGCGCTCCAGTTCACCCTGTTCGCGCTGATCGCCGTGGCGAGCGTGCTGGTCGAGCGCAAGCGCCATGGCCATGCCGCCCTTGGGTTCGCGCCCCTGGCGCGCGCCGCCATCCCCCGGCCGGGCCTGGCGCGCCGCCTGATGCTGGGGCCGTGGCCCTTGCTATGGGGCGCGGTGCTGCTGGCCTTGCTCAATGGGGCGACGCTCTATCTGGCCGGTCATCCCTGGAACGTGTCCTTCGGCTATACGCTTTGGGGGGCCAAGGCGGCCACGGCCCTGGGGGCCGATGTCGCCGCCTGGGACTTTTGGACCTGGCGCTATCCGAAACGGGCGCTGGCGGGCGGCTTGCTCGAGGAAACCACGTCGCTCATGAACTTCGGGATCCTGGCCGGGGCGTTCCTGGCGGCGGGCCTGGCCGGGCGGTTTTCGCCCAAGGCCCGGATCGGCCTAAAGGTCGCCGCCGGCGCGGCGCTGGGCGGGCTGCTCATGGGGTACGGCGCGCGCCTGGCCTTCGGCTGCAATATCGGCGCTCTTTTCAGCGGCATCGCTTCGGGCAGCGCCCATGGCTGGCTGTGGTTCGCCGCCGCCATGGCCGGGACTTATATGGGTGTTCTTCTCAGGCCGGGCTTCGGGCTCGCGTTCCAAGGAAAATCCGTTTCCTCAGGGGGATAAGTCCTCAAATCGCCCCGGCCCCGGCGCATCCGTCGCTTGCGTATCGAGGCGGTTTTGCGTTATACGCAATCCAATTCATGTGGTTTATGATCGAATATTAGGATTCTGACTGCGTTCGACCGTGTATTGGGCCTAGTTATTGTGCCCTGGGACGCTTGGCATACTGGGAGGGAGCTGGGGGCATGAAGAAATCAATCGTACTGATGAGCGCCTTTGCGGCCGTGATATACGCGGCGCCGCTTAAGGCCGACATTGTTTTCGACACCAGTACCGGTATGGGCCTGACCGCGGATGGCATCGCCTTCCACCAGGGCCTTTACGAGGGCTATACCGGCTTGCGCGACGAAAGGGTCCAGGTTCTGGATCCGGTTGACGGCGAGCATTTCAATCACAAGGCCCGGCGCGCCGCGCGCCGCTCCAGCGTCATGCCCGATCAGGCTCAGGACCGCCACCTCACCGATGCGGACGTGCCGGTATTCAAGGCCGCTTGGAAGCGCATACACGACGCCTGGGATCGTGGCGGCCGCCACCTGGCGCCGGCCGACGCGGCCAAGGCACAGGTCAGCTACGACTGCTGGATCGAGGCGAGCGAGGGCGCCAATTCCGGCTACGGCTTAGCCAATGTGGCCGGGTCGCGCCAGAAGGACGCCGACCACTGCAAGGCGGCGTTCGAGGAGGCCATGGCGGCGGTTGAGGCGGCGGCGAACCTGGCGCTCACCCAGATCGAACGCACGCCAGCGCCGAAAGCCGTGGCGGCACCGGCCCCGGCACCTGCGCCGGCGGCGCCAAAGCCCTTTATTGTGTTCTTCGGCTTTAACAATGCCGACGTCACGGCCGCGGGCACGCGCGTGATCGACGATGCGATCGCCACGGCGGAGCGTCTGGGCATCGTCGACTTTACCATCACGGGACATGCCGATCGGGCCGGCCCCGAAGAGTACAACCTTCAGCTTTCCTTGCGCCGCGCGAACGCGGTACGCGATGTACTGGTTGAGCGCGGGGTCAAGTCGAGCGGCATCAGCCTCGCCGGCCGGGGCGAGGCGGAAAACGCCGTGCGTACCGCCGATGGCGTGCGCGAGGCCGCCAACCGCCGGGTCGAAATCATTCTGCTCTAACCGCCGCTGGGACGCCCGGCGGCCCGGCCGCCGTTACAGTAATAACCGCGCCGGCGCGCGCGGCCGGTTCCAAGAGGCCCCGCCCGGATAGAGAATCCGGCCGGGGCCTTTTCTTTTTTGTGCCTGGTCTGGGATCCGGTTTCCTGGAGCGGGAGATCGGAAGGAATCCGGCCTGGGGCTCATAGCGGGGATCGCCAGGGGCGTTATTAACGATTCCGGGTATGAGAGCAGAATCCAATAAGTAAATCCAGCAGGCCCGTGAATATAGAAATAATAAATGTTGAATGCCATTTCAATTATATCTGAATCTAAGTAATAAAATATTTGTCAAACGCGAGATCAATTTAATATTATCGTTAACTATATGTAGAATGTTAACCTATTTACTGTCTTTCTTCATGAATATAGAGAAAACTCACACAATATTGTGCTGTTTCGGCGCAGAGAATGATTGAGTTTTTTAGCTAGATTCCACAAAATTGGCACAAGTTTACGTCTGAATAACAGCGTTGCCGGTGTGCTGGGGTTAAAACGCGTGCCGGCGGCGGCCATTGCCAGGGAGGTTTAGGCATGACCGAGGATTTCGGCGGACTCAACGACGCGAGCGAGATCGATCAGGATGGTTCCGACGAGACGGGCCTAATCGGGGCGCAGGATAACGCCACCCTCATAGGGCAGGCCGCGATAACGGTCGCGCAGCCCGCGCCGGGCCAAAACCTTCCCATCGATGCCGAGGCCGGTCAGCGCTATATCATCGAATTCAGCCCCGACGCCGCGCAGGTGCGGGTTCAGGGCAACGATCTGATCCTGGAGTTCCCGGACGGCGGCAGCGTCACCTTCAACGATCTGGGCACGGTCGTCGGTCAACCCGGCGCCCCGGTCTTCGAAGTCGCCGGGCAGCCGATTTCCAGCACCGTCATCTTCGGTCAGGCCGTGGCCCTGGCCGGCGGAGAAGACGCGCCGACCTTCGAGACCGCAGCCGCGCCAGGCGCGGTCGGCACCGGCGAGACCCGCTACGACGACGACACGGGTCAGCTGATCGACCTCCTGGACGCGCAGCCGGTGATCCCCGGCGTCGAGCGCGAGTTCCGCCTGATCGACCTGGAGCCGAGCGAGGTTTTGGCCCTGGACGAGGATAACCCGCCGGTCGACCACGATGTCGACGTGACCGCGAACTTCATCGAGAGCCTGGCCGATGCCGGACTGACCTTCGCCGACGGCATTGGGTTCGGCGGCGGTAGCGGTGGCGGTTCGACTCAGACCTTCGGCTTCACGAATGTAGGCGGCGAGCCCCTGAACCTGGAAGACGACGAAACCCAGTCCGTGGACCTCAACTTCGCGTTTCCGTTCCTGGGCGATACCTACACCGCCATCACGGTTTCCAGTAACGGTTTCATTTGGCTGGGGACGTCGGAAACAGACGACGATTGCTGCGACGCGGATGACGCCGAGTTTCTGTCCGATCCGCCGCGTATCGCGCCGGCGTGGTACGATCTTGATCCGGGCGAGTCAGGCGCCTCCATCACGGTGGCCGACCTTGGCGACAGCATCGTCGTCACTTGGCAGGGCGTGCCGGAATTTTCCAACGACGACGGCAACACCTTCCAGGTCCAGTTGTTCTCCGATGGCCGCATCGTCTTCAATTACGAGACGCTTAACGCCGACACTTCCGGTAGCGGGCATTTCCACGACGCCATAATCGGTGTCACCGGCGGCAATGGCGCGAGCGACCCGGGCGAAACCGACTTGTCGCCCTTCGGCTCCTTCAGCACCGGCAGCCAGGGAACCGTCTACGAGTTCTTCGAACGCGACGAAACCGACGGCTCGGACAATTTCGATCTTTCGGGCCAGACAATTGTGTTCACTCCGAACGGCTCTGGCGGTTGGGAAGTCAACACCGGACCGAGCAGCGGAACCGTCGTCGTAACGGGTGACGGCGGGGTGGCAGGACCCAGCACCGGCGATGCCGGCGGCGCCATCTTCGTCACCGGTCACGATTCGGAAGAGCACGGCAACGCCGAATATATGAACGCCGGGTTGGATTTCCTTGCCTTTGGCCACCAAGCGACAGGCGCGGAACTTGCTGAGCGCGGCGACTTCAGTATCGCATTTCTTAATGGCAATCTCGACACTTTCGCCCTTAGCCGCATGGAGGCCGGGGGTTGGGACGTCACCATGTACGATCTTGACTTCGATTTTTCGGATGCCTTCAATGGCACTTTCGACCTGATCATGGTCGGAAGCGGCGACGGTAGATCGGCGCATCGCGATGCCCTGTTTAACGCTGCTAGCGATTTCGAGGCCTTCATTAACGGTGGCGGCGGCCTCTTCATCAACACCGACGAGGATTTTGGTCAGTCCTGGTACGATTTCGTTCCGAATTTCGGCACCACGCAGAACAACAGCATTGGCACGAGTGGTATTTTCACGCCGACCGCGGCGGGTAACGATATTGGCCTAACCGAAGCCATTGTCGACAGGGACATCACCCACAGCTTCTATACCGGTGTCGATACCGAACTGTTTACCGTCTTCGAGCTCACGCAGGCTAACAACCGCGGCGTGCCGGCCGGCTTGCCAGTCGCCTTCGGCACCCGGAATATCGGTATATCCGACGGCGAGTTCGTGCGCGCGGATGTGGACGCCTCGACCGGCGGCTTCCTCTATGAGTTCCAGGTCGGCGAGGCGGAGATTGTCGACGATAATATCCACGGCACCGATGTCGAGGACGGGGTCACGACCCAGTTCACCATCACCAGCCTGCCGACCGATGCGAACGGGAATCCCGTCGGCTTCCTGCTCATCGACCGTGGCGACGACAATGTGATTGAAGAGATCGTGGGCCCCGGCTTCGGCGGCGTGCCGGTCAACGTTCAGACCGGCGATTCGGTCTTCTACTTCCTGCCCAAGGAAGATTTCGCGGACCGGCCGGACGTGGTGACCTTCAACTATTTCACCACAGATTCCGACGGCCTGGACAGCCTGGACGACGGCCCGGCCACGGTCACCATCAACCTGCCCGACCCGGTGCCGACGGTCAGCGCCACCGACGCGAGCGTCGATGAGGACGATATCGACGGCGGAGAAGGGGGGCAGACTCTTGTTCCCGGCGAGGACCCGTTTCAAATTCCCGGCTCCGACACGCATAATCTCGGCGATCCGCCGTTCGATCCGGATGCGAGTCAGTCGCCCCCGGATGGCTTCCAGTCAACGACGGTGACCGGCACCATCACGGCCAGCTTCAGCTTCGACGAGCCGGGCACGGCCACTTTCACGCCGGCGACCGTCGCCGCGCTCCAGGCGTTGAACCTGACGTCCTCGACCAACGACGAGGCGCTTGGGTACACGCTGAGCAACGGCAACCGTACGCTCACCGCCACGACCGGCGGCGGCACGGTCTTCACCCTGGAGATCGCGCCATCCAGCTCGTCCGGTGATTTCGAGTACTCCTTCGTGCTCCTTGGCTCGATCAACCACCCCCTGACCGACGATCCGGCCACGGTGGATGTCGAGACCAAGTTCGAGGACCCCTCGATCCTTCCGATCCAATTCCAGGTCACGGACCTGAATGGCGACACCGCGAACGGCACCTTCAACGTCACCATCGTCGATGACGTTCCGACCATTGGCTTCGATGGCGCCGAGGGTCAGTCCTACGGCCAAGCCCCTGGCGAATTAAAGCTCTGGGAATCGGACATCGTCGCTGACGGCGGCGAGGGCGCATTGGCTCATGAGAGTTTCACGGTCGTGTTCGGCGCCGATGGACCGGAGACGGATTCGTCGGCCGCTCCTTACCTGGCGCTGAATTTCCTTGGCGCGCGCGCGCTGGCCGAAGGGCCGGGAACGGAAACCGAGATCGTTTACGACACAGACGGCAGCACGGCAAATCCGGCCCTGACCTCGGGCGGTGAGATGGTGACCGTGGCCGGCGACGCCAGCGATCCGACCGTGATCCGTGGCTTCATCGATAACGATGGAAGCGGCGACTATAGCATTGGCGACGATCTGGTCTTCACCGGCCACGTTCAGTTGTCCGGTAACGATCCGCGCCACGGCCACCTGACGTTCGAACTCCACCGCCAGCTCGACCACCCGGATGTGGACGAGGTGATGGAGGATGACAATATTCGCTTCGAACTCTCCGTAACCGTGACCGACGACGATGGCGATAGCGACACACTAGGCTTCACGGTCGATGTCGACGACGACGGACCCCAAGTCTTCCAGACTCAGGCAGCCATAGTCGACGAGGACGGCTTGCCGGAGCGCACCTTCGGCGGCGGCACTGGCGGCGGCGGCACCCCCGTCACGATTGGCGATACGACCTTCGATCTCGGCGCTGATGCCTTCCCGTCTTCGGTCACGTTAATCTCCGGTGGTGGAAGTATATTTGGCGGCGTCACTGGAGTAGAAGCCCTGACCGGCGGTGACATCAACACCGCTATTTTCAATCTTGATTCAGGCGACGTTTTCGAACTGACCTTCCCGGTGCCGATCGTCAACCAGACGGGGGACGATCTGTACTTCACCGACACCCGCTTCGATGCCAGAGGGATCGGATTCTCGCTCGACGGGGGCGCCACTTGGCACCCGGTACCCCCCGGCGATTTCGTGGACACCGGTCTTAATCCCCTATTGAACGGAAACTTCACGCCAGACCTTTTCGCCGTCACGATCGACTTGTCCGATTTCGGCGTCGCGGCGGGCGCGAGCTTCGACACCATCCAGATGCGCGGTAACAATGGCACCGATCCTGTTGTCGTCGGCAACTTGAACGCCGCAGGCGGCGGGACCGGCACCGGCGAAGCCATCGTTTTCCCGGCGGGCATCGCAGGTGGACTTGGCGACATCCCCGATCCGCAACCCGGCGGCGATGGTAACGAGGCCACCTTCGCCGGCAGCCTCGGCGTCGATTTCGGCGCCGACAGGCCGGGCGATATCAGCTTCGCCGCTCTCGACGGGCAAGCGGTCGTGAATACAGACGGCGATCCCGTGCTGTCGCACGGCCTGCCCCTGACCTATAGCTGGGACGCGGACACGCACACGTTGACCGCCTTTGCGCAAGGCGGCGGCGATGAAGGCGGCACCGGCGGCACCGGCGGCTCTGTCTTCATCACCGGGCACGATTCCGACGAGCACGAGAACTACGATTACGACGGCGCGGGCCTGGACTATCTACTGTTCGGCGGCGCGGCCGATGCCGCCGCGCGCGCCGGCAAGACGGTCGCCCTTCTGCATAATGGCCCAGACCTGGACGGCAGCACGACCGTCGCGGAATACATCGCTGATATCCAGGCCGCGAAGGGCTACGACGTCACCTTCTTCGACCTCTCCGATCCAAGCTGGACCGATGTTTTCGCGGGCGGTTTCGACGTCATCATGGCTGCCTCCATCGAGGATTTTGCTGGCGATAATCCAACGCCAGCGGAACAGGCCTTGGCTCAGGCGTCCAGGGATGCCCTGTTCGGCGCCTCGGATCAATTCGCGGACTACATCAATGACGGCGGCGGTCTGTTCATTCATACCGATGGTGGGTTCGGCCAAACCTGGTACGATTTCATTCCGAACTTCGGCACCGCCGTCAACAATACCATCGATATTAGTGGGATCTTCACGCCGACCACGGCCGGCGCGGATATTGGCCTGACCGAGGCCATCGTCGATAGCGACGTCACCCACAGCTTCTACACCGGCATCGACACCAACCTGTTCACCGTGTTCGAGCTGACCGATGCTAACACTTCGGGCGTGCCGGTCGGCCTCCCGGTTGCCTTCGGCGCCCGCGGTATCGGCATCGAGGACGGCGAGTTCGTTCCCCTCGGCAACCCGATCTTCGAGATCGAGATCACCGACGTCCAGAACGGTGACTACACCCTGACTCTACTCAACCAAGTCGATCACGACGCGCCGGTTGAGCCGGGCACGGCGGACGAAAACGACATTTTCCTCAACCTGCCGTTCCTGGTCACCGATTTCGACGGCGACACCGCCGACGGCACCTTGCCGGTCACCATCAATGACGATTCGCCGAGTGTTGGGGACATGATCCTCACCCACGACGAGACGCCGGGCGTTGATGCCGACGCCGACGATGTCGCTTCGTCGTCCAAGCCGGCGGGACTGCTCGCTGTCCTGGAGACGGTGTTCGGCGGCACGGCTCCGGCCGAGCTCAGCGCCGCGGTCAACGACATTGAGTTTTCCTTCGGCGCCGACGGTCCGGGCACGATCGCCCTCGACGATGTCGCCGATGGCACCGTCAGCGGCTTGGTCGATACGGCCACGGGCCGGGATATCCTGCTTTTCAACGGCCCCGACAACACGATTGTTGGCCGCGTGGCGCCCGAGTTTCTCGCCATTCAGATCGAGGAGGGACCCCAAACCCCAGAGGGCGATGTCGCCTTCGTTGTCTACCTGCAGGACGGCGGTTCCGAGGCGGACCTGTGGTTCGTGCAGTACAGCGCCATTGTTCATGACAACCCCGCCGACCCGGACGAAGCCAATCCCGAGCCGACGGAAACCGTTACCGGCAGGGACGGCAGGGAAACCACCGTGCCGCTGTTCGAGGACGAGTTCCTCGAGGTCACCTACACGGCGACCGACTTCGACGGCGACGCGGTCCAGGGCACGGCCACGATCACCATCGAGGACGACGGTCCGGCCATACTCGACGGTGCCGAGGGCGCCATTCGCCTGGTTCACGACGAATCGGCCGGTCAACAGAACGGCCTGCCGGCAACAGCCACAGAGGATAATAACGACGACGACCTGGCTCCCGCGGTCGTGGAAGCTCAGGTCCTGGCGGTGGAAAGCTGGGTCGGCCTGCTTAAGGGCGATCCGACCTTCGACCTGACCGCCATTGGCGGCGTCAGGGATACGATCCGCGAGGGCATTCACTTCGATGCCGGCGCGGACGGTCTCGGGGAAGTCCGATTTGACCTTTCCGACGTATTCACCGGAGCGGAGACCGACCTACAAGCTTCGTTCGACGACGCCCCCGTCCATGCCGTCGTCGTCGATGGCGAGCTTATTCTGGGCGTGACCGGATTCGCCGGCGACGATGCCAGCGGCCGGCCGGTGTTCGACCGGGTCGTGTTCTCCCTGCACATGGAAACGACCGCGACCGGTCTGGGCGCGGGCGAGGCCGAATTCACCTTCGTGCAGTACGAGGCCGTGGTGCATCCCCTGCCAGGCGACGGCAGCGGCACGCCCTCCACCTTCGACGAAGGTCTGGTCAGCATCGATGGCCGCGTGGAGATCGGTTACGTGGTCGAAGACAAGGACGGCGATACGGTGTCGACCCCGACCAATGCTCAGATCATTGTCGACATCGAGGACGATGGGCCGAAGCTTTCCGGTCAAACCGAAATGGGCACGGTCGAGGAAGAACACCTCGCGGGCGGCAACGAAGATACCTCTCCGGCCGCTGATCAGGACACCCTGGACCCGGACGGGGCCGGCCCCTTGGGGGACGACTTCAACGCGACCACGACGGTCGCCAGCGGTTCGCTTGCCGGTCTGGTTAACTTCGGCGCCGATCAGCCGGGCACCTTCAGCCTATCGTCGGACTTCAGCGGCCTGCCGGCCCTGACCTCTAACGGCGAGCCCGTCCTGTACGGCTTCGTGCCCAACCCCTCTGGAATACAGAACCCGCTTATCGGTTTCGTCGACGTCGCCGACCCGCCCGGGGATTCCCGCGAGGGCGTGTTCGATAGCGACGACCGGCTCGTGTTCTCGCTGCACCTTAATCCCAACGGCACCTATATCTTCGAACTTCGCGACCAGCTCGATCATCACCCGGTGGTCCTGGCCGACGATGCCGAGGGTATTCTACCGATAGACTTCTCCTCGGTCGTGATAGCAACGGACGCCGACGGCGACACGGTCGCGCTCGGCGAGGGCAGCTTCACGATCGACGTGATCGACGATGTGCCGCGGGCGCGTGAAGACGGCTTCACGGTCGACGAGGACGGTTTGACGGGCGGCAATCCGGGCGGACCCGGCGATACGGCCCTCGCGGTGACCATGCCCGTGCACAGTTTGTTCGGCCCCGACGGCGGCTTCGGTGCCGACGGTCCGGGCGATATCGACTTCGCCTCGCTCCACGGGACGACCGCCGATGCCTTGAGCGGGATCACGACGGTGCCGCTTACCTCGCGCGGCGACGCGATCACCTATGATTGGGACGGGACGAGCCACACGCTCACCGCCGTGGCCGATCAGGGCGGCGCCGACGAACGGCCCGTCTTCACCCTGCAGGTCACCAACCTCAACGCCGGCATTGTCACCTTCGAATTGCTCGAGGCGGTAGATCACCCGCTGACCGACGATCCGGGCACGGCGGGAACGGTGGAGACCGCGTACGAGGACGACCTGCGGCTCAATCTGCCGTTTACCGTGACCGACTTCGACGGCGACGCGGCCGCGCATACCTTGCAGGTCGTAATCGACGACGATTCGCCGGTTATCTTCGATGGCGGCGAGGGCTTCGTTACCCACGACGAGACCCCCGGTGTGCAAGGCATCACGTTCGATGTGGATTTCGACGGCACCGCGACCCCGAGCCCCTTGGACGACCGGGCCCTCCCGGCGGCCTTGATAGCCCTGGCTTTGGGTACACCGATCGGTGCGGCGGCGAGCGCGGCGGGAGCCTTCTCCTACAGCGTCGGCGCGGACCAACCGGGCGGACTTTCCCTGACCCAGGACGACGGTGCCGCCTTCGATGGCATCGATAGCGGCCTGGCACGGTCTTCCGACGATACGCCGATCTTCCTGTTCTCCAGCAGCGATCCTTCGGTCGTGCTCGGTAGGGCAGGGGCGGACGCGGCGGCGGCGGAGACCGGCGATATCGTTTTCGCGGTCCATGTCGACGGCAGCGACGACTCGCTCTGGTTCGTTCAGTACGACGCGGTGGAACATCCCAACGCCTTGAACCCCAACGATGCGGTCGTCATGGCGGATGAGTTCTTCCTGACCGTGACCGACGAGGACGGCGACGCGGTCACCGCGCAGGAGCCTTTCTTCGTGGCGATCTTCGACGACGGGCCGAGCGTTTCCGGCATCTCGATGATCAACGACGAGACGGCGGGTGTCGACCATGCGGACGATACCGATCTTACGGCGCCTCTACCGGCCGCGTTCCTGGCCGAAATCGCGCCGGCCGGTCTGACGCCGATCAACACCTCGGTGAAGTCGATCGCCTTCGATTATGGCGCCGACGGGCCGGGCGGTATTGTCCTCGACAATGTCGTCGATGGCACCGACAGCGGCTTGATCGATACCGAGACCGGCGATTCCATCTTCCTCTTCAACCGGCCCGATGGCGTGGTTGTTGGACTGGCCTTGGCGGATGTCTCCGAGGTTCCCTTGGTGTTGGCCGACTTCGCCGACTTCATCGGCGATATCGTCTTCGCCGCCGTGATCGGTGCCCCCTCGGCGCCCAGCGGCCTCGACAACGAGTCGAGCGCGGACCTGTGGTTCGTCCAGTACACGGCGATCCAGCACGACAACCCCTTCGATCACGACGAGGCCGGGCCGGAGGGCGGGACCGGAAGGTTCGCCGGCACGCCCGATGTCATTAACTTCGAAACCCTGGCCGCCGGTACCTTCGACGGCACCGACGGGGTGGTCGATGGCACGTTCGGAGTTGCCAGCGTTGGGGGCCGCACGATCCTAGTGACCGGCGACAATCCTAACGCCGACGGCGCCGGGGCTCGTACCGCGAACGCGGCCGTGATCTTCGACTCGGCGGATCCCTCGCGCGGCCTGTTCGGTCTGGGCACGCCCAACGAGGACTTTGGCGGGCCGGGCATCGGCGCCGGCGGCGAAAGCGGCAGTCCGTTCCAAAACGACACGGCGCTTGGCAAGACGCTCATCATCGACCGGGATTTGATCAACGTGGACGGCGATCCGCTCCACATCGACGACCCGGCGGTGCAGGGTGTTGTGGTTAGCTTCCTGACCCTGGATTTCTTGGCGGGCGGCCCGGTCACCATGGACTCGCTCGACGTCATGGACCTGAACAACGGTCAAACCATGACCATCAGGATGTTCGACACGGGCGATAACCTGCTGGCCGCCTACAACGCGCCGGGGACGGATGTTAACGGTGTGGCGACGGTCGATCTCGGCGGCACCCCCGGCGTTGTTCGCGTGTTAATGACCATCAACGGTTCCGCCGCGGTCGACAACATTGTCTTCCGGCCGGAGGAAGAGCGCACCTTCGAGGACGAAACCCTCACTCTCGGCTATAGCGTGACCGACGCCGATGGCGATATCGTCAGCGCCGCCGCCACCATATCCATCGAGGACGATGGGCCGATCGCCAACGGCGACACGCCGTCCTATATCCAGGACGACGCGAGCGGTAGCGTTGGCGGCAACGTGTTCGGCAACGACGTTATCGGGGCTGACGGCCCGGTCGTACTTCCCGACGGACCGGTGACCTTGTTCAAGTATAACGGCGAGGATTCCGTCGGCGACGCGGTCGAACTTACGGCGGCCGCGGGCCTCACGGTGATGACCTTCGCCGGCGGTGATTTGACGGTCAATGCCGATGGCGCGTGGATGTACGTGCAGGGAGGCGGCGATGGCCTTAGCAGCGCCGGTTACGTCGACGACTTCAGCTATGTCATCGAGGACGGCGACGGCGACACCGCCAGCACCATCCAACCGATCCGGGTGGTGTTGGACGCCGATGAGGTGGCAATCAACTCAACCGACGCGGTTATTGAAGGCTTCGGATTAGACGATTTCCTCGCCGGTGGCGACAATGCCAATGAGATCGCCGGGAACGGCGGCAACGACCTTCTGTTCGGCGGCGGCGGCGGCGATACGCTGATCGCCGGTGCCGGGAACGACCAGCTGTTCGGCGACGGGGGGGCGGACGCCTTCTCCTTCAGCCTCGCGGCGAACGAAGGCACGAACACCATCGGCGATTTCTCGGTCACCGAGGGCGACACGCTGGAATTCACCGACGTGGTCGCGGATGTCGACGGCATCGCCGGCATCGGTGCCGGAGACGCGATCGACGTCACGAGCTTCAGCAAGACCGGCTCGACGGTCACGGTCGACCTGCACAGCGGGACGACCCTGATCATCGAGGACGTGAACGGCGCCATCGATACAGCGCAAGATCTGTTGGACAATAGCGTTATCGTCTAGGTAGGCCGGTCCGCTTCGGCGGATTCGGTTTAAAGGGGGGGCGCAGGAAGCGCCCCCTTTTTTGCGTGGCCCGCGCCTGTGTCCTTTTTGTGGTTAACCGGAAATAAAGCGAAAATTCAGGGGTGGCGTATTAATATCGATTGCGGCACAAGATATAGCGGCGGAAAAAACCAGACCGAGGACAGTCGATGCGTATATGGGCGAAACTCAAGACAACTCAAATCTCTTGGGCCGGAATCCTCCGGCCGGTGAATCTCGGCCTTGGGATTTTGCTGTTGGGATTGGCCGGGCCCGCCCTTGGCGGCCGCCAGGCTCCCGCCGTCTGGGTGCCCCTGGACGCCGATCAATCCTCCGTCATGGTTCCCTATCAGGAAACGCTTCACATACCCGGCCCCGGTCAACGCCCGGTTCCCTGGACCCCGGAACACCTGGCGGCGCCGGACCCCGGCTTGCTCGATAATAGCGCGGCGCGGCGAGGACTTCTGCCCGGCGATGCCAGGCGGAGCGAGACCGGCTCCGGCCCCCAGAACCGCCAGGAGACAGTGCCGGCACGCGGCCGTTCCTTCACCCTCTCCGACGTGCTTCGAGATGTTGAGTGGCGCCGGCAAACCGCCGAGCAATTGCGCCGGAACCCAGCCTTCAAACCCAGATTCTAGCTAGAGCACTTTCCGATCATATTGACCCGAGGGCTTAAGCGAACGGTTGCCGTGCCCGGCACATCTCAGCCATCGGGCGAGACCGTCTTGCCGTTGTTTCGTACGATTTGCCCTTCGTAGTCGTAGATAAACGACGCGCTCTCGAAAAAGCTAAAGGGCACGCGCAGGCCGATTTCCCGCGCCTTACGGAAATTTATGGCGATATCGGGAGGCGACACCACGCCTACCTTGAGGTCACCGGCCCTGGCGCGTCCGGTCAGCACTTCGGTTCCGTAAATGGCGGCGAGATGCGCATTACTCTGGAAACTGATCCCAACGGAGAGAACCGCTGAATCGTCGCCGGCATTCACCACTTCGGGAACCACGCTGAGAACGGGAACCCGGTCCGAATACTGATTTATACTGGCGATCTCATTGAAGACCGATGTGCTGCCCGTAATCCAGAACACGCTCTCGCTAAGATACGGGTCGTTTTTGCGCATGGTGGCGATCGCCTTGGGGACGAGCTGGGCCAGTTGCTTGGCGGCTTTCTTGGGTTCCGTAACCTGAAGATCGATGACTTGTATGCCACGCCGGCGCGCGAACTCAGCAACCGGCTTCGCCTGCGTTTCCATGGCGCTGATATTATTCTTATCTACAAGAACGCCAATATTCTTTAGGTCCGGTTTGAGTTCCAGAACATAAGCCATCTGGGCTTCGATCGGCATGTTGAGCGACGTGAAGGCGAAATTGGTCCCGCTGCCCGTGGTGTAATCGGGCATCTGGCCGAGTTGAACGGGATCTTTCGAGCATACCGATACGACCGGGATAGCCCCGTCCCAATAGTTATTGTAGAGCCAGGCCGTCGTTTCCGAGCCCATGGAGAAGATCAAGTGGTAATCCTGTTCTTCGGCGAGGCGGAGGGCCTTCTCGCCTCGCTTGTCCTCCTTCTCGAAATTGACCACCGTAATCGCCGCGCGGATATCCTTGTCGGAAAATACGTGGAGGATTTTGCTGATCGCCGTATCGTATGCCGAAGAGGGGCGCGGATAGACGACGAGAACCCGGTATTGCGGTTGCTGCGAGGTATCGGACCGACGCCGGATCTCGACCCTTTTCAAATCTCCCTTGGCTTCCGAGATCTCCCAGGCATCGAAAACGTCGACGTTAAACTTGAACCAGGACCAATAGGCCGGCTCGGTATCCCAGCTAGGCTTGGTAGCCTCCGCCCCTTGGCCCGGTGTTAGCGCTAATGCAGCGGCTAGGAAAAAAGCCCGGGCAATAATCGCAAGGTTCGAACTAAGATGTGCGCCCATGGGCATACTCCCTATGAGATGCGTTCGGGTCTCTTGGCGCGCAGGCGAGAATGAAAAAGAGCCCGAGAACGGCGACACCGCCGCCGATCCAGCCAATAACCACGGCACTCTGTCCCGTGAGAAAAAACAGTTGTCCTACCATAATCGGCCCGGCGACGTGTCCAACCCGCTCTAGGAAGCGATAGCCGGCCGTGGCCGTGTTCGGGCCGATATCGCGAGCGAGCTTCGAATCCGCTATGTGCGTGACGACCGGAGCATTGATGAAGCCATGAGCCAGCCCCACGATAGTCACGCCGACGATCATGGCGAGGCTGGCAAGGCGCTCATCGGAGGCATATTCGCTATGCGACAGTGAACCGCTGTAGCCCACCAGTAACAGCCCGATCCCGCTGACGAACGCTCCCCAGAACAGAATACTCTCTGTCCTGCCGGTGCGATCGACGAAACGGGAAGCGTAGGTGCTGGCGGCCAAAACACCAATGGCATAGAGCATGATGATCTGACCGATGTCTTCTTGTGCGTACTGCTGTTGGGCCAGAAGCAGAGGCAAGGCGAATATGATAATGCCGGTCATGACGGCTTTGGCCGGAATGCCGATTAACAATATGGTCTGGATAAAGTCGAGATTTCGTAGCATGCGCCAGAGGTCGTGGCCAAGCCAGCGCGGGTTGGATGCGGTGTTGTAAGCTTTGGAGACAGCGGGAGAGACTGTGGGAACCAGGATGATCGTATAGATCGTCGCCGCGGTGGCGATGGTTCCGGCAAGCAAAAACATCGCCTGCGGGCCCAAGTAGACAACAAGCAAGGAGCCGATCGCCATTCCGGAAATCATGCCGCCTTGAAAGCCGAACACGATGATCGCGGCGCCCTGAGTCTTCTTTCCCGGCTGTGCCTTGGCCAGAATGTAGCACTGCACGCCGATGAAAAGTATTCCCTGGCCAATACCCGCCGCGGAACGCGCAACGACCACACTTTCGAAGTCATGGGCGAAACCTAGCGACAGCAGGCTGAATGAAGCGAGCGAGAGACCCGCGTATATCAAACGCCGAGGCCCGATACGTTGAGCGTAATAACCGGCCGGAATTAGAGATAGCGCAAAGAATAAGTAGTATGCCATGAAAGGCATCGAGACGAGACCGGACACCGACCCCGTTTCAGACAGAAGTTGGGCCACGAACTGGGGAAAGAAGGAATAGATCAAATGTTCGCTTAGAACCGCGACAAAGAAGATCGCCTTGATCAGACCGAGTTCGAAATCCGTGAAATCGCTTGCCTGTCGAGTTTTTCCCTGTTCCGTAACCGGCACCTGAAGCCACTGTAGGGATCTCGCCATGTGCAAGAACAGCCCGGCCAGAAAGGCGGAAGCCACGAACAACGCGGAAAAGTTCTTCACACTTCTCAAGACCTGCCGCGATACGACCTCCGTTGGCAGGGCCACGGCTACTTTAACCTGATTGGCGTTCTGTTCCGGGCGCGATAGGTCGATCATATACTCGTAGGAACCACGCTCCTTTGTCCACGGCTCGTCTATTTTGCTGGGATCGCTGTGAATCGTCACTTGACCATTGACGATCAGGGCAATCGTGCTGATATCGGAATTTACGCGGCGATACTCGGCAAAAACATTGTCGATGCCCTCAAGTTCATGGATCTTGATATTGAAATCCACAATGTCGCGGAGCCTTTGGCCCAGAGAATCCGCCAAGGTTTTTGTCTTCGACTGCGCTCCATCCGAGTAGACCGAAATTAAGTTGCCTACCACCATCGCCGACATCGTCAGAAACGCTACCGCGAAGGCGATCTGCAGCCACGGCGCGCGGGACGTTGAAAGTCGCGGCCCGAATAGCGCGGTGAAACAAGCAAAACCCACGGACAGGATAGCGGCCCAGATCAAGAGTATCTTGAAGCGGTCCTTCAACTCGCGCTTGATGGTCGCCAAGGGGGTGGAAATCACGAGGCTGCCAACCGTCTCGAACTTGTTCGATAGCGGAAGGACTACGTGGAGGTAGTCGTCGCTTTGACGCAGGTCTATGTCCGAAACTTCCTGGTCATCGGTTATTTCGGCACGCGGTGGAAGCTGCTCTACCTCATAATCGCCCCGGAAAAATACCGTGCGGCCGCTCTCATCGAAGACGGTAATCGTGGAAATGGATGAATCCGAGGCTAGGATCGCATCGGCGCGAGTCGGGAACCCGACGTACTGACGCAACGGTAACCCGGCCCGCAAATACCCCGACATTGCCGTCTGCAGGATCTTGTCCTGGGCGTGAAGCTTTTCGACATGGAACTGAGTATAGGTTCGCTGCGCTTCGCCAAAGCCGACATAGACTATCAGAAACAGCGATAAGCCGCAGACCAGGAGCATAGTCACAAAGTCGGATAGGCGTCGCTTCAACATGCTCTTGCCCCTACTGCGCCGTGCCGGCGTTTAATGGATTTCATGATCTTTCAACGCTTAATCTAGGAGAGCCATCAAATGCGAAACCGAACCCCGCCGCTGGCTGAGCAGCAAATCGATCCGGTCCGCCAGAACCGATAAGATCAGGTCCTCATAGTCCATGCCGATTTTAGGCAAGGTGGTGCAGATGAGGCTGGTGGACTTCTCGCAGGGCTGTTTCAAATCAGGTTTTGGATTTGCTTCGAGCACGAAAAGGCGCCCATTCGAGTCTGAACGAAGGTCGAGACGAACCAGGGATTCTAGATTCATCTCGACGGCAACCTTCCGGGCGAGATCGTGCAGTTGCTCGAGGACAATTTCGTCCTTCTTATCGTCAAGCACCATGACTCGGTCCGAGGTAATGGGCTTCACGTCCATGGACGTGAAGATTTTCTCGTCCGGGCCGATAGCCCGTTCGATCTCGGCGAACACGAAGGGATCCCTTCTGCGCGCCATTTTGCGATTCTTGGACACGACCATCCCGCCGACCCCCACACAGTATTCGCGTCCGGCCAGATAGGTTTCGATGAGGACATGGTTTTCGGTCGCCTCATAGACCCGCTCCACCGTTTCGGGTAGGTCGCACTCATTCTCGACGTAGTGAACGTGCAACGAGGCGCGGCCGGAGACCGGCTTGACGATATACGGGCCCCAATGGTCCTTGAAGGTCTGTAGGAATCGGCTGTTGACCTTAGGCCGGAAAGGACCGCGAGCAGGGTGCCAAGTGATGAATGGCGCGGTCGGGATACCCAGATACAACAGCTCCTGCTTGAAGATATGCTTGTTATCCAGTGTCCCGGCGATCAGGGGATCGTGACCGACGTAGGGTATGCCGAGCATTTCCAGCATCGCGGGGGCATGTGACATGGGGTTATACCCCTGCACGCCGCCGGTATTCAGCCATGCTAAATGAATGTTTTCCTCGGCGAGAGCCGTGGCGAGCCGCATGTCGTCGGGAACCAGGATGACATGTTGGAACCCAAGCCTTTCCAAGGCGCCGGCGATATCTTCCGCGACCGCCTTGTAGCTTTTCCAAGAGCGTGGATTCCGGGTCTGGTGGATAACGGAGCCATCGGCCGATTTATCGCCGCCATAGACCACGGCAATCCGCATGCGGGCGCGTAAGCGGTCGAGCTGGAGTTCCAGTTCCTCGACTCGGCCGCCGCGGCGCGGTGGACTCGAGTGCTTGGGACTCAACGCAGGCTTGTCGACGGCGACTTGCGCCTGTTGAGTCGGCATTCCAACACCTCCCTGAGTTAACATGCTTTTTAAAGGCGGCATGTTAAGTGGAAGGTAAATTAATCTATAACAATGAATACATTGCTAATATATATTGATAAAATGCCTAGACGTATATGTGGGTATAATAACATATCGTTTTGAGTTCATAGTTGTTTAGTTTTTCAATTATAAATATCGCAACGACTGTCAGCTATCTTCACGTTGGCGTGAAATAACCGAAAGTTTACGTTAACCTGCGCAATTTGTGGCGCAACCGTCGATTTGCGGCGCAACTATACTGGCGCGATGACTGAATTTACCCAAGCACCGACCGGACGAACGGCTGGCCCTGCAAGCGCGAATCAGATGCGCTTACTCGAAGGCCAGAACCGTATCTTCGAGGCTATAGCCAGGGGCAAGCCTCTCGAAATCATTCTGCTGGAACTTGCGCGCATCGTGGAAGACCTCTTCGATGGAGCGGTCTGTGTGATCGGTCTTGTCAAAGCGCGTGAGGACACGCTGTGCCTCGCCGCCGCGCCCAGCCTTCCGACCGCCCTTCGAGCGACTCTCGCTCAGGTCCCCTTGCGTCCTTCGGCCGGGTTATCGGCTGCTGCCGTATGCCGCGGCGAGCCGGTCGTGGTCTGCGATGCGGCCGGCGAGGAAGGTGTGGGCGAGCCGCGCCGGGCTATCCTGCCGATTGGATTCCAGGCCGGCTGGGCGCAGCCGATTCTGGATACAACCGGCAAAGCCTTGGGTGCTTTGAGCTTGTTTTTCCGCCAGCAACAATGCCCCGAAGCAGACGATTATCGTACCATCGACAGCCTGATTCCCTTGGCCCAGATCGCGGTCGAACACGACCGGCGTGCGAACGCCCTGCGCATGGCCGACGAGCGCATCGCCTCGATCGCGGCGAGCCTTCCCGGTGTGGTCTATCAGCGTGTGGTCCGCCCGGATGGCGATATTCGATACACCTATATCAGCGAAGGCGCGCGCGAACTTTTCGGCGTGGCGCCCGAGGAAATCATCGCTAATCCGAGCGCTCTGTTCGATTGCCACGGGCCGGACTACGGCAGCACGTTCCGGGAACGCCTGCTCGCCGCCTCGCGCGATTTGGAAATGTGGGATGTCGAGGCTGAGATCATCTCGCGCAATGGCGAACGCCGGTGGACGCGCGCTCTCGCCCGCCCGCACCGCGAGCCGGATGGGTCGGTGGTTTGGAACGGCGTCATTCTCGACGCGACGCGCCTCAAGCAAGCAAACCTGGATCTCGCGGCGGCCAACCGGTCGCAAACCGAATTCCTGGCCAACATGAGCCACGAATTACGCACACCGCTAAACGCGATCATCGGTTTTTCCGATCTCATGTTGACACTGAAGGATACCGGCTCGCTTTCCGGTAAATTCCTTGAGTACATAAAATCCATCCATGACAGTGGCACGTATTTACTCGACATCATCAACGACGTCCTCGATCTCGCGAAGATCGAGGCGGGGAAGTCGGAACTTAGCGAGGAAATTCTCGATCTGCGCAGGCTGATCGAGGCAAGCGTCCGACTGATCAAACCAAAGGCCGATGAAAACGGTCTGACGCTAACCCTTGGCATCGCGGAGCACGTGTCCAGAATTTTTGTCGACGAGCGGAAGGTCAAGCAAATCCTGATCAATCTGCTATCGAACGCGGTTAAGTTCACGCCGGCTGGCGGCAAGATCGCCGTTACGGCGCAAATCGGCCCCGGCGGGCGGCTAGAGATTATTGTTGCCGACACCGGCGTCGGGATCGCGCAGCAGGATTTGGAGGCAGTCCTGAATCCCTTCGCGCAGGCCGACAGCGGATTGAACCGCCGGTTCGAGGGCACCGGCCTCGGTCTGCCGCTGTCCAAGGCGATGGCCGAACTGCACGGAGGCGAGTTGACACTACGGAGCGTGCCGGACGTTGGCACCACGGCGACGGTCGGCTTTCCGGCAAGCCGGCTTCGCGGCCCCTCGGGCGGATCGAGCAACGCCGCGTAATCCGCTGGCTCAAGATCCGCGCGCGCCCCTTGCGATGCGATAGCATCGCGGCGGAACGCACCCTAGCCGCCAGGGATCTCCTTGCCCGGTGGCGATGGGTCCAGCCTGGTCTTGTGCCGGAACAAGATAATGAACGGAATTAGCGCCGCCAGGATCAGCGCGATCAGCAGGAAGCTGTTGTTGTAGGCGATCATGGTCGCTTGGCGGGTGATCTCTATATCGAGCGCCGCCAGGCCACTGGATTCCGCCGTCGTCCAGGCTTCCGGATAGGTTCGGTAGCGCAGAATTCCGTTGAAGGGATTGATGCTTTCACTGAGCAGCGCATGGTTGATCTGGATGTAGCGGGCGTGCAGGCCGATGACGGCGGCGGTGCCGATGGCGCTGCCGGAATCGAAACACAGGTAGAAGAGGGCCAAGCCCTGATCCTGTATCCGCTTGTTCAGCTTCGCCAGGGCGAGCGTGTTGAGCGATGCCCAAATCGCGCCGGTCGCGCAACCCTGCAGGAAACTCGCCCAGGCAACGTCACGCGGCCTGACCTCGACGGTCCAGTGCCCCATGGTCCAGGCCGAGAAGGACATTAGGGCGAGGCCGAAGAACAGGATCGGCCGTGGATCGACGCGGTCGCGGATCTGACTCATGACGGTCAGGCCGATGATCGATCCGATACCGCGCGGCAGCATCAGATAGCCGGCTTCGGTCGCTGGAAAGCCGCCGATCTGCTGCATCAGCAAGGGCAGCAGCAGCATCGGCAGAAACAGCACCGAGCCGATCATGAAGATAAACACCAAGCCGAGGGTAAAATTGCGCCCGCTAAAGAGTGTGCGTTCGATGAAGGAATGGCGCGCGGTCATGGTGTGAGCCACGAGAAGGTAGAGCGCGATGCCGCCGATCAGGGCCTCGGCGATGATCTCCGTCGAATCGAACCAGTCCAGGCGCTCGCCGCGGGCCAGCATGAGCTGCAACACGCCGACGCCGACGATCAACGTCGTGAAACCGAACCAGTCCAATGGCCGCGCCGCCTTGGGGCTGTCGGGAACGATCGCCCAAACGGCGGCGAAGACGGCGATCCCGACCGGCACATTGACATAGAAGATCCAGGGCCAGCCAAATTCATCGATCAAGGTGCCGGCGATGGCCGGCGCGATGACGTTCGCGGTGACGAAACCCAAGGCCCAGAGGGAGGTTGCCTGGCCATGACGCTCGGGCGGGAAGGCGTTGATGGCGATGGACTGGCCGACGGGGATGAGCGCCGCGCCGAAGGAGCCCTGTAGCAGGCGCCAGGTCACCTCCTGCTCCAGTGTCGTGGCGGCGGCGCAGCCCAGGAGCGTCGCCGTGTAACCGGCCAGCGCCCAGAGGTATATCCGCTTGCGCCCGAAGCGAATGCTGAACCAGCCGACCGAGGCGGTCATCATGGCGCTGCCGATGACAAAGGCGATCATGACCCAGGCGATCTGGTCGGTGGTCGCCGAGAAGGAGCCTTGCATGTGCGGCAGCGCCACGCCGACCGAATTCCAGGTGAAGGCGTAGCTCGCCGTGCCAAGTGTCGAACACAGAACGATAAGTATGCTGCGCAGGCCGATCGGCTTGCCCGCGGCCGCTTCGGCCTTTCCCATGCCCTTGCTTGTGCCACCGCCGCGCCGCCGCGTCCAGCGCGCCGGCCCGCCTTATGTCATGGAACGCGGCACCATCGCATGCCGATCAGCCCTACTATAGCCCCGCTAATAACAGACAAGGGATTAGGCATTTTGGCCTAACTGACCTGCCCCATCGAGGTGGTCCACCGGTTAAGTTAGAGTCCGGTGGTTATGGTCGCCCTGGTTCAGTTGGTGTAGGTCTCGCGGAAAATGTAGCGCCCGTCCTCCCAGCCGGTGAAAAAGTCCCCGATCTGGGGGTGCGACACGGGCTTGCCGCTCTCGTCCATCAGCAGGTTCTGTTCGGAGACGTAGGCGATGTAGGCCGTCTCATCGTTCTCGGCCAGCAGATGGTAAAAGGGCTGGTCCTTGCTCGGCCGCACATTCTTAGGAATCGATTGCCACCATTCCTCGGAGTTGGAAAATTCCGGATCGACGTCGAAAATCACCCCGCGGAATGCAAAAACGCGGTGGTGAACGATGTCGCCGATTTGGAACTTGGCTATCTTGAGTACCATAACCGTATTCTAACACAAGAAAGCGGCGGCAACCACTATGCCTCTCGCGGCGGGGTTGGCTACAAGCGGCGCTCGGAAGTCCGAAGTCTCTCGGTTTGCGGCACTTTCGCGCATGAAGGACAGTCGTGCGCCTAGTAGGCCCCAGGAGCCGATTTTCTGCCCCTGCAGCGCCGTTTCTTCCCGACGGACTCCAAGGGACAGGCAGACAGCACCGTGATTCTGGCGAGCCTCAGCAACGACTAGAAAGTGGGCTTTCGATGGACTACGGGAACCGGAGCATCATAAGCTAGGTTGCACCAAGTCATTGCCGATAACGTGAATGGAGAACACCATGCCGACCCGCGATCACCCCGGACTACCGGGTCACGATGTTTGGGACCAGGACCTGTTCACCTGCCCGTTTACGTTCATGGGTATTCCGCTTTCCCATGACCTGTCGAACAGCCAGGCGGCGGTTCTTGGAGTTCCGTTCGATTGTGGGACCCATCCCGTGCGTATCGGTTCGCGTTACGGCCCGCAAGCGATCCGCGAGCAGTCTCGACTGATCCGGCCCTATCAACCACCCATTGCCGATTTCAATGCGCTGGAGCGCCTCAAGGCGGTCGACTGCGGCAACGTCAATGTGGTTCCCGGCGTTATCGAGGAGTCTTTCGAGCATATCGAGGAGGCCGTCTGGCGCATCGCCGACAGCGACACCATCCCCCTAACCATGGGGGGCGACGGGGCGGTGACACTGCCCCAGCTGCGCGCTCTCCATCGCAAGCACCGGGATCTCGTCGTCCTTCATATCGACGCCCATACCGATACCTACCCCGGCGAAGGTGACGTTCGGGCCCGGTACAATACGGCGACCACCTTCACCCGCGCTGCAGAGGAAGGGGTGGTCGACACCGCGAACTCGATTCACATCGGGCCCCGGGGAACCATCGGCAGCCAGAATGTCTTCGAACATACCCGTGACCAGGGTTACGAACTGATCAACGGCACCGAGCTATACGAGCGCGGGTTCGACGCGGTCATCGCGCATGTTCACGAGCGCCTCGCCGGGCGTCCGGTCTATTTGTGCTTCGACATGGATTTCTTCGACCCGTCCTGCGCGCCGGGGGTCTGCACGCCGACTTGGGGTGGGGCGACGGCGCGTGAGGGGTTGACGCTCCTGCAGCGTCTCGCCGGCCTGAACTTCGTCGCCTTCGACGTCAATACGGTCAGTCCGCCCCATGACGTCGGCGGCATGACCGCTTTCCTTGCCGGGACGGTGATGCTCGAGTGCATGGCCTTGGCTTGCAGGCGGCAGCAGAACATCGCCCCCTAGGAGCAGGCGCTTAGGAAACCGTTGGTTTAGACTCGCCTGGAGCCCCGCCTCAGCCAAGCGCGGCCCTAAACCCAAAGCCGCGGCGGCGGAGTAGGGGGCCAAATTAGTATACTGTCTTCTTGAGTTCGCTGAGGCTTCTCCGATCGAAACCGAGCTAGACGAGCGGATCGCCGTGAGCATCGCGAAGACACAAGGGATGGTGCTTAGACCGGACGTTCCCGGCGAAGCTCGGTGCGTGGCCCCGTCCACCCGATCTCGGCTAGGTAATTCAGCCGACACCACACGCTACAATATGCCTACTATACGCCTACTAGAAACAGACAAGGGGCCAGCCATTTCAGCTAACCCCTTGATATAATGGTGGGCGCACAAGGACTCGAACCTTGGACCCGCTGATTAAGAGTCAAAAAAATAGGGCTTCGCTGAGTTTCGTTAGAGCACGCCAAATCCCCATAATGCATTGTTTTTGCATACATAATCACACCACGCTTTACGTTAAAAACTCCCCGGAGTACGCTGGATTTCGCTTCACGGTGCTTACCTATTGCTTACCCGGATTATGCCCAAAGCCCGACTGACACGTAGGGTGACTGTTTTCAGCGGGTCCGGGTTAGGTGAGGCCAGATTACCCGACTGCTTACCCAACTGCTTACCTGGGACCTGCTGATGCCTAAGCTGACTAAACGATTTGTCGATCTGATCCAAGCGCCGGTTGGCGATGCACCTAAGGATATCTTCTTTTGGGACGATGACCTGCCGGGCTTTGGCTTAAGGGTGAAGACTTCGGGCGTTAAGAGCTATCTCCTCCAATACCGCCAGGCCGGACGATCCCGACGCATGACCCTGGGGCGGCATGGCGTCTTGACGGCGGAGGAGGCCCGCCGCCTAGCCCGGCTGCAACTAGGTAACGTCGCCCACGGCAAGGACCCGGCCCAGGACCGCAGCGACGAACGACGCGCGCCCACGGTCAAGGAGCTTGCCGCCGACTATCTGGAGCGGCACGCGATCCCGAACAAGCGCCCGTCATCTGTCCGCAATGACCAAGCCATGCTGGATACCATCGTCCTGCCGCGCCTGGCCTCCCTAAAGGTCAAAGAGGTATCCCGGCGCGACGTGGAAGCCATGGTCCTGGCCATGAAGGCGACGCCCTACCGCGCCAATCGGGTGCGCGCGCTTCTATCCAAGATGTTCGCACTGGCCATTGCCTGGGGCTGGCGCGCCGACAATCCGGCCTCGGGCGTCGCCAAGTTCCAGGAGGAGCACCGGAACCGTTGGCTCCGCGAGGAGGAGCTATCGCGCCTGTTCGCGGTCCTGGAGCCCCACCCAAACCAACGGGCGGCGAACATCGTCCGGCTCCTGATCCTGACCGGCGCGCGCAAGGGTGAGGTCATGGGCGCGACCTGGGACCAGTTCGACCTGGAGCGCGGCGTCTGGACCAAGCCCGCCCACACGACCAAGCAGCGGCGGACCGAGCACATACCGCTGTCCAGGCAAGCCGTTGCGCTACTTAGCGATCTGCATGCGCGGGCGCAAGACGGTGACCGCTTTGTCTTCCCAGGCGACGCACCCGGCAAGCCGATCATGGATATCAAGAAGTTCTGGCACGAAGTCAGCAAAGCCGCCGCGATCCCCGGCGTCCGAATTCACGACCTGCGCCACACCTTCGCCTCGCACCTGGTATCGAGCGGTGTCAGCCTGCCCATCGTGGGGCGGCTCCTAGGGCATACCCAACCGCAAACAACGCACCGCTACGCGCACTTGGCGGATGATCCGTTGAGGGAGGCTACCGAGCGGATGGGGGCTAGGTTTGGGCGTGATCGCAACGCCTAGAATTTACCCAATCAGCGAGCGACACATTTTTTGGCACAAAAATGAAAGGGCAGGCCGGAGCCTGCCCTTCTATTTTGTGCGATCCAATCGCCGAAGCGAAAGGCTTGTTAACGACCGGATCACGATTTCCTGAGTGCTACCTCGATAATTTGACACGCACTCTGGTTGGACGCAACATCTAATTGAATTAGCACAAACGAGTTATTGGGGAGGATGGATGCGCTATCGTCTTGGCCTCGATTTGGGCACTAACTCAATTGGCTGGTGCGTTCTCGATCTGGATAACGAGGGGCGCCCTGCGGATATTCGCGATGCTGGGGCCCGTATATTTTCGGACGGGCGCAATCCTAAGGATAAAACGTCGCTTGCCGTGGCCCGCCGGTTGGCGCGTTCCATGCGGCGCAGGCGGGACCGGTATTTACGCCGCCGAAAGAAGTTGCTCAACGCGCTCGTTCAGCATGGCTTGATGCCGGACGATACGGTCCAGCGCAAGGCCCTGGCCGATCTGGACCCCTACCGCATCCGTGCCCATGCGCTGGACGGGCCGGTGTCCCCGCACCATTTGGGCCGCGCGTTGTTTCACTTGAACCAACGCCGGGGTTTTAAGTCCAACCGCCGCACCGACGGTGCGGACGACGACGAACGGGGTAAAATCAGGCAGGGCGTCGATAAGTTGCGCGCGGCCATGGAGGAGCAGGGCGCGCGCACGTTAGGAGAATTCCTTTATCGGTTGGGCGCGAACGAGCAAAGCGTCCGGGTCCGGCTCAAGCCGCATCAAATCGAGAGCGGTAAAACAGTCATGGCCTACGATCTGTATCCGGACCGGGCCATGGTCCTGGAGGAATTCGAAGCTCTTTGGGCGGCGCAGGAACCGCACCATTCCGAAGTTCTCATCCCATCCACGCACGATAAGCTCCGCGACATTATTTTCTTTCAGCGCAGGTTGAAGCCCGTGCGGCCGGGGAAATGCACTTTCAATCCTGAGGAAGAACGCCTGCCCAGGGCGCACCCCTTGTTTCAGCGCCGCCGAATTTACCAGGACGCGAATACCCTGGCGGTGATCGGCCTAGATCAGAAGTCGCGCGGATTGAGCCGCGAAGAGCGGGATAAGGTCGCGCATGTCTTGTCGATCATGCCCAAGCGGACCTTCGGACAGCTTCGCACCCTTTTGAAACTGCCCCGGAACAGCCGTTTCAATCTGGAGTCAGACATCCGCAAGGACTTGAAAGGCGATGAGACGGCGGCGGCCTTGGCCAAGGAAGACCGTTTCGGACCGGCGTGGCGGGGCCTGTCCCTTGAAACGCGAATCATTATCGTGACCAGACTATTGGAGGAGGAAGACGAGGAAACGCTTCTCGCGTGGTTGTGTGCGGACCATGGTCTATCTGTAGAGCGCGCGGAGAAAGTGGTTCGCGCCTCTTTGCCTGACGGTCATGGCGATCTTGGCCTGACTGTCACGCGGGATATTCTGGCCGAACTGGAGAAAGACGTTGTTCCCTACAGCAAGGCGGCAGAGTTAGCCGGATACCATCATTCGGACTTCCGCGACGGTGAGATTCACGGCGCTTTGCCTTACTATGGGCGGGTACTATTTCGCTACGTTGCGTTTGGAACTGGCGATCCTGATGATTCTGAAGAAGTACGTTACGGGCGGATCGCCAATCCGACCGTCCACATTTCGTTGAACCAGGTGAAGCGTATCGTCAATGTCCTTATCCGACGGTATGGCCACCCCGACCAGATCGTGGTGGAACTGGCCCGCGAATTGAAATTGAGCAAGCGCCGCCTGGATGAAATCGAGAAGGAGATCAAAGGCAACACGGCGCGCACGGATCGCCACCGCGAGGTACTAGCTGGGTTAAACCTGCCGGACAGGGGGGAAAGCCGATTGCGATTGCGTCTCTGGGAGGAGCTAAACCCAGCCGATCCCCTCGATAGGCGCTGCCCCTACACGGGCGAGCCGATTTCGCCGAAGCAGTTGTTTTCCAGCGAAGTTGAGGTCGATCACATCCTGCCTTTTTCGCGCACGCTGGACAATTCCGCCGCTAACAAGACCGTCAGTCTGCGCCGCGCCAATAGGGAGAAGCGTAACCAGACGCCCGACGAAGCTTTCGCCAATTTTCCTGGCTGGGAAGATAATCTTGAGCGCATCGCGGCGTTACCGCGAAACAAACGATGGCGGTTCGGGCCAGATGCGATGGGGCGCTTCGAAACCCAGGAGCGGGATTTCCTGGATCGCCAACTTGCCGACACGCAATACCTCTCGCGTATCGCGCGCGAGTATTTGACGGCGGTTTGCGATTCAAGAAAGGTATGGGTTACTCCGGGTCGCCTGACAGAGCTACTCCGCCGCGCTTGGGGCCTCAACAACTTGTTGCCCGATCACAATATCGTCGCGCGGCAAGACCGGAAGAACCGGCTCGATCACCGGCATCACGCGATTGACGCGGCTGTTATCGGTACGACTGACCGCGCCTTACTGAACGCGGTCTCGCGTGCGGCGGCGCGCGCGGAGGAGCAAGACCTAGCCCGCCTTGTCGATGGCATGCCGGTCCCGTTCGAGGGTTTCCGCGACCGTTTGCGCGAAAACCTAGAGCGTATGACCGTCTCGCACCGGCCGGATCGCGGTTCCCCGACGGCTCCCGGCCGCGCTAATCCGCGCGGAAGTACGGCTGGCCGTCTGCACAACGATACGGCTTATGGTATCGCGGGCCCCGCCGACGCACGCGGCGCGCATCTCGTTGTTCACCGCGTGCCGCTGGATAACCTGAAGCGCCCGGCTGATGTGGAACGAGTCCGCGACGAAAACTTGCGGCAAGCCTTGCTTGACGCGACTGAAGGCTTATCCGGCAAGGATTTCTCCGCTGCCCTAGCCAATTTCTCAGAGCGCGAAGGTCTATATAAAGGCTTGCGCCGCGTGCGCGTGCTTGAGCGGCTAAGAGTTATTCCAATCCACGATAAAACCGGGCTGCCGTACAAAGCCTATAAGGGAGATGCGAACTACCGTTTCGATATATGGGAACTACCTGATGGCGGTTGGACGGGCGAGGTTGTTTCCATGTTCGATGCCCATCGTCCGGACTGGCGCTCGAGCGTGAAAGACGAACACCCGACGGCTCGCAAGGTTCTACGGTTACATAAAGACGATCTGCTTGCGATTGGAGTTGGCGCGGAGCGCGTTATCCAACGTGTAGTTAAATTTTCCGCCAATGGTTCAATGCAACTGGCCGGGCACAGGGAGGCGGGTAGTCTGAAAGCTCGCGATGCCAAACCGGATTCCGAGGACTATTTCAAATATATTAATACTTCCGCGTCGGGCTTGAAGAAGATGCGAGCGCGGCAAGTGCGCGTGGATGAAACCGGCCGCATATACGATCCCGGCCCACGCGGTTGATTCCCACCCACACCAAGCGCGGAAGCCATGGACCGAATTGTCGATATCGCGACCGACGGCCGTCATCTTTCGGCCTATCGCGGCTTTCTCAAGGTTGAGGAGCGCAACCAAGAAGTTGGCCGCATACCCCTGGATGATATCGGGGCCGTCTTGGTCCATGCCCACGGTATCACCTATTCGAATAATCTCTTAGTGGCGCTGGCCGAGCGGAATTGTTGCTTAGTTGTATGCGGCCCCAATCATATGCCCGTGTCTATCGTTTGGCCTTTGACCGGTCATCACCGACAGGGTGCCCGCATGCGTGCGCAATGGCAGTCCGCCAAGCCCCTGCAAAAACAACTTTGGCGGCGCGTTGTGGTCGAGAAGATTAATAATCAGGCGGCGATCCTTGAAGCCGTGGGCGCGCGGTTTGGCGGAGTCGCTGCCTTGGCGGCAAAGGTCCGATCTGGCGATCCAGAGAACGTCGAAGCCCAAGCAGCCAGACGTTACTGGCCGTTGCTTTTCGGAGACGACTTCCGCCGGGACCGGACGCACGGCGGTGAGAATTCGATGCTGAACTATGGTTACACGGTAATACGCGCGATCACGGCCCGCGCGGTCATAGCAGCCGGTTTGCATCCGACCATGGGCTTGCACCACCGTAATCGCGGCAACGATATGGCCTTGGCCGACGATTTGATGGAGCCCTTCCGGCCCTTTGTCGATATTTGCGTCAAACGCTTAATCGAGCAGGGGCATTCCGACGTGACGCCCGAAGTCAAGAATGCCTTGGTCTCTCTGACGGCGCTCGACTTGCCCACGGCGGAAGGGGTGAGCCCGCTTGCCGTTTGCGTTCAGCGGCTCGCGATCTCTTTGGGGCAGTCCTTCGAAGAGGGGAAGATCGCCCTCGAATTCTCATTGCCTCCGAAAGCGCTAGACCTTGGCACCGTCACGCCAAGTGGAAGTTTTAAATGACCGCCCGAATGCTGGACGGCGGATATTTGAGTGGATACCGGCTCATGTGGATCATGGTCATGTTCGACCTACCCGTCGATACCAAGGAGCGAAGAAAGACGGCATCTAAGTTCCGGGAATTTCTGCTCGATCAAGGGTACGAAATGAGCCAGTTTTCCGTTTATCTGCGATTTTGCAGCGGCAAGGAACAGTTGGAAACTTTCTCCCGCCGGATAGAGCAAAGCCTGCCCGAATTCGGGAAGGTCCATATCCTTGCGTTTACGGACAAGCAGTACGAAAATATCATCAGATTCAAGGGAAGAGCCCGAAATGCGAGCCTGAAAAACCCAGGCCAACTGGCCCTGTTTTAGCAACGGAACGGCATTTCAATATGAGCGATAACCGCCCAACTCTTATAGAATTCAAGAAGTTGGGCGATTATCTAGTGTAGCACTCAGGAAATCGCGATCCAGCCGCAACATGCGGGCAAAGCTCTAAAAGGATTCCGGGAGTGTAGCACTCAGGAAATCGCGATCCAGCCGCAACAGGCTGGTCGCGGTCCCGTCGCGGGCCACGAGTGTAGCACTCAGGAAATCGCGATCCAGCCGCAACTGGGGTGGCTTATTCCATTGTGAAGGAGAAAGTGTAGCACTCAGGAAATCGCGATCCAGCCGCAACCCGGTCGGGGTGCAAGAACACGGCCGCCAGAGTGTAGCACTCAGGAAATCGCGATCCAGCCGCAACGTTGCCGCCCCGTTGCTAACGAAATCGCAAAGTGTAGCACTCAGGAAATCGCGATCCAGCCGCAACCAGGAAGTGCATAGGCAGGGTATCGAGCAAAGTGTAGCACTCAGGAAATCGCGATCCAGCCGCAACATTGCAAAGACAACATCGAAGTCGCGCGGCAGTGTAGCACTCAGGAAATCGCGATCCAGCCGCAACCTAGGCGGATAATGAGGTGGCCCACACTCAGTGTAGCACTCAGGAAATCGCGATCCAGCCGCAACTGATTCCCGACGCGGTGGCGGCGCTTCTGGAGTGTAGCACTCAGGAAATCGCGATCCAGCCGCAACTGCCATTCGGTATCATCAAGTCTGCACTGCAGTGTAGCACTCAGGAAATCGCGATCCAGCCGCAACGACCCGGATGGATTTCGCCAGCAACCAAACAGTGTAGCACTCAGGAAATCGCGATCCAGCCGCAACGCCGTCATCGCCGCGCCTCGGATTTGCGCAAGTGTAGCACTCAGGAAATCGCGATCCAGCCGCAACTTGGGTGGGGCGGCGCGGTGCGTCTTCGGCAGTGTAGCACTCAGGAAATCGCGATCCAGCCGCAACTGCTGGCCAAGGTTCACGTGGCCAAGAAGGAGTGTAGCACTCAGGAAATCGCGATCCAGCCGCAACCTGCGAGGTATTGACCACCCGGAGCGTCTGAGTGTAGCACTCAGGAAATCGCGATCCAGCCGCAACGGCCCGACGCCTCAAGCACGTTCATGATCTAGTGTAGCACTCAGGAAATCGCGATCCAGCCGCAACTCGCAATACCTTCGCTTGCGTCAGTCGATAAGTGTAGCACTCAGGAAATCGCGATCCAGCCGCAACAGGTTTCCTGAATGGTGCTTTTGGCGGCGAAGTGTAGCACTCAGGAAATCGCGATCCAGCCGCAACGCTCATGGAGTATATTAGCCGGTGTGCCGTAGTGTAGCACTCAGGAAATCGCGATCCAGCCGCAACGGCGGCACGATCTTCCTAAGCCACATGCGCAGTGTAGCACTCAGGAAATCGCGATCCAGCCGCAACGCGCCTCGCGGTACAGGTCCCAGCGCGTGGAGTGTAGCACTCAGGAAATCGCGATCCAGCCGCAACTGGGGTTCGACCGGCGTGCAAGCTAATTGGAGTGTAGCACTCAGGAAATCGCGATCCAGCCGCAACATGGCTAACCTGCCGTGACAGTGTTAGAACAGTGTAGCACTCAGGAAATCGCGATCCAGCCGCAACTGCGGCTCCACATCCCAATCTGCGTGGATCAGTGTAGCACTCAGGAAATCGCGATCCAGCCGCAACGTATGAGCCGCCACCATGCGCACGGCGATAAGTGTAGCACTCAGGAAATCGCGATCCAGCCGCAACTATAGCGACGCCGCGAACCTGACCGTCGTCAGTGTAGCACTCAGGAAATCGCGA
>JAJFGJ010000036.1 GCA_021776175.1 Kiloniellaceae bacterium
CCTTCGACAAGCTCAGGATGAGGATTTTTCTTTATGCCACACCAGATCTTCCTCATCCTGAGCTTGTCGAAGGACGCACCGGCGGAACCGCGGCGCTAATTGCGATTACCCTGAAAGTAACTCCCCATGTCCGAAATAATCCTGCATCACTATCCGCAAAGCCCGGTTTCCGAGAAGGTCCGGGTCGTGCTCGGCATCAAGGGCCTGACTTGGCACGCGGTCACGATCCCGCGCCTGCCGCCCAAGCCCGATCTCATGCCGCTCACCGGCGGTTACCGCCTGACCCCGGTCATGCAGATCGGCGCCGATATCTTCTGCGACAGCCAGAGCATTATCCGTGAGCTGGAACGGCGGTTTCGCGAGCCGACCTTGTTCCCCGGCGGCGCCGACGGCATCGCCTGGGGCGTCAGTCGCTGGACCGACGGCGATTTCTTCACCGCCGCCATCGCCGTGGTCTTCGCCGACGCGGGCGAGGCCATGCCGGCCGATTTTCAAGAAGACCGGGGGCCGCTGTACTTTGGGCCCGGCTTCGAGATGGCGAAGCTGCAAGCCGGGATGCCGGAACGCCTGGCCAGCCTGCGCGCGCAATTCGGCTGGATCGAGGAACGCCTGGCCACCGGCCGGCGCTTCATGCTCGGCGATCGCCCCGGCCTGCCGGACGCGCTGTGCTACTATCTGGTCTGGTTCCTGCGCGGGCGCTATTCCAAGGGCCCTGAATTTCTGGCGCGCTTCCCCAAGCTGTGCGCCTGGGAGGAGCGGGTGCGCGCCATCGGCCATGGCACGTCCAGCGAAATGAGCGGCGGCGAAGCCCTCGATATCGCGAGGGCGGCCGATCCCGTGCCGGCGCCGGACTCGGAGCCGGACGATCCAAGCGGCCTCGTGCCGGGCGACACGGTCGAGGTTCACGCGCAAGGTGTCAGCGGAACCGCCGGTATCGAAGGCCGTATCCGCCACATCGGCCTGCAAGACATCGTGCTTGAGCGCCAAGACCCGCGCGTCGGCCAAGTGGCCGTCCACTTCCCGCGCGTCGGCTATCGTATTGTAAGGGCATGAGGGCGGGCCGGAACAAGTAACGCCTCGATGAAAGTCGATATCGCCATTATCGGCGGCGGAATCGTCGGTTCGGCCGCCGCCTATTTCCTGGCCCGCACCGGGCGGGCCGGGAAGGTCGCGGTCGTCGAACCGGACCCAAGCTATGAGTTCTCGGCGACGCCGGCGGCCAACGGCGGCATACGTCAACTTTTCAGCCTGCCCGAAAACATCGAAATGGCCCGCTACGGGTTGGATTTTTACGCGCGCTTCCACAAGGAGATGGCGACCGGCGGCGTGCCCGCCGATATCGGCCTCAAACGCCGGGGCTATCTGTTTATCTCGGACGACGGCGATCACGCCCGCATGGAAGCCAACCACCGTCTACAGGAATCCCTGGGGGCACGGGTCGATCTGTTGGACAGGGACGCTCTCAAGGCCCGCTTTCCTTCGCTCAACGTGCGCGATGTGGCCCTCGCCGTTCATTCGCCGGACGATGCCTGGATCAACCCCCACGCGGCCCTCATGGGATTCCGCGACAAGGCGCGCGCTCTGGGCGTCGACTATGTAAAGGACCGTGTAGCCGGCTGGCGGGCCGGGGGCGGTCTGGCGCGCGAGGTCATCCTGGCATCGGGAGCGGTCCTGGCCGCGGACAGCTTCGTGCTCGCCGCCGGCGCCTGGTCCGGCGAGGTCGGCGCCATGATCGGGCTATCGCTTCCGGTCGAACCCATGTGCCGCGAAAGTCATTACTTCGTCACCACTAACGAGATTGAACCCCTGCCCTTCATCAAGACCGAGACCCATCTCGCCTTCGGCCCGGAAGGCGAGGGCTACGCGGGCGGTTTGCCCGATTGGGATCAGCCGGCGGGATTTCATCTCGACAGCCACCCGACCCGTTTCGAGGAAACGGTCTGGCCGCGCCTCGCCCATCGCCTGCCGCCCCTGGAGACCCTCAAGCTGCGGCGCACCTGGGTCGGCCACTACGCCCGCAACACCCACGATCTGACCGCCATCGTCGGCCGCTGGGAGGGCGGCCTTGAGAACGTCTATATGGCCTGCGGCTATTCCGGCCACGGCATCATGCACGCACCGGCGAGCGGCCTCGCCCTGGCGGAACTCATCCTGGAAGGCGGCTACCGGAGCCTCGACATATCGGCCTTCGGCTACGGCCGCATAGCGGCGGGCAGGCCCTATCGCGAGCAGGGTATCGTCTAGAAGCCGGGTATCTCTCATAAGGATGGCACCGCTTGACTTGGCCCCAGGCCATGACCATCATCCCGCTCGTTCCTAGGGGGGCCCTCTTGGGCTGAGATACCGTCGGGTGTGTTCGTTCCGGCGGTGACCCTTCGAACCTGATCCGGGTTATGCCGGCGCAGGGAACGGAACTCGCTTCTTGACGGGATCGCTCGTCCAGGGGCCGTCTCCTCGCAAGCCATCCCGGATCTCCCGCTGTCGCGCACCGAGGAGATCCGCCATGCCAAGCAAATTTTCCGCCGCCCATGTTCTCGCCGTTCTCGCCTTCGCGTTTCTGTTGGCCGCGGCGCCGGCGCGCGCGGAGCCCCTGACAATCTTGCTCGATTGGTTCGTCAATCCCGATCATGGCCCGATTATCGTGGCCCAGGAGAAGGGCTTTTTCGCCGAAGAAGGCCTGGAAGTCACCTTGATCGAGCCGGCGGATCCCAACGATCCGCCGAAGCTGGTCGCCGCCGGCAAGGCGGACCTGGCGGTGTCCTATCAACCGCAGATCCATATGCAGTCCGCCGCCGGCTTGCCCCTGACCCGCGTCGGCACCCTGATCGCGACGCCGCTCAGCACGGTCCTGGTACTGGACGAGAGTCCGATCGAGTCGATAGCCGATTTGAAGGGCAAGACGGTAGGGTTTTCCGTCGGCGGCTTCGAAGACGCGGTGCTCGGCGCCATGTTGGCCAAGCACGGGCTTGGCCTAGGCGACGTGACCCTGGTCAACGTAAATTTTTCGCTCAGCCCCTCCCTGCTCTCGGGCCAAGTCGACGCGGTGATCGGTGCCTACCGCAACTTCGAGCTCAACCAACTGGCCATCGAGGGGCGCAAGGGTCGCGCGTTCTATGTCGAGGAGGAAGGCGTGCCGCCTTACGACGAACTGATCCTGGTCGCCAACTCCGCCAAGCTGGACGACCCGCGCCTGCCCAAGGTGCTGCGGGCGCTGGAGCGCGGCGTGCAGTACATCGTCAATCACCCGGACGAGGCCTGGACCAGTTTCGCCAAGTACAAGACCGGCCTCGACGACGACTTGAACCGGCGCGCCTGGCGCGACACCTTGCCGCGTTTCGCCCTGCGCCCCGCGGCCTTGGACCGGGGCCGATACGAACGCTTCGGCGCTTTCCTGCTCGGCGCCAAGGTCATCGAGACGGCACCGCCGGTCGAGAGCTACGCCATCGAATTGCGGTAGTCCCGAGATGACGCAAGCAGCAGACTCATCGCGATTCTCGGACCATCTGCGTGAAAACGCCGAGCCGTTCTGGCGCCAAAGCGTGGACCACCGCTTTACCCGGGAGCTGATCGGCGACACCCTGAAGGATACCGACTTCACGCGCTATTTGATCCAGGATTATGCTTTCCTGGATACCCTGGCGCGGGTGCTTGAGCTCGCCGTCGGCCACGCGCCGAATGCGGATTCCAAGGCCAGGTTGGCCGGCTTCCTAGAAGCGGTGACAGGCGGCGAGAACGACTATTTCCTGCGTTCGTTCGACGCCCTGGGAATTTCCAAGGAGGTATGGAGCACGGCCGAGAAAAACCCGGCGACCCAGCACCTGGACAACATCATGCTGAATGCCGCGCGCAGTGGCTATGGCGAAACGCTCGCGGTGCTTTTGCCCGCCGAGTGGGTGTATCTGTCTTGGGCCAGCGCGGCGGGAGAGGCGCGGCCAAAAAGGTTCTACCTGGCCGAATGGATCGAGATCCACGCCAACTTGGACTTCGCGGCCTTCGTTGAATGGCTGCGCGGCGAGACCGATCGCATCGCTCCGGCCTTGCCGCCCCGGCGGCGCGCCCATCTCGCGGCGCTGTTCCGCGAGATGGTGCGGCTGGAGGTCGCCTTCTTCGACGCCGCCTACGCCTGAACGCGGCGTTCAGCCGGCCTTGGCGATCTGCTCGGCCTTCTTGACCATGACTTCGGCTTGCTTGATCGAAGCGATGTCGATCAGGCGGCCGTCGAGCGCGACCGCGCCCTTGCCTTCCCTCTGCGCCTGTTCCATGGCCTCGATAATGCGCTTGGCCTTGGTGACTTCCGCTTCCGAGGGGCTGTTGACCTCGTTGGCGAGCGCGATCTGACTGGGGTGAATCGCCCACTTGCCTTCGCAGCCCAGGCAGGCCGCGCGATTCGCCTGCGCCTTGAAGCCGTCGGGATCGGAGAAATCGCCAAAGGGGCCGTCGATGGGCCGCAGGCCATTGGCCCGCGCGGCCACCACCATACGCGACACCGCGTAATGCCACATGTCGCCCCAGTGGTACTCGCGCTCCTGCCCCTCCACCATGTCGGTCAGGACACCGTAGAGCGCGTTCGGTCCGCCGATCACGGTGGTCCGCGCCTTGGTCGAGGCGGCATAGTCGGCAACGCCGAAATGCAGGCTCTCGTTGCGCTTCGACGCGGCCGCGATTTCGTCGACATTGGCCATGCCCAGCGCGGTTTCGATGATGTGCTCGAAGCCGATGCGCTTGGTTTGCTTCCTGGCGTCCTCGATCTGGGTCACCAGCATATCGACGGCATAGACGTCGGCGGCGGTCCCAACCTTGGGAATCATGATGACGTCGAGGCGGCCGTTGGTCTGTTCCAGAATATCGACCACGTCGCGGTACATATAGTGCGTGTCCAGGCCATTGATCCGTACCGACAAGGTCTTGGCGCCCCAGTCGACATCGTTGATGGCTTCAATGATGTTCTTGCGCGCTTGTTCCTTGTCGTCCGGCGCGACCGCGTCTTCCAAATCCAGGAACACGACATCGGCCTGGGATTTCGCCGCTTTCTCGAACAACGAGGTATTGCTGCCCGGAACGGCGAGCTCGCTACGGTTCAGGCGCGCGGTTGCCTGATCGATTATGGTGAAGCTCATAACCTCTCCCTCACTGGTATCAATCTTGAATATGGTGGGTCGGCGCCGTCTGGGCGCGATCTGGCGGGAAAATGCGCGACCTGCGGGGGCTTGTCAACCTAAGGCATAATCAAGAATCTTAAGATCGCGCCGCCATGGGGTGATGATCGCGGACCAGGCTTCGCAAGCGCTCATTGAGAACGTGGGTGTAGATCTGGGTCGTCGAGATGTCGGCGTGGCCGAGCATCTTCTGAACCGAGCGCAAATCGGCGCCGTGGTCGAGCAAGTGACTGGCAAAGGCGTGGCGCAGGACATGAGGCGAAACCTTGGACGGATCGACCCCCGCTTCCGTGGCAAGTTCCTTGAGGAGTTGCGCGACCCTTTGACGGGTCAAATGCCCGCTACGCCCGCCGGAGGGGAAAAGCCAGCGCGGCACGGCCTGTGGGGCCCGTAGCCGCAGCCGGGCACGGGCCTTGGCCTCGCGCTGGGCCGCCATGTAACGGGCCACGGCGTCGCGCGCCGGCTCGCTGAGCGGCACCATGCGTTCCTTACCGCCTTTGCCACGGACCACAAGAACGCGCGGGTCGCGCGCCAGGGCCGCCGCCGGTAAGGATATCAACTCCGAGATTCGCATGCCGGTCGCGTAAAGCAGCTCAAGCAGGGCGGTAAGGCGCAGGTTTTCGATGCTCTTCCTGGTGCCGCCGCGGGCGCGAACGGCGGCAAGCAGGCATTCGACTTCGGCCTCACTCAGAATCTTCGGCAGTGCGCGGCCTTGGCGCGGGCTGTCGATCGGGCCGCTTGGATCGTCCGCGCGCACGCCCTCGCTAAGAAGAAAGCGATAGAATTGCCTTAAGGCGGACAGACGCCGTGCGGCGGTGCGCGGCGCCATTTGGGCGCGCGACAGCCCGGCAAGATAAGCGCGGATATCCACGGCCTCGACTTCCAGGAGGGTGACGGCGCGGTGCTTCAGGAAGGCCGAGAAATGCCCAATGTCGCGGCGATAGGCCTCGCAGGTATTCTTCGCCGTGCCGCGCTCCACCGCGAGCATTTCCAGAAATGCCTCGCTGTGCGGCTCCACCGCCACGTCAAATACCGTTGCCCAGCGCGGCCTCGATCGCCAAGGCCCGCGCCTCGCGCTCCAAATCGATCCGGCTCAAACCGGAAATCACGGCGCCCAAGGCCATGGGATGGGCGCCGGCAGGTCCGGCCTCACCCAAGACAATGAGCGAAAGAATCACGGTTTCGCCGACACGCCGCGCCTCGCTCGCATCCTCCAGGGCATAGAGGAAGGCGGCATCCGGCATCGGCCCGCCGGACGAGTCGCTTTGAGCGGCAATGTCGTTCCAATTCAAAGAGTCCAGCTCGCCCAGCGCCTGGAACGAAGCCCGAAGCAAACCCGTGGCGCCGGAAGGTGGCTCGGTTCCGGCGGCTTCGCGCATGGCGTGCCAGGCTTCCAGACCGCCCTCGGCGGCCGGTATCTCGCCGCCGGCCAGCCGCGCGTAAGGCCACAGAGCGGCCACCGCCGCCGAGGCTTGCGGGTTTATGATCGATTCCTGCCGGCTAAGAGCCAGCCAAGCGTTCGCCCGCTGGAGTTGCCGCGCGCCATAAAGCGCCCGGCCCGCCGTCTCCGCGAACCAGGCCATTTGAGGGGTTGGATCGATACCCGCGATAAGGGGCCCATAGACCTCCGCGGTGGCCACATAGAGGTTTGCTCGCGCGGCCGCTTCGAGGGCGACGCGCAGGACCTCGGCCCGGGCCGAGGGTAAAGCCTCGCCGCGCGCCGCTTGGTATAGGAGCGCGCGGGCGGCGGCGCCCTCCAATTCCGCGGCCGCGGCGATGGCGTTGCCAAGTTGTTCGGGCGCGAAGGGTATCGCATCGTAACCGCGGCCAAGCGCGGCGCCATCGACGATGCCCTGGGCGCAAGCTTGTTCGGCGGCGGCGGCGCGTTCGAGCGGCGTCATCTTGGGCGCCGTGGCAATGGCGAAAAGAATGCCGGGCTCCGCGCCGTCGAACACCGCCGCCGGGAGCGGCGCTTCAAGCGCCAACAGCATCGCGACATGCAACGGCGACAGGATGCCCGCTAGGGGCGCATCCTCCTCCCCGACGCCGACAAATCTATTGGCGAGCGCGAAAAACAAAGGGTCGTCGGCGAGGCCCAGCTCACGCAAGAGAGCCAAGCCGAGCATACCGCGGTCCAGATCGCCGCCGGCCATGTTGCAGAAGACCATGGCCTTCTGCCAGAACTCCAACTGGTGATAAATGGCGATCGAGTTGCGGATCCGGCGGCATGCCTCCGCCTGTTCATGGTTCAGCAGCAATGTCTCGACGTGAAGTCGATCGAGATCTTCCTGCTCGAGATGGCCGGGGACCACGGAAAGAAGAGTGAGCAACGCCGGAATCTCACTCAGATCGGCCAAGCGTCGCGACCTCTCGATCAATAATTGGGTCGAGACCCCGGCACCCTTCGCCGGTAAGTCACCCGCGCTTGCCGAGGTGCTGGCCAGGACTTGCCGTTTGGCGGCCGGTGGCGGCGCGACCGTGAGCAGGAGCCGGCGCGCCATATCCCGCATGCCGCGCGACGACATGCGCGGCGGCAAGCGCCGCAAGAGGCTCTCGACCACATGACGCGGCGTTCCCCGCCACATATCCAGGCCGAAGCCGCCGTCCTCGACCCCCAGAACGCCGAGGGATTCGGGAGCTATATCCGCCAGGGGATTAATCTCGATAACCGCGCGACCCGGAGCCGGATCAACGGAGGTGACGCTGGTTTGCCCCGGCACGGCTTGCGGCGGCGCGGCCAAGGGCACCGAACCGACCACACCCTGCGGAACGAGGGCTACGGGGCTGGTTGGCGTGGCTTGTCCCCAGGCCCGGTTACCGTCCGCCCCGGCCGCATAGACCAAGGCCGCTAAACCTAGCAGTAGGGCGGTTCGCGACCGGCGGCGGCTGTCAACGGGGGAAGCGTTCATTTGGAAGAACTTTTTCAACGCTTACTGTGGGCGGCGGAATGTCCCAGGTGACCAGATAGGCGGCACCCGCTACAATGGCGCCTAGAACAAGAACAATCGCAACCAAACTCAATCTTCTCATGGGGAGTATTGACGAAAGTTAAAAGGGCGGGGTTTAGTGGATAGAATCCTATTCACCGCCTCGGCATATCATGCTTGCCAATTCCAAGAACAAGAATGATAAGTTTCGACTATGGCGAATTTGCGGCAGTCTATACACCGGCCTTCGAGTCTGGCAACGCCAGACGACAAGGATTCCGGCCAATTTGCGTGACGGCCATGCCCCATTCACACCCCACCGATAATCCACCGACGGGCACCGGCAGCGACCGCGCGTCGGGGCCCGCGCCGGTGAAAACATGCGCCGTGCCGGCGAAAACGATCGTTTTGGTTGGCCTGATGGGGGCTGGGAAATCGTGCATCGGACGCCGGCTGGCAAGCGGTTTCGGGCTGAGCTTCGTCGACGCGGACGCCGAGATCGAAGCCGCGGCCGGCTGCGCCATCGAAGATATTTTCGAGCGCCACGGCGAAGCCGCCTTCCGCGACGGCGAGCGCCGGGTGATCGCGCGGCTTTTGGATCGCCCGGCGCACGTCATGGCGACCGGAGGCGGCTCTTTCATGGATGCGGGCACCCGGGCGCTCATCAAGGAACGCGGCATCTCGCTGTGGCTCAAGGCGGATCTCGCGTTGTTGCTCAAACGCACCGCGCGGCGCGATCACCGTCCCCTGCTTAAACGCGGCGATCCGGAGGAGATACTGGCCCACCTGATCGAGGAGCGTTATCCGATCTACGCCGAGGCGGATATCGCGATCGACAGCCAGGACGGCCCGCCCGAGGTCACGGTCGCACGCGCACGCGCGGCGATAAACGCCTATTTAGGCACCCCGGACACAGCGCCGGCATGACCGCGCCGCTTCGCCAACGCGTAGCCTTGGGCGACCGGAGTTACGACATTCTGATCGGCGACGATTTGCTTGCCGCGGCCGGGAGTCATATCGCCCCTGTCCTGCGCCAGCGGCGCGTTATCGTGGTGACCGACACCACCGTCGCGGCCTTACACTTGGCCGCGCTAGAGCGCTCCTTGAGCGATGCCGACATCCGTCATGAGGCGGTGGTCCTGCCCCCGGGAGAGCAAACCAAGGATTTCGCGCACCTGGAAAAACTGATCGCGCGCCTGCTCGAATTGAAGATCGAGCGGGGCACCGCCTTGGTTGCCTTGGGCGGCGGCGTGATCGGCGACCTGACCGGCTTCGCCGCCGCCGTCGTGCTGCGCGGCATAGACTTCGTGCAAGTCCCGACCACGCTCCTGGCCCAGGTCGACAGCTCGGTCGGCGGCAAGACCGGCATCAATACCGCCTACGGCAAGAACCTGGTCGGCAGCTTTCATCAGCCGCGCCTGGTTCTGGCCGATACTGCGGCACTGTCCAGCCTGCCGCGCCGTCAACTCCTGGCCGGTTACGCCGAGGTGGTGAAATACGGCGTGATCGACCGGCCCGAGTTCTTCACCTGGCTGGAGGGCCATGGGACGGCCGTGATTGAGGGCGATCCGGGCGCCCGCCAGCACGCGGTGAGCGAAAGCTGCGCCGCCAAGGCCGAAATTGTCGCCGAGGACGAACGCGAGAGGGGGCGGCGGGGCCTCCTGAACCTTGGCCACACCTTCGGCCATGCCTTGGAGGCCGAAACCGGCTTTGGCGATGAGCTTCTCCACGGCGAGGCGGTTGCCATCGGCATGGTCCTGGCCCTCGATTTATCGGTACGGCTCAATCTGTGCCCGGCCGCGGACTCGGCACGCTTGCGCCGCCACCTGGCGGCGGTAGGCTTGGCGACCGGGGTGGAGAGGTTCCAGGGGCGCATCTGGAGTCCGCGCCGGCTGACAGAGCACATGGCGCGGGATAAAAAGGTAACGGACGGGCGCACGACTTTTGTCATGGCGCGCGGCATCGGCCGGGCGTTCCTGAGCGAAAATGTCGATATAACGGAGGTCGAAGCGCTTTTAACCGATACCCTCGCCGCCTGAATACTCATATCAAGCTGAATACTCATATCAAGGATCGCCGATCGGCACCCCCAGAAATGGAAATTGATATCCTCATCCCCATCGGCGCCATATTGGCGTTGCTCGTCGCCTCCGCCTTTTTCTCAGGCTCGGAGACATCCCTGACCGCCGCCTCCCTGCCGCGCATGCACACGCTCGAGCAGCAAGGCGACCACCGTGCCGCCTTGGTCAACAAGCTGTGGCGGCAAAAGGAGCGGCTGATCGGCGCCATCCTGCTCGGCAATAACCTGGTCAACATCATGGCCTCGGCGCTTGCGACCGGCGTGCTCATAAACTATTTCGGCGACGCGGGCGTTATCTACGCGACCGTCGCGATGACCCTGTTGATCTTGATCTTCGCCGAGGTCCTGCCAAAGACCTATGCCATACGCCATGCCGACCGCATCGCCTTGCGCGTGGCGCCGATCATGGGCCCGCTGATCAAGCTGCTGTTCCCGATCACCCATGCCATACATGTCGTGGTTCGCGCCACGCTTAAGGTTTTAGGGGTGGAAATGTCGGATCGCTTGGAGATCGCGCATACCGAGGAGGAACTGCGAGGCGCGATCGACCTGCATGCCGGCGAAAGCGAGGAAGTACGCCACGAGCGAGCCATGCTACGCTCCATCCTCGACCTGGCCGATGTCGCGGTCGGGGATATTCTAACCCATCGCAAGAAGGTCATATCCATCGACACTGGATTGCCGCCGGCTCAGCTCGTTGAGGAGGTCCTTCGAAGCCCGCACACGCGCCTGCCCCTGTGGCAAGACAACCCCGACAACATAGTTGGCGTGCTGCACGCCAAGGCACTTCTGCGGGCGGTTCACGCGCTGCCCACGCTGGATGAACTAGATGTGCTTACGATCGCCAGCCCGCCCTGGTTCATCCCCGAATCGACGGACCTGTTATCGCAGTTGCAAGCTTTCCGCTCGCGCCACGAGCACTTCGCCATCGTTGTCGACGAGTACGGCGAGGTTCTGGGTATCGTCACCCTGGAAGATATCCTGGAGGAAATCGTCGGTGAAATCGAGGACGAGCACGACATCGAGATCGAAGGCGTCCAGATGCAACCAGACGGCAGCCTCGTGGTCGATGGCGGTGTGACAATCCGCGATTTGAACCGCCAATTCGAATGGCGCCTGCCCGACGAGGAAGCGGCGACCGTCGCCGGCCTGGTGTTGCATGAGGCGCGGCGCATTCCCAACGTCGGTCAAGCCTTCGTGTTTCACAACTTCCGTTTCGAGATCTTGAGCCGCCAGCGGAATCAGATCACCTCGATCAGAATGCGGCCGCTAACAGAGGAAGGGACGACCATCCCCCTCCCGCCCGAGGCTTAAGCGGCAGCCTTCTCCTCACGCCGCGCCCTGCCGGTTTGACGGCGAACCTGGGGCCGATATAGTGCGGCGCAACATAACAACGACAACCGAAGAGCAATGAATGCCCCTGCCCCTTACTGACCTCGAGCGCGAGCATCTGCACTCCCGAACCATCGATTTCCAAGGATTCCGCCGGGAGGATGGGCTGTTCGATATCGAAGGGCATCTGACCGACGTAAAATCCTATGGTTTCACCAACGAGTATCGCGGCAAAATCAAGGCCGGCGAAGCCCTCCACGACATGTGGTTGCGCGTGACCTTGGACGAGGAGTTGATCGTGCGCGATATCGAAGCGGTTACCGACCACGGGCCCTATGAGCTGTGCCCGGCCGTGACGCCTAATTTTAAGCGCTTGATCGGCCAGCGCGTGGCCGCCGGCTGGCGCCGTGTCGTGCGCGAGAAAGTCGGTGGCGTGGAGGGTTGCACCCATCTAGCCGAAATGCTCGTCGCGATGGGCACCGTCGCGTTCCAGACCCTTTATCCGTTTCTAGTCAAACGGAACCGGGAGAAACAGCGCTCCGGGCGGCCACCGCTCTTGAACGGCTGCCACATCTTCAGCAGCGAGGGCGAGTTCGCCAGGAAGCAATGGCCGGAATTTTACACCGGCCCCAAGGAAGGCGCGCCGGGCGGCAAAATCCAGTGAAATCTGGAAATCTTGGAATTAGAAATTCCGGAAACCGCTAATATTCGCGATCCGCGTCACGGTATATCGGCCCGCCGATAGGAATCGCCATTCAAGCCCACCGGCGCCCGCCGGAGGTGGCGGCTAGAGAACAGCAGGCCGTGACCGTTCCGCGCGTGGCCGTCTTCGGTCGCGGCAACCCGAAAATAGGTCAGGGTAAAGACGCGGATGGCAGCCGTTAGGCTGGAAGCCTGACGGCGCGCGTCGATGAGGCCGCAAACATCGTGCAAGGACATATCTTCACGGCGGCATATCTCCGCCAGGGAGTCCCACATGGCCGGTTCAAGCCGTATGCTGGTGCGGCGCCGGCCGATAAACACATTCCGATTGACCAGGGTGCTCGGCCCCCGGCTGGTCGGCGCCGGTCGGCTATCGCTGTGGGGTTCTGAACTCTCTGGCATATAGTCGGTCAAAATCGATCCCCCGCTTGGCAATTGAACTGCCTGCCATGGTAGGATTGATTTGTTAAAAAACAACTATGAATTGTATTACTGGCGCACATACAACCAATCAACATTTCGTGATGAGCATCATCCCAGCCCCGGCGAGGGCGGAGCATCTGTTGTGCGGAGCCAGACCGCCTATATTAAAAGAGCCTGATCCGCCGTAACTTGGGGAAAATCATGATTATGCAACGCAACATCGAAGCGAAGCTGCGCGCGGCCCTGGATCCGGCCCACCTGCAGGTTATCAACGAAAGCCATAGGCATAGCGTGCCGCCCGGATCGGAGTCGCACTTCAAGGTAATCGTGGTATCGAAGCATTTCGAGGGCCAAGGCCTGCTCGGCCGGCACCAGGCTGTAAACGTCCTTTTAGGCGACGAACTGCAGAATGGAGTCCATGCCTTATCGATGCAGACCCATACGCCCGAGGAATGGGCGCGCCGCGATGGCCGGGTCTTGCCCTCGCCCGACTGCATGGGCGGCGGCAAGACCGGCAACTGAGCCTCCAGCCGCCCAGGACCCGAACACCTCGAACGCCCGCCGCGGCATTTTTCCGAGGCGCGAAATGGGCCGTGCGGCGGTGGCCGCTTGCCAGCACCGGGCCCCATATCCATACTTCAAGCCATGCGCCGCGTGAATCAAAAAGAGATCGATATCCCGTTTGAGTACCCCTCCTCGCATGAGCGGGGGTGCCAGTTTTCGGGATGCCGTAATAGCGGAATTTACCGCGCGCCGGTCGGGCGCGACCAACTGAACGAGTATTACTGGTTCTGCCTCGATCATGTGCGCGCCTATAACCTATCTTGGAACTTCTACGCCGGCATGAGCGAGGGCGAGGTAGAATACCGCCGCAGGCACGACACCGTATGGGAACGGCCAAGCTGGCCCTTTGGCCGCTTCGGCGAACAGCGGCCCGCCGGCGACGATCCTAGCGACCCAAGGTTTCACGACAGTTTTGGTTTTTTTTCCGACGATCCTTCTGGTCCGGCCCGGGCGCGGCCGAAGACCGAGGAGCAAAAGGCCCTGGCCGTCCTGGACCTCGCGGAACCGGTGACGTTTCAGGACGTCAAGGCGCGCTACAAGGCTTTGGCCAAGAAGCTGCACCCGGACGCGAATGGCGGCGATACCGAGGCGGAAGAACGCCTCAAGTCGGTTAATCAAGCTTACGCGGCCTTGAAGATCAGCTTCGCATGATTTACCAAGTCGGCGAAGCTTGGCGGCGTGTGTCCTTTTCGCGTTTTCCGGGCCCGCGCCGGCCATATACAAATCGGTTAGCCTGCACTTAATTCCAAGGAGTTACCATGGCCCCCACTTCCGTCACCGGAGGCGGCGATCCGCCGATGGATGGACCGGACATCACCGTTTCGGTCCGCCAGACATTCGGGATCGATTGCGACATGCAGGTCCCGGCCTTCAGTCAGTCGAATGAACACGTCCCGGACCTGGACGAAGCGTACCGCTTCGACCACGACACCACGCTCGCGATCCTGGCCGGTTACGCCTACAACCGCCGGGTCATGATCCAAGGCTATCACGGCACCGGCAAATCGACTCATATCGAGCAGGTTTCCGCGCGCCTCAATTGGCCCTGCCTGCGCATCAACCTGGACAGCCACATCAGCCGTATCGACCTGGTCGGCAAGGATGCGATCGTTCTGAAAGACGGTAAGCAGATCACGGAATTTCGCGAGGGCTTGCTGCCCTGGTGCCTGCAACGGCCCATGGCCCTGGTGTTCGACGAATACGACGCCGGAAGGCCCGATGTGATGTTCGTGATCCAGCGGGTGCTGGAGGTCGAGGGCCGCTTGACGCTGCTCGACCAAAACCGTGTGATCAAGCCGCACCCGGCCTTCCGCCTGTTCTCGACCACCAACACCATTGGCCTGGGGGACACTTCCGGCCTCTATCACGGCACGCAGCAACTCAACCAGGGCCAGATGGACCGCTGGAACATCGTTGCCACCTTGAATTACCTGCCCCACGACGAAGAGGTCGAGATCGTCCTCGCCAAGTGCCCGGAATACGAAAGCAAGGAAGGCCGCGAATCGCTTTCGGCCATGGTCGCGCTGGCCGATCTGAGCCGCAGCGGCTTCATCAACGGCGATATCTCGACCGTGATGAGTCCGCGTACGGTCATGACTTGGGCTCAGAATGCGAAGATTTTCAACGACGTGGGTTTTGCATTCCGGGTCACCTTCCTGAACAAGTGCGACGAAATCGAACGCCCGGTGGTCGCCGAATACTACCAGCGCTGCTTCGGCACCGACCTGCCCGAAAGCGGGGTTAAGGCAAGTTTAGTGTAGGGGGCGGAATGCGGCGGCAACCTCCAAGCGATTCATGACCGACACTGAATCCCCGATCGATCGCTTCAAGCGCACGACCGGCGCCGCGATTCGCGCGATTGCAGAGCGTGACGACATCGCGGCTTCCTTTGCCCCCGGCCCGCAAGGGCTGATCGGCAATGAAGTGCGCCTGCCGTTACCCTCGCGCGATCTGCCGACGGCGGAGGTCGCCTCGGTGCGCGGCGAAGCGGATGCCGCCGCCCTGCGCCTGCGCTACCACGATCAGGCGGTCCACCGGGCGCGCCGGCCAAGCGCCGAGGACGCTCAAGCGATCTACGACACCGTCGAGCAGACCCGTTGCGAGGCCCTGGGTATGCGGCGCATGGCCGGTGTCGCGGCCAATCTGGACGCCGCGATGGAGGAACACTACCGCGGGCGCGGCTATGGCCGCGCCGCCGATCGGGAAGACGTGCCCCTGGCCGAGGTTCTGCGCGTGCTCGCGCGCGAAGCCATGACCGGCATGCCGCCGCCGCCGACGGCCAAGGCCATGGTCGATCTGTGGCGCCCCGGTTTGGAGCCGCGGGCCCTGTCGGACCTGAAGGAACTTGGCGAGCGGATCGAAGATCAGGAAGGTTACGCCGAGGTGATGCGCCGCCTGCTCAACCATCTGGACATTGAAATAGGCCAAGACGACGAAGCAAGCGACGACGATCAGGAAAATCAAGGCGACGATAACCAGGACGACTCCTCGGAAACGGACGGCGAAGGCGGCGAACGCGAGGCCGACGACGCCCAGGCCTCCCTGGAAGGGCAGCGCGGCGAGGCCAGCGACGCGGACGGCACCGACGATCAGCAAGCCGGCGCCGACAGCGAAATGATGCCGGGCGCGGGCGACGAAGAACCGGGCCACCCCGGCGATCCGCAACACTTGGACGGCGGCCGCAATTATCGTGACAAGGACACTTACCGGGGCTTCACCACCCAATTCGACGAGATCGTCGAGGCGGCGGACCTTTGCGACCCGGATGAGCTAGGCCGTCTGCGTGAAATGCTGGATCAGCAGCTATCCAGCCTGAGCAGCGTGATCTCGCGCCTGGCCAATCGGCTTCAACGCCGTCTCTTGGCTAAACAGACGCGCGATTGGGAGTTCAATCTTGAAGAGGGGATTCTGGATACCGCGCGCCTGGTGCGCGTGGTGACCAATCCGCTCCATTCCCTATCCTTCAAGGAGGAAAAGGACATGGAGTTCCGCGATACCGTCGTTACCCTGCTGATCGACAACTCCGGCTCCATGCGCGGCCGGCCGATCACCGTGGCGGCCTTGTGCGCGGACATACTGGCGCGCACGCTGGAGCGCTGCGGCGTGAAGGTCGAGATCCTTGGCTTCACGACCCGCATGTGGAAAGGCGGCCAATCGCGCGAAGCTTGGATCGCGGCCGGCAAGCCGCCGGCGCCGGGCCGCCTCAACGATCTGCGTCATATTATCTACAAGTCGGCGGACGCGCCTTGGCGGCGGGCGCGCAAGAATCTGGGCCTCATGCTGCGCGAGGGCATCCTCAAGGAAAACATCGACGGCGAAGCGCTGTTGTGGGCGCACAACCGCTTGCTCGCGCGGCGCGAACAGCGCCGCATCCTCATGGTCATTTCCGACGGCGCGCCGGTCGACGATTCGACACTGTCCGTCAATCCCGGCAATTACCTGGAACGGCACCTGCGCGACGTCATCGGCTATATCGAGAATCGCTCACCGGTCGAACTCACCGCGATCGGCATCGGCCACGACGTCACCCGCTATTACCGCCGCGCGGTCACCATCGTCGACGCCGAGCAGCTGGGCGGGGCGGTAACCGAACAATTGGCGGCGCTGTTCGACGACGATGACACCCCGGCCAAGGCCGGCCCCCGGCGCCGGAAGCGCGTTCACGCCTAGATCGGTTTTAGCCCATCAACTGGGCCTTGAAGAAGGCGAGGGTGCGCGCCCAGGCGAGCCTGGCATCCTCGGCGTCGTAGCGCGCCTGGGTCGGATTGGCGAAGGCATGATCGGCCTCGTACCAGTGCGCCGTGACGCTTTTCTCCGCTTGCGCCATGGCGGCTTGAAAGCCCGCGACCATGTCCTTGTCGATCCACTTGTCCCGGGTCGCGAAATGACCCAGCACCGGCCCCTTTAAGGCGCCAAGCGCGCTTGCCGGCTGATTGACCCGGCCATAGTAAACCACCGTGGCCTCGACCGGCACGGCGATCGAGGCGTTGAGCGACCAGCCGCCGCCGAAACACCAGCCGACGGTTCCGATCTTGCCCGACACCGCCTTGTGGGCCTTAAGCCAGGCAATCCAGGACGCCAGGGTATCGGTCGCGACCGCCCCATCGACCGCCTTCATGGCGCTGCGCGCACTCTCACGCGTGGTCGCGACCTTGCCGCCGTAAAGATCGACCGCCAGGGCGACATAACCCTGGGCGGCGAATTCCGCCGCCACCGACTTGATCTGGTCGTTCAGGCCCCACCACTCGTGGACCAGCACGATCGCGGGCGCCGGCGCCGCGGCGGGCAGGGCCAAAGCCGCCGATACCTGTGCGCCGCCACTGGTTGTGAGAGACACCTCCTGAAGGCCAGCGGCGGCGGCGCGCGCTAGGCCCGGATCGGCGAGAATGGCGGCCAGGGGCAAACCAGCCAAAGGAGCCACGGCCAGGGCATTGAGAACTTGGCGGCGGGGAAGATTTGTCATGGGGCCTCCGGGTAATGCCAATGCTTGAACACGCGATTGATCAATCATGCGGCTTGGCATGGGAAATGGCGAGACGCCTCGCGCGAACGTGAACGCCGGGCGCCGGCCGTTTCGCGGTCCCAAAAACGCGAAAGGCCCGCAAAAGCGGGCCTCGTGTCGCGATCCTAGCGGATCCGGTCTGAACTTAGGCGGCCTTGCCGGCCACCGCCTTCTGGATTTGACGTTTCAGCGTCCGCGCCTTGGTCCCCAGCTTGTCGGTCGCGGTCGACAACAGGAAGGCATCGATGCCGCCGCGCTTCTCCACGGTACGGATCGCGCTGGTGCTGAGCCGGACCTGAACCGATTTATTGAGGGCGTCGCTGAACAGCGAGGCTTCCTGCAAGTTCGGCAGGAAGCGCCGGCGAGTCCTGTTGTTCGCGTGGCTGACGTTATTGCCGGCCATCACGCCGATACCGGTGAAATCGCAGCGTCGTGCCATGGTTCGGACCCCAAATTTCTTACATGCAGGCATAAATATGAACCACCGGGCAGGGTTCCACCCGGTGCAGCCGGTTTTCTACGGCAGCCGCCCGGCGCCGTCAAGGGTGGGAGGGCTCCCTAATTCTCCACGCTCCGGCCGAAAAAGGCGGTCAGAAGCCTCTCGGCCGCCGCCGTCGGTGCTAGGGCGCCGGCCCGGACCTCGGCCTCCAGGTCCCTGACTTGCCCGGCGACGCCGGGATGGCCGCGCAGGGCCGTCATGAGGCTTTCGCCGACCTCGCTCCACATCCAGGCCAGAGCCTGGGCCGCCCGCTTTTCCGCCAGTTCGCCGCCCTCGCCCCCCTCGCCCCCCTCGCCCAAGGCAACCCGGAAGCGGCCCACGGCCGCCCAAATCTCAGCCATGCCTTGGCCGCTTAGGGACGAGCATTTGAGCACCTCCGGCCGCCAGGAGCGGCTGGCCGGGCGCAAAAACTGGAGCGCGCCCTGGTACTCGGCGGCGGCCCGCTCGGCGGCGGCGGCGAGATCGCCGTCGGCCTTGTTGACCACGATCAAGTCGGCCAGCTCCATAATACCGCGCTTGAAGCCCTGAAGCTCGTCGCCAGCGCCCGGCTGCAAGAGTAGCAGGAACATGTCGACCATGTCGGCGACCGCCGTTTCCGACTGCCCCACGCCCACGGTCTCGACGAGGATCACGTCGAAGCCCGCCGCCTCGCAGACCAACATGGCCTCGCGGGTGCGCCGGGCCACCCCGCCCAGGGTCCGCCCCGCCGGCGACGGCCGGATAAAGGCCGCCGGGGCCCGGCTCAAGATCTCCATCCGGGTCTTATCGCCCAGGATCGAGCCGCGGCTGCGCCGCGAGGTCGGATCGACCGCCAGAACCGCGACCCGGTGCCCCTCCTCGATCAGGTAAAGCCCGAAGGCCTCGATAAAGGTCGATTTGCCAACTCCGGGGACCCCGGTAATCCCCAGGCGCACCGCCCGCCCGCTGTGGGGCAGAACCTGGGCCAGCAGGTCTTCCGCCGCCGCCCGATGGTCCGGGTGCGCCGATTCGACCAGGGTAATGGCCTGAGCCAGGGCCCGGCGCTCACCCGCCAACACCCGGCGCGCGAGGTCTCCATTGGCGGCGGAATCGCGGGTCACGGATTTACCCCTTGGGGTCGAGAACCTTGCCAAAAGCCTTTTCGGCGTCCTCTTCGATCTGCCGCTTGGTGGCATCGTCGAGAGTATCGTACACGTCCTGGCGCTGTTGCCGGTAGAGCGTCATGGTATCCTCGAGCAGCTTGCCGCGGCTCGCGGGTGTTTCGTAGGAGCCCTGCGACAAGGGAGGCGGGCCGGGAGGCGGGCTGTCCTGGCGTGCCGCCGGCCGTGCCGGCGGCTTGCGCCGCGCCGCCATCTTGGTCCGCGCGCGCTTGGGAACGAAGATCATCTGAACTAGCTTGCCAAACATGATCCAAGGGTACCCGCGCCATCCCTAACGCTTCCTTGCCATGGCTTCACTTTCAGGCTCCGCGCGCCGGGGCTGGAGCGCCCCCCGCTCCTCATCGCCGGCCTGCTGGCGCGCCCACATGGCGGCATAGACCCCATTTTTAGCCAAGAGATCGCGGTGCCGCCCCCGTTCGACGATGCGGCCCTCCTCAAGCACCAGGATTTCGTCGGCCTCGACCACGGTTGAAAGCCGGTGCGCGATGGTCAGGGTCGTGCGCCCGCGCGACACCTCGCTCAAGCTATGCTGAATTTCACGTTCGGTCTTGGTGTCGAGGGCCGAGGTCGCCTCGTCGAACATGAGGATCTTGGGTTTCTTCAAAATAGCCCGCGCGATGGCGACACGCTGCTTCTCGCCGCCCGATAGCTTCAGGCCCCGCTCCCCGACCATGGTGTCGTAGCCGTCGGGCAGGCCCTGCACGAAATCGTGGATGCGCGCCAGGCGCGCGGCTTCTTCCACTTGCGCCCGGTTAGCCGCCGGGTCCCCATAGGCGATGTTGTAGAAGACCGTGTCGTTGAACAGCACCGTATCCTGGGGAACGATGCCGATGGCGGCACGCAAGGAATCCTGTGCGACTTCGCGAATATCTTGCCCATCGATCGAGACCCGCCCGGCCAGCACGTCGTAAAAGCGGAACAGAATCCGGCTGAGCGTAGATTTGCCGGCGCCGCTGGGCCCCACGATGGCCACCGTCTTGCCGGCCGGGACGCGAAGGCTCACGCCCTTGAGAATCGGCCGCCGCGGGTCGTAGCCGAAATCGACGCTATCGAAGACGACTTCGCCGCCCGTGGCCTTGAGACCGGGCGCCCCCGGCAGATCCAGAACCTCGGCCGGCGAATGCAGTAAGTCGAACATGGCCTCCAGGTCGATCAGCGACTGCTTGATCTCGCGATACACCGTGCCCAACAAATTGAGCGGCATGGCCAATTGAAGCATGTAGGCATTGACCATGACGAAATCGCCGATGGTCATGCGCCCTTGCATGATTCCCTGGGCCGCCAGAATCATGATGGAGGTAATGCCAGCCGCGACAGCCGCCGCTTGACCGACGTTCAGAAGGGATAAACTAACGCGGCTTTTGATGGCGGCGGCTTCATAGTCCCGCAGCGCCGAATCGTAACGCCGGGCCTCGTGCGCCTCGTTGCCGAAATACTTGACGGTTTCGTAGTTGAGCAGGCTGTCGATGACCTTGGTATTGGCCTCGTTGTCGGCCTCGTTCATGGCCCGGCGCAAACGGATACGCCATTCCGTGATCGAGAATGTCAGCCAAACGAAGACACCGATGGTGACCATGGTGATGGCCGCGAAACGCCAATCGAACAACACCCAAAGAATGCCGCAGACCAGCAGGATCTCGACAATGGTCGGCAGGATGTTGAAGAGCACGAAGGATAGCAGGAACTCGATGCCCTTGGTGCCGCGATCCATGGCCCGGCTCAGGGCCCCGGTCTGACGCTCCAAATGGAACCGCAAGGACAGCGCGTGCAGATGCCGAAACGTGCCCAATGCGATCTGGCGGATCGAATTTTGCGCGACCTTGACGAAAAGAGCGTCGCGGACTTCGCCCAAGGTCAGAGCCCCGACCCGCGCCGCGCCATAGGCCAAAAGCAGCGCGAGCGGGATCGCGACCAATAGATTCGACGGCGCGCCCAGGGTATCGACCGCCTTGCTCAGGAGTATCGGCACGTAGACGTTGGCGACCTTGGCCCCGACCAGGGCCACGAACGCCAATCCCACACGCAGGCGCAGATCGAAGCGGCCGCGCGGCCACAGGTAAGGCAAGAGGAATCGCAGGGTGCTAAACTGCCGGCGGGGGTGGAACTGCCCCGGCTCCATGGTGGTGGCTCTCATGGGTTGGCCCTATGGCGCGCGGGCGGCTGGGCTCATAGTCACGCCGCGTCCGCACGCCGCTCACGCACGATTCCCAATATCTCGCTCGCGGCCTGAGGGATATTGGTGCCCGGGCCATAGATTGCCGAGGCCCCGGCCGCCAGCAGGAAATCGTAATCCTGTGGTGGGATCACGCCACCGCAAACGATGACGATATCGCCGGAGCCGGCGTTCTTGAGTTCATCCGCCAAGTGCGGCACCAAGGTCTTGTGGCCGGCCGCCTGGCTGGACACCCCGATAACATGCACGTCATTTTCCATGGCTTGGCGCGCCGCTTCCTCGGGAGTTTGGAACAAGGGTCCGATATCGACGTCGAAGCCGATGTCGGCGAAGGCCGTGGCGATCACCTTGGCGCCCCGGTCGTGCCCGTCCTGACCCATTTTGACCACCAGCATGCGCGGACGCCGGCCGGCATCCTCGGCGAAGGCATCGACCTCCGCCTGGATTTTCGCGAAGCCCTCGTCGCCATCGTAGGCGGAACCGTAGACGCCGGCGATGCTGCGAATGGTCGCGCGGTGGCGGCTGTAGACCGTTTCCAGGGCATCGGAGATTTCGCCCACCGTGGCGCGTTCGCGGGTCGCCTGGATAGCCAGGTCGAGTAAGTTGCCGGTCTTGTCTCGCGCGGCCTGGGTCAGCGCCCGCAGGGCGGAGCGGCAAGCCGTGTCATCGCGGGTAGCGCGGATTTCCTTCAGGCGCGCGATCTGTTGCGCGCGCACCACGGTGTTGTCGATATCGAGCACCTCGATCTCGTCGCCCCCGGACGCGCGGTATTTATTGACCCCGACCACGACTTCCTCGCCCCGGTCTATGCTCGCTTGACGGCGCGCCGCCGCCTCCTCGATACGCAGCTTGGGCATGCCGCTGGCCACGGCCTTGGTCATGCCGCCCAGGGCCTCGACCTCGTCAATCAGCTTGCGCGCCTCGCGCACCATGCTCGCGGTCAGGCTTTCGATGTAGTAGCTGCCGGCCAGGGGATCGACCACCTTGGCGATGCCGGTTTCTTCTTGAAGGATAAGTTGGGTATTGCGCGCGACCCGGGCCGAGGTTTCGGTCGGCAGGCCAACCGCCTCGTCAAAGGCGTTGGTGTGCAAGGATTGCGTGCCGCCCAGGGCCGCGGCCAAGGCCTCGAACGCCGTGCGCACGATATTGTTGTAGGGATCCTGCTCGGTCAGGGACACGCCCGAGGTTTGACAATGGGTGCGCAACATCAGGGATTGCGGTTTTTCCGGCGCGAAGTGCTGTCGCATCAGATCGGCCCAGAGGAAACGCGCGGCGCGCAGCTTTGCGATCTCCATGAAAAAGTTCATGCCGATGGCGAAAAAGAACGACAGGCGCGGCGCGAAGCTATCGACCGCCAGGCCGCGCGCGGCCGCCGTGCGCACGTATTCGATGCCGTCGGCGATGGTGAATGCCAACTCCTGCACGCAGGTCGCCCCGGCTTCCTGCATGTGATAACCGGAAATGGAAATCGAATTGTATTTCGGCATGTGGGTGGCCGTGTAGTCGATGATATCGGCCACGATCCGCATGGAGGGTTCGGGCGGATAGATATAGGTGTTGCGGACCATGAATTCCTTGAGGATATCGTTCTGTATGGTCCCGGAAAGCTGATCCTGGGAAACGCCCTGTTCCTCGGCGGCGACCACATAGCCCGCCAGCACCGGCAAAACGGCGCCGTTCATGGTCATGCTGACCGACATCCGGTCGAGCGGGATACCATCGAAGAGGATCTTCATATCCTCGACCGAATCGATGGCGACACCGGCCTTGCCGACATCGCCGACCACGCGCGGATGATCGGAATCGTAGCCGCGATGGGTGGCTAGATCGAAGGCGACCGATAGACCCTTCTGGCCCCCGGCGAGATTGCGGCGGTAGAAGGCGTTGGAGTCCTCGGCGGTCGAAAAACCGGCATATTGCCGCACGGTCCAGGGCCGGCCCGCATACATGGTCGCGCGCGGCCCCCGGACAAAAGGCGCGAAGCCGGGCAGGGTATCGAGGGATTCCAGGCCTTCGAGATCCTCGGCCGTATAGAGCGGCTTGACCGCGATTCCCTCGGGCGTCTCCCAGGTCAGGGCCTGGGGGTCGCGGCCCTTGGCCTCGCGGGCCGCGAGGGTGCGCCAATCCTCGAATGATTTCTTTGGAAAGTCGGTCATGGTCCGCCCCGGGAAAAAGGGTGTCTCGCCTCGTGTGCTGCGCTGCAGTATACGCCGGGGAGCTTAACCAAGTCCAACCGGGCAACACCCTTAGAGTATATCCTCAGACGCTGACCCGGCAGAAGCTCACCGGCTCGGCGAAGCCCTTGAGATGGACCGATTCCTCGCTCACGGCCATGCCGTCGAGCAGAACGCCAAGGGCCGGATTGGCGAATATCTCCTTGGAGAGCACGATATCGCCGCCCAGGCTTTGCGCCTGCAGGCGGGCCGCCATGTTGACGCTGGTCCCGAAATAGTCGAGCCGCCCGTTCAGCGTGACGGCAATGCACGGCCCTTCGTGCAGGCCAAGCTTGATTACCAGGTCTTGTCCCCCGGAAGCGCGGTTGAAACCATCAACCTCCCGTTGCGCTTCCAAGGCGGCGCGCAGGGCATCGGCGGGATCGCTGAAGGCCGCCATGATCGCGTCCCCAATGGTCTTGACCACGGCCCCGCCGTGGGCCCGTACAATGGCGGCCAAAAAAGCGAAATGCTCGCGCACCAGGTGATATGCCGCCGCGTCACCGACATCCGAATAGAGCGCTGTCGAGCCTCGTAAATCGGTGAACATGAGGGTCACCCGGCCGACCGAAACCTCGTCACCCGGGCGCAGGACCTGGTCGGAAAAGAGATCGCGAAACGCTTGCATGGTGGTCACGCGGTCGGCGGTCAGGGCGTGGCGCACCCAACGTAATTCCTCGACGATAATGGTCTTGGGCCGCCCACCCAGGTTTTCCAGAGCGACAGCGCCCGCCCCGTTTGCCGATCCGATATGGATAGATTCCACATCCACGACGATCGTCGGAACCCCGCCGCCGTCAATCTCAAAATCGACCTCCGGTCCCGGTTCCAAGGTGCGCGCACGGTAGGAACCGAGCGGCAGATCGGCCTCGACAACCTCGCGCGCGCCGGCGGCGAGTGTCAATTGGACCCAGATGTGCGGCGTGCTCATGGGCCCGAACAGGCAATACTCGCCTGCTTCAATGGACCTGACTTGCGGGGCGGGCACAAAAGCGACCTCGACGTTACGGGAAAAATCGCGGTCGTAAGAGATATTGCAGGTGTCGCAATGAGCGCCCTCCGGCAACTCGTCCAGAGCCTCGACCGCCGCCTTGCCGATACGGCACCTTGGGCAAAGCAAATCCCAGCGTAGCGTCAAAAGACCGGCCCGGGCCGATTCCAGACACAGCTCAATCAGCTTTCGCGCGGGCGTGTCCCAATCGCGTGCCAGGCTCAAGGGCCGAACCCGGACCAGATCGACTTCCTGGGCCTGCAAGACATGGTCGGCCAGCTGCCGGGCCAGACCGTGACCCCGCTTCGAGGCCTCGATTCGTTCGACCAAGCGGTCGACCCGTTCCCCCACGTCCGCCTCGACAGCCGGCGCCTGGTAATCGAACGGTATGGGACTAACACCGGTCGCGTAGCGCTCCGCCTCCTCCGCCAGGCCCATGAACATGTCGCGGGTCGAGGGGAAAAAGCGCGTCGCCAGCATGAGCCGGCCCAAAACATTGGCCGCCGCGGCCTCCACGGTGTATTCGGCCCGGCAGCCCTCGCTTTCGCGCACTAGAGTCAGCTTCGCGCAGAGATAGCGAAGCGGCCCGGTCCGCATGTCCCGGCAATGCCGGAACCAGCGGTTGGCGACCCAATTGACCGGATTATCGTCCCAGATCAGCGAGAACGGACCGATCTTGGCGCGCCCGATATACAGGACCGACCCGTCGTCTCGCGGAATTTCCTCGATGGTGTGCTTGGGCAGTTTAGCCGCTTCGTTGAAGCGCGCGGTATCGGATAGAATCGGCCAGATCGCCTCGGGTGGAACCGAAAAGTGCCGGACGAAGGTGCGGCTTTGCCCGCCCCTGCTCGTATCCAATGGAAACACCCCGGCCATCGCCGGATCATGGCACGGTTAGGGCGACCAGCGAAACACAGGGAGAGCAGCGGCCGGGCTATGGCCCTCGGCGGCGCATTGCGCGGCTAGGCGCTGGGGGGTCGCATAGCCTTCATCGTCGGCATCCAGATCGCGGGCCTGCAGCCCGCCCATGATAAAAATCCCGTCGATACCCACGGCGTTCGCGCCCGCGATATCGGTACGCAGAGCATCGCCAATGGCCGCGATACGCGCGCGAGGCACGCCATCCAATACAGAAAAACAAGCGTCATAGATGCCGGTGTGCGGTTTTCCGTGGTAGCGCACCTGACCGCCGATCTCTTCGTAACGGGCGGCGACGGCGCCGGCACATATTTCCGGCTTGCCGTCACGTATGACTTCAAGGTCGGGGTTGGCGCAAATCATGGGCAGCCCATGGCCGGCCGCGGCCCGCAAGAAATCCTCATAGTCGCCGACCGCTTCTTCTGAACCGAGCGTGCCGGTCATGAGCACGAAGTCGGCCTCGGCCAGGCCGTCGACGAAGCTATAATCGAGTCCTTCGCGCATGTTGAAATCGCGTGCCGGCCCCAAGTGGTAGCAGCGGGTGCCAAGCGCACGATACCAAGCGTCGGGCCGGTGGGCGAGATGATGCCAGGCATCCTCTCCCGAGGACATCACGCCGTGGGACAACTCCGACGATAGGCCCAACTGCTGGTTACGTTCCTGGATCGCGGAAACACGGCGCGGCGCGTTCGAGAGGATCACGATGCGCTTGTCCAGGGCGCGAAGCCGCTCCAGGCAGTCTATGGCGGCGGGGAAAACGCGCGCGCCATCGTGCATCACGCCCCAAAGATCGACGATAAAGCCGTCATATCGCTCGGCGAGCGGGGCAAAGCCGTCAAATATGGGAATCATGGGGGTCCAGAGAGGATAGCGGAACCAGGGCGCATCTTGTGCCACAGCCGCGTGGCCGGGGAAAGCCTGACCATGCGGTCCGCGAGGCCCCTAAGGCCGATGCCAGGCCCCTAGGGGGCGGGCCGGGCCAGTCGCGGCTCGCCGAACAAATAGCCCTGTCCGAAATCGATCTCGTAATCCAGAACCCCGATGAGGCGCTCCTCGTCTTCGACCTTTTCAACGATGACATCGATTTCACGGCGGCGCAGGGACTGCAGGAGATAGGGGCGCCGGGCCAAGGTCTTGAGCAGCAAGTTTACCTCGATCTTCACGAAACTAACCTGCCGCTGGGCAAGCAGACCGGGATTCAGTTCCACGTCTTGAACCTGATCGAGCGAAATGCGGCAGCCGAGTTGCGACAGCCGCCGTAAGAGTCCGGCGCCAGCCTCGCTCCAGCGCTCGAAATCGGCCTGCGCGAACTCGAACACAAGGTGTCCCGCCAGATCCTGATTGGTGACCAGAAAATCCACGAAGTCGCTGAAAAAATCGGTATCGGACAGGGTGTGAGGCGAAAGGTTGCAGAAAAAATCCACGTTCTGGCTCTTGCGGTGGATCCTGCGTATCAACTGCACGCAGCGAAAGAGCAGCATGTTATCGATGGCGGTGATGTGCTTGGCGCGTTCCGCGATGGGAATGTACTGGTCGGGCAGAATTAGCTCGCCGTTCGCCGTGCGCAGGCGAGAGAAACATTCGTAAAACCGCCGCTTGCGCTGCGGCAGGCTGACAATCGGCTGCAGTACAAGGTCGACCTGATCTTTTCGCAGGGCTTCGCGCACGGTTTCCAGAATTTCCTCGTCGCTGAGGCCGCTGGCGAGCGGCGGCAGAGTCCGCGCCGTATGCCTCGAGGCCCCTGGAACCAGAACCGGCGCGACCGGTTTCCCGATGATGCGGGCTTTACCCTGATGCGCGACGGCGTCGATCATCGCCACGTTATCGCTTGGCGGGGTTGCCGCTTTAGGGGCCGGTTCGGCGATGACCGGCTTCGCGACGGCATGCTCTGTAATGAAGGGCTCCGCGACGGCTGGCTCTGTAATAAACGGCTCCACGACGGCTGGCTCTGTAATGAACGGCTCCATGGCGGTCAGTTCACGCGCGCTAGACAACCGGTTCATCAAGGATTTCAAAACCGTGACTTCCGACATGACTTCTTCGATCGTGCGCCCACCCCCACGCAAACTGCCTGAGTCGACAGCCGCCTCCAGAGCTTCGCGCATGCCGCCAAGCTCGCGGCGCAGAAGAGTGATCTCTTGCTCCTGCGAGACAATGTCCTGGAAGAGCCCGTGGCCGCGCTCGCGCCCGCCCCGCGCGCCAAGTGCTTTAGCTAAAAAAGCGTGCGCGAGGGCGCCGGTCAGAAACACCATCCAGGCGAGAGCGAAGGCCTCGACTTGGCCGAGCGTCGGCAATCCGCCCACCGACAGGTTCGGCGCATGCAGAGCCGTGGCGGCGGCGAGAGCCGCATAAGCGCAGAAACCCAGTAGATTCAGTAGAATGTACATATCCCCATGGGGGCAGCGTTGGATCCGGGCCTACTGTGCAGCCCCAGGTCTTGAAAGATGATTAATAAGAGATTGCCATGGCCCCGGAAATACAATCGAGAATGGTGCCTGGGTGGCCGCCACAATTGGGACCCGGATAGCCCTGGGCGGGGTGGTAAAACCCTAATTCAGCCTAGGCCGCAACGGGCTTACTGGTGGGGGGTGTGGCGCCCTTCGCCAAGGGCCTATATAACGCCGGGAGAGTTCCGCCCCACTTCCTAATTGGAAAACCTGTCCATGAATGCCGATGCCGACGCCCTCAATCTGCTCGACGGCCTGATCGCCAAGGCCAAGGCCGCCGGGGCCGAGGCCGCCGACGCGGTGTTCGTTTCCGGGGTCTCCTTATCCCACGCCCAGCGGCTGGGCGCGCTGGAGTGCCTGGAACGCTCCGAAGGCCAGGATCTGGGCTTGCGGGTCCTGATCGGCAAGCGCCAGGCCATCGTGTCCTCGACCGACCGGAGCCCGCAGGCCCTGGCCGAGTTGGTGGAACGCGCGGTCGCCATGGCGCGGTGCGTACCCGAGGATCCCTATTGCGGCCTGGCCGAGCCGGAGCAGTTGGCGCGCGACATCCCGGCCCTGGAGAATTGCGACCCGGCCGAGCCGGCGCCGGAAGTTTTGATCGAACGCGCCAAGGCTTGCGAGGAAGCGGCGCGCGCGGTAGCCGGGGTCACCAATTCCGAAGGCGCCGAAGCGAGCTGGAGCCTGAGCCGCATCGCGCTGGCGGCCTCCAACGGATTTGCCGCGAGCTATGCCGGCTCGCGCCATTCGCTTGGCGTATCGGTCCTGGCCGGCGAAGGCCTGGGCATGGAGCGCGACTACGATTTTTCCTCAAGCGTCTACGGCGCCGATTTGGAAGACCCGGCGGCCGTGGGCCGGCGCGCCGGGGAGCAAACGGTCCGCCGCCTGGGCGCGCGCAAGGCCAAGACCGGCAAGGTGCCGATCGTTTACGATCCGCGCGTCTCCAATAGCCTGCTGCGCCATCTGGCCAGCGCCATCAGCGGCCCAGCCATCGCGCGCGGCACCAGCTTCCTGAAGGACAAGCTGGGCGAGTCCATATTTCCCGGCGGCATTACCATCGTCGACGACCCGCACCGGCGGCGCGGCTTGCGCTCCAAGCCCTTCGACGGCGAGGGGGTGGCCAATGCGCGGCGTGCGATTGTCGAGGGAGGCCGGCTGACCACCTGGATCATGAGCCTTTCCTCGGCGCGCCAGCTTGGCCTGGAAACGACGGGCCACGCCGCGCGCGGGACCTCGAGCCCACCCTCCCCCGCCGTCACCAACCTCTATATGGAACCCGGCGCCATGACCCCGGGGGAGCTCATGGCCGATATCGCCAGCGGATTTTACGTGACCGAAATGATGGGCATGGGCGTGAACGGCGTGACCGGCGACTACAGCCGCGGCGCCTCGGGCTTTTGGATCGAAAAGGGCGAACTCACGTATCCGGTCAGCGAAGTCACCGTCGCCGGCAACCTGAAAGACATCTTCGCCAAGCTGACCCCGGCCAACGATCTCGCTTTCCGCTATGGCGCCGACGCCCCGACCCTGCGCGTCGAGGGCATGACCGTGGCGGGGGCTTAAGGCCCCCCGCCGCCCGGCATCGCCAGGTTCAGGGCCCCCGGCACCATTTCAACTTCGAGCGGCAGGGCGGCGATAACGTCGCCGTCGCCTTGAACCGGGTCACCGGGCGGGCCTTCGATGCTAACCCGGCGCGCCCGCAGAATGCGGTAATCTGCGCGCCCAGCCAGGGTGCCGCGCGCCAACGCCATGGCATAGCGGATCGTGGCCAGGCGGCCGGGACTCTCGAACAGGCAAACATGAAAGTCCGTGTCGTCGAGACGGGCCTCGGGCGCGCAGCTATAGGGACCGGCGTAGTAGCGCGCCTTGGCGATGACGGCCCCTGCGGCCTCATAAGCCGTGCCGTCGAGAAATATCCGGTAACGCGGGAAAGCAAAGACGCCAAGCTGGCGCAAGGCTTCGGCGATATAGGCGCCTTTTCCCAGCCTGCGTTTGAGCGCGAGCTTGACGCCCGCGACCACCTGAGCATCGAAACCAACCCCGGCCATCAAGGTAAAATAGCGGTCCCGGCCGGACTCGCTCCTCACACGTCCCAGGGAAATCGGCTTGGAAACCCCGTGCGCGATGGTCTCGGCCACCGCCTCCGGCCCTGGCGCTAGTCCGATTTCCCGGGCCAGGACGTTGGCGGTTCCCAGAGGCAAGAGCGCCAGCGGCACGCCGGAACCGGCCAAGCCGTTAATGACCTCGTTGACGGTGCCATCGCCCCCCGCCGCGACCACGCGGGCGCAGCCGTCATCCACGGCCTGGCGGGCCAGGGCTTGCGCATCGCCCGGGGCGGCGGTGCGCACCACCGCGAACTCGCGGCCCAGGTCCCGTAAGCATTGGAGCGTGCGGTCGAACCGCCCTTGCCGGGCGCCCCCGGCGGCGGGGTTGTGGACGATACGCAGGCTGTCGGCGGTCATGCGCCTCTGACTCTTTCCGATGTTCACAATTTGCAAATATACGCCGAGGCTATTATTCGAGGAAGACCAATGGGATCGGAGGGGAATACCGTGGAGGAGAAGGCCGAGAATCGCACTGGGGTGGAGCCCCGGCACGGGCGGTTCAATCCGGGAGGGTCATGCTCTGGTCGCGGCGCGGGCTACCGTGGTATCGTCCCGCGCCTTTTCCCAAGTGAGTTCATGGCAGCCTCTTGACCGCAAACCGCCCCACGACTGAACCGGCGGCCGTACCGCCCCAGGATAGTTCGACGCAATTCCTGGTCCGCCGCTTGACGCGCGAATACGTGCGCCCGCACCTCTGGCGGATCGCCGCCGCTATCTTGTGCATGGCCATCGTCGCCGCCTGCACCGCCACCTTCACGCAGTTGATCAAGCCCATTGTCGACCAGATCTTCATCGACAAGAACGAGGCCATGCTGTGGCCGATCGCGGCCGGGGCCCTCGCGGTGTTCGCGGCCAAGGGCTTCGCGTCCTATGGGCAAGGCGTGCTCATGAGTTATGTCGGCCACAAGATCGTCGCCGAGATACAAGAGCGTCTTTACAACCGTTTGATCGGCGCGGATCTCTCCTTTTTTAACCGCACATCGTCCGGCGACCTGATCGCCCGCTTCGTCAACGATGTTAATTTGCTGCGTAACGCGGTCTCGAAAACACTTGTCGGTTTCGGCAAGGACACCTTGACCGCGCTCGCTCTGGTCGGCGTCATGTTTTATGAGGATTGGCTGCTGACCCTCATCGCCTTTCTGGCGTTTCCAACCGCCATCCTGCCGATCGTGCGCATTGGCCGGCGCATGCGCAAGGTTTCGGGCCGCACGCAAGTCGGTGTGGGACACTTGACGACACTGCTAGACGAAGGTTTTCAGGGCATACGCTACGTCAAGGCCTACGCCATGGAGGCCTACGAAAAGTCGCGCGCCCACATGGCGATCGACGCTGTCTTCCATCTAAACTACAAGGCCGAGCGCACCCGCAATACCTTGCACCCGATCATGGAGATTCTTGGCGGCGTGGCGGTGGTGGCGGTGATCGTTTACGGCGGCTACCAAGTGATCACGGAAGGTAAACAGCCCGGCTCATTCTTCGCCTTCATCATGGCGCTTCTCATGGCCTATGAGCCGATGAAACGCCTGGCCAGACTCAACGCAAGCCTGCAAGAGGGCCTGGCCGCGGCTGCCCGCCTGTTCACGCTGCTCGACATGGAACCGGAGATCAAGGACGCGCCGGACGCCAAGCCCCTGAAAATCACCGGCGGCGCCATTCGATTTTCGCATGTCGATTTCTCATACGATTCAAAATCCGCGACCCTGCACGACGTCACGATCGAGGCACCGCCTGGAAAGACAGTCGCTTTCGTAGGCCCTTCCGGCGCCGGGAAATCGACGGTCATTAACCTGATACCGCGCTTCTACGACATCGCCGCCGGGGCCGTGACCATTGACGGCCAGGACGTGCGCGGAGTTACGCTGGATTCCCTGCGCCAAAGCATCGCCTTGGTAAGCCAGGAGATCCTGCTGTTCGACGACACGGTGCGGGCTAACATCGCCTACGGCCGTCCCGGCGCGAGCGAGGCGGAAATCGCCGCCGCCGCCACGGCCGCGGGCGCGGCCGGTTTCATCGCCGAGTTGCCCCAAGGTTACGAGACCCCCGTTGGCCCGAAGGGCGGCCGGCTTTCCGGCGGCCAGCGCCAACGCCTTGCGATCGCCAGGGCGATGTTGAAGAACGCTCCTATCCTGCTGCTTGACGAGGCGACATCTTCGCTCGACAGCAAAACGGAGCGTCAGGTTCAAAGCGCGCTCCGCGATTTGATGCAGGGGCGCACGACGCTGGTCATCGCTCACCGCCTCTCGACCGTTGTCGATGCCGACATCATTTACGTCATGGATTCGGGGCGGGTCGTTGAATCCGGCTCGCATGCGGAGCTGCTGGCCAGGGGGGGCACCTACGCGCGCCTCCATGCCATGCAATTCGTGGATGATAGCAACGGCGGCACACTGGACGCGGCCGGAGATAACGGCCGCCGGGCAACAGCGCGAGCCTAGAGAATAATGTTCCCCCTCGATGCAGCGACAACCTGAAACCGACCGCCACCGTCTTCCAATATGATCCTGAGAAAACGCCTATTGAAGTCGCGCCCGGTTCAAAGCCTATTGGTTCGGCTGGCCGCGATTTATCTACATTTGGTTTACCGGACTACCGCATGGGTAACGGTTCAACCGCCATCGACCCGCGACCTTATCGCCAAGGGAGCCCCCTACATCGCTTGTTTTTGGCACGGGCGCATGGTCACGATGCGGGCCGCCATGCCACGCGGCGCCACCATTCATATCTTGATCTCGCAGCATCGCGACGGGGTCCTTATCTCGCGCGCCGCCGCGCGGCTCGGAGTCCGCACGGTATCCGGGTCGAGCAGGAGCGGCGGCGCCGCCGCGCTGCGGAGCATGCAGCGGCTGCTAAACGACGGTCAATGCGTGGCGGTCACACCGGATGGGCCGCGCGGCCCCCGCATGCACGCCAAGATGGGCGCGATCAAGGCGGCTCAGAACTCAGGCGCCGCCATATTGCCCCTTTCCGGCTCGGTCAGCCGGCGCCGGATCCTGGGATCTTGGGACCGGTTTTGCCTGGCCCTGCCCTTCGCGCGCGGCGTGATTTTTTGGGGTGAGCCGATCCACGTTCCAGCCGAGGCCGGCCCGACCGAGCTTGAACGCCTGCGGAAATTGCTGGAACAACGCCTGAACGCCTTGACGGCGGAAGCCGACCGTCATTTCGGCCAACTTGAAATAAAGCCCGCCGTGGCAGGGGAAACGAAGAAGGGGGTGCGCCATGCGCGCCCCTGAATTCTGGCGTGAAGACGGTCTCTTACCGCTTATTCTGTCGCCCTTGAGCGCGGGATACGATCTTGCCGGGCGTCTGCGCGGCGCCCTGGCGCGCCCTGTGGAATCCGGTGCGGCCGTCATCTGCGTTGGAAATCTGGTAGCCGGCGGAGCGGGAAAAACGCCGGTCGCGATCTCTCTCCTGAATTTGCTTACGGCGCACGGCAAAATCGCCCATGGCCTGACCCGGGGCTACGGCGGCCGGCTGAAGGGACCGGCGCGCGTCGATCCGGCCCGCCACGGCCCCGATCAAGTCGGCGATGAAGCCCTTCTGCTCGCCCGCGCCGCGCCGGCCTGGATCGCCCGGGACCGCGTCGCCGGGGCCCGCGCGGCGGTGGCCGCGGGCGCCGAGGCGATCGTCATGGATGACGGGCATCAGAATCCGCATCTTACACGCCGTCTGTCGCTCCTAGTCGTCGACGGTGCCTATGGATTTGGCAATGCCAGAGTCATGCCGGCCGGTCCCTTGCGCGAATCGATCGCGCGCGGACTGGCACGCGCCGATGCCGCGGTCATTTTGGGCCATGACACCTGGGGGGTCGAAGATCGCCTCAAGGGGCGCCTTAAAATTCTGCGCGCGGATATAGTGCCGCGCGGCGATGCCGCCAAGCTGGAGGGCCGGCGTGTCGCCGCCTTCGCCGGCATCGGCCGTCCGGAAAAATTCTTCGCCACCTTGGAGGCCATGGGCGCGGTTCTGACCGAGCGCCAGGCCTTCGCCGATCATCACCGCTACCGCCATGACGAGCTTGCGAAACTGATCGCCGGCGCGGCCTCGGCGGACGCCATGGTGGTCACGACCGAAAAAGACGAGGTGCGCTTGCCCCCCGAACTGCGGGCCAAGGTCGTGGCGGTACCGGTTGAAGTCGCGTGGCGAAACCAGGCGGATTTGGTGTCGCTGCTGGCGCCCGCGCTTGGACCCGGGCGGCCGGGCCGGGCCGAGCGGAGCGGCGCGTCATGAAACGCATCCGTCATATCGCCGAAGCCCTGGCTCTAGGCGTCGGGCTTAGCGTGTTGCGGATGCTGACGCCCGAGGCGGCCTCCAACCTGGGCGGCTTCGTGTGCCGGAACCTCGGCCCGCGCGTTAGCGTCAGCAACCGGGCGCGCCGCAACCTGCGCCTCGCCATGCCGGAGCTATCCGCGGACCGGATCGAGGAAATTGTCGCCGGCATGTGGGACAACTTGGGCCGCACCTTCGCCGAGTACCCGCATCTGGGCCAAATCGCCGACCCCAAGTCGGGCCGCGTGGCCGTGCCGGATACGAAGCCGATATCGGCCTTGGTCGAACCGGGGCAGGCTGGAATTCTTTGTTCGGCACACATCGCCAACTGGGAGGTCTTGCCGGTCATCGCCGCGCACCATGGAATCGACATGACCAGCATCGTGCGCGAACCCAACAATCCCTTGGTGCGCGCGACCCTCGATCGGATACGCGGCGTGGCCGGCGGCGAGCGGGTATCGAAAGGCGGGGCCGGCGCCAAGCAATCGGTCAAGGTTCTTCGCGGTGGCCGTGTATTGGCCTTGTTGTTCGATCAGAAACTCAATCGCGGCATCTCCATTCCCTTTTTCGGCGTCCATGCCATGACCACGGCGGCCCCGGCGCAACTAGCCCTGCGGTTCCGTTGCCCGCTGATTCTGGTGCGCATCGAGCGAACTGGGCCGGCGCGGTTCCGCCTCAGCGCGCAAGAGCCGCTCACGCTGCCCAATTCAGGCGATAAGCAACGCGACGCGGAACTCATCATGGGGCAAATGAACGCCATTTTGGAGGATTGGATCCGCGCCCGGCCCGAACAATGGCTGTGGCTGCACAGAAGATGGCCCGCTGAAGCATACCGGGCCGGCGACATTAAGCGCGGCCCAGGGCCTGTGGACATTTAGGATGCCGCCAAGGCGGGATCCTAAATGTCCACAGGCCCTAGCTGGGCGGCCTAGCGCTCCCTGACAAGGCAATCCATTCGCGCCGCCTTGATTTGGCGGCACATGTCCAGCGCCGTCACGCGGGAGGGGAACGGGCCCGTTTGCATGCGGAAGAAAATGCCCTGCTCGCCCGCGTCGAAGCGCTGCAACATGAGGTCCAGGTCGCCGAGCAATTCGGAATGCTGTTTCTGCAGGCGTCCCCATGCGTCCTTGGCCCGGGCTTCCGACTTCACCGAGGCAAGCTGCACCACATAAACCGGTTCGGCATTAACCGGGGTGCCGGCCCCCATCGATCCCGCCACGACCGCGATGACGCCGGCGAAGAAGACAACCCGCGATAGCGTCTGTTTGAACATCACGATCCTCTCGTCATTGCGGCATTGGAGGCACGAAGAAAGCCGGGTCGAGTCGTTCCTTGAACCAATTGATCCGCCAATCCAGGTGGGCGCCGGTCGCCCGTCCGGTGGCTCCAATCGTGCCGAGAATGTCGCCCTGGCGCAAAATCTGGCCCTGCTTCACGCTAACATCCTTCAAGTGGGAGTAGACCGAAGTCAAGCCGTGACCGTGATCGAGCACCACGGTACCGCCGGTATAATACATGTCCCTTTGGGTAATCGCCACGGCGCCATCGGCGGGCGCATGCACCGGCGTTCCCGCCGGCGCGGCGATATCGAGACCGTAATGAGGCCGGCGCGGCTTGCCATTCAAGATTCTTTGACTGCCAAAGACGCCGCTTATCGAACCGGCCGCCGGCCAGATAAAACCGCTTTCGAAGAAAGGCTCCGGCCGGTCGACGGCACGCGCCGCCGCTATGGTCTTGTTTTCCTTTCGTATGCGGGCCAGGACCTTTTTGGGCGGCGTTACCATCTTGGGCGGCAGGCCATCGATATGTTGGGTCTTGTACACGCGCCGCTCAACCCGCAGCGCGCGCCGGTCCAGAGTACCGTCGGGCAGGGAAATTTCGAGTTGCGCCGTTTCGGGCGCATCGCGTCCGAAACCGAAAACGAAACGCCCGGCGGGAGAAACCCGAACCTCACGTCCATTCAGCACGACCCGGGCGCCGGGAACGCTGTGGCCGAAGATCACACCTCCTTGAGTGAATTGCCCTTGAAGCCGGGTCGCTTCGCCCTGCGCCAAAGCACTGGAAACAGACAGCGCCAGGAGGACCGGGCCAAGCGACAGGGCACGGCGGACCGCGAGAACCGCCTGCCACTTGTTGAATGTCTCAGCTCTCATTCGACCCCATTCCGCCTCATAACAGATTGCCCTGTTCTCCACCACCGCGCGGTGCCGGCTTGCGCCGCGCTGGCCTGGCGGCGGGCGCGGACGGCGATCCCACCGTCGCCGGAACCCGCCCATCGGCGAATTCTATACCAAGCGCGTCGCCCACGTTGAGTTGCGCCGAACGGGTGGCGACGCCGTCCGGCCCATGGACGACCGCGAAGCCGCGCTCCAAGGTGCTCTGATAAGAAACGGTCTTCAGCACCCGGCCCAGGGCATCGAGCGCCTCGCGCTTGCGTTCCACCACATCGCGCCTCTCGAACATGGTGGCAAGCCGGCGGCTCGCCTCGGCGAGGCGTTCCCGGGCCAGGGCAAGCTGGCGCCGGGGATGGGGCAGGCGCGCGGCCAGATCCTCGGTTCGCTCATGGCGTTGCGCGATAAAGCGCCGCCCCGCGCTCTCGAGCCGCTCGGCCCTATCGTCCAGGCGCTGGCTCTTTTCCTCCAGCAGGCGCGCCGGATGCGGCAAGCCGCGCTCCAGGCCCTCGATGACGGTGCGCCGCTCGGCCAGGCTGCGCTGCCAGGCCATGCGCAGCCGCCGCTCCCCGTCCAGCACTTGCGAAACCAGCTCGGCGTGGACCGGGACCGCCATCTCGGCCGCCGCGCTCGGCGTCGGCGCGCGGCGGTCGGAGGCAAAATCGATTAGGGTCACATCGGTTTCGTGTCCGACCGCCGAGATCAAGGGAATGTCCGAAGCCGCCGCCGCGCGGACCACGATTTCCTCGTTAAAGGCCCAAAGGTCTTCCAGGCTGCCGCCACCGCGCGCGACGATCAGGAGATCGGGACGCGGCACCGGCCCCTTGGGGGGTAAATTGTTGAAGCCTTCAATCGCGGCCGCGACCTGCGCGGCGGCGGTCTCGCCCTGGACCAGCACCGGCCAAACCAGGACACGGCGCGGAAAGCGATCGGCTAGGCGGTGCAGAATATCTCGGATCACGGCCCCGGTCGGAGAGGTGACGACGCCGATGACGTCCGGCAGATAGGGCAAGGAGCGTTTGCGCGCCTCATCGAACAGGCCCTCGGCAGCCAGCTTGCGCTTGCGCTCCTCCAGCAGCTTGAGCAGCGCGCCCTCGCCGGCCAGATCCATTTGCTCGATCACAAGCTGGTACTTGGAACGCCCGGCAAAGGCCGTCACCCGGCCGCTGGCGATGACCTCCATGCCGTCTTCGGGTTTAATCGGCAGACGCCCCGCGATTCCGCGCCAACACACCCCGTCGATTACCGCGTCGCGGTCCTTCAAGGCCATATAGAGATGACCGGAGGCGGCGCGTTTGAAGCCGGATATCTCACCGCGCACGCGGACCCACTCGAAGCCGCCCTCAAGGGTACGCTTGATCGCCCGCGAAATCTCCGAAACGCTGTAGACCGGCAAATTCGGGGCCGCCGGCGCGGGTTCTTCGGGTGGGTTTGAAAAATCGCTCATGATGCGCCGGCTATGCTACAAGACGCCCGGCATTCGAGCCAGGGGACAACCCCGTGGATAGGGAGACGAATAGAGCATGAAGGTCTTGGTTGTCGGCGCGGGCGGGCGCGAACATGCGCTGTGCTGGAAGATCGCCGCCTCGCCATTGTGCGACAAGCTTTATTGCGCGCCGGGAAATGCCGGCATCGCCCAAGTCGCCGAGTGCGTGCCTATCGATATTAACGACTTCGACGGCTTGATCGCCCTGGCCAAGGACAAGGCGGTCGATTTCGTCGTGGTCGGACCGGAGGGGCCGCTGGTCGCGGGCCTAGCCGATCGCTTGAGTGAGCAGGGCATCAAGGTCTTCGGCCCCAGCCGCGCGGCCGCCATGCTGGAAGGCTCGAAAGGATTCCTGAAAGACCTGTGCGCCAAGTACAATATCCCAACCGCGGAATACGGCCGCCTGGCCGACCCCAAGTCGGCCAAGAGCTTTGTGCGCGAAAGCGACATGCCGGTGGTTATCAAGGCCGACGGCCTGGCGGCGGGAAAGGGCGTCGTCATCGCCACTACCCTGGCCGAGGCCGAATCGACGATCGACGAGATGATGGTCGAGAAATCCCACGGCGAGGCTGGAATTTCACTGGTCATCGAGGAATTTCTGGAAGGGGAGGAAGTCAGCTTCTTCGCCCTGGTGGACGGGCGAAATATCCTGCCGCTGGCCTCGGCCCAAGACCACAAGCAGGTCGGAGAAGGCGAGACCGGACCGAACACCGGCGGCATGGGCGCCTATTCACCGGCGCCCGTCCTGACCCCGAAAATGCAGGCCCGGGTAATGTCCGAGATCATCGAGCCGACGGTGCGCGCCATGGCCGACGAGGGGCAACCCTTTAGGGGTGTGCTCTACGCCGGCCTGATGATCACCGCGGAAGGGCCGATGCTCATTGAATACAACGTGCGCTTCGGCGACCCCGAATGCCAGGTTCTATGCGTGAGGCTGAAGTCGGACCTGCTGCCGGCCCTGATCGCGACCTGCGACGGAACGCTGGATACCTTGGATCTGCGCTGGCACGACGACTCGGCGCTGAGTGTGGTCATGGCCACCCGCGGCTACCCCGGGGCGTACCGCAAGGGCAGCGAGATACGCGGCGTGGATAAAGCCGAAGCGCTTGACGATGTGGTCGTCTTCCACGCGGGCACGAAAGCCGGGCCTGGGGGCTGGCCCGGCGGAGCCTTGATCGCGACCGGCGGGCGGGTGCTCAACGTGACCGCGACGGGGCGCACAATAAACGAAGCCAAGGCCCGCGCCTATGCCGCCGTGGACCTGATCGATTGGCCGGAAGGCTTTTACCGGCGCGATATCGCCTGGCGCGCCCTGGCCCGTCACAATTAGTGGATAAAACCTAACAAATGGGCCGATTAGACGACCGGGCGAAAACTCCTAGAAGAATAGGGCAGGTCTCGGGTAGTCTAGTGAAGGGAAGATCATAAGTAGACCGGTATTCTGGTCGCGGTCGTTTCGTGACCGGTCCGAATACAAAGGTCTATGCGCGTTGGCCGCGAAGGTTTGGGACTTCGCGGCCCAAGGTTCGAAATCTTGACCGCCTGGGTGGGAAGCGGCGGGACCGGATCGCGCGCGGGGTCGGGTTAGATGCAGCTCAGGGCCTATCCCCATTGGCTGGAGCGGCGTAGATGGGGAGCTTGCGTGCTTCACCAAAGCACCAAGGCTAGGGTTTACGAGAAGCTCATACTGTCGCTGACCAGCGCGCGGCGGGGTCAGCGTGAGCTCGATATCGTGGTCTCCTTCGTCCTCGGAGATACAACCAGCGAAGCCGGCAAGTTGATCGAGCTTTTTGTCGAGGAAGGTTATCCCTGGGACGTGATTTCCGAGCTTCTTGACGAGGATCTGCCGGCCTACACCACATCGCTCGACGCCACCCCGCCCGGCGAGAACGTTGTCCTCGCCGCCTATTCCAAGAAGCGCAAGCAATGGGTCGCCGTGCACCGCGCCGAAGATGGCACCCAGGTGTCGGCCTGGGCGGCCACGGAGTGCCTGGCCCGACGCCTTGCGGGATTGCAAGCGCGCCAAGGTCCCAATGAACGGGCAGCCGGTTTTCATGCCGCCAGTCCGGAAGCACCCGCGAAAACACCTGCGGCTGAAAGCGAAACGGAAAGCGGAGAGGAATGGCGAATTCTTTTCTAAGCACGCCAAGCGAACCAACCGATTCTCTTTCACGGGTTGATCAGGGTTAGGTACGGCGACAACGCAATGGACGGACCCTTAGTTCCAGAAACGCCCGGCCAGGCACGGTCCTATGTGATCGTCGTCGGCAACGAAAAAGGCGGCACCGGAAAATCCACGTCCGCCATGCATCTAATCGTCGCCTTGATGCATGTTGGCTACAAGGTCGGCAGCATCGATTTGGACGAGCGTCAGAGCACCTTAACACGCTACATCGCCAATCGCCGCGCCTACTCGCAAGCAAGCGGGCAGCCGCTTTCTATACCCGAACACCGCCACATAGAGCGCACCGAGGCCAAGACCAAGGCCGATGCCGAGGTGCGGGAGCGGGCCAAGCTGCGGCAGGCGTTTGAAGATCTCATGCCCTGCAACTTCGTGGTTATAGATACCCCTGGCAGCGACAGTTATCTCTCGCACCTGGCGCACCAAAACGCCGATACCCTCCTCACCCCCCTAAACGACAGCTTCGTGGATATAGATATGCTGGCCCGGATCGACCGCGAGCGGCGCGAAGTCCTGGCCCCAAGTCCCTATAGCAAGATGGTCTGGGAGAATAACAACCGCCGCGTCATCGCCGGGCGGCCGCCGGTCGACTGGATCGTGATGCGCAATCGGCTGACCCATATCGAATCGCGCAACAAACGAGAAATAGCGGGCTTGATGACACAACTGGCGCAACGAATCGGTTTCCGTGTCGCGCCGGGATTCGGTGAGCGCGTCATCTTTCGGGAACTATTTCTGAAAGGACTGACGGTGCTTGACAAGGAAGCCGAGGCCCCCGGCATGCCGCCGAACCCGAGCCACGAATCGGCCCGGTCTGAAATCAACACCCTGCTCGAAGCCATTGGTTTAACCCAAGCGGCGCAAGCCTAAGATCAGCCGGGGCCTATTCCCAGCGTAGGGATCGGTGCCGGTTTGGTGGCTCTAGTTTCCGCCGCCGGTGCGCACCACCAGACAATCTTTATTTCCGGTGCGAATCTGGGCGCAGAAATCCACTGCCTCGCTAAACCCCGGAAAAGGGCCGGTGCGCACACGGATGACCGTGCCCCGCCGCGACAACTTGGCCTCGTGCAAGCTTAGACTCATACCCGATAGAGCCTCGGGAAAGCGGGATTGAAGCTTGCGCCACTCCGCCCGCGCGCCATCGCGCGTCTTGACCGACGCCAATTGCACAACAAAGGCCGCGCTAGGCGGGCTGTTCGAGGAAAACTGGGAAGACGGCCCGGGAGTAAAATCCGGCTTGCGCCCGGGTAACGGCGCAACGGCGGCACCCTCGCGCGGGGTCGCCGCGGGTTTGCGCGGCGGCAGCAAGAGGCTGTTATCTTCCTCCGGCACCGTAACTGCATCGCCGGGCACGGCTTGGGGAGGCCGGATCGACTCGGCCGGGGCGCCGCCAGCGTCCTCGGCTTCGGGCGTCTTCTTCGCCGCGGCGGGAATTCTGACTTTACCCTGAACCGCCTTGAGAACCAGGCCGAACTCGTGAGCCCCCGGCGGCAAGGGCCGGTCGGGGACGAAAACCCACTCGCCGAAAGCGTCCGTCTTTATGGTGCCGATGGGGGCCCCATTGTCCAAGAGAATTAGCTCGCTGCCCGGCGCCGCGCGGCCCGCTATCACGGCGTCGCCATTTGGTTCGACCCGCGCCAAATCGACGGAGGGCACCAAGGGATCGGGATCGGAAGGGGCGCTTGGCACCTCGTTGGCGGCCTTAGGCGCGCCTGGGGTCTCGCCCGACCCGGCGGATGTGCTCGTTTGCTGCGCCGCCGGCGCTGGGGCCGCCGCTGGAGCTGGGGCTGAGGCCGAAGATTCGACTGGGGATTCGCTATGCGATGCCGGCTCCGGGTTGGTTTCGCCTTGGACAGCGGCGGGTTCCGGCGCCACTTGGACCGCGTTCCCCGCTTCGGTGGCCGGCGCGGGCGTCTGGGAATTGAATGACCACCAAGCAATCCCGCCGATAAGGAGAGCCGCGGCCACACCCAAGCCTAACCAAGGCATCGCGCCGTCGTCCCTGGCAAGGGTCCATGTACCGGTTCTGGCCGGCCTGGCCATGGCCGCCACCAATGCAGCTGGCCGCTCCTCGGCCGTATCGCAAGCCGCCTCCTGGGTTTCCTCGATCGCCGGCACTGTCTCCAAGCTAGGCTCGCTCGAGGATTCAGCGGTCTTTCCGGCGCTGTCCGGCGCCTCTAGCGGATCGGATACCGATTCGGATCCAGGGCTTGCTAGGCGCGGCGGCGAAACCTCGTCCGGCTGGTCCGGCTTTTGGGACACGGAGGAAACGCCTTGGGGTTTCGGTTCTGGTTCCCGACCGGCCGCCGCTTCCCCGGTTTTATCCCCGCCTGCCGCCAGGGAAAGCCGATCCAGTAAGTCGGGCGAGACCAGTTCCCAGGTTTCGCCCCGTTCCGGCCGTTTCCGATGAAGGGCAAAAGGCAGCAAACTGGCCGGCGGCAGAGGCTCGCCAAGGGAGGCGGCCGCTTCCTCGTCTTCGAGCCCCGACACCAGGGTGAGCTGCATCGGCGGCTCCGCCACGGTGCGCGCATCGACGGCGGGTTCGTCCTCGAACTCGCAAATCGCTCCCTTTCGCAGCCCCAGCGGCGTGGCCGCGCCCTTGCTGGCCAAAAGCCCACTCGAGGAAGATAACCGGCGCAGGGTCACGAGAAGCCCGAGCGAACGGAAACGCCGGAATTGGCGAGCCTGCCGACCGGCGGCAGGGGTGGCAGCGTGGGCAAGGCCATCGGCCGGGCGACACCCGCCAAACGGTTGTTTAAATACCGCCACAGCTCCGAAACTTCATAGGCCGAGCGGGACTTACCGGGAAGCTCCATCACCGTCCGCCCATCGATCATGCTGGCCGCGAAATCGACCCGCTGGTGAAAGATCACCGGCGCCAACATCCCATACTGCGACAATATCGTGATTGCCTCGTTGGTGATGCGCGCCCGTGGCGCGGCCCCGTTCAACACGAAAACCAAGGGCCGTCCCAAATGCTCGACCAGTTCGACCGTGGCCCCGACGGAGCGTAAGTCGTGCGGGCTGGGCCGACTCGGTATGACAACGAGATCCGACAAACGAATGACATCCGCGATCGCCGAACTCAAAGCCGGAGGGGTATCGATCACCAACAATTTTACGCCTAGATCGCGCAAACGCACCATGTCGCCTGGCAAGTCTGGAACCGAGGTATGGACGAACGCCGGGGTCTCGGCGGCCCGGTTGTTCCACCAATCGGCAAGACTTCCTTGGGGATCGGCGTCCACCAAGGCAACCGGGCCCGCCCCCGCAAGCTCGGCTTGAACCGCCAAATGGCCGGCCAAAGTTGTCTTCCCGGAGCCTCCCTTGCGCGAGGCAACCACAATAACCTTCATTTGATCACAACCCGCCGTATTTGGCCGGACCGGCCGCAAACGCGGAGATTTTTTCGCGCCTGCATTTGCAGCTTCTTCGGACCGGCACAATATATGTCACCCAGACCGGACAAGTTCTACAAGATATTGTTTCTCTAGGGAAGCCTTGAACGACCGGAATGGATTGTTTTTCTACTCATGACTCTTGGCGGCGGCCTCGCCGGGCCAAGCTCCACGGCGTAGAGAAAAGAAATTCTTGAGCAAGGCCGCGCTTCTGATTTCTTCGATTCCGCCAAAAACCTCCGGCCGGTGGTGGCAAGTCGGTTGCTGAAATATGCGCGCGCCATGATCCACGCCGCCGCCCTTGGGATCGTAAGCGCCAAAATAGACCCGCCTCACGCGTGCCAAGGACACCGCCGCCGCGCACATGGCGCAGGGTTCAAGCGTCACATAGAGATCCGCGTTCACGAGCCGCTTTTGACCCAGCCGCAGCGCCGCCGCCTGAAGCACGAGCAACTCCGCGTGCGCGGTCGGATCGCGTTTAATTTCGACCCGATTGTGGTCCCGCGCCAGAACATCGCCCGTAAGCCCGTCGATCAGAACCGCGCCGACGGGCACCTCACCCATTTCCGCGGCCGCGCTTGCCTCTTGCAAAGCCATATCCATGGGTGAAATATCGGGTGTGGCCATGGCCGCAGGGTGCCGGTCGCCCTGGGCCCGGTCAAGAGCGGGGCTCACCCGGTCTTGTTTTAGATCAAAGCCAAGCCCCGCCTACCCTCCTACATTTGGGGGTAGTTCGGGATATGGAAGTAAAGGTAGGGCGGAAATCATGCTCGAGATGGAACCGGAGACGGTCTATTTACTGATTCTCAAGTCACGCGAGTTCGATGAAAAAGACGTGCCTGGGGAAAGCCCGGACCAGGATACCAGCCCGGCGGACCGGCAAATAGATAGCGCCATGGATTACTTCGACGGCGACCCCATCGCTCAAGAGATCAAAGACATGATCGATAGCCTGAACGAGGATCATCAGGCGGAGCTTGTGGCACTCACATGGCTGGGGCGCGGCGATTTCACGGCCGGGGAGTGGCGCGAAGCCCTCCGGACGGCCCGCGAGCGGCGCACCAATCCAACCTCCGAATACCTCTTGGGAACGCCCTTGCTGGGCAACTACCTTGAAGAAGGGCTCGCGGCGCTTGGATATACCGTCGAGGACCTGGAGCCTGGCGTGGGATAGGGCCCCTGCCCGAGGAGAGGTGACAGGCTTCCCGAGCCACCGTTGCCTCCCCCCGCCCGGCAACCTATAAGTCGGCCCATGACGCCCCGCCCCGGATTTTTCCCAAGTTTTAGCGATATTAACCGATTCCATGGTGGCGGACGCTTGACCTCTGACCAAGCGCCATGAGCGAAGCGGCCAAGGATGCCATCTGCGCCAAGGGCGATCGCATCGCCAAGGTTATCGCCCGCGCCGGTATCTGCTCCCGCCGCGAGGCCGAGCGCCTGATCGCCGAAGGCCGGGTGCGCCTCGACGGCGCCGTTTTGACCGGCCCGGCGGTCACGGTCACCGCCGAATCCAAGATCGTGGTCGACGGCAAGGCCCTGCCCGCGCCCGAAGCGGCCCGCCTGTGGCGCTATCATAAACCGAGAGGAACGGTAACCAGCGACCGCGACCCTGGGGGCCGGCCCACCGTGTTCGATAGCCTGCCCGCGGACTTGCCGCGCGTGGTCAGCGTCGGGCGCCTGGATATCGCCTCCGAAGGCTTGCTGCTGCTGACCAACGATGGCGCGCTCAAGCGCAAGCTGGAATTGCCGGCGACCGGCTGGACCCGGCGTTACCGGGTCCGGGTCCATGGCAAAGTCGATATCGCCGCTCTGGCCAAGTTGAGCCGTGGGGTGCGCGTCGAAGGTGTCCAATACGGCCCGATCCACGCCTCGCTGGAACGCCAGACCGGCGCCAATGCCTGGATCAAAATCGCCCTGAAGGAAGGCAAGAACCGGGAGGTCCGGCGAGTCATGGAACACCTGGGACTGGTCGTGAACCGCCTGATCCGCGTCGCCTTCGGTTCGTTTCAGCTTGGCAGTCTAAAACCCGGAATGATCGAGGAAATCCCCGGCAAGGTGGTGCGCGAGCAACTGGGCGAGGCCCAGCCGGCGGCACGCAAGGCCGGTACCGCCCGCGCCAAGCCGCGGACCAAGAAATCCGCCAAGAGCCGTCAGCGCGAATCCCCCGCCAACGCACGGCCCGGAAAAAAAAATGCGAATCGTCGGCGGCCGTCATAGGGGCCGGCGCCTTGAGGCGCCCGAAGGGCTAGCCGTGCGCCCGACAGCGGATCGCACGCGCGAATCCATCTTCAATATCCTGACCCAGGGCAAGCTCGACTGGCGCCATTCCGGCACCCGGATGCCGAACCCACTGGACGGCGCGCGGGTCCTTGACGCCTTCGCGGGAACCGGGGCGCTGGGGCTCGAGGCACTGTCGCGCGGAGCGGGCTCGGCGACCTTCATGGAGGATCACGCCGCCGCCCTGGCCGCGTGTAAGCGTAACATTGCGTCACTGGGCGAGGATATGCGTGGCCGGGCGCTGCGCTGCGATGTCCTGCGCCCGCCGCGCGCCGAGGCGCCATGCGACCTGGTGCTCATGGACCCGCCCTACAATCAAGGTCTGGGGCCGCCCGCCCTGCTCGCACTCCAGGCGGCGGGCTGGCTGGCGCCGGGCGCCTTGGCCGCGGTCGAACTCATGGCCGGCGAACCCTTCGATGCACCGGCAGAATTCGAAATCCTGGACGAGCGCAAATACGGCAAGGCGAGGGTCGTGTTTTTACGCGCGCCGGCTTAATGGAATCGGCTAACCGCCCAGGGGTGCTTCGCGGGTTCTTGACCTAGCCGCGCACCTTGCGAGCGTGGTCTTCCAGTTGCCGGGTGGCGGCGCTGAAGGCATCGCGCACGGCGACATAGACATCCTCGTGGGCGTGGTTGTTGGCGCCACTCCGGTTCACGACGATTTCCTTGCCCGGCAAGGAAATATCGATCCGCACCTCATAGATAATCCCCTTATGGTTGTGCTTGTGCGGCGCCTCGACCACGACACGGCACCCGATAATCCGGTCGAAGGCGCGTCCCAGCTTAGACGCCCGCTCCCTGACCTTGGCCTCGACGGCATCGGAACGGTCCATGTTGTGGAAGGTCAATTCCAAGGGAATCTGCATTTTCACATCCTTAAAACTTTACCCGCGCGTGAGAGGACTCCGTGTAGAAGTTCTCCAAGGGACTATAGCACGCGGGATGGCCTGAATCGCTTTGATCTCAGTCAAGAGCGGCGGCCTTAGCGGCGTCCAAACAGGCGCTCGATATCCGCTAGTTTCAGCTCGACATAGGTCGGGCGGCCGTGATTGCACTGGCCGGAATGAGGCGTCGCCTCCATCTGGCGCAGCAGGGCATTCATCTCGTCCACATTGAGGCGGCGCCCGGCCCGCACCGAGCCGTGGCAGGCCAAGGTGCCGCAGACCTCCTGCAAGCGCTCCTTGAGGGCCAGCGATTGACCGAGCTCCGCCAGTTCGTCGGCTAAATCGCGGATCAGGCCCTGCACGTCGATTTCGCCCAGCAGAGCCGGCACCTCGCGGACCACGACGGCGCCGGGGCCGAAGGCCTCCATCACCAGGCCCAGGGCGGCCAATTCATCGGCCCTCCCGGATAAGCGCTCGACCGCCTCGGTCTCCAGTTCCACGACTTCGGGGATCAAAAGAGCCTGGCGCGCCACCCCTTGCGCGTCCATTTGCTCCTTCATGCGCTCGTAAACCAGGCGCTCGTGGGCGGCATGTTGATCGACGATGACGATGCCGTCGGGGGTTTGCGCGACGACATAGGTTTCGTGGACCTGCGCCCTTGCCGCGCCCAAGGGGTAGTCTTCGGCCGGACTTTCCCGCGCCTGGTCCGATACCGCGCCGGGGGCCGCCGTCAGACCCGAAAGCGGCGCTTGGCCCGCCAGCGATGCCTCGGCCAGCCCCTGCCCGCCATATCCCGCCGGAGGGACACCGCCGGCGCGGGCGCGCCACACCTGGGACACGCCGGGGGCCTGCCCCGGGCGGAAGGCGCCCAACGCCGCCTGGGCCACGCTGCTCGAGGCCCGGTGCCCCGCCTCGGCCAGGGCATGGCGGCAGGCGCCGACAATCAAGCCGCGAATCAGGCCGGGATCGCGAAAACGGACCTCGGCCTTGGCCGGGTGAACGTTCACATCGACCGCATCGGCGGGTAATTCCAGGAACAGGGCCAGGAGGGCGTGGCGGTCATGGGCGAGAAAATCGTGATAAGCGCCGCGCACGGCGCCGTGCAGCAGTTTGTCGCGCACCGGCCTGCCGTTCACGAACAGGTATTGCTGGCGCGCGTTGCCCCGGTTCAAAGTCGGCAAGCCGATGTACCCGCTCAACCTGGCGCCTTCGCGTTCCGCCTCGATCCGCAGCGCGTTGTCGGCGAAATCGCGCGCCATCACCGCCCCTAAGCGTGCCAGGCGCGTATCGGAAAGTGCGCCTTCCATGGCCGGTAAGTGCAACAATTTACGCGTGCCGTCGTCGATATTGAAGCCGACGTCCGGGTGCGCCATGGCCAGGCGTTGAACTGCGTCGAGCACATATTGTTGCTCCGTGCGCGTGGTCTTGAGAAATTTCAGCCGCGCCGGGGTGGCGAAAAAAAGATCGCGAACCTCGACCCGGGTTCCCGGTGCTTGCGCGGCCGGGGCCAGGGCCCCGCGCCGACCGCCTTCGACGCTCAGGATCCAGGCCTGAGTATCCCCGCCGCCGTCCCGTGCCCAGCTGGTGACGCTCAGGCGCGACACCGCGCCTATGGAGGGGAGAGCCTCGCCGCGAAACCCAAGGGTCGCGATATGGACCAGATCGTCGCCGGGCAGCTTGGAGGTCGCGTGCCTTTCAAGCGCCAGCTCGATCTCGGGCGCGCTCATGCCGCGGCCGTCGTCTGTGACCGAGATAAAAGTTCGGCCGCCGTCGCGCAGAACCACATCGATTTGCTTGGCACCGGCGTCCAAGGCGTTCTCGACCAGTTCCTTGACAGCCGCCGCGGGACGCTCGATCACCTCGCCGGCGGCAATCCGGTTGACCAGGATTTCAGGCAGACGGCGAATGGTCATGTCTCTGGCCCGGCGAGATAGGCGCGGGTCAGGGTCTTGCCCTCCTCGACGGCGGGCTGATCGAAGGCATCCACCCCCAGGAGATCGGCGGCCAGGACCGTTTCCAGCATGAAATGCATCATCAGCGCGCCGAGCGTTGCCTCATCGACGCGCTCAACCGTCAGAAGACGCACGGGCCGGCCGTTGCGCGCCAGAGTCTCCGCCGTCGCCCGCGCCGAGGCATCCATCAAATCGCCCAAGCGCCGCCCGGCCAGGTAATCGGCACCGACCGCGCCGGCCAACGCCGCATCCATGACCGCCCCTTCGCCGAGGCATGCGGGCATGACCAAGGTGAACATCTTGTCGCGCGGGCCGGCCAGGTAGAGCTGTAGCTGACTATGATGATCCGCCGTGCCCAGGGCGCGTAGCGGCGTGGTTCCGGCCCCGTCCTTGCCGAGGCTCTCGGCCCAAAGTTGACGATACCACAGGCCCAGATTGGCCCAGCGGTCCTCGTAGGTCATCAGGACACTCTGGGTGATACCGCGCTCCTGCAGAAGCCCGACCGCGATCGCCGCGCCGACGGCGGGGGCGACGTTCTCGACCCGGGCCGCCTCGCGGGTCGCGCGAAGGACCTCGCCCGCGCCGCGCCGCAAGGCCGCGGCATCGAGCCCGGCAAGCAGCGCCGGCAAAACGCCGACCACGGAAAATACCGAGAAACGCCCGCCGATACCCGGATGGTGGTCGATGACTTTCAGGCCGTGGCTCGCGGCGATTTGGGACAAGGGGCTCTGGCGCGGCTCGGTTACGACGACCGCGTGATCGGCGAGCGAGGCCCGGCCAACCGCGGCCTCGAGCGCGGGCAGCAGGATCGCGCATTGGGCCAGGGTTTCCGCGGTCCCGCCCGATTTCGAAATCACGACGAGGCCAGTGCGCTTGAAGTCCAGCGCCCCCATAAGCGCACCCATGGTATCGGGATCGACGTTGTCGAGGAAGTACAGCGCCGGGCCGCCCAGGGCCGGGCCGAAACCCCGGTCCGACAGGGCATAAAGCGTTTTCCCGCCAAGCGACGACCCGCCGGTGCCCAGAACGATCACGTGGTCGAGGCGCGCGCGCCAATCCTGTGCCAGGGCGCTCAGGGCCTCGAGGCCGTCCGTGTCCTGAACCGCGGCCAGCGCCGGGAGGCCGCCCGATTCGAGAACCTGGCACAGCCGGTCGTGCGCCGGCGCGGCCGCCATGAGCCCGCGCGTCAGGGCATCGTCGCTGAGTCCGCCTTCGCCGATGTGATCGGCCAGGCACGTATCGGTCAGGTGTTTGAACAGCATGGCGACAAGCTAACAGAGTCGCTGGGTGGCGGGAAGGTTCAGCGTCTCTACCGTGTGTACTGAGACGCTAATTCCTTGCCGATATGTGGTGCAATCTTTTCCGCACCCGTAAGCTTCCCCGCCGCCCTATATTGAGCTTGTATCTTGCTGCCCAATAATGCGCACAATAAAAAGGCGGTCGGCTTCGATCCGGTAATAGATGGAATGTGCGCCATAGACGCTACGGCGATAATTTTCGCGAACGTTTGAGGCGTCTGGATACATCAAAGGCGCATCCGCTATGCGCTGAAAGCGTTCTAATAGGCCGCCGTAATAATCATCGGCTTGCCGCAATCCGAAATCCACCACGCCCGTATAGTAAATTCCTTCAAGGTCGCTTTCAGCTTCAAGGCTCAGTTTATAGGTACCCATCTTTTCTTAAACGTACCTTTGCTTTTTCTTTGATGTCCTCCATCGACAGCGAGCCGATTCCGCTCTTTTCGCCCGCGACAAGAGCCGCGCGAATGGCTTCCACTTCATCGAACCGTGTCTGTTCCCTGCGGATCAGGTCGCGGATGAATTCGCTGTCATTGCCATAATGACCGCTGGCGATACGGGACTTGATCCAGGCCTCTTGCTGATCAGTCACCGTGATAGTCTTTTTGATCATGCTCATTTATACCTCCATGGTACGATATTATCATATAATATAAGAAAATGTCAAGGCTCCAGCGCCAAACCACGCCGCATCCGTGAGGGCTCCGGCATTGCTTGACGCCGATCTATAAAATCCTGTTTTGAAGTCTTTTTTGCCTATCCCGATAGCGGCGCGCATCGTGCCTAATTCGTGCGCCCGATCTTGATTACGGGATTACGGTGATGGCGTGACCGCCCGCGCCGAAGACCTGGCACAGCCGGTCATGCGCCGGCGCGGCGGCCATGAGCCCGCGCGTCAGGGCATCGTCGCTGAGTCCGCCTTCGCCGATGTGATCGGCCAGGCACGTATCGGTCAGGTGTTTGAACAGCATGGCGTGCGCGAGGGCCGGCGATTGTAAGAACAGGCCCACAACCTAACAGAGTCGCGCCGCGACCGGAAGCAAGCCGGGACCGGATAATGTCTCGAATTGAAATCGGATGCGGCGAAAGCGCAAAGCGGATTCGGATGCCGGCCTTGCGGGTCAGGGCGGCCGCTGTTCTTGCGCACAGAGAAAGTCCAGGCCGGGCCGGGAACAGGCTCCCGCCGCAACCCAGCAGGCCTAAACCATGACCGCTCGTGGCTCTTGAATGTTGGATTGGATAAATTTATTGGTGCAAAAAAAAGCTTCCGGCGCGGCTCAAAAGATCATGAAGAACGCCATGCCTTTCCAGCATCGATTCAATTTCAATTTGGCCTATCAGGGCGAGCAAAGGTATCGGGGCAGTCGCCACGATTAGCGTGAGGACAAAACGCCACCAGTGAAACTGCCTGCTTAAACCGCAGAACGCCGCTATACCCCCACCGCCGCCAAGAGCGGAATTCCCGGGAAGGTTCAAACACACAGCCAATGTAAGATAACGATGGGAGAGGATAAATTTACTCAATCGGACAGCAGCGCCTCGGGTGGCGCTTTTGCTAACAACGATGGCTCCGGTGGCGTCTTTGGGGCCATTTTCCGCGTTGGACAAGCCCAGCCTGTTCATCCAACTTATCGCAATCCTATCCGGCACGGCCCGTGCCACAAAATAGGAAAGGCTCAATCCGGCGATGGTTGCCAAATACGCGGCAAGCACACCTTCGCGCCCGAAAAGAACCATCAGCAATAATCCGAATTCCACGCCTGGAACGAAAGGAAAGGCAAGCACCAGAACATAGACAAAGGCACCGAGAAAAAGACCATAGATGCCAATCTCGCTGTTCGCCGGTGCGAAAATATCCTGTAACCGATGAAACCCCTCATGGGAAAGCTGATGACCGGAAACCAATATGAGGGACCACATGGCGAGGACGCAGACCCCGCGAACGCCGAGGTTCGGCAGAAAAGGCAGGCTCAGCATGATGAAGTAAACAAGGGCACTCAGGGCCACGATCTGGGCCATTACCTGAAACGTTTTCGATCCCAGCGCCGCTTTGATTTCGCCAAGGTACGCGTGGCTCAAATGATGGGCATAAACTATGAAGGTAACCCACGCGGCCACCGTCAACACGATACGGAGGCATAAAAATAAATTCGTCCGCAGGCGCGTTCGCGCAACTCCTTTCCGCAATATTTAGGTTCCCCTGACTGACGAATTTCGATTCTTATTCTTCAGCGGCACCTCAACCCTAGTCCAGGTGAGCCCGATCAACAATGTCCTGTAAAAACTAGCCGCACCGAACGCCGGCTTCACGCCGAACGACCGCCGCCAGGCAGCCACGGCCCGCAAGTTACGCGCACTTCCATAATGTCTGTAACGAGCCAGGTCCGGAGAAGCCCTTACCCCGCGTCAAGGTCTGCCGCTGGGGGTAGAACCAAGGTGCTAGGACTTCGGCATTTCCCGGTTGGAGACGAGTCCATTAGGCTTGCCGACGATAACCACGGCCAGCTTATCGGCATCGTAAAGCCGCTTCGCGGCGCGTTTGGCGTCATCCAGCGTTACCGCTTCGATCAGGCTGTTGCGGCGATCCAAGTAATCGATCCCCAGGTTTTGGATCTGCATGCCCACGAGCATGCCGGAAATGCGGCCGGAGCTGGAAAAGCGCAAGGGAAAGGACCCTGTCAGGTAGGTTTTGGCGTTGTCCAGTTCGGTTTCGCTGGGTCCCTCTTCGGCCATGCGCCGCCACTCCTGGCGGATCAAATCCAGAGAGGTCGCGACCCGGCCATTCTGGGTCGCCACGCCGCCCATGACCAAGGCTGAATGATCGAGCGGGCTCAAATAAGAATAAACGGAATAGGCCAATCCCCGCTTTTCGCGCACTTCCTCGTACAAGCGCGAGGAAAACCCGCCACCACCCAAGACGTAATTCACCACATAGCCGGCGTAATAATCCGGGTCGTCGCGCTTTAGCCCCCCATGGCCGAAGGCGACCACGCTTTGCGGCACATCCTTTTCGACCACGATGAGGGCGCCATCGCCCTGGGGCACCGTCTCCGCCACGGCACCGTTTTCGGCGGTGGCCGGCAAGTCCGAGAACGTCTCATCGAGCAGCTTGGCCAGGCCAGCCGGAGAGATATCGCCGACGACCCCGATCGCCAGCGTGTCGCGCGCCAAGCGGCGGGCCACGAAACCGCGCATATCGGATACGGCGATCGCCGCCACGCTTTCGGGTGTACCGGCGCCAGGGCGACCATAGGGATGATCGGGAAAGAACAAGCCGCGCAGGGTCCGGCCCGCGATCGCGTTCGGGTTTTCCGCGCTGCGCGCGATACCGGCCTGGATTTGCGCGCGGATGCGTTCGACCGGTTCGGCGTCGAAACGCGGCTGCGTCAGCGCCAGGCGCAGGAGCTTAAAAGCAAGTTCGCGGTTTTCGCTGAGCGTGAAAACTTCGCCGCTGAAACTGTCCTGGCCGGCGGAAAACCGCAAGCTGATGGAATGATCTTCCAGGGCGCCCTGAAACGCCTGGGAGTCGAGATCCCCGGCCCCCTCGTCGATCAGGCTGGCGGTCATATTCGCCAATCCCTCCAAGCCCTGGGGATTGAGCGCACTGCCGCCGCGAAAGGCAAGATCCATGGAGAGTATCGGGTTGCCGTGGTCTTCCACCAGCCAAGCCTCGATCCCGCCGGGGCTAACGACGCGCTGCACCTCGACCGCTTGGGCCGGCAGCACCGCGCCGAAAACCAAGACCAGAGCGCAGAGGAATGTGCGTATCATCATGGATGTGTCCTTGAGGCTCAGGTCAGCTTGTCGGTTCGGGTAGAAGCAGCCCAGTCACCGAGTGTACGTCTAGCAAGGTCGCGCGCGCCGCCGCGCCGACCTGGGCCGCGGTCACGGCCTCTATGCGTTCCGGCCAGGCCTCGACGTCTTCGACGCTCTGGCCGCTGGTCAGCGCGCGGCCGAATATGTTGGGCGCGGTGCTGAGCGAATCGCGGGCGTAGATCGCGCTCGCGCGCAGACGCCGGCGCGCGAGCGCGACCTCTGCTTCGCTCACCCCGTCTTTCACAAGACCCGCGATTTCGGTGCGTAAGGCCTGTTCGACCTTTTCGATCCCGATGCCGGGCCGGGGCGAAGCGTAGAAACTGAAAGTGCCTGAATCCAAGCCGCCGGAACTGTATCCAGCGCCGGCCGAAGTGGCCAAGCCCTGCTCCACCACCAAGGAGCGGTAAAGCCGGCTGGTCGCGCCACCGCCCACGATCTCCTCGAGAACCTCGAGCGGGTAAGTTTGCTCGGGCGCCGCGCTGGAAATAGACGGCGCGAGATATCTGATGGTCAGCGACGGCTGACGCACTTGCGGGCTTTTCAAGATGACGCGCCGCGCCGCCTTTTGCGGTGGCTCCTCAAGACGGCGCCGCTCCGGCACCGAACGGGCTGGAATTCTCCCGTAGTACTTCTCCGCCAGAGACCGCACTTCATCGCCCGAAACATCGCCGGCGACAATAAGGATCGCATTGTTCGGCGCGTACCAGCGGCGGTAAAAGGCCAGGGCGGTTTGCGTGTTCAGGGCCCGTATCTCATGCTCCCAACCGATGACCGGCATGCGGTAGGGGTGATTGAGATAGGCCACCGCGTTCATCATTTCCCCTAGTTGCGCGCCCGGGCTGTTGTCGGTCCGGCTACGCCGTTCCTCGAGAACGACATCGCGTTCGGGCAAGACGATTTCGTCGGTTAGAACCAGATTGACCATGCGGTCGGCCTCGTGGCGCATGACGATCTCAAGGCGGTCGCGCGCCACGGTTTGGAAATAGGCCGTGTAGTCCTGGCTGGTGAAGGCGTTCTCCTGCCCGCCGTTGCGCGCGACGATCTCCGAAAATTCCCCGGGCCCAAGGGTCTTTGTACCCTTGAATAGAAGATGCTCCAAGAAATGAGCGTTACCGGATTCGCCCGGCGACTCATCCGCGGCGCCAACCTTGTACCAGACCATGTGAGTGACGATCGGCGCGCGCCGGTTGGTTATCACGACGACCTGCATGCCGTTGTCGAGCGTGAAGGTCTCGGGATCGAAGACTCGCGCGGCGGCGGGGTCGGTTTGAATGAGCGCCGCGAATGCCAGGGCAAGCATCGAACCGGCAAGGCGTGCGGCAAGGCCATGCCGGGAGCAACCGAGTAACAGGCGCATGTAACTTCCTCTTCGCTTTCGCGGGACGGCGACGTTTTACCAAGGATAGATCAAGATATGGCGCGCGACCGCGATATCGCAACCGCGGCGCATGGCTTCACAATCCGATCAAGTCGTAAATATTGTCCAAAGGTCCCAGCGGCCGGGTGCCGCTGGGCGCGGGAGGGGGGAAGCTTGGACTATTCCCAGGGTTAGACGGCGCCAGAGGTGATTCTTTAGAACAGGCCTTCGAACAGGGCCTTTTCACGGCGTTCTATAGAGGGTGTCTCCCCGGTCGTGACATCCTTGCCCAGGGCCGAGTTTTCGCGCAGGCGCTTTGCTTCGCCCTCCGCATCCACGAGAACGCCCGGTTCATCCTTGTCGCGCCAGAAAACCAGCGCTTCAAGGAAGCTCTGATCATCTCTCAGTGAATCGCTTTCTTCATTGATCAAGGCCCGGATATCGAGATCGGTCTTGTCGGCGCCAGCGGCCTTGAGAAGCGAAATCTCACCCTCGGAGCGGCTTGGAGCGGCCGGCGCCGAAGCCGAGATCAGCACCGGTGATTTGGATTCGTCGGTCCGAAATACGGCTTGGCGCGCCTGTTGGGTCGCCGTCCCTTCCTGCGGGCGCACGGCGCCGGGTTCCGGCGGGCGCAAGGCGTAATTCGGCGGTAAGGACAAGGGGGCCCGCGCGACGACCCGGAACTCATCGGGCGACTGCTTCGTTAGACCGAACTGCTTCCTCACGCCCTCACAGGCGGTCAGGGCAAATATAGCACTGACCGCGACTACAAGTCGAACCACACCCAACCCTTGCATGGTACAATTTCCCTCTTTTGGTATCTATCCAACAATCCCCACTATTCTTTACTACTACTTGGCGGCTGAAACAAGCCATCCAGAATCAAGCCCAAAACACCTAGCGTGATCGCCGCGTCCGCGAGATTGAAGGCCGGCCAGTGCCAGGTGCCAAGGTAAAAATCCAGGAAATCGACCACGGCGCCGGTCCGGATACGGTCGATGACATTGCCGAGCGCGCCGCCGCAAATCAGCCCCGTCGCCAGGGTCAGGACCGTTCCCGGCTGGCGCCGGAGCCAATCCAGCAAGACCGCGACAATCCCAAACGCGGCCACGATCAGGGCCCAGCGCACCCAAGCGTCGCTGCCGCTGAAAATCCCGAAACTGATTCCGGTGTTATAGGTCAGAACAAGGTTAAAGAACCCCGTGACCTCGACCACCCGTGGCTGGTTCATGAAATACTCGACCACGAACCACTTGCTCGCTTGGTCGAGCAGAGCCACCGCGGCAATAAGTCCACCGGCGGCGGTTAGGGCACGCGCGGTTGAAGGGGCCCCCGGCGCGGTTTCTCGCGGGCGCGAGGTGCCCATCCCGCTAATCCGCCGCCACGCCTTGATGAACCACGGCATCGCTACAGCGTTCGCAAGCGCCCGGCGCTTGGGCGTGACGGCCAACATCGGGCAAAACCCGCCAGCAGCGCTGGCACTTCTCGCCCTCCGCCGCCGTCACCAAGACGCCCACGCCGGCAACCTCTTCGATGGTGAAGGCGTCCTCGGGCACCTTCCCAGGCACGATCGTAAGACCCGAGGTGATCGAGATTTCGGCCATATCCAGGTCTTCGATCGCGGCAAGCAGCTCCGGGCGCGCGATATGCACGCTGGGGTGGCCCAGCAAGCTGGAGCCGATACGTTTTTCCGCCCGCTCAACCTCCAGCGCCCCGGTCACGACGCGGCGCACCTCACGGACCTTGGCCCACCTATCCGCCAAGGCGTCGGCGCGCCAGGCTTCCGGAACCTGTGGGAACAGGCGTAGATGCACACTTTCCTCGGCCGGTTTGGCGGCGCTCCCTTGGCGGGTCAACCAAGCCTCCTCGGCCGTGAAACACATGATCGGGGCGAGCCAAGCGGTCAGGCAATCGAACAAGGTGTCGAGCACAGTGCGGCAAGCCCGGCGGCGTATCGAATCCGGCCGGTCGCAATACAGGGCATCCTTGCGAACATCGAAATAGAACGCCGACAAGTCTATGGCGCAAAATTGATACAGCGCGTGATAGATGCTGTGATAGTCGAAGTCGGCGCAGCCCCGCCGCACGACGCCATCAAGCTCCACCAAGCGATGCAAAACCCAGCGTTCAAGTTCCGGCATCTCTTCCGGCGCGAGGCGCTCGGCTTCGGAAAAACCTTCGAGGCTACCTAGGAGATAACGCAGGGTGTTGCGCAGGCGGCGATAGGCATCGACCTGGTAGCGCAGGATCTCCGGGCCGACGCGCACGTCCTCGCTGTAATTCGACGCGACGACCCAGAGACGCAGAATATCGGCGCCGCTCTGGTCGATGACCTTCTGCGGCGAGGTCCCGCCGCCGCGCGACTTGGACATCTTCAAGCCCTTCTCGTCGAGCGCGAAGCCGTGGGTCAAAACCGCGTCGAAGGGCGCGCGGCCACGGGTGCCGCACGATTCCAAAAGCGAACTGTGGAACCAGCCCCGATGCTGATCGGAGCCTTCCAGATACAGCGAGGCTGGCCAAGCCAGATCGGGCCGGGCTTCCAGCACATAAGAGTGGGTGGAGCCGGAATCGAACCAGACCTCGACGATATCGCGAACCTGGTCGTAGTCTTCCGCCTTATAGGAATCGCCAAGGAAACGTTGCGGATTGTCCTCGAACCAACAGTCGGCGCCTTCCTTCTCGAAGATACCGGCGATGCGTTCGATAACCTGCGGGTCGCGCAAGGGCTCGCCGCTCGCCTTCTCGACGAAGATCGGCAAGGGCACACCCCACAGACGCTGGCGCGAGACGCACCAGTCCGGCCGGGTATCTATCATGGAATACAAACGCTTTTGCCCGGTCGAGGGGACGAAGCGCGTCTCGCCGATCGCCTTCAAGGCCTTGGCACGCAGATCGTTGGTCTCCATGGAGATAAACCACTGCGGCGTATTGCGGAAAATAAGCGGCGATTTAGAACGCCAGGAATGGGGGAAGGAATGTTTCAAGCGGCCGCGCGCCAAGAGTTTCCCCGCCGCCGTCAAGGCCTCGCAGACCGCGCCGTTGGCGTCCCCGTTCTTGCCCTCGGAGGTCAAAACGGTCTTGCCCGCGAACAAGGGCACATGCGCCATGAACCGGCCATCGCCATCCACGGTCATTGGCATTTCCAGATTGTGCCTTAGGCCAAGCTCGTAATCGTCGGTGCCGTGACCCGGCGCGATATGCACGAAGCCGGTGCCCGAGTCGACCTCGACATAGTCGGCGTCATAAAGCGGCACGTCGTAGTCATAACCTTGTCCGCGCAAAGGATGCGCGCAAACCGTGCCGGCGAGATCGTCCCCGCCGAATTCGGAAAGGACCCGGTGCCCGGCGATCTTGGACACCGCCATGACCCGTTCGATAAGCTCGGTGGCGACCACCAGGATGTCGCCCACGCTCGCCGCACAGTCCTCGCCCACTTCGCTGACTTCGATCACGGCATAGCGCGCGTCTTTCTTGTACGCGACCGCCCGGTTGCCGGGGATGGTCCAGGGCGTCGTGGTCCAGATCACGATGCTGGCGCCTTGGAGCGCCGGCAGCGGTGTCTCGATCACCGGGAAACGCACCCATATCGTGGTCGAGCTGTGATCGTGGTATTCGACCTCGGCGTCGGCCAGGGCGGTTCGTTCCGGCACCGACCAGAGCACCGGCTTGGAGCCGCGATAGAGGCCGCCATTGATCAAGAACTTGCCGATCTCGCGCACGATCTGCGCCTCAGAGGCATAGGCCATGGTGGTGTAGGGCCGCGACCAATCGCCCTCGACCCCCAGGCGCCTGAACTCCTCGGTTTGAACGCCGACCCAGTGCTCCGCGAACTCGCGGCACTCGCGGCGGAACTCGATGATCGGCACCTTGTCCTTGTCCTGGCCGCGCTTGCGATAGCCCTCCTCGATCTTCCATTCGATCGGCAGGCCATGACAGTCCCAGCCCGGCACATAGTTCGCGTCCTTGCCGAGCATCTGCTGCGAGCGATTAATCACATCCTTGAGGATCTTGTTCATGGCGTGGCCCATATGCAGGTTACCGTTCGCATAGGGCGGGCCGTCGTGCAGGATGAATTTCTCGCGGCCCTTGGCATTATCGCGCAGGCGTTTGTAAAGGCCCATCTTCTGCCAGCGCGCGAGAATTTCCGGTTCGCGCTTGGGCAGGCCGGCGCGCATGGGAAAATCCGTGCGCGGCAGGAATACGGTGGGCTTGTAGTCGACGGTCATGGGGCGCTCATAAATGGATTGCCATAATATGGGGTGGCCGGAAAAGGCGCGCGGATATTATGGGCGCCCCGCAGGCGACTCAAGGGCCGATACCCACCCCTCAGGCGGCTCAAGGGCTAATGACCGCCCCAGGCGGCTCAAGGATCGATGGGCGATAGAAACGGCCCGGCCGGCCACCCGGCCTGCCAACGCTCGTCGGCCAATATGATCCGGGCGCGCCGCGCGTCCTCGACCATCTGCACCTTCAGCGCCTCCAAATCATCGAACTTCCACTCCGGGCGCAGGTAATCGACCAGGGCGACCCGCATGTGCTGGCCATAGAGATCGCCGTCGAAATCGAACAGATACACTTCCAGAAGCGGCTCCGTAGTTCCCGGATCGGCATCTTCGATGGTGGGCCGGATGCCCAGATTAGCGACCCCGGGCCGCCAGACCGTATCGTCGCCCTGATCGATCCCGGCGCTCACCGCATAGACTCCGTAGGCCGGCTCCAGGCTATCCCCCAGGGCTATGTTGGCTGTGGGAAAACCCAGGGTACGGCCCAGCCTGGCTCCTTCCTGGACCCGCCCCTCGATCTCCCAATAGCGCCCCAGCAGCGAGGCGGCCCGGTTCGGATCGCCAGCCTTGAGATAGGCGCGGATCGCGGTCGAGGAATAAGCTTCGGCGGCTGGGCTCAAAACCTGCTTCAACACGCTCACGCCGAAACCATGATCCTGGCCGGCGACACGCAGAAAATCGACATTGCCCTGGCGCTTGTGTCCAAAATGAAAATTTTCGCCAACGGCCACATGGGCCACGCCGAGATCGCGGACCAGGATTTCCTTCACGAAGGCCTCGGCGCCTTGATGTGAAAGCGCCGCGTTGAAAGTCAGAAAAAACACGTGATCGACGCCCAAGGATTCCAGCAGACGCGCCTTTAGGCGAAAGGAGGTTAGCTGGAAGGGAGGATCGCCCGGCCGGAAGAAACGGCGCGGATGAGGCTCGAAGGTGAGCACCGCCGTGGGCGCGCCCAGGTCAAGGGCCATGCGCTTGATCTGGGCTATGACCGCCTGATGCCCCCGGTGCACGCCATCGAAATTTCCGATCGCCACAACGGCGCCGCGCGCCGAGGCCGGCAGGTCGGAACTGTGCCTAAAAATCGCCATCTATAACTCACCTGACGCGCAGGATTCGAAAATTCACGATATCCGGCGCGAAGGTACTCTGACGAGCGAGCCTTGAATAGGGCTGTCGAGGTTGGGGCGGAAAGCGGAACTAACTACCGGTGGAAACCTGGGCCGCGCCGTTCACGGCCACGGTGGCGGGTTGGACCTTAATGTCCGCGCGGCGGCTAACCATCAACATGGCTTCGCCGTCGATCACCACCTCGTCGTCGACCGTGCAGACCGTGTCGACGACGATCCGCTTTTTATCGGAAGCGATATCGCGGATGGTCACGCGGGCCGTGACCGTGTCGCCAGCCTTCACCGGGGCCCGGAACTTGAGGGACTGGCTCAAATAGATGCAGCCCGGACCGGGCAAGCGGGTACCAAGAACGGTGGAGATAAAGCTGGCGGACAACATGCCATGGGCGATTCGGCCCTTGAACGGGGTCTGATCGGCGAAATGCGCGTCGAGGTGAACCGGGTTGGTATCGCCCGAGATGCCGGCGAACATCACGATGTCCGCGTCGGTGATCGTCTTGGCATAAATACTGGTCATGCCGACGTCGAGGTCCTCAAGATAATATCCGTGCTTTTCGTCCATGACTCTCCTACGCCCCTTTAAATGCCTTGCCCGTGATAGGTTCGGCTTTATTGTTTGCGTCGCAATATTTTTATTGCAGTGCAGCTTAGACATCGAAAACCCATGCGGCAAGGCGGCTTTTCCGTTCTCCAAGCTAGTATAGCGCAAAGGTTTTAAGACTGTGTTTCCGCAGTGCACGATAGCACGGGCACGTTGAGCGGCGATCCGGGTGTTCATTTGCGAACATGGCCGCCATAATGGGCCACGAAGGGAGTCTTCACTTGGCAAACAGCCCGCGCCAGGACCAAATCCTGGATCTCGTCCGGCGGCACGGCTTCGTCTCGATCGACGATTTAGCCCAGCGCTTTGGGGTCACGACCCAAACCATACGCCGCGATATCAATGCCTTGTGCCATCGCGCCTTACTGCGCCGTTACCACGGCGGAGCCGGACTGCCATCCAGCGTCGAGAACCTCGCCTATCCGACGCGGCAAGTCCTGTGCCTGGAGGAGAAGCGGCATATCGCACGTCTGCTGGCCCGTCATATCCCGAACCGGGCCTCGCTTTTTATCAACATCGGCACCACCACGGAGGAAGTCGCCAAGGCCTTGATGGACCACGCCAGCTTGCGCGTCATCACCAATAACCTCAATGTCGCCAGTATCATGAGCGGCAACCCGGATTTCGAGGTGATCATGGCCGGCGGCACGGTAAGAGCCCGCGACCGCGGCATCGTGGGCCCGGCGGCCATCGATCTTATCGGGCAATTCAAAGTCGATTTCGGCATCATCGGCATTAGCGGAATCGACCAAGATGGCACCCTGCTCGATTTCGATTATCAGGAGGTCCGGGCGGCCCAAGCCATTATCGCGAATTCGGCCCAGGTGTTCCTGGCGGCGGACCAAACAAAATACGGCCGAAGCGCTATGGTCCGCTTGGGCCATGTGACGCAGATCGATGCTCTGTTCACGGACCGCGTGCCGCCAAGCGCCCTTTCGGACGTTCTCGCGGCGGCTCAGGTTCAGATACACGTGGCACCGCCCGAGGGGCTCGATTCCTAGGCTCGCATTTGAGTTTCGCCCCGGTCTCTTTGGATTACACCATTTCGTCATGAACATTCTACGTCTGCGACACCATGAATGTTCACATCTGAATAAAATGAACCTATATCTTTTCGCTTGTGAATAAAAATCCCGATACCTATGGTTAACCCTTAAGCGGTGTGGGGGCACCAACTTATCGGTATCAAGAAGCCTCAAGAATTTTGCCATAACGGCCGGACAGGAAGGGCATTTGCGGTGTCGGAAGCGGACCCGGTCGATCTTTTAGTTGTAGGCGGCGGTATCAACGGCGTGGGGATCGCGCGTGACGCCGCGGGCCGGGGTCTGTCCGTCGTGTTATGCGAGCAAGACGATTTAGGCGGCGCGACCTCTTCGGCCAGTACCAAGCTGATTCATGGCGGTCTGCGTTATCTGGAAACCTTTGAGTTCCGCCTGGTGCGCGAGGCCTTGATCGAGCGCGAAGTCCTGCTGAACGCGGCGCCCCATATCATTTGGCCGTTGCGGTTCGTCTTGCCGCACAATGGCGGCCTGCGCCCGGCCTGGATGGTTCGGCTCGGCCTGTTTCTCTACGATCATTTGGGCGGCCGCGAGAAATTACCCGGATCCTATGGATTGAACCTGCGCGACGACCCCGCAGGGCGGCCCCTGAAAGATAAATTCACCAAGGCGTTCTGCTACTCGGACTGCTGGGTGCAGGATTCTCGGCTGGTGATCCTGAACGCCATGGACGCGGCCGAGCGCGGCGCCGAGATTTTACCGCGCACCCGCTGTACGGCCTTGCGCCGCTCCGACAACCTCTGGCATGCGACGCTGGAACCGCGCCACGGTGGCGCGGAGTCGCGCTTACGCGCCCGCGCGGCGGTCAATGCCGCCGGGCCTTGGGTCGGCGAGGTGCTGAGCGATATAGCTGGAGGCAACCGGGAAAACCGCCTGCGCCTGGTCAAGGGAAGCCACATCGTGGTGCCGCGCATCGGCGAGGGCGACCAAGCTTACATTCTGCAAAACGATGACCGGCGAATCGTCTTCATTATTCCATACGAACAAGATTATTCCTTGATCGGAACCACCGACGTTCCCTACGACGGCGACCCGGTGGATGTCCGGATCTCCGGTAGCGAGATCGACTACCTGTGCACGGCGGTAAACCGGTACCTGGATAAACCGGTCGCGCCCGACGATGTGATTTGGAGTTACGCCGGGGTACGCCCGCTTTACGACGATGCCAGCGCCAACGTGTCCGCGGTCACCCGCGATTACGTCTTCGATATCGACCGGGGGCGCGAAGACAACGGCGCGCCGATGCTGTCGATTTTCGGCGGCAAAATCACCACCTACCGTAAGCTGGCCGAGCACGCGGTAGAGAAACTTCTGCCCATGGTGGAACGCACGGGGCCTGCTTGGACGCAAGGCGCTACTTTGCCTGGGGGCGATATGCCGGGCGGCGACTTCGAAGCTTTCGCGACCGGCCTGCGCCGGGAAAAGCCCTGGCTGCCCGCCGATCTGGCTTGGCGTTACGCGCGGGCCTACGGCACCCGCACAGACCGCCTGCTGAACGGCGCGAGCGACTTGGCGGACCTCGGAGGAGATTTAGGCGACGGCGTTCACGAGGCCGAGATCGCCTATCTGCGCAAGCATGAATGGGCGGCGACCGCCGAAGACGTTCTATGGCGCCGCTCCAAGCTGGGGCTTCATGTGGCGGCGCCGACGCTCGCACGCTTGGCCACGCTTTTCGGAGAGAGCGCGCCGGCCCCCGAAAAGGCGGCCACGAGATGACCGTGAACGCACAGACTACGCTCCGCCAATTCAGCGGGGAGCTAAATTACATGCGAATTACCCTGAAGCCTGGCTTTGACGGGCTTCGGGAATCTAGCGGCGCCCGATTGATATCGACTATCATTCGGCCGATACTTAGGAACAAAAAACTAGATGAGGAGGCAAGGCTGTGAAGAGAATGTTATTGACCGCCGTCGCGGGAGCGGCGCTGGTGTCGTTCGCGAGCGCGAGCTTCGCCGGCATGACGGAAGCCGAGAACTGGATCGACAAGGAATTCCAGCCCTCGACTCTTTCCAAGAGCGATCAGATGAAGGAGATGGAGTGGTTTATGAAAGCCGCTGCTCCCTTCAAGAGCATGGAAATCAACGTCCTGTCCGAAGGCATCCCGACTCACACTTATGAGTCGACGGTTCTAACCAAGGCCTTCGAGGAAATCACCGGCATCAAGGTCAATCATCAGATCTTGGGCGAAGGCGAAGTTGTCCAAGCCGTCCAAACCCAGATGCAGACCGGACGTAATCTCTATGACGCCTACGTCAACGATTCCGATCTGATTGGGACTCATTCGCGCCTGCAACTCGCGGTCAACTTGACCGACTGGATGGCAGGCGAGGGCAAGGGCGTCACCAACCCCATGCTCGACCTCGACGACTTCATGGGCCTCAAGTTCACCACCGGTCCGGACGGCAAGCTCTATCAGCTTCCCGACCAGCAGTTCGCGAACCTTTATTGGTTCCGCTACGACTGGTTCCAACGCGCCGATCTGAAAGCGCAATTCAAGAAAAAGTATGGCTACGAGCTGGGCGTGCCGGTCAATTGGTCGGCCTATGAGGACATCGCCGAGTTCTTCAGCGAGGACGTGAAGGAAATCGACGGTGTGCGCATTTACGGCCACATGGATTACGGCAAGCGTGCGCCGGACCTCGGTTGGCGCATGACCGATGCTTGGCTTTCCATGGCCGGCGAAGGCAGCAAGGGCCTGCCCAACGGCATCCCTGTCGACGAGTGGGGCATCCGCATGGAGCCGGGCACCTGCAATCCCGTGGGCGCCTCGGTATCGCGCGGCGGCGCCGCCAACAGCCCGGCCGCGGTCTATGCGATCCGCAAATGGGACGAATGGCTTCGCAAGTATGCGCCTCCGGGCGCGGCCAGTTACGACTTCTATCAGTCGCTGCCGGCGCTTTCCTCCGGCAATGTGGCCCAGCAGATCTTCTGGTACACGGCCTTCACCGCTTCCATGGTGGCGCCCAAGGATTCGGGCAACAACACGGTCGACGATGCCGGCAAGCCCCTGTGGCGCATGGCCCCGTCCCCGCACGGCCCGTATTGGACAGAAGGCCAGAAGCTCGGCTATCAGGATGTCGGTTCCTGGACTCTGTTCAAGTCCACGCCGGTCGATCGCCGTAAGGCCGCTTGGCTGTTCGCGCAGTTCGCGGTTTCCAAGACGGTGTCGCTGAAGAAAACTCATGTCGGCCTGACCCCGATCCGCGACAGCGACATCCGCCACGCATCCTTCACCGAGCGGGCTCCGAACTTGGGCGGCTTGGTGGAGTTCTATCGCTCCCCCGACCGTGTGCTCTGGTCCCCGACCGGCGTCAACGTTCCAGATTATCCCAAGCTCGCCCAGATTTGGTGGCAGCAGATCGGCGACGTGAACTCCGGCGCCTTCACGGCTCAGGAAGCCATGAACCGCTTGGCCGGCGAAATGGACCAAGTCATGGCCCGTATGCAGGCGGTCGACGAAAAGGCCGGTGTGTACGGCGGTTGCGGACCCAGGCTGAACGACGAAGTGGCCGATTCGGTTTGGCTCAACAAGCCGGGCTCGCCGAAGGCCAAGTTGGCCAATGAAAAGCCACAAGGCGAAACCATCGCCTACGACGAACTGGTGAAGCGCTGGCAGAACTAAGTTCAGCCTTTCGCTAATTTCAACCACCGTTTGGTGGCTTGGTATCCTGGGGGGCGGTTCGTGCCCCCCGGGAGACAAGCTTTCTTCCCACCCCGCGAAGCCGGTTACTGAAACGCCCATGACCCTGAAACGCCCATGACCCTTGAATTCAAACAGGTCGAAAAGCGTGTGGGGGCGGAGACACATATTTATCCCACCGACCTCAAGCTCGAGGATGGCGGCTTCAACATCTTGCTGGGCACGACATTGTCCGGCAAGACCACGATGCTGCATTTGATGGCCGGACTGGACCGGCCCACCTCCGGCGAAGTTTGGTTCAATGGCAAGAATGTGACCCGCGCGCCGGTTCAAGCGCGCAATGTCTCCATGGTTCACCAACAGTTCATCAACTATCCCAATTTCAACGTGTTCGAGAATATTGCCTCGCCGTTGCGCATCCAGCGTACGCCGGCAGTCGAAATCGACAAGCGCGTGGCCGAAGTGGCGGAGCTACTAAACCTCACGCCGCTTCTGAAACGCGGCCCCAGCGAGCTTTCGGGTGGCCAGCAGCAACGCACGGCCCTGGCCCGGGCGTTGGTCAAGGACTCCGACCTGGTGCTCCTAGACGAGCCGCTTGCCAATCTTGATTATAAGCTGCGCGAAGAATTGCGGGATCAGTTGCCGAAGTTGTTTGAGAATCGCGGTTGCACCGTCGTCTACGCCACCAGCGAACCGAACGAGGCGCTCCTGCTCGGCGGGCACACGGCCACCCTTCACGAGGGTCAGGTGACGCAGTTTGGAGAAACCGCGAAAATCTATCGCCGCCCAAAGGATTTACGCAGCGCCAAGGTGTTCGCGGACCCGCCCATGAATACAGCGCCCGTGGCCAAGCAAGGCGATACTTTCGTCCTGAACGACACCGTGTCTTGGACGGCAGGCGAACAACAACGTGGCCTTGGCGACAGCGCCTATACAGTCGGGATTCGCCCTCATCACATCACACCGGCGGCCAGGGGCGCTGGCGCGGTGCCCATCGTGGGCGAAGTTCTCATAACGGAATTCAGCGGCTCTGAAAGCATCATACATTTCCGGGTCGAAGGGCGGACTTGGGTATCGCAAGCCCAAGGCATCCATCCCTTCGAGATCGGAACCCAGGCGGAATTCTTTCTGGATTCCGCGAACTGCATTTACTTCGGACCGGACAACGAGCTGGTATCCGCCTGATGTCGAAAATCAGCCTGCGCCAGCTCAAACACAGCTATCTCTCCAACCCAAGCCGCGATGAGGACTGGGCGCTCAAGAGCATGGATATCGAATGGTCCGACGGGGGCGCCTATGCCCTGCTCGGCCCCTCGGGCTGCGGCAAGACGACTTTGCTGAACATTATCTCGGGACTGCTGGTGCCATCCAGCGGGCGCATATTGTTTGACGATGAAGACGTAACCGACACGCCGCCGGAGCAACGCAACATCGCCCAGGTATTCCAGTTTCCGGTCGTCTACGACACCATGACGGTATACGACAATCTTGCCTTCCCTTTACGCAACCGGGGCATAGCCGACAGCGATATCGGCCCGCGCGTAAGTGAGATCGCGCACATGCTGGACCTGGAGAACACGCTCCAAAGCAAGGCGGCCGGCCTGACCGCCGATGCCAAGCAGAAAATCTCACTCGGGCGCGGGCTTATCCGCTCCGACGTCAACGCCATTCTGTTCGACGAACCGCTGACGGTGATCGATCCCCACCTGAAGTGGGTTCTGCGCTCCAAGCTCAAGGAGATTCACCGGCGTGTTGGCTCGACCATGATCTATGTGACCCACGATCAGACCGAAGCCATGACCTTCGCCGATCAAGTCGTGGTCATGCATGAGGGCACGGTGGTGCAAATCGGCACGCCGATAGATCTGTTCGAGAAGCCGCACCATACTTTTGTCGGGCATTTCATCGGCTCTCCTGGGATGAATGTCTTGCCTTGCAACTTCGTCAACGGCGGCCCCCGGTTTGCCGGCCATCCCATCGAGACCGCCGGCACGGCACGGCCAGCGGCTGGATACAGCCGCCTGGAGTTTGGCGTGCGGCCGGAATTCGTCAGCTTTTGCGCGGACGGCATTCCGGTGGAGATAGAAAAGGTGAAAGACGCCGGGCGCTATCGCATCGTCGATACACGCAACGGCGACGTGCGCATCCAGCTTCTTGTGCCCGAAGGCGCATCAGTGGCCTCTGGATCGGCCCACATCCAATTCGATCCCGCCCACACGCAGATTTACGCCGACGGCTGGATTGTTAGCGAACCAGCGCCATGACCCAAAAAACCACCCATCAGAAAGCGTGGCTCCTGGTCACCCCGGTTGTAGTCTTGGTAGCCTTCAACGCCTTGATTCCCTTGATGACCGTGGTCAATTATTCGTTCCAGGAGACCTTCGGCAACAATATTTTCTTCTGGGAAGGCACGCATTGGTTCGAGGAGGTCCTCCATTCCGACCGTTTCGCCGCCTCTCTTGTGCGCCAGATTGTTTTCACCACAATCATCCTGCTGATCGAAATACCCTTCGGGGTCGCCATCGCGCTCTCCATGCCCCGCAAGGGGCCCTGGGTTTCGGTGTGCCTGGTCATGATGGCCTTGCCGCTGCTCATTCCCTGGAATGTTGTCGGCGCCATGTGGAATATCTTCGCCCTGCCCGATATCGGTTTGCTCGGCAAGACGCTCAATTCCCTGGGCTTCGATTACGATTACACACAGCAACCTTTTTCGGCCTGGTTCACGGTCATCCTTATGGATGTCTGGCACTGGACTTCGCTTGTGGTCCTGCTGTCCTATGCCGGCTTAAGCTCGATTCCCGAAGCTTACTATCAGGCCGCGAAAATCGACGGCGCCAGCCCCTGGGCCATCATCCGCTATATTGAACTTCCCAAGATGAAGCGGGTTCTGATTATCGCTTTTCTGCTGCGCTTCATGGACAGTTTCATGATTTATACCGAACCTTTCGTGCTGACCGGCGGCGGCCCGGGCAATGCGACGACCTTCCTGTCTATCGATCTGGTCAAGGTTGCCTTGGGGCAGTTCGACCTTGGACCGGCGGCGGCCATGTCGCTTATCTACTTCCTGATCATCCTTCTGACCTGCTGGCTGTTCTACACCCTGACCATGAAGGACGAGGCGCAGTGATGAAACGGTACAAGTGGCTCGCACCGACCTTCTATATCGTGTTTCTCATGCTGCCGATCTACTGGCTGCTGAACATGTCGTTTAAAACCACGAACGAAATCCTGGGCTCCTTCACTCTGTGGCCGCGTAAATTCACGCTTGAGAATTACACGACGATCTTTACCGACCCCACCTGGTACAACGGCTACTTCAACTCTTTGACCTATGTCGGCATCAATACCATCATTTCGGTCTCCGTGGCCTTGCCTGCGGCCTATGCCTTTTCCCGTTACCGTTTCCTGGGCGATAAACACCTGTTCTTCTGGCTGCTGACCAACCGCATGGCGCCGCCCGCGGTCTTCGCCCTTCCCTTCTTTCAGCTTTATTCCGCGGTCGAGATGTTCGACACGCATATCGCCGTCGCCATGGCCCACGCCTTGTTCAACATACCGCTCGCGGTCTGGATACTGGAGGGCTTCATGTCCGGCGTGCCCAAGGAATTGGACGAGACCGCCTACGTCGACGGCTACTCGTTCCCGCGTTTCTTCATCAAGATTTTCATTCCGGTCATCATCTCGGGCATCGGCGTCGCGGCTTTCTTCTGTTTCATGTTCTCCTGGGTCGAGCTTTTGCTCGCCAAGACCTTGACCTCGGTCGCGGCCAAGCCGATCGCGGCGGTGATGACACGCACCGCCAGCACTTCGGGATACGAACTTGGCCTGCTGGCCGCCGCCGGCTCGCTAACCATTATCCCCGGCGCCTTCGTGATTTATTTCGTGCGTAACTACATCGCCAAGGGCTTCGCCCTGGGCAGAGTTTAGGGGGCGGCTCATGGATCTCTCCTGGATGGCATGGACCTGGCCGACCGCCGCGTTCTTTATCTTCATCCTGCTCGCCCTGACGACCATGATGATCTGGGAGCGGTTCAGCCCGGGCGGGAACCCCCGAAAAGGCATCCTTAGGCTCGACACCACGCGCGGCGACCGCTTGTTTATCACCCTGCTTGGCAGCGCCTACATCCACCTGGCCTGGCTCGGCATTTTCGGCGCCCCGCTGTGGGGTGGCCTAGTGATTTCTATTTTGTTTGGGATCGCGGTGTTCCGGTGGGTTTGACGGCCGCCAAGGCGGCCGGAGTCAGCCAGCCCCCCCCCTAGCCTAGAAGACGTAACGCCGGTTATCGCGGTGACTTCGGCGCCCGGCTTTCCAAGCTCGGCCGGCGCTGACGCGCCAGCCACGTCTGGCGCAGCAAATGAAACACGGGGTAAACGACCAGAACCGCCATTAGCCCAATAATGACCGTGCTCAAGAAACTGGAAATCACGATTGGCGCTCCCACAGGTTATGCCCAGGAAACATCGTATTATCGCGAGAAATTCCCTACCCGGCAACAATCAAACCCGGCTAAATAGCTACCCGATTTGGCATCTTTCTAACCAATGCATTACAATAGGTTACGATAGTTCTTCACAGATTTATCCACTACTTATCCCCATAAACCCACACTTCTGTAGTGGATGCTGAATGACATTAACTCAACCGCAATAAGGTTGTTCTATATTTCATGGGCTATTTCCAGCGCTGTCAGTCACGGTGCGAAAGGTGGCCGCGGATGCGTATCGGGCGTCGGAGTCGTATTGGCACGGACCCCAAGGAGTTGCGTGCCGAATTAGACGAGATTTTGAAATTCGAGGACCGGCCGGATTCGGTATGTGGCGCCGCTTGCCAGAAACCGGACCCCAAAAGCTGCTCTCGAAGCTGTCTCGATATTCCCAAAATCTTGTCGAGCGATCCTGAAAAGTTTCCGCTCGAGGCCCGCATCGCGCCTCTGGTTTACGAAATGAAACGACTCGGCGTATTCGAGCCATGCTGGTCTTGCGAAGGGCACAGCAAGCCCGACGGCTCGCTTTGGAAGTCCCCCCAAGTCTGGTTCTATGCCCACTCGGTCGTGCATTTACGGGTACTGGCCAATGGGATCAAAGAACTTCACCTGAGCGAAAAACTCAGCGTGCCTTGGCAAATCAGAGTCACGTTTTCCGACGCCGACAACGCGGAAACGACATTTTCGCTACAGCCCCGCATCGGCCCCGGCCATGCCGGGCTAGCGTCCCTGCGCAAAGATATCGACGCCATCGTATTGGCGCTCCGCGAACAAGTGCTCGTCGAGGCCCTTAAACTTTCCAGGCAGTTCAGCTAGGGCCTGTGGACATTTAGGATGCCGTCGCGGTTGGGCCAAAATGACGCGAGGTTAGGAGCGAGGACGCAGGACATGCAGTGCATATTCAAGGACGAGCGACGCGGCATCGCGTCATTTTGGCCCAATCCCGCTGGGACGGGTCGTATTATCCCATCCGCCGCGTCGCAAACGGCTTGTGGGGGGCCTGCCACACGGCGCCGCCCGCTCCTAACGGGTGGGATAATCCGATCCCGCCTCGGCGGCATCCTAAATGTCCACAGGCCCTAGGCCCATGGACAACTTACCCTTCGAATCGGTATCTCTCGATACCTTGTGCCGCGAACCCGGCGCCCCGGTCCGGGGAAACCTGGGCAAACACGGATTCACGGCCCGTATCTGCATTTCAAATTACACGGAGAACGTCAAAAGGCGTTACGGCGTCGAGGCCACGCGGTCCGTGGTCCCGATCGAGTTTCCGCATTTCGGATCCGTCTTCGAGTTCGACCAAGCCGTTGAAATCCCGGTCTTTGACGAAAACAGGGTCCTTGACCAAGGATTGCGTAAAATCGTGGAGGCCTTGGGCCCAGTCATCTTGCGCAACGCCCACATGCCGGCACGTCATCGTCTAGAGGGCCAGCGCAACATATTCTCGAGCCTGAAATTCCACGTCGATCGCGGCTCGACACAGGAAGACTGCTATTCGTTATTCTGGCGCGACCCCTTCGACGAATTCCACAAAATGCCGCGAACGTCATCCACGCTCATCGTCACCAATGCAGCCGCCTTCCTGCAGGCACGTAAGGAGGGCGACCCGTCAGCCAGCTTCAAGCCTCTTTACCAGCTGTTTGAGAAAGAAAACATGTCCGAGATGATTGGCGATGTCGTCTTGGAGCAGCCCTGGCGCGCGCCGGCGGGAACCGGGGAAATAACCATCCTGGACAACCGGACCGTCCTGCACGCGAGCTACTACGCACGACCCGAGAACCGCGGGTATCCCATTGGGGTGTGCTACCTGTACTAGACCCGGCAACGGAACGGCAAGCCGGTCACCTGGGCCCGGCGCGGGCCGTCCATGGTTTGCACCTCCAGCTCGTGGCCGGGTTCACAGACGCCGCTCTCGATCAGCGCGATCGCGATGTTGCGTTCCAACTTTAGGGAATAGGTAACGACGGTTAGCTTGCCGACGCTTTGACCCTTGAGCGTCACCTCCCAGGGGTGCTTGTTGGGCGCCATGCGCGCCCCGTCCAGGAATAGTCCGACCTGGCGGCGTTTTGGTCCGCTCCGCGCGATCTCCCGCAAGGCGGCCTTGCCGATGAAGTCAGCCTCGATATCCAGATCGAGGTATTTGCCCAAATTGACTTCGAAGGGGTTCGTATCGGCGTCGGTGTCGCCGCCGTAGGATAGCAGACCGCTTTCCACCCGCTCGATGTAGTTCGGGGTGCCGGGGCCTATGTCGTAGGGGCGCCCGGCCTCCCAAACCAGATTCCAAAGCTGTGTTCCCCGCGTCCCATCCAGCAAATAGAGTTCGAACCCGCCTTGCTTGCTCCAGCCCGAGCGGGCCAGGACTAAGGGAATACCGTCAAGCTCCGTCTCGCGGAACCAGAAATACTTGAGGGTGCGGGGCCAGTCGCCAAAAAGATCGCGTATGACAGCCTCCGCCTTCGGGCCCTGAACCGCGAGCGGAGAGGCATCGGGTTCGCGGACCTCGACATCGTATCCGCGCTCGGCGGCGATGGCGCGGGCCCAAAGCAGCACGTCGCTATCCGCGATCGAAAACCAGAAGCGGTCTTGGCTAAGCTTTAAGAGAATGGGATCGTTGATCAAGCGCCCGGTGTGATCGCAGAGCGGCACATACTTGCCTTGCCCGGGTTCGCAGCGCGACAGATCGCGCGGCGACAGATACTGCGCCAGGGCCGCGGCGTCCGGCCCCACGATTTCCACTTGCCGCTCGCACGCGACATCCCAAAGGCAAACGCCCCTGATCAAGCGCCAGTACTCGGCTTCCGCGTCGCCGTAGGAGACCGGCATGTACATGTGATTGTAGATCGAAAAGTGCGTGACCCCAGCGGCCACGGTCGCATCGAAGAACGGCGATTTGCGCACCCTTGGGCCAATTGCGAGACTGAACGTCATATTACCGAACCTCCTTGGTATGTATCGTCGCCAGACTATTCATCGCTTGCATGCCGGGTCCGGTGGATCGTTAACAGGATCAGACCAAGCAGCGCCAATGCTCCCGCCTGATGAAGGGCCCCCAGCCAGACCGGAACCACGAGGATGAGGGTCGCGATTCCAAGGCCGAGCTGCGCCAGAGCCATGGCCAGGGTGGAAGCCAAGGCACGCCGCGCCCCAGGCGCCAGGCAGAACTGGCGCGACCAAAGCCACAGGGCGAAAACCAGAGCCACGGTGCTTAAGGCCAAAACGCGGTGGTTGAACTGGACGGCGGCGGCATTCTCGAAAAGGTTCAGCACCAGGGGGCGGATCACGGCGTAATCTTCGGGTATCAGCTGACCGCCCATCAGGGGGAAGGTATTGTAGATCAGGCCGGCATTAAGTCCGGCCACGAAGCCGCCGGAAGCCAGGGTGATGCCGGCCAGCACGGCGAGGGCGATCAGACCGGAGCGCAGGCGCGCGGGCGCGGTGCCGGGGCTGGTTTCCGGCGCCGGGTCGAGCAGACGCATGGCGATCCAAAGCACATAGGCGTAAATAGCCACGGCGAGGGCCAGGTGCGCGACCAGGCGGTATTGGCTGACGTCGACCCGCTCGGCGAAACCGCTTGCGACCATGTACCAGCCGAGCCCGCCTTGAAGGCCGCCCAGCACGAACATCGCACCCAGGTGCGGCGCCAGGCGCCGGTCGATCTGGCCGCGCGAGAGGAACCAAAGGAACGGGATAGCGAAAACAACTCCAATCGAGCGGCCCCAAAGGCGATGTATCCATTCCCACCAAAAGATCGTCTTGAACCCGGCCAGGGTCATGCCGGCGTTTTCTTCCTGGTATTCGGGAATTTTCCGGTACAGCGCGAACAAACGGTCCCATTCGGCCTCGTTCAAGGGCGGTAGGGCGCCGCCGAGCGGGGCCCATTCCATGATCGACAAGCCGGATTCGGTCAGGCGCGTAATCGCGCCGATCACCGCCATGGCGACGATCATGGCGGCGCAGGTCAGCAGCCAGAGGCCAATGGCTCTGCCGGGCCGGGCGTCCGGCGTAACCGGCGCGAGGGATGTTGGGAGGCTCATGGAATCGCCAGGGGTTGTTGGCGGCGGTCGCTCACCGGCACCCCCCGAAATTAGCCTGAATTTCCCGGCCGAGCCAAGCCGGGCCGTGGAGGTCTTACTGTATGTTCAACAGAGCGTCGGCGTAACGCGCTTCGGGCGTCTGGATCAATCGAACGTTGGCGACCTGGACCGAATGCAGCTTGCCGTCCAGGTTATGGCTCCAGAAATCCAGAAATTTGTGCAACATCGGAAAGCGCGGCGCGATGTCGTATTCCTGCCAAAGGTAAGATTGCAAAAGGGCCGGATGATCCGGCAGGCGATACAGGATCTCGGCGGTCGTCAGCCGGTAGTTATTGAGCTGTTTTTCTATCTCACCCATTGGCCCCGTCTCGTTCCCGTTTCGCGAGCCCCTCGATATAATTTTACTCTTCCATGACAACAATAACTAGTAAACAAAACAATAAGATAGCAGCCAAGTCCCGAGACTGCTGCCAGCGTGTGAATGCTTTTCGGGCTCATAGAAAAGGACCTTCGGCATGAAACCATGGCCGAGCCTCGAGACCGGGCCTTGACTCCCCTGGAGGGAGAGATTACACCCCTGGCACTCACCCTGAGAGAGTGCTAATCATCGCTTCCCATGGTGCTAATCCCAATCTGAATGCCGTTAATATTGGAGACTCCGACATGAGGTTTCGCCCACTGCACGACCGTGTGGTCGTCAAACGTACCGATGAGGAAGAAAAATCCGCTGGGGGCATCATCATCCCCGACACGGCTAAGGAAAAGCCGATGGAAGGCGAGGTCATCGCTGTTGGCCCCGGCGCGCGTGGCGAGGACGGCAAGCTTCACGCCCTCGACGTCAAGGCCGGCGACCGGGTGCTGTTCGGCAAGTGGTCGGGCACCGAGGTCAAGCTGGATGGTGAGGAGCTCTTGATCATGAAAGAGTCCGACATCATGGGCGTGCTCGCGGGCAAGGCCGCCAAAAAGGGCAAGAAAGCCGCCTAGGCCGGGCCGGTAAATGCCGCTTCGTGCATTCGAAGCGGCGATCCGCGCGACACGAATTTTCAAGCCGCGGTCCCCGCGCCCAGTGGCGATAAGGCCGGATATCCCGTCCTTGGCCCGGTGCGGCTTAACCGCGAAAACGATCAGAGAAAAAGGATAGTGACATGGCAGCAAAGGATGTCAGGTTTTCAGGAGATGCCCGCGAGCGCATGTTGCGCGGCGTGAACACCCTGGCCGACGCAGTAAAAGTGACTCTTGGCCCCAAGGGCCGCAACGTGGTTCTCGACAAGTCCTTCGGCGCCCCGCGCATCAGCAAGGACGGCGTGACGGTCGCCAAGGAAATCGAGCTTTCCGATAAGTTCGAGAACATGGGCGCCCAGATGGTCAAGGAGGTTGCCTCCAAGACCAGTGACATTGTCGGCGACGGAACCACGACGGCGACGGTTCTGGCCCAGGCGATCGTGCGCGAGGGTTCCAAGGCGGTCGCCGCCGGCATGAACCCCATGGACTTGAAGCGCGGCGTCGACATGGCGGTCGAGGCCGTGATCGCCCTTCTGGGCAAGCGCGCCGTAGAAGTTTCGACTTCCGGCGAAATCGCCCAGGTCGGCACGATCTCTGCCAATGGCGACAAGGAAATCGGCACCATGCTGGCCAAGGCCATGCGCAAGGTCGGCAACCAGGGCGTCATCTCGGTCGAGGAAGCCAAGTCGCTTGAGACCGAACTCGACATCGTCGAGGGGATGCAGTTCGACCGCGGTTATCTCTCGCCGTACTTCATCACCAACGCCGACAAGATGCTGACCGAGATGGAAAACCCCTACATTCTCTTCCACGAGAGTAAGCTGTCGGGCCTGCAGGCCATGCTACCGCTTCTGGAAGCGGTGGTGCAGTCGGGCAAGCCCTTGCTGATCGTCGCCGAGGATGTCGAGGGCGAAGCCCTGGCAACCCTGGTGGTCAACAAGCTGCGCGGCGGTCTTAAGATCGCCGCGGTCAAGGCGCCGGGCTTCGGCGATCGCCGCAAGGCGATGCTGGAGGACATGGCGATCCTGACCGGCGGACAGGTAATTTCAGAGGATCTGGGGATCAAGCTCGAGGCCGTGACCCTCGACATGTTGGGCCGGGCCAAGAAGGTTGTGATCACCAAGGAAGAGACCACCGTGATCGACGGCGCCGGCAAGAAGAAGGACATCGAGAGCCGCTGCGGACAGATCAAGGCGCAGATCGAGGAGACGTCCTCCGACTATGACCAGGAGAAGCTGCAGGAGCGTTTGGCCAAGCTGGCCGGCGGCGTGGCGGTTATCCGGGTCGGCGGCGCCACCGAGGTCGAGGTCAAGGAGCGCAAGGACCGGGTCGAGGATGCCATGCATGCGACCCGCGCCGCGGTCGAGGAAGGTGTTCTTCCCGGCGGCGGTTCGGCCTTGCTTTTCGCGGCCAAGGCCCTGAGCTATCTGAAGCCGGTCAACGACGATCAGAAGGTTGGCATCGACATTGTGCGCCGCTCGCTTAGCGCCCCAACTCGCCAGATCGCGCAAAACGCGGGCGTCGATGGCTCTGTCATTGTTGGTAAACTGCTCGAGCAGAAGAACTCGGATTGGGGTTACGATGCCCAGGGCGCCAAGTACTGCGACATGGTCAAGGCGGGCATTATCGATCCGGCCAAGGTCGTGCGCACCGCACTGCAGGACGCGGCGTCGATCGCCGGCCTCTTGATCACCACCGAGGCCATGATCGCCGACCGGCCGGAGCCTAAGGACGCCGGCGGCCCCGGTCCCGACATGGGCGGCATGGGTGGTATGGGCGGCATGGGTGGCATGGGCGGCATGGGTGGCGGCATGGGTTTCTAACCCGGCGCGCCAAGCTTTCATATCGGATCAAGGGCCGTGCGTTTCGCGCGGCCCTTTTTCTTTGACGCTACCTGAAAATCAGCAGGCAAAGAATCCCGGCTACCGTCAACAAAATGCCTGCTATCTCCAGGCGCGTGGCGCGTTCGCGGAAATAGACCGCCGAGACGAAAAACGTGAACACCAATTCGACTTGGCCCAGCGCTCGAACATAGGCGGCATTCTGTATGGTCATAGCCGTGAACCAGCACGCCGAAGCGGCGACGCCGCTGGCGCCAACCCAGGCGGCGGTGCGCCAGCGCCGCAAGGTCTGGGTGATGACCCCGGGCTCGCGCAGGCGCATGTAAGCCGCCATGGCGAGGGTTTGCATGACCGTCACCACCGCCAGGGTGAAGGCCGCCTGCATGAGAAAGCCGTTGCCGCCCAGCGATAGTGACGCCGCGCGGTAAGAGACCGCCGCGATCCCGAAAAAACCGCCCGAGGCGATGCCGATCAACGCCGGTCCGCTGACCATGGATGACAGAAGGCCGCGCCCGCTCGTGGCTGTCTTGGCGACCGATATGGCCATGACGCCGACTAGGCTAATCAAGATACCCATGGCCGCTCCGGCGCTTAAGCTCTCGCCCAGGATGATGAGGCCGAACAGCGCCGTTTGGACGGTCTCGGTCTTGGAATAGGTCGTGCCGACCGCGAAGTTCCTAAACGCGAACAGCCGGAGAAGCAGGGCGGTCGCGAGAATCTGTGCCAAGCCCCCCATGGCGGCATATCCCAAAAAGGCGGGGTTTGGCCGTGGAACCGGCAGGCCGCCTAAAACGGCGAGGCCCGTGACGTAGAGGATCGCGAGAGGAAATCCGTAGGAGAAGCGCACGAAAGTGGCGCCGCTCGTGCTCAGGCTGCCGGTCAGGTGTTTCTGCAGGGCCGAGCGGACATTCTGCAAGAAGGCCGCCGCCAGCGTGATCGGAATCCAAATCTCGATCATGCCCGCACCCCGTCTAGGCTACCCTTGGGCCCGGCCTAAAATCGGGACGGATAGTCAGAGTGTGGCGTAGCGCGCGCGGGCGCCGCGTTCAATCGCGGCGGCGGGCAGGCGGCCGACCTCCAGCCGGTGACGCAAGATTTCCAGAAGGCGCAACTCCTCCTGGGTCGCTTGGCCATCCGCCGCCGCGATATCGCAGGCCAAGGCATAGGCCGTCTCGCGCAAGCGCGGGCTCAGGCCCTCGGCGATGAGGCCAATGGTTTTCTCGAGCCCATCGGGATCGTTCAGCAGGGCCGCGCACTCCTGCGCCACCTCGGTCAGGCGCGCCGGATCGAAGTCCTTGAAGACGGGCAGGTGCTTGACGATGTCGCCCATGGTCTGAAGCTCGGAATCCGTCATTTCCTGATCGGAGGCCGAAACCAGGACCATGGTATAAATTAGGGCGGAGTGGGTATCGCTCATTTCAAGGACATCTTCTATTTTGTTATTCGATTGTGCGCCGCACACTAGGCAGGCCCGTGCGCGAGCGTCAAGCCCTGGGACTATGACCTTGGGGTATGAAACACCTGTGCGAATGGCGCTCGACAGCACCGCCGAGTAGAAGGCAAGGTCTGTCCCCATGGGCGCCGTCATCAACATCGTTCTGCCGGTTTTCGCGATCATGCTGGCTGGCTATCTCGCCGGCCGCTTCAAGTTACTCGGACCGGCCAGCAGCGAGGCGCTCAACAGCTTCGTCTACTTCGTCGCCCTGCCGGCCCTGTTTTTCATCTCCATGGCGCGGGTCGAGATCGCCGAGGCCTTTCACGTACCTTTCCTGATCGCGTTCGGCGGCGGGCTGCTCGGCAGCTTCGGCTTTAGCGTGCTGGTCGCGGTCTTCGTTTTTCCCAACCGCCTAGCGGCGCTCGGCCTGCACGGGCTTTGCGCGGTATTTTCCAATACCGGCTACCTCGGCATTCCCCTGCTGCTGACCGCTTTCGGCGAGGCTGGGAAGTTACCGGGAATTATCAGCACGGTTGTTATGGGTGCCGTGGTCATGACCATCGGTCTGGCGATCATCGAGACCGATCTCAGCCAGGGCGCGCGGCCTATCCGTGTTCTCGGCAAAATCCTGTTGGGCGTGGTCAAATCGCCCCTGGTTCTTTCCGCCGCCGCGGGATTGAGCGTCTCGGCCATGGGCTGGAGCGTGCCCGCCGCCGTGGCGACCTTCGCCGATATCCTGGGCGCCGCCGCCTCGCCCTGCGCGCTCTTCGCCATAGGGCTTTTCATGGTCGGGCGCTCCTTCACCGCCGGCATGGAGGAGGTCGGCTGGCTGGTGACGATCAAGCTGCTGGTGCATCCGGCGATCACCTGGTGGCTGGCCTTCGCGGTCATGGACATGGCCCCGGTCTGGGCCGCCGCCGCCGTCATACAGGCCGCCCTGCCCACGGGGGCGCTGGTTTTCGTTCTGGCCCAGAAATACGATATCTACGTCCAGCGCTCGACCGCCGCCATCATGGTCTCGACGGTGCTTTCGGTGATCACTCTATCGGCGCTATTCGTCTTTCTCGGGGTCGGGTAAATTGCGGCGAAAGGGGGCTTAGAGAAGTAGATGACTGCCAAATTGCTTTTCCTCGTGTTTGCGTCTCTTGCGTGGCTGTGGCAGCCAGCGATGGCCGCCGAACCGGCGCTCTATCCCGTCTGGTGGTCGCCTGAACTCGAACTGGAAAGTATCGAGGGCGTCGAAGCACGCTTACAACGCGACTTGTGGCCGGGCACCGGCGAAGGGCTCGGATTGTATCCGAATGGCGACCCCAGCCTTGCAAAAGTGCACGCACGAAACTGCAAGTTCCTCTTAAGGTTGAGTTCACTAGGTTATCGGTCGCTTAGCGGCAACGACATCAAAGTGCAGCACTATAATCTCGCGTTCTGCCGAGCGATTACCCTGCTCGGGCAGGCTAAGCCGGCACAGAATAGTAACCTGCGCGATTTCTTGCTCAACGCCGAGGCGGTAAATTTTCTACCCGCACTGGTCAATCTCTATCCGTCCTGCGAATTCATTTGTTATACCGTGGCGGCGAACGCACTCGGCATTTCCTTGGCTGATTTCAAGCGGATACTTGCTGTCGACCTGACGGACGATAACCAGATTATCGTGTGGACGAGAGGCTGGATGACACATCTGACCATCATGGCGCGAGGGGATTTCAACGACGATTCAGTGGACGACATTCTACTTTTGGCGAAAGGCGGGGCGACCGAGGGCAGTTACGCGACAACGCGGCTTTATCTCCTTACGCGGGACAATCCGGGCGTGGCTCTAAGGGCGGTTGGTGCAGAGGAGGAGCGCTGCCTCGATTACGATTGTCACTCCCTGCCACCCAACATCGCGTCATACCGGGAGTCTCCCCCGGCACCCTCGCCCGAGGACATAGGCGGTTGGGCGCGGACGTCCATGTCGGAAACAGAATGGCTGGAGGATAGTCCGCATTATCCCGTTTGGTGGGCGCCCAGTTTCGAACTAGACGATCTCAAGAAGGTGGACGCACGCTTGAGGCGAAAATTCTGGCCCGGCGCGGATCTCGGAATACGACTCTACAAAGGGCAGCTCAATGAGTTGGACACGGCGCAAGCGACGTCTTGTGTTTCGCTGGAGGCCCTGACCCGAGCGGGCTATGGTTTGGACCTCGGATTGCTGCATCATTCTCAGTTGGTTCATTTGCTGCGATGCCGGGCCATCGCGCTGCTTAAGGCGGCCAATCCGGCGCGCCGGAGTTTTCTAAGGGAATTCGTTTTCAGCGAAACGAATGTTCGTACAGCGCTGGCCGCCTTCGAGCTACTTACCGCGAGTGAGAGCGAACGCGCGGACGAGCTTCGCTTACAGCAGCCGGTCCTGACGAGCGGGCTGGGGAGACTCCTTGCCATCGACACGCCGTATAGCGGCCAAGCGGATGTCTGGACCGAGGGAGGGCGTGTGCTGCTGTCGGTCGTGGCGCGCGGCGATTGGACCGGCGACGGTACCGAAGACTTACTCCTGATGGCCGGCGCTTCGCTTTCCAGGTATCGGCCCGACCTCACCGATCTTTGCGTGATTACCCGCGAGAGTCCGGGGTCCGCTCTGAGCCTAGTGCAGGTCGCGCCATACTCTTGTCGGCGGCTTGGCGCCTATGGGAGCAGCACAGATGGCGATGACCGGAATCGGTTCGATGTAAGACCCATGGAATGAAGCCCGCACGCCGATCTTGATCGCAATTCGATTCTTGTGGCGAAGTACCGCCGCAGTCCCGGCCAAGCGGATCACTGCAACCGAATATCAAATCATTTAGGTCGGCAAGCAGGATCCAGGAAGAATCGTTCCTGCGTCGCGGCCCGCTCAAACCACTCACGAACGATGGTATTTCGTCGTCCCGACACTTCGGGCCGGTTCGACTCTTTTGCCGCTACCTTCCAGTTCCGCCGTCGTAATGCGGCCGTAAATTTCTTGTATGTATCGCGCGTTCCCGTTGGACCCAAAACATAGGCCATATCGAGGAGCCCCAGTTTGGCGGTCTGAGGATAGGATGCGAACTCAGGATAAAAGCTCGAACTCGATAATTGACGAAGAAAATCATCGATCCCGCCCAAGGCGCGAAGCGCAGCCTCGGCCTCGGGTATCTCAATATTGGTTAGCGGCCTGAACGCGGCGGCACCTGCTCGTCCACTTATCTTCGCGTTCTTTACCTTGTTGAACGCGTTTTCAATGTGACGCTTGTGCGCGCGTTGGTTCGTGCTTCGCACGACGAAAGGAACCGTCTTCGCGGTTTCCGCGTCACGTAGCAGGAGGCCGATTCCCACCGTCACATTGTCCCTGCTGTCTAGGTACATGTGGGGCACGTAGCCCTCGATTCCGGGTTCCTTCAAATACTCCACAAATGCGCCTTTGTCCAAGGGCGGGGTCGGTGCCAAGGAAAGCTTTGGGCCGCGAAATACTTGTCCCCGAGAATCCTCCAATACGCAGCCCGTGCCGCGTTCGACGAGCACTGAGTCATTGCGGTCCGGGTCATTAATCCATGCTGCCCTGCCAGCCTTGATTAGGCGTTGAACGATGTCGGGCTCTGTCTGTGTCGAGGCCTGCCGGATCGTTGTCTCTAGACGTTTGCGGAAGGCAAGAGCCTTTGATCGGCCACCGGTCAACCTGGCCACCGACCGCTCGACCGCGCGCATTCTTTCTTCGAACATGCCCATAAGCGATGCCATTCCCGTGGTTGCCATGTAAATCCAACCTGCGGCTTGGAGCGGAGCTATACAAGCGCAGGACTGTGGAAGACGCCTAGGTTTCGAGGAAAGCTCCGGTCTCGGCGACGGCCTCGGCCAAGCCTAGGCGGCGTATTTCGACCCCCGGCGGGAAGGCGCCGGCGAGGCGCGAGGGCAGGCGCGAATCGAGCATGACGAAGACGCCGCGATCGTCGGCGCGGCGGATCAGGCGGCCAAAGGCTTGCTTCAGGCGCAGGCGGGTCAGGCTGTCGTCGTAGGCACGGCCGCCGAAGATCTTGCGCCTTGCCCGGTGCCGGATATCGGGGCGCGGCCAGGGCACGCGGTCGAACACGATCAGGCGCAGGGACCGCCCCGGCACGTCAACGCCGTCGCGAACGGCATCGGTGCCCAGCAGGCAGGAATCTTCTTCGGCCCGGAAGATATCGACCAGGGACGCGGTATCCATGGGATCCACGTGTTGGGCATACAAGTCGAGCCCGGCCGCCTCCAACGGCGCGCCGATCCGGCCATGGACCGCGCGCAGGCGCGATATGGCGGTGAAGAGGCCGAGCGCCCCGCCGCGCGCGGCCAGGAACAGTTCGCGGTAGCCGTCCGCGACCCGGTCCATATCGGTCTTGGGCAGATCGGCGATGACATAGACCCGGGTCTGCTTGGCGTAGTCGAAGGGCGAGGGGACGCGCGCGCGGATTGCCGGCTGGGCCAGGTGCGTGGCCCCGATCCGTGCCTCCGCCGCCGCCCAGTCCGCCTCGGCATCGCCGCCGCCGTCGGTCAGGGTCGCGGAGGTAATGACCGCCCCGTGAGCGGGCGCCAGCACCGTGGCGGCGAAGGGAATCGTCGGGTCGATCCAATGCCGGTAGAGGCCGACATCCAACTCGCGTCCATCGTTGCGCTCGAGCGCCAGCCAATCCACGAACTCGGCCGGAGTTTGCGTTTCCAGGGCCGTGAGCATGGCCCGCCAGGCACTCAGCTGCGCGATGCCGCGCCGCTCGATACTCCGGCACGTCGCTTCGATCCGGCGCCGGGTGTCGCTGTCCAGGGTCGCGGCCTCATCGCTCAGGCGCCGGGCCAGGCGGGCTTGGAAGCGCATCAGGGGTTCTTGCAGCCGGCGCAGACCCTCGCCCAATTCAAGCGCCGCATCCAAGATCTCGGGCGTGGCCGGGCGCGCCTCCACCTCCAGGCCGTAAGCGCTGTCCGGCGCGGACGCGCGGGCCAAGACTTGCACTCGCGCGGCGGTCAGGAATTTCTCCGCCGCGCCTTTCGGCGTCCCTTCGCTCAGGCGTTGATGCCAGCCTTCGCCGGGCAGGACACGGGCGGCACGCAGAATCTCATCGGCGATGGTCTCCAGTTCGCCGTCCCCCGCCACCAGGTCTTCGGTGCGCCGGCGCAGACCCCGGACCCGGCTGCCGCCAGGGGTTCCCCCGCGCCGCCCTTCCTCAGCGCCGATCAGCCAGCGGCGCAGGGCCATGGCCTCCTGCCCCGACAAGTGGGCGGCGAAGGCACTGTCCGCGGCGGCGAAAACGTGGTGCCCCTCGTCAAAGACATAGCGTAGCGGCAGCTCGCCCTCCTCGCCCACGCCCATGGCCGCCTGGATCATGACCAAGGCATGGTTGGCCACCACGATACGGGCATGGCGCGCGCGCCGTATGCCGCGCTCGATGAAGCACTTGCCATAGTGCGCGCAGGCCGAATAGACGCACTCGCCGCGCCGGTCGGTTAGGCCCAAGCTGCGCCCGCGCCCCAGCAGCTCGGCCAGCCAGCCGGGGAAATCCCCCCCCACCATGTCGCCATCGCGGGTCCGGGCGGTCCAGCGGGCCATGAGACCGGCCGCCACCGCTTCGCCGGGGCGCAGGGGCAGGGCGCGCACCGCCTCCTCCAGATTGAGCAGGCAAAGATAGTTCTCCCGCCCCTTGCGGATGACGACGTGTTTGGCCTTGTCGCCGGGCGTGGGGTAGAGGCGGTCCAACTCGTCGTCGATCTGGTGCTGCAGGTTGCGTGTGAAGGTCGAAATCCAGACCGTGCCGTCGTTCTTCTCGGCCCAGACACTGGCCGGGGCGATATAGCCGGCGGTCTTGCCGACCCCGGTCCCGGCCTCGGCCAGCACGACATTGGGAGTGTCGGGTGCCGGGCGGGGCGCGAAGGCGGCGCTGGCGGCGGAGGCATAGTCGGCCTGTTGCGGCCTTTCCTCGGAGGCGCTCCCGAGCATGGCCGCCAAGCGCGCGCGGGCCTCGGCCGGTTCGACGGCATGGTGGCCCGGCGGCGGCGGCGGAGCCTGATCGCTCCAGGCCGGCAGGCGGTCCCAGACGTTCAGGCCTGCCCGCGCGCCGCTCTCATCCTGGGTCTCGCCGAGGGCGTGCAGCACACTGGGCGCCCAGGACCAGTCCGCTCGCCCCATGACCCGGGCGGTAGCTGCGGCGTCTCGGTCGTGGACGCGATCCGCCGCCGCTAGTTCCAAAAGCAAGCGCACCGCCGCTTCGCGCAGGGTGCTCGCCGCGCTTTTCAGGTCAGTGGGCGGCGTCAGTCCAAGAGCCTCGGCCAGACCGCGCGGGGTCGGCACGCAGAACCTGGCAGGCCGAACGAAGGCGAAGAGTTCCAGAAGGTCGAAGGCGGCCATGGCGGGTAGGGCCAGGCGGCGGGCGGCCAGGCGGGCGTGGCACACGAAGGGAGCCTCGGCACGGGTCCGGGCCGCCGCAGCCTCGATATCCAGGATGGCCACCTCCCCGTCGGCGGTGACCCACACCGCTTCGTGCAAGCCCGCGACCAGGACCGGCGCTAGAGGCAGACGGACCCGCGCCGCCGGGGATAAGGGTGGTTTGGCACTGGGCGCGGTTGAAGCGGGCTTGGACATGGCGCGACTATAAGCAGGTGCCAGGGGCGCGTCACTGCCGCCGCCACGAGGAATTGTGTGGCTGGCTCGGCTCGCCGTCCCCGTGTATCACTGCGCCATGATCGCAAGGGACACTCTCGGTCCGTGACGCGGAACGACGACGATTTGGACCGGCTGCTAGACCGCCTGGTGACGGGCGACAAGGCGGCTTGGGACCTCTTCGTGGTGCGCTATACGGCGGTCGTTTTCGCGGCGGTCCAGCGCCGCTTGGCGCCATTTGGTCGCCGGGACGATGTTGAAGATGTTATTCAAGATGTCTTCGTGAAGCTTTGCGCGCGCGATTACCGCGTGCTCAAGACCTACGATTCGGCCCGTGCGAAGCTCACGACCTGGCTGACGGTTGTGGCCAGCAGCACCGCAATCGACCACTTGCGGCGGCAGAAAACCGCCAACCGGCCGATCGATTCGGTGCCCGAGGCCGAACTCTCGGTCGACCCGCCCGCGGACCCGGTTCGGATCAAGATTCCCGACGGCTTACTCTCGCCGCGCCAGGCCTTGGTTCTGGAAATGCTCTACAAGCGCGAGATGGAGGTTGCCGAGGCGGCCGAGGCCCTGGGCGTGAATCCGCAGACGGTCCGCAGCATGCACCACAAGGCGTTAACCAAGCTGCGCGGCCATTTTCAAGGGCAAGAGGAATGAATATCCGAAAATGGGGGATGTTTGGCCCCCTATCGCGTAGAATAACTAGTAAGGAGTCGCAATGACGATAAGTGGGAAAGGAACCGGCGCCGGCGATGGCGCCACCTTGTGGTATCGGGCGCGCCCGTCTTGGCGCCGGACCGCGGGCACGCCCGAGGCGCCGGACGCCCTGACGCTGGCGGCTTATCTTGACGGAAACTTGGACGAGGAAACCGCCGAGGCGGTCGAGACCTGGATGGCCAGGACGCCCGAGGGCTTGGACGACATCCAAGCGATCCGGGGGACTTTGGCGGCACCGCCGGGCGAAGCGCCCGATCATGTTATCGCCCGCGCCCAAGCCATAGTCCGCGCCCGCCCGGCCCCGCAACGGGCCGAAGCCGGCTGGTTAAACCGGATTTTCGCTGGACCCGCCGGATGGCTGGGGCCCACGGCTTGGGCCGGCGCGACGGCGGCCATCCTGCTGGCCTCGGTTTCGGGATTCGAACTCGGCCGCGCGGGTGTTGAGCATCTGGCGTCCCTGGACGCCACGGTGGCCGCGGATGTTCGCCTGGTCATGGGCCGCTCCGCGCAGGATCTGCTCTAACGTGCCAGCCATGAAATTTCGTCTCCCCTGGTTTTTGTTCGCGGTATCCCTGGCGGCCAACGTCTTCTTCGCCGCCGGCGTCGGCTACACGGTGTATCAGGATCGCCGCGCCGCCGAGTCGCCCGAGGCGCGCGTCGATCTGGTGGCGGAGCGGCTTGGCCTAGACGCGATTCAGCACGAGGCGCTCGGCCTGCTGCGCGAGCGCTCGGCCATGCGCCGACCTGGCCTGCGCCAAGCCGATGCTCCGGTCCGGGCGGCGATTCTGAAACAACTGGCTCAGCCCGCCTTCGACCGCGATCTGATCGCGGACATGTTGGTCGAACGCGATGAGGAACGCCGGCCCTATTTCACCGAATATGCCGAGGACCTTCACGGCTTCCTGGTCACCCTGACCCCCGGGCAGCGCGAAATCTTCCTCGACCTGGCCCGCGATCGTGGATTTTTGCGCCGCGTTTATGGGGGACGGCGTAAATCCAACAAGGAATAGAGCCCGGTCTCCGCCCTGGGTGCGTTGACGGCCCATGCCGGCGTGACTAGGTTGCCGGTTCCATTCCCAAACACGGTTCACGGAATATGACGAGTGAGCGCGAATTGGCCCAGGCGGCACGCGCCTGGCCCTTCGAGGAAGCGCGCAACCTGCTGAAGCGCCTCGGCGGGAAGACGCCGGAAAAGGGATATGTCCTGTTCGAAACCGGCTATGGCCCCTCGGGCCTGCCTCATATCGGCACCTTCGGAGAGGTTGCGCGCACCACCATGGTGCGCCGGGCATTTCAGCGCCTGAGCGATTCGCCGACCCGGCTGTTTTGTTTTTCCGACGATATGGACGGCCTGCGCAAGGTGCCCGACAACATCCCGAACCGGGATATGGTGGCCAAGCACCTGGGTAAGCCGCTGACTCGGATTCCCGATCCCTTCGGCGAACACGAAAGTTTCGGCCACCACAACAACGCGCGCCTGCGCGCCTTTCTCGATTCCTTCGGCTTCGACTACGAATTCCAGTCCTCGAGCGACTGGTACGCCTCCGGGCGCTTCGACGATGCCCTGCGCCGGGTTCTCGAACGCTACGATCAGGTCATGGCGGTTATGTTGCCGACCTTGGGGCCGGAGCGGCGCGAAAGCTATAGCCCCTTCCTGCCGATCTGCCCCGAGACCGGGCGCGTGCTTCAGGTCCCGACGCTTGAGCGCGACGTCGCGGCGGGGACCATTGTCTACCTCGACGAAGACGGCAAAAAGATCGAGGTGCCGGTGACCGGGGGGCACTGCAAGCTGCAATGGAAGCCGGACTGGGCCATGCGCTGGTATGCGCTGGGCGTGGACTATGAGATGTCGGGCAAGGACTTGATCGACTCGGTCAAGGCGGCCGGGCGGATTGCGAGCGCCCTGGGCGGCAAGCCGCCGGCCGGCTTCAACTACGAACTTTTCCTCGACGAGAACGCGCAGAAAATTTCCAAGTCGAAGGGGAACGGCCTGGGCGTCGAGGAATGGCTAGCCTACGCGCCGCCGGAAAGCCTGTCGCTATTCATGTATCACAAGCCACGCGCGGCCAAGCGGCTCTATTTCGATGTCATACCGCGCGCCGTCGACGATTACTTCACCTTCCTGGCGCGTTATCACAAAGAAGACGAAGCGGCGCGCCTGGGCAACCCGGTTTGGCACATTCACAACGGTCAGCCGCCCCAGTCCTCCGTGCCGCTGACCTTCAATCTGCTGCTCAATTTGGCCGGCGTGTGCAATGCCGAGGACCCGGCGGCGCTCTGGGCCTTCATCTCGCGCACGGCGCCCGAGGTCACTCCCCAAAACGCCCCGGCGCTGGATTCCCTGGTCGGTTACGCGATCCGCTATTACGCCGATTTTGTCAAGCCAGCCAAGCGCTATCGCAAGCCGAGCGAAATGGAACTGGCCGCGCTCGCCGATTTGCTGGAACGCTTAGAGGCCCTGCCGGAAGACGCCGATGGCGAAGCAATCCAGAGCGAAGTCTACGAAGTCGGCAAGAGCCACGATTTCGCCGATCTGCGTGCCTGGTTCAAGGCCCTCTATGAAATCTTGCTGGGCCAGGAGCAGGGCCCACGCATGGGCACCTTCTTCGCGATTTACGGCCTCGAAGAGAGCAAGGCGCTGATACGGCGCGCCGTTGCAAGCGAAGATCTCTCGGTCGGGTGAAGCGACGGAGCTATCCCTTAAGAGCCCAGTCGAAATACATCTCACGCGCCTTGGTGTAGACCGGGCCGGGCTGAAGGTCGCGGTCCTCGACCCGCGTGATCGGTAGGACCTTGGCCAGGTTACCGGTCATGAAAACCTCGTCCGCTTCCAGGATGTCGGTGAAGCACATGGTTCGCTCCTGGACCTCGACCCCCGCGCCGCGCAACAGCTTCGCGACCCGGCAGCGGGTGATGCCGCTTAGGAAGGTCCCGTTGGCGACCGGCGTGTGGGCGGCGCCGTCCTTGGCGATCCAGATGTTCGCGGTCGCCAGCTCGGCGACGTTGTCGTTGGCATCCAGCATCACCGCATTGTCGAAGCCTTTTTTGTTGGCCTCCATGAGGGCGCGGCCGGAATTGGGATACAGGCAGGATGCCTTGGCCATGGTCGGCGCCATGTTGGGCGCGGGCCGGCGCAGGCTCGACAAGCAGACCGAAAACGGTCCCGGTTTCGGCAAGGGTACTTCGTGGACGGTGAGACAGAACCGGGTCGAATCCGGGTCGGGAGCGACGAAAAATCTGCTTTCTCCGGATTCCGGCCAAAACATCGGCCGGACATAGAGTTCACTACCGGCGGGGAAGCGAGCGATCCCCTCGCGCGCGATTTCCATGATTTCGCCAGCCGAAAGCATGGGTTTCATGCCCAGCGCGCAGGCCGACTTGACGACGCGTTCGCAGTGCAAATCCAAATCCGGCGCCACGCCCGCGAAGGAACGGGCGCCGTCGAAGACGACGGAGGCCATCCAGGTCGCGTGCGTCATGGGGCCCAAGATAGGCGGATTGCCCTCCACCCATTCGCCGTCCAGATAGTGAATCGCCATCATGGCAGAAGTCCCTTGGCCTGTATGCCTCACACCGCGCCAGGCCGACCCGGTGATGTCTTCAGGCTAGCACAGTTGCCCGCCTTGGCCAGCCAAAAGCGCGCCAAGTCTTAATGCCTGCAAGGGCAGCGAGGTATTATAGGGTTATTGGCTGGCCCAGACGATACGCGCGATCCAATCGATCGCCCCGCTATCGAGCGCGCTGTCCGGGTGCGCGCGGTTCAGGGAGGCGAGTTCCACCCGCTGGACACTCTGGCGCAACAACTGCTTCGCCATGATTTCGCCGTCGCGGGTTTTGACCACGACTCGGTCGCCGCGCCGCAGGCTAGCCCCCGGTGAGATCACGACGAGATCCCCATCGCGATAGACGGGCGCCATGCCATCGCCGCTGATTTCCAAACCAAAGGCATGGGGATCGTCCAGGCGAGGGAATAACACCTCGTCCCACCTGCCGCCGGCCGGGTGCCCGGCGGTGTCGAAGAAACCCTCATCGCGGGCCTGCGCGTAGCCGATCACGGGAATCCGTTGAACCAGGGCAGTGGCGTCGTTGTCGTCAAGCAGATTGACAAATTCGGCCAGAGACGCGCCGGTTGCCGCAAGAACCTTGGCGAGCGATTCAGTGCTGGGCCAGCGTTTCTTGCCTTCATGGGTAACGCGTTTGCTTTTGTTGAAAGTTGTTGGGTCCAGGCCCGCACGCCGCGCCAAACCCGATGGCGACATCCCATACTTCGCCGCCAGCCGATCGATCGTCCGCCAAACATCGCCATGCCCGAGCATGGGATCATGGTCTCATAAATCTCGGAGTCGCGCATCAGGAACTTGAAGTCAGGCTCCCCAAGGATGGTATTCTCACGCCTCGCCGGATTAGCAGTTTTCTGCCGGGTGGGTGGGGCATAACCGGCTTCGGCGCCAGGTTCGCCGCCGTCACATTGCCGTTACTGGAGGCATGATACGCGGCCGCGCCGTTCATGCGCTCAACGGCCGCCAGCGCCACCTTCAAGGCTTGGCTCTTACCTGCGAATGGGTCGTCCATACCATGGCCCATGTTTTCTTCCTCAAGCGAGCGCGGCTATATCACGTTACGCGGCTTAATGATTCCCAGCAAGCTCTGTGCCAAAAAAGGTTAGAGGCGCGCTGCGCGATTTAGCGAATGATCCCTTCATCCCCCCATTGCGATTCGCAAGGCCGGCAGAGGTTAGGTATTGCGATTTGCATTGGCCTCTGTTCACGCGCTCGGGCTTTGGGTAGGGTCGCGCTATGACCGGGGATGTAATCTATCACATGTGCAAGCGGGCGGAATGGGACGCGGCACTGGCACGCGGCCGCTACGAGGGCTCGTCGCAGGATCGAGCCGACGGATTCATCCATTTCTCCGCCGCCGCCCAAGTCGTGGCCAGTGCCGCCAAGCATCGTGCCGGGCAAGAGGGGCTGGTCCTGCTCGCGGTCGAGGCGGCCGCGCTTGGCGGCGCTCTGCGATGGGAACCGTCGCGCGGCGGGGCGCTGTTCCCGCATCTCTATGACGCTTTGCCGGTGGCGGCCGTGCGCCGGGTCGAGGACTTACCTCTTGGACCGGACGGCGCACATATTTTTCCGCCACTTGACGGCGCCTGAGGCGGGCTTGGACCGCTTCCGCCTGGCGGTGCCGCTGCTTCGCGCGCTCGACCCCGAAACCGCCCATGATTTGACCCTTTGGGCCCTGCGCCGGGGTTTGGGGCCGCGTGGCGCACGCGGCGGCCCGAGTTCCGAGGATCCGATCCTGGCGGCATCCCTTTGGGGCCGTGCTTTTCCCAATCCCCTGGGCCTGGCCGCCGGCTTCGATAAGAATGCCTCGGTCATCGGGCCCATGCTCGATCTTGGCTTCGGTTTCGTCGAGCTTGGCAGCGTCACGCCGCGGCCGCAGCAGGGCAATCCGCGTCCGCGCGTTTTTCGTTTGGCACGCGACCGGGCGGTCATCAACCGCATGGGCTTTCCCGGCGCGGGCGTGGAAGTGGCGGCGCGGAACCTATCCGCCTGGCGGGCGCTTGGGCGCGGCGGCCTGGTGGGCGTTAATCTGGGCAAGAACAAGGAAACCCAAGACCCGGCGGCGGACTACGTGGCCGGGGCGCGCGCCCTGGCCCCCCTCGCCGACTATCTGGCGATCAACGTCTCCTCGCCCAACACGCCGGGCCTGCGCGCGCTGCAAGGCCGGCGCGAACTGGAACACTTGATCGTCCAAGTGCGCGCCGCGCTAGACGAGCAATGCCCCGGGAACGCACCGCCTTTGCTGGTCAAGATCGCGCCCGATCTTGGGCCGGCCGAGCGATCCGATATTGCCGAAGTTGCCCTCGAACAGGGGATCGAGGGCCTGATCGTGAGCAACACCACACTCCAGCGGCCGGATTCTTTACGCGGACGCCACCGGGGCGAGGCTGGCGGGCTGAGCGGCCAGCCGTTGTTCGAACTCTCGACCACGCTGCTGTCCGATATGTACCGCCTGACCGGCGGTAAGATGCCCTTGATCGGGGTTGGGGGCATCGAGGGGCCGGATCAAGCCTATGCCAAGATCCGCGCCGGGGCTTCGCTGCTACAGCTTTACACGGCGCTGGTTTACCAAGGGCCCGGTTTGATCGCGCGAATTAAGAGCGGGCTCGCGGAACGCCTGCGCGCCGACGGCTTCGCCAGTGTTGCCGAGGCAGTGGGCGTGGACTGCCAATAGCTCAATCGGGAAATCCGGCCAGGGCGCGGACCTCCGCCGGGCTCTTGCCGGCTTGGCGCAGGGCGCGGATCGACAGGGCATCGTCGCGCTTGGCCAGGCGTTCGCCTTGTTCGTCGCGCAAGAGGCCGTGGTGATGCCATTGCGGCACCGGCAAGCCCAAGAGAGCTTGAAGCAAGCGGTGAATGTCGGTCATGGGGAAGAGATCCTCGCCGCGCGTGACCAGGGTCACGCCCTGATCCGCGTCGTCCAGGGTGACCGCCAGGTGGTAGCTGGTCGCGATATCCTTGCGCGCCAGCACGACATCGCCGTGGCTCAGGGGGTCGGCCTGGATTTCACCTCTGCCCCGGTCGATCCAAGTCAGCGGGCCGGTCGAATCGAGGGCCTTGGCGATATCGAGGCGCAGGCCATAGGGCTTTCCCTGGGCCAGGTAGGTGCCGCGCGCGTCCGGGCTCAGAGTCCGGCAAGTACCGGGATAGACCGCGCCGCTGGGTCCATGGGGTGCGTGGCCGGAGGCCGCGATCTCGGCCCTGATGGTCGAGCGGGTGCAAAAGCAAGGATACAGAAGGCCACGGTCCCGCAAGCCTTCGAGCGCGGCGGCATAGGAGTCTAGCTGTCCGGATTGATGGCGGACCGGATCTTCCCAATCGAGGCCGAGCCAGCTCAGATCCTCCAGGATCGCGTCCATGAAGGCGGGGTCGCTACGCGGGTTGTCGATATCCTCGATCCGCAGCAGGAAGCGCCCCCCCGCCGCTCGCGCCGCGCGCCAGGCGAAAAGCGCCGAATGAGCGTGGCCTAGATGCAGATAACCACTCGGCGAGGGCGCGAAGCGGGTAACGGTCTCTGGCGAACTAGACGGCATCGCCAAGGGAAAGCGGCTTGGCCTCGGCGAAGCGGGTGAAGCGGAAGGCCGAGAGATCGAGCGAAACGTGGGCCTCCGCGATCAATTCCGCCATGATGCGCCCGGTGATGGGCCCCATGCCGAAACCGTGGCCGCTGAAGCCGGTCGCGACGTAGAGGCCGTTAAATCCCGGCACGGCATCGAGAACCGGAATTTCGTCGGGAGTCGCCTCGATCATGCCGGCCCAGGAGCTTTCGATATGAAGGCCGGCCATGGCCGGGAGAAGTTTCTTGAATTCGGCCAGGGCGCGCCCGGCGGACTTGGCATTGGGTTCGGGATCGAGCACCCGATGGCGCTTCATTTGCCGCGTAAGCGCCTTCGGGCCGCCCAGAACGACACCCAGGCTGTCCCAGGTCTCGCGCCCTATGAGGAGTTTGATGTCGCCGCTCTGCGCCTTGAAGGCGGGCCAGAAGTCGCGCAGATAGCGCAGGCTGTCGGGTGTCAGGTAAAGGTCGGCGCTGCGCCCCGGCGCTATGTTGAAGGAGCCGTCCCGGCGCTGGCGGAATCCGATGTGGTTGCACCAGATGCCCGCTTGGCTGTGCTCGGGCGCGCGGTTGGTGCGCAGGACCGTGGCCTTGACGTATAGCTGCGGCAGTTCGACCCGCAGGGCACGCAGAAAACGGCTGGTCCAGACACCGGCGGCGACTAGGATCTTTCGCGCGCGGATCTCGCCGTGTTCGGTGCGCAGGCCGATGACCTCGCCGCCGCCGGTCAGGATTTCCTCGACCGTGGCACCGGTGACCACCTCGACACCCTGGCGACGGGCGGCGGCGGCGAAGGCTTGCGTGGTCTTAACCGGATCGGCCTGGCCGTCGCTGGGGGTGTGAAGGGCGCCCGCCCAAGTTCCGGTCATCCCCGGCAGCATGGCCGTGGCCTGGGTGGCGCTTAGCAGGCGGCTGTCGAGCTGATAGTCGCGCGCGTGTTCCAACCAAGCCTCGTAGTCGGCGATGCGTTTCTCGTTCTCGGCTAGGTAGATCAAGCCGCCCTGGCGCCATTCGAGATCGGCTTCGAGTTCCTTGGAGAGCTCGCGCCACATGCGGTTACATTCGATCATCAGGGGAATTTCGCGCGGATCGCGGCCCTGCTGGCGCACAAAACCCCAATTGCGGCCCGATTGCTCACCCGCGATTTCGCCCTTTTCCAGCAAGATCGCGCGCAGGCCCCGGCGGGCCAGGTAGTAGGCGCTGGCGCAGCCGGCGATGCCGCCGCCGATCACGGCCACGTCGTAGGTCTGTTGCGCCATGAAGACTGGATTCCCCAATTAGTGCCGCCGCCGAGTTGTAGCAGGGACAAGATGGTGCGGGAAGGCGGCGCGGATGGGTATCATCGGTTGGATTCTGTCTATCGGGACTCTATGACTCGCACCCATGACCGTCCGCGCCCGTCCCGATACCTCCCTGCGCCCGGCCCTGGAGGCCCTGGCGGCGCGCGACCCCGATATCGCGCGTTGCTATCCCGCCTGCGGCCTGCCGCCGGTACGCCGGCACAAAACCGGCTTCGCGGGCCTGCTTCGAATCGTCATGGCGCAGCAAGTCTCGACCGCCTCCGCCGCGGCGATCATCGGGCGCCTGGACGCGGCGGTGCGGCCCTTGAACCCCAAAGGCTTCCTGGCGCTCGACGAGGCCGATCTCAAGGCCATCGGCCTAAGTCGGCAAAAAATGCGTTATGGGCGGGCCCTGGCGGAGGATCTGCTGGCGCGCCGCCTCGACCTGCGCGCCTTGACGGCCATGACCGATGAAGAGGCCATCGCCCATCTGGTGCGGGCCAAGGGGATTGGCCGCTGGACCGCCGAAATCTACTTGCTCTTCGCCTTGCGCCGTCCCGATGTTTGGCCGGCCGGCGACCTGGCGGTCCAGGCCGCCGCGCAACGCCTGAAGAACCTGGAACAACGCCCGGAGGGCGCGGTCATGCGCGCCCTGGGTGAGCCTTGGCGCCCCTATAGAAGTGCCGCCGCGCGCTTTCTGTGGCACCTTTACCGTCATCCCGGCGTGCCGGACTAAATCCCGAAAACGAGGACATAATTCATGACAGCCGCGATCGAACTGGAAGGGCCGAGAGCCGGACACATAGCAGGCGATGCCCAGGAACTGGTGATCCTGCTGCACGGCCTGGGCGCCGACGGTAACGACCTGATCGGGTTGGCGCCGAATTTCGCGCAAGTTCTGCCAGAGGCGGCTTTCGTTTCCCCCCACGCCCCGTATCCTTGCGATATGGCGCCCTTTGGGCGGCAGTGGTTCAGCCTGCAATCGCGCGAGCCGGCGGCGATCATGGATGGCGTTTGGGCGGCCGCCGGACACTTGAACGCTTTTATCGACAAGGAACTCGCGGATCATGGGCTCGGCGAGGACCGCTTGGCGCTTGTTGGGTTTTCCCAGGGCACCATGATGGCACTGCACGTCGCGCCGCGCCGGTCCCGGCCGGTCGCCGCCGTAATCGGGTTTTCCGGCATGTTGACCGGAGGAGAGCTGCTTGCCAGCGAGATCAAAAGCCGCCCGCCCGTCCTGCTGGTTCATGGCGAGGCCGACGAGGTTGTCGGCTTCGGCGCCATGGCGGCGGCGCGGGAATGCTTGGAGGCGAATGGCGTGGCCGTGAGTGCCTTGGCGCGCCCCGGGCTGGGCCATGGCATCGATCACGCGGGCCTTGGCGCGGCCATGGCCATGTTGGACGAGCGGCTAGGCTGAGTCCCACGGCCCGATATTGTGCGGAATCGCGCTTTCGGGTATCAAGGGTGCGACCGCTGACGACCGAAAGCGGCCGGCGGCGATCGTGGATCAACGACACATGGAAGTGTGACGCGTGACCGTTATGGCAGCCAACTTTCCGGCCCTCGTGCTCAACGCCGACTTTCGCCCGCTCAGCTATTTTCCGCTGTCGCTGTGGTCATGGCAGGATTCGGTCAAGGCGGTCTTTCTGGACCGGGTCAATATCGTCTCCGAGTACGAAACCGTTGTGCATTCGCCGACCACCCAGATGCGCTTACCCAGCGTCATTTCGCTCAAGGATTACATTCACCTCAACCGGCGCCCGGCTTTTACCCGCTTCAATGTATTTCTGCGCGACTGCTTTCATTGTCAGTACTGCGGGATCGGGTATTTTTCGGAAGACCTGACTTTCGATCACATCGTTCCGCGATCGCGTGGCGGGCGCACGACCTGGGACAACGTCGTCACCGCGTGCCAGGATTGCAACCTGCATAAGAGCAACCGCACCCCTCGCGAGTGTGGCATGCATCCGCGCCATCCGGCCATGCAGCCGACAACTTTTCAACTGCAAGAAAACGGCCGCGGCTTTCCGCCTAATTTTCTGCACGAAAGCTGGCGCGATTTTCTGTACTGGGATTCGGAACTGGAATCTTAGAACCTGGGCGATTAGATGCCTTGCGCCATCCGAATCGTTTGGCACGCCGGGTAAAATCCATGAAACTTGGTATGAGCCGGCCCAGGGCGGACGCTATGGCATGGGCGCGCGTTATTCATGAAAGGGAGGCATTTGGCGGAGCAAACCCATCGTCTTGAACGGCCGTGGAAAGCTAATCAGAAGAGACTAGCTGTGCTGATGATGATTTTCAGCGCCGTCATGAACAGCACCAGCGGCCTTCTGGTTCGCAGCCTTGAAGAGGCGAGCGAATGGCAAGTCGTTTTCTGGCGCGGAATATCCCTTGCCGTGGCGATCGTGGGGATCGTGTTTCTCCGGTACCGTGGAACCGCCATATACGAAATTCGGCGTATCGGCTGGCTTGGCGTGCTTGGCGGCATGTTCTACGGCGCGACGCTTATCGGCTATATCATGGCGCTGACCCATACCACGGTTGCCAACGCTGTCTTCACGTTGAGCGCCGTTCCATTTTTTACCGCCCTGATAGCTTGGGCCGTTCTCGGTGAGCGTGTGAGCGCGAGGACAGCCGTCGCCATAGCGGCGGCCTTTGGCGGCATCGCCTTGATGCTGGGCGACGGGATCGCCTCGGGCTCCGCGTTCGGGAACGTGATGGCGATTTTCGCGGCGGTTTGTTTTTCTTGTTTCGTCGTGGTCTTGCGCAAGGGACGTGCCGTCAACATGTTGCCCGCGACGGCTGTCGGGGCTCTGTTCGCGGCCACGATAGCCGCCTTCATGGTGGACGGCGGCTTTCATGTCTCGGGGCGAGATTTAGCTATCTGCCTGATCTGGGGAGGTGTCATATCGTGCGTGGGGCATTTTCTTGTCGTGACCGCTTCGCGTCAGCTCGCCGGGGCGGAACTGACCTTGATCATTTTGATCGAATTTATTCTTGGGCCAATTTGGGTGTGGTTGTTCATCAACGAAGTGCCAAGCGTCATGACGCTTATCGGCGGGACCGTGGTTCTATCCGCTGTTTGTGGCCATGTACTGGCTGCCATGAGGCGGGGAAAAACGCCGCTGCCCGGTTCAGGCGGTTCAAACTGAGCAGGTCATGCTCTTCTTTTAAATCCGCTCCGACAGCCAGATCGCCAGGCGCGAGCCTGACTTGATCGCGGCGCTGAGGATTTCGTAGCCGGGCGCCTGTTCCGCGCCGTGGGCGAGGGCGGTATCGCGGTGCTCCAGCTCTTCTTCGCGGAACTCCTCGATCGCCGCCTTCAGGTCCGCTTCTTCCGGACCCAGTTGTCCGGCTTGCCGCGCGTAGTGCTCGTCGATTACTTCTTCGACCGCGACCGTGCAGGCCATGGCGGCGCGTTCCCCCATCAGGGCGGTTGCCGCGCCTAGGGCAAAACCCGCGAAGTGCCAAATCGGCTGCAACGCCGTCGGGCGGGCGCCGCGGGTCACCATCAAGTCATCGAAATGCTTTAGGTGGCGCAGCTCTTGCTGGTGCATATGGCGGATCTCTGGCCCGATTTTGGAGGTTCTCAGAACCGCCAATTGGCCCTCGTAAATGCGCCGCGCGCCGTATTCGCCGGCGTGATCCACCCGAATCATGCGATCGATCATGCCGGCCGGTTCCAGGTCGCCCGGCAAACGGGCTTGGGCGTCTACAGGTTTTCCGGGGCGCGCGCCGCCGTTGTTCTCAGTCATGCTAAGCGCCTTCCATTCATGCGCGCCGCCGCCCAAAGGCAAGCCAGCGCCAGTCCAAGGGACAGGAGCAGATTATAGCCGGCGATGGAAATACCGAAAAGAGACCAGGGAATCTGGTCGCAGGCGACGAACTTGGTGCCCAGAAGTTGTTTACGAAGGTCCTCGATCGAAATATTCGGATCGAAGGCCGGCGCGTGGCATTCCGCCGTGCCCCGCCACCAATGCTGCTCGACGCCGACATGGAACGCGGCGATAGCCGCCCCGCCCAGGAAGGCAAGACCACCCAGGATCACCAGGGCACGCCGGGCCGCCGGATTGCCGCCCAGCACCAGCCCCAGGAGCCCGAATGTCATGGCGACGCCAAAAGCGTAGCGCTGATAGATGCAAAGCACGCAGGGTTGAATGCCGCCCCAGACTTGCGAGGCGAAAGCGACGGCCAGCGCGCTCAGGCTGATGCCAAGGATGAGCGAAGGCACCAGCCGTGGGTGATCGAGAGCATCTTGTATCGATTGCGCGCGCACTGGATGGACCTAATCTAAAATAAGTATCGGATCGCGATGAAGCCGCCGAACAGAAGCACGAAAAATACGACCGTCAAGATTGGCAGATGACGCTCGATGAACACGCGAACAGGCGGGCCCAGCCACCAGAGCAGGCCGACTTCCATGGCGAAACGGGCACCGCGCGAAAGTGCGGAGGCGGTCGTGAAGACGGTCAAATCCATATGCGTGACCCCGCTGGCGATGGTAATCACCTTGTAGGGGAAGGGCGTTAGCCCGGCGCCGGCCACGATCCACGCGCCCCACTCGTTGTATTTCTCCTGAAACATCTCAAAACGGTCAGTTTGACCGTAAAATTCCAATATGGGCCGCCCCAAGGACTCATAGAGCCCGGCGCCGATCGCATAGCCCAAGAGGCCGCCCAAGACCGAGGCCAGGGTCGCCACGACGGCGATGCGCCAGGCTTGACCGCGCGACGCCAATACCATGGGTATAATCAGGACGTCGGGGGGAATCGGAAAGATCGAACTCTCGGCGAAGGCGACCACGGCCAGAACCCACAGGGCGTGGCGATGCCCGGCCAAGGCCATGGTTCTGTCATAGAGGGTTTGCAGCACGCTTCAGGGGTCCGCCGGGTTCTAGGGGGGCGCTTTCGTGTAACAGCACCGGCGCACTCAGGCAATCCGGCATCAAGCCGGGCCATGCGGGGTACCGCCCGATAGGCTGGGCCAGGAGCCCGCCCCGGCCCCGGTGCAATAAGCAGACGTTCGGGTATCGGCGCGACTTGGTACTATAGGGGCTCGATACTTTCGGCCATGGGCCCTCTTTGGCCGGTGCGGGTCGCCATGCGCACGCGTTGTTCCGGTTCCAGGTTTCGCAGACCGGTACGCTCTAAAACGCGGGCGGAGACGAATACATCCTTGCCGCCGTCGTCAGGCACCACGAAGCCGAAACCCTTATCCTGGTTGTAGAATTTCACCGTGCCCTCGACCTCCGTCGTCGGACCGAGATCGCCGGTATCGCCGCCGCCCGCCGGCGGCGCATCGGCGGGTATGTCCGTCACTCGGTGAACCGAGGCGACTTGCGGCCCCTTGGGACCGTTGCACAGATCGCAAACGATCGTGGCGCCCTGCGGCATGTGCCCAATGCCCGACCTGGTCACCACCGAAATATGCATGAAAGCATCCGGCGAGCCGTCACTCGGTTGGACAAAACCGAAACCCTTGGTCGTGTTGAACCATTTGACGACGGCCGTGATCTCCCGATGGGTAATCTCCGGTTGATCGAATCCGCTATGATCCATCATCCTTCACGTGCTCCAACTTCCCGTGCCAAGCAGATCCCTGATATCCGCTCACGGGGCGGCGCTGTCCGCGCCGCACTGATTTCATTCAATAAATCCCGTGCAACGTCCAGAATAGCCGAAGTCCAGCCTCACTTTCTTAGCGAATTCCGTTTCCTATAGCCATAGGAATCGCCAAAAGCGGGCTAAACGGCGGTGCTTCTGGCATTTTGGGCTGGATATCGGCGGTTTCGAAAAGATCTGGAAGTCCGCTTGCCAAGCTGGCGCCCATGCCTATCATGCGGGCGCTTCAGTGCCCCTGTGGCGGAATTGGTAGACGCGACAGACTCAAAATCTGTTGTTCGCAAGAACGTGCTGGTTCGAGTCCGGCCAGGGGTACCACTGAAAAACCCGGCAGCTTCAATAGTTTGCCGGGATTTTTATTTGGTGCTGATGGGAGAACGAAAGGGCATCTTCCAACTCTTGGAACGGGGTCATTCCAACTTTCCGCCGTCTTTGTGCTCATTGCGTTCACTCTTCAGGCGCTTCTTGAAGGCGGTTTTCGCCATGACCGAGGTCCGCACCAGGTAGCGCTCAAGCACGCTGTCGATGGACTTTAGGGTGTGGCCGCTGACCGCCGGGATCAGTTCCTTGTCGCACCCGGCCGCTGGAATGCCTATCGACCTCGAAGTCCTCGCATTCCCCAACGGCGCTGGTGCGCGCCCGTTGACGGTCGAGGGAATTACTTGATTTGGATCATTGCTTCAATCGAAGACAGGTCCAAACTGCAAAAGGCGCTCGCCGGCAAGGCGCGGGCCAAGGGTGGCGTACCTCGATCGGTGATCCGCAACGAGCGAATCCGGCGCCCAGGTACAAACCGCCGCCGGTGCCGCTGATTGCTCTTTTGGTGTGGACACCATCACACACGCTGTTGCTTTCGCTTCTGAAGGGCGCCGAGATCGCGGCGCGCGATCGAAACTTCAGGGCAGTGGATGGCGGGGACGGCAATGCATCAGAACGCTGCCTACACGTCGATGAGCCCAGGCGCGGAGCAGGCCCCGCCAAATAAGGATGCGGGACCGGGAACGCTCGACACACGGATATCCGATACCCCCGCCAGAAATGAAAGAGGTGGAATCAAGCTTCGGATTCTACTGCCCTTTACCGCCCTTCTGATTTTTGTCATCGGCGTCTTTCTAACCAGCACCTACTTGGCGGAAAAACGCTTGAGCCGGGCCGAGCTGTCTGAATATGTGCTGGCCGCGCAGCGGCTGCTCCAGCACGAGGTCGAGGAAGACGCCAGCATGATGCATGGGACGCTCGACGCCATCACGCAGGACACCGCGCTCATGGCGGCCATGGTGGCCGGCGATCGCGAAGGAATCCTGCGACAGGTGCGGCCGCTATTCAAAGCCCTGAAACAGGACCACGGCATTTCACATTTTTACTTCATTGGGCCGGACCGGAAAGTGCTGCTGCGTCTCCACAGGCCCGACGTCTACGGCGACACCGTCGATCGCGCCACGACCTTGCGGGCGGAACGTACGCGCAGAATTGCTTACGGAATCGAACTGGGCCGTTTGGGCTCCTTGACCCTGCGGGCGGTGGTGCCCTGGAGAGACGGTGAGCGTATAATCGGTTATGTCGAGCTGGGTCACGACATCGGCCACTTCGTCGAGGAAATTAGCCAGATCCTCGACGTCGAGATATTGGCGATAGTCTATAAGAAGTTCCTCGAGAGGGCCGGCTGGGAGACCGGCAGTGCGACCCGGGAGCGCCCCTGGCCGTGGGACCAACTACGCACGATAGTAAGCGTGGCCCGCACCATGGATGATTTTCCCATAGAGCTGAAGCCGCTGCTAGAGGAGGGCCAGCACCCTTACGAGACCGTGCTCTCAATGCAAGACCATGGCCAAAGGGCGCATGTGGCGTTCCTGCCGTTGCTCGGCACGGCCGGCCAGGAAATCGGCGATTTGGTGATCATTCGCGACGTTACCAGGGAACAGGCGTCGTTCCACAACTCCTTCATGCTCACAGTGGCCTTGAGCGTCACTACCGGCGGCGCGGTGTTCGTCCTGTTCCTGGTAACGCTACGCCGGGTCGAGCGCGATTACCGGCAAAAGCGCGAGGTCGAGGCGCAATTCAGTAAATTGACCCGGGAACACGAGCGAATCGTTCAGGTCGAGAAGCTATCGGCCCTCGGCATGATGATCGGCGAGATCGCCCACCAGATTAACAATCCGCTCGTCGGAGTGGTCAATATGGCGCAATTGGCTAAACGCGAGGTCGGGGACCCGATACGCACCAACAAGTTGCTGGGCGACATCGTCGACGCGGGTAAGCATTGCCACGCATTCGTCAAACGCATGGTCGAATTCACCAAGATTTCACGCTCGGAATATGAAAGCGTCGAGATCCGCAAGTTGATCGGGGACACTATTTTCCTGTTCCGCCAGAGTGCCAAGCGCCATCCGCCGGTAATCACCGATTTCCCGGAAACTCAGGTGATCCTGGATGTGGACCCGATCATGATCCGCCACGCCCTGTTCAACCTCTTGAGCAATGCCGCCCAAGCGAATGCCGAGATGGGCCGCGGCACAATCACCGTTCGCCTGTTCCGCGAGGCCAGGGAGAAGGACACTGCGGGGGGGTGGTGTATCGCGGTCGAGGATCAAGGCCCTGGTATTTCCGAGGATATCCAGAAGCATATTTTCACACCCTTTTTCACGACCCGGCCCGAGGGAACCGGCCTTGGATTGCCGGTCGTTCAGTATGTCGCCAAGCTGCACGGAGGGCACATAAGCGGTGGCGACAAGCCAGGCGGCGGGGCGTGCTTCAGTCTGTGGCTGCCCGACAGCCCGCCCGAGGAAGAGCATGAAACGCAAGATTCTAATCGTCGATGACGAGCCCTTCACGACTGTGCTGCTCGAGGAGCTGCTGCGCCGTAAACCGGTCGATCTGAAGTTCGCCCGGGACTGCGCCGAGGCGCGCAAGCTCTTCCGCGAAAACGACTTCAACCTCATTTTGATGGATCAGCGACTGCCCGACGGCAATGGCTTGGATTTGCTGCAGGAGATGCGCCACGAGCGGCCGAGCCAGATCGCCATTATGATCACCGGCTTTGCCGATGTGCGCGATGCCGTTCGCACGGTCCGCGAAGGCTTGTTCGACTATCTGACCAAACCTTTCGAAAATCTGGAAGAGGTCGAGGGGGTCATCGAGAAGGCCCTGGAACTCGACCGTGCCTACCGGGAAATCGACAGCCTGCGCGAAGCGCTCGACGGCAAGAAGGGCCCGATCCTGATCGCCCGGTCCCGGGCGATGGAGAAACTGCTGGTGCAAATCAAGCAGGTGGGGCCACTCGATACGACCGTGCTCCTGGAAGCCGAAAGCGGGACAGGCAAAGAGGTTCTCGCCAAGACCATCCACGCCCTTAGCCCGTGGTCCGAGGGGCCGTTTCAGGAGGTTAATTGCGGGGCTTTGTCCGAGCAGCTCCAGGAAAGCACCTTATTCGGTTATGAAAAGGGTGCCTTTACCGGCGCGGTTAAAACGACGCCAGGGTGCCTGGAGGCGGCGAATGGAGGCACGCTGCTGCTCGACGAGATAGCCGATATGAGCCCCAAGACCCAGAGCAGCCTGCTGCGCGTGTTGCAGGAACGCACCTTTTCGCGTTTGGGCAGCACGCAGATACACGAAACCCACTTCCGCTTGATATGCGCCACCAACAAGCGGCTCGTCGAGGAAGTCAGGGAAGGCCGGTTCCGCGAGGATCTGTTCTACCGCATCAACGTGGTCGCCTTGGGTGTGCCGCCGCTGCGCGATAGACGCGCTGATATCTTGCCGCTGGCAACACATTTTCTCGCCCATTTCAACGCTAAGTTCGACAAGCAGGTCGGTCCCCTCTCGCCCGATGCCTTGCGCCTGATGGAACGTTACCTCTGGCCCGGCAATGTGCGTCAGTTACAACATACATTAGAGCGTATCGTGGCGCTCAAGCCTGATGGCCCGATTGGTATCGCCGATCTAGATCAGCTCAACCATGACGAAGACACGGGCGCCCATCATATCCGGGGCCAACGCCCCTATAAGGTTGAACGAGAAGATTTCGAACGGGCCTATTTCATCGGCCTGCTGGACGCCGCAGCCGGAAATGTATCCAAAGCCGCGCGCCTAAGTGGACTGTCCCGGCAATCCTTCTACAAACATGTCGAACGCTGGGGGATTGTCTTGGAACCGTGACAGCTGTCGCGGTTCCGGGACATATCGAGGGCCCAGCCTGGTCCACTGGTAATACAGTAACCTTAACTAAATAAACGGATTTTCGCTCCGCGCCCGGTTTGGCACGCCCCTTGCTGTTCCTGTTCATGAGAAAGTCATGAAACCGGACATAGTAAAGGGGGGTTGGCCGTGAAAATTGGTCATCTGTTTTCGCGGCGTAACATCGCCGCCATTTCCGTGCTCGCGGCGGTCCTGTTCGCCGGCGTGCTGTTCGCCTTTGAGCCGGTGACCCGCAACATAGTCGCCAACGACGGATTGTGCACATACTGCCACCTTGAGCGGGAGTATGTCCCCACGCTCTTGACATCGGTGGCGGAACCGCATCCGCGAACCGCCGAAGGCGGCCAGGCGCGCTGTGTCGATTGCCACCTGCCCGAGGGCTTTTGGCCGGCGGCTTTCGCTTACACCCACTTCGTCAGCCTGACCGACCTCTTCGGCGATTTCCGCGACCTCGAGTCGGAGCGCGCCGGGGATTGGATACCGCCGCGCGCGGCGACGGCGCACCGGGTTCGTGAACAGTTTTTCGACCACGACAGCGTGACCTGCAGGAGTTGCCACGAGCAGTCCGAGATCAAGCCCAAAAGTAGCCGCGGGCAGATGGCGCACCGTCAAGCTCAACGCCTGCACCACACCTGCATCCAATGCCACTACAACATGGCGCATCGCCAGGTCGAACTGCGCGCGGATGCGTTCCATGGCCAAAGACCGGGAATTCCGAACCCGGCGGCCATGGAGGCGGAGCTGGATTTCGACGTGACGATATTTCCCGATGACCTAGCCAAGAGATGAATTCGTCATGAACAAGGATCGAAAAACAGAAATCGCGCGGCGGCGCTTCTTGAAGGGGCTTGTCCTTGGGGCGGGCGGCAGCGCCGTGGCCGCCGTGCCAGCTCTCCCGCGTACTCCCAGCGGGAGATTGGGCAAGGTCAGGTACGGAATGCTCATAGATCTGCGCAAATGCGTAGGTTGCCAATCCTGCAGCGTTGCCTGCAAGAGCGAGTTCGACGTGCCGCTGGGCGTTTCCAGGTCTTGGGTCGAGTACGTCGAAAAGGGCGTCTATCCCCACGTCGGCCGGACTTTTCTACCCAGGCTCTGCAACCACTGCTCCGACCCGCCTTGCGTCAGCGTGTGTCCGACCGGGGCCACCTATAAGCGTGAGCAGGACGGTATCGTGGTCGTGGACGACGGTGTTTGCATCGGGTGCAAGTACTGCATTCTTGCCTGTCCCTACGACGCGCGCTTCCTCAATCCAGTGACTCGGTTCGCCGACAAATGCGACTTCTGCATTCACCGAGTCTCCAAAGGCCTGGTGCCTTCGTGCGTCAACACTTGCCCCGCCGGAGCAAGAATTTTCGGCGATCTCAACGATCCCGGCAGCCAGATTTCGAAAACCATGGCCCGCAATCGCGTCTCGGTTCTCAGACCGGAGATGGGCACGCAACCGAACGTCTACTACATCGGCGCCGACCACACCGAACCGGGCAACGTCAAGCGGCACGAGGCCGGTGAAGTGCGAGTCGTCACGCACCGCAGGGATCCGGAAAGGAGATAGCCATGATCGAGGAACTCGACTGGGGACTGCTTGTCATCGGTTATCTTTTTCTGGCGGGCGTAGGCGCCGGCGCCATACTCGTCAGCGCTTTTCTCACGCTCGGCGCCGGCGAATTCGGGGCATCGCGCTTCGCCATCGCGCGCTACGGCGCCTTCATCGCGCCGCTTCCCGTGATCGTGGGCACGGCCATGCTGGTCCTTGAGCTTGGGCGGCCGTTCCGGGCGTTGAATCTATTCAAGCTTATCAATCTATCGCCCATGTCGGTCGGTTCGTGGTTCGTTGGCGTGTTCATCACCGTCTCGCTTCTCTACGCGCTCACCTTCATACCGCGTGCCGCGGGCTTCGGCGACCGGCTGAATCGCGCCAGAAGGGGGCTCGCCTGGGTTTGCCTGCCGTTTGGCTTCGCCATGGCTGTCTATACGGCGATCCTGATCGGCGCCATGCCGGCGCGGCCGTTCTGGAACTCGCCCGCCATTGTCCTGCTGTTCGTTCTCTCGGCGCTATCGGGTGGCGTTGCCTCCGTGATGTTGGCGCTGGCCGTGTTCCATAAGCCAGGCGGCAATCCGGCCGTGGCGGAGGATCGCGACAAAAGCGCCCACGCGCTTGGCAGCGCGGATGCCATGCTATTGCTCGGCGAACTCGCCATCATCCTGCTGTTCCTCCTGTTCGCGCAGTTATCGATCGGCAGCGTTAGGGAGGCCGCTTCGGTGATCCACGCGGGCGGCGCGCTGGCAGCGCCGTTCTGGGGCTTTGTAGTGCTGCTCGGCATCCTCATTCCAGCCGGCATGGAAATGGGCGTGATCGCTCCCAAGTTGCTGAGCGGCAAGTTGTTCAATTCGTACCGAGCGGTCGAAATTCTGGCGCCTGTCGCCATCCTGATCGGTGGTTTCGCGCTGCGTTACGTCGTGGTCGTGGCCGGCCAGATCACCGGCCCGATCAGCATCTAGGGACCTAGGAGGACGCCATGGTAAGCCGCCGAGATATCCTCAAGGCAGGGGTCATCGCCATACCGGGCGCCAAGTTGTTCGCCGCGCGCGGGGCCTGGGCGAAAACGCCCGCCGCGATGCGCCAGGGCGGCGAGGACTATTGCTATCTGAGCGGCACCAAGCGCAAGTCGATCCCGACCGTCTGCGGCCAATGTCCGGCGAACTGCGCCGCCCTGGGCTACGTCGAGCGGGGCCGCGTGGTCAAGATTGAAGGGCATCCGGAGTCCATGAGGACCCGCGGTAAGCTGTGTGCCCGCGGCCAGGCCGGCGTCAACCAGATGAGCGATCCGGACCTGATCCTGCGTCCGCTCAAACGGGCCGGACCGCGCGGCGAGGGAAAGTGGACGGAAATATCATGGGATCAGGCGCTTGGGGAGCTCGCCGAGAGACTCGCGCACCTGCGCGATGAGGGCCACCCCGAGCGGTTCGTCTTCCACCACGGGCGGATCTCCGCCAGTGCCCGTGCGCTGATCGAAATGTTCCTCGCCGGTTACGGCACCGGCAGCATCCTCGACCAGAGCGGCCAGGGGCAAGGCGCTAAGCAGACCGCTCTCGAACTGTCCTGGGGCGGGCACCAAGACAACTGGGACTTCGCCAAGACGCGTTTCGTCCTCAACTTCGGCAGCAACTGTCTTGAGGCCGGGTTCAACCATCTGGCTCTCATGACCCGCCTGACGGCCGCTCTGGCCGAGCGGCGGGCGCGGCTGGTCACGATCGACGTTCGGCTTTCCAATACCGCCGCGCACTCGGACCAATGGGTGCCTATCGCGCCTGGAACCGACCTGGCTCTGGTGCTCGCCATGTGCAACGTCGTGATGAACGGCAAGCTCTATGCCGGAGAGGGCGAGGAGTTTCTGCGCTTCTGCAAGGTCACGCCCCACGCCGGTGCCTCAAGCGCTGAGAAAATCGCGGCACTGGAGAATCATCTCGCCGACTACACGCCCGAGTGGGCGGCCGGGATCACCGGAGTCGATGCCGCGACGATGAGGGACCTCGCGGTCGCCTTCGCCACGGCCAAGCCGGCCTGCGTGATCAGCGCCAGGGGCGCCGTCGCGAACGGCAACGGACTAGAGACCGAGCGCGCCATCCAGATGCTCGCCGCCATCACGGGCAACATCGACCGGCCGGGCGCGCGGTGCCCAGCCGTCGTGCCCGCGTGGCAGGCTCCCGGAAGGCAGGCCGAAGGATCCGAGCAAAGACCGCCGAAAACTCTCGCCGGTCTTGAGGGGCAAGCCATCGTTCCCGGGCAAGGTGCCGCTCACCAGGCCTTGACGCTGATCGCGAGCGGCCACACCGAACGACCCGGGATTTACATGTGGTACGGGCACAACCCAGTCTATGCCAATGGCGGTATCGAAGCGAACATCGCGGCCCTCAAGGACGAAGCGCTGATGCCTTATACCGTGTGCGTCAGCCCCTTCTACGACGAGTCCGCGGCGCTCGCCGATCTTATCCTGCCCGACGCCACCTACCTTTCGCGTTGGGACTGGGAGGCCGGGTGTTCCCCCGACCAGATTTGCGAGTTCGCCATCCGCCAACCCCTGGTGGCGCCGCCGGGCGAAGCACGGGACTTCAAGGACGTAGTTTGCGATTTAGCCGAGAAGATGGGGCTCCCCCTGGGTTTTGAATCCGGCAAGGACTTCGTGGCCGCGGCCTGCGAGCTAACGACCGAAGTCAGGGACAGCGGCGGCTTCACGGAGATAGCGAAACGCGGCGTCATGTGCCCGAAGGATGCGGCCCCGGCCTACTACTCATATCGAAAGCGGATCCCGGCCTTGGACCTCCAACGGCCCGGCGTGATCCTCGATGCGGCGACCGGGGTTTATTGGGACTGGACAAAATCCGCCGCGCGCAGCGAGCGCGAGGCCAGCCGTACAGGTTATTCCGGCACATTGCGTGCTTGCGACGGCTATATCGGACAAAGGATCGGCGGTGCGGTCTATCGCGGCTTTAAGCCTGGCGCCGTCAACAAGTCGGGCTATTTCGAAATCTATTCCGACATCGCCGCGGAGCATGGTCTTGGTCCCTTGCCTGGCTACAGGGCGATTCCCGAGCACCAGGCTAAGCACGGCAAGGAACTGATCCTGACAACCCACAAGGTCGCCGTTCAGGCTCAGTCCTCAAGTCAGAATTGCAAGTGGCTGACCGAGCTGTATCACAAGAATCCCGCATGGATTAACCCAGATGACGCGGCGGCCAGAGGTATCGGCGACGGCGACCGGATCAAGATCGAATCCTGGATCGGCGCGATCGAAACCACGGCCAAGGTGACGAACCTCGTCACGCCTGGGGCCGTCTCTGTCTCCGGCCACTGCGGTCACTGGGAATACGGGCGCTATGCTTCGGGCAAGAGCGCGCCCTTCGCGGCCGAAGAGGTTCCGGACGAAGAGTTCAAATGGTGGCGTTCCAAGGGGGCGCATCCAAATTGGATCGTTCCCGTTTCTGTCGAGCCCAACAGTGGGCAACAACGTTGGATGGACACCGTGGTGACGGTGATCCGAGTTTAAGCGGCCGCGTACCTCCCAAGGGCGTGACCGCGGAGGGTGAAGAGATGAAAACCATTTCCTGGATGATCGCGGCAGCCGCACTGATTGCCGGATGCTCAGAGAGCGAAACCGATACGGTAAGCGACTTGACGTCGAGCGAACACCAGAGCGTTGTCGAAGCGGTCACGGCCCTGGATGCCGAGGCCGGCAGGACCGTTGCTTCATGGTGCGGGGACTGTCACGGCAAGGATGGCGTCAGCTCCTCCCGCTACATACCGCACCTGGCGGGCCAGCGTATGCAATACCTCGTCGATGGCTTGAAGGCCTACAAGGAGGGACTGCGCGACAACCCGGCCATGCATACGGTCGTGACGTCGCTTAACGAACAAGCCATGAAAAATGTCACGGCCTACTACGCGGCGCGTAGTCCCGACAAGGGCGATCAGCCGGCTTCACGCGCGGGCGCGACGGCGAAATCCTCGGCCTTGGCGGCGGCGCCTAAAATCGCCAAGTGGGTGCAACAATGCAATCGCTGTCATGACGACAACGAGTTCACCGACCCCGGGCATTTCCCGGTCCTGAGTGGGCAGCGCGAGGAGTATCTCGCCTATGCCCTGCACGCCTACCAAAACAAGTTCCTTCGGAACAGTTCGATGATGCATGCCATGACCGAACTGATGGGCCGGGCCGACATCAGGGATATTACCGCCTACTACGCCCAGAGATCGGCGAAGGACAGCGTGGGTGGCACGGTGGAAGAGCCGGCGTCGAGAGACGATCCGTCCAACCACTGAAACGGTGCCCCTTGGGGGACCCGCTTCATTCGAAGCACCAAGGTGGAAGGCGAAGCGATGAAACGCATGATGTTCACGATCGGGCTGCTGGCTATGATCGCCGGTTGCTCGGACGAAAGCGAGGTCACGTCCAAGGCGCTTACCGGAAGCGACCGTACCCTGGCCGCGAAGCTTGCGCAGATCGACCCGGCGGCGGGGCAGAGCATCGCCGCGTGGTGCGTCGGCTGCCATGGCGAAGACGGCATCAGCCTCGATGAGAACACACCCCATCTGGCGGATCAGCTGTCTTTCTATCTCTTCAAGCAGATCAAGGCTTACAAGGAAGGGGGCCGTGACAACCCAACCATGACGGCGGTGGCGCGCTCGCTCGGTGAAGATGCCATGATGAATGTCGCGGCCTTCTATGCCAGCCGTCCGCCGCCGGCGGAGACGCCTGCGGGCGATCTCGGCGATGGGCCGGTTGAGGCCGGTAGAGTACTGGCGGCCGAATGCGCCGGATGTCACGGCGAGGACGGGAACAGCGACATTCCGGGTACGCCGGGGCTGGCGGGGAATCTCCCCGCCGATCTCATCGCCGCCATGCATGCCTATAAGGCCGGTACCCGCGACCATTTCCTCATGCAGGCGGCGCTGGAAGCCTTCAGCTTGGAGGACATCAACAACATCGCGTTGTTTTACGCGGTCCAAAAGCCGCGCCGCACTGAATCCCCCGGCAATGGAGATCCGGTTGCCGGTAGGCGGGTGGCGCGTTCCTGCGCGGCCTGCCATGGCGAGGACGGCAATAGTTCGGACCCGAACACGCCCGGACTGGCGGGCGAGGACGCCGAGTACCTGGCCGTGGCCACCAAGGCCTATCTGGACGGGACCCGCGATTACATGATGATGAAACATCCGGTCGCGGCCCTAAGCGACCGGGACATCGAAAACCTGGCGACGTTCTATGCCATCCAGGAACCCAGATTGCAGACCTTGCGGCGCCCGCTGACCGCCGAGGATTGGGCGGCGAGATGCGACCGGTGCCATGGCGAGAACGGTGTCAGTGGCGACCCGCGCTTTCCGAGCCTATCGGCGCAACGCCGGGAATACATAGCCGATGCTCTCAAAGCCTACCGGATGGAAACGCGTTCGAGTTCGATGATGCGGGCCATGTCGGCGCCCTTGAACGAAACCGAAATCGAGAATCTAGCGGTCTACTACGCGAGCAAAGCGCGGGCGGTGGCGACCGCCCCAGAACAATAGCGCCGGTGGCAGGCTTGTCCACGGCCGAAAGGAGAAACTACATGTTGAGAAATCTATTCCTAGTCCTCGCCGCGTGTGCGTCATTCGGACTGGCAATCCCGGCGGAAGCCGCGGGCGATACGAAAGCCGGCAAGGCCATGGCTTCCAAGTGCTCCGGATGCCACGGCGCCAAGGGCCTGGGCAAGAAGACCGGCAAGACGCTCAATCCACCCTTGGCGGGTATGAGCATCGAGGTGCATGTGAAGGCAATGCAGGACTATAAGACCGGCGCGCGCAAGCATAAGGTGATGCAAATGCTGGCCAAGAAGCTCAACGACAAAGAAGTCGTCGATCTGGCCGCCTACTATGAGTCGCTGAAATAATCACCGGACGACCCTCCGCAGAGCTGCCCCTACCTCCCTGAACAGCCGTGTCCGGGAAGATATGTTCCCGCCGCATACAGGGCGGTAGGGCGGTTCCGGTCGGGGATATCAAGCTAAAAACCCGACGGCTTCGTGCTCTTTCCGATTATGCGATAGCGGCCACTGTGGCCGCGAAACGCGCTAACCGGCGATCTGCGCGCTGCAATCGCGTGGGTGCCTGACTAAGCCCCATCCAAACAAATCGTCGCGCCCGGGCGAACCGAGATCGAGCAACCGAGACATCAATCCCTTGCGCGCGGTTTTGGGGTTTTTCGCCCCCCCCTTCGCCACGTCCAAGCCGATCAACACACTGACATAGGGCGCCGCGAAAGAGGTGCCGCTTTGCCGGCGGCCACCACCGGGCACCGCGGTCCAGATGTCGACGCCGGGCGCGGCGAACTCGACATAGCCTCCGCGATTCGCGAACTGATAGAGGCCCTGCTTGAAGTCCACGGCGGTCACGGCAATCACGTAGTCGTAAGCGGCAGGATAGGCGGGCGATGCCTTAGGCCCACCGTTACCGGCAGCGGCCACCAAAATGAACCCCATGCGATCGACTTTGCCCAGCGCCTGATCGAGAACCTTGTTGGCGGATCCGGCGACACTGAGATTAATGACGTGAACCTTTGTGCTCGCAACCCAATCGACCGCCCGTAGAAGTCCAATTACATTGGCCGTCACCCGGCCTTGCTCGTTGATCTCGAAAATATTGGCATGCTTGAGTTCAGCCGCCGGCAATAAGCCTCCCCAGGGTTGTGGACCGATCATCATGGCGGCAATGGCGGTCCCGTGGTCGATGGCGCCGGGCCGGCGTTTTTTCGAACTAAACGAGCGGTATTCCAAGTTCCGGCCCGCCAAGGCCGGATGACTGACGTCGACCGCGCCGTCAATGGCACCCAGCCGTACTCCGCGGCCGCACTGCACGGAGGTTTTGCCCCAACCCATGACAGAGCGCGCCAAAAGAGCGGGCGTCCGCTCTCCGGCGGAGGGATCGAACAGGTGGTTGGCGTCGACCGTCAACCCCGGAAACTGACGGCGCAACCGGGTAACGGCACCGGGCACGCTCGATCCGCTTGGCACGCGAAGGCGATATATATTGATCGACAAAGTGCGCAAGGAGACCTTTTCTATCATCGAGAACCCAAGTTGCCGCGCCCGTCGTTCGAAGCCCTCGGGAGGATCGGAGATAATGATCTCACCCGGTTCGAAGCGATGGCTGGGCGAAAGCGCGGAGGGGGCCCTGGCCAGGGCGGTATCCTCTGAAGTTGGATTGGCGACCCGCGGTTCGGAACCCGAAGCGTTCCCGCCTTCTCTTTGGCCACTATGGTTCCCACCCCTAGCGACTCCACCATCGACACCTTTGAGACGACCGTCCTTGTCGTAGTAGAGAATTTTCCAATCCGCGCCGAGCGGCGGAGCGAGGACAAGCGATGCCACGAAGACTGGAACGAGAAGCGCTAGAGCTCGTAAAAAACGGGGCAGCATGAAGCCTCCTGGCGCAACGTCCCGGCCGGTGCGCGATCATTATGGTGTAGCATTTAATAACTTGCCTACAATTGAAATAGAGTTAACTCCGCCCTTTCCCTGAATGATTTATTTATAAATACCCTTAATAGAGGCTGAATAATCAATATATAGTTATGTAATGTATAAATTTTGACATTATTTGAATTTTATTAACTTGTCCAACCTACCATTACCCTCGTTCTTCTCCTAACACATCTTTCTTAGAACCAGGACATGGCGATGGCGAGTTTGGATGATTCCCAACACAATCCGGTCTCTCAGGACGCTCGCTTACCGGTGCGGAATGAGACGCCAGAAACTGCGGATGTCCAAGCGGGCGCGCTGTTCCTGAGCGTGCCGGCCGGTGTGGAGCGCAGTGTCCACAAGGTCTATCCCGATCAAATCATCGGCGCCCAATTCCCCTCCACCACGGTCAGCCCCCTCTTGGAGGGGGGGGATCTGGTGCTCGCCTTCGCCAATGGCGGGGCCATCGTCCTGACAGGGTTTCTGATCGCACTTCAGGCGGAAAACCCGCCACAGTTGATATTCGAGGACGGCACGATTTTCGTGCTTCCCGAACACGCCGCCAGGGCCGCGGCGGCCCAGGAGGACACGGGCTTGGGTGTCGCTTCAGGTCCTGGCGATGCAGCGCCCGGAACCAACCCCGGCGTGCCGACGGCTGAGAACGTATTTCAAAGAGACCTGGGATACGGGCAAGATTTTGGCGACTTGAGCGAGGGGCTACAGATTTCCGGCGCCCTCACTTCGCAGGGATCCACGACAACGACCCAAATGGCGGGATCGGATAGCACCCGCCTTACGCCCCAGCAGCCAGCCTCGGACCCGGTATTAGCCGGGCCGGATTCAGGCTTTTCCCAAGCCCAGGCCCAAGCCCAAGCTCTGTTAGCGGCAAACAACAGCCCGCCCAGCAGCGTCAGCTTGAATGGAAATTCCGTCAATGAACTGATTTTCGCCGGCACCCCGGTCGGTACCGTTAGCGCTACCGATCCCGACCCAGGCGACAATCTTACATATTCTCTGAGCGACGACGCGGGTGGCCGTTTCGCCATAAACGCGCTCAGTGGCCTCATCTTAACCACGCAGCCCCTGGATTTTGAAACAGCGGCGAGCCATACGATTATCGTGCGCGCCACCGATTCAGCCGGCGCCACGGTCGAGGAGCCCTTCACGATTTTCGTTAACGACATCAACGAAATCGCCGGCGGGGCCGGTAACGATACCCTGACCGGAACCGCGCAGATCGACGTGATCGATGGCCAGGATGGAGACGATATTATTTCCGGGGGCGATGGCGACGACGTTATCCTTGGCGGCATTGGCCGCGACACCCTGGATGGCGAGGGCGGGGATGATGCGATCTTTGGCGAGGCGGAGAACGATATCCTTATCGGCGGTGCCGGCGCGGATCTCCTGTTTGGCGGCAGCGGCAACGACGTCTTGTTCATCGACGCCAGCGACACCTTTATCGACGGCGGCACGGGCACGGACCGGGTTGACGTGCAGGGCGCGGCGGGCGTGACCTTAAACATGACGACCAGCAGCATCGAGTTGGTATTCGGGGGCGCGGGCGACGATTTCTTCGATGCCACGGGTACCAACGCCAACATCCGTCAGGACGGCAACGGGGGTAACGATACCCTGACCGGCGGAAACGGCGGCGACAGGCTCCGCGGTGCCGGCGGCGCCGACACCTTATCCGGCGGCCCCGGTGACGATACACTCGACGGCGGCGCCCAAGACGACAGCCTCACCGGCGGGACGGGCGCGGATATTTTCGTGTTCAACCTGACCTTCGCCGGCGGCCAATTCACCGCCGAGGGCAACGACACCATCGCCGATCTGACCACCGGCGACATCCTAAGTTTTCAGGGTGTCATAGACGACAACGGCGATGCGGCCATCGATCTGGCTGACTTGGTTAGCCACATTTCAGTGGCCAGCGCCGGGACCGAGACAACCCTATCTTTCGATGGCGGCGGAATGATCGCCCTGGAAGGTCTAGCCGGGCCATTCACGAGCCTGGCCGACCTGACATCCGCCGGATTCACCCTTGAAGGCATCGCCTAGACCCGATCCCATTTCGCCATAGCCTGTCGAGGCGATCGCCCTCGACGGCCTGTACCGGGCCACGCGGGCGGTGGAGCGTGCCTGAGCCAAATATACCCGCCTGCTCGCGATCATGGGCCTACCCGGGGGTGCCGATCTCGCGGCCGAAATCGAGGCCCTGAATGCACGCCTTGGCCTGCCGGGCGGTCTGCGCGAAATGGGCGTGAATGAAGACTGGATCCCCACTCCCGCCCTCGCCGCGACCAAGGACCATTGCAACGCCGCCGCCGCGGATTACGAGGATTTGTTCCGTCAGGCGATGTGAACGCGGGCGCCCGCCGCCCCTACTTCAGCTCGACTTCGACGAAGACGAACTCGAAATCGTTGACGTTGATGACGTCGTGCTCGACCCCGGCCCGGTGCGTGTAGGACACGCCGGCGGTTAATTCCGCCAGGGCCTCGGCGCCGTCGGGGCCAATCAGCTTCAAGGCCCCCGTGGTCATGGGAACCACGACGTAGTCGTATTCATGGCGATGGAACCCGGTCGCGGCCCCAGGGGCGAAACGCCACTCGGTGACCCGGACCCGGTCGTTGTCGATTTGCACTGTGGAAACCGCCTGGCCGGTCATGGTGCCCTCCAAGGGTGGGTGTTGGAGCGGGTGAAGGGAATCGAACCCTCGTCACTTGCTTGGGAAGCAAAAGCTCTACCATTGAGCTACACCCGCGCCGGGCCACTATTTTTTCTGGCCGCGAATTTATAAGCCGGCCCGAACCCACAATCAACTGGTCCAGTTCACGGAATCCTAGCCGGCCTCCGGACGGGCAGAACGGAATGAACGCTCATAAGAATGCCCTCCTGCAAAGCTCAGATACAAAGCGGCGCGGCGTTCCTTAGAATTGCATCCGCCGAGGCCGTGTAAGCACCGCTGGGTTCGTGCAGGATCAGGCCTGGCGCAATTCGTAAGGGGCCCGCCACGCCCTTACGGGCCCGCACAATGACGCGTTTCGCCGCCACGCCAGGGCCGGGCCACAGGGGAAAAACAGCTATATCGCCGAATTGGCCATGGAGCGCCACGAGCAGGTCATCGAGCCGGTCGGCCCGGTGAATTATGGTTAAAACCCCCTTGGGCCGCACCATGGCCAGTGCGGCGGCGATCCAAACGGTAAGCCCCGCCTCCCCTTCGCGATTGGCTGTATCGCGGGCAGGGTTTCCACTCGGGCGGGCGGCACTGGCTCTCTGATAGGGTGGATTGCACATGACATGATCGAAACTGGCCGGGGCGAGGCGCGGCGGGAGCTTGGCGACATCGCCCACCATGGGGAGGAAGCGGTTGGCGACATCATTGCGCCTAGCGTTCTCACCGGCCAGGCGAACCAAGTTGATCTGAAGGTCCAGTCCGGTCACGCGAATGCCCGGCACCCGGGCCAGCAAACACAAGGCGGCCGCGCCCGCCCCGCACCCAAGATCGAGAACGCTGTCCCCGGCGGAGGCCGAAACCGCCGCCGCCAACATGACCGGATCGATCGCCACCCGATACCCCGATACGGGTTGCGCCAAGGACACCCGTCCCCCCAAAAGGAGGTCCGCGCTCGCGTTTCCGGCATGTGTTTCCGGAGAATTGGCGGGGCGTGGGCCCGGATTCATGAAGGAATATCCTCCCCGGCTTCCTCCAGCACCCGGCGCGCGCGGTGATAATCCTCGTCGAGAACCGCTAAACGGCGCGGAATCGCCCCAATCGACCCTTCAATCACACTGGTGTGGACATCCAGCACAACTGTTTCCACCCCAGCATCCGCCAAAAGCGCCTGTATCCAGGAAAGCTTCACCAGATCGTTTGTGTGCAGTATGTTTCTCACCGGGAAGCTCTCGTGGTGGCCGCAATCGCGAGCGATTGACTTGACCAGCGGGTGGATCGTCCTATCTTCGGCGAATTATTGCACGGTTGTGGCCGTATATGGGTAAGATTACTTTCACGCCAAGCGCGGCGAACTGAAGGATAGAGCCGTTGACTAGTGTTGCCGGCATAGAAATCGTACAGGAATCGGCGCCGCGGGCCGCGCTGGAGCCCTTGACCGCCTTGGTTGCGGACGAGCTTCAAGCGGTCAACCGCGTGATCCTGCAGCATATGAACTCGCAGGTTAGCTTGATCCCTCAGCTCGCCGGCCACATCATTGCCGCGGGCGGCAAGCGTCTGCGCCCCATTCTAACCCTCGCATCGGCGCAGCTATGCGGATATCAGGGGCGGCGCCATATCCATCTCGCCGCCTGCGTCGAATTTATCCACACGGCCACATTGCTGCACGACGATGTCGTGGACCAAAGCAATTTGCGCCGGGGCCTCGCAACCGCCAACGCCCTTTGGGGCAATCAGCCTAGCGTCCTGGTCGGCGACTTCCTATTCAGCCGCGCGTTTCAGCTCATGGTCGCCGACGGTTCGCTGAAAGTTCTCAAGATTCTTTCGGATGCCTCGGCGGTTATCGCCGAGGGCGAGGTGCAGCAACTCATCACCTCGAATGACACGGCAACGAGTGAAAAAGACTATCTCGCCGTGGTCGGCGCGAAGACCGCCGCCCTGTTCTCCGCCGCTTGCCGGATCGGCGCGGTGGTGAGCGAGCGCCCGGAAGATGAGGAATTCGCGCTGGAGAGTTATGGGCGTAATTTTGGCATCGCCTTCCAGATCATAGATGACCTGCTCGATTATTCAGCGCGCCAGGCGGAGCTAGGCAAAACCATTGGGGACGACTTCAGGGAAGGCAAGATCTCGCTGCCGGTGATTCTCGCTTTCGCTCGCGCCGACGATGGCGAGAAGGCGTTCTGGCGCCGCTGCCTCGAAAGCATGGAACAATCGGAGTCGGATTTGACCCATGCGATAGAGCTGATGCGCCGGCATGGTGTTCTGGCGGATACGGCGGCCTATGCGCGGGCTTATGCGTCCGATGCGCGCGACGCCTTGGCGGCCTTCCCCCCGTCGCCGATCAAAAAGGAAATGCTCGATATCATCGATTTTTGCGTGGAGCGCGCGTACTAAATTCCCATAAAAACCGGGTTACTTTCCGGCTGCCGCGTTCAGATCTTCCATGCTGGCCAGGGCCCCATCCAAATCGCCACATAGGGCGTCCAGGGCCCGACGTTCCAAATTACTGTTGATACGATAGTAAGCGCCAATGGACATGGCACAGATCGAAGTTTTCAATATCCGCGCCTCGGTATCCTTCACCCGTTGAGCGGCTTGCAGACCGCCTTCCATGGCGAGTCGTTGGCTGGGCGCGCATCCAAGCAAAAAGATACCGCCTAGAACCGCGGCTGCTAGGCGCGTTGAAGTGAAACGTCGCATCGGTTGGTCCTCCTTGATTTTTCAGCGGCCAAAGAGGTCGCTCCAGATAGCGGTGAGCGCCGTGGCGCCAGCGGCTAGAAAACCTCCAAGCCACAGGAATACGCGCAGTCCGGCCTTTCCTTGCGTCGCGACGCGCACAAGATCGCGCTGCGTTATTTCGACCTGCGCCATGCGGATGCTCAAATTCTTTAGCTCAGTCTCGGCCAAGGCACGCAGAGCCGCGATTTCGGCGTGGAGATCGCCGTGGGTTGGACCCGCCATGCGATTTACCTAGGCCGCCGGGGCGAGGGCGATCACGTCGCTGCCGTCGCTGTGCAACAAGCGTGCGGTGGTCGTGGCGATCGCAACACTGGCGCCCGCGCCGGCGCGCAGGGTGGCGGTTTGCCCCGTTTGGTTGACAACCGCGAAGCAGTGTTCGCCAAGCGCTGGAAGAACCACGTCAAAGGCCAGGCTAGGAGTCCCGGTCAGGAAGAAAAGAAAGTTTCCAAAGAATTCATCGTCGCTAAGGTTACGTTCGGCAAGCGTCGGAGAACCCGCGGCATCGGCAATCGCCACGCTCAACGCCGCCTGAGTCGCGTTGGACAGTAGGTTGTCCAGCGCGTTGGAAGTTACTTCCTTCTGCGACTGCGATTGCGCGATCAGCACGCCGTCGACATGGGTGCCGAGGTTATCGAGGTTTGCCATGGCCAATATACTCCTACTAGATCATCCGGAAACGACGGCCGGCCCGGGAAAGCCACGCCCAATCGTGGCGCTCAATTGGTACGCGCGAAGACTGAGTGAGGCTTGCTCGGCACCAAAATCGGCGATCTGGTCGGCGGCCGAGTACACGGCTTGACGAGTACTGGGCGTTACAGCCGAGCCGCCGCTGGACGTTACGGCGGTGATTGTGCGCACAACCGCCGTCCCGTTTAAGATGTCGACTTCATAGGATTCGCCCTCTTCGCCAAGCGGCACGTCGACCGCATCTTTCCAGGCTCCGCCCAGGCGTGAGCGCCGCCGCCAAGTGAGCACCCAATCGCTGGGCGAACCGGTCTGGGCGCCGCGTATATCGACCGGTGCGTAAGGCATGAGTGAGCGCCCGAGAAGAGCGAATGATTTCCGTGCGCCTTCACTGGCCAAGCCGCCCAGGGTCACGCCTTTGTAGAATCGTGTAATCCCGACGTCGGCATCGGGCAGATTGGCGCGAGTCAAGCTTGCATCGCTGAGCAAGATGACTCTTTCCCCCAGGCTATGGCCAGCGGTCGCCCACTCGGTGCCGCGACGCCCTCGCAGGAGAGTATCCAGCGTGTAAGACCCGTCGGCGTTTAGATTGGCGCCCGCGAACTGAAGGACCTCGTCGCCAACCAGCAGCGCGTTGGCACCATTCAGCACCTCCATCTCGGCCTTCGAAGCCAAGGCGCCGCGCACCAAGCGCAGGGTCAAGGTGTTGGTGCGATCCCAGGTGCAAGCACCGTGACCCGCCAGCACGGATTCGCTAGCGCCATGAACCGCGTTTCGTGTTCCCGGCACGAATAGGAAGGGCGCGTCGAAGGCTTCGCCATCCGCCGACTTCAGGATCGAAACGCCGGGCCAAGTTTCCTCCCCCAGCGCACCCGCGGCGACATAGACACCCAGCCCCTCTTCCGCATCGCGCAAAAGAGGGATATCCATGAGGTAAAATGCCGTGGATCCGGCCAGGACAATTGACTGCGCCGGAACGCCCAGGCCCGCGACGCCGGCCGCCGTGCTAGCGTAAATAGCCGCGTCTTCCGCCACGCCGCGCAAGCGGATAACTCCGTTGGCCCCGTAATCGACCGATTCCACCCGCAAGGTGACGGTGGCGCCATCGGCGGTTGCGCGGATCACGTCTCCCGTGCCAATCAGCGCATGCTTTCGCGAAACGCGCAGATCGTAGGGTGTGCGCGCCTGCCAAGTTTGAAATCCGATTTTCTCGATCCGCCGCGCGGCCTCATCACCACTCATGGCGAGCGGCAGGCGAATGACTTTCTGACCCCGCGAGCCCACCGCTTCCCGCACGCGCTGAAAAACCTGGGTATTGGTTTGATAGTCGAGGCTTGGGTCGGCGTAGGTCACATCGATACGGCGGGGCAGTTCAATTTCCTGGATGCGTTCTTCGCCGAGCAAGGGCACGAAGCCGGTTTCCTCGAAGGCTCGCGCAGCGAGATCCGACTCGGGAATCGAAACCGCCGGGGCGCCGCCACGCGCCACCATCACCACCTTGAAATCCTCTTCCCGCGCATCGAAGAAATAGGCGGTTGCCAGAGGTTCCAGCGCCGCCCGCGCGCTCATGCGGTCGGAGACCACAAAACCGATCACGGCATCGTTAAGCGCGGTTGTATCGAGATCCCCGGACGCGATGAGTCCAACCCGGCTAGAGACGTCATCGAGTATATCGCCCAAGACGACATCCAATCCCATCTTACGGTCGAGATAGGCCCAGTACAGCGTCGCCGGGAAGACATCGAGCCAGATCAGCGCGTTGTTCAGCGCGTCGTGAACCATCTGCTGCACGGCCGGAATCGTGGCCCAACTGGTAAGAGACACGCTGCGCAGGATCGTGAAACTAGCGGTGTCGATTTCGAAGGCGACAGTGGTCGCCTGAAGCCACATCCGCCCTCCCACCGGGCCAGCGCAGTACTGCGTGCGGTTATCGACTGTCGCGTTTAGGACTAACGCCAAGGCCGCGTCTATGGTCAGGGTATCGAGGCTGAAGCGAAACAGGCCGGCCGCGCCGCTTTCCTCGACGATCAGACTGTTGGCCGGTTCGTCGTAGGACAGGAAACGAGCCCCGTTTTTCCCGGCCAGGACATGGCGCTCCCTCACCGACCCGATACCGGGGTCGATCTTGAAGAGATAACCATCGGCCGAACCATCCACAACCAGGGTCCAGACGAAACCTTCCGCGTCGACCGCCATGCCGTTGCGATCCAGTGTCGCCCGGTAAGTCCCAGCGGTCGGCGCGGCGAAATCCGAGAGCACGATCTCGTTGATAAGATTCAGCGTCGATACAGAAAAGATTCCGACTTTTCCAGTTAACCCTTGCGCGATAACACGCTCGAACCCCGGCTGTCCGGCAAGGATCAGATTGGCGAAACCCTGCGACATCGCCGCCGGCGAAATGCCGACTTGAGTCCAAGAGTCGTCATACTTGACGACCTTTCCGTTCCGGTTTCCGGAATAAAGATTTCCATCGCGGTCGAGCCCGGGACAGAAGGACTCCCCAACACCGATATCCTTGCCGACCAACTGCCTGCGCTCGGCGGCATCCCACTTGGTCGCGATTCCGTCGGTGGAGAGGGTGAAAAGAAAACGGCGGTCATGACTCCAGCGCGCAAGCTGCGTGACCGGCGAGGCAAAGGCCACCGTACTGGCCACCGGGAAGTTTTCGCTGGCCGAGGTCGTGACCTCCGCCGTGATCTGCGGAATGCGATTGCCGAAGTCTTCCAGCGGCAGGGCTTCGAATACCAGCCCGGCCTGTCCCCGATAAGCAGGCGTATCTTCGATCCCGCGATCGGCTTGCTCCGCGGGGTCCGGTAGCTGCGCCTCGCCGCCCAGGTATAGCCGCATATTCGCCTGACGGATCTTGCCGCCGAATACGGGCGTGGACCCGGTGAAATCGGCTATGAGCTTGCCATCGGCCCAAACGCGCAAGACCGCTTCGATCGGCCCCTCGCACAAAGCGACGCGGAAATCGGCGGTATAGCGGAAAGTCACGCTCGTTTGCGCCGCGCCGCCGCCTTTGCCGCCCTGGGTTTGCTCCTGACGGAGCTCTTGTATCCCCGGCGACCACACAACGTTACCGCCGAGGCGAAAGCGGCCGTAAACTATCGGTATCGGCCGGCCGTAGGTGGAAGACGTGACCGTCAGATCGGTCAGGCGCGGTCCCTCCGCGATTCTATCGTCGGCATTGCCGAAAAGAACATTACCGGCGAACTGACCGGCAAGGAATCCCGCCTGCGCTCCAGCCGGTCCGCCGATAATGCCACCCGCCACGGCACCGCCCAGGCTGAGAGCTAAGGTCGCCATAAGCCAAATCCCATCATTCTATTCCGGGAATGCGATAAGCACTGTGCGGCGCCCAGACGAGGCGTTGCTCGACCACTTTCCCTTGCACCTGGTGCGCATGGACGACGGTGCCCGGCGCGCTTAACAAGGCGACATGGCGAAGGCCCGAACCCAGATCGAAGAGCAACAAGTCACCGGGCAAAGCCTCCGCCAAAGGACAGCGGCGTAAGTGCCGGCGCAGGCCCAGCAGCAGGGTCTTGGGCGCCGGCGGCGCGGCATGGCCGCGATACGGCATGAAGGCCTCGGCCAAATCTCTCATTCCAAGATTGCGCGCGACCCCGGCCAGGAACCCCAGGCAGTTCGCCCCCACGCCGCGCTGCGACCCGGCGGGAACCCAAGGCGTGCCAATCCAACGGCGCGCCTCTGCCACGATATCGCACCTATCTGGCATCGGGCGTGCGGAACAAAAGGTCATTACCCGGCACGAAAGGCTCACCCCGGAAATTGAGCACGTTATCGAAGGTGGCACGGCATACCGCCAGCGACTTGTCACAGCCCGCCGATACGCTCACGCTATCGCCCGGCGATACATCGAAGGGCATGGGCAGGAACAAAGTAATGGCCTTGGTGGCCAGGAGCCACGACTTCACCTCCATCTTGAGATCGAGGTTCGCGGGCGGCGGATTGCCTATACCGGTGAAAGTCAGAACGCCGCCGGTCATCAGCGCGTCTGGCGCGTCGCCGCCATAGGTCAACGTGAAGCCGCGATTGTCGGTCACCGTGGCGACCGTGGCCTCGATTGCGAGGGCCCGTTCAGCCTCCCACGTCACGCTACCGTCCGTTGTTTGGGCACCCAAGGGCAGGTTCCAAACCGGCTCGCTGATATCGCTTGTACCGGTTTGCACACATCGAAACTGCCGGTCGTTAAAAACGGTGGGGCGCACCACCGATCCGGTGGCGGCATCGCGAACCTGGCGGAGCGTATAAGCGGTGCTGGCTTGCCATATGGGCGGCGAGAGACGGACACCGCAATGCCCATCTCCCAAATCGGCCCGGCACGAGGGGCTGTAGATCTCGCCTATTTCCTGGCTGTAGCGGTCCGCCAGGCCGCGCAACTCGGCGACAAATACTTGGCCCTCGGCCCGCACCTGACCGACCTGGCCCCGGCGCAGCTTCAAGGCGCCCTGGTTAAGCGCCTTGTAATTGACCTCGAAGACTTTGATCTCGGCGAAGTCGTAGCGCCCGGCGCGCAAATCCGCGACGGCGATCGCGGCTGAATCCAGAACGCCCTCGACATCCAGATTGTCGGCGGCGAAACCGGCGACACCGGCAATGTTGCTGCGGGTGAAGCCGCTGGCCGCCACATAGGAGACCGGACCGTCCCCGTCGGCTAAATCGAAAACGAGATCGCGATCATGGGAGGTAAAGCCAAGGATGGTGCCGTCGCGGCGCTCGATCTTCCAGCAGGTGGCGAGCGTGAGCGCGGCGCCGGCCAGGTGCGCGGCCAATTCGGGACTGACCGTCTTCATGCTATATCGCGAATTTCTACGATGGGCAGGGACTGCACCGCGTCGCGGGCATGAGTGACTTGGCGTATTTCCAAATTATCCGTATCGAATCGCACCGGCACGTCGAAGGCGAAGTCGGCGGTCAAGACCGCCTGCGGCGATCCGCCCGGCAAGGCGGCGAAGCTGACGATACCGGTCGCGGTATCGACGCTGGAGGTCAGGGGCATGCCATCCAGGAAAAGCTGCACGCTGCCCGCCACTGGCTTGGCGACGGTGCGGCTGAAAGTCTGGCCGCCGTTGCTATAGCCGCGCACGAGCTGGGCGCTGGTCTCGCCGCCCGCCACCGCCGCGATCAGGACTTGGCCGGTGGCCGAGAAATCCGTGTGGTCCTTGAATCGGAACCCGCGCAGACGGCCTTGGCGGGCATACCAGAACGCGACGATGGCATCCAGGTCAGCCGCGCTCTGGATACCCGGCGCGATGTCCCAGGCGGCGCGGGTCGCGCTCCACTCGGCGTTACGCTGCTCATGGCCGCTGCCGAGGACCACAACCTCGGTACGGAATCGCGGACCTCCTCGCGCCCCGAATTCTATCTTCGTGGGCAAGCGGGTTTCGTCGAAGCTCATGCGGAACCTCTTGCTTGGATGATGTAATGCTTAGCGGTTGCGGCGGCCGGCGCTTACGGCATCGGCCAGCATGGCTTGAATCTGCCCGCGCGATTCGTTGAAGGCGCGCGGGTTGGGCGTCTGTATATTCACCACGATCCGCGTCTCACCGGAACTGCCGCCGTTTCGCCGCAGCGCGGCTTCCTGCGCCGGGGTTCGGACAATTTCGCCGCGATGCAGGATGGCCGGCACCTCGCCGGGCGCGAGACTCGGCACGCGCCCAACCATACCGCCGCCGGCAAAGCGCGGCGCCCCGTCAAAGAACGAGGCTGGCACCACGCGGCCCGGTACGGGCGTCGATCCTACTTGGCCGCCGCCGTGGAACTGCCCGGCAAACGCACCGATCCCACTCCCGATCAACCCCGTGACCGCGCCGGCCAGGGGCTCGGTCACCAGCTTACGGGTCAGGATACGCAGGATATCCCGCTCCAAACCTTGCAGCACATCGGACAGGTTCCGTCCCTCGACCACCGCGTCCTCGAACGACGAGGCGAAGGTAAAACCCAAGTCGCGCGCGGCGCCGTCTAGCTTGCGAATCGTGCCTAGCTGTTGACTGAGTGCTTGATCGGTTCGCTCGGCGGCACCTGCCATTTGACCCGTGGCACGCGCGATTCCCGTCTCGGATGAGGCCAACTCTACCTCCCTGGGCGAGCGTGGCTCCAGGGCACCGCCTTGTCGGAACCGCGGGGCGCTACGAGGCCTCAAGACATCGTCAATGCGGGACCTGACACTTGGATTGTCGGCTATCGCGGAAATTTCCTTTAGCACTTGCAGAGTTTCGTCCAGCCGCCGGCGCTTCTCTATCGAACTCCCCCTATTTTCGAAATTGGCATTCGGTAAGAGTCGCCCGAGCACAGTTTCGTTGTCGATCTGACTCCGAAGTTCACGCCGGCGTCTCTCGGATTGTTGTGTCAGTCCCCGGACAAGCTGTTCCTGGGTTGCCACGATGGCGGCAACATCTTCGTCGGTGCCAAAAACAGATAGTTGCTCCTTGGTCGCGGTACGGAGTATCGCAGCCTGAGACACGAGTTCTTTGAAAGTCTTTAGAAGACCTCGGGGTTCAATCCCGGTGAACTTGGCGATGTTTTTCTCTGCCTGAGCGGACTCGTCAGACAGATCCGCCAGCGCCTTGCCAGTTTCTTCGATCGGCGCGATGCCAGAAAACGCCCCCAAGATCTTCAAGAACTTGCTCAAGGCATTACCGGATTTACCGACTTGGTCTTGAATCGCGGCAAGTCCGCCTCTCAAGAGACCGATCCGCGCATCCAACAGTCCGAAACCTGTATCTAGCTTGCGCGCTAAACTGTCCGTCGATTGTTCAAATTTCTGTAATGCGGACTCAATTCTCCTAGTATCGGCTCCTATCTCAAAAGTGAGTCCTTCGTTTGCCATTGTGCACCTTGGTTGCGATGGAGGGTCGGGTAAGTTGGGGTTTGAATCCTTGGTTGGCCGGATTCACAATTGCGAGACTACCATGGCAGACAAACCGCATCCGGGTTGTTATACTTTGGCTTCACAGGCCCCTGCCGCTACGCAAGGTGTTCCGTGTATTTGCTTTGGCCCCAAAATAGAATTTTTCTATCATGGTTTTGACCACAGTTTACTTGTTCCCGGTTTTCTTATCGATCGCGTCCCCCGATGAAATTCCCTTCGCGAGGACACTCGTAAATACATCGTCGGTCTGCGATAGCGCGACGGCGGTGACTCCGGCCGCGGAGGCATACGACCAAGAAGACTACGAGGAGATCGCGCGACTGGGATGCAGGTTCGCGGTTCCAGAGAAATTGAAGGCTATCGCCTTACGCTGCGAACCGTCGTATTTGGACTACAAGTCCAAAAATTTCTCCTACCCAATCGTTCAAGACGTAACCTTACCCGAGGGCATCTGCGAAATAGAAGTCTTCCTGCCAAACGGTTGGAAGGCCATACTTTACACTCATGTCCGAAACTTCGCCTGGTGGGATTAAACGCGGCGTGTGGTTGGCCCAATAACAAGCCGATCCCACCTCGACTGTAATGTCACCATTTGCCATTGTGTGCCTTGTGTGTGCACGAAGCGAGCATTGGTCTCCACTGGCAAAACGCGGCGCCCCGGCAAAGAGCGAGGCCGGCACCACGCGGCCCGGGACGGGCGTCGATCCAACTTGGCCGCCGCCGTGGAACTGCCCGGCAAACGCACCGATCCCACTCCCGATCAACCCCGTGACCGCGCCGGCCAGGGGCTCGGTCACCAGCTTACGGGTCAGGATACGCAGGATATCCTGCTCCAAACCTTGCAGCACATCGGACAGGTTCCGCCCCTCGACCACCGCGTCCTCGAACGAAGAAGCAAAGGTAAAACCCAAGTCGCGCGCGGCGCCGTCGAGCCGTTGCGCCGAAGCGCGCGCCTCATCGGACTTCCGCGCGACGGTGTCGAGCGCGTTGGATTGCGTCTCCTCGAAATCTATAGCCTTAGTACCCGCGCCCTCGAAGGCCGTGCCAAGACCTTCAACCCGATCTATCGTGAGTAGGATGTCGTCCCCAGCATTCCCAATAAGTGTTTCGATGCTATCGGATCCATTGATGATCCCGCTTTCACTAAGGTCCATTGTTTCTGGGAGGGTCAGTTTTCTATCTAGCCGACGCAGTAATTCGGAGCGCTCTAGCTGTAGTCGGCGAATTTTCTCCGCCAATTCATTTTCTCGAATGGCATCTCCAAACTCGATTCCCGTTCGTATGCCTTGCATGCTTTGAAGCTGACTAATCCGGTTTTCGAAATCCGCGAAGCGCTCCCCAGACGATGGCGCCGAAAACGCATTGGACAACATGGCTTCGGCATCAGGGATAAACGCGCCCAAGATCGCACCGGCAGCCAATGTCACAGCAGTGGTGGCGGTTGCAAGAGATCCAGCCAGTGCTATCGCACTACCCGCAATGGTTGCGCCAATTCCCGCGCCCGTGACCCTGTCATCTCTAGAAATTTGGCGCTCTGTATTGCTCACCGGCGGCTGGAGCGTGGCGCTCATGGCTCCAATCTTCCTTAGCGACTCCTCGACGCCAGCAAGCGATTGGATCATGCTCCGACTCGACCGGGCCACAAGTTGATTCGCCTCGCGCAACCCGCTTCTCAGGCCGCTAAGATCAAGCTCTATGCGAAGAGTCAAGCTGTCAATTTCCGGCATGGCTCTACCCTCAGATATTAGAGACTATATGTGGCGCGGTTGATTGATCGACGATGCCGGAGGGCGTATCTTGGCTCTTGTGGGGAATCGATGGAACTTCCTTCATCAAACGGCATATCAACCACCTTCGACCATGCTAAATGGGCAAGGAGGTTTTTTAGTTACGGAGATTGTATGGCCCTAAGACATTGCGAGGACTGCTCTAAGGATATCAGTACAAGTGCGCGACGTTGCCCGCATTGCGGTTGGGTCACGCGCTGGGGGGTTGCGGATATCTTTGTCGGCGTTCCAATCATAACCCTCTTCGTAATGTTCTACATAACTTACTTCGGGCTATAACCCCTCCGATCGAATTGGCATTCGATCTAGCTAAGGGAAATACGCTATGGCGCTAGAGATTTGTATAGACTGTCGCAAGCAGGTTAGTTCTCTAGCGATGGAATGCCCACATTGCGGTATGATAATGAATCGAGGTAGAACTATATTGTTCGTGCGTGTGACGATGATCGTCTTACTTGTCTTTTTTCTGCACAACCACCTCTCTTAAAACCGCACCTGTCGCCACAGGTTTCGACTGATTTCTTTATTGGTTTATTGGTTGCCCGGCACCAAGCGGCGCGCCAAGTTAGGACTCACGCCCCGCCCGGTCTGGAAACCGCTGCTTCATGGCTTCCAGGCGCTCGATCTCATCCTCGCTCAAGGCGCCGTCGTCTCGTCGGATGCAGTTGACGCTCACCCAATCCTCGAACGCGGCCCAGAATTCCCGCGGTGTCGCGGCCCAGAATACCGGCGGCGCCCAGCCGAGACGGCCGAGCGCGATCTTCATGTATTCTAGGACGTAGTCGCCACCACCGCTGGTAGTTTTGGCTTGGGCGCCGCGCCGGCTTTTTTTTCCTCGTGCCCACCGAAAGCATAACTCTGGCAGAACTTGACCAGCGCCGCGATGACGCCGAGGGAGCCTTGGGCGACAATCGACTCCCCCAGTTTATCCAGGTCTATCGATGCGCCCGATTGCGCGATACAGGCATGGGTGAACTTGACCAGATCCTGCACCGTGATCTCGGCCCGCTCCAGCTTGCGGCCGATATCGAAGAGGTTGGTGCCAATCGCATCCTCGATCTCGCAGACCGCCCCAAAAGTGGGGCGGAGAACGTAGGTTTTTCCACCCAGGTCCAGTTCGACTTCGCCGCGCGCCTTGTTCGCCATGGTCAGATGGCCACGTAAACGGGCGTGCCATGGGAGTTGAGCGTGAGCGAGTAAGTCTCCGCCCCGTCATGGTCCCCGGTACGTTCGTAGTTGGAAATCTGGAAAGCGCACTCCAAGCGGTCGCCGTTCTCGAAGGTGATCTCGAACAGGTTGATGCTCTGGTTGAAGGCCCACTGGCGCACGGTTTCCTCACCCACGCTATCTTGGAAGACGCCACCCGCCGACACGTTGAGCGAACGCACGCCGGCGCCCGCCAAACGCTGTTGCCAACCGTTGTCATCCTTGGTGGTGACGTCGACGTCCTCGCCGTTGATGGTCCAGGTCGTGGTGCGAAGGCCCGCCAGGGTGGTGAAGACCTGTGGCGAAGCGCCTGTCAGGTCGGCCTTCAAGAGAACGAGTTTACCTTTCTGTGCCGGCAATGTTCGGTTCCTCCTATTGGAAAACGGAAAGGCCTACCTGGCCCATGACGCGCCGCCTGCCTGGCGGTTGTGGGTAGTATCTCAGTTTTCAATTCTGCTGAACCAACGTCTTGAATGTCCGCTTTTTAGCGAATCACGTCGGCTTTAAGTCCAACGATAGACATTGGCGTAGGCTCATCGGCACTTCTACTCCTGACCCAAAGGAAAAGTCTGCTGGACCGGAGGAAGCAGAGCACTGGTCGCTGACCACCCTGCGGGAGTAAGGCGGTTAAGATTGGCGCGAAGGTCGTGCTACATGACCGCTATGTCATCTTTCAGCCTGCGGAGGTGGCATTAAACCGCATGACCTTGGGTCTTATCAGGACGAGTAAAGAGCCTCAGCCGGCGAAGTTCCACCAAATGCGGCCGAAGCATACGCCCACAAGCCGTTTTGCCGCTGCGGGTTGTCAGCGGATGACGAAGAATGACGTAAAGATGCTCCGATTGATGTGGATCAATGACTTTCAACAGAATTGAGCGTTCATGTGAATCCCATCTGGGAAATCTGGGATAAGTGTGTAACGAGGTATGAGTATGCGTATCATTGTCAAGCTAATTGCTGTTCTTGGCGTGGTGACGTTGGTTCAACCGGCAACCGCAGCCGTCATGACCTTCAGCGATCTTCCAGAACTGGCTCTCCCCGGGGAGGAGTACCAGGAGGGTGGCATTACCGCATCCCCCATTAACGGAAGGTTGGGCTACTACACTATTCCTGGTACGGCTCATTTAGACGACGCCGGAACGTCGTATGCCAAGTCAATGAATTTCACTATGGACTTCATTTTCTATGCAATAAGCTTCGATATTCTTCCTTACGACACTGCCTATTGTGCTGATGAGTCGGTTCCATGCAGTGGCGACCCATACGATAATGTTTTGGTACAGGGATATTGGGATGGTTCCCTTGTTGCAGAAGACATATTTTTTATGGGCGAACAACCGAGCACATACTTGTTCAGCGACCAATCTCTAATCCTGGACCAGTTGGTTATTGGTGCCCTGTATCCGGACATAGCTACGATTGGGGGAATGTGCTTGACCGCCCCCTGCGGTCATTTCAACATAGACAACGTCAGACTCGATCCCATCCCCCTTCCGGCTGCGCTCCCGCTCTTTTCCGCAGCTCTGGGTCTCCTAGGATTTCTAGGCCTACGGCGCTCGGGCCGCACCGCGCTGAAAGTACCCGTGTAGGGGGTCTATTTGGCGTAGAACGTGATCCGATAGCCCCTATAGCACGATCCCCGGATTTACCGAAAAGCCGGATATTGTGGGCTGCGGCCGATGAGATGCGATTTACGCGAACGCTCACGGCGCTGTCAGGCGCATCAATGAAGTTGGCTGTCTGTTACGGCGAGCCGGGAGCAAAGCAATCATTGTCGCCGCACCCTGTTGACCTGCACCAGCGTCTCGCTCACGGTCATGTCCGGCCGGGCCTGTAGCACGGCCCTGACCACTTCCTCGGTCTGCCCCACGTAATCCTCGCCCTCGGCCTTGGCTCTCGCCAGAGCCCGGCGGATCACGCTTTCGATGTAGGGTTCCATCGCAGGTATGAAAGCGCGGGGTAGTTTCTAGAATCTTTCGCACATTTTGTTTTGGGTTGATGGCTGATCTGGTCAGGCGGTCATCCTTTGCTGCTTGAGCAGGGTCATGTTCATGTAGCGTTTGAGGGACCATTTGGTGCCGATCTTGATGAACTGCTCCCGGACCGTCGCCAACGACCAATGCTCGACATTCTTGGGCATTGCGAATTTCCGCTTTTGGTACTACCCGGCCTCTCTCGCCGCACAGGAACGGCGACCGCTTTCATCCGCTGAGCCGACATTCGCATTCGCATTGCGCTCTCAGCGCATCGAATTTCGAACTGAGACACTACCCGGTTGTGCCGGGACCGGCTCGGCGCTCGCCAAAACCGCCCGCCATTCCTCGGCATAGGCGGCCGTTTCGCACCCGGCCATGTCCGGTGTGCCGCGCGTGAAATGTGCGACCTTGGGTTTGAGCGCGGGATCGGACCATCCTTCCAGCCAGTTCCATGATTCCGGCAAGCCCTTGATCGATGCATCGTCGATCCAATGCAGACCGTGCAGCCAAGCGCCGCTGCGATTGTTGACCGCGTAGGGGGTCAGGCCGGCGCAGCGCCCGGGACGCAAGACCATGAGGCTTGACCAATTCTTACGCGGGTAAACTGTTTGCATGAGGCCGGCCATCTTGTCGCGTTCGCGCGGCCTATGCTGGTGTTTCACACAGGCGACGGCGGCATCTCCCGCCGCCTCAACCAAGTCCGCGATATCGGCGCGCCACAGCATGTCCGCGTCGCAAAAAACAACCGGCTCGTGGCCGAACTCTTCCAAGAGCGGAATGCAGAAGCGCGTATAACTGAACCCGGTTGAAAACGGCCGCCCGTCGCGCCCATCCCACATTTGTCCGCGCTCATCGACCGAATAGGGCCGCCAGTAGAACCCCTTGGCGCGCAGCTCCCAATCTTTCAGCGCCACGATCTCGATCGGCACACTGGCATGGCGCAGCAAGGAGCGGCGGCAAACCTCGAAGGCGGCGATATCGCGTTGATCCCAACCGATGTATACTTTCACTCAGCCGCTCCGATTATCAGTGTGAAAAGACCGTGTGGAGCGCCACATCGTGCCGGCCCGCCGCCTTGAATTCTTGGAGGCGTCGGGTCCACCACTCGGGTTTTTCGACCGTGACGTGGCAGTTCATGCCGTTGGGCAAGGACTTGCGGGCGGCACGGCAACAAATGGAGAGGAACACGAACTTTCGCGCAGGCCCGAAGCAATCGGCCAACACGGTGTCCAGCTCGTCACGGGGCACATGCTCCAACACGTCGCTGCAAATCACGCCATCGAAGGGTCCACGCGGCATAGCCGCATAACGCGCCACGGCGGGATCGTAGAGCGCCGGGCGCGGCACACCCCACCACTCATGGACCTTGTAGCGGTCGTATTGCTGACCTTGACCGCAACCGTAATCGAGCAGTGTCAGCGCGCCATGGCGCTGAACGGCGTCGTAAACGTGCCAGGCGACCGGCAGCAGGGAGCGGCCGGGAAAGACCCCGCCCCGCGCGTGCATAAGCCGGTATTGCCCGATCAGGGCCCCTTCGCTCATGTGCCCAACAGCCAGTGGAAAGGCGCGCCGCTCTCGATCTCGCTAACCGTCCATTGCGCCCAGGCCAAGCGTTCCAAGGCCGGCAGGCGGTCGGGATAAGCCGGGGTCTCGATATTCTGGATGCCACGCGCGCAAGCACCGGCGCACACAATTTCGGGCGCTTCGTAGCAAACCGGCACGCCCTCTATAAGCGCTCGCACCGCGACGCTCCCGGCCCAGGTCACCAGACCGTGCGCTCCGGCCAGAGCCTCGTCGAGTGGCCCTTGGGCCCGTGCCAGTTCGGGATAGAGGCGGCTTTTCGGATGAGCCCGAAAAAGTATAGGCCGCTTCGACAAGCGCTTGAGCCGGGTCCCAACATCGTCGTGCCATAGCGGCGGGCTGGCCATGGCGTAGCTGCCGATCCCGCGTTGTTCCGTTACCAGGATATGCGATCCGGTTCGCCGCCAAGGGCGCAAGGGAATGCCGAAGGAGGCCCAGCGTTCGGGTCCGCCGCAGCGCCAGCGGCCGGCGCCATTGTGATCGTGTAACGCCAGGGCGAAGGCGGTCTCGCCCTTGATCCGGCGCAAGTAGGCCTCCTCGCACACCAGGACCTGGCCGCCGGCCGCCTCGAAGGCGCGCGCGGCGTTTTCCTTGGCGCCGCGATGAACGGTCCAGGTGACCAACAGATCGCGGCGGCCGCGCGGATGACCGGCCCCCTCGGCAATGCGCCACCCGGCTCGTTGAAGGCCGCGCAGGATCGTTTCGTGGCGGCCATCCGCGAATCTGTCCGGCAGCAAGCTATAGGCCGTCGGCGAGCACCTGGTCGAGGGACGCCTTGGGGAAAACATCGAGGGCACTGCCAGGCGTGCAGTTGACGACGGATACGCCGATCGCATCCAAGGCATGAGCTAATCCCTCGAAGTGTGGTAAAAAAATATCGCGAAACAGATTGGGCCGGGTTGGCCAATCTTCGTGATCGCCGAACCAATGGGTGCGACCGTCCGCGCCCGGTTTCATGTCGTAGCCGAGCAGCAAAATGCGCCGGGCGCCCAGATGCACGGCCAGGTTGATCGCCTGATAGCCGCCGTTGCGCCCGGTTCGCAGACCGCGCGGGTCGCGTTCCAGGCCCCCGGTCCCGGTGTTTTCCAGAATTCCGATAGCCGGCCAGTCGCGGACCAGATCGGCGCTGTTGGACAGGGTCACCTTCAGGTTCTTGAAGGCAGGCACGCCGCCGTGCTTGCGCCACCAGCGCCCATCGCAGGCGTAGAGAACCTCGGCCCAGGGCGCCAAGCGCCAGGCGTCGTTGACGGCGATGGTCCGCGTCTTGTCGCGCAGCGCCCTAACTTGCGCCGCCGTCAGGCTCGGCCCGCCGCCAAGGCACGCGAAGGTCTCCCCCGGCCACAGGCAAGGCGCGGTCCAAGCCACCGCCGCCTTGTCAGGTCGCCTGGGTGATGGCCCGGAAACGTTGCACGCCGTGGCGGGTCAGGCCGTCGCTATCGAGGAACGTCGTGCCGAATTCGAAACGCAAGAGAATGAGGGTATGTCCAACCAGATTTAGCGCTTGCTGGTCCAGGGCATTCGTGACCGCGGCCATGATGTCTTTTATTTCCTTTAGGCCCCGGTAACGCGACCAGGCGTGGAGCGTCAGGGTTTGCTCCATGCCGTCCTGGGTCTTGGCGTCGAAAGGAGACGAGGATGCTTCGCCGATAACGAGGTAGGGAAAAGCGCTCTCAGGCGGAACATGGTCGAAAATACGTGCCGGATCTCCGATCAAGGATTTAACACCCGCGTCCGCGTTCAAGGCGGCGAAGATCGCGGCCTGCAAGGCCCATTGCGAATCGGCGCTCATGAGCGGTTACCCCGAAAAGCGTCGCGCGCGGCTGCCCGTAATCGCGCCTTGATCCTGTCCTTGCTTGCTTCGAAAGCAGGGTGCAGCCAGGGCCGTGCCGCCATGCGCTGGGTGCCGAATTCCAGCTGCGCCCCATAGTCCAGGTCGGTCCCGACCTCCGCCGAAAGACCATCGGCGCTCACACGGGCGAATATACTGTCGCGCAGCCGCCCGCTATCCAGGCGCGGCGGCTCGCCCGGCCGCGAGGCCCCGCCGGCACCCGGCTTACCGACCAATTCCCGCGCCGTCTCGCGCAGGTCTTGCGCGCTTTCGGCCACGGCCCGCGCCAGGATATCCCGGCGCAACTTTAGTTTGCGTAGGCGAATCACGTGGCCACCCCTTCCTCGCACAAGAGTTCGAGCACGCGGTGGTGCTCTCCAACATCGACAACGGCGCGGATGTTGAATGTCCGCGCGCCAAAGGCAAAACGCATGTCGCCGGTCACGCCCAGGCGGTAGCGAATCGAGATGCGATGCGTCACGCGGTTTTCCAATTTCATGGCCCGCAGGCGTTCGTTCCCGTTAAGCGGCATGATGTCGCCCCAAACGGTCGCCAGCGTGACCGGGGCCGCCCAGGGATCGCCGGCCTGCCCGCCGCCGCCGTCGCCAGCCGGATTCCGGGTCTGCAAAATCAGCCGATGGCGCAGCCGCCCGGCCGCGGCCCTCGTTGTGTTCATGTTACAGACGCGCCACGGTCAGGGGCCGCCACAGGGCACCGGCACCCGATGCGCTCAACGCCGCCTCGGCCGCGTTATCGCCGCGATTCTCGAAGAGATAGGCCGCCAGCTGAACGATGCCTTGGCGTAGGCGCGCGGGCACGTCCCCCGGCGCGCCACCGTGACCGGCGACGAAGCGGACCTCGATTCCGTTGGCCACACGCCCCGGCACCGGGAAGGCCTGTCCCGCACGCGCCACGAGACGCCCAGGGAGCCCCGCCGTATCGGCGAAGTACGCGCTTGCGGGCCACAGAACCTCCGTATCGTCTTCCGCGAAGGTCTTGACGTGCACCACCGACTGCAAAGGCGGCCGCGGCAAAACCAGGATGCGGGCACTTGCCCTCCCAAGGGTTCCCTCACACCAACCTTCGCGCAAGGGAGCGCCGGGTGTTTCTATCGGCCAGGCATCGCGGAAGAGCGTCCATGTTTGCGTGATCAACGACCGCCCCGTGGAAACCTCGCACGCCTCGGTCGCGGATCGCAGAGTCGCGAGCAGGATCGCGTCTTCGACGGTTTGATCATCGTCAAGGCGCAATTGCGCCCTCAGCTCGTTAAGATCCACCGGCAAGCGAGCCGGCGGCGCCGTGAGCTGGAGTTTCAGCGGGTTTCGCATCTCAGGGTCCAACTTCTCTCCACGGTTCGTCCAAAAGCAGTCGTGATGGTATTGGTCAGCCGATAGACTTGACCGGCTTGCGCGCCCGACAGAAAGACGCGGGTCACGGTGCCCGCGACAGAGGCGCCGGACAGCGCGGGACCGGTGGGATCGACCGACCAGAGACTGGTTTGAATCGTATCGCCCGGGCCTCCGCCGTCGGCCAGGAAATCAACCCAGTCGCAGGCGTAATCGAGCGTTTCATCGGGATCTATCAGACGGTATGGCATCAGGGATAGAGATCCTGTTTGGTTACGACGATATGGACCCGCGCGCCCTCGTCCTTGACGTAGCAACGCACGCCGTCGAGCTCGGCATAAAGCCATTGTTCGCGGCGTGCGCGGGGTGTGCAGGCATGTTTTATGGCGTTGCGTTTGCGAAGCTTCGAGCCAGAAACATCCGGGTAGATGGTCAAGGCGACCCGGCCGTTGGTCGCATGCTGTTCTTCGCCATCCGCGCCGGCGATGGAGAACTCGGGCGAGGATTGTGCGCTTTTAGTCACGGCGATCAGATCTCGTCGTAGGCGAAAGTCAGCGTCTCGGCCGCGAGAACGCCGTTACCGGCGGCCGGTTCGACCTCCATGACCAGAACCAGGAAATCGCCGATCTCTTCGAACGGAGATCCATCGGTAAAGGGCCCGGTGTTGATCGCGTCCAGGTCTATGGGGCTGCCTTGGGTGGCGGTGAAAAAGTCGGACATGTTTTCGACCGGCGAACCGGCGGCGACCGATTGCGGCGGATCCGCCGCCTCGTTGGGCACGACAGGCTGCGTATAGGCGCCGGTCACGGCATGCCAGAGTTTAACGCCGGCACCGAAGCCGTTGGCGCCATCCGAATAGGCGCGCAGGTTGGTGATCTGCGTGAAAGCGCCGCCTGCTATTTCCAGACGCAGCCATTTCTCGAAGGAATATTCCTGGCCGCTGCCCGGTACGACGAGGGGGTCGTTCAGATCGATATTCGCGTCGTCGGCGTTTTTGAAGCGGATCGTTCCCGCCGTCTTGTTGCTTCTGATGCCGGGCGCGAGCCCATTGTATTCGTTGATAACGACGTTCGCGGCCATATCAATGCCTCCTGTTGCCGGATGGAATCACGCTTCGCCGCCGCCCGCCCGCGACTCTGTGGCCGCCGCGCGCGGCGGCCTTGAAAGTCCGGCTGCCGGCCGCCGCGGCCACCAGGCCGAGAATCGCGTCCATCGCGGCGGCACGGCTAGGCGTCGCGCGCAGAATGCCCTGCAATGCGGTGCTGGAAATTCGATCCCCACGCCGCGCCACGGCGTCGAGCCCGGCGGTGCCCTGAAAGTTCAACGCAAGCCAGGCATCCAACGCGGCCGTGTCATGCTTCGGCGCGCGCAGCGTCGCCTCAAGCGCTCCGCTCAAGAGATTGAGACTTCGGATCGCGGCATCCAGCGAGGCGCCGCTCTGAGCGGCGCCTTGCACGCTCAGATTAGCGTCGAGACCGGCGCCAAGGCCGAGCGCACGAGCCAGCGCGGTGTCGAGATCCGCCTGCGCCTGCCTTACCGCCTGGACCGCGAGATCTAGGCTCGCGCCCCTTGAGGCATTGGCCCGCAGGGCCGCGCCAACCAGGGCCGACAAGACGGCTTCGGCACGCAAGGCGGCATCGCTGGACGCCAAGATATTCCCTTGGCGCCGCACCGCCACGTCCAGCGCCCCAATGGCGGTGCGCGAAACCGCACCCCCGCCCGCCGCCGTGGGCCACACGCGCAGCACGCGGTTCTCGCGGTACAGGTCCCAGCGCGTGGCGGGATCGTACAGCGCCCAAACCTCGCGAGCTGACAGCGCCCGGTCGTAGATACGCACGTCGGCCATGGCGCCGTCGAAGTGGCGGCTCTCGGCCTCACGATGTCCTAAGAAAACGCCCCGAGCGGACGAGGGTATATTGCCTGAACCAACCTTGTTCGCGACCTCTACGCCATTTCTGTACAGCCGCATGGCCGTACCGTCATAAGTTCCGATCCAGTGTTGCCAATTACCTGTAGGAAGTGTCGTTTGAAATATAAGATCGGTATTGCCACCGATGCGAAACCAGACGCCAGCGTCAGCCCCTGGAGAAAGCGAGAATATTGAATAAACATCCGATCCGCCCGCGTCGGTGCGCTTCGAGAGGAAACGACTTCCACCCGAGGTTCCTGCTGTATCCGGCTTGATCCAGGCGCACAGCGTGATCTCGTTGCCGGTGATGTCGAGCGCCGCGACATTGCCGCCCGCGACGTGGGCCTCGTCGCCGCCATCGAAGTCGAGGGCATGGGCGTTTGTCGCCGCCGCCGCGATCCAGCTTGGCGTCTCGGCGCCCGCCCCCAGAACCAGATGCGCACCACCGCCCGAAACATCCCGAAGGCCGATACCCGGCCCGGCGAACAGCGGCCAGCACGCGGCCAGCCCCTTGGCCTGGGGGCTGGCGCGGTCGATCTCGAAGGGCCAGCGCGGGGCGTGATTACCGACCGCGTGGCGGAAGTGCGCGGGGTCGAAGCGCATTAGACCTGATCCACGGACACCGGGACGTAGCGTAGGGCGTTGCCGGCCGAGGCCAGGGCGGCGCCGGAATTATTGAACACGCGGAATTTCACATGGCGGGCGTGAACCGGCATCGTGAAAACCTTGACGGCCGCCGTGGTCCCGTTCATCTGCACCGCGCCGACCAGAAGATCGTTGTCCGAATCGGAAAAGTCCGCATTCTCGTTCGACCACTGAGCATAGATTTCAACCAGACCCGTCGCGCCCGCCGCCACGCCGTCGAGCTTGACTTCCAGGCTCAGGGCGAATGGGCCGGGACTGCCTAGGTCCTTGGCTGTGGCGACCACAGAGGCGGCATCGGCCAGACTGTCGAGAGAAATGGTGACCGCCGTATCGGTGCCGAAATTTTGTCGGATGTCTTCAGCCATGGGTCAGGTCCCGAATTCTGTCTAGGCAAACGCTTTCCTGCCACCCAATGCGCCGGAAAAAGAGCCGGCGGGGCCGAAGCCCCGCCGCAGGCACAGGGAGGTCGATCGAAGTACTAGGCTCAAATCGCCGGGGCGTGGCGTGGATGGCCCCGGTTCACGATCACGCCCGCGGGACCGCCAACGGTCAGGGCCGTCGGCGTCAAGGTGGCGCGAATGAAACGTTTGCCGCCAAGGTAGCCCAAGGTAACCGGCACCAGGTCGTTGGTTGGGCTCGCGACAATGCCGGCGGCGATGCCGCTGACGCCGCTTACATCGGCGTCGGTCACGTTGGCATAGGTGCCGGGCACGCCGCTGCCGTCGTCATCGGCATGTTCAAGCTTGACGGCGATCTGCGCGGAGCCGATTGGCGGAACGCCCATTTCGACGATATCGCCAAAATGAACGACGATCTGCGCGGCGTTGAAGCCGGCCAGATCGACGTCACCGGACACCAGCGCGCCGCTGGCCTGATTGATCGTCTGGGCCACGAGGGCCTGAACCGGGGCGAGGTTGCTGTTTAGGTCTTGCATGGTCATGTGCGATCCCTCCTTAGGCGCTGACTTTGAGCTTGCGAATCGCTTCGGCCAGAACCACCTGCCCGCCGACGCGGCGCCGGGCGATAAAGCGGATGTTCCCACTGGTCGCCTGGGTAAAGGGATCGCGCAGGATCGACAGACTGATCCTATCGACAATCGTATAAGCACGGCGCAGGTCGCCGAAGACGATCGGCACGGCGCCGGCCGCCACGTCCGGCATGTCTGGAACTTCGAGATATGGCTGACCGAGAATCGTGTTCGCCACGCCGTTGGCCAGGCCGGGCTGCCAGATATAGTTGTTCTGGCCGTCCTTCATCTTGCGGACCTCGCCCAGGGTCGCCCGGTTGAGCAACCACCAGCCTTGCAGGGCATAGCCGGTCTTTAGGTCGTGGTATAGATCGATCAAGCCGTTTGCTTGACCAGTGGCGTCGGCGATGCTGGCGGCGCTGCCGCTGACCGTCTCGCCGACTTCGCTGTTTTGAAGAATACCCTCGGGCTTTCCGCTACCGTTCCCGGTTACGAAGGCGGCGCCCTCGGTCACCGCGAATTGCTCGGAGAATTCTTGTTGCAGCTCCTGGTCGAGGCTGAATTCCGAATCTTCCATCATCTGCTCGGAGACATCGAGCAAGGCATAGAGCTCGTGGGTCGGAAATTCCTCGAGCCCGTAAGTCAGGCCCTCGGTTGCGCCGCGCACCGCCGATTCGGCGGTCCAGAGCGCCCCGAAGGACCCACGCCGCTTTGGCATCTGCAAGGACCGGCGGGAAGTCTGGCGAACCCGGGCAACCGCGCGCAGCGGCGAGAATTCGACCTCGGACTTGATGATCTCACGCGCGAACTCAACCGGCGCCAAGTACCCCGCCGTCGGGTCGGTGCCGACACTCAGCGCTTTCATTTCCTCGCGGGTCAAAGCCGCGCCGCCTGGGCTCGGCTCATCGCGGGTGCCATGGCGCAAATAATCGAAATAGGCTTTTGCCTCGGCCCCGTAGGCGGGCCCGCTGTCAGGCGCCAAGGTGCCGCGGTTCGCGCGGCGAATGACGCCTTCGAGTTGATCCATGCGCGTGTTCATTTTCGCCAAGGCTTCCTGATCGCGGCCAGCCCGGCGGTTGTTTTGGTCCTGAAAGGCGGTCCAGGTTCGGCCCAATTCGTCGACCGCGTCCTTGACCTGTACGATATCCATGAATGTCCTCCTGCCTGGGAAATTCCGGCCAGCGTCCTGCCGGCCCATGATGATTCGGTATTAGCGTGAAACCGGCGAACCGGCCGCCACGAGGCCGGCGACACGCCGCAGGCGCGCCGCCAGATCCTCGAGGCTCCTGGCCGACTCTTGCCCGGCGTCCCGCCTAGGCGTGAGGGCCTTGTACCCGGACCCAACAATGGTCCGGGCCTGCGAGCGGCTGAACCCGGCATCCCGCGTCAGGTAGCGCTCGAACTCTCGCTCGCTTGGCAGGCGCGCGCCGGTCCCAGCGCCGCTCAAGCCTTTGACCCGCGCCACACGGGCGTCCGGGTTGGCGGGAAAGGTCACGACCGAGACCTCCCAAAGATCGATCCGGGTCAAGCGGCGCAACGATTTTTCGCGGTCGAAGCTGGCACCCGTCCGGGGCACCGAAAATCCGATCGACAGCGCGTCGACCGCGCCGGCGCGCAGCAGAGCCAGGGCCTCGCGCGCCTGTTGAACCTCCAGGATCAAACGCCCCTTGACCGCCAGCCCGGCCTGCGTTTCGGCGATCCGCTCCCAAATGCCGATGGGCGCGCGCGGGTCGTGTTGCCACAGCATCTTGACCCGCCGCGCGTGTCCTAAGCTGTCTCGAAAGGCGCCCGGCTCGATCATATCCCCGGTCCGGTCGGGGGAGCCGAAGGTCGAGGCGAGACCCTCGAAGACCCCGATCTCCTGCCCATCGTCCGTGCGTTGCGTCGCGAGCGATTTCAGTTCGAAGGGCACGTTCAGGCGCTCCGGCGCCCCGGCGGTGGAAATTACGGCCATGGCTTGACTCCCCATCGTTTATGGCAAAATCCGCGCGGGGATGGCCGGTGGGCCCGCCGCGTACTACACTTGACGACTGCATGGAGGACACTTGAGATGAAACGTCTTATCGCGGTGTTATCGGCCACGGTACTCTTGCTCGCCAGCGCTCCTGCCTGGGCCGGCGGTGGAGGTGGCCATGGGGGCCGTGGCTACGGTCATGGCGGTCACTACGGCAAAAGCCACGGCTATGGTCACCGTTCGTCCCACGGCCGGCGTCACCATGGCCATGGCGCGGTCATCTTCGGTGCCTTGGCCGGCGGTCTGGTCCTCGGCCATCTCTTGACCCGGCCGGCCTACGCCGCGCCGGCTTATCGCGCCCCCGTCAATTATGCCCCGCCGCGCCCGGTTCTCGGCAATTGCCAAGCCACCACCGGGACCGGCTATTACCAGGGCCGCCCGGCGCAATTCGGCGGCACCATGTGCTTCGACGGATACGGGCGCGGCTACGTCACCCCCGGCAGCGAATATTTCATGGGTTATCTGCGCTGAGCGGTCCGCTGGGCACTGGGGAAAACATCCCCGCCCTCTAGCGCGCCCAGGCCAACGGCTTGACGCTTTTCGTTGAGGGTCAGGAAATCGGCGGCCCTTAAGCGCGCCCAGACTTTCTCGCGCCGAGGCGCCAAGGCCGGTATGTCATCCAAATCGAAGTCGAGCGTCACCTCCCCATCGAATTGCGGCGCCAGCCAGGCGTTGAATTCGTCGCGCAGGTGGCGAAGCAGCGGGATCACGGTTTCTTCCCATAGGGCCAGGCGCGCCTCGCGATAGTTGGAGTAGGTATTGTCACCGGGAATACCGAGCAGTTGCGGTGGCACCCCGAAGGCGAGCGCGATATCGCGCGAGGCGGCGTGGCGGGATTCCAGGAAATCCATGTCCTTGGGCGTGAGACTCATCTCTTGCCAGGATAGTCCGCCGTCCAGCAGCAAGGGCCGACCGGCGTTGCGCGCGCCGCTGAATTGCGCGGCGACTTCTTCCTTCAAGCGCGCGAACTGCTCGTCGCTGAGATTGGCCGCCTCGGCGCCCTTGGGTTCGTAGACCAGGGCCCCGGAGGGCCTCGCGCCGTTCTGCAACAGCGCCATGTTCCATTTGTCCGATTCGTTGCGTTGATCGATCGCCGCCGCCGCCGGCTCGACCGGAGAAAGGCCGTACCAGTCGTCCAGGGGATGAAAGGTTTTCAGATGCAGGATCGCGGAACGCCCGGTGACCGGGTCCGCCTCCCAGCGCTGTTCGCCACCGCCAAGGCTATAGAGATATCCTTGCGGCAGGCCGGTTTTACCGGCGATCACTTTCATGCGGTCCGGTCTCAGGGGCCAAAGCTCGCGCGGAACCCCGGCGCCGCCGGCCGCGACCGCCTCGACATAGCTGTTGCCCGCGATCAGGAGGTAACCGGTGACGGCCTCGAAGAATTCGCTGCGCGCCATGGCCGGATTGGGCCGCGCCAGCAGCGCCAATACCGGGTGTGTCTCCAGCGCCCGCCGTCCCGAGTTCAAGTCCTGGAAGGCGCGCCAGGATACCGAGGCGACGGCGCGCGCGATCTGATTGACCGCCCGGTAGGCGACCACATTGCGGCGGTAACCTTCCTCGGCGAAGGCATCGAAGCGGCGCGGCGACCACACAGCCCGCCCCGGGTTCCGCATGGCGACCAAGGGCCCGGCGGCCGAGGCCTTGGTTTCCTCGACCCAGATCGCCTTCCAGGCATTCCTCAGGCTCATACAAGTATTCCCATTATGTAAGTCATGGCAGAGATCGCCTGAGACGCGCGATTACGATTAAGCGTTTCGGGGCCAAAAATCAGCGGTTGCGGTATTGACCTTCAACAACTCGTGACTAGGCGTGAACGGAGACTTTGATCCAGATCAATCCCTGACCGCCATGTGCGCGCGTCTAATTCCCATGACCCACCGATGGTACGTTGAACCGTGGGCCCGAGAAATTCGAGGTGCGTATGGTCGATCTAAAGAAATTACCCCGCAAGCAGCTCCAGTCGATGGCAACCGCTGGAGTGCAAGTTCTGGAATGCTACCGGGTGCTCCAGAAAAGCAACTCGAATGTCGTCGCCGAGATTCTTCGCGGTCAGGGAGAGTTCTATGAGCTCGACCATTACCCCAAGGGCGATGTGTGGGATTCGGCTACGCATTCCCAGTATTTTTATCACTCCCACCGGGATGGAGAGCACGGCCACTTCCATACCTTCCTCAGGGAAAAGGGCATGCCGGAAGATTGCCGCCCGGTTAAGCAATCCGAAGCCAAGTTCATGAGAGAGCGCGACGACAAGATCAGCCATATCATCGCCATCTCAATGAACCACGCGGGTTTTCCGATCCGCCTGTTCACGACCAACCGCTGGATCACCGCCGACAACTGGTACAAAGCCGACGACGTGATCCAGATGCTGGACCGTTTCGAGATGGATCTGGCCTCTCCGTCCTGGCCCGTCAACATCTGGCTTACCGCCATGCTGCGCCTGTTCCGGCCGCAGATCGTCGAACTGGTCCGCAAGCGCGACGCGACGGTCACGAACTGGCAGCAAGAGCATCCCGATGTGGACGCTTTCGAGGACCGCGGGTGCGATATCACCTCGGTCCGGAAAATCTCGGTCGCGGCCCAAATCAACCGGGTGAATCAGGCACTCATGTCCGCCGCCGCCTGACCCATTACCAAACAACGCCGCGGGCGCTCATTCACAGCCCCTCGACGCGCGGTTCGCCGGCCTGGCCCGTGAGCATGAGTTCGCTCAAGGCCCAGACCCGGGCATCGACCCGGTCGGGACTGAAGCCCGGCGCGGCGCGGTCGAAATCCGCCGTCATGGCGCACATTTGATCCTCCAACTCGGCGAAAGCGCCGACGTGGTGCACCCGGCCTTGCTCGTCGAGCGCGGCCACGGGTTCGGCGCGCACCGCCTTGCCCCGGCTGGCGCGCACCGCCTTGTAGCTGACACTCGCATCGACGGTGCGCAGGACGTGTTCGATCATTTCACCGCCGTTGTTCACTTCGCCGATGATGCGATCCGCGTTCCAGCGCCAGTAGGCACTGACGGCGGCGTGGCCCCAGGCATGGGGACTGCCGCGCAGGGACAGATCCTCCAGCACGTAACCGTGGCCGTCGGTTCCCAGACCGGCGACGATGATTCCGGTCTCGTCGTTGCGCTCGCCCGAGCCGGCGGCCGGATCGACCGCGACCACGATACGCACCAAGTCAGGGGCCGCGCGGCGGCGCAGATCGTCGATGGCGGCCCGGTTCCAGAGCGCGCCGGGCGCTTGTTCCAGGATCTCGCCGTTCAATTCCTGACGGCCCAGGCGGGTGCCTTCGTAGCGGCGCACGATGCGCTGAATGAAGGCCGGCGCCAGGTTGGTCATGTTGTCGTAGCTCGACCCGCGCGTGATCGCCGTGTCCGGATCCTCGATCAGGGACTTCAGAACCGCGACCGGCCGGGGCGTGGTGGTCACGCACTGCCGGGGCCGCGCTCCCAGGCGCAGGCCGAATTGAAGCTGATCCCAGGCCGCCCCGCCATGGCGCCACTTGGCCAATTCGTCGGCCCAGGCCAGATCGTGCTGCGGCCCGCGTAGCTGATCGGGCTCGACCGCGTTGTAAAGCACCCCTCGGGCGCCGTTGGGCCAGGTCAGGCGCCGTTTCGAGGGTTCGTACAAGGGCCGGAACCCCGGCGGGTGAATGGCCAGCAAACCGCTCTCGCCCTCGACCAGAACATCGCGCGCGTCGGCCGCCGTCTCCGCGACCAGGGCGACCCTTCGATGGGCCCCGGCGCTCAAGGGCGTGGCGCCGCACACGCTGGCGCGCACCCATTCGGCGCCGCAGCGGGTCTTGCCGAAGCCGCGCCCGGCCATGACCAGCCAGGTGGTCCAATCGCCCGGCGGCGGCAGTTGCCGCGGCCGCGCCCAGAAGCGCCAATCGTACAGCAGCGCGGCGGCCCTAGTCTGGCGTATCTCCGCCAGAACCGCGCTCCGCTTCGAGGCGGGCAGCGATGCCAGCAATACGGCGAGCGAGAAGCCCGCGGAAGTCTTCGGCATCGCCGTCTTCACCGTCTTCGCCGTTGTCGTCATGATGCCCAGCGTGCGGTTTGAGCGGGCCGGCGAACAAGCCCAGGTGCTTGGCCAGAGCCATCAAGGCCGCCATCTTGCCGTGCAGTTTTATGTGTTGCGTCGTGGTGCCGGCGGTGGTTCGGCTTTCCGTAATTTCCGAAACCAGGGCCGCCTCCGCGCGGGTCAATTCGCCCGACTCGCGCAAGGCCACGCCTTTCTTCCCCCAAGTGAACAACCCGCGTGGATCGCCGAATGCGACCTTGGCCAATTCGTTCACCACCCGGTCGGCGGTCAAGCCGGTGCGCGCGGCCCGTGCCGCCTGCGCCTCGGCCACGAAGGCCACCACATCGGGCCGGCGCAAAAGTTTATAGCCGTGGGTATGAGCGCAGCTCTTACTATAACCGGCCCGCAAGGCGGCCTGGGTAGCATTCAGATCGACAAGGTATTCCTCGGCGAAGCGCTGCTGCTTCGCGGTCATGCGCCGGGGCCCCGCCAATCTTCAGCCCCCCGCGCGTTCAATTCTTGAGTGTGATTATGGGTAGCAGTTTAGCGTTACGCCGGGAAGATGGAAGGCTGTGGAAGTTAGCGGGAAAAAATTTCCCCGCGGCTCAAACGCCCGCCTGCTTGTGCTTATCCAGGGCGATACCGTCCCACTTGGGGTAGCTCATGCGCTGAATGTAGTCGCTGAACATGATGTTGAAACTGATGCTGGTGCGGATTCCCTCGTTGGGATTGGCCTCGACCGAATGGACCAGCCAGGCCGGAAACAGAATCAACTGACCCGGCCTGATCCGCGCGCTCGCCACGATCGAGTTGTAGGCGTTGTAGTTCTTGACCCGGGGCGAGATCATGGTCATCTGCTGACGCGGATCGTGGAACTGAATCGCATCGGCCCCGGGCGGAACCCGCACGTAGTAGACGCCGCTCAAATAATTGTTTGGGTGATTGTGAACCGGATGGGCGCCGCCCTTGGGGTTCACGTTGGCCCAGCATCCGGTGATCTCGAAATCGCCGTACTCGATCTCGAGCTTATCGAGCACGCCCTTGGACGCGGTCATGAACACGCGCATCAAATCCTGGAATTCGGGCAGGGTGTGCAGCCGCGCCTCGGTCTGCCATGTCTCGCCCGGCCGACGCGGCGGTTTGGGCGAAATCAAGCGGTCGATATGGCGCGCCAGATTTTCATTCAGGGGCGCGGCGATCTCCGGCTTCACCTGGTGAATCCAGATGGTGGAGGCGAACAGGGGCTGAGGCGCGATCTTGTCGAACATGGCGCGGAGATCCTTCCAACGCCCTCTCCCCCTGACTTGATACAAACATAAAGGGGCGATGGTCAATTCACGAGCGGGCGATCACTGGGCGCGGTTCCGCGTTCCGCCACGGGCCTCCTCGCCCTGAGCTTCCTCATCCTGAACTTCCTCATCCTGAGCTTGTCGAAGGACGAAGGACGAAGGACGAAGGACAAAGAACGAGCGCGCAAACTCCTAATGGGTCATTGCCGGACTTGATCCGGCAATCCATCGCGGTCCGAGATTGGCTTTTCAATGGACCCTCGGGTCAAGCCCAAGGGTGACGAGTTAGTATTTTAGTGAGGCGCGCCCAAGAAGGATGACGTTCCAGGCGGAACTTCGCTCGCGCGTTCAATTCTTGAGTGTGATTATGGGTAACAGTTTAGCGTTACGCCGGGAAGATGGTGAGCTGTGGAAGTTTTAGAAGTTAATTGGAACTGTCCTAGCTAAGCCACCTGTTCTAGGCCTTAAAAGATTTGAGGTGTAAACAGGCACCCCTGACCTTCACCGAGAGCAGGTGAGGTATGAATTAGTAGCCGAGCGGCACCCCCAAACACGATGCGAACAGTTCGATATATACGCCAAAGTGTATAAAACATATTTATACGACTTGGCGTATATTATTATGTAATACGCAATAGCGTATATTGACAATTATACTCTTGATCGTATATTATTTGGGATAACCTGAGGAACCACCCCCATGGATCAGATTGCCCGGACCCCGAAACAAATCGGAGACGCCCTGCGCCGGCGGCGACGCACGCTCAAGCTCACGCAGAAGGATTTAGGCGCGAAAACAAGCCTGCGTCAGGCCACGATCTCGGGCCTGGAAGGCGGCGAGCCCGGCACGCAATTGCGCACGCTGTTCGATGCGATGACCGCGCTTAATCTTGAATTTGTGATCCGGCCCCGGACCAAGGCCCAGGCGGAAGACATTGAGACCTTGTTCTGATGGCGCGCAAAAGAATACGGATACCGCTCGATATCTATCTGAACAGCCGCCTGGTCGGGCGTTTGCGGCGGCAGCCGAGCGGCGCGATCGATTTCCAATACGACCCTTCGTGGCTCGATTGGGAGCATAGCCTGCCCGTCTCTCTCTCCCTGCCGTTACGCGAGGACCGGTTCACCGGCGATCCCGTGATCGCCGTGTTCGACAACCTGCTGCCCGATAACGAGGCGATCCGCTGGCGCTTGGCCGAGCGGACCCAGGCGGAAGGATATGACGCCTACAACCTGCTCGCGGCGGTGGGGCGGGATTGCGTGGGTGCCCTCCAGTTCCTGCCCGAAGGCAAGGAGCCGGGCCCCGCCGGAACGGTTTCGGGCCGGGCAATCGGGAACAAAAAAATTGCCCGCATCCTCGGCGATCTCGAAAGGACCCCGCTCGGCGTGACGGAAGACGAGGACTTTCGTATCTCGCTGGCCGGCGCGCAGGAAAAAACGGCGCTCCTGTACTGGAAAAACAAGTGGCATGTGCCGCAAGGCACAACGGCGACAACGCACATTTTCAAACCGCAGATCGGACGGCTGGAAAATGGGGTCGATTTATCGCGGAGCGTGGAGAATGAGTATCTATGCCTGAGACTTACCGCAGCCTTGGGCCTGCCGAGCGCCCATACCGACATTCGGGAATTCGGGGACAAGCGGGTTCTTGTCATCGAGCGCTTCGACCGGCGCTGGACAAAGGACAAACGATTACTGCGCGTGCCCCAGGAAGATTTCTGCCAGGCGCTCTCAATCCCGCCAGCCCTAAAATACGAACCCGATGGCGGACCGGGCATGGGCCAATCGCTGGAACTGTTGAGAGCCAGCGACGAACCTGAAGCGGACCAGCGGATGTTCTTAAAGGCCCAGGTCGTCTTCTGGCTCTTAGGAGCAACGGACGGGCACGCCAAGAATTTCAGCGTTCACTTGGCGCCTGGCGGGCGCTTCAATCTGACCCCACTCTACGACGTGATGTCGACTCAACCCAATGTCGATGCCAGGCAAATCCCAAAGAACAAAATGAAGCTCGCCATGGCGGTCGGCGACAAACGCCATTATGCGATCGATACGATCCTCCCACGTCATTTCCTGCAAACAGCGAAAAAGGCGGGTGTGCCCACGGCGATCGTTCAAGGAATCTTCAATGAGATCGCGGAGAATGCACCAAAGGCGATCGACACAACCTTGGCCGGCTTGCCGAAGGATTTTCCCGAGGCGATAGCCCACTCAATCACCCAAGGACTGCGTGGCCGGTTGCGCGCACTTGCGCACGCGGTGGCTTGAGCGAGCATCCCCACCCACCCCCACGAAAAAACCCGCCTCGATTTTCCTCGGGGCGGGTTTTCTCTTTCTCGCGCTTTCACGCGAACCTGGTCTTGTTTAGCACCCCGGCGTTACGCCGGGAAGCAAGGCCCTGTGGAAATAACGAGAGCCGTCTTGAACCGCGTGGATGATGCGCGGCTTGTCTTGATAATCGTCTCACAACCGCAAATTCGTCATCCCGGACTCGATCCGGGATGATGGCGTAATTGTTATGCGGCCTAAAGAATCGAGGAGCGCGGCGTTTCGCTTTGCGCGGCGCTGCTCTGGCCGTTGCTGGTGGCCGTTGGGCGCAGGGGCGAGATGCTGGCGCTGGGGTCGGGCTTTTCGATCCGGCGCACGCCGCCTTCCAGAAACGCACCCGCTTCCATGGTCAGGTTTTCGTGGACCACGTCGCCGACCACCTTGGCGGTCTTGTCCATGGCCACGGTCTTGGCCTTGATCTGGCCATGAACGGTGCCGGACACGCGGACCGTTTCGGCGGTGATGGAGCCTTCGATACGCGCCCCGGTGCCGACGATCAATAGGCGGCTGTCGATGTCGCCTTCAACCGCGCCGTCGATCTGAATATCCCCGCTGCACTTCAAATCGCCGATGATCTTCAGATCGGCGCTGATGATCGAGGGTATGTTGCTCCCAGCCTTGGCCGGCGCCGTGCTCGCTTTCGGGGCCGAAGGAGTGGAAGCGGTTGAGGTGGTCTTGCTGTCCTTGCCAAACATGAGCGTCTGCCTTGATTGTGACCTGTTGAAAGATGTCCGGCGGTCCCGGTGCCGGGCCGCGCTGGGGCTAGATTGCCCCCGGTGTGGTTAATGGCGGATTAACAGAATTACCGGTGGCCCGCCACCCCTCGGCCCGCACCCCTAAAGCCGCCAATGATCGGCCAGCGCGTCCAACGCCAGACGCAGGACCACGATGCCGCCTTGCGGGGCGTGGCCGCGCGCCTTGGCCCAATCGCGCGCGGCCTCGTCGCACAGGCAGACATGAACCAGGATGCCCGACAGCGGCCCCATGGCCCGCAGAACCTCGGTAACGCTTCCGCGCAGGACGGCTTGACGCTCGCTCATATCGCGCGCGCCATCGATCCTTGGGCCATGGACTCTCGGGCCGTAGCTCGCGATCACCCGCGGGCTGGCGCCAGATGCGCGCCATAGCCGCAACAGCTTCATGCCGGCGTCGAACTGGCGCTGGCCGATCTGATCCCGCGCCAGGTGGCGGTCCAGCACGTTCTGGGTCATGACCCGGCGAAACTGGACCCCGGCCTCCTCGCCCGGCTCGCTTTGGATAATATCGCCGTGGCGGTAGCGCTCGGGCGGTCCGATGTCGGCACCCGCGCGCGCCGCCGGGCGCCGGGGCAGAGAAGGCCGGCCTCTAGGCCTGGTCACTGCAGGGTGACCCGTCCCGGCGAGCCGGACTCCGGGACTTGCTTGAGAAGATGAAGCGCCCCATCGCGCCAGGACCGGACGCCGGCGTCCCGGGCGAGCAAATCCTCGGCCCGGCGGCACCCGTAGAGAACCGTCGTATGGTCGCGGCCCAAGAAGTGACCGATCGCCGGCAAGGACGCGCCCGCGCACAACTCGCGCACTAAATACATCGTCAGCTGCCTGGGCCGCACCAGGCCGCGGCGTTGGCTGGATCCAAGCAAGTGGGCCGGCGGGACATTCGATATCTGGGCCACGGCCTTCAAGACACTGATCATGGCCGGCCCGGCCTGGGACGACTTCGCGGTGCCGCGCGCCCCGGCGCCGCCGGGACCGGATCCATCCGCCCCTGCGGGTCCCCGGCCGGGGGGCGGACTCGTCTCAGGGTCCCCGCCGCGCCGCGCCGCACCGCAGCCGGCACTAGCCGCGCTTGGTGCGATTATTCCGGCGGCAAGGGCCGCATCGGCGTTCAAGCCCAGGGCCCGCCGGATCGCCGTCGCGGACATCCCGCTTCGCCACATGGCATCGATCTGTCCGGGCAACAGGGCCCGCCGACGCGGCCCTGTCATTGATCCGAATTGGCTTGCGTTTTTAACCATGCCATGCATAATGCGCATAGCACATAAATCGTCAAGTATTTTATGCGCTAATCGCATTGAACTTTGTGGAAAACGGTCACGGCAATGCGGACCATGCATAAGGACGCGCACGCGGTCAGGGCCGCGCGAAAGGATCTGGAATTGGCCGCGCGGATTCGCGAGCTTCGGCGCTCGCTCGGCCTGTCCCAGGCCACGCTCGCCGAGCTGGTGGGGATCGACCAGTCGAATGTATCGCGTTGGGAAAGCGGAGCGATTCCGGATGCCCCCCACATCCGCCGCATGGCTGAACTCGCGGAAGTCCACCCGGCTCAGTTCCGTTACGGCGATACCTCCCTCGAAACCGGCGCGGGCGACCCCGCCCCGCCCTCCGAAACGGTCGCCGTCGTTGGCTATGTCGGTGCCGGGCAAGAGGTTCTGGCCTACGACGACCACGCCTTAGGCGGCGGTCTGGAGGAGGTTAGCGCCCCCGAAGGAGTCGGCGAGTCTTCCATCGTCGCGGTGCGCGTACGTGGCGATTCGATGCACCCCATGCGCGACGGCTGGCTGCTGTTTTACCGGCGCGAAGATCACGGCGTGCCGGACGACTGTCTCAGCCGCTTGTGCATTGTTAAAGTCGCGGACGAAGGGCCTATACTGGTCAAGGAGTTACGCCGCGGTTACAGCGCCAATCATTTCGTCTTGTCGAGCTGGAACGCGCCCCCGATCGAGGATGCCCGGCTCGACTGGGCGGCGCCGGTTTTATCCATCCGCCCTTGCTAAACGCCTCCGCGACGATGGCTCGCTTTCAGGTTTCCCACAGCGATCTTCTTGACGGCTCTCTTCCGAATATGCGCGATGCACATATATTCAGGGAGACGAACCGATGAACGCAACCTCTGACGACAATCTTGACCGGGCGGGCGGACCCGGCGTGGCAAGGGACGCCCGCCGGGCATCGAGCCGCCTGCGCGAAATGGCGGCCCGCCTCGAACATCGAGCCAGTCTAATTCGCAATGGCGGCTTCAACCCCCAAGCGGAGGTGGAAGCCGGGCGTCTTGCCGACGATGCCTTCGCGATCCGCTGGGCCTTGCGCCGAATCGCGCCCGAGACAGAGCAGATCGGACAAGTCTTCGCCACCCTGCACGGCCTGGACGGCCATCGCTAAGAACCTACCCGCCCGCAAGGCTTGCCAAGACCGGCCGCTTGGGTAACGTGAGTAAATTAGAACTGCCGCGCTTGAGCGGCAGCGATGGGAAGCAATGAGCGGTAGCGATGGGAAGCAAGATGACCGAAGCCCAGAGAGAACGCGCGATCGACGCCGGGCAGGCGCTACGATATTCCGCACAGACTCAAGATCAGGCCTATCGGGAAGGCGCTTACGACTTTGTCGAGGGTCTGGAAATGGCCCCGCGCATGGGCGTGTTGGCCGCCTATATCAGACATCTGAACCTAAAGCGGATCCTGGATGTGGGGTGTGGGACGGGCCTGCTGCTCGGACAGCTCGACCGGCAGGTGACTTATGTCGGTGTCGATATCTCGCCCACCGCGATCGAAGCGGCGGCGCGCCGCCATGACGCCTGGCCGAACGCCAGTTTCCATGCCGCGACTTTCCGCGAATGGGAGGTGCCGGAAAAGGAATTGGACTGCCTGGTCTGGGCTGGAATTGGCCGGACCTGGACCCGCGATGGCCGCAAAGGCCGCTTCGAGGATTGGCTCGATATCCTGGATCGCGCCGAACCCTGGCTGATACCCGAAGCCGTCATTATCCTGGAAATGGTGATCCCGCACTGGGCCAACATGGCGCCCTTGATCGAAGACCGCTACGTACCGATCGCGAGCTGCGACCTCGACCACGGTGTAGACGATCATCGTGCGGTGCGCGCGGTGCGCGTCTTCCGGCGCGCCAAATGACGCGGGTCGCGATGCCGGCCTTGGATGGCGCGACCATGCTTCGGCGTACCCAGGTCTACCAGGACCTTGCGCCGATGCGCGACGTGCTGAAAGCCGTCAAACCCCTGTTCGACGACGACAACGTCATCTCGGTCACCTCCCGCCCGGGGGCGGAACAGCCACTCAAGGACTGCGCCGGCTGGTTGCCGGAGGGCGTGAAAGAGCGCGACTTCCGAATCATCAACTCAGAGTTTCGCGGGACCGCCATTGAGGAATTGCTCGGCAAGCTGCCGTTCGAATACGGCCGGACTCGACTCATGCGGATGCCGAAGAAGAGCTGCCTTTCGATTCACTGGGATGCCTCCTTGCGATACCACTATGCGCTGGTCACCAATCCGGCCTGTTACTTGGTTTTCATGGACGGCGGCACCGGCCATTTCCGGCACGTTCCCGCGGATGGCTACCTTTATGAAATGGACGCACGCCTGACCCACACGGCAATAAACGCCAGCCGGGAGGCGCGCTTTCACCTGGTCATCTGCGATGCCCACGGCGGCTCAACCGGCGAGGGCCGCCCGGAAGCCCTGGCGGCCCTCGCCCCGTCGCGCTAAGTCCGCGCCTAGATCGCGCCCGCCGCCGCACTAAGGTTGCGTAACTTCGCAAGGGCCAGATCGCGGCCCAATATGCCCAGGCCGCAATCGGGCGCCGCGATCAGGCGCTCGGGCTCGATATGCTCTAGCGCCGCTTCCAGGCGAGCCTTGATTTCTTCCACCGGCTCAATCCGGCTTTTGGCGATAGCGACGACGCCGAGGATAACCTTGGTGTTGGCGAAAAGGTCCAGCAGCGACAGATCGTTGTGCCGGTGCGCATCCTCGATCGAGACCACATCGACACAGGAACGATCGACCGCCTCGGCCAGGCGCTGGTACGCATTTAAGTCCGCCTTGGGATAGTCCTCCCGGTCGATCTGGTCCGGGTAGCCGCAGCACATGTGCATGGTGCGGACGACCTGCTTAGGCACCCCATGGAAACAGCGCTCCAGGTTATCGACGCCATAGCTCAAGGCAATATCCGGCTTACGGGCGAAGACCGGCTCGTCGATCTGGATCCAGGTACATCCCGCTTCCGCCAGGGAACGAACTTCCACGTTCAGGGCCTCGGCCAAATCGGCGCACAGCCTCGGGTGGTCGTTGTAGAACAGATCGACCGTCGTATCGGCGATGGTCATGGGCCCAGGCAAGGTGATCTTGACCGGCCGATCTGTGACCGCCTGAGCCATTTTCCAGTCCGCGTCCAAGAAGCGGTCGCGCGCCTTGATGGTTCCGGTAATCGAGGGCAGATCGGCGCGGTAGGTGCCGCCGCGCACATCTTTCGGGGTCAAGGTATTGAAGTCGACGCCCTCGAGGTGGCGGCAATGATAATGGATATAGTTCTCGCGCCGCACTTCGCCGTCGGTCGGGATGTCGATCCCGGCGCCGACCTGGTCCTCAATCACCTGGCGAACACCGCGCGCGAACAGCGCCTCGCCCTCGCCGCCCATGGCGGCAAGGGCCTCCAGGTAGCCGCAAGTCGGATCGGATGTATCGGGGCCGGCTTTGGCCCGGAACCAATCGGGGATCGGGACGAAATCCGGCTTAGGATAGGCGCCGATTGTGGTGGTTAGAAGACCCATGAAATCACCCTCGAAATATCGAAACAGCGCCTGCCAAGCGTGGCGTGGCAGGCCGCCCGACCCTGGCACGAGCGGCTTTTCGCCGCAATGGCAGGCAGAGGGGAAAATGGAACCTCCTGGGCAAAATTCAGGCCTGTTTCCACCGCCGCGCCCTTGACCTCATAGCGAAAGATGCCTATCTCCTGCCGGATGTTTGGCACTCACTGTACTGGAGTGCTAACTGATCAATAGTTCTATTTTTGTTCTCGCAAGGAGGGTATCCATGAAGTTTAGGCCATTACATGACCGTGTTGTCGTCCGCCGGCTCGAAGAAGACACCAAGACGGCCGGTGGAATTATTATTCCCGACACGGCCAAGGAAAAGCCGATGGAGGGCGAAGTCCTGGCGGTCGGGCCGGGCGCGCGCAGCGAAAAGGGCGAGATTGTGCCTCTCGACGTCAAGGCCGGAGACCGGGTGCTGTTCGGCAAGTGGTCGGGAACCGAGGTCAAGCTGGACGGCGAGGAGATCTTGATCATGAAAGAATCCGACATCATGGGCGTTATCCAGAGCGCGAAATCCTCACGCAAAGCTGCCTAACGCAGATTTAGCAAAGAAGCAGGAGCAAACGAATATGGCTGCGAAAGAAGTTAAGTTTTCCTCAGACGCCCGGCAGCGGATGCTGCGCGGTGTCGACATTCTGGCCGATGCCGTCAAGGTCACGCTTGGCCCCAAGGGCCGCAACGTGGTGATCGATAAGGCTTTCGGCGCCCCGCGCATCAGCAAGGACGGCGTGACGGTCGCCAAGGAAATCGAACTTGCCGATAAGTTCGAGAACATGGGCGCCCAGATGGTCCGCGAAGTCGCTTCCAAGACCAACGACATCGCCGGCGACGGAACCACGACGGCGACGGTTCTGGCCCAGTCCATCGTGCGCGAGGGTTCCAAGGCGGTAGCCGCCGGCATGAACCCCATGGACTTGAAGCGCGGCGTCGACATGGCGGTCGAGGCCGTAATCTCCGATCTTCAGAATCAATCCAAGAGGGTCTCGAGCTCGAGCGAAGTCGCTCAGGTCGGCACCATCTCGGCCAATGGCGACAAGGAAATCGGTGACATGATCGCCAAGGCCATGCAGAAGGTCGGCAACGAGGGTGTGATCACGGTCGAGGAAGCCAAGTCGCTGGAGACCGAACTCGACGTCGTCGAGGGGATGCAGTTCGACCGCGGTTATCTCTCGCCGTACTTCATCACCAACGCCGACAAGATGCTGACCGAGATGGAAAACCCCTACATTCTCTTCCACGAGAAGAAGCTGTCGGGCCTGCAGGCCATGCTGCCGCTTCTGGAAGCGGTGGTGCAGTCGGGCAAGCCCTTGCTGATCGTCGCCGAGGACGTCGAGGGCGAGGCCCTGGCGACCCTGGTGGTCAACAAGCTGCGCGGCGGTCTTAAGATCGCGGCGGTCAAGGCGCCGGGCTTCGGCGATCGCCGCAAGGCGATGCTGGAGGACATGGCTATCCTGACCGGCGGACAGCTGGTCTCCGAGGATCTGGGGATCAAGCTCGAGGCCGTGACCCTGGACATGCTGGGCCGGGCCAAGAAGGTTGTGATCACGAAGGAAGAAACCACTGTGGTCGACGGCGCCGGCAAGAAGAAGGACATCGAGAGCCGCTGCGGGCAGATCAAGGCGCAGATCGAGGAAACGTCCTCCGACTATGACCAGGAGAAGCTGCAGGAGCGTTTGGCCAAGCTGGCCGGCGGCGTGGCGGTTATCCGGGTCGGCGGCGCCACCGAGGTCGAGGTCAAGGAGCGCAAGGACCGGGTCGAGGACGCCATGAACGCAACCCGCGCCGCGGTCGAGGAAGGCGTGGTCTCCGGCGGCGGCCTGGCCCTGCTTAAGGCAAGCAAGGTTCTCGATAAGGTGAAACCGTCAGATAATGACCAGAAGGTCGGCGTCGATATCGTGCGCCGCGCCCTTCAGTCTCCGCTTCGCCAGATCGCTGAAAACGCCGGGGTCGAAGGCTCCGTCGTTGTCGGAAAGCTACTCGAATCGAAGGACGGCATCGGTTACGACGCCCAGACCGGCAAGTACGTCAACATGGTCAAGGCGGGGATCATCGACCCGACCAAGGTCGTGCGCACGGCACTGCAGGATGCGGCTTCGGTTGCCGGCCTGCTGATCACCACCGAGGCGATGGTGGCGGAAAAACAGGAAAAGACGGCGCCGGCGGGCGCCGGCGGCGCGCCGGACATGGGTGGCATGGACTACTAAGTCCGGCCCAAGCCGTCACCAAGACAATGGGAGCGAGGCCTAGCCTCGCTCCCATTTCTTTTGCTCACGGCCTGCTCTGGTTCGGGTTTCTCTAGTTCGTGGACTTCAAACCTTCAAGCCGCTCACGCGCCATGGTGTGCTCGGCGCTGCCCGGCGCCAGCCGCGCCAGGAGACGGGTCCAGAATTCCAGCGCCCCATCCCTGTCACCCTGAGCTAACGCGGCTTCGCCTAAGAAAAACAGCGCGTCCGTGTCTGCGGAATCTAGCGTCAAAACATGCCGATAGGCTTCGGCCGCTTTATCACTGTCGCCGAGCACGCCGTAGGATCGAGCCAGCATTTGCCAACCCTTCAGGTCGTCCGGTGCAGCTTTCAGGCGCTCCGCCAGGCCGCCTACCATGCTACGGATCATCTCCTGCTGCTGGGCCGGGGTCATTTCCGAGGCCGTCTCCACGTCCTCACGGCGCGGCCCCCGCGCCGTCCCATCGCCAGCGGCCTCGCTCAAACCCAGCTCCGTGGCCGCTTGGCGGAATTGCTGCTGCACGAAGGGGGCGCCCTCATGTGCCTTGGCGCCGAGATCCAAGGCGGCGCGCGCGCCCTCGGGGTCGCCCAAAGCGATCCTGAGGCGGGCCAATTCAATCCAGCCGCGAAAATCTTTCGGGTCCTGTTCCAGGCGGGCCTCCAATTGAGCCGCCGCCACGCGCGGATCGGCCGCGGCGGCACGCGCCTCGGGCAGCACCGCGCCGGGATCCAGGCCAAGCTCCGTGGCAAGGTTGGCCGCACGCTGGTGGACCGTGCCGTACCAGGAAGCATCGGCCGGGGCATCGCCGAGCAGGGCGAGCAGATCGTCCAGAGCGGCGCGCGTGTTTCCGGCCTGCTGTTTGGCCGCGGCCATATAGAAGCGTGTGCGCACATTTCCCGGATCGAGGTTCAAGGCTTGCATCAAGACCGCGCGTGCCTCCGGCGTGACCGATCCTTGCGCCGCCGCGATCATGGTCTCGGCCTTGGCGCCGTAAAGCTCGGCGTCGGCATCGGATAGGCGAATCGCTTGGTCGAACGCCTCCATGGCCTCTGGGTACCGGCCAAGAGAGGCCAGGCTTCGGCCTAGAATCGTCCAGCCAGTCAAATCATCGGGGTTGTCGGCCAGACGCTCGCGCACACGCGCGATCATGGTTTCAACATTGGGCAGCGCGGCTTGCCCTGACTCGTTTTGTGGCTGCGTCGCACCAGCGCCTTGCGGCGGGCGTTCAGCGAAGGGAACGCTGGGAACCTCCGGATTGCCGAGCATAAAGTAGAGACCGAACGCAGCCATGGGAACGAATACCGCCACCGCGAAGGGGATGCCGACACCCAGCCAGGGCCTGGGGGCCGCGCTTCCCGCCGCCGGCCCATGATCGGCCGCCAGAATTCGGCGCTGGATCTCGATCTTCGCCGCCTCGGCCTCGCTGTCGGAGATCAGCGCGGCGGCGCGTTCGCGTTCAAGCTCGCCAAGCTGCGCCCGATAAACCTCCAGATCGTGCTCAGCACGCGCCGGGCGAACGCCCGGCCGGCGGAAGAAGCCAAAAAGAAGGAACACCGCCGCGAACACGGCTAGGCCGCCAAAAATTAGCCAAAGCATGATGCAGGTATCTTTCGGTGCCAAATAATCGCGCCGGAAAGCTGGCATCTGAGCACCGTTATGACAAGGGCCGCGAAGCGGGGCTCCGATGTCGAATTTAGGCGACTCCAAGAACCGCACGCAATCATGGATATGTTGGTTAATTCACGTTAAGGCGCGATGTGTACAGGGCCGCGCTCAACCAAAACTTCATGTTTTGCGTTAACAATCCGGCAAGGACTGGGAGTCGGCGCGCCGCCGCGCCGGCCAGCCTTTCAGGCGGATAACGGAACATCTTGGCGTGAGCACTAACAGCGACATGGACCGAGCGATACCGCTCCCGATCGCGCGCGAACTGGACGCGCGCGGCGTCGGCGGCGACGTTTCAATCAAGGTCGAGGGCGTGCCCCTGGGCAGCAGCCTGTCCGCCGGCCGGAATAACCTGGACGGCACCTGGTCCCTGACCTCCGTGGAGTTAGACGGGCTCAAGTTCCTGCCGCCCGAGGGAAGCGATAAGAAGCGAACGCTTTCCATACGGGCCCTGCGCTATGACAAGGACGGCTTCAATGTCGCCTCGACGGTTGCTCTCATCGATATGGAAGTCGATGTCCCTAAGCTCGGAGGCGGCAAGAGCAAAAAGAAGACGGGCAAGCCGGAAAAGTCCCCTGAACACCTGGCGGCGGAAGCCAAATGGCGAGAGGACACCGAGCGCGCGCTCGCGGACGCCAAGTCCATGTGGGAGAAGGACCTCGGCGAGCACCTGATTCAAGCCAAGGAGGCGTGGATTGAGGCGGACACCAAGCGCCTCGATAAGGCCAAGAAAGCCTGGACCGCCAAGGCGGAAGAAGCCGCGCGGGCGGCCCTCGACAGCGCTGAAGAGGGCCATCACAAGGCCTTGGCGAAAGCCAAACAAAGCTGGCAGGCCCAAGCGGAGACGCGCTTGGCGGAAGCGGAAGCGCGCTGGCGCGCCGATGAGGAACGCCGTCTGACGGCCGCGCGGCGGGCCTTCGAAAACGAAGAGCAAGACCGCCTCGCGACCGCCAAAGCCGATTGGGCCGCATCGGAAAAGCAACGCCAATCCGAATTGGAACTAGCCTGGCAGGACCGGGAACAGGAACGCATGGTCCAGGCACGGGCCACTTCCAAGGCAGAGGAAGATAAGCGCCTGGCCGCCGCGCGGACCACATGGGGCACTGAAGAAAAACAACGAGTGACCGCCGCGCAAACCGCGTGGAGCACTGAAGAAAAACAACGATTGGCGGCCGCGCAATCGCGATGGCGGGCCGAGGAAGAGGAGCGCCTGGCCGAAGCCAAGGCGGTGTGGGAGGCGCAGGCGCAAAGCCTTGCGAACACAGCCGCCACAATCGACACGGAAGACCCGGAACGCTTGGCTGACCTTAAGCAGGCTTGGCGGGACGAGGAGCAACAGCGCCTGGAGGATACCCAAGCTGCCTGGCGGGAAGAAGAGACGCAACGCCTCGCGGCCACCAAGCAGGACTGGCAACGGGATCAGGCCAAAATCATGGCGGCGAGCAAGGCGGCGTGGGAAGTGCAGGAACAAGAGCACCTCACCCAGGCCCGGGCCGAATGGCAAGCCGAATGGCGCACGGAGGAGGAAAGCCGCCTGTCCACGGTCAAGAAAACGCTGGCGAAAGAAGAAGAAAAGCGCGTGGCTCAACTACGTGCCGAGGCCGAATCTACAGAGAGCCAACGTCTGAGCGATTCGCAGGCCGTCTGGAAGGCGCAAGAAGAGGAGCGCCTGGCCCAAGCCCGGGCGCAATGGGCGGTGAGTGCCGAGAAACGCCTGGCCAGTGTTCATCAGGCCTACGAAGCCGCGGACCGGGAGGCGAAAGCCGCTAGTCTGGCGGCATCGCCGCCGGCGCCAAGCCCAGCCCTGCCGCCGACCCCAAAGTCCCGAGCCGACCGGCAGGAGCCGCAATCCGTGGCCGCCCCCACCCCGATCGAGGATAGTCCAGTGACCAGCAAACCGCCTGCGACACGCGAGGAAATGGACCGGCGAAAGAAGGAATGGGCCCTGCGCCATGCCGCCGCGGAAAGGGCACGCGAAGCTATCGGGCAAGCCAAGCAAGAAGCGGAAGAAGCCCAGCGAGAAGTCGAGAAGCGCCGCCACCAAGCCAAAGTCGAAGTCACCCGCATGGCGGAGCAACGCGGCCGGAAAATCGCGATCCAGGCCAAGTCGCTGCTGAAACGCGGTTATAGCCTACCGCGCTGGCGGGCCGCGGCCGGTGTCGGCTTGCTTGCCGTGGGACTCGCCTATCTGACCTTTTCCGGAACTCTCGACCTATCCAACCTCCTGGCGAGCCTCAAGGGCCTTGGAACCCAGATCGTGGGCGGAGCGCCGGGAACCTGAGTTTCCGCTGAGTTAAAAACTTGCTCGACCGGCGGAACTTTGAGGCGCATCCTGGGCCGCGTTCTTGGAAACGACTGTAATCGGAAAGATCTCATGACTTTGCGCGATTGCCGCGGCGTTCCAGTATCTTGCGCCGACCAGAGCCTCGTCGATTCCCTGGATCGTCTGCACGAGGACTGCATGGCGTTCCAAGGCAACCCCTTGGAGGAAATCGACGAGATCCTGCGTGCCCACCCGGATTTCGTCATGGGCCATTGCTTCAAGGCCGGGCTGCTGACGCAATCCATGGAAGTACGGATCTACGAGTCCATGCTGGCCAGTGTACAGGCGGCGGAGGCACTGGCCGGGCGCGCTAACGAGCGCGAGCGGGGCCACATCGCGGCGCTACGCGCCTGGGTCGATGGCGATTTCTCGGTTGCCGTCCAACATTGGGAAGACGTGGTCACGCACTATCCCTTCGATCTTTTCGCCCTCATGCTGGTCCATCTGACCGATGTCCTCTTAGGCGACACACCGGGCCAGCGCGACAGCGTGGCCCGGGTATTCCCGTTGTGGGACGAATCGATACCGGGTTACGAATTTGTCCTCGGATTCTATTCCTTCGGCCTGGAAGAAAACCGGGATTTCATGCACGCGGAGGAACTGGGCCGCCGGGCCGTCGCGATCCGCCCGAAGCACCCCTACGCGATTCACGCGGTTGCCCACGTGATGGAAATGAAGGGGCGTCAGGCAGGCGGCATCTGGTGGATGCGCGGCCGCGGCGAAGATTGGGCGAACGGCGACTTCGCGAACCATTTATGGTGGCACCTATCCCTGTTTCACCTGGATCTCAGGCAGAGCGACCGGGTCCTGGAGATTCATGACAAACACCTGCGTTCCGGCGCGCCGAGCGGCGACAAGTACGAGGAATTGGACGCGGCCGCGTTGCTATGGCGTCTCAAGCTGCTCGATGTCGATGTCGGCGACCGCTGGACGCTTTTGGCGAACAAGTGGGAGTCGAGCGCGGCCGACACGCTGTATGCCTTCAACGACGTGCACGCCATGATGACCTTTGTCGCGGACGGGCGCGGCGAAGCGGCCGCGCGCCTGTTAAACGCCAACGAGCGCTACCTGGGCCAAGCGAACGACGCGAACGCCGCCATGAGCCGGATCGTCGGGATGCCTTTCTGCCGCGCGCTGCAGGCCTTCGAGCAAGAGAATTACGATACTTGCGTCGAGCTTCTGCTGCCGGTGCGCTACCGCACCCACCGCTTGGGCGGCAGCGCCGCGCAGCGCGACATCATTGGCTGGACACTCCTTGAGGCGGCCCTGCGCGCGCGCCAGTTCGATTTGGCCCTGGCCTTGGCCAACGAGCGCACCGCCTTGAAGCCGACTAGCCCGCAAAACTGGCGCATGGTGGCGCGCGCCCACCAAGGCCTAGGCCAAGCCGAACGGGCCAAGCGGGCCGACGCCCGGGCCGCCTCGTTTCTTGCCGCCTAGCCTGCGAGCGCTTCCAGCCCGCGCCCCGCGCCGAATCGCCATTCCCTCGCGGCCGGGGGCACTGCGTCATGAACTCGCCACAATGATCGGGGATTATACTTAACGTGCCGTAAGGCTTGCGCCCTGGCAAAACCCTGGGGCGTGCCGGGAGGGAGCTATGAAGATATCTCTGTCACGAGAAACCCGCCGCGAGGCCTGGACCGAAACCAAAAAGGCCGTTCGAGCATATTCCAAGGATCCGTCGAAGACCAACGAAACGCAGGTACGGGTAGCATGCACCTATATGCGCGCGGTATGCGGCCCACTCACCCCCGCGACGCGACGCGACGAGATCAACGAGAAAGAATAAATCGGTCGTCGGCTTGTTCCGCCTGACCGAGCAGCGCAAGAGTGCTGAGCACCTCCGCAACCTTCTTTTCGACCCGTCTTCCCTGCGCGAAGCGCCGCGCCAACACAGCGGCGGTGACCGGTTCGCCCAGGCCCGCCAGGACGGCGCGCACCGCCGCCACCTGGCCCGGCAAGGCGGCGGGCAGGCGTGGCTTCCGCGCCCGGCCTTCGGCGACGACCAACTCAGCCTCGATCTGCTTGGCCTTCTTCGCCGTTGTCTTCTTCGGCGCCTGGAACTCGGGGCGTAGCCAGCGGGCCGTGCCCTTGGCCTCCTCCGCCGCGCGGGCGTGGTTCAGGGCGACCAAGCGCTCTCGAATGCCCTCATCGGAGAGGTCGGCGGGCCAACCGTAGGCCTTCGCGACAGCCTCGTCCAGATCGTCATGGAGCTGGCGCAGCACGCCGACCAACCCGGCATCGTAAACGTCTTTTTCAGCCTCGCTCAGAGATTCCTCCGCCCGGACTTTCCGTAAAACGTTGTACAGGCCGGTCATGGTGAGATGCTTGTGCTTAGCGAGAACAGCCTTGCGGTGCGCGTCCAAACGCTCGCCCAAATCGCGAATTCGCGCCTTTAAGTCGTCGGCTGGATAGGGAAAAGGAAATGGGTCGAAGCAGCGGGTTTTAACGTAAACGGGATCGTTGCCCACTCCCAGTCGGCCGCCTGAGGCCAAAGCCCAGACCACATGAACACGCGATGACAAGACGCCCAGGACAAAAGCGTCCTCGATCCCAATAACGAGAAGTTTGTTGTCGGGCCGAACGGCGGCATCGAGGAACTGAAAGAAACGATGCTTCGAGGTTTCGACGGTCGCGATGTAGCGGGAAAGGCCCCTAAGTGCTTTGCGAAGCTCCGTTCTAGGCTTCCCAAACTGCCACCACCTGTCAGCGTATTCTGTAGCGTCTCGAGTCTTGTCTCGTTGCCCTTCTCTTTGCGGCCGTACGCGATCCATAACCCACTGGTAGACGGCGGGAAATCGGTCGCGGACCTCGGACTCTTGCAAAGGAAATAGGTCGATGACCATGACGCCGCGCGGCCGCGCCGTCAGGTCGCGCCCATTGCGGTAGGGCCTTATATGTTGGTCCAATCCCTCGACCTTGCCGAGACCCAGGGAATGCGCCTGCTGAGGAGTCACGATGAAACCGGCGCCATGAAGCTTGACGCCAGGGCTGCAAACCTTTTCGTTCGCTTTTAGCGCCGATGCCGACGCGACGCTCGCACCAAGGGTCAGGTCGGGGTGAATTTCCCCCCGCCGTTCCGAAAGCGCCACCTTCGGCGCATCGGTGTTGAGCTCGGACTCCGCATCGACCGTTCGCAAGGCGCCCTCGGCCGATCCAGGTACGCCCACCGTCATGGCGATGCGCACCGCCGCCTTGTCCGCCGATTTCATCCAGGGGTGATCCGGCACGGCCATGGCGAGGGACAGAGGTTTCCTGGCATCCAAATGCCGTTCGATCACCCGGCGGGAGAATTTCTGGGTCAGAGAATTCGTGGTGATGAGGCCGAAGCGCCGCGCCTTGTTCATACGCACGGTCTCCGCCGCCTTGTCCCAGAAATGCATGACGAAATCGGCGCCGCCCGGAATGTGTTTCCGCGCGTTCCAGCAAGCCTCGGCATAGCCGTCGCTCAGTTCTCGCCGCATGTCCTTGCCGCCAATAAACGGCGGGTTGCCGACGATGAAATCGGCTTTCGGCCAAGGTGCGGGGCGCGGGTTGATATAAGAGCGTAGCTCGGCCCGCGCTTCCTCGTCCGGCACCTCCTCGCCGGTGATCGGATGCGGCTTGGTGGTAACGCCATCCCAGCGGGAGACCGGCCGGCCGCTTTCGTCCCGCAACACATCCCAACGGGCGTATTTCAGAATCGCGTCCTGTTCGACGATATTCGCGAAATTCTTCAGAACCGGCTCGGCGGGCATGACCCGCCCCCGGGTACGGAAATGCCATTGCAGGTAGCCTATCCACAGGACAAGTTCCGCGATGGCCACCGCGCGCGGATTAATCTCCAATCCCAAAAACTGATGCGGATCGACCGTGTGGCGATCCAAATCCAGGTTGACCAGGTCCTCGCCCAAATCCACGAGAGTTTCCAGGACTTCGCCTTCCAGGCGCTTCATCAACTCCATGGCCACGTATAGAAAATTTCCGGTGCCGCAGGCCGGGTCCAGAACCCGAACCTCGCAGAGACGGCCATGGAATTCGCGCACGAGGTCGCGTGCCTGATTCTGGGATTTCTTCGCTTCTTTTTCGAGTTCCCGTGTTTTCTTGCCGAGATCCCGCGCCTTTTTGGTTTCTCCTTTCTTCAACAATGCGGCCGCGCGTTGCCGTTCCTTGTTGGACCGGGCCTGCGTTGCCTCGCCCGTCTCCACCAGTTGCGCGGCGGCAGCCTGAACGTCGCGCCAATCCTCGGTCAGCGGCTCAATGATCGTCGCCACGACCAAGCGCTCGACATAGGCGCGCGGCGTGTAGTGCGCGCCCAGTTGGTGGCGTTCTTTCGGGCTTAGAGCGCTCTCAAGCAGTGTTCCGAAGATCGCAGGCTCCACATCCTTCCAATCGCGGTCCGCCGCGATGGTCAGCCAGTCGAGATCGTCTTCCATGATCGGCAAGGCCGCCGCGCCCTTGAACAAGCCGCCATTGAATTTCAAAACGTCGGTATGCAGCTCCGGCGAAAAACCGCCTTCGTTCATTTCCTGCCATAGACGGCCCAGAGGGATATGTACCTTGTCGGCGTCTCCCTTGTACTCCTTCAAAAGGCCGGTAAAGCTGGCGCGCTTCAACAGCCCCACATCCTCGGCGAACATGGTGAACAGGCATCGCATCAGAAACATCGCGACCTTCTCGGCGATGGCGTGCCGGTCCATCGCCAATTGTTCCGGCCGCCGATTTTTAGGCAAGGCGCGGATCATCCGGGTTTCCAAGGATTGCGAGAGTTTCGCCAGTAGCGCCGCGATTTCCCGTGTGACCTCCGCCGTGCGCCGGGCGGGGTCCAGCAATCGCGGGTCGGTCCAGATAAGATGTAGGCGGTCGCGCACGGCCTCGTCGCGCAGGTCTTCCAGGTAGATGCGAAACGACTGGCGGTCGGGGAATTGGGCGTAGTGCTTCCCCTGCAAGGAGAAGTCGGCAAAAAGCTCGATCACATGGCCGACATCGACGATAACCAGAAAGGGCGGCCAACCCTCCGCCGGGGGCAGGCGCTTAGCATAGGTTTCGGCCTGTTCGCGGGCATTGCGCATGATCGTATCCCACTGCGCCCCGCCGCGCCGGCCCGATCCGACGCGCTGCTCCGGCAATGCAAGCCCTAGTTGCTTTATTTCGGCAATTTGTTTCTGGCGTTTGGCGCTCTGCTTGGCCTCCAGCACAAAGCAGTCGCGTTTATAAAGATCGATGAAATTAGCTGTCGTCGCGCCGTCGAGCCGCCGGGCAGGTACCTTACGCTCGAAGATATAGGCGTTGCGGCTCTCGTCCTCGACCGCCGGTTCGGGCTTGGGAGCACCGATTAGCGCGCAGAGTTCCGTCAGGAACATCTGATAGTTAGAACGTTCTCCACCGCCCGCCGGGCCCCAGCGGGCAATGAATGCCTCGATCTTATCCGCCTCGGTCGCCACAATCGCGCACCTTCGAAGGCTTTCCCATTTCGCCGCCTAAAGGGCGAACACGCCGCCCAGCTGGCGCGCGAGAACAGCGCAAGAGTGTGACCGTCAAAACGCCTGTAGTCAAAAACACGCACGGAGCGGGCCGCATCCGACCATGATCGGATGCGGGATCGCGAGAGTCGCGGCCGGACAGGCGGCCTTAATTCTTAGCCTTGTCGACCAGCTTGCCCTCTTTGAGCCAGGGCATCATGGCGCGCAGCTTGCCGCCCACTTCCTCGATGTTGTGCTCGGCGCGGCGCCGGCGGGTGGCCTTGAAGCTGGGCTGGCCGGCCTGGCATTCGGCGACCCAATCGCGGGCGAAGCGGCCGGATTGGATGTCTTCCAGAACCCGCTTCATCTCGGCCCGGGATTCCTCGGTGATGATGCGCTTGCCACGGGTGTAGTCGCCGTATTCCGCCGTGTTCGAGATGGAGTAGCGCATGTTGGCCAAGCCGCCCTCGTAAATCAGATCGACGATCAGCTTGACCTCGTGCAGGCACTCGAAATAAGCCATCTCCGGCGCGTAACCGGCATCGACCAAGGTTTCGTAACCGGCCGTGATCAACTCGCAAAGGCCACCGCACAACACCACCTGCTCGCCGAAGAGGTCGGTCTCGCACTCCTCGCGGAAAGTGGTCTCGATGGTGCCGGCCCGGCCGCCGCCGATGGCGCTGGAGTAACTCAGGCCGATTTCACTGGCATTGCCGCTCGGATTCTGGTGAACCGCCAGAAGGCAAGGCACACCGGCGCCGCTTAGATATTCGGAGCGCACCAAATGGCCGGGCCCCTTGGGCGCGATCATGAAGATGTCCAGATCGGCGCGCGGCTCGATCAGGTTAAAATGGATGTTGAGACCGTGCGCGAAGGCAAGCGCCGCGCCCTCGCGCATATTCGGCGCCAGGTGATCGCGGTATAGCTCGGACTGAAGCTCATCGGGAACCAGGACCATGACCACGTCGGCCCACTTGGCCGCCTCGCTGGGCTCCATGACCGTCAAGCCCGCGTCTTCGGCCTTCTTGATGCTGGCGGAGCCGGGCCGGAGCGAGACGCGCACGTCCTTGACCCCGCTTTCTTTCAGGTTGTTGGCGTGGGCGTGGCCCTGGCTGCCATAGCCGAAGACGACAACTTTCTTGCCCTTGATCAAATTCACGTCGGCGTCGCGGTCGTAATAGACACGCATGGTATTAATCCTCCAGATATCAGTCGTTACATTCGTTTGGATGTGTGCGGCCGGTCGGTTTCAGCCTAGTAACCCTGTCGACCCGCGCGAAATCGCGACCACCCCGGTCCGGCTGACATCGACCAGTCCAAGGGGGCGCATCAGGTCGATAAAGACGTTGAGCTTGTCGCTGCTGCCGGTCATCTCGAAAATGAAGTGTTCCAGGCCTGAATCGACAACGCGCGCCCGAAAGATGTCGGCGATACGCAGCGATTCAACCCGCTTGTTACCCTTTCCAGCGACTTTCACCAGCGCCAGCTCGCGCTCCACGCTGGGGCCCTCTTGCGAAAGATCGCTCACACCGTGAACCGGCACCAGGCGAGCCAGTTGAGCCTTGATCTGCTCCAGGATCTGCGGTGTCCCGGAGGTGATGATGGTGATCCGCGATTGGCCTCGCGCCGGATCGACGACCGAAACCGTCAGGCTCTCGATGTTGTAACCGCGCCCTGAAAACAGGCCGATGACCCGGGCCAGAACCCCCGGCTCGTTATCGACAAGCACCGCGATGGTGCGTCTTTCTATGCTCGTGTCTATCGGCGCCATGGCGCTTATTCCAATTAAAGATCAAGAAATTCGTCGCGGCCGGAGTCCCGGACGCGGCGCGAGCTTGGGTGAACGGCGGCGGACCGCTGTCCCGGCAGCCGCGTTATACCAATACCATGCCTTCCTCGGAAACCGGTTTCGCCGCCGCGTCGTCGGGGCCAAGCAGCATTTCATAGTGCGCCGCCCCGGATGGAATCATGGGGAAGCAATTCTCCTTCTGATCGACCTGGCAGTCGAAGACCACGGGGCCTGGCGTATCGATCATTTCCAAGATCAGGTCATCCAGTTCCGCCGGCTTGGTTGCCCGCAGGCCATGCGCGCCAAAGGCCTCCGCAAGCTTAACGAAGTCCGGCAAGGACGCGGTGTAGGTCTGGGAATAACGGCTGCCGTGAAGCAGCTCTTGCCACTGGCGAACCATGCCCATCCATTGATTGTTGATGATGAACACTTTGACCGGCAAACCGTATTGCACCAGGGTCGATAGCTCTTGGATGTTCATCAGGATCGAAGCTTCGCCCGCGATATCCATGACCAAGGCATCGGGGTGCGCGATCTGCACGCCGTAAGCCGCCGGCAGACCGTAGCCCATGGTACCCAGACCGCCGGACGTCATCCAGTGGCGTGGCTTCTCGAACTTATAGTACTGCGCCGCCCACATCTGGTGCTGGCCGACTTCGGTGGTAATGAAGGTCTCACGATCCTTGGTCAGCTCATACAGCCGTTTTATGGCGTACTGCGGCTTTATGACCGAATCGTCGCGCCTAAAGCTCAGACAATCGCGCTCGCGCCAAGCGTCGATCGTCTTCCACCATCCCTTGAGGGCGCGCTGACTGAGACTATGCTCCCCCTTGGTCCAGGCCTTGAGCAAGGCATCCAAGACCGCGGAGGCATCGCCGACAATCGCTAGATCGACCATGACATTCTTGTTGATCGAACTGGGGTCTATATCGATGTGAATTTTAGTGGCATTGGGCGAGAACTCGTCCAAACGCCCGGTCACCCGGTCGTCGAAACGGGCGCCGACATTGATCATGACGTCGCAATTGTACATGGCCAGATTGGCCTCATAGGTTCCGTGCATGCCAAGCATGCCCAAGAACTGAGGGTCGCTGGCCGGATAGGCACCCAAGCCCATCAAGGTACTGGTGATCGGTGCGCCGAGGGTGCGCGCGAAACGGGTTAGCAGGCGGCTGGCCTTGTCGCCCGCATTAATGACGCCGCCGCCGGAATAGATGATCGGTCGCTTGGCCTTGGCGATTATCTCGATCGCTTTTTCTATGGCTTTGGTGTCGGGCCTCGTTCGCGGCTTGTAGCTTGCGTGCGTCACTTGCTCCGGGCCGACGTAGGCATGGCTCGTGGCCTGAAGCACATCCTTGGGCAGATCGACCACGACCGGCCCGGGCCGGCCGGTATGGGCCACGTAAAAAGCCTCGTGGACAACGCGCGGTAGATCCTCGACCGATCTGATCAAATAATTGTGCTTAGTGCAGGGGCGGGTGATGCCGGTCGTGTCCGCTTCCTGAAACGCATCGTTGCCGATAAGGTGCGTCGGCACTTGCCCGGTCAAGCAGACCACGGGAATCGAATCCATAAGGGCGTCGGTCAGCCCGGTGACGGCATTGGTCGCGCCGGGGCCCGAGGTGACCAGGACGACCCCGACCTTACCGGTCGAGCGGGCATAGCCTTCGGCGGCATGAACAGCGGCTTGCTCGTGCCGGACCAGAATATGCCGTATGGCATTTTGTTGGTGCAAGGCATCGTAGATCGGCAGGACGGCACCGCCCGGGTAACCGAAGATGACATCGACTCCCTGATCGCACAGCGCTTTCAGCAGCATTTGCGACCCGGTCATCTTCTTGGCTGGCATAGTCTCGTTCCTTTTGTTACCGGCCCGCTCCCAAAGGCCCAATTCACGCTCAAAACAGGCAGAAACCGCCGAAAACCCGACTTCTCCCCTGGTGCGCGGAGGGCGTAACCTAGTCGCTGGGTTTTACCCGGTCAACAGAAACCGCCGAATTTCTGAAAAGATACTAGCGCGTAAACTTTCCGAAAGTTGCTCAAAACGCATAGCAGGGTCGCGTGCGAGGCTTGGCAACTGGGTGCGCATCCAGGTCATCTGTCGCTTGGCATAGTTGCGCGTCGCCTGCTGCGCCTTAGTGACCGCGTCTTCAAGGCTTAACTCGCCCGAGAGATGCGCCGAAAGTTCGCGCACTCCCAAGGCCTTCATGATCGGCAAGGCGGGGTCAAGGACAAGCGTATTGAGTGCCCGAACCTCGTCCAGGGCTCCGCCTTGGATCATGGTCAGAAACCGCGCGTCGCAGGCGGCGTAAAGTTCCCGGCGCGCGGGCTGGCCGATCAGCCAAAACACGCGAAGCGCCTGGGATTGCGCCAATTCGGCACCCCCCCCTCCCGCTTGTCCCAGGGATTGCCACTCGGCCAGCGATCGCCCGCTTGCCGCCATCACTTCCCAGGCGCGTAACAGGCGCTGGGTATCGTTCGGGTGCAGGCGCGCCGCCATGACCGGGTCGCGCGCAGCCAGAAGCGCGTGAAATTTAACTCCGCCAAGGTCCCCGTGCAGCGCCTTGGCCTCGGCGCGCGCCGCCTCCGGCACCTCCGGCGCCGGGCTCAAGCCCTCCACCAGGGCCCGCAGGTACAAGCCAGTTCCTCCCGCCACAATAGGAAGCTTGCCGTCGGCGTGCGCCGCCGCGATCTCCGCCAGGGCCATGACCCGCCAGCGCCCGGCCGAGCAACGCTCCCCCCCCGGCAGAGCCCCGTACAAGCGGTGCGGAACCAGGCGCATGGCCGTCAGATCGGGGCGCGCCGTCAGGATCGCGAGTTCGCGGTACACCTGCATGGAATCGGCATTGATCACGACCCCGTCGAAAGCCTCCGCCAGGCGCAGGGCCAGGCTTGATTTCCCGCTCGCCGTCGGCCCGGTGACGATAACGACCGGGCCCGTGCGGCCCCCCACGGCTTCCATTCGCTCCCTATTCGTCTTGAATGTCATCCCCCGCCCTTGTCCTTTTCCAGCGCATCGCCTCTAAATGCGCGCCATGCACTTTGTCCTTACCGTCATTGCCGCCCCCGGCTCAAGCCCACTCGACGCGAGCATGCTCGATGCGATCATGGAAGCGCTGGGCGAGGCCGGCGCCTCGCACGCCGCCCCGGATTGGCTCGATCCGGGAATAGCCTGCGATATCCCGATCGAAAGCGCGATGCCGAAATCGGCGGAAACCGCGGTGCGCGATCGCCTGGCCGGAGCGCCCTTGGACTTGGCGATCCTACCGGCCCAAGGCCGGCGCAAGGCCTTGCTGGTCGCCGACATGGAATCGACCATAATCGCCGAGGAACTTCTCGACGAACTGGCGGATACCCTCGGCATTCGTCCGCGGATCGCCGGGATCACGGCACGTAGCATGGCCGGGGAAATCGATTTCGACCTGGCCATCAAATCACGAGTCCGCCTGCTGGCCGGCCTGCCCGTGTCGACGCTGGAGTGGATTGGCGCAGGCGTGACCTTCAATCCGGGCGCGCGCACCCTGGTCCGGACCATGCGCGCCCACGGCGCTTACACGGCGCTCGTTTCCGGCGGATTCACCCATTTCACCGAGGATGTCAGGGCACGCTGCGGGTTCGACGAAGCACACGCCAACCGCCTGATCGTCGCCAACGGCGCCTTGAGTGGTGAGGTCGGCGAGCCGATCCTCGGGCCCGCCGCGAAACGGGATATCCTCGAGAATCTTTGCCAGGCGCGCGGCATAGGCCTGGAGAGCACCTGCGCCGTGGGCGATGGCTCCAACGATGTGGCCATGGTCGAGGCCGCTGGAATCGGCGTGGCATACCGGGCTAAAAGCGTGCTGCGCGAAGCAGCGTCCGTACACATCGATCACGGCGACCTGACCGCCCTGCTGTACCTGCAAGGCTTCCGGCGCGCCGAATTCCGGGATTAACAGAGGCTCCAATAAAGTTGAGGCGGCGACCCTGAACGGAATCGCCGCCTCGCGAACAAGCGCCTTGAACGCTTGGCGTTTAACTCTTGTCTATCCGCACCGCGATCCATTGGAAATCGCCCTGGCGATAAACCAGAAGGGTCACGACCCGAAAACCTTCGGACTTGGCTTTTTCGACCCGCTCCGCCACCTGCGACGGATTGGAAACCTCTTCCTGATCGACTTCGACGATGACGTCGCCGGGGCGCAGGCCCTTTTCCGCGCCGGAGCCGCCTTCCTCAACCTCGGTGATAACAACGCCCTTGGTTTTCTCCTCAAGCTCAAAGCGTTGGCGAAGCTCTGGCGTGATCTGGCCCAGCGCGAGGCCCAAATCGACGATCTTGCCGGTTTCCTTCTCTAGCTTACCGGTCTTGAGGGAAGCCTTTGCAATTTTTTCCTCGTCCAGTTCACCGAGCTTTATCTGGAAAGATACTTCCTTACCCTTGCGCCAGACGACGACCGAGACCGCCTTTCCGATCGGCGTTTCAGCAACCATGCGCGGCAGCTTGCGCATATCCGAAACCTCGCGCCCATCGAAACGCAACACCACATCGCCCTGAGCGAGACCGGCCACTTCGGCGGGCCCGCCAGGCGTGACCGAGGCGACCAGGGCGCCCGTCACCTTGTCGAGTCGCAAACCCTCGGCCAACTCGTCGGTAACCGTCTGTATGCGAACGCCGAGCCAGCCGCGGCGAACCTCGCCATAGTCGCGCAGTTGCGCGATCACGTTCTTGGCCAGGGCAGCGGGGATCGCGAAGCCAATCCCAACCGAACCGCCGGAGGGCGAAAAGATCGCCGTATTCACGCCGATCACCTCACCGTCGAGATTGAACATCGGACCGCCGGAGTTGCCCCGATTTATGGCCGCGTCCGTTTGAATGAAATCGTCATATGGGCCCGAATTGATGTCGCGCTGGCGGGCCGAGACGATGCCGGCCGTGACCGTGCCGCCCAAACCAAAGGGATTGCCAATGGCGACCACCCAGTCCCCGATCCGCGTCACATCGGAGTCGCCCCACGGTACCGCCGGAAGCGGCTTTGGCGATTCGACCTTGAGCAAGGCAAGATCGGTCTTCTCGTCGCGCCCCACAAGCTTGGCTTCGAGCAAGGTATCGTCGGACAGACGCACCGAAATCTCGTCGGCGTCCGCGATGACATGGTTGTTGGTGACGATGTAACCACTTGAATCGACGATAAAACCGGAGCCGAGCGAGGTCGAGCGGCGCCGTTCGCGTTGCGGCGGTTTAGTTCCGCGCCGTTCGAAAAATTCCTGAAAAAACTCCTCGAACTCTTCGCTGCGCTTTGTTTCCACCATCTGTGTGGTCGCGATGTTGACCACCGTTGGCAGCAGTCTTTCCGCGAGATCGGCGAAGCTTTCGGGCGCCGTGCGCGCTTGCGCGGCCAGCGGCGCGGCCAGGAGGCCGAGCGCCAGACCGAGGGCGAAAAATTTCTGCAGGACATGCGCGATCACGCCCCTAGATGCCTGCGCGCGCTCGGCGCGTTGGTCTGCGATATATATCTGATTCACTCCCGCATTCTCCGTATCTTCGCGCCCAACCGGCGCCTGTGCCTTATTGGAATTGGAATTCCACATTTCAGCGATGTGGTGGGCCCCCGTGAGAAGTCAAGCGCCGGGATAAGGCGTAAAATAGCGCCGATCTAGGCGGAATTAAGGCCAAATGGCAAAACTTCCCGAGATAACCGGATTCGAGCATGAAATTCGGTAATTTCCGCCAAAAAAACTTGCCGCCGCCTGTAACATGCCACGAGAGTGTGACCAGGCCGTTAGCCAATCGAGCGGTTAACCTCTCAAGAACCAGACAAATACTACACCAACGGCGGCGGCGCTTAAGCCCCCAACGCGCAATATCTCGGGCGGCAACTGGTCCAACATGTCCAAAACTTGGCGCAAGCGGTGCGGAAACAGCGCCATGAAAACGCTCTCGATAACGAGAACCAGGGCCAGCGCGGTGAGAAAATCAGTCATTTGGCCCCGTGGCGCCCGTCCGGTCCCGCCCGTGGGCCACCACGCGCTCTAGCCGTCGCCCTATTTTCCCTTAGGTGTTTCGGTCGCCGAGAAGAAGTCGAAAAATTCGCTGTCCGGCGACAGCACCATGAAGGTTCCTTGCCCCGAGAGCGACTTCTCGTAAGCCTGCATCGAGCGGTAAAAATTGAAGAAATCGGTGTCGCGGCCGTATGCCTTGTTGAGAATCTCGGTACGCAGGCCTTCACCGCGGCCGCGCTCGATTTCGGCCTCTTTCTCGGCCTCGGCCCGGATCACGGTCGCCTCGCGGTCGGCGGCGGCACGAACCCGTTGTGCCTGCTCAAAGCCTTGCGCCCGGAACTCGGCGGCCTCGCGCTTACGCTCGGAATTCATGCGGCCATAGACGGCTTGGCTGATTTCGTCGGGGAAGTCGGCCCGTCCAATACGCACATCGACCAGTTCGATCCCAAACCGGCCGGCATCGACATTCACCCGGTCGCGGATTTGGAGCATCAGATCGGCGCGTTCTTCCGACAGGACGCTGGCCAGGGTGACGTTACCCATCACACCGCGAAGGGAGGCGTTGATGATCGGCCCCAGGCGCTGGCGCACACCGCCTTCGGTGCGCACCGTCTTGAAAAACTCCAGGGCGTCGCTGATCCTATAGCGGGCGAAGGCGTCGACCAGAATACGCTTCTGGTCGGAGAGCAGGATACTCTCCACCGGCGGGTCCAGGTTGAGCACCCGCTTTTCGTAATACAGCACATTCTGCACGATCGGCAGTTTAAAGTTCAGCCCCGCCTCGGTCACGACACGCTTCGGCTCGCCAAGCTGCAGAACAATGGCCTGCGTTGTCTGATGCACGGTGAAGGCCGCGCTCGACACGGCGATGCCGAGCGCGATAATCAGAATTCCCAAGATTAGGAAGGATTTGCGGCCCATCTTACTTCCCTCCTACTCTATTGGCTGCCGGTCGCGGCACGCCCGCTTCCGGACCCGCTGCGAAGTTGATCGAGCGGCAAGTAGGGAACCACACCCCCGGCACCCTGATCCATGATGACCTTGTCGATATCGGAAAACACGTTCTGCATCGTCTCCAAATACATGCGCCGCCGCGCGACCTCCGGGTTCTGGCGATAGGCGTCATAGACCTGAATAAAGCGTTGAGCCTCACCCTCAGCCTCGTTCTTCAGGCGCTCCCGGTACCCTTGCGCCTCTTGAATCATGCGCTGCGCCTCGCCGCGCGCGCGCGGCAAGATATCGTTGCGGTAAGCATCGGCCTCGTTGCGCAGCCGGTCCAGGTCTTGCCGTGCCCGCTGCACGTCATCGAAAGCATCGATAACCTGCCCCGGCGGCGCGACGTTCTGAAGCTGGACCTGAGTAATCTCGATTCCCGCGTCGTACTCGTTCAGGATCGATTGCAGCAAAATCCGGGTTTTGGCTTCGATGTCCTGGCGTGCCTCGGTCAAGGCCGGCTGGATGTCAGTGCGGCCGATAATTTCGCGCATCGCGCTCTCGGCGACGATTTTCACGGTCGCCCTGGGATCCCGGATTTCAAACAGGAACTTTCCGGCGTCGGCAATTTTCCACTGCACCGTGAAGTCGATGTCGACGATGTTCTGGTCGCCCGTCACCATCAGGCTTTCCTGAGGCACATCGCGAACCTGAGCACGGGCACGATCCGCGCCAACCGAGCGGAACCCGATATCGATAGCATTGATTCGCTCGACACTAGGCGTTTCCACCGTCTCGATAGGATAGGGTAAATGCCAGTTCAGGCCCGGCTGGGTCGTTTCTACCCATTTCCCAAATCGCAAAACCACGCCCTGCTGGTCCGGCTGAACCCGGTAAAATCCGGTGGCGAACCAAATCACCACAAGGGCCAAGAGGATAAGACCGAAAACTCCGCCGCTCATGCCGCCGCCAGGGAGCATGCCCTTGAAGCGGTCTTGTCCGCGGCGGATGATTTCCTCCAGATCGGGCGCCTGGGGCCCCTGACCACCTCCGCCGCCACGGCCCCAAGGACCGCCGCCGCCTGAGCCACCACCACCGCCACCGGAGCCGCCGCCCCATGGACCACCGCCGCCGCCTTTATTTTCCCAGGGCATCTACGCTTTTCCTAACGCCATTGCTGTGCTCGTCTCAGGACCCAGTTTCCAAATCGCTCCGGACGCCTTATATCACCGATATCGCGCGTTATGAACGGAAGTCTTCAAAGGCGGGAAGAGTCCGGCTGGAACCACTGCGCACAATATTGTCACGAAGGCGGAGTTTGCAAGGATGGAACGGATCACAGAACAACAGGTCCTGGCGGCCCTAGGCAAAGTCATGGATCCGGCCACGGGACGGGACATTGTCGGTCTTGGCATGATTTCCGGGGTCGTGGTCCGGGACGGCAACGTCGGGTTTTCGATCGAAGTCGACCCGCGCGAGGGCGCGCGGATGGAGCCCTTGCGCAAAGAAGCCGAGGGCAAGGTCCAGGCCTTGCCCGGGGTCCTCTCGGTAACCGCCGTTCTGACCGCCCATAAGGAGGCGCCGGCGGGGGCCGCGCAATCCGGCCAGGGAGCGGCGCCGGCATCGCCGCCCCGGCAATCCCCGGGGGCATCCGCGCGCGCCCTGGTGCCGGGGGTGCGCGCCATCGTCGCGGTGGCCAGCGGTAAGGGCGGCGTTGGAAAATCGACGACCACGACAAATTTGGCCGTCGCGCTCGCGAGGATGGGGCTCAAGGTTGGGGTTCTCGACGCCGATATCTATGGGCCGTCGCAGCCGCGCATGCTGGGTATTTCCGGCCGGCCGACCTCTCCGGACGGCAAAACTCTGCGCCCCATGGAGAACTACGGCCTGAAGTGCATGTCCATGGGGTTCCTGGTCGCCGAGGACACGCCCATGATCTGGCGCGGCCCCATGGTGCAAAGCGCCCTGCAGCAAATGCTACGCGATGTCGAGTGGGGTGAGCTTGACATTCTGGTGGTGGACATGCCGCCGGGCACCGGCGACGCGCAACTCAGCATGTCGCAGCAAGTGCCCCTGTCCGGGGCGGTCATCGTCTCGACGCCCCAGGACATCGCGCTCCTGGATGCCCGCAAGGGTCTGAACATGTTTCGTAAGGTCGATGTGCCGGTTTTGGGCATCGTCGAGAACATGAGCATGTTCATCTGCCCGAACTGCGGCCACGAATCGCACATTTTCAGCCATGGCGGCGCCGAGCGCGAGGCCGAACGGCTCGGCGTCGAGTTCCTGGGCGGGATCCCCCTGGACATCGAGATTCGCGAAACCTCGGACAGCGGCCGCCCGGTCGTGGTGTCGAACCCCGACAGCCCCCACGCCCAGGCCTACGCGAAAATGGCCCAGCGGGTCTGGGACAAGGTCGCCTCCGGCCTAGAAGATGGCGCCCAACGCACGGCGCCGAAGATCGTCATGCAATAAAGGGGCGTTAAGACCCGAATTACTGGGCGCCGAACATCTTTTGCAGATTTTCGAATCCGGCTTCGTAGATGCCGCGAACAACGGCAACCGCATCGCTTTCCGGGGCGCCGGAGGGGGTAAATTCGCTCGACCACTCAACGGTGCAACCCATGCCAGCCTCGCGCACCTTTATGGTCGCCGTGTAATCCGCGATTGGTAGCGGGCCCGATAGGATCGAATAGTTGTAGGTCCGCTCCTTGTCGTCCGCACTCTCCAGACGCTCGACGATTTGGCCGCCACCGGCCAGATGAAGGGTGCGAACCTTCGTGCCACCTTCGGTTTTGGTTTCGCTTTTTTCGACCGCGGGATGCCAATCCGGCAGACCATTGAAAGCGCCGATCACGCTCCAAACGGCCTGGGCGGGAACCGGTAGGTTCTGCGACATTTTAACAGCTGCCATGAGCTTTCTCCTGTTTTGCGGCTTGCCGCTCAGATATTCCGGCCAAGCGCGGCCATGAGTTCGTCCCATTCTCGTTTTGACAGGTCCGAATCGCCCTGTTCCAGCGCTTCCCCCGCGACCAAACGGCGAACCACGCCGAGCGCGGCACCGGAGAGATGAACGCCTTCCATGACATGGTTGGTGAAGGCCTTCGTGGTCACAGGCACCCAACGCTTCAGGGTCTCAAGGATCGCGTCCGCGTAGGCCCGTATTTCGTATTGCGCGTGGGGGTCGGCGCGTAAGGATACGAAGTGCAGCAAATTATGCAAATCGCACTTCCAATACCATTGAGTATACGTATTCAGCGGTAGATTCATGCGCGCCAGCTCGCGTGCCAGACCGGCGCGGTTGTCGTCGATTATTCCGCTGTCCTGGCGCTCGTTCAGCATGATCTCGTAGTGCTCGTAACAGCGCGCGGCATCGTCTCTCAGTAAATCCAGCACGCGCGCGGCATCTTCGCCGTGCAGGACATCGCCGCGCCCTTGGCGATTAGACTCCGATTGCGCGGCCAAGTGCTCCGGCGCCGGAATGTAGAACTCTTTGTCCAGAACCGAATAGCGCGCCGAGTATTCGTTCACGTTAGCGGTGCGATGGCGGATCCATTGTCGTGCCACGAAGATTGGCAACTTCACATGGAACTTTATTTCGCACATCTCGAAGGGTGTCGTGTGGCGGTGGCGCATAAGATAGTCGATCAGGCCCGCATCGCCGCGCGTGTGCTTGGTCCCCTTGCCATAGGAAACTCGCGCCGACTGCACGATCGCCGCATCGTCGCCCATGTAGTCGATGACCCGGATAAAGCCGTGATCAAGGATCGGCATCGGCTCGTAGAGGATTTCTTCCAGCCCCGGCACGGTGCAGCGGCGGGTTCGGTTTTCCGCCGCCCGCGATTCGCGGATCTCGGATTCCTGGTCCTCGGTCAATAGTCCGCGGCTGCTCGATTGGGTCGTCATGGGGCCTCCGGTTTCGTCGTCGCGGCCATGATCGCCCGATTCGCGGGCCGGTTTCCATGCTTCTTTAGCGCTCATACCCGGACCATAGCGGCCGGGCAGGGCGCTGCCGAGGCCAGAGGACTGGGGATAAGCCCGATTTCTGGGGAAAAGCCCGCTAAAAGTCCCGGAAGGCAGCGCCGCGGGCCTGGCCAGAAAGGTTCCATCCAGGCCCGAGAGTCCCTATATTAGGGGTGCCGGGCAACCGGCTATGGCGTTACACGGGCGTGTGGAATAAGCGCAGCGGACCCGGGGGCAGTACCCGGCGCCTCCACCAATTCCCTTTTCGGCCACCGTCTTGGAACCAGTGGCTTGAAAAAAGACGGCTTTTGGGGGCGAAACAGGATCGACGCGCGTGGTAAAGATGCGTTCGGCGCCCGGCATGGTACCGCCGTTATCGGGCCGTATTATAGTTGCAAATGACAACTATGGTGAGGCTCGCCTCGCCGCTTAATTGCGGCTGGTAAGCCAAATTAAGTCCTCGGCCTTCACACGCCGGGGCGGGGTTCGGGGCGCACCTGGCAACAGAAGCGCCCCACTTTTCCTCTGGAATCCGTCTGGAAGTCATCGACTTCACGGGTTATGGAGATTGGGGCGCGGGCGAAGCACGAACGAGGATGGGACATGCCGGACGACGGCTTAAAAGACGACGGCTCAAAAGACGGCGACCTAAAGTATGATCTTATGGTGGAGGAAGCGCTGCGCGGCGTGGTTGGGCGGTCCTTGACACATGCCGCCAAGCATGGCCTGCACGATGGCCATCATTTCTATATTACCTTCCGTACCGACGACCCCGGAACTCAGGTATCGCAGCGCCTGCGCGAGCGTTACCCTAGCGAAATGACTATCGTCCTACAGTATCAATTCTGGGACCTGGAGGTCACGCAAGAGGGATTCTCGGTCACCTTGTCGTTTGGCGAGGTTCCGGAAAATCTGATCGTCCCCTTCCCGGCGGTGATTGCCTTCGCGGACCCCTCGGTTCAATTCGGACTGCAGTTCGACATCGCGAAAGGCGAGGGAGCCGACGTGCAATCCGACAGCGAACGGCCGGATGCGGGTGCGGATCCGGACACGAACCCGGATGACGCCGCCAGCGGTGCCGGCGTGGACGCCGGGCAACAAGACTCGAACAAGGTCGTTTCCTTCGACACCTTCCGCAGGAAACAGACCTGACTCGCCGCCAAAGCGCCGGATCAGTGACGCCGTGCGATGGTGGCCGGGTTCCAGGCCGTGATCCGCTTTGGCTTTTCCCGCTCGGCATCCTTGCCGGGCCGGCGCAGCTCCATGCGATCGACGAATTCGTACATGCGGCGCTGAAGCTCTTGACGCTCCTCGGATGTCAGGTCTTCGTCGGACTTGCCCGAGAGGTCGCGTTCGCTCAGGTCATCCATGGGCTAGGCCTTTTCTTAGGAACGGAATTCGATCGTCAGATCGGTTTGCTAGGCGCCAATGGTCGCAATCCAGGGTTAAGGAAACCTTATGAAAGGCCGATTCGGCATTCCACCTCCTTTACGAGGCGCCCGCTGGGTTCACGACCGGCCTGCTAGGATAACGCCATGGCCGAAGCAACGCATCCCGGGACTTAACCCGATTCCATGATCAAGAAGCGCTCCATCAAGATCGCCGGACATAAGACCAGCGTCAGCCTGGAAGCGGAATTCTGGGACGCGCTGAAGGCGATCGCGGCGGCACAGGGTCTCTCGTTAAACGCCTTGGTCGAGCGCATCGACGCCGCCCGCGAGAACCATGCCGGCGCGGGCAACCTTTCGAGCGCCCTGCGGCTTCACGTCCTCGGCCACCTGAGGGCGCGCGCTGGCATCTAATCGGAGCCAATTCCCAATTCCCTGCTTTTCCCTGCCGAGCAGGGAATTTACAGGGCGCCATTCGCGCCCCCACGCGCGCACCCCTTCAGGCGAACTAAAGCCGTCAGCGGCCTTGCTCCCCACCGTGTAACCCACCGAGACAGAGGATACCGCCCGCCTTGGCCGGCGCAACGGCAAGACTGTGGAAGCTGTTCTCGCCGCGATGGGACGACGGGCGGAATGTCCATCGCTCATCGATGCGATTCCTCGATCCGGTGAACCACGCCCGCCGCCAGCAAGACTTCCGGGCTCGGGAACCATATGTCCGCGTGAGAGGCGTCGAATACCCGCTCCAGGAAGGTCTTTCCGATCCCCTGACTCTGGTAAAATAGGCGGTCCTTTTCCTGTTCTTTCTCGATATCGAGGAAGGGGAGCGGAAGATTCGCAGACAGCCGATATTGGTGGAAGCCCAAGCGGCCGTTCCCGCCGAGTATTCTGACCGCACCGCCGATGAACGCCGTGGTGCAGGCCGAAGAGCAGGATCCGAAAACATAGGTATCAAGTCCGTATCTTTGTATAAGTTTGGCGACCCCCCGGCCTTCGTAGATATGCCCACCATGGCTTTCCAACACCATGGCGGTGACGCCCGGATGCTGGCGCAGGATCGCCTCCAGTTTCTTGGTGATGCCCATCTCCAGGCTCCCGCTAAGGCGGATGAGCCTATCGCCGTCGCTCAGGCTCAGCGCGTATTTCGCGGCCCTTTCGCGTTCCAGCACATCGGCCGCGAGCTCCACGTCCCGGTCGATGAGCAGCCATTGGAGCGCCCCGAAGACACTGATCAGAGTGACTACGATACTGACGGCAAGGCCCAGATAGATGGCCCAGACCCATGCGGCGGAACCAAAATCGCGCAGGTAGCGCTCGCACGACCGCAACACGCCGACAATCTGCCAGGGGTAGACAATCAGATGGCCGGCGACCAAAAACGAAACCGTCACCGCGGCGGCGCCGTGGGAGGAATCGAGAAACGGCGGGTGGGTAAATCGGTCGAGATAGAAAATGACCAGGCGCAGAAGCACCAGGTTCATCAAGAACGAGCGTATCAGCGAATGGCGGCCCTGCCAGTGCTCTCGAATGTAACCCATGGCCCCAGTCCGAATCGGTGCGATCCCAATGTTCGACAGCTTCACCTTGAGCCGTTACTGACTCAATCCCTTGAGCAGGCCCTTGAGACCCTTCTTGAAAATGTCTTCGGGCTTAATCGCTTGAGGTTGTGCCGGGGCGGGTTGAGCGCCGGTGCCGGGCGCCGGAACCGGTGCCGGCGCGCCGCGGAAGGGCTGCCCGCCGATCTTCGGGTTCGGCTTGTCGAGCGGTCCGGTAAGCTCGGCCGTCAGATAGGGCGTGTTGGGGGCGCCCTCGCGAAAAACATCCGTCCGGGTGTCGATTCGCCAGGCCGCCAAATTGGCGGTGCCTTGGGTCAGGGCGGCGGCCTTGCTGCCCTCCACGCGCAGATCGCCGGTCGCGACCACACCCTTGTCGATGGTGAATGCCCCCGTGAGCTTGGCGGGCGCGCCGGCAAAGGCGCCGAACAAGACATTGGTTGCGTGGGCCACACCGCGGATCTCCTTGACCTTTGTCCCCAGGATGCCAAGCAAGATGGAGCCCACCTGCTCCTCCGCCTTGGCGGCCAGGTTCATGGCGCCGTTCACATCGCCGGCTCCGGCTAGGCTGGAGATAAGCTCCGCCTCGCTACGGCCCTTGGCGGTGATCGAGACATCCAAGTTTAGCGGCCCCGATATCCGGTCGCTGCCGGCCAAGTCCTTCGCGAGCTTCGCGAGATTGAGCTCGAGCGCCGTCAGGGCGAGTCCGGTTTCGATGCCGGCGCGCGTGTCGACCTTCCCGGTCATGACAACCGCGCCGTCGTAGATGGTGCCGCTGATCTTGCGCAGATCGGCGACACCTTCCTTCAGGGAGGCATCGATAACGGCATTGTCCAGGCGGTTTTGACCATGAACCAGCGCCGCCGCGCGCAATTTGAGATCGGCATCGAACCCCCGCAGAGCGGCGGTATCGATTGCTTCCCTCGACCAGCGGTCCGAAACCTTGGCTCCGGCGGCGGCGGTGGCGCCGGTGCTAGCGCCCACGGATGGCTTGGCGGCCGGTTTACCCTTTCCGCCCCCGGACGCCGGAACGGTGAAAGTGGCCAGCGGGAGCACCCCGGTCGCGAGATCGGCCGAAACCATGGGCCGAGGGCCGCTTAAGTCCAGCCCGAGAGACCCCTTCACCTCACTCGGCCCGATCGCACCGGAGATACCGCTCAGCTCGATAACCTGCTGCGTACCTTGAACGCGCGCCTTGAGATCGAGGCCAAGCCCAGGTGCCAATCCGGCGTCGACCGCGAAAGGGCTGACCAAGGCGGCCAAGTCCGGATGCTTGGCCACGATTGCCATATCAATGCCGCCAATCGCAGGCTCGGCCCCACCGAGGTCCACGGCCAGCCCGCCATCAAGGGCAAGCGGGCCAAGCTGCCCCTTCACCGCGCTGAGTGAAATTTTTTGCGGCGTTCCCACCGCATTCGCACTTAGATCCAGCGTTCCGAAACTGGGATCGAGATTAAGATCGGGGATCAGCGCGGCCGTCAGCTTTGCCAGGTCCCCGTGGGAGCCGCTTAGGTCGAGATCGAACTCCAAGGGCTCGGCCAAGGGTTTAACCCGGCCGCTGGCCGCCAAGCGGCCACCGAGCGTCTTCACCTCGCCGGTCACGTTAAGTTGATCCTCGCCGCCCTTCACGGTGCCGGACAAATTCAGGCTTTCCGCTCGTTCCAAGGGCCCCGGCGCCGATCCGAGGGCCTTGGCGATCCCGGCGGGATTGTCGGTACTGAGTTCGTAGGCCGCATCCACGACAGGTGCCGTCGTCAGGGCCGCGAATGTTCCGGCCACGCGGAGCTTGCCCCCCCCCGCGATATCGCCGACAAGAAGCTCCCTCAGGGCGACGGAGCCTTGTTGCAACGTCGCATCGAGGCGCAGGTCCGCGGCGGCGACCTTTCGCATCGTGATTTGGCCAACGCGAAGATCGAAATTCGCGTCGAATTCCCCCAGGCCGGCGGGCAAGGCAAACCGGGGCCGCGTCGCAACGGCTTGCGGCGCACCGCTCGCGCCCGTTTCCGGCGCCACGCCGCTCGCGGGACTGGCCTGGCGCTCCGCCGGCAGGTAGGCATCGAGGTCGATCTTATCGAGCGCCAGCCCAACGCCGATCCCGGGCCGTTCGCGAAGCGCGACCGCGATGCCGCCGGTAATCTGGCTGAGATCGAAGCGAAGGTCGATATCGCTGAGCATTATGTCCGCTGGAGTCGCGCCGACGTTCATGGTCAGACTCATCTTGCGTAGGCGCGATGCCGGTACCTGGGCCACGTCAATGTTCATCCAGTCGAGAACGCCGCGCAAATTGTCCGATCCGGCATCCAGCCGTCCATCGAATCTCAGGCCGGCCTGATCTGCCTCCCCAGCCGGCGCGACAACGCCGGTCAAGGAAACGTCCGAGCCTCCGGGCAGGAGCGCAAGCGCCTGACCGAGCTTCAGGACACCCTCCTCCAGGGCGAGCGAGAGTAAAAATTGCCGCACAACCTGCCCCCGGAACACCACGGCATCGACCGATACGTCCAGCGACGCCGTCATGTCTGTTGGCAATGCCAAAGGCGCGGTATCGCTTTGAGCGGGACTCCGCGTCGGGATTGGCGTGGGCGTGGCCGCGCTGTCGTCTTGCCCCGCCGGCGCTTCTCCGGCGGGTGGCGCCATCAAGGCATCGAAGTCGACACGCGAGGCGGATAGGCGAATCTGTAAATCCCGGCTCGGTTCGATCGTTAACTGAATTTCACCATCGGCCTGAACATCACCTATTCCCACGGCAAGCTTACCGAACGTGACCCGCTCACGGTCCGCCGCGACATTGGATTCGGCGGTAAAGGGCTTGGCGAAAACAGCCGGCAAGGAAGCGTTCACGGGCATGGCGGCGACTAAAGCGGCAAGATCTTTCCCAACAGCCTTCACGCGCCCGCGCAGGGATGTGCGCTCAATATGGAGAGAGAGGGCGCCGGAAAACCGTATCGATGCGTCCGCTTCAGGCACGCCCATCACCAGGCGGATGGGCGTGGCGCCGCCACTCACCAGGCTGCCCAGGCTCAGCTCGAAATCGGTCGCGACACCGCGAATGCTGGCCTTCCCGGAGGCTGCCAGGGGGCCCTTCAAAGACTCCGCGGCGATCTCCGCGTAAAGAGAATCGATCTTTTCCTCGGTCCCCGAGACGGCGTCGCGGTAGATCAAGGAGCCCTCGGTTACGGTCACGCGGTCGAGGCTGATCGCGGCGGCGATGCCTTCGCCCCGGCCCTCGACCGGCGCCCCTGTGGACTCCGGCAAGGTGGCCGCCGGGCCGGGTTGCGGGGCCGCGAACTCCCAGTTCCCGCGGCCATCGGACAGGACTTCCAACAGAATGCGAGGCTTGACCAGATCGACGCTTTCAACCCTGATCTCCCCCTGCAACAGGGGTAAAAACGCGATGCGTACTTTCAGCGCCTCCAACTCGGCCATTGAAGGCGCGCTGCCTCCCTCGATATTGGCAAGGCGAACGCGCGAGGCGGACAAGGTCGGGGCCGGCAAGATCGCCAAACTGACATCGCCGTCAATCGTCAAATCGCGGCCCAGTAAATCGAAAACCTCCTGGGAAATTCGATCCTTATGCGCATTCCAATCGACGAACCCGGGTGCGACCAAGAGCGCCGCGGCAAGTGCGATCGCGAGTACGAGCAGGCCTAGCCCAAGTTTCTTCAAATCGATTTCCTTTATTTGCCCGGCCGGAGAATCCGAAAAACGCCAGCACACTCAACTGGCCATTGCGCCTAGCTCGGTTTCAGCTAAGCTAATGAAACAGTGATGTGCGGGCAAACACTACGCGAAGGCCCGAAGCTAGGGTTCGAAAGCATATGGGCGAGGTCATCGATCTCGAAATCTACCGCAAGCGGCTAAAGCGCGGTGCGGAGCGCGCGCAGGGTCCGGGCAATCGCAGGCGCCCGGACAACGGCCCGCAATGCGCCAAATCAACCAGCAAAAAGACCGGTACCCGCAAGCCCCAGTCTAGCGAATCCAACCCACTGGAGCCCTCGAGTAAAACCAAGATCGATTCGAGCGACTCGAATTCGGATTGACGGCGGCGCTTCGGCATTCGAAATTTTCCCCGTTCCGCGAATTGTCAGCCCCCAAGCACACGGCTTCCGGACTTGCGCAGATACCAGGGCCCATCGAAAAGACCTCCGATCGGGATTGTGAACCATGTTCTATGAAACGAGCGACAACCGGCACGGCTTGCCGCACGACCCCTTCAAAAGCTGTATCGTGCCCAGGCCGATCGGCTGGATTTCGACCCTAAGCGCCGAGAATGTCGTGAACTTGGCGCCCTATAGCTTTTTCAACGGAGTCGCCTCCGATCCCCCCATGGTCATGTTTTCGTGCCTTGGCCTGCCCCCGCGCCCAAACAAGGATACGCTGGCGAATTGCGCCGATACGGGTGAGTTCGTCTTTAACTTGGCAACCTGGGATCTGCGCGAGGAAATGAACGCCACCAGCGCCGCGGTCAATCCCGATGCGGACGAGTTCGAACTGGCGGGCCTGGAAAAAGCGCCCTCCATTTTGATCAAGCCGCCGCGCGTCAAGGCATCGCCGATCCATATGGAGTGCGTGGTGCACCAGATCGTGGACCTGCCGGGCACCGACCCCAAGGCCCGCAACGCCATGGTCCTGGGCCGGGTGGTCGGGATCCATATCGACGAAAGCGTCCTGACCGGCGGCCTGATCGACATGGACAAGCTGCGCCCGATCGCGCGGCTAGGATATATGGACTATTCCCGAGTCGATCTCGTCTTCGGCATGCAACGGCCAAGCGGAGGCGGATGAGGCCGGGACCGGGCGGCTCTAAACCTCGACAACCTTGCCGGGATTCATGAGGTTATCGGGGTCGAGCGCGATTTTGAGTTGGCGCATCACCCCGACGGCTTCGCCGTGTTCGGCGTGCAGGAATTTTATCTTGCCGGAACCGATCCCGTGCTCGCCGGTGCAGGTTCCCCCCATGTCCAGGGCACGCATGACCATGCGCTCGTTCAGTGCCTCGGCCCGGCGCATCTCATCGGGATCGTCCGGATCGATGATGAAGCAGAGGTGGAAATTCCCGTCTCCAGCGTGCCCCACGATGGGCGCGAGCAGACCCGAGTCCTCGATATCCGACTTGGTTGCCAGGAGGCATTCGGCGAGGCGCGAGATCGGCACGCAAACATCCGTCGCCCAACCCTTGGAGCCGGGGCGGAGTGCTAGCGCCGCATAGTAAGCGTCATGCCGGGCCTGCCATAGCTGGTTCCGGTCTTCTTGCTCGCGCGCCCAACGGAAATCGTCGCCGCCAAACTCGCCCGCGATCCCGCCGACCATCTCGACCTGCTCCCGGACCCCGGACTCGCTACCGTGGAACTCAAAAAATAGGGCTGGAAGAACCGGGTTGTTGAGCTTCGAATAACGATTGATCGCATCCATCTGAACTTCGTCCAGAATCTCGATACGCGCGATGGGGATCCCGGACTGTATGGTTGTGATGACGGTGTTCACGGCGCCTTGAAGGTCCGAGAAGGAACAGACAGCCGAAGAAATAGCCTCGGGAATGCCATAGAGACGGAGCTGAACCTCGGTGATGACCCCAAGCGTTCCTTCGGATCCAACGAACAGCCGGGTCAAATCGTAGCCGGCGGCCGATTTGCGCGACCGGCCGCCCGTGCGGATCACGCGCCCATCGGCCAAGACAACGGTCAAACCCATGACGTTCTCTCGCATGGTGCCGTAGCGGACCGCGTTGGTGCCCGAGGCGCGCGTCGCGGCCATCCCGCCCAATGAAGCATCGGCGCCGGGATCTATGGGAAAGAACAGACCCGTACCGCGCAGATACTCGTTCAGTTGCTTGCGCGTGACCCCGGCCTGGACCCGGCAATCTAGGTCCTCGGCATTGACTTCTATAACCTGGTTCATGGGCGTCATATCGATGCAGATCCCGCCTCGCAAGGCCGCGACATGGCCTTCCAAGGAGGTGCCGGTACCGAAGGGGACCACCGGGCGCTTGTGCCCGGCGCAGACCTTGACGATCTGGGCCACTTCCTCGGTCGAATTCGCGAAGGCGACCGCATCCGGCGGGTGATTGGCATGATAGGATTCGTCGTGGCCGTGTTGTTCGCGCACGGCCGAAGAGGTCGACAGCCGGCCGCCTAAAATGACACGCAGTTCCTCGACCGCCGCGTCCTTCGAAAGTTCTTCCGCCATCGCCATCCGGCTATCCTCCACTTGAAACCGCGCACCACTATAGCAAAGTTCCGCCGGCGCGGGCAGACTCGCGAATCGGGATTCCACGCCGAGCGGCGACGTTAGGGTTAAGGGGGGAACATGGCACGCGACGCACGTTACGACATCTTGTTCGAACCGGTCCGGATCGGCCCGGTCACAGCCCGCAACCGATTCTATCAGGTGCCCCATTGCGACGGCATGGGCTACCGGAGACCCCAGGCCGAAGCCGTGTCGCGAGAGGTCAAGGCCGAGGGCGGCTGGGCCGTCATCTGCACCCAGGAGTGCGAGATTCACCCCAGCGGCGATGTAACCCCCGCCATCGAAGCGCGCCTCTGGGACGACAGGGATATCCCGGCCCTGGCCCTAATGACCGAGGCCGTTCACCGCCATGGATCGCTGGCCGGGATCGAACTGGTCCACAACGGCCCTTCCTGCGCGAATCGCTATAGCCGGGAGGTTCCCCTGGGCCCTTCGCACCAGCCCGCCGGGCGCTGGGACCCGGTCCAGGCGCGGGCCATGGATCTGGCCGACATTCGCGCCTACCGGCAATGGCACCGCGCGGCGGCGCGGCGCGCCAAGGCCGCCGGCTTCGATATCGTCTATGTCTATGCCGGGCACGATCTCTCCCTGGCCATGCATTTCTTGCAGCGCCGGCGCAACACCCGTGGCGACGAATACGGCGGGTCCCTGGAAAACCGCGCGCGCCTGCTGCGCGAGGTGATCGAGGACACCAAGGAGGAGGTCGGAGACACCTGCGCCGTCGCCGTGCGCATCGCGGTCGACGAACTGCTGGGTTCCGACGGCATCACCAGCGAGGGAGAAGGCCGCGATGTGATCGCGATGATGGCCGAGCTGCCTGATCTTTGGGATGTGAACGTCAGCGATTGGGATAACGATTCCCTGACCTCGCGCTTTGGACCCGAAGGCGGGCAGGAGCCCTTTACCGCCTTCGTCAAGACCATCACCACCAAACCGGTGGTCGGCGTCGGCCGCTTCACGTCGCCGGACACCATGGTTTCGCAGATCAAGCGCGGCATCCTGGATATGATCGGCGCGGCGCGGCCCTCGATCGCCGACCCCTTCCTGCCCAGGAAAATCGAGGAAGGCCGGCTGGATGACATCCGTGAGTGCATCGGCTGCAACATCTGCGTGACCGGAGACCGTTTCTCCGCCCCCATCCGCTGCACCCAGAATCCAACCATGGGCGAGGAGTGGCGTAAAGGCTGGCATCCCGAGATCATTCCCGGCAAGACCGCAGACGAATCGGTCCTGATCGCCGGGGCCGGGCCCGCAGGCCTTGAGTGCGCGCGCGGCCTGGGCGAGCGGGGATACCAGGTGCATTTGGCCGAGGCCGGCACGGAGTTGGGAGGCCGGGTGGTTCTTGAATCGCGCTTGCCCGGCCTCTCCGCCTGGATACGGGTGCGCGACTACCGCCTCCAGCAATTGAACAAGATGACGAATGTCCAGATCTATCGCGACAGCCGCCTGACTCCCGAACACGTTCGCGAGTTTGGCGCGGCGCATGTCGTGATCGCGACCGGCGGCACTTGGCGGCGCGACGGCGTGGGGCGCGCGAATTGGCAAGCGGTTCCAGGCCTCGAGACCCCCAAGGTGTTTACCCCCGACGACATCATGGCCGGCGCCCGACCCGAAGGGCCGATCGTAATCTACGATGACGACCACTATTACATGGGGGGCGTTCTGGCCGAAAAATTGCGGGCCGAGGGCCGCGAGGTCGCCTTGGCGACACCGGCCCACTCAGCCTCGGCCTGGACCGATTACACGCTCGAGCTCGCGCATATTCAAAAGCGGCTGCTTGAGGCGGGAGTGACGATAATTCCCAACCGCCGCCTCGTGGCGCTGCGGGAGGACCACGCGGAATTGGCCTGCGTCTACACCGGGGCGCGCAGCCAGATAGCGTGCGCCGCGCTCGTCACGGTCACGGCCCGCCTGCCCAACGACGATCTATACCGTGCGCTGATCGCCAAGGGTGAAGATCTGAAAGGGGCCGGAATAGAAAGCGTCACCGCCATCGGCGATGCCTTGGCGCCCTCGACCATCGCCGCCGCCGTCTATGCCGGGCATCGTCACGCCCGTGCCTTGGGCGCCGAAGCCACCGGCGGCGTGGCCTTTAAGCGCGAGTTTCCAGGCTAGATGCCGCCGGAACGATTCTAAGCTTGCTCTCTCGCCTCGTATTTCGGCGTCCAGCTAGGCGGCGCAGCCCTTCGCGGTCTTGGCCGGCTGGCGGACAAGCGCGCTATAGGCGTCCGACAGGGTCCGGGTCATCTCCCCCGGCGTGAAACGGTAATCGTCGATCTCGCCGACCGGGGTAACCTCGGCGGCGGTGCCGGTCAGGAACACCTCGCTGGTCTTGGCGAAATCTTCGGGCAGAATGACCCGCTCGATCACCTCAATGCCCTTGGCCCGCGCCAAGCCGATGACGGTACGCCGCGTGATGCCATCCAGAAAGCAATCCGGAATCGGCGTGTGCAATTTGCCGTCCTGCACTAGGAAGATGTTGGCCCCGGTCGCCTCGGACACCCGGCCGCGATGGTCGAGCATCAGGCAATCGTGATAACCCCGATCCTCCGCCAAGTGCTTGGACATGGTACAGATCATATACAGGCCGGCGGCCTTGGCATGAACCGGCGCGGCATTAGCCGGTGGGCGGCGCCAAGGCGAGGTCATCAAGCGGATGCCCTTGGCACGCAGTTCGGGGCTGAAATAGCTCGGCCATTCCCAGGCGGCGATCGCGACATTGATCCGCGTCGCCTGGGCGGAGATGCCCATCATCTCACTGCCGCGCCAGGCAACAGGACGGACGTAGGCGTCGGTCAGGTTGTTCTCGCGCAGAACCAGCTCGGCGGCGGCATCGATTTCCGAAACCGTGTACGGCAGCTCGAAACCCAGGATCTCGCCCGAAAGACGCAAGCGCTCGTGATGTTCGCTCATCTTGAAAATCGTGCCATTGTAGGCACGTTCGCCCTCGAACACGCTGCTGCCGTAGTGCAAGGCATGGCTTAAGATGTGCAGCTTGACGTCGCGCCAGGGCACGAGTTCGCCATTGTGCCAAATGACTCCGTCACGGTCGTCAAAGGGTATGAGAGACATGGTCGCCTCGCCTCGCTTGTACGGCCCGCTCCGCCAGAGCACCCGGCCGGTTGTTAGCCCTGCATTTTCATCCACCGAACCCGCGATTTCGGGGCGCATCGCGTCTTATGCGGACGATTCGGTACAAAAAATGCCTGTTTCAATCACATTCAATAAATTCTCGATTGCTTTATATAATGGTATTGCGCCATATATGTCAACATAGCTGCCATATAATTTTACACAGGAACCATGATGGCTGACCTGAAAGCGGGCCCAAACCCCCTGTTCCTGCGCGAGGAGGAGTTGCGCCAGGCGATTGAGTTACTCTATTTCGCCTATCGCGGCTTCACCGCTGAACCGGATCAAATACTGGCCGACTACGGTTTCGGCCGCGCCCATCACCGCGTGATCTATTTCGTCGGCCGTCACCCCGGAATCACGGTGAGTGAGCTTCTGCGCATTCTGGGAATCACCAAGCAAAGCCTGTCCCGGGTTCTTGGGCAGCTGGTCCAAAACGGCTTCATTAAGCAACGCACGGGTACACGCGACCGGCGCCAACGCTTGCTGGAATTGGCCGACAAAGGGCAAGCGCTGGAAAACGCCCTCACCGACACCCAGCGCGTCCGCCTGGCCCATGCGTTCCGCGATTCGGGGGCCGAGGCGGTCGAGGGGTTTCGCACCGTCCTGTACAACCTGACGGACGAGGCCTACCGCGCGCGCTTTAGTGACCGAAAGGCGGCGCGCGCGGGCGTGCGGCATGTGGCGGTTGACCACTGATTATCTTCGGCGCGGCGATCCCATATGCGATCCCAAATACAGACAGATTGCTAGTGACCGGCACGCTGCCGCCTTATAATCCACGGTCATGACCGTCGACGCCCCCCATATCCTCGTCGTCGATGACGACACGCGCCTGCGGGTGTTGCTGCGCAAGTTCCTGTCCGAGCAGGGGTTTCGGGTAACCGATGCAATCGACGCCGCGGATGCGCGAAGCAAGATGGTATCCTTGGCCTTCGATCTTATGGTGCTTGACGTCATGATGCCGGGGGAGAACGGCCTGGACCTGACCAGATCGCTACGGCCCGGCAACACCGTGCCGGTGCTGTTGCTGACAGCGCGCGGCGAATCGGAGGACCGCATAGCGGGCCTGGAAAGCGGTGCCGACGATTATCTCGCCAAACCCTTCGAGCCGCGCGAGCTAGTCCTGCGTATTAACGCGATCCTGCGCCGCACTCAGGAACCGGCGGCGGCCGTGGACGGCCCCACGGACAGCATCGTGCGCTTTGGCGATTTCAGCTTCGATCTGGTACGCGAGGAGTTGCATAAGGCCGGCAGCTACGTGCGCCTTACCGCCGCCGAATCGTCGCTTCTCAAAGCCCTCGCCCGGCGCCCCGGGGAGGCCATGGACCGCGATACCTTAAGCGCGGAAAGCCCCGTGATCGGCAGCGGCCGTGCCATTGACGTGCAGGTTACGCGGCTTCGTCGTAAGATCGAGGAGAACCCAAAGTTTCCACGCTATCTTCGCGCCGTGCGCGGTGTGGGATATTCCTTCGTGCCCGATTAAACTCTTAAGCCGCGACAGGCTCCACAGCGCCAGGAATAAAGGCGATGGCCATGGCGACCGCAAGCACGCCGACACCGCACACCTCGTTACTCAAGAGAATTCTGCCGCGCACCTTGCTGGGCCGCGCGCTGCTGATCATCTTAACGCCATTGATCCTGATGCAGGTCATCTCGACCTGGGTGTTTTACGACCGGCACTACGACACGACGACGAAACGTCTAAGCCAGGCCTTGGCCGGCGAGATCGCCACTGTCATTCAGTTGATGGTGCGCGACCCGGGATCGGTCGAACGGTTGCAGATTTTCCGCATGGCGCAACAGTCCCTGCTGCTTAATCTCAAGCTCGAGGAAGGGGGGCGCCTGGCCGTTATCTCTACCAGCGACTCGCTAAATCCGTTCACCAGCGTCCTCGACCGGAAGCTTACGACGGCGATGGAGGCGTATGTGGCCCGGCCATTTCTAATCGACACGCAGTTCGCAAGGAAAATAGTGGAGATTCAGGTTCAGCTGGCGGATGGGGTGCTTCAAATCCAGGTCCCACGCAGCCGGCTATTCAGTTCCACGACCTATATTTTCATCATGTGGATGGTTGGCAGTTCGATCGTTCTGTTCGGCGTGGCGGTCGTCTTCATGCGCAACCAAGTCAAGCCGATCCGGCGGCTGGCGCAAGCGGCGGAGAGCTTTGGCAAAGGCCGCGATGTCGCCAACTTCAAGCCCGAGGGTGCGACCGAGGTGCGCCAAGCCGCCACCGCCTTCCTGCGGATGCGCAGCCGGATCAAGCGCCAGATCGAGCAACGCACGGAGTTTCTGGCCGGCGTCAGCCATGATCTGCGAACGCCGCTAACGCGCATGAAACTGCAACTGGCCATGTTGCCGCGTAGCGCCGATGCGGAGAGCCTGCGGGCCGACGTGAGCGAGATGGAAAGCATGGTCGAAGGTTACCTGGCTTTCGCCCGCGGCGAGGGCAAGGAGCAGCCGGTCCCGACGGATATTTCGCAACTCCTGGGTGAGGTCGTCGGCCGAATGCGCGCTCACAACGCCGCCATCGACTTGCATATCGAGGAGGATATACGCGTTCCATTGCGGCGCGAGGCCATGCGGCGCTGCCTGACCAATCTGATCGCCAACGCTCAGCGCTATGCGACCCAGGTGACCGTCAGCGCTGGACGGCGCGAGCGCACGCTTGAGGTCCTCATCGATGACGATGGGCCGGGCATTCCACCGGACAAGCGCGAAGAGGTTTTCCGTCCGTTCTATCGCCTGGACGAATCGCGCAATCCGGAAACCGGCGGCGTCGGTCTGGGTCTGACCATCGCGCGCGATGTCGTGCACAACCATGGTGGCGAGTTGGCCCTGGAGGGCGCGCCCGATGGCGGCCTACGGGCCCGGATCTGGCTACCGGTCTAGAACAACCGGCCGCCGTTCGGGATTGCCTTATCGGGCGTGAGCAGAACGACCGCGCCCCGCGCGTCGGGGAATCCGAGGACCAGCATCTCGGACATGAACTTGCCGATTTGCTTGGCCGGGAAATTGACTACGGCGGCGACCTGTCGGCCAAGCAAGCTTTCGGGTGTGTAGTGATCCGTTAGCTGCGCGGAGGTCTTACGCACACCCAGCTCATCGCCGAAATCGACCCAAAGCTTGATCGCCGGCTTGCGGGCCTCTGGATAGGCCTCGGCGCGCACCACCGTTCCCGCGCGCACATCGACTTTCAAGAAGTCGTCAAATCCGATTGTTTCGCTTGGCCCGCTCATTGCCCTCTCCCGCGATGGGGGCGGACGCTAACACCGGCCAGATATGGCGGCAAGCCGGCTTGCCCTCAAGTGAGCGGGCACGACAAAGGGGCCGCCCCCGTGGACGGCCCCTCGATCGAAGAAGCAAAATTGAGAGGTTACTTCGCGCCGTTGGCCTGCGCCAAAGCGCCCTTCAGCTCGTCCAAACCGGCGTTGAAACGATGCGCGAGGACCTCGGTTGCCTCGGCATTCGACTTGCTGCTCATCTCCGCCAGCTCGCGCGCGCTTTTCAGAGACAACTCATAGGCCTCCTTGACCAGGGCGGTCTGGGTGGCGATCTTCTCGGACGGCTGGCCGGGCTTCGCCATCTCGCTCACAACCTTGGTGGTCTCTTCCAACACCTGGCGCATAATCTCGGCCTGGCGCTGAACGACGGCTTGGAAGCCCTCCAGAGCGAGCTTATTGGCGGCGGTCACCGCCTCGACGTTCTTGCGCTGGCTCTCGATCAGAGCCTTCGAGTCAACGCCGGGCATCTTGAACTGCTCGGCCAACTTGCCGAAATCCATAAACTCGCCGAAGTTCCCGTCAAGAAAGGGGTTTCCGGTCTTCACCTGGGCCTTGGCCATCGATATTCTCCTCCTCGCTGGCTGCAATCACAATTGTTGCAGCGCACAAATTCAATATACCGCCTATATGCCCCTCCTCACCCCTGGCGTCAAGAGGTTTTTTTGTGCGCTGCACAATAAATTAACCATGCGCCAAGATAGGCGGCGATCCGCCTCGCCAGAAAGGCCGATCTTCCGCCACTTGCGTAAATAGATGGGGAAATATTTAATTAAATCAATTAATTATATATCTGCCGCTTGGTCCACAATTTGGCAAAGCACCCAAAAGAACCTTTTTGAGTCTTGTCTCTAGGCCGCCGCCGGGGACTCCTCGGCCTCTCTATGCCGCAGTCGCGAACACCTCACGGCCAGCCATTCCGCCCGGCGCAGATACCGGTCCAGGCCCGCCATGGTCTGGCTGAGGTCCGGGCTATCATCGCCTAGCCAGATCCGCATCGTGGCCAGATAGATCACGCCCAAGGCCTTGATCCGCAAGGCCCCGCGCAGCCCGCTGGCCGAGAGATCCGCCGCTTCCAGCATGCATGACATGGAGCGCGCCAAGGAGGCCATCCCGCACAGGCCCATGACTGGATCGCGCCCAAGATCGCAAACGATGCTCCCGACCGCCGCCCTGGCCGGTTTGAGCGCGTCGAAGCGGCGCATGATCACGTCGAACAGGCGGTCGCGGGCGGTGCCGTCCCGATCTTCATCTTCCCGCCCGGCCAGGACCGCCTCGTCGATTCGGCGCGCGAACCCAGCCAAGATTGCCCCCTTCGAGGGGTAAACCCGGTATAAATCCAATAGAGACAGATCCGCCGCCTCGGCAATTTCGGCCAGCGAAACATCGCGCCAAGCCTGACCCGCGGCCAGCGTCAGGGCCGCATCGACGATCCGGTCGGAGATACCGTCCTTGGGTGCCGTCTTCCTGGTCTTCTTTTTCGCCGTTTTGCCCGCCATGGCCACCTCGCATGCATGCCTACTATAGATGTAGGATGCACGGGTCCATATTGAAGCCCTCCGCGCCCCCCGCACCCTCAGTCTTACCTGATATCCACGATTTCGCCTCCGGTCACGGCAGTTAAAACATCGGGCGTCAGGCGAAACACGGCGTTCGGCGTGCCGGCCGCGGCCCAGATTTCGGCGAAGGCGAGCAGGTCCCGGTCGATCAGGGTCACCATCGGCGTGGCATGGCCGAGCGGCGGTACCCCGCCGATGGCGAAACCGGTGGCGCTGCGCACGAACTCGGCATCGGCCCGCCCGATCGGCTCGCCGAGCAACCGGGCCAGCGCCTTTTCATCGACCCGGTTGGCCCCACTCGCGATGACCAACACCGGCCGGCCAGTGGACTTGGCGCGGAAGATAAGCGATTTCGCGATCTGCCCCACCGCGCAGCCAATGGCCGCCGCGGCCTCGGCCGAGGTCCGGGTGCTGGCTGGAAATTCGCGGGCCTGGAAATCGAAGCCGCGCGCGGCAAGCGCTTCTTGGACCCGCCGCGCACTTTCCTTCAATGGCGTGGCGCCCGTGGGTTTTTCCTTCAAGAGGCCAACTCGCGGGAGCGCCGCGTGGCCGCGGCGATCGCCCGGTCCATGAGAGCCTGCAAACCATCCGACGCCATAAGCACCTGAAGCGCCTCCAAGGTTGTGCCCGCCGGGCTGGTCACGTTCTCGCGAAGCTTGCTTGCCGGCAGGCCGGACTGCCGAACCAACTCGCCCGAGCCGGCCACGGTCGCGCGCGCGATCCTCATCGACAACTCTTCCGGCAATCCGGCTTCGACCCCGGCCCGCGCCAGGCACTCGATCAGCAGGAATACATAAGCCGGGCCGCCACCCGAGACGGCGGTCACCGCATCGAGCAGGGCTTCATCCTCGACCCAGGCAACCTCGCCCACCGCCGCCATCAAGGATCCGGCCAAGGCCCTTTGGTCCGAACCGGCAGCGGCGTTGGCGCATAGCACGGACATGCCCCGGCCCACGGCGGCGGGTGTATTGGGCATGGCCCGCACGATTGCCGCCGCGGCGCCGAATCCGCTCTCGAAATAGCCTATCGTCCGCCCGGCGGCGATTGATAGAACCAGCGTTCCCGGCCCGGCAAGAGCCGCGCCGGCCCCAATCGCCGTATCCATCTGCTGTGGCTTGACCGCGAGCACGATGACGGCCGGCGCCTTCCCGGCGGGAAGCTCATTCAGGCTTGAGGCATGAACAATGCCCCGCGCGGCGAAGGGAGCAGCGCTCTCGGCATGGGGCTCAACCATGAAGATATCCCGCACGGAGACCCCGCGCGTCAACCAGCCCTCCAGCATGGCTGCGCCCATCTTTCCACAACCGACCAGGATCAACGGGCCGCCTAGGTAGAGCTTTTCGTCCAATGCCGTTCCCGACATGTCTTTACGTCTAGGCCTCTCCAACCGTATCCATGCGTGCGACCATCATCGCGTCCGCCACACTACGTCCACCCCACACGACAAGTTGCAAGGCCGGATAGAAGCGCTCGCATTCATGGATCGCGACATCCACGAGATCTTCCAATTGCTCGGCGCTGAGGCCAGTCGCGCCACGCATGGGCATGGCGTGCCGGTACATCGTGGTGCTGTCTTCGCGCACGAAATCGAAATGACCTAGCCAAAGATCTTCGTTGACGCTGGCCAACAACTCAAAGACCGCGCCACGCTTGGTTCCGGGTATGCGTTGATCCAACTGGCACGACACGAACATCGCATTCATGTGGCGATCCCAAACAACATACATGTGATAATCGCACCACCGGCCGCCGACCTGCACCATCAACTCGCACTCGCTATGCCTGTCGAAGGTCCAGTCATTGGCGCTGACCAACTCCTCCAAGGTATCGAGAGGATTGGTCAGCGCTTCGGCATATCGATCTGCTAGGCCCACCATGTCGTATTCGATCACCCCTCATCACGACTGCGCCGCGCCGATCGCCCAAGTTAGGATTGCGACACGCAGAAACACCCAAATATGGCACGCGCTATCCAAGCACCCACCAAATGTAGCGTGCCAAATTCGCGACGGGCACGCAATAGGCGTATCTTGTGGGTAAATTCCGGAATTTGGGCGCGCCTAAGGGGTTGGTTTTGGGTGCGCCTAAGGGGCCGGCTATCCGGCTGATTTGGCCGGGCGCTTGCGCGGGGGCGTTTTCTTGCCGGCGGGCTCGTCCCGCGCCTTAAGGCGTTGCTCCAGGGCGGCGACCCGCTTGACGAGATCTTCCTGTTCGGCGCGCGCCTTGGCGGCCATGGCCTTGACCGCATCGAATTCCTCGCGGCCGACCAGATCCATTTGCAGCAGTATCTTTTCGAACTGCTCGCGCAGGCGCGACTCGATCTCTCCGCGCATCCCCGCCGCGACCCCGATGGCGCCGCTGGCCACGCGCGCCAAGTCATCCAGCAAGCGGTTCTGGGTCTGCATTGTTTCCGCCCTTTCTTTGTTTGCCGACGCTATCGAGTTCCCAATATAGAGTATGGCGAGAGACCCCCAACCCTTCAAGCGGCCCTTTACATCGCTCAAGGAGTGTATAGGTCACTACGTGAAAAAATTTCTCGCGAATGGGAATGCTTGCAAATGATAGCGGCGATAACTTTTCCGCGGATCGATCCGATCGCGATTTCTCTCGGCCCCCTGGCGATCCGCTGGTATGCGCTCGCCTACATCACGGGCCTTCTGCTCGGCTGGTGGTACTGCCGTTGGCTGGCCAAGCGGCCCCCCGCCTTGCTGAGCGCGCGGGCCATCGACGACTTTCTGCTGTGGGCGACACTGGGTGTTATTCTGGGTGGGCGCTTGGGCTACATCCTGTTTTATCAATTCGATTATTACCTCGCCAATCCGCTTCAAATCGTCTTTATCTGGCGCGGCGGGATGAGCTTTCACGGCGGCATGCTAGGCGTCGCGGCGGCTATAATCCTATTCGCGCGTAAGGAAAAGGCGCCGATCCTCGCCTTGGGCGATATTGTCTCCACCGTGGTTCCGATCGGCTTGTTCCTTGGCCGCATCGCCAACTTCGTGAACGCGGAGCTGATTGGCCGGCAGACCGACCTCCCTTGGGGGGTGATTTTTCCCGGCCAGACCGTGCCCCGCCACCCCAGTCAACTCTACGAGGCCGGGCTGGAGGGCGTGTTGCTGCTTATCGTGCTTTTCGTTCTGGCGCGCGCCGGCGGGCTGGAGCGCCGCGGGCAAGCAACCGGTGTTTTCCTGATCGGCTACGCCCTATCGCGCACGCTGGTCGAGCTGGTTCGCCAACCCGATCCGCAATTGGGATTTATTTTCAGTGGCATCACCATGGGCCAGATACTCTCCGTCCCCATGCTTCTGGCCGGGATCGCGCTGCTGACCTGGTCGCGCCGTGCCCGCGCGGCCCAATAATACCAAGGTTCGCCGGTAATGTCCGGCCAAGCCAAGCCACTTCCCGAGCGGATCGCCAGCCGGATCGCGCGCCTGGGACCCATGACCCTGGCGGAGTACATGACAGCGGCGCTCTGCGACGCGGATCACGGCTATTACATGACCGGCGAGCCCTTCGGCGCCGGCGGCGATTTCATCACCGCCCCCGAGATCAGCCAAATGTTCGGCGAGATGATTGGGCTTTGGTGCGCCGAAACCTGGGGCCGGATGGGGGCGCCCGACCCTTTCCACTTCATCGAGCTCGGCCCAGGACGCGGCACCCTGATGGCCGATGCCCTGCGCGCCGCCGGCGCCGTGCCCGGTTTCCTGGAAGCGGCCCGGCTTCACTTGGTTGAGATCAGCCCAGCCTTGCGGACGCGCCAGAGCGAAACGCTGAAGGCGGCCGGTGCCAGCTTGATCGCACTGCCGAAGTGGCACGACTCCTTGGCGAGCGTGCCGGGAGGGCCCCTGCTCCTAATCGCCAACGAATTCTTCGATGCCCTGCCGGTGCGTCAATTCGTGCGTTGCCGCGAAGCGGGCGCCTTGTCGTGGCGCGAGCGGCTTGTCACCCTATCCGAGAACCGCGAAACCCTAGCCTTCGCCTTGGGACCGGCCACGATAAAAGCTACCGCCCTGCTCCCGCCAGAAGCCGCAGGGGTGCCAGCGGGCGGGATATTCGAAATTTCTCCCACGTCCGCCGCTCTCGCGGGCGAGATCGGAGCCCGGATCACGCAAGACGGGGGCGCCGCCTTGATCGTCGATTACGGCGCGGCGCGCCCAAGCGGCGAAGCGACCCTGCAAGGCGTGCGGCGGCACGCACGCCACGATATCCTGGAAGCGCCCGGTCAGGCGGATCTGACGGCGCACGTCGATTTCGCGGCCCTAACTCGCGCTGCGGGCGTGGCCGGAGCCAGGGCCTGGGGACCAGTGCCGCAGGGCACATTCCTGGCAAGCTTGGGAATCGCGGCGCGCGCGCGGACGCTTACCCGCGCCGCCAGCCCGAAGCAAGGCCAAGAGATCGCGGCCGCCATGGATCGCCTGATAGGCCCGGCCCTCATGGGAGAGCTTTTCAAGGTCCTGGCCTTCGCGCATCCTACCCTCGGCCGGCTCGCCGGATTCCCATTGGATGACGCAACCCTAGGCGCTTAACATCGAGGCCGCGAAAGTCTAGATTGGGTAACGAATGACCGGATCCGCCGCACACAAGCCAGGCACCGCGCCCGATAGGCTCACGATCTCCTCGCTCAACGCGGCGAGCGGCTTACGCCACGCATTTTTCGGCCGCGGCGGCGGAGTCAGCGAGGGGCTCTACAGCTCACTAAATTGCGGCTTTGGCTCCGGTGACGACGCGGCCAAGGTCGCGCGAAACCGTGAACTCGCCATGAGCGGGATCGAACTTGAGACTGAGCGCCTAGTTACCGCCTATCAGGTCCATTCGAATGCGGTCGCCCGGGTTGACCGCCCTTGGCGGCGCGAGGATGCGCCTAAGGTGGACGCCATGGTAACCAAGGAGCCCGGTCTTGCCCTGGGGATCTTGACCGCCGATTGCGTTCCAATACTGCTTGCCGACCAGGAGGCCAGAGTCATCGGCGCCGCGCACGCGGGCTGGCGCGGTGCGCTGAATGGCATCTCCGAGGCCGTGGTGTCGGCCATGACCGAACTGGGCGCGCGTCGCGAAGCTATCGCGGCCGGTATCGGCCCGGCGATCGGGCAGCGCTCCTACGAAGTCGGGCCAGAATTCCCAGAGCCGTTTCTCAAGCAGGCGGCTAGTAATTCTGATTTTTTCCGCGATGCGCCGCGGGCCGGTCACTTTTTTTTCGATATCAAATCCTACGTCGCACGCCAACTTGGCGCCACCGGTGTTGGCGGCGTACAAGTCCTGCCATGCGATACCTGCGCCGAGGAATCCCGCTTTTTCAGTTACCGCCGGTCGTGCCATCGCGGCGAAACCGGCTACGGCCGCGGCCTTTCGGCAATCGCCCTCAAACCATAGGAAGCTCTTTGGCTTTGGCCTTGCACTTCACGAGAGAAGAGTTCGCCGCGCGCCGGGCGAGGGTGTGCCGGGATATGGAGCGCGAGGGCCTGGACGGTATGCTCCTGTTTCGCCAGGAGAGTATGTATTATCTGACTGGATACGACACCTTCGGCTACGTTTTCTTTCAATGCCTCTACTTGGGCGGCGACGGGCGCATGACCCTCTTGACCCGGGCTCCCGACCTGCGCCAGGCGCGCGAGACCTCGGTGATTGAGGATATACGTATCTGGGCCGACGGGCCGGAGGCCGAGCCGGCGCACGAGCTACGGGCGATCCTCGAGGGCCACGGCTGCCTGGGGCAACGGCTTGGCGTCGAGTACGAGGCTTATGGGCTGACGGCGCGCAACGGCAAGCGGCTGGACGCCGCGCTCGACGGCTTCGCCACCTTGAGCGACGAGTCCGAATTGGTCACCCGCCAGCGCGCGGTTAAGAGCGAGGCCGAAATCGGCTATGTGCGCCGCGCCGCCGACTTCGCCGACGAGGCTCTGGAAGCGGCCTTGCCACTGGTGCGGCCGGGCGCCTTCGAAGGCGAGATTTTGGCCGCCATGCAGGGCGCGGTGTTCCGGGGCGGCGGCGACTATCCCGGTAACGAGTTCATTATCGGGTCGGGACCGGCGGCTTTGCTGTGCCGCTACCATAGCGGCCGCCGCCACCTGGACGCGGAGGATCAGTTGACCCTGGAATGGGCCGGCGTGGACCGGCACTACCACGCAGCCATGATGCGCACCCTGCGCCTGGGACCGCCGCCCGCCGCGCAAAGCGATATGTTCAAGGCCGCGTCCGAGGCGCTGCTTGCGGTCGAAGACTCCCTGCGTCCGGGCAATAGCTACGGCACGGCCTTCGAAGCCCACGCCCGCACGCTCGACGCCGCCGGGTACGCGGCGCACCGCATGAATGCCTGTGGTTATTCCCTAGGCGCGACCTTTTCGCCGAACTGGATGGACTGGCCCATGCTTTACCGCGGTAACCCGGTCGAGATCGTGCCCGGTATGGTCATATTCGTGCATATCATTATCTTCGACAGCGACCGGGGTCTCGCCATGACCTTGGGGCGAACCAGCCTTATCGGGCGCGGCGGCGGCGAGGTTCTGTCACGAATGCCTTTAAAATTCACCCCTGCTTGAAACCTCAATGCCGCACCTTTTTGTCTTCGCTTGCCTATTCCTGGTCGGATTGGCGGCAAGCTGCGTTTTGCTTTGAGAGGAGCCCAAGGTGGTGTTGCGGGTCCTAGCGGTCGTTTTCAGTCTCGCCATGCTCGGCTCCTGTGGCCAGATGCCCCGCCCTTTTGAGCATCGGCCGGACCTCAAGAGCGACCTGCTCATGCTCAAGGATCGCGCCGGGATCGTCGTCGCCCCTCTGGCCGGCGACTTGCCAGCCGACCCGGAGCGATTGGCCGCGGCAATGGCGAAGCGCCTGCGGGATTTGAATGTGCCCGCGACGACGCGCGCGGGAAATAACGAAAGCCGGTACCTGCACGGATGGGCGACTCAAAAGTCATTAACGGCCGCGCCGGATCGGCTTGTCGTCGAATGGGAACTGTGGGATCTGGGTGGGCGGCTCATCGGCAGCTACACCCAGCAAAGACCGCTCTCGCGAATTGCCGGGGCGAGCGGCGGCGCTTCTCTGATCGACGCCATGGCCATGGAAGCGGCGCCGAAAATCGCCGCCTTGGTGCAGGAATCGCCGGATATAGAGGCCAGGATACCCGGGTTCCCAGGGGCCAAACTGGTTGTGGCGCCGCTTGGCTCGGGACCGGGCGATTCGGCTCAGAGCCTAATCCCAGCCTTGCGGGCCGAACTGGCCGCCGCCGGGTTTCCCGTGTCCATCCAACAAGGCCCGCGTGATATTCTTGTCCTGGGGAAGATCGCCCTGGGGCCGGTCCAAGATGGCCACGAGGATATCGCGGTTACCTGGTCCGTTATGAGCGCTCAAGATGGCGAGGAATTGGGCCAGGTCGACCAAAGGAACAAGGTCCCCGCCGGCAGCCTGGATGGCCCCTGGGGCACCACCGCCGTCGAGATCGCCCGTGGGGCGGCGCAGGGTATAATCGACCTTTTGAGCCGCGCCGCGGCCCTGTGAAGATTCTATCGCTGCCGCTGTTTACACGATGCTGACACGTTGATAGTGTCCGCCCGCCTGGGGCCAAGGTGGCCTCGGATAACCTTTGCACCGATGGCGCAACGCACGGCCGGGCAGGCTCCTCGTCATGAAAATAATGACCGGCAACAGCAATCGGCCCCTGGCCGAGGCGATATCGGCATTTCTTAATCTCCCTCTCACCAAGGCCCGCGTCCGGCGGTTTTCGGACATGGAGGTATTCGTAGAGATCGACGAGAACGTGCGCGGCGAGGACGTGTTCCTGATCCAGTCCACATCCTACCCCACGAACGACAATCTGATGGAGCTTCTGGTCGCACTGGATGCCCTCAAACGAGGGTCGGCACGGCGGATAACGGCGGTCATCCCCTACTACGGCTACGCCAGACAGGACCGTAAATCAGGTCCGCGCACACCGATCTCGGCCAAGCTGGTGGCCAACTTGATTACCTCCGCCGGCGCGGACAGGGTCCTGACACTGGATCTCCACGCCGCGCAGATCCAGGGCTTTTTCGACATCCCGACCGACAATCTCTTTGCCGCCCCGGTCTTTACCAAAGACATCGTGGAGCGCCTCAACGGCGAGGGCTTGACCATAGTGTCGCCCGACGTGGGCGGCGTCCTGCGCGCGCGGGCCATCGCCAAACGCCTTGACGCCGACTTGGCGATCATCGATAAGCGGCGCGAGCGCGCTGGCGTTTCCGAGGTCATGCACATCATTGGCGACGTCCAGAACCAGCGCTGCGTCCTGGTCGACGATATCGTCGATTCGGCCGGTACCCTGTGCAACGCGGCCGAGGCACTGATGAATGCCGGCGCCAAGTCAGTCAGCGCCTATGTGACCCATGGGGTTCTATCGGGCGGGGCGGTGGCACGTGTTTCAGCCTCTCCCCTGCAAGAGTTGGTCATGACCGACAGTATTCAGGCGACGGAGGCCGTGCGCGTCGCGCAGAATATCCGGCAGATTACCATCGCCCCGCTTTTAGGCGAGGCGATGGAGCGGATCAGCGAGGAGCGGTCCGTTTCCAGTCTGTTCAATTTCGCGAGCAGGTAGCCACGACAACCGGGACCGGCACCCCTGGAGGCCGGCCTGGACATGCCCCCGGATGAGTATCGAGCCGGGAATCTATTTGTTTTAAGGAGTGAAACCATGAGCGATATCGCTAGTATTCCCGCACAGACGCGGGAGCGGGCCGGGAAGGGGCCAGCCCGCGCGACCCGGCGAGCCGGGCTGGTACCGGGCGTCATCTACGGCGCCAAGAAAGACCCCCTGATGATTACCCTGGACCCCCGCGACGTGATCAAGGGCCTGAAAACCGGCTCGTTCCTAGCCACGATCTACGAGTTGAACGTCAATGGCAAAAAGGAACGGGTTCTGCCGCGCGACGTGCAGTTCGATCCGGTCACCGATAACGCGATCCATGTCGACTTCCTGCGCGTTTCCGCAGCCACCTCGGTCACGGTCCAGGTCCCGGTCCAATTCCTGAACGAGGAAGAGGCGCCAGGTCTGAAACGCGGCGGTCTGCTGAACATCGTCCGCCACGATATCGAGATGACTTGCCGTGCCGATGCCATTCCAAACCAAATCGAAGTCGACCTGACCGGCCTCGACATCGGCGATAGCGTGCACATCAGCATGATAACGCTGCCGGATGGCGTGGAGCCGACAATCACCGACCGCGACTTTACGGTCGCGACCATCGCGGCACCGACCGTCGCCGTCGAAGAGGAAGCCGAGGCGGAGGCCGCGGAAGGCGAGGGTGAAGGCGACGCAGAGGAAACCGAAGAGAAGACCGGGGAGGACGGCGAGAGCGAGGGCTAAGTCCCCGCTTCCCGCCACCGCTGACTCATGCAGCTTTTGGTCGGGCTCGGCAATCCCGGCCCACGCCACGCCAACAACCGGCACAATATCGGATTCATGGCGCTGGATGAAATCGTCCGGCGCCATGGTTTCGGCCCTTGGCGCGTGCGGTTTCAGGGCCGTGTGGCCGAGGGGCGTATAGGCGCCAAGCGTGTCCTGGCCCTTAAACCGGAAACCTATATGAACGAATCCGGCCGTTCGGTCGGTGAAGTACTGCGCTTCTATAAGTTGAATCCTGACCGAATTACCGTGATCTACGACGAAATCGACCTCACACCCGGCAAGGTCAAGGTCAAAACCGGTGGCGGCGCCGGCGGCCATAACGGCATTCGCAGTATCGATTCGCACATTGGCCGCGACTACCGGCGGGTCCGCCTGGGAATCGGCCACCCGGGGCATAAAGACCTGGTCCACGGCTATGTGCTGCGCGACTTCGCCAAGCTTGAACTGCCTGGGGTCGAGAAACTGATCGACTCCGTGACCTCGGAACTGCCTCTCCTGATGGATGGAGACGAGGCCGCCTTCATGTCGCGTGTCGCCCACGTGACCGCGCCGCCAAAGCAGAAAAAAGCCAAGGCCAAGCCCGAAACAGACGAGCCCGCGGGCGATACGAAGGGCGAAAAGGATGGGATTTAATTGCGGCATCGTCGGCCTGCCCAACGTCGGTAAATCGACCCTGTTCAATGCCTTGACCGAGACGGCCGCGGCCGAATCCGCCAACTACCCCTTCACGACCATAGAACCCAATATCGGCCGGGTTCCGGTGCCAGACACGCGCCTGGAGACAACCGCGCGCATCGGCAAGTCGGCCAAGGTCATACCGACCGTGTTGGAGTTCGTGGACATTGCCGGCCTGGTGCGCGGCGCCTCGAAGGGCGAAGGGCTGGGCAACAAGTTTCTGGCCAATATTCGCGAAGTCGATGCCATCGTTCACGTCCTGCGCTGCTTCGATGGGGAGGCAACTCACGTCGAAGGCTCGGTCGATCCGGTCCGGGACGCGGAAATCGTTGAGACCGAACTACTCATCGCAGACCTGGATAGCGTCGAGCGGCAACTGGACGCGGCGCTTAAACGCGCACGCGGGGGCGAGAAAGAGGCCAAGGCGCGTCTCGCCATTCTGGAACCGGTCGCGGAGGTCTTGCGCGAGGGGAACCCGGCCAGCAGCGTCGAATTCGTTAAGGACCTCATGCCCCTCTTCCGGCAACTCAATCTCTTGACCGCCAAGCCCGTCCTCTATGTCGCCAACGTCGAGGAAGACTCGGCCGCGACTGGCAACGCCCACTCTGCCTGGGTCGCCGCCATGGCGGAGGCGAAGGGGGCCAAGTCCGTGGTTATCTCGGCCGCGATCGAGGCCGAGGTCGCGAGTCTGGGCGACGCCGAGGAGCGCCAAGATTATCTTGAATCCCTGGACCTCAAGGAACCCGGCCTCGCCCGGATCGTGCGCGCCGGCCACACCTTGCTGGACCTCATTACCTTTTTCACCGTCGGCCCCAAGGAGGCCCGAGCCTGGACCCTTGAACGCGGCGGCAAAGCGCCGCAGGCCGCAGGGGTCATACATACCGATTTCGAGCGCGGCTTCATCAGGGCGGAAACCATCGCCTATGACGACTTCGTTACCTGCGGCGGCGAGCAGGGCGCCAAGGAAATGGGTAAGATGCGTGCCGAGGGCCGCGACTACACCGTCAAGGACGGTGACATCTTTCATTTCCGATTTAATGTTTGAGATCCCTGGCCAATATAAAAACGCGATCGATATATGGCTTAGCAAGAGATACGGAGGACTATGACCATGAGCGGCGCGGCGAACCCCCGCAAGATCAGCGAACGGATCACCGTTGAGGCGCTCGGCACCCACGCGCGCGCCAGTTTCAAGGGCGAAATCCTCGCCGAGAGCGACAATGCGCTGGTTCTCCTGGAGACCGGCTATCCGCCGCGCATTTATTTTCCCCAGGCAGATGTGCGCATGGACTTGCTCTGCCGCGCCGACACCAAAACCCACTGCCCATTCAAGGGCGACGCGGCCTACTGGACTCTTAAGGCCGGCGGTGAAACGCTCGATAACGCGGCCTGGGCCTATCCGGACCCATTGCCTGAAATCACGATCATCTCCGGTCACCTGAGTTTCGCGGACCCGGTCGTGGTCGACTCCTAGGCGGCATTCCCAGCCTCGTGTCATCCTCGCCCAACATGCCCAGCCTGTGGCAATTCGCGACCGCCGACGGCACGCCGCGCAATTCGCTAAAGGTTGCGTTTGTGGTCGGCACGATCCTGACCTTGATTAATCAAGGCGATGTCATCATGGCCGGCGAGATGCCGAGTATCGCGAAAGCCGGGCTAACTTTCGTCGTGCCCTATCTGGTCGCGACCTATGGCGCGGTTATGGCCAAGCGCGCCGGCTGGCGCGCGAGCCAAAAGAGCGCCGTCCTAAAATAAGCCGCCTACTTATACGGATCCGCCGCGTCGCGCAGTCCGTCACCAAAAAAATTAAACGCCAGGATCAGCACGATAACCGGCACCACCGGCAGCATCAGCCAGGGATAGAGCGCAACCACGTTGATGTTCTGCGCCTCGTTCAAAAGCACCCCCCAGGAAGTGATCGGCGGCCGCAAGCCGAGACCAAGAAAGCTGAGTGCGGTCTCGCCCAGGATCATGGTCGGGATGGTCAAGGTCGCCGAGGCGATCAGATGGCTCATAAAGCCGGGCATCAAATGGCGGGCGATAATTCGGGTCGGGCTGGCGCCGATTAGCTGCGCCGCCACACAGTAGTCCTCCTCGCGCAGGGCCAGCAGTTTCGAGCGCACGGCGCGCGCCAAGCCGGTCCAGTCGATCAAGCCTAGTATGGCGCTGATACCGAAGTAAATCAGAATAGGGCTCCAGTTCACCGGTAAAATCGCCGAAAGTGCCATCCACAACGGAATTTCAGGAAATGAGCGAACGACCTCTATCACCCGCTGGATGATCGTGTCGGCCAAACCGCCGTAGTAGCCGGCGATACCGCCAATAACGAGACCCAGGGTGAAGCTGATCACAATCCCAATCAGCCCGACGGTCAGGGATATGCGGGCGCCGTAGATAATTCGCGAAAACATGTCACGGCCCAAACGGTCGGTGCCGAACAGGAAGAGCGTGCCGTCCTCGGGCGGGCAGACGAGGTGGAAGCGCCCCGGCACTACCCCCCAAAAATCGTAGGTATCGCCGAGGCAGAAGAAACGGATCGGCTGAACCTTAGACGTATCCTCGGTGTATTCGCGCTTCAGGTTCTCCATATTCAGCCGATAGGTCCAACCGTAGACAAAAGGGCCGATGAATTCACCCTCGTGGACAAGGTGCACCGATTGCGGTGGCGTATAGATATAGTCGATGTTCTGGCGGTGAAGGTTGTAGGGCGTGAGAAATTCGCTGAACAAGACCGAACCATACATAATCATCAGAATAACACCGCTGAACATGGCAACCTTGTGGCGTTTCAGCTTCCACCACATCAATTGCCATTGCGAGGCTAGGTAGTATTTTTCCTGCTCCGGCGTCAGCTGTTCGACCGAATAGGGATCGAAGGGCGCTTTGGAAACGAAATGTCCGTGCCCGCCGGCGCCGCCCGTGGCATCCCCCGTCTCGTTAGCTGAACTCACCTGGTTGTGCCTCCTTGCAGGCGGATCCGCGGATCGAGCACGGCAAGCGCCAGATCGGAGACCAGCACGCCGACAACCGTCAAGGAGGCCAGAAACATCAGGAACGATCCAGCCAGGTACATATCCTGGCTGCGCAGCGCACCGAGCAGCATGGGGCCTGTGGTCGGCAAGGATAGAATGATTTCGACCACGGCCGCGCCGGAAATGATGCTGGGTAAAAGGCTCCCGATATCGGCGATAAAGAAGTTGAGCGATAGCCGGAAGGGATATTTCAGCAGCAACTTCAGGGGCGCCAGACCCTTGGCCCGCCCGGTCACGACGTACTGTTTCTCCAGCTCATCGAGAAGGTTCGCGCGCAAACGGCGAATCATGCCGGCGGTGCCCGATGTCCCGATGACTATGACCGGTATCCAAATATGCTCCAACACCGAGACAACCTTTGGCCATGTCCAGGGCTGATCGATAAATCGCGCGTCCATGAGGCCGCCGACCGAGGTGCCGAAAAACACATTGGCGATATAGAGAAGAACCAGGGCGAGCAGGAAATTCGGTGTCGCGAGCCCGATAAAGCCTAAGAAAGTAAGCGTGTAGTCGCCCCAACTATACTGCCGGACCGCGGAATAGAGCCCAATCGGAAACGAAACGATCCAGGTGAACACGATCGTCATGAGCGAGACCAGAGCCGTGAGATAGAGCCGGTCCCCGACGACCTCCGATACCGGCAGTCGGAACTCGAAGGAATAGCCGAAATCGCCGTGCAGCATACCCCAAACCCAGAATACGTACTGCTCCATGACCGGCCGGTCGAAGCCGTACTGCCGGCGTAACGCCTCGATCTTTTCAACATCGACCGATTCGCCCTGGGATTGAAGCTCCGCGATATAGCTTTCGAAATAGTCGCCGGGTGGAAGCTGAATGATGACAAATATAATCAGGCTGATCGCGAGCAAGGTCGGGATCATGATAAAGAAGCGATGGACGATATAAGTGAGCATGCCGGCTCAGAAGCTTCCGTCAATCATGTGGGCGCGTATTCCCTTGGTCTTCGTGCCGCGACATCTTGTCTTGTGTACGCGCTCATCCTGAATTGGCTTGCCGTTCATTTCTGGGCCGCGCGACGATCGTCCGAGAGCCAGAACGTGTCCATTTTATATATGCCGAAGTACGCGCTCGGACTCCAACTATAGATGCCCTTCGAGGGCACGTTTCTCAGGCCCTCGGCAACCACGACCGGCTGCGGCACACCATTGATCGTGCCAATGGAGAACACCTGATCGGCACGAATTTTCAATATCTCATGCCATACCTGCGCGCGCGCCTCCTTGGTCTTGGCGAAGCGCCAATCTTTATAGAGGGTCAGCAGTTCCTTCGCCGCAGGCAGATCCGGAATCTGCCCGGATTTCGCGGAAGACTCGAAGTGCTCCCCCCACTTGGACCATTGCAACTGAATCTGCTCGGTAGGGGCGAATTCCGTCGGTGCCGTGTCCGCCGTCGGCAAGGCGTTGTCTAGGCCGGACCAAACCGACATGATCGCCTGGCCGGCGAAAACCCGGTTGCGGAACACTTCGCGTTGCGAGGGCTTGGTGAAAAGCTCAATGCCGATCTTGCTCCAGTCCGTCTTTATCAACTCAAGCATGTCCGTCTCTTCGGTACTTTCGCCCGAGGTGTCTATGATGATCTGCATGGGCCGGCCGTCCGGCAGAAGCCGGGTTCCAGAACTGTCACGCTCGGTTAAACCGATCTTATCCAAAAAGGCGTTGGCCATCTTCGGGTCGTGCTGGGTCCAGGCATCCCGATAATTGGAATTGTACAGCGGACTCTCCGGTAAAACCGTGTCGGCACCGGGCTTGGCCAGTCCAAAGTAAAGAACCTGATTGATCGCATTACGGTTGATGGCGATGGAAAGCGCGCGCCGGAAACGCACGTCGCGCATAAGGCCACGCCACACAGAGTCTTCCGCTGTCAAGTTTGGATACAGTGCGACCTTGGAACCGGACGCGGTGGTCCAAAGACGAAGTTGATATCCCTTGTCCTTCTCGCCCTGCTTCAAGAAAGTGTAGTGGTCGAAACGGATGTGGCGAGCCTGCAGGTCGGTCTCGCCAAAGCCGGTCTTGGCCGGAACCAGATTACTGTCCGAGATATTGACGATCACCCGGTCCAGGTAGGGAAGTTGACGTCCGGCGCTGTCCACCCGGTGATAATATGGGTTTCGCGTGAACACGAAACGTTCGGCGGGCCGTCGGGTGGTGTTCATCCAGGGTTGCAGGACCGGCAGATCGATGTTGTCGAAGCGGTACTGTTCGTCCTTGCGATTGAAGAGGCTGACCCAATTTCGCGCCGAGGCTTCTTCAATCCTTCCGGCCAACTCCTCCCGCGAGGCGTAAGCGGCATGAAACTGCTTAAGATAGTGGGCCGGCCGGTAGATATATAGCGGCCGCGCGCCCGCTATCGCGGGCAAGAAATAGGGGTTCGGCTTCGACCAGCTATATCGAATGGTCTGGGCATCTATGAACTCGACTCGAGGCACTTCACCGTCGACCCTAAGCACTTTCGGTGGGCCGAAGGGTGAAATTTCCTCGTTGTTGACGACATCCTCCCAGTAAAAGCTAAAATCCTCCGCCGTGAAGGGCCGTCCATCCGACCAGCGATGATTCTTTCGCAATTTGAAGGTAAATACCCTTTGGTCATCGACCTCAATTTTTTCGACAATGTCGGAAACGAGGTTCAGATCGGCGTCATAGCCAACCAAACGGGCATAGCCATAGACAGTCATCAAGCGGATGTCTTTTTGCCGCCCCATAAGGGTTTCGATCTCTCCGCCGTGGACACCGGGGACTTGTTCCTTGGGGATCAAAGCGGCAACGGCTGGAGGAACCGGCAAGCGTTCGCTGACCGGCGGCAGCTCTCCGTTGGCGACCAGGGGCGCAAGCATCGGCGCTTCCAAAATTTCGCCGGCACGCGCCGGCGAAGTGAACGCGGAACACCAAATCAGCGTGCCGGCCGAGCAAGCGAGGGAGAAACCGGCTATGAGCATTTTCATGAATTTCATGACGCGAGAACCTCAGTCCGGGGTTCCGCGGTCGCACGCACGAAATGCTCCCCCCCCAAATCGAAAAGTTTCGACGGCACCGCTTCGTTCAAGGCGAATGGAGCCGGAAAATCGGCCGCACCCGTCAACTTCATGGCGGATATGTGGCCAAAATCCAACTTGCGGCCGGGATCGGGATACGGCACGGCCGACAATAAAGTTCTGGTATAGGGGTGCACCGGTTTAGAGAACAGGGCATCGCGTGGCGCGATCTCAACTAATCGGCCACCGTACATGACCGCGATGCGGTCGGCCATATAGTCGACAACAGCGAGATTATGCGAAATAAAGAGATAGGTTAGCCCAAGCTCGCTCTGCAGATCCTTCAGCAGGTTCAGAATTTGCGCTTGAATGGAAACATCCAGCGACGACACAGGCTCATCGCATATCAAAAGCTCGGGTTGCAGCGCCAAGGCGCGGGCAATGCCCAAACGCTGCCGTTGACCGCCTGAAAAACTATGCGGGTAGCGGCGCAGGAAACGGATGTCGAGGCCGACCAAGCGCATAAGCTCCTTGACCAGCTCAATACGTTCTTCCTGGGTGCCGACATTGTGAACAACCAAAGGTTCGCTGATGATATCGAGAGCGGTCATGCGCGGGTTCAGCGATCCGAAGGGATCTTGGAAAATGAACTGAACCTGGCGCCGGAAGTTGAGCAACTCGGCACCCTTCAAAGACAGAACATCCACAGCCTTACCGGCTGTCCGGTATGTCACCGTGCCGGCGTCCGGCAAGAGCGCGCGCATAATCACCTTGCTGGTCGTCGTCTTGCCGCATCCCGATTCTCCGACTAGGCCCAGACATTCCCCGCGCCGTACCGTGAAGCTGATGTCGTCAACCGCTTTTACCTCCACCTTGGCGCCCAGCCCAAGCACCCCTTGCTGGCGCAAGGAGAACGCCTTGGTCAGCCCTTGAACCTCCAGGAGAGGCTCTCCAACTACGGCCGGGCATTGACTTTCGGTATCGTCCGGCGCGGTTTTGCGCAGAAGCCGGGCCTTCCCCGGCGCGATCTCGCGGATGGGAACCAATCGCTCGCCACGAGTCATGTTGGTGCGCGGTACGGCGGTGAACAAGGCTTTAAGGTAAGGGTGCCGCGGGCGGGAGAATATCTCGGCGCAGGGGCCGCTTTCAACAACCTGGCCGTGATACATCACGACAACCTCTTCGGCGATGTTCGCTACCACGCCAAGGTCGTGAGTGATAATCAGGACCGCCATGCCAAGCTCGCTTTGCAAGTCGACCAATAGCTTGAGTATCTGCGCCTGAATGGTCACGTCCAGCGCCGTAGTCGGCTCGTCGGCGATGAGCAGCGAAGGGTGGCAAATCAAGGCCATTGCGATCATCGCGCGCTGGCGCAACCCACCCGACAACTCGAAGGGGTACGCCTTAAGGGCGGCGACGGGCGTGGGAAACCCGACTAGGCGGAGCATTTCTTCGGTCAGATCGCGCCCGGTCTTGCGATCGACGTCGCGGTGCAGGAACAAAGCCTCGCCAACTTGATCGCCGATCGTGTGGACTGGCGACAAGGATGTCATGGGTTCCTGAAAAATGATCGATATATGACCGCCGCGAATCGCGCGCATGGGCGCGCCATCGCGATCCAGCGCGGCAATGTCTATTTCGCCGCCCGCTAAGGCCGGGTCGCGATACAGGATCTGACCGCCATCTATCTGCCCGACCTTGGGCAATATCCCCATGATGGCCTGAGCGACGGTGGATTTACCCGATCCAGACTCGCCAACCAAGGCAACTGTCGAACCTTTCCGGATATCGAAGGAAACGCCATTGACCGCGGTCACAATCGACCCATGGATACGGAAACCGACCTCAAGGTTACGAACCGAAAGGACATCATCCATGAGGTACGGACCCCTACTTCCGGCCTATCAGCATGAAACGGGAGTAACGCCGCCGCTTTAACATGCCTTCGTAATACAGCTCGCTCATCGGCAGCTGCGCTTTAAGCGCCGCCAGGTCGACAACGCAGTTCACGTGCTCATCGCAATCGAAATAGTCGTTCGACTGGACGACCATCAACATGCCCGTGGGGATCCGGCCGTACCAATCGGCATCAATGGGCATATGCTCGCAGCTCGTATTAACGACCAGATTAGGTGCTCCCCCCGTGCCAAGCCGATAATCCAAGGACACGGCATCCGCCGTAATCGCTTCGAAGCGGCCTTGGGCATTGGCCTCCGCGTTAACATGCTCCGCGATCGGCGCGCAGGCCGGATCTATGTCGTAGCTCAGCACCTGCGTGGTTCGAAATCTCGCATCGCCGAGCAAAAGGGCGCCAAGGGCACCGTACCAGCCGCCTAGAACATGGACGGTCCCGAAGTTCCCCCCCACGGTCTCGTACAAACGATCGAGCAGCCACGTCTTGCTGGCAACCTGATTGGCGTTGAAGGCATGCAGAAGCCCCTCGGGCGGAGCGTTGAAACGACCGAACACGGCTTCGCTGATATCCACCGGGCTGCTAAAAGCCGCCAGATCGGTCAAGGTTTCGGATTTCGGGCCGTTGTTGTCAAACATCGAAATACTATTCCCCGGCTAATCCATTGCGTGTGGCCGCGATGGAAGCGCCTGATATAGATACACATTTTGACTGCAGCCAGGTCAACCCTGGTTCCCACAGCCCGCACATAGTCCCATATTGAGGCAGCGTTATCGCCCCAACTTGCGATCCTAATCCTTAACGTTCGCGCCTCGGTACCCTGTTTGCCGCCTTCCCGCCCGGCCGCCAAGTGCCGCGTGAGTGGGCCGCCGATTCTTTTATCTAGTCTTGTCATTCCTTCGGCTAGCCCATCGTGTTTTGTGCGGCAGGGTAGGTCAAGCTCTTGTTCCACGGGACAGCCTTGACCATTGCCCAAGCATCAAGTTTGGTTTACTGCCGATCAGCGCTCTGTCTAACATATGGGAGCCTGGATGCGCCAAGTACGCCACCGCCTCACGCTCTTAGCCCCCGCTCAGGGCATGCATGAGATCACGCCCGAGGTCACGGCATGGGCCACTCTAGCTAATATCCGCGAGGGCCTCTTAACTCTCTTTATCCAGCACACTTCGGCCTCGCTCTTGATCCAGGAAAACGCCGATCCTGACGTCCAGAACGATTTACAGGCCTGGCTGGATGCGGCGGCGCCGCAGGGTGGGGACCTTTATCGTCACAGTGCCGAGGGCCCCGACGACATGCCGGCCCATATAAAGAGCGCGCTGACCCAAAGCCATCTAAGCGTTCCCATCGGCGAGGGAAAATTGATGCTCGGCGCCTGGCAGGGCATATACCTGTTGGAGCACCGCCGCCAACCGCGCGGTAGGAAGGTGATCCTGCATTTCATCGGCGAATAGGTAAACGCGCCAATGACCGCCGCTCCCTTTTAACCACCGGGCCCAAGCTGTCGGATGCTCCCACCCCGCGGCGAATTTCCGCGATTGAGCATCCTGAGGTATACTACGTGGCGACAAGGTTAGGTTCGCCTGCCGGTCGGTCGCAGGAGAAAAACGAATTGACGGCTCAAGCCACAGACCAATTGCCAATGGGCACGGAGGAGATGTTGGAATGCGGCGACCGCGTTCCATCGTTTGCTCTATCCGATCAGAACGGCACCGCCACATTCCTTTTGTCTGATGACATCGCGGGCAAGCCGATGATCCTGCTTTTCGACTGCACGGACGAACAATCCAGGGCGGCTTTCGAGCGGCAACTCGTTGCGCTACGTGATGCCAAGAATGATTGGGAGCCAAGCGGCACGGTTGTCTACGCCATCACCCGGCGGAGCCCCGAGGAAAACCTCAGACTCCATGAGTCGCTCCGCCTGCCCTATTCCGTGCTATCCGATGGATCGGGGGCCATATTCCGTTCCTACGGATTAGCCCCCCTCCCACCAGGCTGCCCAGCCATTACATACGTGTTGGATACCAACTTACGCGCCATCGATATAATCGCCGAGGGCGAACCGGGTGCCCATGTGTCCCGCGCCATAAGCATGATCTCTACCTATATGGCAAACATTCCAATTACCCACTTAAAGTGTCACCCGCCAGTCCTGGTAGTGCCAGGCGCGTTATCGCCAGAGGATTGCGCCCGGATCATTCAAATATGGCACCGCCCAGTGCGAACCTGGGATACGGACGGACTGATCTGCGAAGGTTACGCCGTGGAAAAGGGCGATTTCAAAGTTCGAAACGAAGCCTACGGCCGTGTGCTGCAGCTTGTCGTCCGCGACCTTCAGGTTCAAAAATATTTAGACGCCAAGCTGGGGCGGCGCGTGCTGACCGAGATCAGGAAAGCCTTCCAGACTAAGGTCTCGCAGCGCGAGGATTATAGAATTGCCAGATACGACGCCGCGGAAGGGGGTAGCTTACCCGCGCACCGCGACAACCCCACGCCGGAAACCCAGCACCGGCGCTTCACGCTTGCGGTTATCTTGAATGCCGAGGAATTCGGCGGCGGCGCGCTCAGATTCCCTGAGTACGGCAGGCAAGTGTACCTGGTGCCGACCGGCGCCGCGATCGTTTGGTCCTGTGCTCTGCTGCACGAGGTATTGCCGGTCGTGTCCGGGCGCCGCTTTATCCTGGGCACCCATTTGTTCGGGACCTGAGTTAGCGGAGCCGCGGGCGGTATCCAGAAGACCCCCGCGCGCTCCGTATAACGAACCGTTAACTACTAAAAAACCTGGTCGGGGAGAGAGGATTCGAACCTCCGGCCCCCGCCTCCCGAAGACGGTGCTCTACCAGGCTGAGCTACTCCCCGGCGCGGCCGGGTTATAGCGGCTCGCCAGCGCCTTGGCAACGCCCCAGCGCGGGCCGGTCGAGACGGATTGGGAGAAGTCATCGCGCCGCCGCCGGCGCGTATTTAGCTGGCCAATAAAGGGGATTATACCCTTTGTAGACCTGTGATCGGTGGAATTGGCGTTAAGCGGCCGCCTGCTCGAGCTTGCCCATGAGATAATCGATATCTTCCCGGGAAAAAGTCGAGGCTGGGTCATCGAATTGCGTCAACATGCGCTCAAGCATCTTGCTGATGAAGCGGGCACGATCGTTGGGCCCACCGTCGTAGTCCATTTCTGCGGCCAGATCGACGCCCGCTCGAAAGGCCGGGTACCAGCGCTTCGGCAAATTGGCCTTCAAGTAGATCGATTGCAGCCCCAAACCGCCATCATCGTGAATTAAGGCCTGTGCATTCGGCAAGGCCACACCCGCTAGGCAGGCCAGCCCGCGCTCGAAGAAGCCCTCGTCCCCCATGCTGATGGCACGAAGCAAGAGCGAAGGCGTTAACCGTCGCTTGCGGTGCAGCTGATTTATCAAGTTATCCAATTCCGCTTCGCTCGAGCCGAACTGAACCAGGTTCAAAGTCGCCCGCTCGCGTGCCTGAAGGATCAGGTTGGTTGCGACATCGGCCGACAGCTCTTGCTTCTCCGAAAGGTAGTCCTGCAACTTCTGCGTTACCGCCTCGACGAGCTGCTCGGAGATCGCGGCCGGTAAGCTGGTCCGGCGCGATAAGGAATCCGATACCCTGACGCTACTATCGTACTCGTCAATCACTCGCCCGAGCGCTTTTTCATTAAGATCCGCGCCCTCGTTAGAAACCAGGCGCGCGACCGCAGTCTCGTTTCCAGTATCTATCAAGGCGTTCGCCACGGTAGCGGAGACACGGGAGCGCTGCGCCACAGCGACTTGTCTGGTCGCGGACTTCCCGCGCACAATCACTACCAAGTCGTCGTCTGTCAGAACCTCGGAGAACTTAATCATCGGCAGAGCCACTGAATCGACATCGCTTGCTAGCGACATCGCGACATCGTGCGGCAGGTCTGGCGAGGTCTTTAAGTGTGCGGCAAGAGATTCCCGGACTAAAACTTCAGTATCTTTCACCAAAGCCCGGAAAATATCTTCCGCGATATGGCGCTCATTATCGGTCAGGCCGCCGGATGAAAACTGCCCCGCGATTTTCCCTGACGTAATGGCCCGATTCTCGGCCGACGGGTTGGCCATGAGGTTCTTGACGTCCGCGGCGCTAAGCCGCTGGCGAACGATTTCATCTGTCATCGCTTGCTAAATCCGCAGTCCATAATTCCGTATTCGCCACATACAGCCATCGTATCGGCGTGCCACGTTCCTAACGGCCTTGACATCCATAGTATGCTTACAAGACGGTTAACCGAGGATTAACCCGATATAAATCAAAGGCATAATTGGCATCGATTTACGTTGGAACCATGCTAGTTCGCACTGGAGACTATGGATCAGGCCGCTATTTGCCGAAGCTTGGAAATCAAAAACTCAATGTCGGAGGGGCTGATTCTCTTCGATGGATCGGGGAAACGGGTCAGCACACGCTCCAGCATTCTCTCGACATAACGTTCCCGGTCATTACTGCCACCGTCGTAGTCGGTTTCCACCACGAGGATGATCGCGGCACGGAACGCCGGATATAGCGCCATCGGAAGCTCGGCCCGCAAGTAGAGGGATTCGAGTCCAAGCATACCCTGATCGTGGATCAGAATCTGTACGTTCTTCAGTGGCAGGCCGGTTAAGTTCGCGATGGCGCGCTCGAAGAATGTTAAGTCGCCCATACACAGCGCGCGCAATAGCAACGACGGAGTTAAACTGTTCTTACAGTGCAGTTGATCGATCAGATTGTCGAGCTCAACATCGCTGGAGCCATGATCCAGAAGGCTCATGATTGCCCGCTCGCGAACTTGAAGGATCAGATCGCTGGCGACGTCGGCCGAAACGTCATGCTTGTTGATCAGGAATTCATGCAAGCGTTCGGACATCGCGGCGACGACCCGCTCTGAAATGGCTGGCGGAAGATCCGGCCGGCGCGTTAAGGAGTCCGTCACAGCGGCGCTGTTTGAATAATTGTCCACGACCCGGCCATAGGCCGCCTCGCTGATCCGCGCCCCTTCGTTGCGCACCAGACGCGCCACCGCATCTTCGTTACCGGTGTCCACCAAGGCGTCGGAAACTTGTTCGGAGACCTGGGGCCGCTGCGCTATGGCGGCCTGCTTCGCAGTGCTATCGCCGCGGACGATGGTGATCAGATCTTCATCGGTCAAAACATCGGTAACTTTGAGCACCGGCAAGGCAACCGATTCCACGTCACGTGCCAAGGTGAGGGCGACATCGCGCGGCAAATCGGAATTGGCTCTAAGGTGTGCCGACAAGGCCTGGCGCACACGTATCTCGGCATCTTTCGAGAGAATGCGGAAAATGTCTTCCGCGATGCGGCGCTCCTCGTCGCTAAGCTTGGTGGCATCGAAGTTCTTGGCTATTTTGGATGAGGCGGCGGCGCGGGCTTCCGCGGACGGGTCGGAGAGCAAGCGGGCAACATCGTCCTTGGTTAGCTGCACCGTGTTCGCTTCAGTCATGTAAATTAGCACCGTTTGTTGAGTTGCCCCGAGGCAACCTTGGTAATGGCTCGTTCCGGGCCGAACGAATACCCGCCTAACAAGAGCAGGAGTATGACTTACTCGCGGTTAAGCAGGGTTTAACGGCCAGCCAGCACGGCGGGCGGCTTACACCAAGGAGTAGGCTGTGGGCTATGGTTAACGCGGCCGAAGGAATCAGCTTCGTGCCAACAGAGCGGCGGCGACGGCGCGAACCTGATCCTCGACCGACACATCCATGAATGAGGTCACCTCAAGCTCGCGGTCCTCATAAACGTCGCGATCCTGGTGCCGTGCGCTCCAGTTGGAGACAGCGGTGTCTCGCGCGTCCAGCAAAGCCACGATCTGTGGCTTAAATAGGCATATCATGGCCGAAACCCAGCGATTTACAGGCCAGGACGGTTGTGTGTGATCGATTCTGAAATAATCCAATAGGATCTTGACGTCTTGGGCCGTGTACCAGACCTCGCCCGTGACCCAGCGATTAACCGTAAACAGCCGAAATGGGAACCCCTTGTTATCCATGGCTATGGTGATCAAGTGGCTGAGCGCGTCGTCCGGGTCGTCAGGCGCCTTGTATCCCGGCACAGGCGCCGGTTTGATACCCGGCGGCATGCCTCGGGGCCTAATAAATGTGTGAAAATGTCCGTGCTCGTCATCGAACCGCTCTTCGACCGGATGCGTGTGAAAATAGTACTGACCGTGAGTTTCCCGGTCATAGACGTCACCTGGCGGGTAATGATCCCACTCGTAGAAGGTTTCGTGGCCCTTAATTAATTCGCCAACGAGGTTATCGCCGGTCTTGGCCAAGACACGGTAGATCTCCACGATCTCTTGCCCCGCTTCGGCCATGGATACCAGATCGCCCTGGTCCAAGCCGTCGAGGTCTAAATTTAGATCGGTTCTAAACTCGAGAAGCGAAGTGTCGTTGCGCATAACTAGAATGTAGCGGCCGGCCGCGCATGGCGCGAGCCCAAAAAGCTCAATATTATTGTGGACTCAGAATTAATTTTGCGCTGCGGCAAGTATTTACTCAGCAACCAAGCGAAACCCGATCAAGATGTGCTTGAGAGTCGCTGGCCGACTATGGCGCGCCGCCGGCCGGCAGATACCGCATCCGGAATCGTCCCAGGAGCCGCCCTTGACGATAAAACGTTCCGCACTATTTGCCGTTGCCGTCCACTCGAAGACCTGACCGGCCGCGTCCAGCAGTCCATAGGGGCTGGCCCCGCCTGGAAAACTGGCCACGGGCACGGTATCGAAAGGGCCCCGGTCGTGGCTATTCAAAAGACCCGGGCGCCAGTCATCGCCCCAGGGAAAGCGGCTTCCCGCGGGCCCCCGCGCGGCCTTCTCCCATTCCATCTCCTCTGGAAGCCGCCAGGCGCGGCCTGTCGCCTCCGACAGCCAACGTGCATAGGCCCGCGCATCGCCATGGGACACCAAGACCACGGGATGGTGTGCCCGCCCTGACGGGAGCCGGCCTTGGCCCCAAGCATGGCGGCGCATCCGCTCATAGGGATGGATGAGGCCGTAACCGCGCCAGGTTTTGGCATCGACGTCGGGTGCGGGATGACCGGTGGCGGCAATAAAGGCCGCGTATTGAGCATTGGTTATCGGCGTTCGCGTGATTTCGAACGCACCAAACTCGCGCGTCCCGCGCTGGAGTTCGTTTTCGTACCATTTCGATTTGCGCGTACGGCTATGGCCATAGGCGGCTTCGTCGAGCAGATACGCGGCCTCCCTCTCTTCTCGATCCGACCCGGCGATGAACGGGCCGGCCGGAACCGCTATCAAGCCCGGTAGAAGCAGATTCGCCGAACCGCGCGCGTCAAATGGTAAAATGCCCAAGACGGCGGCAAGGGACATGCAAAGAAGCCCGGCGCCCCAAATCCCGTGGCCTCGACCGAGCGACACCGCCGTCCGCATCAGTCTCGAACGACGAGAACCGAGCAATTGGCATGGCGCACCACACGCGCCGCATTGGGCCCGAGCAGGTAGTCCTTCAACTCCGGCCGCTGCGAGGTCATGACGATCAGATCGCAACCGATCTCCGCCGCTACTCGCAGAATTTCCTCGTAAATCGTGCCGTTGGCGACGATCGCCTGTGTCGTCAAATCGGGCGGGATGTTAGCGCCGATGTAATCGTCAAGCTGCTTCGCGGCACCGGCCAGCGACTTTTCCTCGAAATCCTCGGGGAAATATTGAGAAACGATGCTCATGCCCATGCCGGGCACGACAGTCAGCACGTGAAGCCTGGCTCCGGCGTCCTGGCTAAGATCGATAGCCACCGACAGCGCTTTTTTCGAGGAGCCAGAATCTCCGAGATCAATAGGCAGCAGGATTTCTTTGAACATCAGTCCCTCGTCCCTAGGCGACGGCCGGCGTTGTCTCGCGGCGGCCACGTTGCAGCATGATGATGAGGCCGAGAACTAGCATGGCTGGCAGGTAGAACCACTGTTTTGCCGGCCGGTCAGCTTTTACCTCGACGCTGATGATCTCGAAATCGAAATCGATTTTCTGACGCTCGGCGGTGCTGCCGAAGACAACGTTGTCGACAATGGTTTTTCCGTCATCGACAAGAAGCTCGAGACCCGCCTCGAACAACCGGTCCTCGCCACTGCCAGCCGCGCCGAGAGGCAACATGACCGTTTTGTCTATCAAGCGTCCTTCGATGTCTTCGCCCTTGACCCTGACGCGGATTTGGGAATCCGCCGGCATATTCCCGGCGATGTTGTAAATCTCACTTGCGGGTTTCGATTCCAATGGCGGATATATCTGGTCCATCCAGAATCCCGGCCGGAATAGCGTGAAGGCGACAAGCAACAAGGCGAGGATTTCCCATTTCCGGCATTTGACGATAAAGAATCCCTGGGTGGCTGCGGCGAACAACATCATTGCCGTGATCGCTGTGACAATCGTGGTTAAAAGATGATACCAGGATTCGACGCCGATCATCAGCAGTTCAGTATTGAATATGAACAGGAACGGCAGGATCGCCGTGCGGATATCGTACATGAAACCCTGAATGCCGGTTCTTATGGGATCGCCCTTCGAGATGGCGGCGGCGGCGAAGGCGGCCAGAGCCACGGGCGGCGTATCGTCGGCCAGAATGCCGAAGTAAAACACGAACATATGAACGGCGATCAACGGCACGATCAGGCCGTTCTGCGCCCCCACGGTGACGATCACCGGGGCCAAGAGGGACGACACCACGATGTAGTTGGCGGTGGTCGGCAGCCCCATACCGAGAATCAGGCTAAGAACCGCGGTGAGAAGCAGCATGATGAGCACATGACCGCCCGAGACAAACTCGACGAACTCGGACATGACGAAGCCGATACCGGTCAGGGAAATGGTGCCGACGATGATGCCGGCGGCGGCCGTGGCCACGCCGATGCCGATCATGTTGCGCGCCCCAGCGATCAAGCCCTCCAGGGTGTCCGTGGCTCCGTCCTTGAGGCAGCCGGCAACACTTTCCCCGGTCTTGCGTATGATCGCCTTGAGCGGCCGCTGGGTGAGCAGGACGAAAAGCATGAACAAGGTAGCGTAGTAGGCCGACAGGCCCGGCGACAACCGCTCAACCGTCAGGCACCAGACCAGCACCACCACGGGCAAGAGATAGTAAAGACCGGCCTTGATGGTCGGACCCGGCTCGGGCAGTTCGATGATTTCCAAGGAGGTATCGAGATCGGGAAACTTACAGCCGTAGTAAACCAGGGCGACGTAGGTGATCAACAGCAAGACCGTGGCGACCCACAGGGTCGCCTCGCCGAAGACATCCTTCATCCATCCGAGGCCGAAATAGACGATGGCGGTCAATACGACCAAGCCGAGGAATGTGAGCAGGAAACTCATCAGGCTGCGAACGAAGTTCGGCGGGCTGCGGCGTGGCAACCCCTTCATGTCGGCCTTCAAGGCCTCGAGGTGGACGATATAGACCAGCGCCACATAGGAAATCAGCGCCGGTAGGGCGGCGTGTTTGATGACTTCCACATAGGAGATACCGACATATTCGATCATCAGGAAGGCGACCGCCCCCATGATCGGCGGGGTCAACTGACCGTTGGTCGAGGACGCCACTTCCACAGCGCCGGCCTTTTCGGCAGAGAACCCGACCTTGCGCATCAGGGGGATTGTGAAGGTGCCGGTGGTCACCACATTTGCAATGGCGGAGCCGGAAACCAGCCCGGTCATGGCCGACGACACCACCGCCGCCTTGGCCGGTCCGCCCTTCATATGGCCCATCAGCGCGAAGGCAACGCGGATGAAATAGTTTCCCGCCCCGGCTTTTTCCAGCAGCGAACCGAACAACACGAACAGGAACACCATGCTAGTCGAGACCCCGAGCGCGATGCCGTAGACCCCTTCGGTTGTCAGGTAGTAATGGGACATCGCCTTGCCGAGCGATGCACCTTTCCACTGGATAATCTCGGGGGCCAGATGGCCGAAGAAGGTGTAACACATGAACACCGCCGCCACGACCATCAGCGGCGGCCCCAGAGCGCGCCGCGTGCCTTCGAGGATGCACGCCAGGCCGATCACGGAGACCACGATGTCCATTTGTGTCGGCAGGCCGGGCCGGTCGGACAGCTCAAGGAAGAAGAGATACTGATAGCCGGCGCAGAATGCGGCGACCACAGCGATGATCCAGTCTTGGATTGGGATGTAATGGCGGGGCGAACGTTTGAGCGCCGGGAAGGCCAGGAAGGCGAGGAAAATGGCGAAGGCCAGATGGATGGACCGGGCTTCGGTGCTGTTGAAGATACCGAACCTCAGCATGAACGGCAGGGGCGAGGCCAACCAAAGCTGAAAGCACGCCCAAGCTAAAGGCACATACCACAGTATCTTCGCCGGGATGCCGCTAGGCGCCCGTGCGCCGGTATCCGCCTCGGCGACAATGGACATGGCGTCCTCTTCGCCGCTATCCGGCGTCGGGCCTTTGATATCATCGCTCATCGTTAACCTACCCTCGGGTTTCCTGGGAACCGCCGCGCCGCGTAAAGTCCTGTGGTCCCTACATGCCTAGATCGTTGAATTTCAGGATCGCGCCTGGATGCATTGGCGCGGTATCCCCATCACTTTTCATGTCTTGCGGCTGCAATTGGCGCAAAGCCGGGTGAAGTCTTTTGAAGCTGTCGAAATTACTCAAAACCGCCTGGACAATATCGTGGGCGGTTGCGTCCGGCATGTCCTCTGAGACCACCGCGGCAACCCTGACACCGAACGTCTTGACGGCGGCGGTTTGGTTTTCATAAGTCCGCGTCGGAATCTCGGCAACCGTGAAATAGGGTTTGTCCGCGATCAACTTGGTAATTTGTGGGTTGGCGATATCTATAATTCCGGCATCGCACAGGGCCATGGACTTAGCCAGGGCAGCGTCGGGGTGAGCGACAATGGCGACCATCGCCTGTACGCGGTCATGGCACAGGGCCAGGGATTGTTCAGGACCGGTCAGTTCGTCGGCGAGGCTGAAACTATCGCGCGACCACCCCATGGCCGTCATCACCTGCCGCATGACCACCCGCTGGTCGGAACCGGGAACCCCGATGTTGACCCTCTTGCCTGCCAGGTCGGCGAGTTTGGAAATTCCGGCGTCGCGCCTGGCGATGACCGTGAACGGCTCGCCGTGGAGCATCAGAAGGGTTCTGAGATTCTCGAACCCGGTATCCATGAATTCGACTGGGCCACTCCCATTAAAAGCATGATGCAGCCAATCGGATGGGGCAATAGCGATATCGATGGTGCCGTCGCGCAGGTTTGCGAGCACCGCCAAGGGTTCGGCCGCGTCGTGGCCGGCTATTCGCTCGACCTCGCAACTCATGGCTTGCGTAGACTTTGCAAGGGCGCGGCACAGCGCCCGTCCGACATTGAAATGGACCGGCGATCCGTCGCCGGTGCCGACGATCACGTCGGCGGCATGCGCCCGTTCCCATGGGCCCACGCTTGCAACTGCAATGGCGGCCAGAAAGGTTATCGCCAGCGAAGCCATGCCTGTTCTCATTTTCCACCCCCAAGGCAGCCCCGTCGCCTCGCACTCTGTTCGATGCGGCCATGACTGTAACAACGGCGGCCGATCGAGGAGTGGGGTGGAGAAGTATATCAAGCACTTCTCCACCCGTATCCTTGTGCTTTCCTATTCCCGGGTCTGCCACCCAAACAGGAAAGCGCCGCGGCGGCTTAGTTCCAGCCGCGTTCCTTGTAGTACCTGGCTGCGCCGTCATGAAGGGGCGCGGAAAGCGCATCTGTAATCATTTCGCTTTCCTTCAAGTTATTGAAGGCCGGATGCAGCTTCCTGAAGCTATCGAAGTTCTCGAACACGGCCTTGACCACTTGATAGACGGTGTCCGCCGGGGTCGCGGTCGAGGAGACGAAGGTGGCACCCACGCCGAAGACGGGGGTGTCGTCCGGGTTGCCCCGATACATGCCGCCCGGAATAACCGCCTTACGGTAGAAGGAATTATCCGCCACCAGCTTGTCGATGGCCGGCCCCGAAACCTTGACCATCACCGCGTCGCAGGTGGTGGTGGCTTCCTTGGACAGGCCGTTGGGATGACCGACGAGCCAGAACAGGGCATCGATCTTGTTATCGCACAGAGCGCCGGGGGTCTCCGCCGACTTCATCTGGGCGGCCAATTTCAGGTCGTCGTTGGTGTGGCCCATGGCCGACCACATGACGTTCCAGGTGGCTTCCGTACCTGAACCGGGGTTGCCGATATTGACCCGCTTACCGACCAAATCCTGGACGGTTTTGATACCGGAATCAGCGCGCGCGATGATCGTCACGGGCTCAGCATGAACAGAGAAGACCGCGCGAAGGTCCTTGAACGGGCCGGCCTCGATGAAGGACTTCTTACCGGTGCCGTTATAGGCGTGATACTGCCAGTCCGACTGGGCGACGCCCATGTCAAGCTCGCCGGCGCGGATGGTGTTGATGTTGTAAACGGAGCCACCCGTGGATTCCACGGAACAACGCACGCCGTGCGCCTTGCGGCCCTTGTTGACCAGACGGCAAATGGCGCCGCCAGTGGGATAATACACGCCGGTGATGCCACCGGTGCCGATGGTGATGAAGTTTTGCTGCGCGTTGGCTGAGCCGGTCGTGCCACCGACGACCGCCGCGGCCACGATACTCGCTGCAAACATGGTCAAACCGAATTTTCTCATTTGCCTCTCCTGTTTTCGACTTTCAAATTCTTGATTCCTAGCGGGACGTCATTTCGCCCGCACGACAACGACAGCATCACGGCCTCTATCGCTACAAACGACATAGGCCGCGCGCAACGAAGACATAGGGCCGTGCACAACGAAGACATAGGGCCGTGCACAACGAAACAGAGCGCCACGGAACACCGAGCGTGAATAAACCAGCCAAACCTCCCAAACTACCGCGGGCGCCTTTGGCGCCTTCTTCGTACTTACACGTGTAGTGAACACTTTTCCGCTGTAAAAGAAAAGACCGATCCACAAAAACCAGCGAAGAAATGATTTGCTCTTGAACGGTACCGAGATTGAGGCTGGAATATCGTGCGTTAACTATTCTAAAAATCTGCGTATATTAGAGAGAGACTATCCTAGGTAATACCTTGTGGCGTTACCTGGAATAGTCCCAATATAATTTCGTTCCAGATACTTAGGATTTACGCGCGGCCCGGAAAATTCTTTCGTCCACCTCGACTTTATAGGCTTCGACCAGGGCGTTGGTCTCGCTCGCCATGCCGACTATGGCGCGCAACTCGTGCAGCATCTCGTCGCTCATCCCCGCCTTGCGCGCGGCGGCGGTGTGGGAATTGATGCAGTAGTCGCAGGTGTTGGCCATGCTGACGGCAAGATAAAGCATCTCCTTGACCAGCGGGTCCAGGGCGCCCGGCGCCATGACCTGCTTCAGGCTTTCCCAGGTTCGCTTCAAGGTTGGGGGATGCTGGGCCAAGGCCTTCCAGAAATTATTGATCCAGTCGACGCCCCGGCTCTCCATGATGTCGTCGTACACCGCACGCACCTCCGGGCAAGCCTCTTCGTATTCCACAAACCGGCTGATGGGCATCTTGGGCGCGCTCCTCTTTCATGGGTATGAATCCTGGCGCCCAAGAAACCACGTTAGCGCGCCCGGCACCATGGTACGCCGGCGCCGCCGGCGCCATGGCATGTTGGCGCTCCCAGCGCCATGGCCGGGTCCGTTTAGTGCTTCGCCTATTGCGTCCAAGGCCGGCATGATCCAGCATCCGATTTCGCCCCCGCGCCCCAATCGATAGGAGGAAATCATGGCTGGACTGCTTCCCAACGTCGATCCCGATGGGCTTTTGGAATATTCCGTCGTGTTCACGGATCGCTCGCTCAATCATATGTCGGGCACATTCCAGCAGGCGATGAGGGATATCTCCAGCACCCTCAAACAAGTCTACAACGCCGCCGCCATGGCCGTGGTTCCCGGCGGCGGCACCTACGCCATGGAGGCGGTGGCGCGCCAGTTCGCCCATGACAAGTCATGCCTGGTTCTTCGCAATGGCTGGTTCAGTTTCCGCTGGAGCCAAATTTTCGATGCCGGAAGCATTCCCGCGCGAACCATTGTCCTGAAGGCGGCCCCCGTCGACGATGGCCGCCATGCCGCCTATGCCCCGGCGCCCATCGAGACCGTGGTGGCGGCCATACACGCGGAAAAACCGGATTTTGTGTTCGCGCCCCATGTCGAAACCTCGTCCGGGATCATCCTGCCCCATGATTATTTGCGCGCCATTGGCGTGGCCGCGCACGAGGCCGGCGCCCTCTTCGTTCTCGATTGCATCGCGTCGGGCACCATATGGGTCGACATGGTGGAAGCCGGCGTCGATGTCCTAATCAGCGCCCCGCAAAAGGGCTGGAGCGCCTCGCCGTGCAGCGGCCTTGTCATGTTGAGCGAAGCCGCGCGGGCAAGGGTCAAGTCGACCGCCAGCACCAGCTTCGCCTGCGATCTGGGAAAGTGGCTGCAGATCATGGAGGCCTATGAGAACGGCGGCCATGCCTATCACGCGACCATGCCGACCGATGCCCTGGTCAAATTCCGCGACACCATGAAGGAGACGCATGACTACGGCTTCGACAAAGTGCGCGGCGAGCAGCAGGAACTGGGCGATAAGGTCCGCGCCTTGTTGGCGAGAAAGGGATTCAAGAGCCTGGCCGCCAAAGGCTTCGAAGCGCCGGGAGTCGTGGTCTGTCATACCGACGACGCCGAGATTCAAAACGGCAAGAAATTCCTGGCCCAAGGCATGCAAATCGCCGCCGGCGTGCCACTGAAATGCGGCGAGCCGGAAGATTTCCGAACCTTCCGGCTGGGATTGTTTGGCCTCGACAAGCTGCACAATATCGATCGGACCGTCGAGAACCTGGACAGGGCGCTGAGTGGCGTTATCGGCGGCACCAATATCCGGTAATTGCAAACGACGGGGAAGCGGTTACTTCCAACATTAGACGGCTCAGCGGAGATCGGGGATGGCCCAGAACGAAGACCCGTACTGGAGGCTCCGGCCTCCGCCCCCAACGCCTAGCGACGATATTTGCTCCTGCTCTGGCTCCCCGCCGATCATGTTGCAAGCCCACCTCTCGTCGAATCCAATCTCTTGCATCACTTGTAACCTCGAGGTTCCTCCGGAGCGTATTGGCTTCTCGGAGCCGCTTTGCGAGTGGCTCGCCTACTGGCAGCAATTCCATGATTGCTTTTTCCTGCTCTGGCTAGACTCGGGCGAGTTCGAATCCTGGGCAAAGGCCCAGCTCGAAGATCCGGAAAGCCCGGTTAACAAACAAGGGCTCGAGTTGGTGTCGGACCTCAACAGCCTTCGCCGTGCGTACTACTGGTTGTTCCAGGATACGGATGTCAAAGACTTCCAGCCGCTATCGCGGTGCCCGGTCTGTCAGGGTGAACTCTCCGAGCAGCACGGGCGCAACACTTGCGAACAGTGCTCGATCGTTATCGGCGATTAGGGAGTGCGCCGCCCAACAAGTTGCTGAAGCTGATGGCCACGGTTTAGTTAGAAAGACGACGTGAAACACTCCCGCGCCGTCACGCCATGTATTGGCCGCCGTTGGCGGTTAGGGTCGAGCCGGTGATGAAGCCCGCCTCGTCGCTGGCCAGGAAGGTCACGCAGCGCGCGATCTCCTCGGGCTCGCCTAAACGCCCGACGGGTATATGCGGCAGGATCTTGGTCTTGAGGACTTCCTCGGGCACCGCCTTGACCATCTCGGTCGCGATGTAGCCGGGGGCGATGGCGTTGACCGTGATGCCCTTGAAGGCGTTCTCCTGCGCCAGGGCCTTGGTGAAACCGATCAGGCCGGCCTTGGCGGCGGAATAATTGCTTTGCCCCATCTGGCCTTTCTGGCCGTTGATGGAGGAGATCGACACGATCCGCCCGAAGCCGCGCCCACGCATGCCTTCGATCACGTTGCGGGTCATGTTGAAAACCGAATCCAGGTTGGTCGAGATAACCGCACGCCAGGCTTCGGCTTCCATGCGATGGCACATGGCGTCGCGGGTGATCCCGGCGTTGTTGACCAAGACCTCGATCGGCCCAAGCTCAGCCTCGACCCGCGCGATGCCGGACTTGCAGGCCGCGAAATCGCCGACATCCCATTTGAACACGGCGATGCCGGATTGCTCCTTGAACGCGGCGGCGGCTTCGTCGTTGCCGCCATAGCTCGCCGCCACCTTGTAGCCGGCATCTTTCAGACTTATGGAAATCGCGGCGCCGATCCCTCGGGTGCCGCCGGTCACAATCGCCACACGCGCCATGATTAAGATCCTCCCATATTTTATTGGCTCCGCCGCGCACCCACGGCCAAGCGTGTTCTTACTAACAATAGACTATTGCGCGGCCAAAAACCTTGAGAAAGATGAGGCGCGCTTATGGGCGCCACTCCCCCTCCCGCCGCAGCCGGAGGGAGGGGGAGGTAAACGCCGTGGCCCCTTAGATCGGGAAAGAGCGTTTCCGGCTTAGGCGGCCCTAGCCGCGCTCCAAGCACATAGCTATGCCCATGCCGCCGCCGATGCACAGGGTGGCCAAGCCCTTCTTGGCGTCGCGGCGCACCATTTCGTGCAACAGGGTGTTCAGGATGCGCGCGCCCGAGGCGCCGATGGGGTGACCCAGGGCAATGGCGCCGCCGTTGACATTGACCTTGGCCGGATCCCAGCCGAGGTCCTTGTTCACCGCCAAGGCCTGGGCGGCGAAGGCTTCGTTGGCTTCCACCAGGTCGAGGTCATCGACGCTCCAGCCCGCCATCTCCAGTGCCTTGCGACTGGCCGGAATCGGGCCGGTGCCCATGATTGCCGGATCGACACCGACCGTGGCCCAGGAGACGATACGCGCGAGCGGTGTAACCCCGCGCTTGGCCGCTTCCTCGGCGCTCATCAACACCACCGCCGCGGCGCCGTCGTTGATGCCGCTGGCATTTCCCGCAGTCACCGTGCCTTCCTTATCGAAGGCCGCGCGCAGGCCCGACAGGCTCTCGGCCGTGGTGCCGTGCTTGGGATATTCGTCGGTATCGATCACGGTATCGCCCCGGCGGCCCTTGATGGTCACGGGCACGATCTCGTCCTTGAAGACGCCGGCCTTTTGGGCCGCCTCGGCCTTTTGTTGCGAGGCGGCGGCGAAAGCGTCCTGTTCCTCGCGCGTGAGCTGCCATTTGCGGGCCACGTTTTCCGCCGTGTTGCCCATGTGATAACCATTGATGGCGCACCACAGGCCGTCCTTGATCATGGAATCGATGAAATTCAGATCGCCCATTTTCTTGCCGTTGCGCAGGTGCGCGACGTGCGGGGCCTGGCTCATGCTCTCTTGCCCGCCGGCGACGACGATGCCGGCATCGCCGACCTTGATCGCCTGAAAGCCGAGCGCCACCGCGCGCAGGCCGGAGCCGCAAAGCTGATTGATCTGGTAGGCCGTCTTGTCGGCCGGGATCCCCGCGTCAAGTGCCGCCTGGCGGGCCGGATTCTGACCCGCGCCGGCGGTCAGGATCTGACCCAGAATAGCCTCGTCGACCTCGTTGGGATCGACCTTGGCGCGCTTCATGGCCTCGGTCATGGCAACAGTGCCCAGATAGGACGCGGCAACCTTGGACAGCGCCCCGTTGAACGCCCCGACCGGGGTCCGCGCGGCGCCCGCGATAACTACTTCAGTCATGTTTCGTCTCCTCCCTTTTGCTGCACTGCAACATTTCTTGCTATATAGACGCCTACGGCCCTTTCACGCAAGGCCAATAGTTAATTTTTACCCTCTTGGCGAACCTTGAGCCAGGAGCCATTCGGCCAGGGGCGACCAGATACGCGCCTTGGCGCCGCCACTGACGATCATGCCAATGTGACCGATGGTGGGTTCGAGCTGCGTGGCTCCGGGGATGGCGGTGCCCAGGGCCGCGGCCGAGGCAGGCGGCACGATGCGATCCTGCGCCGGCACCACGTTCAGGCACGCCATGTCGAGCGCCCCTGGATCGACGGCGCGCCCGGCGACTCGCCAGCGCCCGGCCGCTGGCGTGTTCTCGCCGTACCAGCCCTGCAGGCATTCGCGCGCGACCGGCGCGGTCAAGGGGACCCCGTCGTTGATCCAATCCTCCAGGGCGACGAACAGCTTGGCCTTGCGGCCGTCCGGGTCGAGCCGGGAAAACTTGATGAATTTGCGCGCGACCAGCAGCGGATCGAGGGTGGCGAACAGGGCTTGGATGGCGTCCACCGGCATCTCGCCCAAGCAGTCCAGGGCCGGGGAGAGCGCGGCCGCGCTAGCCACCGCCGCCGTGGCCTTGTGATCCGGGTCGGCATGAAAGTCCCAGGGCGTCGCGAGCATGGCCAAGCCCGCGAGATCCTCCTGGCGCCGCAAGGCGAGGGCCAGCGCCAGTAAGCCGCCCATGCAGTATCCCACAACGATGGGCCGCGCTCCTCCTTGGGGGCGCGCCGCGCGCATGGCATCCAAGGCGCCTTCCAGCCGCCCGGCGATATAGTCGGTCAGCGTGAAGCCGCGCTCTTCCGGGCCGGGCCGGCCCCAGTCGACCAGGTAGGGCCGCAGCCCCTGCCCGGCCAGCCAGCGCAGCAGGCTGGTCTCGGCATCCAGATCCAAGATATAGGCCCGGTTGACCAGGGAGGGTACGACCAGGATCGGCACTTCGGCCTTGGATGTTGCGCCTCCCGCAATGGCGCCGTAGTCAAGCAAGCGGGTCGCGCCCTCGGACCAGATAGCGGCCGCGGGCGGCAGATCGCGCGCATAAGGATGGCGGCGGTAGGCCAGGATGCCATCGAGTAAGGCCATGGCCCGGCGCCACGCTTGGGCGTTGAGAGCTTCGGCGAAGCCCTCAGCTTCGCTTGCGGCGATTGCTTGCCTTAGCTTTTCCGCCTGAGTCCCGAGGTCCCCCCTCCAAGCGGCCGAGCCTTGCTTCAAGAGCGGCAAGGCGCCGAGCGATGTGGTCCAGGTCAGCGCCGCCGCCGTCAGGTGCAGAGGCAGCGGCCGGGGCCCCAGCCGGGGGGGCGGCGTTATTTTCCGTACTTCGGTCATCGGCCTTTTGCTCCGGCCCCGAGTTTCCCTGGGAGTTTCCCTGGGAGTTTCCCTGGGTATTTCCTTGGGGCGATACCGCCCCCGCCATCATGGCCTGCCAGGCCGCCAGGGGCGAGGCGCCGCCCATGGCCGGCCCAGCGGCCAGCCCAAAAACATTTTTAAAGGCAGCCGCGAAATCCGCGTCCATGGCCATCGCCGTGACCTGATCTTGCCACAGGTCCAGATACCTTTCCGCCAGGGCCTCAAGATCAGCCTTATCCGGCATTTCGTCTGTCATCCTATATCAAATCCCGGCGATATCGGTCTTGGGCGCGAAGTATAGTCAGGGCCCCCGCGCAAGGCCAGGATCGAGGCAGGCACTATTCATTGACAGGGCTTGCCGCATCGCAGCATTATGGCGGCTGTGCACCAAGCGTGAACGACACGGGCCAAGGTCCTGAACGGACAGCACTTCGGAAAGGTGCGAGACGTGGCAGCGAAAAGAACGGCCGACGACAACGGTCCGATCACGATCAAGAAATACGCCAACCGGCGGCTCTACAATACTGCGACCAGCAGTTACGTGACTCTGGATCATCTGTGCCAAATGGTGCAGGAAGGCGTTGATTTCGTGGTCTACGACGCCAAGACCAGCGAGGATATCACCCGTAGCGTGCTGACCCAGATCATTGTCGAGGAAGAAGCCAAGGGACAGAACCTGCTGCCGATCAAATTCCTGCGGCAGTTGATCGGCTTTTACGGCGATTCCATGCAATGGATGGTGCCCAGCTACCTCGACCACATGATGGAAGGTTTCACGACCAACCAGGATCGCATGCGCAAATCGATGGAAGATGCCTTCGGAGGCATGTTCCCCTTCAACAATCTGGAAGAGATGAGTAAGAAGAATATGGCGTTGTTCGAGAACGCGGTAAAAGTATTCTCACCGTTTCAGACCGACGCCAAACCAGGGCCCGGGACAGGGGCTCCGAATAGCGGCCTGCCAGCGGCCGAAAGCAGCACTGATTCCTTAGATACGCTGAAAAAACAGGTCGACCTCCTGCAAAAGCAGCTCGACACCATCTCCAAGGTGGATCGCAAGCGCGAAAGCTAGTGCGGTGGAACAATGAGTAGCCGCTTTAACCGGCGGTGAGTTGGTCTGCTTCTTCCAGCCCCGATTGTCCGGATTTATACGGCGCGCCGTTGCGGCGCCAAGCTGGATCGGTATCCGGCCGGCCGAACAAATAGCCCTGCAGGAACTGGACCCCCTCGCTGAGAAGGATTTCCGCTTCTTCCTCGGTCTCCACACACTCTGCGATCGTGCGCAGGTTAAAGGTCTGGCTTAGACTCAAAAGGTTGCGGATAAAGAGCTGGTTTTCTCGGTCCTGGGCAAGATTGCGCACGAAGGAGCCGTCGATCTTGACAACATCGACGGTCAAGGCTTTGAGGTGCCGGAATGTCGTGTATCCGGCGCCGAAGTCGTCAACCGCCACTTTGCAACCTAGGCCGCGCAAGACCGACACAAAACGCGCAGTGTCCTCGAGATCGTGAAGCGCCGCGGTCTCGGTGATCTCGACGATCAGGCGGCGCGCCAAGTCCGGTCGGTCCTTCAAGCGTGAGACAAGGGCGCGCAACCAGCCGCGGTCGCCGGCTGTCACGCCCGAGATATTAACCGCCAGGGTCACATTGGGATGCCCTTCCAGATCGTGCAAAGCCATGTTGAGAGAACGCCGGTCCAAGGCGCGCATCATGCCTAAACGCTCGGCCACGGGAATGAATTCACTAGCGGCGACAAGCTTGCCATCAGGCGAATACATGCGAAGCAGGCACTCGTAAAATTGAACCTCGTGGCTACGGGCGTCGACTACCGGCTGATAAGCGAAGGTCAAGCGATCGTCCTTAAGCGCTTGAGTCACTTGGTCGCCAATTCCCATGTCCGCCCGGTGACCCAGCCGCTGCTCCTCGGAGAGGTGATATACCTTCAGACAATCACGCCCGGCCGCCTTGGCCTGAAGCAACGCCCCTTCCGACTTCGCGATAACATCGGAACTGGTGCGCGACTGGCTTGGGAAGTGGACCATCCCGATCGAGGCGGTCACGTAAATTTTTTCGGCCCCGGCCTGTACCGGACTTTGCCGAATGCTCTCCAGGATACGCTCCCCAATCGAGGCGGAGCCATACGCCTCGCAAGCGTGCAATAGGACGCCGAAGCGATCGCTGCCCAGCCGCCCAATGAGATCGGTCGAGCGCAGGCAACGGTCGAGCCTGTGCGCCACCTCGATCAAGACCGCGTCGCCAACCTCATAGCCAAAAGCGGCGTTGATCCGATCCAGCTGATCCAATCCAATCACGGCAAACGCCCCGGCATGGCCGTAGCGGGCGCTATAGGAAAGGGCGTGATCGAGCGCCTCGCGGAGGCGGAGCTTGTTGTAGTGGCCGGTAAGTTCGTCATAGGTCGCGAGATATTCCAGCCGCGCCTGTTGTTGGCGGCGCGCTTCGACCAGTCGCAGAGTGCCGGAGAATCGTATCGGCGTACCGCTCGGTGACATCTGAACCGCGCCGCGATCGTGAACCCACTTGAATTCCCCAGCACTTGAGCGCACCCGGTATTCGCAATCGTAGGCCCCCGCGCCGGTGAAATGCTCCGACAACGCCTGCATGCGATGCGGCAGATCCTCCGGATTGACCCGGCCATTAAAGTGATCCCCGGTCACAGGGACTCCGGCGCCATCCGCACCGAACACGGACTCGCTCGATCCGGCCCACTCGATCTTATCTGTCGCAAGATCCCAGGTGTAGACAAGATCGCCCGACGCCTCAATGGCCACCCGCAGGCGTTCCAACCGCTCTAAACCTTCTGGATTTCGTGCAGGAAGTTGCACCGGGCGATCACTCCATTCTTGGAATTTTCAAGCCGGGATAACCGTCCCGAAACGACCCCTTCCTGGGTCGACCTGACCTAGCGCACGCGGCGATAACGCGCTGTGTTTTCTTGACTGGATCATAGGTATCGGCGCTTTAAGAAACAATGAATGCTAAAATATAGAAACAAGTTTAGGTGATTTATCTTCTCCATCAACAAATTATATCTCGAATGAATAACAATAAATAACCAAACAATTCTAGTTAATGTTAATAGTTAATTTGATTTAAGTGTAATTTTCCCTATATTTACCTTGAAATTTTAATCCAACTTCAATAAAATTTTACGCATATTCGATCGGTTGTCATCCGGTGCAATGAAGATATGACCCTGCTTTTAGCGCCAGTGCCACTTTCTTCGCTCCCAGCCGATATTGGGGGGGCGCCAAAAGGCCGGGGCCATGGGCCCACGGTGCCGGCGGTCGAGCGCGCGCGCGGCCTGCGCGACGCGCTTCGCGATCAAGCGCAGGAGCGCCCTGGCAGTGCCCCGCGGCCCGATATCCAAGATCAAGAAACGCAACGCTCCGCGATCCGCAATACCGCCCACCGGCGTGAGCGGGAGGGACGGTCCCAACATGCCGGTCCCATCCTCTCCGATACCCTGGCCACTGGGACACCGCTAAGCGGAAGCGGCTTCTCAACACCCTTTCTAGCCCAGTTCTTCGGGCAGGACGCGGGGTCGCCCCAGATCTTCATCCCAGAACACCGCGACGCGGCAGGGCGCGGCAGCGATGCCTACCGGCAGGCCGGCGCGGCCCCGCCGGCATATTCCCAAGAACCTGCCCACTTCCGCTTCGCGATCTAAGCCCGGTTAACGGCTCTTTACCCGAACGAAGGCAAATCCTGCGCAAATACCCGGCCAGCGGGCGACGAGGGAGCGCGGCTCAAGGTGCCCGCCCAGATCGCCATAGTGACCGGGTGAAAGAGCAATGCAGCTGAACTTCCTCTCTGCCAAAGGCCGGGAAAACCTGGCGCTATTTCTTATTTGCGCCTTGGTTCTGTTCCGCAATTTCTTCTTTCTGATCGATGGCTTTGGAGAGCCGGACTCGGCCCGGCTATTGAACGATGCGATCGTATGGAGCAAAGCCGGGTATTTGGACCCCACGCTCACCGACTACCGGGCAAGGATAAGCCCGCTCTACATATACGCGCTAAAAATCTTGGTCGATTTCGGCATCGGCTACGACACCATCATTTACATCATGAATTCGACCAACGCCGTCGCTGGCTCTCTTACTTTTTTTATCGCATTCATATTTCTTCGGCAATTTCTACCCTTGAGCGGCGCGCTTGCCAGTGTGGCAGTTCTGGCGTTCGCACCGAGCGCGTTCCTGGCGTCCATATACGCCATGCCGCATGCAATCGGTTTCTTCTTTTTCCTTCTGTCGCTTGCCGCATTCACCGCCGCGCTTCTAAGCCCTGGACGAAATTCCTGGCTATGGTGGGCGACCGGCGTGACCAGCCTGTGCCTGGCGGCGGCCATAAAGGCCGACATCCTGCTCGGCGCCGGGGCCTTCCTGGGTGTGCTCATCTATGCGAGAAGGACGGCGGTGCCGGATCTGGCCAGGGCCGGGCTCTGGATCGCGGCGGGCGCTCTGGCGCCGATTCTCCTGCATGCGGTTCTGGTTCCCGAGCTAGCCTCGGTCTCCCAAGCCGCCACCTTCGCCACCGAGTGGAGCCAAAAATACACGATCGGCCTCAACAACTTCTTCGGTTTGGAGAACGCCCTCAGCATGGCGCTTTTCACCGGGCCGGTTTTTTTAGTGCTGTTCGCGATCGCCATAATCGCGGCTCTGAGATCGCCCAAGGACAGGAACATCGCGATCCTGGCCCTGCTGTGGATATTGCCCATCGTGCTGTTTTGGGGATTACGCCCTCATAACAGCGCCCGCCATCTCTTCCCCGCGGTCGTTCCCATGGCTTTGGTTTTGGGCTGGGCCGCGACGCGGGTCTCCGCGACCTCGCGCGGGCGCCTAGCATTGGCGCTGACCATCGTGGTCTCCAACTATATCTGGATTCCGCCCATGGGAAGCACGGTCGCGCCAAGCACGCAAATACTCAACTCGACAGCGGTTCTCCAACGCAAGATCGATGGCTTAATGGTCATGGGGCGGGGAATCGAGAACTCGGGCGCCACGGACCACGTTATCATCGGAAACGGGTTCTTGCCCTACATGGTCTTCAATGTCTTGAGAAACGCCGGTATGATTTCCATCGAAGCGGACGGGCTTCGGATTGCCACGCTCGGCGGTGCCGATTTCACGCTGAGGCAACGTATCGCGAAAACCCCCGAGACGGCCGAAAAGGCCGCGCGGGATGCTTTGGACCGGGGCCGCCGGGTCTGGTTGACTCAAGTTGGCCAGGGCGATCCCGGGCGGGACCGATAAGCCGGCCTATAGCTCAAAAACTCAGCGAGATATCCCGGTGGATGGATAGGCAGGAGGCCACTTCCTTAGCTTGCTCCGTGGCCAGCCGGGCCTGCTGGCGAAGGCCGATGGTCTGGGCGATCGCGGCGTCATAGGCGGCGAGCCCCGGCCCCAGTTTTTCCACCGCCTCTTGTCGCCACGCCACCTCCGCCGTGAACAGCTCTAGGGCCGCCGCCAGTTGCTTGGCGGCCTTGTCCCGCTTGGGAGACTCGCCCTTCATGGCCCGGCGGGCCTTGTTGAGTTTCGATTTGATTTTCGACGTACCGTCGCCCAAGGCGCTGCTCGCGGCCTTTATGGTGATCATGGCTTCCACGCCGGGGGCCGTGGCGATCACCTGCGCCAGCGCCTCGATCTGCCCTTCCAGGGCGGCAAGAGCTGCGGTTCCGGTAAGGAGTTTTCGCACTTCGATCAACGGCTCGTAAGCATCGTCGACATTGCGGCGGTAGGTGCGCCGGGCCTTGGTCTCGGTGCCGGCCAGCGCCAGGTATTCCTTATGGCCCGCCGCCCATGCCGGCGGCGTGCCGGCTTTGAGGTCATCCTTCTGGCGGTTCAGGTCTTCAATGCGGGCCTCCAGCTCCAATATCTCCTCGGCACTGCCGGTGCCGTAGCGCGACATGTCGTCCTTGTCCTTGGAATGCCGCTTGATTTTGCGGTCGAGAGCCCACGTTTCAACCCGGATGTCGCGCACCTGGGCGTGCAGGGGCGCGAAGCCGGGGACGAAGGCGGCGATGGCGACCTCCGCCGCTCTTACCTTTTCCACTAGGCCAAAGGTGGCCTCCGCCTTCTTGAATCCGTCCTCCAGGGATTTTTGGTACTTGTCCGGCAGGCTGCCCAGGGGCAGAGCCCTGGCCACCGCGATGCTGGCTTTAAGGCGGCCGCCATCCTGGTCGAATACGCCGAAAAGATATTGCTCCAGGCACGCCTGCAGCCGGGGATTCTTAGGCGGCGGCGCGGTTTCGGAGGTCAGATAGACCCGGTTGGGAAGGTAATTCACCAGGGGCGGGGATAGGCCCACGATCACCAGCCCGATCAACTGCAAGGCGATGAAGGGTATCACGCCCTTATACATTTCGATGGTCTTGACGATGGCCGGCGCCACGCCGCGCAGATAGAACAGAGCGAAACCAAAGGGCGGAGTCAGGAACGAGGTCTGCATGTTGACACCAATCATCACCCCCAGCCACACGGCGGTAACATTGGCGGTCGGGTCGGCCAAGAGGATGGGGGCGACAATGGGCACCACCACCACGGCGATCTCGATGAAGTCCAGGAAAAAGCCGAGCACGAAGATCACCGCCATGACGACGACAAACTTGGTCACGAAACCGCCGGGCAGACCGGTCAGGAAATCCTTGACCAATTCCTCGCCGCCAAAGGCGCGGAAGGCGGCGGTCAACATGGCGGCGCCGATGAGGATAATAAACACCAGGGACGTGGTCTTGGCGGTTTCCACCATCACGCCCTGAAGGGTGTCGTCGATCTTGTAGGCGCGCCAGCCGCTCCACAGCAGCGAAGCCAGGAAGGCGGCCGAGGCGACGGCGGCCAAAACAACGCCGATCCACCCGGACGCGCCCTGGATATTCTTCACGTTGATGTCGAAGGTGCTGAGCACCGCCACCAGAGCAGCGATGGAGGCGATAGCCAGGAGCGCTGGATGGTAGGCGCCTTTCCTGTCGCCCATCAAACGGTAGCCGGCCATGACCATGGCGCCGACGGCGCCCAGGGCGCCAGCCTGGTTGACCGTCGCCACGCCCATGACGATGGAGCCAAGCACGGTGAAGATCAACGCCAGTGGCGGCACCAGAACCATGAACACACGCTGGGCGAACGCGCGGTCGAACTTGCCTTTGTAAGGGGCCGGCGGCGCCATGTGGGGGCGGATCAGAGCCACCACCAGAATATAAAGAATGTATAATCCGACCAGCACCATGCCGGGCAAGAAGGCGCCCAGGAACATGTCGCCGGCGCTGGTGGAGGTCAGGTCGAACTCCGTCGGCAGGGAAACCTTACCGGTACCCAGCTTGTAGTCGGCGGTGCGTATGGCGCTGGCTTGGTCGGTGGCGTTGGAAAGCTGGTCGGCCAGGATGATCAGCACGATGGACGGCGGGATGATCTGCCCCAAGGTGCCCGAGGCGTTGATCGTACCCGTGGCCAGGGAATGGGAATAATTGGCGCGCAACATCACCGGCAAGGAGATCAGCCCCATGGCGATGACCGTGGCGCCGACGATGCCCGTGGTCGCCGCCAGCAGCGCCCCGACGATGACCACGGAAATGCCCAGGCCGCCGGGGACGGGCCCGAAAAGCTGGGCCATGGTGATCAGCAGATCCTCGGCGATCTTGGATCGCTCGAGCATGATGCCCATGAAGATGAACAAGGGCACGGCGATCAAGGTATCGCGCTCCGCCTCCCAATAAATGCCGCGGAAGTTGGTCACCCCCGCCGACAGCCATTGGAGAGGTCCCCCGTGGACGAAATAGGCCGCCGTATCGCCTTCGAACAGAAGGCCGGAGACGGCAGCCAGGGCAATGGTCACGATGGCAGAACCAGGCAGGGCGAAAGCCACCGGGAAACCGCCGCCCAGCGCCAACATCATGGTCAGCATGAGGACGATCAGAAAGACTATTTCCATGGCTTTCCGTCCTCAGACCGTCGCCGGCTCAGCGGAGTCCGTCCGGGGCGCGGAGGTTTTGCCCGGCTGGCGCAACAGCACGGAGGCGTTGCTCAACAGGTAGCCCATGAACTGGATCAACATGCCGAACGCGAAAATCATCAGGAAACCGGCCAACAGGTATTTGACGTACAAGCCGTAGCCGGACTGGGTAACTTCGAAATTGAGAAGCGGCCCGGAAATTACATTGGCCCGGCCCCACATGCCCCGGGTGAGGATGGTCCAACACAGAGGCAGACCCAGGAACAGACAGCCCAAGGTATTGGTCCAAGCCTTACCCCGCTCGCTGTAGTTGGCATAGAGGATATCCACCCGCACGTGGCCTTCCTTGATCAAGGTATAGGGGCTGGCGAAAAGGAACAGGGCGCCGTACCAGAAACGCACCAGATCGCCCATGAAGGCCTGTTCGTAGGAAAAGACGAAACGGGCGATGACGATCTGCACCTCGGCGGCGACAATCAAGAGCGCCAGCCAAGTGAACCCCAAGGTGCGCGAGTACCTGGCAAGGACCAGGGCCACCACCATCAAGGGGTAGTGAACGACTTGGCCCCGGAAGCTGGGCCGGCCCATATTTTTGGCGATATCGACGCCCAGCAGATGGTGAAGTGTCCCCTCCACCCGCATGAAGGATACCGCCAGGTCCGCGATCCCGATCAGCAAAACCGAGAAAAAAGCCCAGCGGATGAAGAATTCGGTGAGCCCGAACAGGATGTCCGCATCCTCAAGCAGGGTGCGGTGGGGGGTGCGGCGGACGAAGACGGCGACGGCCGCCACGGCGAGGGCGTAAAGGCCAAACTGAACCCAACCCTGGGCCACGGCGGCGCCGGCCAGGGTTTCGGGCGGTTCTTCCGCGCCGAGCAAGCCCAAGTGGTCGAACAGGGCGGGAACGCCCGGCCAGTTAAGCACGAAACTCAAATAGGCGTTGATCAAAAAGAAGGTGCCCAGGGCGACCATGGATAAGGCGAATGCGCGCACCAGCGGAACAAGGGCGGAGTTAGCCGCCCCGTTTCCTGCTTGAATCGAATCCTGTGGCACCGGCGCGATGTCGCCGGCTTCATGTGAAAGCGACATCATATGCGCTATATCGGGGCGGTCGGTCGGCTCTGGCACCCGTGTTTACTCCAGTCTGACAGAAGTGGAAAGCGGAGCCCCAAATAGGGAACTCCGCTTTCTTTAAGGTCAGAACCGTCTCGGACTTAGACGCCGAGAACGCGGTTGCGCTGTGCGATGAAGGCCTGATCCGAAATCTTGGACCAACCACCCAGGTCCCTGCGGGCGGCCAGGAAGCTTGCGTGGATCTCGCCGGCCAGGGCGCTATGGCTGCTGACGTCATCGAAGACTTCTTCGGCGGCCTCGCCGAAGCTGTCGTAAACGTCGTCGTTGAACTTGCGCAGCTTGACGCCTTGTTCGTTGACCAACTTGGCCAAGGCCTCGCCGCTCTTGGCGTTGTATTCGGACATCATGACGTCGTTTTCCATGGCCGCGGCGGCTTCGATGATGGTCCGGTCGGTCTTGGAGAGCTTGCCCCACCAGGACGCATTCATGCCCAAGGCTAGGGTGGAGCCGGGCTCATGCATGCCCGGATAGTAGTAGTACTTAGCTGCTTCGTAGAACTTCATGAAGCTATCGTTCCACGGCCCCACCCACTCGGTGGCGTCGATGGCGCCGGAGACCAGGTTTTCGTATATCTGGCCGCCGGGGATGGAAACCGGCGATGCGCCCAACTTGGCCAACACGTCGCCGCCCAAGCCCGGAATACGCATTTTCAGGCCTTTGAAATCGTCGGCGGAATTGATTTCCTTATTGAACCAGCCGCCCATCTGACAACCGGTGTTGCCGGCCATGACGCTCTTGAGGCCGAAGCCGCCGGCCAGCTTATCCCAAAGTTCCTGGCCACCGCCGAAGCGGACCCAGGCGTTGACTTCCGTATAGGTCAGGCCGAAAGGAACGGCGGTGAAATAGGCCCAGCCCGGGTGCTTGCCTTTCCAGTAGTAATCGGCGGCGTGATACGCCTGGGCGTTGCCCGAAGCCACTTCGTCGAAGGAATCGAAGGCGCCGACCCGTTCCTTGGCGGCGAAGTACTGCACCGCGATACGGCCGTCGGTCATGTCGGAAATACGCTGCGCCAGACGCTGGGCGCCGGTGCCGAGGCCCGGAAAATCGCGCGGCCAAGTGGAAACGATGACCATGTCGATGCGTTTTTGCGCCACGGCCGGCGCCGCAAGGGTGGTCGCGGCGGTCGCGGCGACCGTGCCGGCCACACCGGCTTTCTTGATAAATTCGCGTCTCTTCATGAGTGTTCTCCCTGTGAGTTTTATTCGTTAGTTAGTTCACCTGGCCGGCCCGCCAGGCATCAAGATCTTTAAATCGACGGCTACGGCTTAACCTAACATACAAGGCGGTTCCACATATTGGTAGGCCGCAAACACACCAAAGCCACAATACCTCATGGATTTAGTGGAAACGGTACGTGCCACGGGACCCGCGCGCAAGATCCGGCACGTCCAATAGGTAAATTATTCAAGGCCGTGCCAGGCGATTGGATCAATAATAAGACCAAACATTATGAGCCCGTATGTTCTCTCGACAACAGTGGCGGCACACCACAGATAGCCAAGGCGCGCCGCGAACACTCAAGAAGTTGTGAGGCCGCGAGCCGGGGCGCCGCGCTCAAGCCACCCGGTCACGGGGCGCGCGCCCGGCGAAAAAGGCGTCCAAGTTGTCGAGAGCGCGATACCCCATGGCATCGCGGGTCTGCGCGGTCGCGCTGCCGATATGGGGCAGCAGGAAAACGTTCTCTATCTCGAAAAAGGCCGGGTCGATGTGCGGCTCGCCCTTGTAAACGTCGAGCCCGGCGGCCGCCAACTGGCCGCTTCGCAGCGCGGCCATGAGCGCGGCCTCGTCCACAATCGCGCCGCGCGCGGTGTTGACCAGGATCGCCCCAGGAGGCAACAGCGCCAAGCGCTCGGCGTTCAGGAGGTTCACCGTCTGCGGTGTCGCCGGACAGTGCAGCGACAAAATATCGCAGTGCGGCAAGAGATCCTCGACGGTCTCGTGATAGATCGCGCCGGCCTCTTGCGCAGGGTCCAGGCGATTGCGCTTGGTGTAGTGAATTTCCATATCGAAGCCGCGCGCGCGCCGAGCCGTCACCTGGCCGACACGGCCCATGCCGATCACGCCGAAGCGCTTGCCCGTGATCTGAGTGCCGACCATGAAGGCCGGGCTCCAGGATTTCCACTCTCCCGCGCGCACCAGACGCTCGCCCTCGCCCGCCCGGCGCGCCGCGCCCAGCATGCACAACATGGCAATCTCGGCGGTCGCGTCGGATAAAACGTCGGGCGTGTTGGTGACCGCGATGCCGCGTCCCTTGGCCGCCGCGAGATCGACGTGATCCACGCCGACCGAATAGTTGGCGATGATTTTGACCGAGTCCGGCAGCCGGGCGATCACCCCGGCGGGAAGATGCTCGGTGTGGCACGGCATGAGCGCGTCGGCGCCCTCGCACAGCGCTAGTAACTTGTCAGTGCCATAGACCCGGTCTTCGGGATTGAATTTCGGCCGGTAGTCGCGCTTCAGGCGCGCCTCCACCGCCGCGGGCAATTTGCGGCCAACGACGACGACGGGCTTATCGGGCATGGGTATCCTTTCGGGTTTGCCGGCTCAGAGCGGTTCATTCCAGTCGAGCGGGAAAATCGGGTGGCGGATGTTTTCGAATTTGAGCTGACTATTATCGGAAGTCGTCACCCCTTCGCCGTCGCAGGCTATGGTCGCCTTGGCCAGGGGCGCGAAACCGGCGCGGTAGTGAATGCGCGATTTCAGCAGCAGATAGCGGCAATGCTGGGGCTCAATCCCGCCACTGGTGAAGATGCCCAGGTCCCAAGGCTCGTGATGCTTGGAGACCACGACGATGCGCAGGCTCTCGACTTCAAGCACGGCGGCCGGGCCGGTATTGACCTCGACCCCGGTATACATGGGCCCGCGCACGATCCAGCGGCCGTCGCTTAAGTTTCGCACCCGCCCGGTCACCCGCAAGGGTTGGCCCCTGGCGCCGATCGAGGGCATGTCGGTCTTGCCGCCCAGATCGAGCGTCACCTCGGCGCCGGCCCCGGCCTCGGCCATGATCGCTACCGCTTGCGGGTCCCAGACCGCCGCGACCGCGACGTCCCGCAAGCCCTGGCGCAGAACCTCGGCGATCACAGCCATGGTGTCCTGGGTCCCGCCGGACCCGGTATTGTCGGCGTGGTCGAGCAGGATCACCGGGCCTTCCTCGATTTCCTTGGCCCGCGCCACCGCTGAATCCAAGGACTCGCCCTGGTAGATGAAATTCTCTCGCTCTGCCCAGGCCGCGTCCAGCAGGCGGTCGCGAGCCGCCTGTGCCGCGAGCGTATCGCCGTCGCTCATGACCACCGCCGACACCCCCGCCTCGGCGATATCGGCCAAGGGGAAGCCCCCGAACACGCTGGCGGCCAAGGCGCCCGCGCTTTCCTCTTTCCTGGTCATTTCCTGGAGCGACCCCATGGGAGCGTCCGCCGTGCCCATGCGCAAGGTCTGGGCCAGCAGGGGCACCCGGCCCCAGGACATTACGGGCGCTATCTCGCCCTCAAGAGCGCGGAGCAGAATTTTTCCGACCTGCGCCCCGACCTCGTACATGTCGACGTGAGGATAGGTCTTATACCCGATCAGGGCGGTGCAGTTGGCGATCATGCGTTCGCTCAGATTGGCGTGCAGATCGCAAGTGACCGCGATCGGCAGCTTGGGCGCCATGGCCCGCATGCGTTCGAGCAAACCGCCCTCGCCGTCCGGCTCGCCTTCCGCCACCATGGCGCCGTGCAGGTCCAGCATCGCGCCGTCGAAGCGCCCGGACCCCAAAGCGTCGAGTATCCGCGCGCACAGGTGTTCATAGGCTTGGGCCTCGACCGGGCCGCTCGGCATGGCCTCGGCCGCGATCGGGGTCACGATCTCGGCCCCGGCGCCGCGCGCCAGGTCGATATAGGCGGCCAAGGGGTGGTTGGTGCCGGCGAAGATTTCGGGGACCGCCGCGCCCTCGGCCAAGGCCCAATCCCCAAATCGCACCAAACCGGTCGGAATCGGCGAGAAGGTGTTGGTCTCGTGCTTCATCATGGCCAGCAGCAATCGCATGACGGGGCGCCTTATTCGGCGGCTTTGCCGGGCGTGGACCGGACCTCGGCCTCGATCTCCTCGCCCCGCGCGGGCAAAACCGAGCCCTTAACGGCGGTGATCAGGCTGTAGTGGGCCGGTTCCCGGTGGCGGGCGAAGTTGAAGATGTGTTCCTTATAGGGGCGGCCCATGTCCAAATCGCACGACGCGGCGATTAATTCGTCGCCCTCGGTCACGGCGCGGGCCACGGTCTCGCCGCTGGGCGCGACGATCTGGGAGCCTCCGATCATGGGCACACCTTCCTCGACCCCGGCCTTGGCCACCGCCACGACCCAGGTGCCGTTCTGATAGGCGCCGGCCTGGAGCGAGAGCGTATTGTGGCGCCAGCTTAGGGCGTCGTGTTCGGGCGTCGGCGGGTTGTGGACCGGGGTGTTATAGCCGAGCACCACCATCTCGACCCCTTGCAGACCCATGACCCGGTAGGTCTCGGGCCAGCGCCGATCGTTACAGATGCACATGCCGATCGAGCCACCGAAGGCGTCGAAGACCCGAAAGCCCAGATCCCCGGCCTCGAAATAGCGCTTTTCCAAATGCTGGAAGGCGCGCCAAGGCTCGTGTTCGGCGTGGCCGGGCAGGTGGATCTTGCGGTACTTGCCGACGATTCGGCCCTGGGCATCGACCAGGATGGCGGTGTTAAAACGCCGGGCCCGCGCCCCCTCGCGCGCCAGTTCCGCGTAGCCGAGAGAGAACCCGAGCCCGAGGCGTTTGGCCTCGTCGAACAGCGGCCGAGTCTGGGGGCCCGGCATCTCGGTTTCGTAATAGGAATCGAGCTCCGCCTCTCCGGCGATCCACCAGCGCGGGAAAAACGTGGTAAGGGTCAACTCGGGAAAGACCACCAGCTGCGCGCCCCGGTGCTTTGCTTCGCGCAAGTGTGCGATCAGGCGTTCGACCACTTGGGGCCGGGTGTCGTCCTTGGCGATCGGCCCCATCTGGGCGGCGGCGACGTTCAAGAAACGGGCCATGGGCGGTCTCCCTAATCGCTAGCCGAAGCGCGCACCGCGGTGGCGGGGCGCCCGGCGATCCGGGTGTAAAGCTCAGGGTCCGTATCGCCCTCGGTCAGAAACAGCAGCACCCGCGATTCAGGGCCAAGCGCGAGGGCCTTGGCCACTTCGGGCCGGGCCAGGGCGCCCAGGAGCCCGACCAAGCCGGCGACCGCGGATTCACCGGCGACCACCGGCGTGTCGTCCTCCACGCCCGCCGCCAGGAGGCGCATGGCCGCCGCCGCGCCGTCGTCGGCCACGCTCAGAAAGTCGTCCGCCCCCTCGGCCAGCACGTCCCAGGCCAGCAAGGATGTATCGCCCGCCGCCAGTCCCGCCATCATGGTATCCAGGGCGCCGCCAATGTTCGCGGCGCGGCCCTCGCGCACGCTCGCGAACAGGCAGGCGGCGCGGTCGGGCTCAACCACGATGAAACGCGGCCGCTTGGCGCCCAGGGCGTGATCGCAGCGCGCGCACACCGCTGCCGCCGCTCCGCCCACACCCGCCTGCACGAAAACATGGCTGGGCGCGGGCGCGTCTTCTTGGCCGCGCCATTGATCGAGCGCCTCGTCGGTCATGACGCTATAACCCGCCATCACATCGCGCGGGATGTCCATATAGCCGTCATAGGAGGTGTCGGAGATCACGGTCCAGCCCTTGGCGGCGGCGGCGGCGGCGGCGAGGCGCACGGAATCGTCATAGGTGCCCGACACCCGGCGCACTTCGGCGCCGAAGCCGGCGATGGCGTCCTCGCGCCCTTGGCTTACGTGTTCGTGGATATAGATGACGCACGCGGCCCCGAACATGCGCGCGCCCCAGGCGACCGAGCGGCCGTGGTTGCCGTCGGTGGCGCAGCACACGGTCATGGCGCTCGCGATCTGGTCATGACGGCCGGCCAGGATGTCGGCGCTCGACGGTTCCACCCCGGTCGCGTCCGCGATGCGCGCCTTGAGCTGGCACAAGACCGCATAGGCGCCGCCCAAGGCCTTGAAGCTGCCGAGCCTGAAACGCACTCCTTCGTCCTTGACCGCGATGCGCGCGATGCCGGCGGCCGCCGACAGACCGGGCAGATCGATTAGCGGCGTGGGCGCGAAGCCGGGCCAGGCCGAAATTTCGCGCCGCGCCGCCGCGCAGCGCGCCGGCTCGACCACCGCGCGGGCGCGCGCGCCCAGGGGCTGACCATGGCGGCCGTGGGGATTGGCCGCATGGGAGAGCGGCGCGCTGGAGACTGGATCGAGCATACTAAGCGGCTGGCCTGCTTGTTGATCTAGAAACCGTCCTAGCGTCGCGTTTGCGCCACACCGCGGTCAAGCCCGAAAACCACGCACCGGCCAGGGATCGTGGCCAACGCAATTGACCGCGAGACGTTTTACGCGCTCTAATGTGGCGCGCATCCTTCAGTGGATCGACGTTTGCCTTACAGTGGGCACTGGAAAAGTAGCCCCTAGTAATGATCTGGATCTTTGACAATTCTGGGCATTTATTCACGCAGGAATATTTGGAGGCATAAAATATGATTCAATCGACAAGACGGGCTTTATTGTTCGCGGCCGCGTTAGCGGTTCCGGCCTTAGCCTTAGCGGCTCCGCAACCAGCGGCCGCGGAAAAGGTTCTACGCGTGATACCGCACGCCGATTTGAAGAACCTGGATCCGATCTGGACCACGGCCTACATCTCGCGCAATCACGGCTACCTGGTTTACGACACGCTGTTCGCGCTCGATGAAAACCTGCAAGTGCAACCTCAGATGGTCGACACCTGGACAGTCAGCGACGACAAGTTGACCTGGACCTTCAAGTTGCGCGACGGTCTCAACTGGCACGACGGCGCCCCCGTCACCGCCGAGGACTGCGTCGCTTCGCTAAGACGCTGGGGCGCGCGCGACGGCATGGGCCAGGCCCTGATGGACGTGATCGCGAGCCTGACCGCGGCCGACGCCAAGACCATCGTCATGCGACTAAAAGAGCCCTACGGCCTGGTTCTGGAATCGATCGGCAAGATCAGCTCCAACGTGCCCTTCATGGTTCCCAAGCGCATGGCGGAAACCGATCCCTTCGAGCAGATGCCAGAGACCATTGGTTCCGGCCCCTTCAAGTTCTCCAAGGAGGAATGGGTCCCCGGCGCCAAGGTCGTCTATCTGAAGAACGAAGCCTACGTCCCGCGTTCCGAGCCGGCCAGCGGCGCTGCCGGCGGCAAAATCGCCAAGGTCGACCGAGTCGAGTGGATCTACATCCCCGATCAACAGACCGCCATGAACGCCCTGATCAACGGCGAAGTCGATTACTATGAAAACCCGCCGCCGGATCTGGCGCCGATTCTTGAGGCTGCGGAAGGCGTGGTCGTCGAAGTCAACGATCCGCTCGGCAACCAGGGCATGTTGCGCATGAACCACCTGCACCCGCCCTTTAATAACGTGGCTGTCCGCCGGGCGGTGCTGAAATCCATCGACCAGAACGTTTACATGCAAGCGGCGGTCGGCAATCCTCAGTTCTATAGCGTCTGCGATTCCTACTATGCCTGCGGCTCGCCGCTCGAGACCAACGCCGGTAACAAGCTGGTCACCAGCCCAAGTATTGAGGAAGCAGCGAAGATGCTGAAGGAGACCGACTACGACGGGACTCCGATTGTCCTCATACAACCGACCGACATTGCCATCCTTTCGGCATTCAGCCTGGTCACCGCGCAACGCCTGCGTGCGATTGGGATGAAGGTCGAACTGCAGGCCATGGACTGGTCGACCCTAACCTCACGCCGGGCGGTGAAAGAGCCGATCGATAAGGGCGGCTGGAATATTTTCCACACCTGGTGGATCGGCGGCGACATCACCAATCCCGTGCTCGCCACGGGCATGGGCGGTGGCGGCGTCGAGCGCGCCTGGTTCGGTTGGCCCGACGATCCCAAGATCGAGGAAATGCGTAGCTCCTTCGCCCGCGAAACCGATGCGGGTAAGCAAAAGACCTTGGCCGACGCGATTCAAGACCGCGCCATCAACAACGGCGCCTACGGCAACGTCGGCACCTTCTTTGTGCCTGTCGCCTACCGCGACAACGTAAAAGGCTTGATCAAGTCTCCGGTCCAGTTCTTCTGGAATATGGACGTCGAAAGATGAACCTTGCATAAGCAAATTTAGCGAAGGCAAAACATGCTCGCCTTCATCGCTAAAAGAATGCTCGCCACCATCCCCGTCTTGGGGGTGGTGGCGCTTTTCGTCTTTCTCATGCTGCGCCTCAGCCCGGGCGATCCAGCATCCATCATCGCCGGCGATTACGCGTCGCCCAGCGATATCGAACGCATCCGCGAACAGCTCGGCCTGAATGCCTCGATCCCGGTTCAATTCGGAAAATGGATTTGGACCTTGGCCCATGGCGATCTGGGTATCTCGATCTTTACGAATTTACCAGTCACGAAGTTAATCGCACAAAGAGTCGAGCCAACCCTGATGTTGTCGCTCACGACCCTTGTGTTCGCGGTTCTGATAGCGGTCCCCTTGGGGGTCATCGCCGCGTGGAAAGCCGGCACCTGGATCGACCGTACCATCATGATATTAGCGGTTGCGGGCTTCTCGATTCCCGTGTTTGTCCTCGGCTACATTCTCATCTTTCAGTTCTCGCTTGAGCTTAGGTGGTTGCCGGTCCAAGGCTACACCAGTCCTTTCGTGGATTTTTGGAAATTCACCCGCCACATTACCTTGCCCACAGTGACCTTAAGCGTAATCTACATCGCGCTTATCACGCGCATCACCCGAGCCAGCGTGATCGAGGTGCTGGAGGAGGATTATATCCGCACCGCCCGCGCCAAGGGCCAAAGCGAGCGTATCGTGTTGCTCCGCCACGCGCTCAAGAACGCGGCCGTGCCGATCGTGACCGTGATCGGTCTCGGCGTGGCGCTTCTGATCGGCGGCGTCGTGATAACCGAAAGCGTTTTCAACATTCCCGGCCTCGGCCGGCTCGTGGTCGACGCCATTCTCAAACGCGACTATCCGATTATCCAGGGACTGATCCTGGTGTTCAGCATGGTCTACGTCATGGTCAATCTAGTGGTGGACATCATTTACACTATTGTCGATCCGAGGATCCGGTATTGAGCGCGATCACAGAGCGGACAGGTTTGGGTTTTCGTAGCAGGATGACCAACCTGCGCCGCAGTTTACTGGCGCAACACCCAACCATGGTAATCGGCGGGTCCATGCTCATAGTCATGACCGCCTGCGCGATTTTCGCGCCCTGGCTGTTCACGGGCGATCCCATCACCTTCAACCCCATCGACCGCCTCAAGTCGCCGGGCGATACCTTCTGGTTCGGCACCGATATGTTCGGCCGGGACATCTATAGCCGCACCATTTACGGCACCCGTATATCCTTGGTCATCGGGCTCTCCGCCGCCGTGCTCAGTGTCGCTTTCGGTCTGGTCATTGGCCTCGCCGCCGGTTATGTCCGCATTCTCGACGCGATCCTCATGCGGGTCATGGACGGCCTCATGGCGATCCCCGGCATCTTGCTGGCCATCGCCCTGGTATCGCTTTCGGGTGCCAGTCTGCTGACCGTGACCATCGCCATCACGATTCCCGAAATCCCGCGCGTCGTGCGCCTGGTGCGCGCCATCGTGCTGTCGGTGCGCGAAGAGCCCTATGTCGAAGCCGCCGTGGCGGCGGGTACGCGCCTGCCCTTGATTCTGATCCGGCATATTTTGCCTAACACGATTCCCCCCCTCATCGTGCAGGCGACTTATGTCTGCGCTTCCGCCATGTTGACCGAGGCGCTTCTAGGCTTCCTGGGGGTCGGCACGCCGCCGGAGATTCCAAGCTGGGGCAACATCATGGCCGAGGGCCGGACTTACTTCCAACTCGCGCCCTGGATCATCTTCTTTCCCGGCGCCGCCCTGGCGCTCACCGTGCTGGCGGTCAACGTGCTGGGCGACGGCCTGCGCGATACGCTTGATCCGCGCATCGCCAAGAAAATGTGACCCTGGTGAACCAAGCAACGCAGCCGGTTCTCGACATCCGCGGTCTGACCGTGCGCCTGCCCGCGCGCGCCGACCGCGAAAACGCGATCGAGGGCGTTTCCTTCTCGGTCTTGCCGCATGAGATTCTTTGCGTGGTTGGCGAATCGGGCTCCGGCAAGTCGGTGACCGCGCACAGCGTCATGGGCTTGCTGCCACCCAAGCAGCTAACCGCAACAGCGGGCCAGGTGCTGCTACAAGGCGACGATCTGCTGAAGAAGACGCCGGATGAAATGCGCGCCCTTCGCGGCGCACGCATGTCGATGATCTTCCAGGAACCCATGACCGCACTCAATCCACTCATGTCGATCGGCGATCAGATCGAGGAAATTCTTAAAATCCATACCGATATGAATGCCCGCGAACGCATGGCGCGGGTGGTCGAGGTCATGGATGCAGTCAAGATGCCGGAACCGGAACGCCTGATCCATTCTTATCCGCATCAGCTTTCCGGCGGCCAGCGCCAGCGGGTGATGATCGCCGGCGCGCTGGCTCTAGAACCCGTCTTACTAATCGCCGACGAGCCGACGACGGCCCTGGACGTGACCACGCAGTCGCAAATTCTAAAGCTGATCAAGGATATCCAGCGCACCCACGGCACGGCGGTTTTGTTCATCACTCACGACTTCGGAGTGGTGGCGGAGATCGCCGACCGCGTGGTCGTGATGCAGCACGGCTTGGTGGTCGAGCAGGGTGAGGCGAAAAGCGTGCTCACGAACCCACAGCATCCCTACACGCAGATGTTGATCTCCTCGGTCCCGAGCATGACGCCGCCCATGCGCCCGGCTACTGCGGAAGCGCCGGTGGTTTTGGAAACCCAGGAGCTATGCAAGACTTACAGCGACCGCTCGCTGTTCCGCGCGACGCGAGAGACACGCGCGGCTCATAACGTGGACCTTACCGTACGCCGGGGCGAGACACTCGGCGTCGTCGGCGAGTCCGGCTCCGGCAAGTCGACCTTGGCGCGTTGCATCGTGCGTCTGATTAACCCGACCAGCGGCCAAATCCAAATCGACGGGCACGATATCGCCGGTCTTTCGGAGAGTCGCCTGCGCGAGAACCGGCGTTTGGTGCAGATCATTTTCCAGGACCCCTATCGCTCTCTCAACCCGCGCCGAACGGTCGGAGCCTCGATCATTGAGGGCCCCATGAACTTCGGCGTCGATAAGGCCGAGGCCCTGACCCGGGCCCGCGACCTGATGAAGCTGGTTGATCTGGACCCCGGCTCGCTTGACCGATTTCCGCATCAGTTCTCCGGCGGGCAGCGCCAACGCATTTGCATCGCCCGCGCGCTGGCCATGAAGCCGGAGGTCCTGATCGCCGACGAGGCGGTCTCCGCCCTCGACGTTTCCGTGCAGGCGCAGGTGCTGGAGTTGCTCGACGACGTGCGTAAGCGCTTCAATCTGGCGATCCTGTTCATCACCCACGATCTGCGCGTCGCGGCCCAGGTCTGCGACCGCATCGCGGTCATGTACAAGGGCGAGATCGTCGAACATGGGATAGCCGCCGAAGTCTTCGGCGCGCCAGGCCACGAATATACCCAAGCCCTTTTCGACGCCGCCCCCGGCCGCGATTTCGAATTCGGGAATTTCGCGGCAGCGTGACTCGCTTGACCGCTTCCGCGGCATGACCTTAACAACCCGCCCTATTTCTCTCGCCCTTGGTGGATGTATCGCCATGGCCACGGCCATGGGCGTGGGGCGTTTCATCTACACACCGATCTTGCCTTTCATGGTGGAGGCATTGGGTCTCAGCAAGAGCGAAGCCGGCTTGATCGCCTCGGCCAATTACGCCGGGTATTTGGCCGGCGCCGTGCTCGCCACCTCGCCATTCCTTCAAGGTCCGCGCCGCGCCTGGCTGCTTGGCGCCCTGATCACGAGCGCCACGACGACGGCGGCGACTGGATTCGTTTCAACCATGGCCGCGCTCCTGACCATACGGTTCCTGGCCGGCGTGGCCAGCGCCATAGTCCTGGTCTACGCCTCAACCCTGGTGATGGAGCGCCTCTACGCCGCGAAACGGCCTGGGTTTTCGGCAATCCATTTCGCTGGTGTCGGCTTGGGTATCGCCGCCTCGTCACTCATCGTTTCCGGCCTTGCGGCTTACAGCTACGGCTGGCGCGAGCAATGGATCGTAAGCGGCCTAGCCTCGCTCATGGCGGCAGCCATGGCCGCCGCCCTAATCCCTAACCAGGCCGAACCCGCTGTGGCCACGAGCCAAGGAACCGCCGGTCGCGGTCTGGCGCCCCTCATCGCCGCCTATGGCTTGTTCGGCTTTGGCTACGTCATAACCGCGACCTTCCTGGTAGCGATTGTACGCGAATCACCCGAGATCGCGCCGCTGGAACCGTTGATTTGGTTAGTCGTCGGTTTGACCGTCGTGCCCTCGGTCGCGATGTGGAATTGGATTGGGTCCCGCTTTGGTGTGATCCGGGCCTACACCCTAGCCACCGTTATTCTAGCGACCGGCGTCGCGGCCAGCGTTCTGTGGGTCACGCCAGCGGGGGCCATACTCGCGGCCGCCTTGCTCGGCGGCACCTTCATGGCCATGACCGCGCTCGGCCTGGCGGGCGCGCGCGAGATGACCAGCGGCGATCCGCGCCGTGTCTTGGCGCTCATGTCCGCCGCCTTCGCCCTGGGCCAGATACTAGGCCCGATCTTCGCCGGCCAACTCTATGACCTGACCGGCAGTTTTCTGAGTTCCTCGCTCGCGGCGACGGTCGCTCTTCTGGTTTCCGCCGCTTTAGCCTTCAGGACCACGGCTCGCGCCGGTTAAGCGTTGTTCCAGGTAGGCGAAGGCAGCGGTGTGGTCGGCGCCGGCGCCGAGCGCACGCGACGCCTGATCCAGGAGGTCGGCGCAGCCCTTGAGCCAGGGCGCGTCGAGATCGAGTCCGGCCGCTAGATCGTGCGCGATCCCGACGTCCTTGCGCATAAGATCGAGCGCGAAACCGGAATCGAAGGCACGGTTCAGGATGAACTGCTCGACCTTCTTGTCGGTGGTGTTGTTGCGCCCGGTCGAGACATTGAGCACGGCGTTCAGGGTCCGGGGGTCGAGGCCGAAGCGCCGGGCGACGATCAGGGCCTCGCAAACCGCGATCAGGCCGGCCGCCGAGACGTAATTATTAAGTGCCTTCATGGCGTGGCCGGAACCGAGCCCGCCGGTACGCTGGACCGTGCCCATGGCGGCAAGGATAGGTTCGATCCTGTCTAGGGTTTTGGGCGCACCGCCGGCCATGATGGTCAAGGTCCCGTCCCTGGCCCGGGGCACGCCGCCCGAAACCGGCGCATCGACCAGATCGATACCTAGGTCCGCGAGTTCGCGCCCGAGGCTTTGCGTGGCGGTCGGGGCGGAGGAACTCATGTCGATCACCACGCCACCGCGCGTCATACCCTGGGCCAAGGAACCGGCATCTTCGCCGCCGATAACCACGGCGCGCACGATATCCGCGTTCGGCAGCATGGTGATCACGACGCCGCAGCGCGCGCCCAGATCGCGCAAGCTATCGGCCACCGCAATTCCAACTTCCTCGCCCGACAGGGCGCCAGCCGCTTCGCGGTTCAGGTCGTAGAGAATAAGGCCGTGACCCGCCTTTGCCAGGCGCCGGGCCATGGGTGCGCCCATGTTGCCGACGCCAACCAGGCCGATGAGCGCGGGCGCCATGCCGCTCACCCCGGCACCGGCCTGGGCGCCACGTCCAAGCGATGCGCGATCCCGGCGAGCGGCCCGATCTCGGCCGGGTAGAGGGCGCGCACCAGCGGGTCGTGGCCGGGCACGACGTGGGCGGGGGTTTCGGCCAATTCCTGAAGGCGCGCGAAGCCCCGGATCATGGCCTGGGCATCGAGGACGATGGGGAATAGCTTTTGCTTCTGAAAGTTCTCGTAGAAGTGCGCGGCGTCGGAGGCCAGGACTACCCAGCCGCGACGGGTCAGCACGCGCACGCATTGCAGGCCGCCGGTGTGGCCGCCGATCTTGTGGACACTCAAATTGGGCGCGACCTCGGCGTCTCCGTCGTAAAAGACGACCCGGCCGGAATAAACCTTGCGCACCATCTCGCAAACGTGCGCGGCGGTGAAGGGATGGCGCAGGTCGCCGTGACACATGCAGGGACCGGTGGCATAGGCCATCTCCGCCGCTTGCAAATGAAACCGCGCCGCCGGGAAGTCACCCAGCGTCCCCGCGTGGTCGTAGTGCATGTGGGTGATGACCACATCACTGACGTCTTGAGCTTTCACGCCTAACTGGGCCAGAGCCTCGGCCGGCGTGCGCAGCAGGGTCCGGCCGCGCCTCGCGCCCTCCTCGCTATCGAAGCCGGTGTCGATCACCAGGGTGCGGTTTGGGCTGCGCGCGACCCAGATATAATAGTCTATAGGGTGCGGCGCAGCGTGGTCGTCGGCGAAGATGAAGGACTCGCGGCGCGTGCGCTCAATCAGCTCGGCGTAGCGCAGCGCGAAGACCTCGTAGATATCCGATTCCGCCATAACTTCCCTCATCTGCCGCGCCCATGACCCGGCCCCAAGGCCACGCCCATCCTAGCATGAAACGAGGACCGAGTGGCGAGGGGCGAGGAGCAAGTAAGCGAGGCGTGGCCACCTTCACCGCTTTAGCCGCACGGCGGCCTCGTGCAGGGCCGAGAGAAAGGCCGAACGGTCGCGCGGCGAGAAGGGTCTCGGTCCGCCGGTCACCTCCCCAGCGGAACGCAAATCCGTCATGAGGTTACGGGTCGCCAAGGTCATTCCCATCGAGTCTTCGCTAAAGACGCGCCCGTTCGGGCCGATCACCGCCGCCCCCGCCTTCACGCAGCGGCTGGCCAGGGGAATATCGGCGGTGACCACGATGTCGCGGGGCCCCGCACGCGCGGCGATCCAATCGTCGGCAGCATCGGGCTCCGCCCCGACAATGACCAGCCTTATGCGCGGGTCGCGCGGAATCGTCACCCCGCCGTTGGAAACCACATGCACCGTCAACTTATGGCGCTCCGCGACCTTGTAGACCTCGCGCTTCACCGGACAGGCATCGGCATCCACGTAGATTTCACTTGGGATCGCGGGCTCAGGCATGGATCAATATGAAGGGGTCTTGAGCTAATCCAAAGGCCGCAAATCGCCCAGCATGGTCGGGACTAACTCGCTCACTGTGGGATGAATGTGCACGGCGCGCTGGATCACCGTATAGGGCGCGCCGGCGTACATCGCATCCAACAAGGAATGGATTACTTCGTCGCCGCCGATACCCAGGATTGCCGCGCCCAGGATCTTCTTGGTCTCGGCGTCAATCAGCACCTTCATGAAGCCTTGGGTCTCGCTACGCTCGCGGGCGCGCCCGACGCGCGCCATCAACATCTTGCCTACCAAGGCCTTGCGGCCCGATTCGCGGACTTGGGCTTCCGTCATGCCGACACGGCCCAAGGGCGGATCGATGAACAGGCCGTAGTTGACGATACGGTCGGAAACCCGCCTCGGGTCGTTATCGAACATGTTGGCGGCGAGAATTTCGTAATCGTTGTAGGACGTGTGGGTGAAGGCGCCCCGGCCGTTGACGTCGCCCATGGCCCAGATTCCGGGCACGTTGGTGCGCAGCGTGTCGTCAACGACGATGTAGCCGCGCGCGTCGGTTTCGACGCCGGCTGCCTCCAAGCCCAAATCGTCGGTATTGGGTTTGCGGCCGACGGCCATGAGCACGTGACTGCCGACAATGTCCTCGTCGCCCGGTTCGCAGCTCGCGGTGACCGCCACCTGGCCGCCGCGCCGTGCCAGCCCGATGCAGCTGGCGTTGACTCGAACATCGATGCCGTCGTCGCGCAAAATTCTTTGCACCGCGGCGGAAACATCGCCGTCCTCGCGTCCGATCAGCCTGGGGGCCATCTCGATGACCGTGACCCGGCTTCCAAAGCGCCGGTACATCTGCGCGAACTCGAGCCCGATATAGCTGCCGCCGACGATGATGAGGTGGTCGGGAAGAAAGTCGACCTCCATGATGCTGGTATTGGTCATATAGTCGACATCTTCGATCCCGGGCATATTGGGCACGCTGGCCCGGCCGCCGACGTTGAAGACGATCTTTTCGGCTTCCAGCAGATCGCCATTGACGCGAACGGTATTGGAGCTCTCCATACGGCCGTGGCCCTCGAATACCGTCAAGTTGCCCATATTCTTGAGCCATGACGTAACCCCGTCGTTGGATTGCTTGACGATGGCGTCCTTGCGGGCCTTGACCTGCTTCATATCGACAGCGATCGGCCCCTCGATGTTGACCCCGAAATCGCCGCCGCGCCGTGCCATGTGCGCGGCCCGCGCGCTGGCGACCAAAGCCTTGGTCGGGATACAGCCGACGTTGACGCAAGTACCGCCGAAGAGCTTGCGCTCTATGATCGCCGTTTTCATGCCCTCGCGGGTCATGCGTTGCGCCAGCGACGGTCCCGCCTGGCCGGTGCCGATGATGATGGCGTCGAATTTTTTAGTCATACCCCAACCTCCTCCAGCCCAAGAACCGTAGAATCCTTCGGGGCGGATTTTCCATGAAGGTCGGCTCCTAAGCCGCCCCTTCGAACCTGGGCGCATCCAGGTCTTGTCGTCTTAGCGCCCGGCCCGGCCGGGCGCCGCTATGTTGGCCGTCTTGCCAGACCGTGCGGCCATTGACGACCACCATCTCTATTCCTATGGCCGGTTGCTTGGGGTTGTCGAAGGTGGCGGCGTCTTCGACCGTGTCGGGATCGAAGATCACCAGGTCGGCGTAGGCGCCCTCGCGCAAAATCCCCCTGTCCTTGATGCCGAAGCGCGCGGCGGAGAGCGAGGTCATCTTGCGCACCGCCTCCTCCAGGGGAAACAGCCCGGCCTCGCGCCCATAATGGCCGAGAACGCGCGGGAAAGTGCCCCAGAGGCGCGGGTGCGGATGCACATCGTGGGGCAGGCCGTCGGAGCCGATCATGCTATGAGGATAGGAGAGAATACGACGCACGTCTTCCTCGTCCATGGAGAAGAAAATACCGCCGGCGGGAGTCAGAGCCTCGACCGCCTGTTCCTGGCTTAGGCCCATGTCCTCGGCCACTTCCGCCAAATCGCGTCCAGCCGCCTCGGGATGCGGTTTGGACCAGGCGACCATGACCCGGCTGGCCTGCATGCCGCGCACTGAAGCCAGCATGGTCGAACTGGCCACATAAGGATAGACGTCCAGGCCCAGGGGCTGCTTTAGCCGTGCCGCCTCGATCAGACCCAAGGTTTCGCCCGAGCGGCCGTAATTATCCATCCCGGCGCACTTGTGGTGCGAGATGACGACCGGGACCTGGGCCTCGCGCCCGATGCGGAAAGTCTCCTCCAACGAGTCCGCGATATGGTCGGATTCGTCGCGCATATGGGTGGAGTGCAGACCGTGGAAACCCGCAAGCGCCTTGGCGAGTTCGATCACTTCCTCGGTCGGCGCGGCGGCGGCCGGCGGGTAAAACAAACCGGTCGAGAGGCCAATCGCCCCGGCCTCCAAGGCTGCTTCCAGGCGGGCGCGCATGACCTTGATCTCGGCGCCGCTCGCCGCCCGGTCGAGGCGCTCCATGGCGCCGACACGCAAACTCCCGTGACCGACCTGCGCCAGCGCATTGGTCGCCGGCGGATCGCGGTCGAGGGTATCGAGGTAATCGCCGAAATCGGCGAAGAATCCCTTAGGGTCTTCGCAAATCAGATCCATGGGCGAAGGCGGACGGAAGGCGATATCCAGGGGCGCGAGACTGACCCCGCAATTGCCGGTGACCACGGTGGTCACGCCCTGGCTGACCTTGCAGGTCATCAAGGGATCGGCCAGCACGGCCCGGTCATCGTGGGTATGGACGTCGATAAAGCCCGGGCTGAGCACCTTACCGGCCAGGTCGATCTCGCGCGTGCCCCGGATTTGAGCCAAGCCGCCTTGCGCCGTATCGCCAATCGCGGAGATGCGGTCGTCCTCGAGCGCCAAATCGCCCAAACACGACGGCCCGCCCGTGCCATCGACCAGCCGGGCGTTGCGAAACACGATGTCGGCCGTGCCGTTAGCCCGTGCCATGGTGCCCCCGTTAGGTACCTGATTTCGTGTCTAGAGCGTTACGACGCCCTTGTCGGACAACTCCCGCAAAAGAACGTGCACATCCTTGGCGATTAAGTCGCGCGGGGCCGAGAAAGCCTCGGCCAAGTCGTCCACGATGGCCGCGAGGGCCGCCACACCGTCGCAGCGCTTAACTATCTGATGCGCGATTTCGTCGAGCACGAATACCCGCTCGGGCGCCAGAAGAATCCAAGTATCACGCTGCTTGTCGAAGCTAAGTTTGACCCCGCGCGGCAGGCGCGGAATGGATTGTTCGGGAATTTCGGCGTCGCTCATACAGACCACTTCCCCGGGAGGCGCGCGGCCCCACCCGCCCCAGAACGGCGCAAAGCCGCGCCCAAACACCCGCTCCACCGCATGAGCGGCCGGGGTGTTAGACGCGGTTGCCCGCCGGGCCGGTCTTCAGGTCTCGTGCCTAGATCTCGGCGCAGACGTAAGAGTTGATTTCCAACCCGACGCAGATCTCAACGACTTTTGGGGTCTTCCAAGCCATAGGGGCCTCCTCTCTCAAATTAGTCATTGGCTGACTTTAGGTCGGTGATTATAGGGCGGCGGCCGGGCCGAGGGAAGATTTTTTATCAGCGGCACCCGTGTGCCGCGTTCACGCGTGCTTGATGTAGGCGTGACGAAGATCCTCGGGCGTCCCCTCCAGAGCGCCGCCGTCCTGGCCGGGCCGCCAGGTCACGACCTCTTCGATCTTGCGGGCCAGCTCGAAATCCTTGTCCGTGATCCCGCCGGCATCGTGAGTCCATAAGCTGACTTCGAGCGAATCGTAGGTAACCGCCAGCTCGGGGTGATGCCACGCCACCTCGCACAAATGACCGATGGTATTGACAGCCATCAGGGTACCCTTCCACCCGTGGGTCGCGTAGCGCCGGCGAATAGCACCAGCCGCAAAGACCCAATACGGCAGATCACGCTGCAACCGGGCCGCGATTTCAGCCTCCGAGTAGGTGCGGTCTTTCGCTTTCTCGCTCATTTCAGCCGGTTAATCCTCGGCTCCGCCGGTTAATCTTCGGCTCCGCCGGTCAATTTTTGGCGCCACGCGGCGGCTTAGCGCACGCGCTCGATTTCGATACCGACGGCCGCGCCCGGCTCGATATCCAGCTTTTCAACCCGGATGAGAGCCCGCACCGCTCGCGGATCTGCCAAGCAAATATCCGCGATCCGCGCCGCCAGGGTTTCAACCAGATTGATGTGCCCGGCCGCGATCATGTCCTTAATCCGCGAAACCAGATCTTCGTAGGAAATGACATTGGCGATGTCGTCGCCGATGGGCCGGGGGTCGCCCAGAATCTCGATTTCCGCATTGATGCGCACACGCTGCGGTTCGCGCTCGTGCGGGTAGATGCCGATGCGCGCCTTCAGCGTTAAATCCTTGATCAAGAGGCGGTCCAGGCGCCCGGGATCCCGGGCAAGCCCCGATATCGCCGGGTGGGCCGTCAATATACGCTTTTCCACCTTCGCTTGACTCCTAGTGTGGGAGAATAATTATGCTGCAAATCATTTGATCGCGCAATTCTGGAGACCGTGCGAACATGGTCAAGGCTCCTTTCAAGGACCATTTCTCGCACGACGCAGGCTCTTACAGCCAGTATCGGCCCAGATATCCCGATGATCTATTCTCTAATCTCGCCTCGCTTTGCCCCCAGCGCGATCGGGCCTGGGATTGCGGCTGTGGCTCCGGCCAAGCGGCCCTGGGCTTAGCTACCTGGTTCCATGCCGTAGCGGCGACCGATCCAAGCTCAGCACAGATCGCCAAGGCGCCGAGCCACCCCAAGATCGTCTATGGCCGCGCCCCGGCCGAAGCCAGCGGTTTGGGCGCCAAGTGTTTCGATTTGATTGTCGCCGCGCAGGCAGCCCATTGGTTTGAATTCGATAGCTTTTACGCCGAGATCCGCCGGGTCGCGAAACCGCGCGCCGTCCTTGCCCTGGTTAGTTATCACCGCATGCGCGTGGGCGCGGACATCGACCCGATTACCGAGGCTTTCCACCGCGAGGCCCTGGACGCCCACTGGCCGCCGGAACGCGCCCATGTTGATGCCGCCTATCGCACGATTCCCTTTCCTTTCAGCGAAATCGGTGCGCCCGATTTCGCCTTGCGCGCTTCCTGGTCACTCGCGCAAGTTTTGGGATACCTGGGCACCTGGTCGGCGGTGAAGCAGTACAAGTACGCTATGGGCACCGATCCCCTGGTCCCCGTCGCCAAGGAATTGCGCGCGGCCTGGGGCGATCCTGGCAAGGCCCGGTGCGTCACCTGGCCAATCCACTTGCGCCTCGCCCGGGTGTTCGGGGCCTAGAGCAGAGTCGACATCGAGCCCAACAGGGTATTAGTCTGTGAATGGTACACGGGCCTAATAAAACAAGGCGGCAACTGGGGGATGGCATTATGGGTGAACGTGGGGCGTATCGGAATTTCTTTACATGCGGCCGCATGATGGTCCGGACTCTTACACCCAACTCTTAGCCACGAGCCATGGATAAGATCCTCAAGATGGTGGCCCAGCGCTTGGCGCTGGGGGCAGTTACTCTTTTTGTCGTCTCGCTTATCATCTTCCTCGCGGTGCAGTTGCTGCCCGGCGATCTGGCGGAGGCGATCCTCGGTCAGGCGGCGACGGAGGAGACCGTGGCGGCGTTCCGGCGCGAGTTGCATCTCGACCTGCCAGCCCATGAGCGCTATCTGAATTGGCTATTCGGCATCTTGCAAGGCGATCTGGGGCGCTCGCTCGCCAACCAACGCGATATATCCGAGCTCATCGGCAAGCGCCTGCTCAATACCTTATTTCTGGCTGCCCTGGCGGCCTCGATCGCGGTTCCGCTCGCGGTCACCCTGGGCGTGCTCGCGGCGCTCTACCGCAACAGTTTCTACGATCGCATGGTCAACATGGCCACCTTGACCACGATTTCGTTTCCGGAATTCTTCGTCGCCTATATTTTAGTTCTTATCTTGGCGGTTAACATGGGCGTCTTTCCGAGCATTTCCAACGTCAGCAGCGATCTGGGGCTTTGGGATCGGGTCTATCGCTCCTTCCTGCCCGCCCTGACACTGACTCTCGTGGTCGTCGCGCACATGATGCGCATGACCCGGGCCGCGATCATCAATCTTCTGGCCAGCCCCTATATCGAGATGGCCAATCTCAAGGGCATTAAACGGTCGCGCATCATCACTCATCACGCCCTGCCGAACGCCCTATCCCCGATCATCAACGTGATTGTCATCAACCTTGCCTACTTGGTTGTCGGTGTCGTGATCGTCGAGGTCGTGTTCGTTTACCCAGGTTTGGGTCAGTTGATGGTCGATTCGGTTTCCAAGCGTGACATACCGGTGGTGCAGGCCTGCTCCCTTATCTTCGCGGCGACTTATGTTCTGCTCAATCTGACCGCCGACATTCTGTCGATCCTGAGCAACCCTCGTCTCATGCACCCGCGATAGGAGAGGCGGGCGCCATGAAAGATTTCATCAAACTCATGCGATCCTCGCCCTGGAGCGCGCGCTTCGGCATGGCGGTGATCGTTTTCTATATCGCCATCGCGGTCTTCGCGCCCATCGTCTCGTCCTACGGCGAAACCGAAATCGTCGGGTCCGAGTTCGAACCCTGGGGCGGGGCCTTCTTGCTCGGCACCGACAACCTGGGCCGCGACATGTTTACCCGCATGGTCTTCGGCGCCCGCAACACCATCGGCATCGCCTTCGTCACCACCTGTCTGGCCTTCCTGATCGGCGGTTTCTTCGGCCTCATGGCGGCGGCGCTCGGCGGTTTGGTCGATCAAATCCTGTCGCGCTTGGTCTATGTCTTGATGGCCTTGCCACCGCTCATCTTCGCCCTGCTACTCCTCACCATCCTGGGAACGTCGATCCCAATCCTGATCGTCGTCATCGCGGTTCTTGATTCGACCCGGGTCTATCGCCTAGCACGCGCCGTCGCCATGAATATCGCGGTCATGGATTTCGTCGAGGTCGCGCGCCTGCGCGGCGAGGGGCTGATGTGGATCATCCGGCGTGAGATCCTGCCCAACTCCATGCCGCCCCTAGTAGCTGAGTTCGGTTTACGATTTTGTTTCGTGTTCCTGTTCATCAGCGCGCTCAGTTTTTTAGGGCTGGGTATTCAACCCCCGACAGCGGATTGGGGAAGCATGGTGCGCGACAATGCCACACTCATCACTTATGGCGATGTCACGCCGCTGCTGCCGGCCGGCGCAATCGCCCTGCTCACCGTTGGGGTCAACTTCGTGGTCGATTGGTTCCTCCACAAGACAGCGGGATTGCGCGATGACCAGTAAACTGGCCAACGGCGGTAAGGGTGAAGTCTTGCTGGAAATGCGGGGTCTGCGCATCGAGGGTCAAGCCGACGAGATATGGCACGAGATCGTGTGCGGTATCGATTTGACCCTGCGCCGGGGCGAGGTTTTGGGCTTGATCGGCGAATCGGGCGCCGGAAAATCGACCATCGGAATCGCCGCCATGGGCTTTACCCGGCCCGGCTGCCGGATCAGCGGCGGGACGATCACCTTCGACGGCATCGAGCTAACCAGCGCCCCAGAAGAAACCAAGCGGCGCCTTCGCGGCTCCCGCATCGCCTATGTCGCGCAGAGCGCCGCCGCTTCTTTCAATCCAGCGCACAAATTGATCCAGCAATTCTCCGAGGCCCCGGTCCAGCATGGAGTTCTGAACTCCAGCCAGGCGGCGAAGGACGCCATCGACATTTATCACCGCCTACAGATGCCCGAGCCCGACTCCATTGGTTTTCGCTATCCCCATCAGGTTTCCGGTGGCCAGCTGCAGCGCGCCATGGTCGCCATGGCCATGGCGTGCAAACCGGACCTGATCGTCTTTGATGAGCCGACGACTGCACTGGACGTCACCACCCAGATCGAGGTCCTGGCCGCAATCAAGGACATCGTGCATCAATTCAACACGGCAGCAATCTACATCTCGCACGACTTGGCCGTGGTCGCCCAGCTCGCGGACCGTATTATGGTCTTGCGCTACGGCAACTTGATCGAGGAAGGCGAAACCCGCGCCATGCTGGATAGGCCGGAAGAGACCTATACCCGCCAACTCCTGGCGGTCCGCTCCTACCGCCGGGACGAATCTCCGCCCACGAAAGAAGACCCGCCGCTCCTGGAGGTGCGGGGTATTTCCGCCGGTTACGGCCCGCATATCAAGGTGCTGGACGACGTTAGCGTGAAAATCGGACGCAAGCGCACAGTCGCCGTGGTCGGCGAATCCGGGAGCGGAAAAAGCACCCTGGCGCGCGTCGTCACCGGCCTGCTGCCGCCCTATCAGGGCGAAGTATTCTTCAAGGGCCAAGCCTTGCCGCCATCCTATAAAAACCGCACCCAGGACCAACTCCGCCAAGTTCAGATGATCTATCAGATGCCCGATGTGGCGCTGAATCCGAAACAGAAAGTGCGCGACGTGATCGGCCGGCCACTGGCGTTCTACTTGAACATGAACGAAGCGGCCCGCAATCGGCGCGTGAGTGATCTTTTAGAGATGATCGAGCTGCCCGCCGATTTCGCCGACCGCCTACCTGGCGAACTTTCAGGCGGGCAGAAGCAAAGAATCTGCATCGCCCGCGCCTTGGCGGCGGAGCCGGAATTGATCATCTGCGACGAGGTGACTTCGGCCCTAGACCAACTGGTCGCCGAGGAAATACTGAAGCTTCTGCAACGTCTTCAGGACGATCTGGAAGTGTCCTACCTCTTCATCACCCACGACCTGGCGACAGTTCGGGCTATTTCGGATGAGATCGTGGTCATGCTACAGGGGCGCGTGGTTCAACAGGGCGGCAAGACTAAGGTCCTGACCCCGCCCCATCACGAATACACAGAACTCCTATTGTCGTCGGTCCCGGAGATGGATCCGGACTGGCTGGACGACCTTCTTGAGAAGCGCGCTTCCTAAATGCGATGTATCAAGATAGCACGAATTCCGATTTACGGAATCCCTGGATATATAAAAGAGCCGTCAGGTCGCCATGGTCGACGCAGGCGCTGGCATGCTTTTTTAGGTTGTCGGAACCGTGAAAGGCGACGCCGAGCCCGGCGGCTTCGATCATTTTAATATCGTTGGCCCCATCGCCGACCGCGAGCACATCGCAAGGCGCCAAGCCTTTTTCCGCGCATAGCCTGGTCAAGGTGCTCAGCTTCGCGGAGCGCCCAAGGATCGGCTCCATCACCTCCCCCGTCAGCTTTCCATCCTTAAAGGCCAAGTTGTTTCCCTGTTGGTCGTGAAAGCCGATACGTTCGGCGATGCGGCGGGTAAAAAAGCTGAAACCGCCGGAAACGAGAATGCAAAACGCCCCGTGGCGGCGCATGGTTTGAACGAATTTTCGCGCCCCTGGCATAAGTGAAATTCTTTCCTCATAAACACTTTCAAGCAGGCCGCGCTCCATTCCTTTCATCAATCCCAGGCGTTCGCGTAAAGCGTCGGAGAAGCTTATGTCTCCGTTGATAACGGCTGCCGTGATCTCTCTGATCCGCGGCCCAACGCCAAATGCATCGCCCAGTTCATCGATGCACTCCTGGTTGATGACTGTGGAGTCCATGTCGGATATCAGCAGCTTCTTGCGCCGCCCTAGGATGGGTATGCACACCGCGTCTATCGCGGTCCCGCGCAATGCATCGCGCGCCTGCCCAGCTATGTCGAGGGCGGAGAGGGGAGAGTCGATGAAAAGATCGCAAGCTTCCTTTTCCGCCAGCCAGTCGATACCGCCTGTCGTCGCCAGCCGATGATAAACCCGTTCAAGATGAACGGGTTCAAGGGGGGCCGATCTGGCGTTGCCGATCAGGGTGAGCGCATAGGAGGTCATTCAGTTTGCCGTCATTTCGTCATCGCCATGGTTTTCGAATCGGCTTGCCCAACCGCCTCATTGACATGCGAGACCGCGAAACATAGAGTTCGATCATGAACAATACTTGGACTATACCACAAACGATCCATTGGTCGATACCAAACGAAACGCGAAAATCCTGGGATCGCAGGATTCCCTACTATATGCGTTTGCGGGACCATTTCACGGCCATGATCGAGGCCGGAACGCTGGCGCCGGGAACCAAGCTGGCGCCGGAGCGGACACTAGCCGAAGAATTCTCCATCACCAGAGTCACGGTGCGCCAGGCCTTGACACGCATGGAGGCCGAGGGCCTGATTTTCCGCGAAGAACGGCGCGGGTGGTTCGTCTCCCCGCCCCGGGTCCGTTACGACCCGACCGCGAACACCAGCTTTACCGAAAGCATCACCGAGCAGGGCCGGGTGGCCGGCACCACCGTCCTGTCCAAACACCAAATCGCGGCTTCCCAGTGGGAAAGCGCTAATCTGGGTTGTGCCGTCGGCGATCCCTTATTCGCCATTAGCCGCCTGCGGGCGGTCGATGGGCGGGCGGTCCTGGTCGAACAAATCCATGTCAAGGCGGAGCGCTGCCCCGGTCTTCTGGAGTATCCGCTCGATCAATCCATGACCGGTCTGATGTCGGAGAAATACGGCATTGTCGAGCATCGGGCGCAAATCAACATGCGCCCGACAGCCCTATCGGAAGTCCCGGCCAAGGCCCTTGGGGTCGCGGTCGGAACGCCCAGCCTTTACCTGTCGCGGGCGATTCTCGATCAGTTCAACGAAGTAATTGAATTCGATCAGGAATTTTGGCGTCACGACGCCATCGACATCTGCGTCTCGGCGACGGGGAGCCTTAAAGAGACGGCGAACGGATAGGGAAAAACAGGAGGAAATACAAGATGCCGGACCCAGCGCCGATCATCGTGGTCAAGGATATCAGCAAGACCTTCGATATCCCGGGGCGCCCGCCCGTTCATGCACTCCGCCACGTCACCAACCATGTCGACAAGGGCGAGGTCCTGGTCGTGATTGGACCCAGCGGCTCGGGCAAGAGTACGTTTCTGCGGGCGCTTAATGGATTGCAGCCGGTCGACAGCGGTTCCATCGTCATCGACGGCGTTGAACTGACCGATCCCAAGACCGACCTCAACCGTTTGCGCCAGGGTGTCGGTATGGTGTTCCAGCATTTCAACCTGTTCCAGCATAAAACCGCGCTGGAAAACATCACCATGCCGCAAATGGTCGTTCTCAAGCGCCCTCAGGGTGAGGCCGAGGAAATCGGCAACCGCTTGCTCAAGCGGGTCGGTATCGGCGACAAGGGGGGCAGTTATCCAAGCGAGCTCTCCGGCGGACAGCAGCAGCGCGTCGCCATCGCCCGCTCGCTAGCCATGACGCCCAAGGTCATGCTGTTCGACGAGGCGACCTCGGCGCTCGACCCGGAAACGGTCGGCGGGGTCCTCGAACTCATGAAAGATCTGGCCGCCGACGGGACCACCATGGTCGTCGTGACTCACGAGATGGGTTTCGCCCGCGAGGCCGCCGACCGGGTTACCTTCATGGACGAGGGCGCGATCATCGAGGAAGGCATCCCCGAGTCGATCTTCGACAATCCGCAGCATGACCGTACCAAATTGTTCCTCAGCCAGATCATTTAGGGGCGGTTAATTATTGGTATAGATCACAAAAGTATATTGGTATATACCATATGGACCGAGACGCTGGACGCCCTGGCGAAGGTGGCCTAAACGCCACCGATTGCGGGATCGAACAACCAGGCAACAAACAAATAACCAAAGGGAGACTGTAGAGATGAGAAAAATCACGAAATTACTGGGGTTAGGGCTCTGCGCGCTAGGGATGAGCGCGGTCGCCCAATCGGCCTCGGCCGACGTGTTGAAGGACATCGTCAAGCGCGGCGAACTCCGCGTCGCCGTTCAAACCCAAGGGCCGCCCGTGAGCTTTGTCGACAAGAACGGCGAGCGCACCGGCTTCGCCATCGAGGTCGTCAAGATGATGGCCAAGGACATGGGCGTCGAGCTTAAGCTTCTCGATTACGACTGGAAGGGTCTGATCCCGGCCGTCAACTCGGGGAAGGCCGATTTCCTGGCTGCGGACATGACGCCCAACGCCAAGCGTACACTGGTCCTGAGCTTCACCGAGCCCTACCTCTATAGCGACGTGGTCCTCTATTCCAAGAAGAGCCAGTCGTTCGTTAAATGGCAGGACGCCTGCAAGGGCGGCGTGTCCATCGGCGCCGTTCAGGGCAGCAGCAATGTCGGCCTACTGAAGAAGAAGTGCCCGGATTCGACCATCAAGGAGTTCGCCGGCGGTGGCGCCGCGGTTGCTCAGGCGGTTGCCGCTGACCGTGCCGACGCGGGAATCAACGATATCGCATCGGCCGCCGGTTACATGATCGAGTACCCGGAATTCAAGGTTCTCGACGGGGCGCCGAAGCGTTGGCCCCTGAGTTTCGCCACCCGTCCGGATGAGAATCATCTGCTGCGCTGGATGGACAATTATTTCATGCTGATCCGCAACGACGGGCGCTTGGAAACCTTGGCGGACTACTGGATGCGCGGCCCGACCTGGAAGAAAGACCACTAAGTTTAGAGCTTCCATGAGTTAGGAGCCCCGGGGGTTCCGCCAGAGCCGCGGAACCCCCGGATTTCTTCTGTTAGGGATTCGCGTCGCGAAATGACCAACGGCGAGTCTAGGAAATGGACTGGATTCTCGACTTCTATAACTTCCGGGTCGTTGCTCAGTACATACCGGACTTCGCTCGCGGCCTGGGATCGACGGCGTGGATTTCCCTTCTCGCCTTAGTGATTTCACTCAGTGTCGGCACGGTCGTCGCCATCATGCGGATGTCCGCCAATCAATTGTTGTGGCGGCCTGCCGCTGCCTACGTCCAGGCGATCCGTTCGACCCCGCTGCTCATCCAAATCTATGTGATCTATTTCACCTTGCCGGCGCTGCCCCTACTTGGACGCCGCCTGGACGAACTGGAAGGGGGCATCATCGCCCTTGGCCTCAACGCCGGCGCCTACATGAGCGAGATCATCCGCGCCGGCATCGAATCGATTTCCCGCGGCCAGGTCGAGGGCGCTCAGTCCGTCGGCATGACCTATCTGCAACGAATGCGTTATGTAGTCTTGCCGCAGGCAATTGCCCGCGTCGCGCCTACCTTGCTCGGCCAGACCGCCGTTCTCATTAAAGATAGTTCCCTGGTCAGCTTTATTGGTGTGTTCGAACTCTTTGGTGCCGGCCTGCTCGTCTACAACGAACGCTTGATGCCGAACGAGGGGTACTTGACAGTCGCCGCCTGCTATTTGGCGATCTACGCCGTGATGCTTTCGCTAACCGGATACGCTCAACGCCGCCTCGGCGGGACTGCGGGGTAGGCGCGCATGATCGACGTGATTCTATCGACCATGCCGTTTCTCCTGGAAGGTCTATGGATGACCTTCAAGATTTCCCTGATCACGATCTTTTTCGGTAGCCTGATCGGGACCGTGGTCGGCATGTTGCGGACCCTGGACTATGCCCTGATCACCTATCCGCTGGGGGCGTACATCCACGCACTGCGCGGAACCCCGTTCCTGATCCACCTTTACTTCGTCTATTTCATGCTCCCGGCGACAGGAATTTCATGGCTGCAGTTGGAAGCCTTTCCGGCCGCCGTCATCGCCCTCAGTCTCTACACCTCGACCTATGTCGCGGAAATTGTTCGCGGCGCCATAGAGGCCGTGCCGCGCGGCCAGAGCGAGGCGGCGCGCTCGACCGGCATGACCGCTCTTCAGACCATGTGGTACGTGGTGCTGCCGCAAGCCATGAAATTGATGATTCCACCCATGGGCGGGGTCTATGTGATTATCATCAAGGGCACGTCCATCGTTTCGGTCATAGGCATCGCCGAGCTGGTCCGGGCCGGCGAGCACGCCACCCAGCGCCATCCCAGGGAGCTGATGTTGATTTACGGCATGACCGCGATGATGTACTTCGCCTACTGCTATCCGGTTTTACGCCTTGCTCGCTGGGCCGAGGCCAAATTCGGCAGCGTGCGCTTGCCCTCGTGAAGTCTTAGCTTTTCACGGCGAAAGAATTTTGTGAGCGGGTTCCGTGAAAATAGTTACTTACAACATCCAGTTCGGGCTGGGCAAAGACGGCTGTTACGATCTGGAGAGGATCGCCAGCGAGGTCGAGGGTGCCGATATCATCGCCCTGCAGGAAGTCGAGCGCTATTGGCGGCGCAGCGGCAATGTTGATCAGCCGGCGCTACTGGGACAAATCCTGAACCGCTACTACTGGGTTTATGGCCCTTACTTCGATGTCGATGCCAGCACACCTCTAGCCGGGGGCGAGGTCAAGAATCTACGCCGCCAGTTCGGCAATATGATTTTGTCGAAAACGCCGATCCTGTCGAGCCGGCTTTTCCCGCTGCCTAAATCAGCCTTGCGCCAGCGCCACAACATGGTCGTCGGGGTTCTCGAAGGGGTCGTCGAATTGCCTGGCGACGGCGCCTTGCGGATCTATAACGCCCATTTCAGCGCGCGCTCGCAGCATGATCGTATGACGCAGATCGGTTCCATACGCGACACCATTCGCAGGGCGCCAGCCGAGGGCGGTGCCTGGACCGGCGGCCACGCGCATTCCTTATGGGTAGAGGATGGCGCCCCACCTCCCATGCCCGAATCCTTCGTGTTGCTGGGGGATTTCAACCTGGAAGCCAAAGATCCCGAATACGATCATCTGGTCGGCCCCAGGGATGGCGATCATGGCCGACTTACCTCAAAAGAGGAATTTATCGATACCTGGGTCGCGGCCGGACACGACGAAAACGAAGGGGTTACCTTCGCCGCCGATGGTCTCACCGATGACGCACAGGCCATGCGCATCGATTATGCTTTTGTCGATGCATCGATGAAAGATCGGGTTCTTGGGGCGCGGATTGACGTCGCGGCTCAAGGGTCGGACCACCAACCCTACTGGGTCGAGCTGGATTACGCGCCACATGGCTAGTGTGGCGGCGAACAACTGACTTTGGCCGCGGGGCTGATTTCCCTGGGCTCACCCGTCGCTGGGCGATAGCTTCCTAAGCTGAGCAACCCAATCATTTTCCGACTTCGCGGCGGGGTGTTCACATCGCGCCGAACCAGGGGCCAAACCATGAGCGAACCCAAGAGATTCTCCGGTATTCTATCCCCCGTGGTCACGCCCTTCGGGGCCGATCTGCGGCCCGATGCCGCGCGCCTCGCCCGGCAATGTCATTGGCTGCTGTCGCAGAATTGCGGCCTGGCGGTCTTCGGCACCAATAGCGAAGCCAATTCGCTCTGCATCGAGGAAAAGATCGAGCTTCTAGATGCCTTGGTCGAGGCGGGGGTCGATCCAGCGCGCATGATGCCGGGAACCGGCGCCTGCGCTCTGCCCGATACCGTCCGCCTGACCGCGCACGCGGTTAAGCGCGGCTGCGCCGGCACCCTGATGCTGCCACCTTTCTACTACAAGGGGGTAAGCGACGAGGGCCTGTTTCGCGCCTATGCCGAGGTTATCGAGCGGGTCGGAGACGCGCGCTTGCGCATTTATCTCTATCACATTCCGCCCATCGCGCAGGTGCCGATCACCCTGGACTTGATCGAGCGTTTGATCGCGTCCTATCCCGACACCGTGGTTGGCATCAAGGACAGCTCCGGCGATTGGAGCAACACGGAGGCCATGCTCAATCGCTTTCCCGGCTTCACGGTTTTCGCGGGCAGTGAGTCTTTCTTGTTGCGTAACATGCGCGGCGGCGGCGCGGGCTGTATATCGGCGACCGCGAACATTAATCCGGCCGCGATCCATGGACTCTACGCCGAGTGGCAATCGCCCCAGGCCGAGGCCTTGCAGGCGGACCTGGACGCCTTGCGCGGCGTCTTGCAGAAGTTCCCCATGATTCCGGCGCTGAAGGCAACCGTCGCGCATTATTCCGGCGATGACGGGTGGCACCGCCTGCGCCCGCCCTTGGTGGAGTTGAGCGAGGACCAGCGCCAGGAACTCCTGGCGGCCTTGTCAGAGCGTAACTTCACCATGGCCGGCTTGCCGGAGCTCGCAGGGGCTTAGGCGTGAGCCAAGTGGAGCTATATTTCAGCCGCGGCGAATATGCCGCGCGCCTGGATAAGACTCGGCGCGCGATGGAACGCGCGGAGATCGATCTCCTGATTGTCTCCGATCCTTCCAACATGGCCTGGCTGACCGGTTACGATGGCTGGTCGTTCTATGTCCATCAGTGCGTGATCGTGCCGCCGGAGGGCGAGCCCATCTGGTTCGGCCGCGGGCAGGACGGCAAGGGCGCCATGCGTACCGTCTATATGAATCACGACCGGATCATCGGATACCCGGATCATTACGTGCAATCGCCCGATCGCCATCCCATGGATGTCTTGTCGGAAATACTAACCGATCGCGGCTGGGGCAAGGGCGCCATCGGTGTCGAGATGGATAACTATTGGTATTCCGCCGCCGCCCATGCCGCGCTGATCACGCACCTGCCGAACGTCCGGTTTCGCGACGCCACCGGTCTAGTCAATTGGCGGCGCGCGGTGAAATCGGATCAAGAAATCACTTACATGCGCCGCGCGGCGCGCATCGTCGAGGCCATGCACGGACGTATCGTCGAGAAAATCGAACCTGGCATGCGCAAGTGCGATCTGGTGGCGGAAATCTACGATGCCGGACTTCGTGGCGCCGATGGTTTCGGCGGCGATTACCCGGCCCTTGTGCCGCTTCTGCCTTCGGGCGCCGATGCCTCGGCCCCGCATCTGACCTGGGACGACAAACCCCTGCGCGCCGGGGAGGGAACATTTTTTGAGATCGCGGGCTGCTACAAACGCTATCACTGCCCCCTTTCGCGCACGGTCTTCCTGGGTAAACCGGATCAGAAGTTTCTGGATGGCGAGAAAGCGGTCCTGGAAGGCATGGAGGCGGGCTTGGAAATGGCCAAGGCGGGGAATGCTTGCGAAGATATCGCCACGGCGTTTTTCGCGGTGCTCAAGAAATACGGCATCGTCAAGGACAACCGGACGGGTTATTCCATCGGCCTCAGCTATCCGCCCGATTGGGGCGAGCGCACCATGAGCCTTAGGTCCGGCGACAAGACGGTACTGCGCGAAAACATGACCTTTCATTTCATGACCGGGCTGTGGCTCGACGACTGGGGCATGGAAATCACGGAAAGCATCGTCATCGGCAAGACCGGGCCTGAGTGTCTGGCGAATGTGCCGCGCAAGCTCTTTGTGAAGCCATGAGGCGGACAAAGCCATGAAAGCCAATCCGATTACAGCAACGCTCGATTTCGACAAGAACGGGATCCGGCACGGACATCTGCGTGTGCCACATAGCCATGACGGTTCGGCCTGGGGATCGATCATGATTCCCTTGAGCGTCGTGCGTAACGGCGAGGGACCGACGGCGCTTTTGACCGGCGCCAATCACGGCGACGAATACGAAGGTCCGATCGCTTTGTTCGATCTGGCGAGGAATTTGGAAGCCGAGGAGGTGAGCGGGCGAGTCATCATCGTGCCGGCCATGAACTACCCGGCCTTCCAGGCGGCGGCGCGCACCTCGCCCATCGACAAGGGAAACATGAACCGGACCTTTCCCGGTCGGCCCGACGGCACGGTAACCGAAAAGATCGCCGACTATTTCCAGCGTACCTTGCTGCCTATCTCGGACCTCGTGGTCGATATCCACGCCGGTGGGAAGACACTGGACTTCGTGCCCTTCGCGGCCGCCCATGTGATGCCAGACAAGGCACAGGAAGCGCGCTGCGCCGCCGCCATGCAGGCTTTCAACGCGCCTTACTCCATGATGCTGCAAGAGATCGACGCGGCGGGCATGTTCGACACGGCGGCGGAGGACATGGGTAAGATTTTCGTCACCACCGAACTAGGCGGAGGAGGTGGTGCGACCGCGCGCACCGCCCAAATCGCCAAGCGGGGTGTTCGCAGCGTTTTACAACATGCCGGTATCCTGAAAGGCCGGGCCGAGACTGGGCCGAGCGTGCGGCTCCATATGCCATCGGACGACTGCTTCACCTTCAGCGAGGACGAGGGTTTGCTGGAGCCGCGCGTCGACTTGGGGCAAGAGGTCAAGACGGGCGATGTGCTGGCGCTCGTCTGGCCGTTCGGGCGCACGGGCGTGGCGGCTCGGGAATACCGCGCCGCCATGGACGGCATCTTGGCCGGGCGCCACTTTCCCGGCCACATCGCCGCTGGCGATTGCATGGCGGTGATCGCGGCGCGGACGGCCTGACCGCGGGGGTCACGCCACCTGTTAGCGGCGCCAGATCTCAGGCCAAAGATCGCAATCCAAGGCCGCGCCCGGTGCGATCGCGGGTTCCCACAGCATCGGTTGAATGCCGGGCCGGGGATCGTAGACGACACCGTCGCCGGCCCAGCGCGTGACGTGGGCGCGGCGGCGCCAGGTGCCGCTCGCGTTGCCCGGCGCGCCATGCACCATCATGCCGTGGTGAATCGTACAGTCGCCGGGTTCGAATTCGAACTGAAGAAACTCCAGTTCGCCGCGCATGGCGTCGATATCGGGAACCGGCTGCAGCTCCTTGGCGTAGTCCAAATCCGGCCGGAACGCGATCGGCCCATAGCGTTGTCCCCAGGCGTGGGAACCCTTCACGAATTCGACCGCGCCGGTATTCGCCGTCACGGGATCAAGGGCGAGCCAAAGAGTGCAAACCTCTTGGCCTATGATCGGCCAGTAGGTCACGTCCTGGTGCCAAACCGTGCGCTGGCGGGTTCCGGGTTCCTTGATCAGCAGTTGATCGAAAACGATGTTGATCCGCGATGACCCCATGATCGTACCGGCCAGTTCGGCGGCAGGGGACTCGAAGACGAAAGACTCGAATTCCGGATTCCGGGGCCACAGAAAGGTATCGGTGAAGAAGCGCCCCGGATCGCCGCTCTCGGCGAGTTCGTGCTTCATATTGCCGGGTGCGCTCATATCGCGTTCGGCTTGCACGCGCAGGTGTTCGACCCATTCGGGGTCGAACATGCTTTTCAAGATCACCACGCCGTCGCGGGCGTAGGTCTCGACCTCACTTTGCGTGACGGCGCGAGCCGGGTGCTTGTTCATGGGATTGCATGCCTTTGTTGCCGCGCGGCCCTCGCCCACTTGGGACTATAGCGCGGGAAACGGGCGGTGGGCAGGTGCTTCGACGGATTCAGCCTCCTTCGATTTCTTCACGGAGGAGTTCGAGCGCCAGCCATTCTTCTTCCATGCCCTCCAAGCCGCTTTCGGCGGTGCTCAGGGCCGCCGCCGCCGCGTCGAAGGCGGTCCGGTCGCGGGCATAGAGGTCCGGCGTGGCAAGCGTGGCGCGTAGTGCCGCGGTTTCCGTCTCCAGAGCTTCGATCCGCTTGGGCAGGGTATCCAGCGCGTGCTTTTCCTTGAACGACAGTTTGCGGCTCGTGTTGCTTATGGCCGGGCCGGGTTTGCGCTTGCCAGGTTTCGCCGGTCCGGATTTATTGGCCGGGCCGGTCTCCGCCTTTTCGGTAGGCGCCGCGCGCTGCGCCACCATGTCGCTATAGCCACCGGCATAGATCAGCCAGCGCCCGCCGCCTTCCCAGGCAATGGTTGAGGTCGCGACCCGGTCCAGGAAATCCCGGTCGTGGCTGACCAGCAGCACGGTGCCCGGATAGTCGGCGAGCATTTCCTGCAAGAGATCCAGGGTTTCCAAATCCAAGTCATTGGTAGGTTCGTCCAGAATCAGAAAATTTGACGGCCGGGCCAAGGCGCGCGCCAGCATCAGGCGGCCGCGCTCACCGCCCGATAGGGCGCGCAACGGCGTGCGCGCCTGTTCGGGCAGGAACAAGAAATCCTTCATATAGCCGATGACGTGTCTTGAGACCCCGGCGACGGACACCGTATCGCCGTGCCCGCCGGTCAGGGCGTCGCGCAAGGTCATGCCGGGATCGAGGCTGTCCCGGTTTTGATCGAGCGAGACCATCTCCAGATTGGCGCCCAGGCGCAGGCTTCCCCCATCGGGCGTCAGCCGGTCCGTCATCAGGTTCACCAGCGTCGTTTTGCCAGCGCCGTTGGGGCCAACGATGCCGATGCGCTCGCCCCTTGGGACGCGTATGGAAAAATCCTTCACGATGGGGTGGCCGTCGTAGCTTTTGCACAGGCCCTTGGCCTCGATAACCAGTTTGCCCGAGACCTTGCCCTCGGTGACCGCCAGGGCGACCTGGCCCGTGACCTGGCGCTGCACCCGGCGGTCCTGGCGCAAATCCAGCAAGGCGCGCAGGCGCCCCTGGTTACGCTTGCGTCGCGCCGTCACGCCCTTGTGGAGCCATTCCGTTTCGGCTGCGATCTTGCGCTTCAACTTATGACGTTCGGTTTCTTCCTGCTCCAGGGCCGTGTCGCGCCATGTCTCGAAGGCGGCGAAGCCCTTGTCCAGCCGGCGGGTCGTGCCCCGGTCGATCCACAAGGTCGCGCGCGACAAGGTATTCAGGAATCGCCGGTCATGGCTGATGACCACCAGGGCCGAGCGCAGGTCCCGCAATTCGCTCTCCAGCCACTCGATGGCCGGCAGGTCGAGATGATTGGTCGGCTCGTCGAGGAGCAGGATATCCGGCGTCGGTGCGAGCACGCGAGCCAGGGCCGCGCGGCGGGCTTCGCCGCCCGAAAGGCGGGCCGGATTTTCCGTGCCGTTCAGGCCAAGCCGGGCCAGAATCCTGCGTGCCCGGTGCGCATCGTCCCCGGGTGCCAGGCCGTCCTCGGCATAAGCCAGAACCGTCTCGAACCCGGATAAATCCGGCTCTTGAGGCAGGTAGCGAATGGTCGTGCCAGGCTGAACAAATCGCTCACCCCGGTCGCAATCGACCTGACCGGCGGCGATTTTCAGCAATGTCGACTTGCCGGAGCCGTTGCGCCCCACCAGGCACAGGCGCTCGCCGGGGGAAACGGCTAGTTCCACCCCCTCCAGCAGGGCCTCGCCGCCAAAGCTCAAATGAATATCGCGCAAAATCAGTATCGGTGGCGCCATGATCCGGGCATGTAGAACGACCAAGGCGGCGGATCAAGCCTTACCACGATTAGGTAAGCTTCAATAAATGCTGCTAACCTGAGTTATTCGCCGAACGTGGAGAAATATTGGCCATGGCCGCCCGTAAGAAGTCCGACCTCAAGGCCCTCAGGCAGCGTTTGGAAGCGGAGCGCGACAGCTTGCTGGAGGCCAGCGACAGTACCGCCGAGGAGCGCCGGCCGGTGGAGCTCGACCAGCAAAGCGTCGGCCGGCTTTCACGCATGGACGCCATGCAGGTTCAGGCCATGGCCCAGGCCGTGGAGGTGCGCCGGCGAGGCCGCCTGCAACGCATAGAGGCGGCGCTCAAGCGCATGGATGCGGGCGACTACGGCTATTGCACGTCCTGCGACGAGGACATCCCGCCCAAACGTCTCGAAATCGATCCTGCCGTGGAACGCTGCGTCGATTGCGCGCTTTAGGCGCCTAGGTCTCGTCCATGGCGGCCATTTCCGCCAGGGTCACGGGTTTGATCGGCGGGCGGATGCGATAGGCGCCGACCTCTTGCATATCCACGCCGCGCGCCCGGGCGATAATTTCCGAAACCGTTGAACCGCAGAGCCGGCCCTGGCAGGGTCCCATGCCCGGCCGCCCAAACGCCTTGGTTTGATTCGGGCCGAGGCATCCTAGCGCCACATAGCCGCGAATCTGCCCCGCCGTCACTTCCTCGCAGCGGCACACGAGGGTCTCGTCGGGCGGGTTTAGGAACTCTTCCGCCGGGCGAAAAAGGCGGTCGAGAAACGGCCGCGCGGCGCGTTCCACCGCCAAGGCGCGGCGAATCGGGCCGGCCTTGGCGTCGCGCTCCGCCTGGCTGAGCTTGCCGAGCTGAAATGCCGCTTGCAGCCCGGCCAGGCGGCCCTGGTGCGCCGAGGCTTGGGCGCCGAGTATGCCGCCGCCGTCGCCCGCGACCGCGATACCCTCGATCTCGCTACAGCCCCAAGCATCCAGGCGCGGCCGCCAAGATCGCGCCAAGGGTTGCCAGTCATGGGCGAGGCCGAGGGCGCGGGTGATCTGAAGGTTCGGGGTCACTCCTTGATGTAAAAGCAGGACTTGGCAGGGCAATTCATGGGCCCGGACGCCAAGGGTGAAACCCAGGGCCTCGACCCGGTCCCGGCCGCAGGCGGTCAAGCCGTGCGCGCCCCTGTAGTGCGGCACCTTGGCCCGGCGAATCTGGGCCAGAAGCGCAAGACCCTTGGTCAGGTAGGACGGCTTGCGTGCCATGGCGGGAAGATACGGCAAGGCACGCGCCAGATTTCCACGCGGCGTGGTTTCGACCAGGGCGGCGATGCGCCCACCGGCGTTCAGAATCTGGCCCGCGACCAAAAACAGCAAGGGGCCGCTGCCAGCGAGCACGACGCCGCCGTCCGGGACCAGGCCGCTCGATTTCAACAGAACCTGCGCGGCCCCCGCGCCCATGACGCCGGGTAGGGTCCAACCGGGAAAGGGCATGGGCCGTTCCATGGCGCCGGTTGCCAGGACCAAGCGCTCGGCACGAAGGGTCCGGGCCTTGCCCGCGATTGTGAAATAGACTTCGCGTTCGGGGGTGACCTGCCAAACCCCGGCGCCGGGCCGGTAGTCGAGCAAGCCGCTCTCCAGGACTTGCATCAAGGATTCACCGCGCGTGTAATCGGCGCCCAGAATCGCCCGGCCTTGCTGGCCGGTATGGCCCATGGCCCGGTAGATCTGTCCGCCGGGCGCGGATTGTTCGTCGAGAAGAAGGGTTTGGACCCCGGCCGACGTGGCCTCGGCGGCGGCGCACAGACCCGCCGGCCCGGCGCCGATCACGATCAGGGGCACGTTCTCAGTCATGGGCCGGAGCTTTCCCAAGGCCGGGCGCGCCGGTCATGGGCCGAACGCGCATGCCCTCGCGGACCTCGACCATGCAGGCTTGGCGGTTCGGCGTTCCGTCGATTTCCACCAAGCAATCGAAACAGACGCCCATCATGCAATAAGGCCCCCGGTGGGCGCCGCCGACCGGCGTGCGCCGGGCCGTGACCATGCCAGCCGCCAGCATCGCGGCGGCCACGCTATCGCCTTCGCGCGCTTGCACTGTGCGATCCTCGAAGGTAATCGCGACCGTGCGGCGCTTGGGATCAGGCAGCCGGCGAAAAAGCGAAGCGTTCGGCACCGAAGGTCTCCAGGTAAGGAACTGGCGGCGGTCCGCCGGCGATCCAGGGGGCGAGGCGCAAGGCGTGACCCGCAGCAAGGGTAACGCCGCTGTGGCAGGTGACCAGAGTGGCGCCGGGGTGGGTACGCGATTGCGCGTAGATGGGGTGGCCGTCCGGGCTCATGACCCGCAAGGCGCCCCAGGCGCGCACCACACGTAAAGATTCCAACAGGGGGAAAATCCGTATCGCCCGCTTGGCCATGGCGGCCATGACTTGCGGCGTGGTGCCGTCGTCTAGGCCCACGTACTCCTTGGAATCGCCGATTTGCACGGAACCTTCGCCGGTCTGGCGAATTTGCGCGGTGGGATAGGACAAGAAGGTCTCGGTCCTTTCGCAGATCAGGACTTGTCCCCGATTAGGCTTAACCGGTGCCGCCAGACCGGCCATGGGCGCGAGCCGCGCATTACCCAAACCGGCGCAGAGCACGACCTTCTCCGCCCGCCAGCCGGGGGCCGCGCCGATGCGAAAACCCGAAGACAGGGCCGCGATCTCGCGCACCGTGGCGCCATTGACGATCCGCCCGCCGCGCCGCGTGAAGGCGCTGGTCAGGGCACGCAGAAGATAGAGCGGATTGGCGTGGCCGTCCTCGGGTCCATGGATCGCCCCGGCGATCTTGGGCCCGATGGCGGGCAGTCTTTTTTTTAAGCTGTCATGGCCCAGCACCTCGAAGGGATAGTCGCCGTCCAGACGCGCGCGCAAATCTTCCAGGCGGGCCTGGGCGGTGGCCAGCTCTTCGTCCGTGAGGCAGATGTCGAAACCGCCCGGCTGACGCAGTTCCACATCCAGCCCGGTTTCCTCTTGAAGTTCAGCGGCAAACTCGGGCCAAAGCGCGGCCGAAAGACGGGACCAGCGGGCATAGTCCGGCATCTTGACGCCCTTGCCCTGAACCCAGACCAGGCCGAAGTTGCCGCGCGAGGCCCGAAAGGCCACATCGCCCTCGTCGAACACCGTGACCCGGCGGCCGGCGCGTTGCAGCCCGAAGGCCACGGCCATACCAACCAGTCCGCCCCCGATCACCGCAAATTCCGTTTCGCCCATAAAAGCTTATCGCCCAAAGCGCGCCCACCTGTCGAGGGTGCGTGCCCGGCTTTACCGGTCCAGGCCGACGCCCCGGAAGCGGGAACGGACGGTGAAAAAGGCGCCGATGTCGAGGAGCGGCCGGGGCGGAATCCAGGCCCCGGGCTCGCTCGCCAGGCAGTCCTCGATAAGCGGCGAGCGATTGCCGCTGGCATGGTCCGCGAGCGCCGTGCCGAAGGCCGTGCCCCGGCTAACGCCGGAGCCGCTGTAGCCGCCGGCGAGATAAATGTTGTCCGCTTGGCGGCCGAAAAAATTGGTGCCGTTGCGGCTGATTCCTTCCACGCCGGACCAGGCATATTCGAACGGGACATGGGCCAATTGTGGAAAGCGTTTTTCGAATCCGGCCCGGTGGATGGCTTGCCGGCGCGCTAGAAGCGCGTCGGGCAGTAATTCTCCGCCGTGATATTCCGCCGCGTTGCGCAGGCACAGCCGCCGGTCCGCCGTCAGCCGTACCGTCGCGCCGCCGCCGTGGAGCGAGAGAACCCCCCATTCCGTCAGGCTGCCCAGGCTGGCGAGTTCGTCATCGCTCAAGACCCGTGTGAAGCTGCCCGACAAGGTGCTGCCGATTAGCCTGCGGCGCAGGAAGCCTAGCTTCGCCGCCTCGTGATTGACCGCCAGGACAAGTTTATCGCTCCGCAGGGTCCCGCCTGGAAGCGTCAGGGTCAGAGGCGCGCCCTTATCGATTCCCAGGACCGGGCTTTGTTCATGAAGTCTGACGTTGGCGGGCAAGGTGTCGGCCAGCCCGCGCACCAGGGCCGCCGGTTGCAGCAGGACCCCTTGATGAACGTGCACGCCGCCTTGATACAGCGCCGCACCTAGTTGTGCCTCCAATGCCGCCCCGTCGAGGGGCGTATGCGCGATCTCCATGGCCTCGAGATAGCGCAGGAAATGGCCGCATTCGCGTATCGCCAGGCGGTCGGCGGCGGTATGGATAAAGCCGTCTTCGCGCCATTGGCAATCGATGGCGGCCTTGGCCACTTGCGCCCGTAGCAAATCCAGACCGGCCTGATTGATGCGATTGACCCGGCGGTAGTCGTCCATTCGATCCGCTTGGAAACCGCCACTGAAATGGCTGACGGCTACGGCGAAGCCGGAATTGCGCCCCGAGGCGCTCTGGTCGGCCAGGCGCGCGTCCAGCAGCACGATGTCCTGATCGGGATGCAGCTCGCCCAGGCGCCGGGCGCAGGCAAGGCCGGTCACCCCGGCCCCGATCACCGCCCAGGCGGCCCGGTGTTCGCCCTTCAGCGGCGAACCCGCCCGTCGTTCGGGGAGGAGCTCCGCCCAGCCGTGCCCATCGGTCGGGAAATCGCCGCTGCCAAGTGTCATGGGTCAGGCCGGGATGGTCCAGATTGGTTTCAATGTCATGGTACCCAAATTGTACTGCCGTTGGAAAAGATTACCTGTGCGATAACTCATTTACTCACCTTGCTTTGCCAGGGGGTTTTAGGTGCAATGACCGGCGTGCTTGAAGGCACGGGCATTCAAGGAGGCTGGTTTCATGACCCGCGACGGGGCGATTGCGCGCGTCACCGATTATTTCGACAGTGGCGGCTTTTTCGACGATCTGGCGCGCCGGGTGGCGATCCATACGGAAAGTCAGGAGCCCTCCCAGAAGCCGGAGCTCTACCGTTATCTGCGCGAAGAGATGGTTCCCACCCTGGAGCCGCTCGGCTTTACGTGCGAGATTTTCGACAACCCGAATGAGCGCGGCGGGCCGTTTCTGGTCGCCCGGCGGCACGAGAGCGACGACCTGCCGACCATGATGAGTTATGGCCACGGCGATGTGGTGCGCGGCTATGACGATCAATGGCGCGCGGGGCTCAACCCCTGGGTTTTGAGCAAGGACGGCAACCGCTGGTACGGCCGGGGCACCGCCGACAACAAGGGCCAGCATTCGATCAACATCGCGGCCCTGGCCTGCGTGTTGAAGGAGCGCGGCGCCCTCGGATTCAACCCGATACTCTTGATCGAAACCAGCGAGGAGAACGGCTCGCCCGGCCTGCACGAATTTTGCGCCGCCCATAAGGATCTATTCCCCGCCGATGTTTTCATTGCCTCCGACGGGCCGCGTCTCGCGCCCGATCGTCCGACCGTTTTCATGGGTTCGCGCGGGGTCTTCAATTTCGATCTCAATGTGACCCTGCGCGAGGGCGGCCATCATTCCGGCAACTGGGGCGGACTTCTGGCAAATCCGGGGATCATTCTGGCCCACGCCATCGCCAGCCTGACCAGTGCCAGCGGCGAAATCCTGGTGCCCGAGTGGCGCCCGCCGGCGATTCCAAACTCTGTGCGCGACGCGGTCTTCAAGCTGGAAATCGACGGCGGCGAGAACGCGCCCGAGATCAATCCGGATTGGGGCGAACCGGGCTTGAGCGCGGCTGAAAAGGTTTTCGCCTGGAACTCTTTCGAGGTCCTGGCCTTCAAAACCGGCAATCCGGAAAAGCCGGTCAACGCGGTGCCGCCACGCGCCAGCGCGCATTGTCACATTCGCTTTGTCGTGCCCAGCGATCCGGCGTCCTTCGTGCCCGGCCTGCGCCGGCATCTGGACGCCCATGGATTTTCCATGGTCGAGATCGTGCCCGAGCCGGACTCCATGGCCGCGACCCGCCTGGACCCGGATCATCCCTGGGCGCGCTGGTCGGTCGCGTCCCTGGCGGAGACGACAGGCAAGGAGGTCGCTGTCCTGCCGAACCTGGGCGGTTCGCTGCCCAACAACGCCTTTTCGGATATCCTGGATCTGCCGACGATCTGGGTGCCCCATTCCTATGCCTCGTGTTCGCAGCACGCGCCCGACGAGCATATTCTGGAGGGCACCTCGCTCGAGGCTTTGCAAATCATGACCGGTCTGTTTTGGGATCTGGGCGCCCCTGGCACGCCCGCGCGCGGTGATTGAGGAGACCTATCCAATGACTGAGTTATGCGATCTTTCCGCGGTCGAGTTGCGCCGGCAGATCGGCACCAAGGAGGTGTCCCCGGTTGAGTTGCTGGACGCTTGCATGACCCGCATCGAGGCGGTTAATCCAGCCCTCAACGCCGTGGTTGCTCTCGATATGGATCGCGCGCGCGATGAGGCCAAGATTGCCGAAAAGGCGGTGCTGGCCGGTGAAGATCTCGGCCCCCTGCACGGCTTGCCGATAGGGATCAAGGATCTGACCGCGACCGCCGGGCTGCGCACCACCTATGGCTCGCGCATTTACGAAAACAATGTGCCCGAGGCGGACGAGCAGATCGTCGCCGATATACGCGACGCGGGGGGTATAGTGCTCGCCAAGACCAACACACCGGAATTCGGCGCCGGGGCGAATACCCGCAATGCCGTTTATGGCGCGACCGGGAATCCCTTCGGTCCGGACTTGATTTGCGGTGGCTCCTCGGGCGGCTCGGCGGTGGCCTTGGCGACCGGCATGGTGCCCCTGGCGACGGGCTCTGACTTCGGCGGCAGCCTACGCACCCCGGCGGGATTTTGCGGCGTGGTCGGTTTCCGCCCGAGCCCGGGCACGGTGCCCGACGATCAACGCCTGGTCACCCTGTCGCCCTTGCCGGTCGATGGCCCCATGGGCCGCAGCGTCGCCGATGCGGCGCTTTTGATGTCGGCCCTGGTGGGCCAGGATCCGCTCGATCCCTTCTCCCGCTCGCTCGATCCCGCTCTCTTCGACGCGCCGCTAGCGCTCGATCTATCCAACCTGCGGGTCGCGATCTCGGAAGACCTCGGCTGCGCGCCGGTCGATGAGCGTATTCGCACCACCTTTCGCGCACGCATGGGGAAGATATCCGGCTTCTTCGCCGAGTGCGGCACCCGCGACCCGGAACTCGGGCCCGTGCACGAGGTTTTCGAAATTTTGCGCGCGGTAAACTTCATCGCCGCCCACAAAGATAGGGTAGAGAAACACCGCGACATCCTGGGCCCGAACGTGCTTGAGAATACCGAGCGCGGGATGAAATACACCGCCGCCGATCTTGCCTGGGCGGGCGTCGAGCAAGGCAAACTCTATCGCCGCTTCGTCGATATGTTCGACGACATTGACATTTTGATCTGCCCGGCCTGTTCGGTATCGCCATTCCCGCACGCGCAGTGGTCGGTCGGCGAGATCGACGGCGTGAAGATGGAAACCTACATGCGTTGGCTGGCCATTACCTATGGCGTCACCATGACCCTTCACCCGGTCGCGGTGATCCCCTGCGGCGTCGATGAACGCGGCTTGCCCTTCGGCATACAGATCGTCGGGCGTTATCAAGGTGACGCGGAACTCCTGGCCATCGCCCATGCGCTGGAAACCGCCATGGCCGGCGACAAGGACCTCGCACGCCCAGTGCCGGACCTGGCGAAGCTCCGTACATAGAGGGCGATTATGTCATGAGCCAGAAAATCTTGATCGCCGGGTTCAAGCACGAAACCAATACGTTCTCGGCATGTCCGGCCGACCTCGCCGCCTTTCGATCGCGCGGGCTGTACCGAAACGGGCAAGTCGCCGATGTCTTTCGCGGCACGCGCATCGAGATCGCCGGTTTCATGGAGGCTTGCGAGCGTTATGGCTGGACCCCCGTCTACGGCACGGTAGGCGAGGCCACGCCGTCCGGCCCGGTATCGCGCGAGACTTTCGAGACTATCGCCGGAGAGATCGTGACGGCCGCCGCCACTCATCCCCTGGACGGTGTTTTGTTGCAGCTTCACGGCGCCATGGTGTGCGAACACTTGGACGATGGCGAAGGCGCCTTGCTGGAACGCTTGCGCGCGGTTCTCGGCCGCGAAATTCCCATCGCCGTCACCCTCGACCTGCACGCAAATGTGACCGATCTCATGGCGGACTTGGCCAATATCATGGTGTCCTACAGGACCTATCCCCACGTCGACATGCACGAGGCCGCGAGCGAGGCCGCCGATATTCTGGCCCGTACCCTGGCCGGCGAAGTGCGCCCCAAGGTCACGGTCGCCCGCGGGCCCATGATCGATGGTGTGGATCACGGGCGGACCACATCGCCCGGACCCATGCGCGAGGTGTTGGAGAGCGCGGCGCGCTTCGAGCAGGAACCGGGCGTGCTTTCGGTGACCGTCAATGCCGGTTTTCCCTGGGCCGATATCCAGGACGCGGGTCCCAGCGCGGTGGTGGTCGGCCATGGCGACTCGCCTCGCTATGGCGAGATAACGCAGGCTCTCATGGCTGAAATTTGGGAGAGCCGGCATCGCAACACGGTCACCAGCGTGAGCGCGGCGGCGGCCATGGAGGCGGTGCGCCAAGCCGGACCGGGAAGCGCGCCCATAGTGCTCGCCGATTTTGCCGACAACCCCGGCGGCGGCGGTTACGGCGATGCGACCGGGCTGCTCGCCACCATGATCGAGGCCGATCTGCAAGACGCCGCCTTCGCGACCGTCTTCGACAAGGAGGCTGCCGACATCTGCCACGAGGCGGGCGAAGGGGCGCAAGTTTCGATTCTGCTGGGCGGCAAGACCGACCCCAAGTTCGGAGCTCCAATCGATGTGCGTGGCACGGTGGTGCGCTTGACCGACGGCAAATTCATCCTGGACGGGCCCATGGCCAAGGGGGGCAAGATCGACATGGGGCCGAGCGCGGTCTTGCGCGTCGGCAGCATCGAGATCGTGGTCGCGGGCGGCCGCTTCCAGGCTTATGACCTGCAGTACCTTTTGCATGCGGGAATCGACCCGGCGAAAAAATCCGTGGTCGCGGTAAAATCAGCCCAACATTTCCGGGCCGCCTACGCCCCCATCGCGCGCGATATTATCGTCGTCGATTCGGGCGGGGGCCTGACCTCGAACGATTTCAAGACTTTGAGCTATTCCAAGGTGCGCCGCCCGGTATATCCCCTGGATATGGATTGAGAGGCCCCCCATGACTCACGGCATGATTTGTGCGCCGCAGCCGGAGGCTGTCGAGGCCGGCGCGCTGGCCCTGAAAAAGGGGGGCAACGCGGTCGATGCCGCCATTGCCTGCGCCTTGATGCAGACCGTCGTCGATCCGCAGATGTGCGGCATCGCGGGTTTCGGCAGCTTGCAGCTTTATCTGCCCAAGCGCGGCATCCACACCATGATCGATTTTCATGGCCGCGCGCCCGCCAAGGCCACGCCGGACATGTGGCGGGACATCTTGGAGTTCGAGTCCGAGGACGGTTTCGGTTTTATCCTCAAGGGCCGGGTCAACGATCTGGGCTATCAGTCCGTGACCACGCCAGGCAGCCTCAAGGCCTTTCACGAGGCGCTCACCCGCTTCGGCACCCTGTCCTGGAAAGAGGTGGTCGAGCCTGCCGCCGCCCTGGCCGGGGAGGGATTCTTGATCCGGCCCCATGTCCACGAGTTCTGGACCATGAAGGAATCCTTCGGCCGGACCGATCATATCGAGCGTCTGCGCCACACCCCGGCGGGGCGGCGTATTTATTTTGATAGCAACGGCGAGGTTCTTCAACCGGGCGCGACCTTGCGCAACCCGGACATGGCGCGCAGCCTGCGGCGTATCGCGGCGGAAGGACCTGAGGTGTTTTACCAGGGCGCCATGGCGCGCGAGATCGCCCATGATTTCGCGGCCAACGGCGGCCTCCTGGGTCTTGAGGACCTAAAGAACGTCGCCACCGAGGAGTCCGAGCCTCTGTTGGGCAACTACCGGGGCTACGGGATCGCCACCAACCCGCCGCCCGGCGGCGGGATCATGATCTTGCAGATGCTAAATATTTTGGAAAACTTCGATCTCGCGGCTATGGGGCACAACTCACCCGACTATATCCGCGTTGTGTCTGAGGCGATGAAGCGCGCGACCATCGATAAAGATGCCCATGTCGGCGATCCGCGCTTTGTCGAGGTGCCCCTCGCGCGCCTTATCGGCAAGGATTACGCGCGCGAACAGGCGCAAGCGATCGAACGCGGCGAGGTCGCCCATGTGCCGCGCCTGCAAAAAGGTCAGGACCTGAAGGACACGACCCATATCTCGGCCGTCGATGACCAAGGCAACGCGGTCGCCATGACCCACTCTCTCGGCATGTCCTCGGGCGCGATCACCGACGGCCTCGGTTTCATGTACAACAATTCCATGGTGGTGTTCGATCCGCGTCCCGGGCAACACGGCTCCATCGCGCCGGGTAAGGCGCGTTTCACCGCCATGTGTCCGACCATGGTGTTTAAGGACGACACGCTGCGCCTCGTGGTCGGCGCGCCCGGCGGCACTTTCATCACCATGGGCGTGCTACAGGCGATCTTGAACGTGATCGATTTCGCCATGTCGGCCAGCGACGCGGTCGCCGCGCCGCGCTTCTGCACCACCAGCGATACCATCGACGTAGTCAACAGGATTCCCCATTTCGTCACGGACGAACTGGAGGCCCAGGGCTATGCGGTTCGGCGCAGCTACAAGAGCTTCAACTTCGCCGGGGTTCACGCGGTCGAGGTGCGCGACGGCAAGTGGCACGGCGGCGCCGACCCCGGCCGCGACGGCATGGCCCTGGAGGTGTGAGATGGGCGGTGTTTTACCTCGTTTATCGCCCTTAGACTAGGCGATAGGTGATATGTCACAGTGGGTTGTTTCGGAATTTCATGGGTCTGGTTGGCGATCTACGGCCAAGATCCGCGCCGGCGGAGGCCAAGGGGATTGACGGCGAAGTGAAACCGTCGATGGAGGCATGCCTGGGTGGCAAAAAAACGGCGATTAACCTTCCGTATATCCAGGGAATGTTGGGTAAAGATGCTACTTAAAAAAATCAAAAATGGGGCAGAGTCTCTCAATATTGAACACGCTCAACTAACTTAAAACTTTTGACGATGGGTCGGTATTGGCCCTAGGGTGGCAATGGTAGGGCTAAATCTCGATTGCCACATGGGGAACCGAGAGGGGGGCTAGTTATTTGTTTTCTAATATGTTTTTCCGGATGCGATCATGACTGAATCTAACGACCATCGCGGGAACGGCGCGATGCGCTACCCAGTTGGCGCGGCGCTTGCCGGCGGCGCCTTGCTTTGCATCTTTATCATGGCCCGCACCGCGGACCCGGTCATGATCGTGCATGGGTTCTTGTTCCTCGCCTTTTGCGCTGGCGGCATTTATTTTCTAGTTCGGCGGACCCATGCGCTGGCGCCGGAAGGTGCCGCCGATGCGACTTACAACGATGCGGTGACGCGGACCGGGGTCATCATTTCCATGTTTTGGGGCATAGCCGGTTTCCTCGCCGGCCTGGCCATCGCCCTGCAGCTTTCGTTTCCGGCCCTGAATTTCGACCTGCCATGGACAAACTTCGGCCGCCTGCGTCCACTGCACACATCGGCGGTGATCTTCGCCTTTGGCGGCAATGTGTTGATCACCACCTCGTTTCATGTGGTTCAGAGAACCTGCCGCACCCGCCTGGCCGGCGTGATCGCACCATGGTTCGTACTCTGGGGCTACAACCTGTTCATCGTTGTCGCCGCCAGCGGTTATCTGTTAGGTGTCACGCAAAGCAAGGAATATGCGGAGCCGGAGTGGTACGCGGATCTGTGGCTGACCCTTGTCTGGGTGACCTACCTGCTGGTCTTCCTTGCCACCGTGTGGCGGAGGCGCGAGCCGCACATCTATGTGGCCAACTGGTTTTACCTGGCCTTTATCGTCACCGTGGCCATGCTGCACATCGTCAACAACCTGGCGGTGCCGGTATCCTGGACCGAAACCAAGAGCTATTCCCTTTTTGCCGGGGTGCAGGACGCGCTTACCCAGTGGTGGTACGGACACAATGCGGTGGGATTTTTCCTGACCGCCGGCTTCCTCGGCATCATGTACTACTTCGTGCCCAAGCAGGCGCAACGGCCGGTCTATTCCTACCGGCTATCGATTATTCACTTTTGGTCGCTGATCTTTCTCTACATCTGGGCCGGGCCGCACCACCTGCACTATACCGCCCTGCCGCAATGGTCGCAGACCCTGGGCATGACCTTTTCGATCATGCTGTGGATGCCCTCGTGGGGAGGCATGATCAACGGCTTGATGACTCTCTCCGGCGCTTGGGACAAGCTTCGTACCGATCCGGTGTTGCGCATGCTGGTGGCTTCGGTGGCCTTCTACGGCATGAGTACCTTCGAAGGGCCGGTCATGGCCATCCGTGCCGTTAATTCGCTCAGCCATTATACCGACTGGACAATTGGCCACGTACATTCCGGCGCTCTGGGCTGGGTCGCCTTTGTCAGCTTCGGTGCCCTCTACGCCTTAACGCCGATCCTCTGGAAGCGGCAGCGGTTGTATTCTCTGCACCTTGTCTCCGTCCATTTCTGGATCGCCAGCATCGGCATCGTCCTTTACATAACCGCCATGTGGGTCTCGGGTATTCTTCAAGGCCTGATGTGGCGCGCTTACGACAGCATGGGCTTCCTCGAGTATTCCTTCGTCGAGACCGTGGCGGCGATGCATCCCTTCTATGTCATCCGCGCCGGCGGCGGGGCGCTGTTCGTCGTTGGAGCATTGATCATGGCCTACAACCTGTGGCGCACGGTGCGTGGCGACTTGCGAAACGAAGCTCTACCAACCGTGCGGCCGAACCCGGCCATGGCGCCGGCGGAATGAGGGAGCTGTCATGATCCGTCACGCCATCATCGAGAAGAACTCGATCCTCCTGCTGGTGCTAATCCTCATTGTGGTCTCCATCGGCGGCATCGTGCAGATCGCGCCTCTGTTTTACTTGGAGAGCACTATTGAAAAGGTGGAGGGCATGCGTCCCTACACGCCCTTGGAGCTGGCTGGGCGCAATGTCTATGTGCGCGAGGGCTGTTACAATTGCCATAGCCAGATGATCCGATCCTTGCGCGACGAGGTGGAACGTTACGGTCCCTACAGCCTGGCTGCTGAAAGCATGTACGACCATCCGTTCCAATGGGGCTCGAAGCGCACAGGGCCGGACTTGGCCCGGGTCGGCGGCCGTTATTCCGATGAATGGCATGTGGAGCACATGAAAAACCCGCGCGCCCTGGTGCCGGAATCGATCATGCCCGGCTATCCATTTCTAGCCGAGACACCGCTCAAGGCGGCACGTATCGCCGGCGACCTGTTGGCCAATCGTGCCGTTGGCGTGCCCTATACGGACGAGATGATCGCGGCGGCATCGCAAGACCTGATCGCTCAGGCGGACCCGGAGGCGGACGGCGCCGAAGATGTTCAGGCCCGCTATCCCAAATCGCAGGTCCGCGACTTCGACCGGAACCCGGCCATGGTGTCCGAGCTGGACGCGCTGATCGCCTATTTGCAGATGCTGGGGACGCTCGTCGATTACGACGTCTACAAACCCGAAGAGAACCTGCGGTAAGGACACGTCATGCTGTACGAAAACGTCGCCTCGTTCGCCGCAACCTATGGCCTGGTTTATTTCATCATCCTGTTTGCCGTGGTCGTGGCCTATGCCTTATGGCCCGGTAATAAATCCAAATTCGATCAAGCGGCCCGCCTGCCGCTGAAGGAGGACTAAGGTGGCCAGCGGAAAAGAGGTTGACCAAACCTCGGGTACCGAGACCACGGGCCACGAGTGGGACGGCATCAAAGAGTTGGACACACCGCTGCCTCGATGGTGGCTGTGGACATTTTACGCTTGCGTGATATGGGCGGTTGGCTATTGGGTCTTGATGCCCGCGTGGCCGCTGATCGACAGCTATACCAAGGGCTTGCTCGGCCATTCGCAACGAGCCTCCGTCGCCGAAAGTTTGGCACAGGCACGACTGGCGCAAAGCGGTTTTGTGCGGCGCATTCAGGCTTCCAGCCTGGACGAAATCGAGGGCGACCCGGCTTTGCTCGAATTCGCCCTTGCCGGCGGCCGCTCGGCCTTTGCCGTGAACTGCTCGCAATGTCATGGCCTGGGTGCCGCCGGAGCTCCGGGTTATCCCAACTTGAACGATGATGACTGGCTGTGGGGCGGCTCCCTGGACGATATCCATCAAACCATTCATTTCGGGATCCGCTCCGATCATGACGACACGCGGGTCGGCGATATGCCGGCCTTTCTGCGCGACGAGATCCTCGAACGAACGCAGGTCGAGGATGTGGCGGCCTACGTGTTGTCACTGTCCAAAGATGTCGAGGATGCGGCGGCGGTTGCCCGGGGCGCCGATATCTTCGCCGAGGAGTGCGTTGCCTGCCATCAGGAGGGTGGCGCCGGCTCGCGCGAGCTGGGCGCGCCCAGGCTTGCCGACGGGATCTGGCTCTATGGCAGTACCAACGCCACCCTTATCCAGACGATCGCCAATGGCCGCGCCAGCGTCATGCCCGCCTGGGCCGACCGGCTGGACGCGGCGACCATCAAGCAGCTTGCCATCTACGTCCACACACTCGGTGGCGGCGAATAGCCGGTTCCGGCGGCGGGCTGAATTGAGGCGCCAAGGGACATGACGACGAAGACGCCACAGCCATCGCTTGCACGCGCCGCGGCGGCGACCGGTGTCGAGCGCTCGACCGCCGAGGCGGTCAACAAGGCGTCTCAACGCCCACTCTATGAAAAACGGCGCAAGATCCATCCCAAGGCGGCCCACGGCACCTTTCGCCGTCTCAAGTGGGCGATCATGGCCGTGACCCTGGCGATTTACTATCTCACGCCGTGGATCCGCTGGGATCGCGGGCCGAGCGCGCCGGAACAAGCGGTCCTGATCGACATTCCAGCCCGGCGCTTCTATTTCTTCTTCATCGAGATCTGGCCACAGGAGGTCTACTACCTGACCGGCCTGTTGATCGTCGCCGCCCTGGCGCTTTTTCTCGCCACCTCTCTCTTCGGCCGCGTCTGGTGCGGCTATAGCTGTCCGCAGACCGTATGGACCGACTTGTTCATCGCCGTTGAGTACATGTTGGAGGGTGACCGGGCTGCCCGTATCCGCGGCGATGCCATGCCCTGGACGGCGGCCAAGACCGCGCGCAAGGCGGTCAAACATGTGCTGTGGGTTGCCATCGCCGTTCTGACCGGCGGCGCCTGGGTGTTCTACTTCGCCGATGCACCCATCCTACTCGCGGACCTAGCGCGCTTTCAGGCGCCCCCGGTCGCTTATATCGCCATCGGGGGGTTGGCTTTTACTACCTATATGCTGGGCGGTATCGCGCGCGAGCAGATGTGCACGTACATGTGCCCGTGGCCAAGGCTTCAAGCCGCGATGGTGGACGAGGATTCCCTGGTCGTCACCTATCGGGAATACCGGGGCGAACCGCGCGGACTGCATCGAAAGAATGAAACTTGGGAGGGCCGCGGCGATTGCATCGATTGCAACCAGTGCGTCGCCGTCTGCCCCATGGGCATCGACATTCGCGACGGGCAACAGCTCGAATGCATTACCTGCGCGCTGTGTATCGATGCGTGCGATAGTGTTATGGGCAAGGTGGGCCGGCCGCGCGGACTGATCGCCTATGATACCTTGGCGAACTTGGATAACCGGGCGGCTGGCCAGCCGCCGCGCCTACGCTTATTACGCTTGCGGCCGGCAATTTATGTCGCGCTGATTGCCGTTGTCAGTGTATTCATGCTGGTGACGTTGGGCACCCGGGCGAATTTGGAACTCAACGTCCTGCGCGACCGCAACCCCCTGTACGTTACCCTGTCGGACGGCGGCGTGCGTAACGGCTATACTCTCAAGATCATTAACAAGCTGCATCGGACGCGCGCCTTGCGCTTATCCGCGACCGGGCCGCTGCCAACACGGGTGAGTGTGCTGGGCAACCCATCCACGGACGATCCGGTGATGAATGTCGGCGCCGACCGGTTGGTCAGCTTTCGCGTCTTTCTGACCGTACCGGCCACCGCATTACAGGGCGAATCGACCGCTGTTGCCTTCGCTATCAGCGATTCGGCCACCGACACACAAGTGACCTACGACAGCGTCTTTCGTGGACCGGCGCAATGAGTGTGCGGGGGGGTATAGTGCTGACCGGGCGACATGTGCTGATCGCCGTACTCGCCTTTTTCGGGGTGGTCATCGCCGCCAATGCGATTTTTATCGTGCTGGCGATACAAAGCTGGAGCGGCCTGAGCACGGATGACGCATATCGGCGCGGGCTGGCCTACAATGAAACCCTGCGCCAGGCAGAAATACAACGCACCCTCGGGTGGCTGGCTCGCGCCGACTTGGTCCCACTGTTGGATGGCCGGGCGCGCCTAGGCGTTGTCTTCACGGATCGCGACGATGTGCCGGTCGAGGGACTGGTTGTTCTTGGTCAGTTGCGCCGGCCATCGCACGAGAGACTCGACCAGCCGGTGGAGTTGACCAGACAAGGCCCGGGCCATTACGGCACCGACCTGGATTTGCCTTTGCCGGGCCAGTGGGACCTGCGCCTGCGCGCCACTTCGCCAAGCGGCGAGATTTTCATCTTGGAGGACCGACTGTGGCTGAAGTGACCAGTGCCAGCCCACCCGGTGCCGACACACCCCCGTCCAGCACCATGCCGACGGCCGATCCGGGACTCTTCGCGCGCGCGCTGGCAGATGGCACCGCCGAGTTGACCCTGGTGGTCGAGAACCTGCATTGCCCGAGTTGCATTCCGCGTATCGAGGGCGCCTTGCTAGGGCGGCCCGGCGTGGTCGAGGCACGGGTCAATTTGAGCACCCGGCGCTTGCGCCTTCGTTGGCGCGGCAACGCGGACGAAGCCGCGGCCCTGCTTGAACCGGTGGTGGAGCAGGGCTTCCGCCTGGCCCCGTTCGATCCAGATATCGAGGAGGCACCGCACGAGGCCATGCGCCGGACCCTGCTGCGCGCCCTAGCAGTGGCAGGTTTCGCCGCCGGCAACGTGATGTTGCTATCGGTCGCGGTGTGGGGTGGCCTGGTTTCCGATATGGGCGAGGCAACGCGCGGCCTCTTGCATTGGGTCTCGGCGCTTATCGCTCTGCCGGCGGTCACTTACGCCGGGCGCCCGTTTTTTGGTTCGGCAATCGCGGCCCTGCGCGGTGGCCGACTGAACATGGATGTGCCGATCTCCTTGGCCGTGCTGCTGACCACCGCCATGAGCCTGTTCGAGACTATGCGCGGTGGACCACTGGTTTATTTCGATGCGGCGACGATGCTTCTCTTCTTCCTACTTATCGGCCGCTATTTGGATATGGGGGTACGGGGCCGCGTGCGCTCGGCGGCGGAGAACCTATTGGCGCTCCAAGCGCGCACGGCGATCGTGATCGAAGCCCACGGGCAGCGGCGCGCCATCGCCACGGCTGAGCTGCGCATCGGGGATCGCGTTGCCGTGGCGGCGGGCGAGCGGGTCCCCGTCGACGGCCGCATCGCCGCCGGCCGATCCGAGATCGATACCAGTCTGGTCACCGGCGAGAGCCTGCCGTGCCCAGCAGGGCCCGGCGGCGAGATCTTCGCTGGAACCTTGAACCTGAGCGCGCCGCTGGAGATTGAGGTCTCGGCAGTGGGCGAGGGCACCTTGCTAGCCGAAATCGCGCGCCTAATGGACTCGGCGGAACAGGGCCGCGCCCGCTACGTGCGTCTCGCCGACTGGGCGGCGAGAATCTATGCGCCGACGGTGCACGTGCTGGCGTTCGCCACCTTTCTCGGCTGGATGCTGTTCGCCGGGACTGCCTGGCAGAGCGCACTGATGACCGCTGTCGCCGTGCTCATCATCACTTGCCCCTGTGCCTTGGGCCTAGCCGTACCGGCGGTGCAAGTCACCGCCGTCGCCCGCCTGCTGCGCCGCGGTGTATTGGTCAAGTCGGCGGACGGGCTGGAGCGCTTGGCGCATATCGACGCCGTGGCATTCGACAAGACCGGAACCCTAACCCTGGGCCGGCCAGAGCTAGTGAACGGCGATAAAATCGCCCCCGCCGACTTACGCCTAGCGGCCTCGCTCGCATGCGCCAGCCAGCATCCCCTGGCACGTGCCGTGTACCGCGCCGCCGGGCCGGTGCCGGCGGCCACCGGGGAGGTGCGCGAGGAGCCGGGTATGGGCTTAACGGCCAAGCTCGGCGGGCAAGAGATACGCCTGGGAAACCGAATCTGGTGCGGCGTTTCCGAGGCTGGCGCGTCAAGGGCCACGGAAATGGAGCTCTGGCTGACAGCTCCGAATCAACCGCCGGTGCGCTTCGCCTTTCGCGACGCACCGCGCGCCGATGCGGGCGCCCTGAACGCCTGGCTGCGGGCGCGGGAACTGCCGGTTACGCTTCTTTCGGGGGATCGCCCGGCGGCGGTGCGCGAACTGGCCGGGATGCTTGGCATCGCCGATTGGCACGCGGACTGCAGGCCGGCCGACAAGATAGCCCGTCTCGCGGAGTTGGCAGCGGCAGGACACAAAGTGTTGATGGTAGGCGATGGCTTGAACGACGCACCTGCACTGGCCGCCGCGTTCGTCTCGGCATCGCCGGCGGAAGCGGCGGATATTAGCCAGACCGCCGCCGACGTGATCCTGCAGGGCGACGGCTTGGCGCCCTTGGCCGAGGCCATACGCGTGGCCCGCTTGTCGCGCCGGCTGGTGCTGCAGAATTTTTCCCTGGCGTTTGGCTACAACGCCATCGCCGTCCCACTGGCCGTTGCCGGATTGGTGACACCGCTGATCGCGGCGGCGGCTATGTCCGCGTCCTCGATCGTGGTGACACTGAACGCGCTACGGCTGAACGTCTTGCAGCGGGGACGAACACCATGACGGTCTTGGTCTATCTGATTCCGGCGGCGCTGTTTCTCGGGGTGCTTGGCCTGGGGGCGTTCCTGTGGGCGCTAAAGTCGGACCAATTCGACGATCTCGATGGGGCTGCTCACCGAATCCTGTTCGACGATGGGGATACCCCTCTTCCTAGGCGTCGATCAAATCGCGATAAGCGTGCCAAGCGAAAGCGGCCGGTTACAAATGGCGTTGACCGGTCATAACGATTCCATGCCGACGGCTCGTCGCAACCAGTGACGGCCTCCTCAGATAACGATGACCATTTCATCGAGGCACCGTTAAACTGCTCGGCTTGAGCCGAATACAGCGCGGCAAACGAAGAAAATTGATCCCATTCCGGCGTGCTGTACAGAAAAGACGGTTGAAGGCAGGGCGCTTAACGTGACAATACCGTCGATGCACCCCCGTATCGGGAAAGAGGTGCTCGGAGAGATTGACGGGGCACGGGCTCAAGTCGACATCGTCGGCCGCCTATTCGCCGCTACGACGCAATCCGCCGCATCCTTTGAACCCAAGGGCCGAAGGATGCGGATACAAAAGAGGGCGCGGCATGACCGAAAGTTTTGACGCCATCGTCGTGGGGGCCGGCATCGTTGGCGCCGCGACCGCCTTTCATTTGGCCAAGCTCGGCAATCTCAAGGTTTGCGTTCTCGACCAGGCCGGGGCCTGCGAGGGCGGGACGGGCAAGAGTTGCGCCATCGTTCGAAGCCACTACTCAGTGGTCTCCAATACCGCGCTGACCCTGAAAAGCCTCGATATATTCGCCAACTTCAAGGACTGGCTGGAATACGGCGAGGCGGAAAGCGGCTTCGTCAATACCGGTTATCTGATTCTCGGGTCGGAGGGCCCGCGCGCGGAGGCGATGCGGACCGCTCTACGGGGCCAGCAAGGCGTTGGCGCGGAGACCTGGGAGCTGAGCCTGGCGGAGGTTCGCGAGAAGCATCCGCATCTGTTTCTGGATGACATCGCGATCGCCGCTTACGAACCGGACTCCGGCTATGCCGACCCCTACCTGACGACCATGAGTTTTCTCAACGCGGCGCGAAAAAAAGGCGTCACGGTTCGGACCAACGAAGCCGTAACCGCGGTGCGTGTCGCGGGCGATCGCGTTGTCGGCGTCGAAACCGGGAACGGTTCCTTATCGGCGCCGGTCGTCGTCCTGGCTTGTGGCCCCTGGTCGAGGACCTTGGCGGAACCGCTCGGCCTGGATCTACGGCTTGAAGTATCCCAGCACGCGGTCCTAACCTTTGCCGCTGATACCGCTTATGACGGCCGCTATCCGATCGTCAAGGACATGAACACCGCGAACAAAATGTACTTCCGCCCGGCGAACGGGGGCGTGGCGCTGGTCGGGACCGGGGACCATGGCCGGCACATCGCGGATCCCGATGAACTGGACGGGAACCTGCCGGATGACTTCATCCTGCTGCAAGGCGGCCAGTTGAGCCGGAGGATGCCCAACTTCGCGAACGCCCGGCTGACCGCGAGCTGGGTCGGCGCCTACGACATTACCCCGGATTGGAATCCCGTGCTCGGCCTGGTGCCAGGCATAGAGGGCCTGTCGCTCAACTACGGATTTTCGGGGCACGGATTCAAGCTGGCCCCGGCCATAGGCATGCTGCTGGCGCAGGAGATCTTGGACCAGCCACGAAGCATCGATATCTCCGCCTACGATATCGGCCGCTTCACTCGCACCGACCTTTTGGTCGGTGCTTATGGCGAAGGATCGATTTCCTGAATCGGCATTGGTCACGTTATCCGGCGACGGTCAGGCACGCACAAGAGCTGGTCGATCCAAATTTTTTTCCCGGACCCCGGCCGCATCCATGACACGCTTGAAAAGACTACCAAACCCAGGCTTCACCTCGGCCACGCCGAGGATGCGCAAGCAATCGGCGAAAGTGGCTTGGTTCGCCGAGATCACGGGCTTGCCGAGATCGGCCTCAAGCGTCTCCAGGATCTCGATGGTACGGAACCCGGTGCAGGATATGAATACTGCCTCCGCCCGATCATCGTCGACCTCCCGCGCGCGGCAATAGGCCACCTGGGGCTCGCATTCCTGAATATCCGAGGTGTCGACCAACCCGCCGCCCTTGGCGCGCGTAACCTCGAATCCATGATCTTCGAGAAACTTGACTTCGAGCGCGTTTATCTCCTCGGTATAGGGCGTCGCCAAGGCGATACGCCGTACCTTGAGCAACCTCAAAGCCCTCAAAACGGCGGTCGTGGTCGTGGTCGCAGGCAGGCAGGCCGCGTCCTCGATCCGCCGGATCAGGCCCTCATCGTAGCCTTTGCCGCCAACGAAAGAACCGGAGGTGCAGCCAAATGCGAGTACCCCCGGGCGGGTACTCACCAAGCCTTCCGCGCTACGGACGGCGTCCTCATTCATCTCGCGGAGGCTCTCGGGCGTCACATCCTTGAGATAGACCCGGTTCGCATGAACCGATACACCTTCCGGGCAGAGGCGAAAGAACTCGGACTCCATGGTGGTATTCCCCGTGGGAACCATGAGGCCGATCCGGCCACACCAACCGTACATAGTTATTCTCCCCTGCCTGCGGCCTTTTCGCTTATTCCGCCGCCCCGGACACCTCATCATGGTGCGGCAAGTCCGCTTCGCTCGCCCCGGCTGCCAGCATATCGTGGATGACGCCATCCTCCATGCCAATCTGCAACGCATCGTTGAAGCGGTTGAAGAAACCGCAGAGGGCAGTGCGCAACGTGAGTTCCACGATCTGCGCCTCGGTAAAGTGCTTTTTGAGATCCTCGAAGATCGCATCGCGCATGTACTGAGGCTTGGTGGTGACCTGTACCGCGTAGTCGCGGACCAGACGATCCACTTCATCAAGGCCCGGGCAATCATCCTCCAGGATATTGGAAATGGTCACGGCTTCTAGGCCCTGATCGACCAGGCGGGGCGCATGGTGCGCCACGCAATATTTACACTCGTTGAGCTTAGAGACCACGACCAGAGCAATCTCAAGATAACGCTTCGGCAATACGGCCTCATCGGCAAGTTCGAGCAGCATGCCCATGAGGTGCTTGACCGCAACCGGGCGGTGAGCGAACACCTTCACTTGGTTGATGAACGGGCCGTAATCCTCGGCGAAGCGCCGGTATGTCGGCCTTACCTCCTCGGGAACCTCGTCGATTTCAATGTCGCGAACGCGGGCCATGTAAGGTCTCCTCTTGCTTGACGGGCTCCGGCTCCGGCGCCGCCATTGGACGCCGGAACCCCCTTTTCCCATAGTTAGGATGCGCTGGCGATGGTTTCGATCACGACGTCCTTGCCGTCCTTGATCTCCCAAAGAACGAAGTCGCGGGATTTCAACACGCCGCTCGGCGACTTGAAATCGACGTCCGAACTAGCCCCGGAAAAGTTGATCTCCTCGCCGGCTTCGAGCGCCGCAAGACCGTCCAGGACGTTGGTTACCGCCGTTCCGGGTCCGTTGGAGATCTTATGGATGTGCTCCCGCACCTTGGCCACATCGTCGGTGCCGGCACTGGCCATGGCGAGCAGCAGAACACTCATCTGATCGTGGCCGGCGGTTCCGAAGGGATGCTGAATCGCACCCGTATCCTTCAAGCCCGCGAACTTCAGATAATCCTTGTAGGCGGCGCTGGCGAGGGAAGGCGCCGGCAGGCCGTGCAGGATACCGTCCGCCGCCGCGCCGACGACCTTTTTGAACTTGCTGCCCGTGGAAATCGAGACCGTGATGACCTTGCCTTCATAGCCCTGGCGGAAGAGCTCCTTGTAGACGGAGGTGAAGTCGGTCACGTAGCTCGGGATGAAAACGGCCTCCGGCTCGTCTGCGATCAGCTTGGACACTTCAGCACGATAGGATGACTGGCCGCCGTTGTAATAGAACGGATCGTTCGAAACCTTCGCCCCGCCGGCCTTTACCTTGTCGACGAAGGTATCGACCATGGACTTGGTGAAATCGTTATTCAACGCCATGACCGAATACGTCTTGTAGCCGCGGCGCAAGGCCAGATCCGCCAGGGCGTCGCCCCAAATCGGGCTCAGGACCATGAAATTGAAGACCAGCCCCTTCTTGTCCTTGAGCGGGATATTGGCCGAGGACGAGGTGCACATCTGGATGACGTTCGCCTCCTGACAGAGCGGCATGATGCCGAGCGTCACCGAGGACGACCAGGTGCCGAGGACTCCGATCACCTTGTTGACGTCAACCAGCTTGCGCGCCGCGCGGATCGCCGTTTCCGGATTGGTCTCGCTGTTTTCCTGATGCAGCGCGATTTCCCGGCCCAGAACACCGCCCTTCGCATTGGCCATCTCGGCCACCAGCTTATGGGCGGCGGTGATATTGGGGCCAAAGGGACCACCGCCGCCCGTATTGGGTGTCAAACTGCCGACAGAGATCGGCGCCGAACCGAGTGCTAGGCGCGGCAGCAGAGCAGTGGTGAAAGTGAGCGCGGCCGATGTGCCGAGCAATCGCCGGCGTGAAATGGCACTTTTCATGTTAGCCTCTCTTGTTTGAGTTTTGAATATTTATACTAAATCTCACTTGGGCCCTTGAACCTCTCCTCTGGCATGAGGCCTTGAGGCCGAAACCGGATCACGAGGATCAAAAGCACGCCGATCAAAATGATCCGAATGGCCGATGCCTTTTCGGCATCCATGAAGGAAATGAACTCGCCGAGAAAACGAGACCCCTCCAGAAACATCATCACCAAGCCGGCGCCCAGAAGCAGCCCCTTATTGTTGCCCGCGCCGCCGGCGATCACGGACATCCAGATAAAGATAGCAACCACCGGCGTGAAGTGATCCGGGCTGATGTTCTGCGTGTAGTGGGCATAAAGGGCTCCGGCCACGGCCATGTAAAGCGCGCCGAGTCCAAAAATCTGAATACGAATGCGTAGAACGTTCTTACCCAGCACCTCGGCTACCACGTCGTCCTCGCGGATCGCCTTGGCGGCACGGCCGTAGGGTGAGCGGCGGATACGCTCGTTCACAAGAAACGCGATAAGGACGGCGGACGCCACAATACCCAGATAAAATATCGCATAACCGTCACGGTCGAAGACGCCCGACAACGGACGCACATCAATGGGCAAGCCCCGCGGTCCCCTGGTCAGCCAATCTTCGTTGAGCGCGAAGAGCCGCACCAATTCCGCGAATCCCAAGGTGACGATAGCCAGGAAATCGTCGCGCAGGCGTACGGAAAGATAGGATAGGGCCACGCCGAAGACCAGCCCCACGACAGCGGCGGCCGCCACGCCGAACAGGAAGGGCCATCCGGCCTCGACCGTCAGCAAGCCGCTGGTATAGGCGCCCAAGGCATAGAAGCCGGCAATGCCGAAATTCACCATGCCCGTCATACCCCACTGAAGATTCAACGCCAGTGCCAGGATCATGAAAAACCCAACGAAGGTGGTCATGGAGATGAGGTAGGACAACATCTCACCACCTCATTTCTTAATTTCGGGCTGGCCAAAAAGGCCTTGTGGTCGAAACAGCAACAAAACGGCGATAATCACGAAACCCACGCCGACCTTGTAGGCCGGGTCGAACCAAAGCGCCGTCATTTCCTCGGCCAAGCCGACCAGAACGGCTCCGGCCATCGCACCATAAGGAGAACCGATACCTCCCAAAATCGCGGCGGCGAAGACCGGGATCGTAAGGTGCCAACCGATCAGCGGTTCGATCACCAGATCGAGCCCCGCCAGAAACCCTGCCAGCCCCGCCAATGCGCCGCCGATAAGCCAAGTAGCGGCAATGACTTTGTCGGTGTCAATACCGCGCACCTCGGCCAGGGTGAAGTTGTCCGCAGTCGCCCGCATGGCTTTACCGAGCTTGGTGAACTTCAATATCGCGTGCATGGCGAACATAGCCGCGACCGCCAAAGCTATGAGGTAAAGTTGCTCGGAGGTAAACATAAGTCCAGATAGTTTGACCGGGCGTGTGAGCGGTATGTCGAAACCACGCACATCGTTGCCGGCGATAAAGCGTATGACGTTTTCGAGGATAAGACTGAGCGCTATCGAGACAACCAGCAGCGAAATGGGCGGAAACTGCCGCATGGGCCGGAATACCACCAGATCGGTAAGCCAAACCACGAGGGCCGTGACCGCAATGCCGCCGAGCATGGCAAGCGCAATGTGCCAGCCGGCGACCTGGTCGAAGAACAGAATCGCGAAAGCGCCGATCGTGATGTAGGCACCGATCGCGAAATTCGGAAAGCGCAGGATCCCAAACATCAAAGTGAAACCAATCGCGCCAGGCGCGAGAATAGCGCCAGTGACGAGGCCATTGAACAAGACCTGGAGCATCAGCCTTGGACTCCCAGATAAAGTTCCGCGACTTCCGTATGGTTCAGCAAAACATCGGCCCGTTCGCTGAATTTGACCTGGCCGCCGGCCAGGACGTAGCCATGATCGGACATCTTGAGAGCCTGTGTCGCGTTTTGCTCAACCATGAGTACGGCCACGCCCGCCTGATTAACGCGCGCGATAATCTCGAACATCTCCTCGACCAACTTGGGCGAAAGTCCGGCGGAGGGCTCATCCAGAAGCAGGGCCGTCGGGTCGACCATGAGAGCCATTCCGAGAGCAACCATCTGGCGCTGACCACCGGAGAGGTTTCCGGCCCGCCGATCCCGTCTTTCGCGCAGCACGGGGAAAAACCCGTAGACCATCTCCAACCGCTCTGCCTGTTTTTCAGGCAGCACCCAGGCCCCCATCTCCAGGTTCTCCCGCACCGTGAGGGAGCGGAAAATATTAGCCTCCTGCGGCACGTAGGCGACACCCCTACGCGCGACCTCCGATGCACTCAGGCCGCTGATCTCCTTGCCAGCCACGGCGATACTCCCGGACCGGGCCGGCACGACACCGGCCACGGTCTTGATCATGGTCGATTTACCGGCCCCGTTCGGGCCGATGACGGTCACGATCTCACCTTGCCCGACTGCGAGATCGACGCCCTTGACGATATCGCCGCGGCCATAGCCTGAGACGATTCCCTTCACCTCCAAAGCCGGCGAACTCAAGATACACCCCCGAGATAAGCCTCTATGACCCGCTTATCGGCGGCGATCTCATCGAAACTGCCTTCGATTAAGTGACTGCCTTCGGCCATGACCACGACCCGGTGGCACAGCTTGGCTATCAAATCCATGTCGTGCTCGACGATCAGGATCGTCTTGCCATGCTCGGCATGAAGGCGGGCGATCATGTCGGAAAGGCGCCCCATGAGCGCCGGGTTTACCCCGGCGCCGGGCTCGTCTAGCAGAATGATTTCGGGGTCTATCATCAGCGCCCGGCCCAACTCCAGCAGCTTCTTTTGTCCTCCAGAAAGGTTGCCCGCGTATTCGCCGCGCACATGGGTCAAGTCGATTTGATCGAGTACGATCAACGCGCGGGCCTCGATTTTGCATTCCTCTTTCCGCACTTGCCCGGCCTTGAACCACAGGCTTGCCAAGTGCTCGCCCTCTTGCCGTTGAGGCGCGAGCATGAGGTTCTCCAGGACCGTGAGGCGTGCCATTTCCCGTGAGAGCTGGAAGGTGCGGATCATACCCTTGCGCGCGATCTTGTGCGGCCGCAAGCCGGAAATATCCTCGCCAAACAAGCGCACCTCACCCTTGTCAGGCCGCATGACGCCCGAGATCAAATTGAACAAGGTCGATTTTCCAGCGCCGTTCGGCCCGATCAATCCGGTGATAAGGCCGGGGCGCACCTCGAGAGACATATCGCGCACGGCATGAATGCCGCCGAACGACTTACTGAGGCCGCCGCATTCGAGCACGGCCTCCTCGCGCGGGGCCGCATCGCGCTCCAGTACGGCTTTATTCGTTCGTTGTTTCATGGATGTTCCGGTTAACCTGAACCGGATTGCGGCGATGGATCCTTGCGAATCACGCCCTGCGCAATAGCGTCCCAGGTGCCCAGCAAATCGCCGTAGTATCCAGGGGTGAAATCGAAGCGCGCCGCCAGTGGCAGCGCATACTGAGTTGCTGGATTTGTTTCCTCTAGCGTCCGGTAACGCGCCGCCGCGCTTTCGCCTGTCAACTCTGGTTGAATTCAAGCTGGTCCGCTACCGGGAGCGGAGTGCCTTCGATAACGGCCATAAAGCCACCACACGAAAACAACAAACCGACCCGCCAAAATTCCGAGGCCGTGCTATCGCGCACTGAAAGGCGCCTTCCATTTCAGAGCCTCCTAACCACGGGATCGATTTGTGCCCACCACGAGCGCCAAGGATCACCAGGCAACAATTACCTTACCTGCTCTCCAACTCTCCACCACAAATATCAAGTATTGATGTTACGTGAACTTGGCCGCAAGTCAAACTTACATTAAAAGCCCGGCGTTAGGCACGGTCCGTCGTCAAATTATTTGAGGCGCCCGGGCGTATTCGGGCAGGAGAGACTCTGGGTCATTCTTGGCTTTGATTAAAGCTTCGGCTTTCGTGTGCCGCAAGTGCTCGCATTGAAACCTCACTATTTCCAAAAATATGATATTGCCGCACCCGAAGAAGACAGCGGCGTATGCCCGCAATCCGCGATCTCACAGAAGATTTAGAGAAATAGGCTAGCCACCACGATGGTAGCTCAATGCCGGCCGTCATTGCCGTGGCAGGCGCCCAGAATCGGCGAGACGATACGGCTTTCCATGCTGCCGCCATCAAGCTCTTCAACCAGGGCCGAAGGCAGCCGGGTCGTGCGAGCCGCCAAGCGCCGCTCCTGGACAATCTCCGCCAGGATCGAGAGGGCGATCTCCTCCGGTGTCGCGGCGCCGATATCGAGACCCGCGGGAGCATGAAGGGAATCAATCCGGTCCCCCGGCACACCCATCCGCGCCATAGCCTCACGCAGAGTCTCCGCTTTCTTGCGGCTGCCCACGAAGGCGACATAGGGCGCGCCGCACGACAGGGCGGCATGCAGCGCCTCGCGGTCGCGCTTGCCTTGGGTCGCCACCACCACGTAACCGGTTCCAGCTCCCGATACCCGAGTCAGATCGAAGCCCTCGATGCGGGCATCCACTTCGGCGAACCCGGCCTGGTCCTCGGGCAAGGCCGCGGCGGTCACGGCAAAGCCGGCGCGGCGGCCCAATTCAGCCAAGGCGCGCGCCACCGGCGAACCGCCGGCCACGATCAAGGCCGGGCGCGGCAGGATCGGTTCGACAAAGACCTCGACGGTGCCGCCGCTGGGACAAGCGCTCTTATGCATCTCGACCCCCGCCTCGGCCGGCTCTTGCGCCAAGCGTTCCTTGGGGTGAATACGAACCAAGCGCGCCTGCCCGTCGGACAATACCCGCGCCGCCGCCTTGCGCACTGCCCCCAGAGTACAGCCACCGCCGACCCAGCCAACCACCGTGCCATCGGCGCGCACGACCGCCTTGGCGCCGGCCTTGGCCGCCGTGGCATCCTCGGTGCGGATGACGGTGGCCAGCGCGAAGGGTTGACCGTCGCCCTTCATGCGCGCCATGCAGTCGATGATGTCTTCCTGATTCTGAGTCATGGGCTGCTCCTAAAGCCTCGCCTTCATAATTTCGCCAGATAAGGTTCCAAGGCCGCCAAGCTCTCCAGGTTGTGCGCCGGCGCGAACAGATCGACATGCGGTAACGCCACCGCCATGCCCTGGGCGACCGGCGCATAGTCGCGCCAAGCGATCATCGGATTGAGCCAGACGATTCTCTTGGCCCGCCGCTTCAGGCGTGCCATCTCCGCGCCCAGGATCTCGGGCGAACCGGTGTCGTAGCCGTCGCTGACGATCATCACCGCCGTACGGCTGGTGATGGCACTGGCCGCGTAATTGCGATTGAAGGCCGCCAGGCAGTCGCCGATGCGCGTGCCGCCGGCCCAGCCAGCCGCCATCAAAGACATGCGCTCCAATGCCTTCTCGGTATCGCGTTCGCGCATCGCGGCGCTGATATGAATCAAACGGGTGTGGAATACAAAAGCTTCGGCCTGGCGGAAATTATCGAGGACCCCGCGTATAAAGCGGACGAAGAAAGTGCTGTAGAGATTCATGGAGCCGCTGGCATCGAGAATGACCACCAAGCGCAGCGGCTTTGGCCAGCGCTTGCGGTAAGCAAGCTGCATCGGCGTGCCGCCGAAGCGGATCGAGCGGTGGATCACCTCGCGCAAATCGAGCCGGCGGCCGCGACGGCGGCGCCGTTCGCGCCGGGTCAGGCGATATTTCATGCGGGCAGCAAAACGTTCGGTCAGGTCACCAATGCGCGCTAGTTCGTCCGGATCATTGACGTGACGCAAGTCGGCAGCCGCCAAGGATTCGGCAAGGCTGGCACCGCCGCGCCGCCCCTCGCCCCCTTCGGCGTCAGCGCCTTGGCCGCTATCGACACCGAGCACCGGGCCGGTGGGCCTGCCAGCATCGATATCCTCCGCCGATGCCTTCCTGGAACCCTGGTCGCTGACCCGGGCCTCCTGCAACTTCCCATGGCCGCGCCAATACAGATCGAAAATCTCGTCGAAGCGCCGCCAGTCGGTCCGCGACGCACAGAGCAGGCAGCGCAAGGCCCAGCGGAACCCATCGCGGTGACCCAGTTCGGCCTGGCGCGCCGCGCGCAGGCCATCGATAGTTTCGCGTAATCCCACCGGAAAACCATTGTCGCGCAGAACCCGCACGAAACCGACAAGGCGCCGGGCCAACATTTCGCCGCCACCGCGAGGCCGTAGGATGGCAACATCGCCGGTCATCCCGCTTTTCCAGCCAGCCGCTCAACCACTTCGATAGGCACGGCGGCCTGGTCTTCTTGTGTCTTCAAGAGGCACATCAAGCTTTCGTGCAAGGCCTGCGGATCGGTGCGCAGGTCCTTAACTCCGATACCCACGAGTGCCGCCGCCCAGTCGAGTGTTTCGGCCACGCCGGGTTTCTTATGCAAATCCTCCTTACGCAAGGCCTGCACAAACCGTACAACCTGAGCCACCAGCGCATTTTCGATACCCGGTAAGCGGGCGGTGACGATCCGCATCTCCTTGGCCTCGCTGGGAAGATCGACGTAGTGGTAAAGACAACGCCGGCGCAGCGCATCCGAGAGCTCGCGCGTACCGTTGGACGTGAGCACCACATAGGGGATCGCGCTAGCGGTCACCGTACCGAGTTCGGGAATGCTGATCTGGAAATCTGAAAGGACCTCCAGAAGGTAGGCCTCGAACTCCTCGTCCGCCCGGTCGATCTCGTCGACCAGAAGAACCGGCGGCTTTTCCATTGAAATTGCTTTAAGCAGCGGCCGCTTGAGGAGGAAATCCTCATCGAAGATATGCCGCTCTTTCTCCTCGGCGGTGCGGTCCTCGCTTTCCCAAATCTTGATAGCTAGAAGCTGGCGCTGATAGTCCCATTCGTAGACGGCGGCGCTGGCATCCAGTCCTTCGTAGCACTGAAGGCGGATCAGCGGTGTTTCCAACACCTCGGCCAGGGCCTTGGCAACCTCTGTCTTGCCGACCCCGGCCTCGCCCTCGATCAGGAGCGGCCGGGAAAGCTGCCGCATCAGGACAATGGCCGTGGCAAGCTGTGGGCCGGCGACATAGCCGACCGCGCCCAGCCGCTTAAGAACCTCCTCGCGATCCAGAGTCATGCCGCCGCCCCTTTCGCCGGGCCCGTCTCACTCGCCGATACCCAAGGCCTCGCACTGCTTCCACACCCGCCACGGTGTGTGCGGCATGGGCATGTGGGTGACATCCAAATGGGCGAAGGCATCGACAACCGCGTTGGAGAAAGCGGAAACGCCACCGACATTGGGGCTTTCGCCCACACCCTTGGCGCCGATAGGATGATGCGGCGAGGGCGTGACGGTGTGGCCGGTCTCCCAGACCGGAGTTTCCACCGCCGTCGGCACGAAGTAGTCCATCAGACTGGCACCCTGGATATTTCCGGTCTCGTCGAAGATGAGTTCTTGCCCCATGGCGATGGCGAAGGCCTCGGTCAGGCCGCCGTGTACCTGGCCCTCGATTATCATAGGGTTGATCCGCGTGCCGCAATCGTCGAGAGCATAAAAGCGCCGCACCTTCACCTCGCCGGTCAAACGATCGACATCCACCACACACAGATAAGCGCCGAAGGGATAGGTGAAGTTGGGCGGGTCGTAATAATTGACCGCTTCCAGCCCGGGTTCCATGCCCTCCGGCAGGCTTTGGTAGGCGGCAAAGGCGATCTGCTTCATGGTCGCCACTTTCTCCGGCAGGCCCTTGACCTTGAAGCGGTCGATTTCCCATTCCAGATCGCCTTCCGCGACCTCGAGCATGTGAGCGGCGATTTTCTGCGCCTTGGCTCTGATTTTGCGCGCCGCATGCGCCGCCGCCGCGCCGGCCACGGGGGTCGAGCGCGAACCATAGGTCCCCAGGCCGTAGGGTGCGGTATCGGTATCGCCTTCCTCCACAGCGATATCGTCGGAGGGTAGCCCTAATTCGGTCGCGATAATCTGGGCATAGGTGGTTTCGTGGCCCTGTCCCTGTGACTTGGTACCCAGGCGGGCAATGGCGCTGCCGGTCGGATGGACGCGGATTTCACAGGAATCAAACATACCGATTCCCAGAATGTCGCAGTTGCGCGATGGCCCGGCGCCGACGATTTCGGTAAAGGTCGCAATACCGATGCCCATAAGCTCGCCGCGTTCGCGCTTCTCCGCCTGTTCCTCGCGCAGTCCTTTATAATCGACGGCATCGAGCACCTTCGCCAGCGCCCTGGGGTAATCGCCGCTATCGTAGTCCCAGCCTAGGCAGGAGGTGTAGGGAAACTGTTCCGGCTTGATAAAGTTGCGGGCACGAATTTCCGCCTTGTCGAGACCTACCTTTTGGGCCAGCACATCGATCATGCGCTCGATCAGGTAGGAGGCCTCGGTCACCCGGAAGGAGCAACGGTAGGCCACGCCGCCCGGCGCCTTGTTGGTATAAACCCCGTCCACCGATACATGCGCCGCCGGAATGTCGTAGCTGCCGGTGACAATGCTGAACAGGCCCGCCGGCCACTTGGTCGGCTGGGCGTGCGCGTTAAAGGCGCCGTGATCCGCCAGCACATAGACCCGCAAGCCCGTGATGCGGCCGTCTTCATCGGCGGCCAACTCGCCGGTCATGTGGTAGTCGCGCGCGAAAGCGGTGGTCGAGATATTGTCGATGCGGTTCTCGACCCACTTCACGGGTCGGCCGAGGACGATCGTTCCCACGACCGAGCAGACATAACCCGGATAGGCACCGACCTTGTTGCCGAAACCGCCGCCGATATCCGGCGCGATGACACGGATTTTATGCTCCGGCAGGCCGGCGATGAGAGAGACGATCGTGCGCACGACATGGGGTGCCTGGAAGGTTCCATAAACCGTTAGCTCGCCCGTGATCTTATCCATGGAGGCAACGCAGCCGCATGGCTCCAGCGGGCATGGGTGCACACGCTGATATAAGACATCCTCCTTCACCGTCACCGCGGCGCCGGCAAACGCCTTGTCGGTCGCACCCTTGTCGCCGACATCCCAATTGAAAATATGGTTCGGATGCTTGCGCGGACCCTGGCCGACATCGTCCTTGGCCGCTGCATCTTCGCGCAGAACCGGGGCGTCCTTGGCCAGGGCCTGCTTCGGATCGACCAAGACCGGCAGATCCTCGTAGTCGATCTCAACTGCCTGAACGCCATCCGAAACGGCGTAGCGGTCCTCGCCTATGACGAAGGCGACTTCCTGGTTCTGAAAATGAACCTTCTCGTCCGCCAGCACCGCCTGGCTATCGCCGGCCAGGGTCGGCATCCAGTGCAAATTAAGTGGCTTTAAATCGTTCGCGGTCAGCACCGCGAGCACACCGGGGACCGCCAAGGCCTTTTCCGTGTCGATGGATTTAATCCGGGCGTGAGCATGGGGGCTGCGCACGAAGTCGCCGAAGACCTGGCCCGGCAATTTCACATCGTCGACATAGTTGCCCTTGCCTTGAATGAAGCGAACATCTTCCTTGCGCCGCCGGGCGCAGCCGATGCCACCAATCGTTGCTTCGCGCTGCTCAAGAGTCATTTCTGATGCGTCGCTCATTACTCCGCCGCCTCCTGTCGCCCGTTCAATTTATCGGCGGCATAACGCACCGCCTTGACTATGTTCTGATACCCCGTGCATCGGCAAAGGTTGCCGGACAGTCCCATGCGAATTTCATCATCGCTGGGATCCCGGTTTTCCTGCAGCAAGCGGTGGGCACGCATGATCATGCCTGGCGTGCAAAAGCCGCATTGCAAGCCATGTTCCTGCATGAAGCCCTCCTGCAGGGCCGAGAGAGTGCCGTCGGCATTCGCCATGCCTTCGATCGTGGTGATGCTGGCACCTTCCGCCTGGACCGCGAATACAGTACAGCTTTTGATCGATGTTCCGTCGAGATCGACGGTGCACGCCCCGCAGTGCGATGTTTCGCAACCGACATGCGGACCGGTCAGCCCCAGGTTTTCACGCAGGAAGTGGATGAGCAGCAGGCGTGGCTCCACCTGGCCCTCGACCGCTTGGCCATTGACCGTCATTTTCACGGCGGTTTTATTCATTTTTTTAAGCCCCCAATCAAGTCTTGACGCGAGCCAGGGCCCGCTTGATCGCCCGGCCTGCCATGACACCGGCCGCATGCGCGCGGTAATCCCGCGGACCACGCAAATCGGCCGCTGGCGAGGCCGCCGCCTTAGCCGCCGCGACGGCCTTGGCAATCGCCCCATCATCAACGGCGGTGCCGACCAGGCTCTCGCCCATGGCCTCGGCATGGATCGGCGTATCGCCCACGTTGGTCAGCGCGATAGCGGCGCTATCGCAGGTGCCGCCGTCCATGGTCAGGACCACCGCAGCCGCGGCAATGGCATAGTCGCCAACTTTTCGTTTTAGCTTTTCATAAGCAAAGCCATGGCCGGGGGCCGGTACCGGAATGTTGATCGCGGTCAGGATCTCGTCGTCCTCGCGGGCGGTGAAATAGGCGGCTTCATAAAATGCCCGCGCCGCCACCTGCCGCGTACCGCTGGGGCCGTGAAGCACATAGCTTGCCCCCAGGGATTGCATCACCGCCGGCATGTCATTACCCGGGTCGCCGTTGGCGACATTGCCGCCAATGGTGCCGCGATAGCGAACCTGCGGGTCGGCGATGGTCAAAGCCGCCTCACGCAGCAGCGGGCAAGTTTCGACCAGGGAATCAGAGGCGATCAGATCGTGCTGCGTGGTCATGGCACCGATTTCGATGGACTGGCCCGTTATTTCGATACCTTGAAGGCTCTCCACGTGGCCAAGATCAATCAGGTGTTCGGGCACGGCAAGGCGCAGTTTCATCATCGGGACCAGACTATGGCCACCGGCGATCATCCGCCCCTCGTCTCCGAATTTGGTCAGCAAGGTCACGGCCTCGTCAAGCGAGCCCGGACGGTGATATTCGAACGTTCCCGGAATCACGACATCCTCCCATTTGTTGACCGCCACCGCGCACCACGGTGACTGGACAGCTTATTGGTCTTGGGCCGAGGGCCGTTGTGGACCGGCCCGGCCTCCCAGCGGTCAGTTCGCCGGGTTTTCGGGCTCCAAGGATATCCCGGGCACCCGGGCACGCCAGCGAAACCGCGCCAACGGTGGCTGGCGTGCACGAACGGCGGCTAATACGCACGAACGACGGAAAGAAAATTACAGGCCGAGCGCCGTTCGTAGCCTGGAAACGTTGCGGCGGCTGACCGGGACGCTGGGCGCCGCCGCGCCATCCAGCCGGATCAGGGCCTGGTCGTTGCGCCGTTCCAAGGACTTGGCGTGGTGGAGATTGACAATATGGCTGCGATGCACCCGGAGGAAGACGGCACGGTCCAATTTCTCCTCCAGTTCCGATACCGAAAGTGAACAGAAGTAGGTCTCGGTGCCATCGTAGACACGGGTGTAGTGTGCTTCCGCCTGAATGCTGACCACTTCTTCCAGGTCCAGGAACAAAGTGGCCTTATTCTTCTGAACCGGCAGTCTAGTCAGCTGGCTTACAATCGAATCCGGATGCTTGGACACATCGTCGACAGCAATGGTAGGCGCGTCTTCCCGGCCAACCACGGCCTGATCCACAGAGACCCTCGGCCGGTCCGGAAGCGCGATGAGCAGGGTAAAACCAAAAATCAGGAATGCCGCGACCGCTACCACGACGGCCAGAAGATAAGGACTTAAGGCTGGCGCCGCATAGTCGACAATGGCGGTAGCCGGGGACAGCGACATCGCCGCCATGGCCATGTAATGCATACCCGAAATTGCCAGCGCCATGACGACGGCGGCGGCGGCGGTTTGCCGCGGCCCCAAACGGCTGAACGCCAACCAAAGAGCCAAGGCAGAAGCGCAAATACCAATCAAGACCGACAGGGCGACGAGAATGCCGGCGTAATCCATGACGACGTTCGCCCGCACGGCCGCCATCCCCACATAGTGCATGGTGGAGATGCCCAGCCCCATGAGAACCCCCGCCGCGGCCAGCTTTCGCGGCGTCAGCGTCCCGAAGCTGGCAATGAACAAGCCAAGCCCAGTGACCAGGATAGCCACCAGGGCCGAGATAAGAGTGAGGAGAACATCGTAGTTAATCGGCACCGGTATTCTGGCGGCCAGCATCCCAACGAAATGCATGGACCAAATTCCGCCGCCAATAGTTACCGCAGCGCCGGACAAGAAAACTTTACGGACCGGCCCGCTCTCCGATAACAGTCGCTGCGCCAACCTCAATCCCGTGTAGGAGCCAAGTATCGCTATCACAACGGATAGCGTCACAAGAAGCGGGTCGTAGGTAACTGCCATTGTCTTGCCACCGTTCCGCATTTGACTGCATGGCGCGGTGCGCGCTCGAGAATGGGGCAAATCATAACACTATATGCGATGTTGTGCGCAATAACCCTGCCCTCCCCAGACAGGCCCGAACGTCTTCTTCAGGCGATCTCAAGCGGGGCCTGAGGAACCTGATCCCAGAAGGCGGGGTCGTGGCCGTAAAATATACGGGCGCCGGCTGATTGGAGTTTGCGGAGTATAAAAAGCGACCGCAGCATCTGGGGGCGGTCGTAAACAAGGGCTGGCAGGTGCAGTTCCTCAATGGTTTTCCTGAGGTAACAGGCATCCGCTGCCAAAACGATCGTGCCCGAGTTCAGTTTGACTTTAAGAGACTGATGTCCGGGGGTGTGGCCGAAGGTTGGGATGGTGACGACCGTGCCGTCACCGAACAAATCGTGTTCACCCTCCACCTGTTTGACCAAGTGACCATGTTCGTAATCGTTCGGGTTGAAGGCATTAGCTTCGATCATTTCCGGTAACTTGCCGGCCTCCCACTCGCGTTTTTGAATGATGATTTTGGCGTTGGGGATGAGTTCATTGCCGCCGGTGTGGTCGAAATGCAGGTGTGAATTGATCAAGTATTCGATCTTTTCCGCATCGATTTGCAAGTGGGTCAGGCGGGACTTGATATCCTCTCCGGGCCGAAACTCCACCTGGAAGTAATTCGCCAAATCGCCAATCCGGCCGTGGGCATCGTGCTGGCTTTCGGGGTGAAGGCCGGTATCGAACAGCACCGTCCCCTTGGGATGTTTGATCAGATAGGTCGGCACGGGGAAACGGATTTTCCCCTCGGTACCCGCCAGCATCATGCTGAGATCGGAGCTCAACCAGCCGCAGGTCATGGCATAGAGCCTGACTCTATCGTCCTTGGAGCCGATCCGGCGAAGGGGCCGGTGTGTGGATTTCGATAAACCCTCCCACCAAGCCTGGTTCGCCTTCAACGTCGAGCTGATATCAGATCCTGTCATTCCCATTCCCCAAAGACGGCCAAAGTGGCAACGATATTTATCCGCCCGTGCGCTCCCTGATAATCCTCAACGCCTCTCTGAGGTAGACGCGGAAGACATCATGGTTCTCACTCATGGGGAAATGGCCGATATCGTTCATTTCAATGTACACGCCGCCCTTGATTTGCCGTGCCGTATTCTCCGTCGCTTCCGGGGGCGTCAAGTAGTCGTAAGTGCCGGTCATCATCACGACCGGGCATTTCCGGCCATCGATGTTATGAAGTTCGTCGCGAAGATCGTGATCAACGGAATAGTAGTATAGATCGCCCTTAAAGGCCTCTGAGCCTTGGGAGTAGTAGTGCCAGGTCAACCAGCGATCCATATCCGGCGATTGCGGGGCCATGAGGTCCCATACGCCGCTGGCGCAAACTTGGGCCGCGTTGGCGTGGGGGTGGCGCCACCAATCCAGGAAAAAGCCCGGCGCGTAGTCGGCGGCTTCGACGGGAATGACGGCCTTGAACCGATCGGGACGGCGAAGCGCCAGCTGAAGCGCCACGTTGCCGCCGAAAGACGACCCCATGAAAATCGGATCCTTCAATTCCAGCGCGTCGCATAGTTTGACGATGAAGTTGACGTAGTGCTCCGCGGTCAGCTTGTATTCCTCTTTCCACCATTCCGTATTGTGGGGCGGGTCGGACTTACCGTGGCGCGGCAGGTCGTAAGCGATAATGTTGTAATCCTTGGTGAACTCTTCATCTTCAAGGAGGCCGCGCCACTGATGGTTATGACAGCCAGCTGTATGCTGGCAAATAAGCGGTTGGCCGTTGCCGTTGTGGAGATAGAACACTTTGTATTCATGCCCGTCGACATCGATCGTGACATAACGGCCTGTAACTGGGGAATGGCGAACCATCGTCTTGCTCCCTGGTCTCTGAGTTATTTCGAGTATGAGCTCTCGCCGGGCACCCTAAACGGGCACGCCGCACTTGCGCAGAAGTTCGAATTGAACGGTGAAGTTTCTGAGGTTCTGCATCATCGACAGCAAATTACCCTCAAGCTTCAAATCGCGGCGAAAACTGGCGGCCCAAATTCCATGAAACATCGGCTTGGGAACTGGTTGGCCAAACTCGCGCCAAGTTTGCGAACTGGCGCGAAGTGCGAAATCATAGGGATCGAGCGGTGCCGGATCGGTGTTGATATTTTTCACCTTGCCGTCATGCATCTCGACGATGACTTTTTGTTCGCCCATATCGAACATGAAGGTGCAGGTGTAATATTTTCCCATACACTGAATCGTCTCGTCATTGTCGGTCAAGTTCTTGAACTTGGTCGCCCAGCTCTTGACATCCATGGCCATTCTTCCGTCCCCTTCTATTTCACGATTCAGAGCTCATTCGCACTGGATGGCTTTGATTTCCAAGCGCGGCGTCGGCCGCGATGAACTTCTAAATCCCAATGAATTTCTCCGACCTACTTCTGATCGCCTTCATCTTCTTTCAACAAATTTCCGATGTTCGTGATATCCCTGGGACTCATTCCAATTTCTTTTAAAAGATTATCGACGAAGGGGGCTTGAGCCCGATAGCGAAGCGCCGAGCTGACGATGTTGTCGGCGAGGCTTCCACCGCTTCGTCCGCCCCCTTCGCCCGAAGGCCCGCCGCCTCCCAGGTCGCCGGATGAATCGTCGCCGCCACCCAAGCCTCCAACCGATGGCGTTCCACTCAGTCCAGGCATGCCGTCGACCTGTAGAATCTTAATGGCGTCAATATTTTCCATGGGTTTGACACTTTCGCGGATAATCGCTTCAAGATTCTCCACGAGCTTGATGCGCAATGCGCTGCGGCGGCTGGCGTCGTTGCGCATATTCTCGGTCTCGTTCAACTGGCGCTTGCCCTCGGCCTCCACCTCATAGCGCAGCTTGACGGCAAGGCTATCGAACCTGTCGGCTTCCGCCCGGTCCTCGGCGGCGATCTTTTCGGCGGCGGCAGTTGTGGTCAACTGCACGGCTTCGCGTTCGGCCTGCTGCGCGGCGAGGATAAGTTGGATCTGCTTTTTACGTTCGGCGATATTGGTCTCGCGAACGGATATGACTTTCTCTTCCGCTTCCACTTCCTTGGCGCGCGCCGCTTCAACGGTTGCCTGAACTTGCGATTGCTCGCGCACTTTTTCCGCGACAGCGATGGCGCGCTCCTTCTCCTCGATAGCCAGGATCCTGCGTCGATGAACTTCAAGCCGTTCGGTTTCCTGCTCGCGCAGGATGCGTTCCGCGTCCAATGCCCGCTCCTGGGAAATACGTGTCTTTTCGACTTCCTCCTGGGCCCTGATTTCCGCTTGCTCCGCTTCTCGTTCCTGTTCGGCACGTTCGCGCGTGACTTCCGCCTGCTGCTGGGCGCGGCGGATGGCGATCTCTCGTTGCTGTTCGAGCCGTGCGTATTCGCTATCTTTCCCAATATCGAGAGATAATCTTTCCGCTTCCAAATTCTTCGCCCGGATCTGAACCGCCGTATCCTGCTCAACGTCGTTACGGTGTTTCCGGCGCGCTTCGATCTCCTCGGTAAGGTGTGTCTCGCGTAAGGATCTTTCAGCCTCGACGGCCTTTTCCTGGAAAATGCGGGCTTTTTCTACCTCCTCCTGGGCCTTGATGCGCGCTTCCTCCGCTTCGCGCTCGCGTTCAGCCCGGTCGCTTTCGATTTCGGACCGCTGTTTGGCGCGGCGCGTGGCGACATCGCGCTGTTGCTCAAGCCGCGCGTACTCGCTCTCTCTTTCGATTCCCAGGGTTAGTTTCTCAGCTTCCAGGTTTTTGTTTCTTATCTGGATCGCGGTATCCTGTTCAATATCGTTACGGGTCTTGTTACGAGCCTCGATCTGCTCCGTCAGCCTTGTCAAACCTTCGGCATCGAAAGCATTGGATGGATTGAACAGGCTGATATCGGTTTGATCGAAACCGGTCAGCGAAACCGCCTCGAGCTCCAAACCGTTCTGGGTCAGGGCGTCCTCGACCAATGCCTTCACGGATTTCACATACTGGCCGCGGTTCTCCTGCATTTCGTCCATCGTCATTTGGGCGGCAACGGTGCTTAAGGCGTCGACGAACCGGCCCTGAACCAGCTCCTTCAGACTCTCCGCGTCCATTGTCCGGCGCCCCAAGGATTGGGCCGCGGCGGCCACGGACGCGACATCGGGCCGAACCCGGAGGTAAAATTCAGCGACCACCTCGACCCGCATGCGGTTTTTCGTGATAAGTGCGCGTTCCTGACCGCGGCGAACCTCTAATCGCAGCGTATTCATGCCGACCCGTGTGATGTTGTGAACAATCGGCAAAACCAGCGCGCCGCCGCTCAACACCACTTTCTCCCCCCCGAGGCCGGTACGCACGAAAGAGATTTCCTTCGAAGAGCGCCGGTACAGCCAATACAGCAGATAGACGACCACCGCGATGAATATCCCCGCCAGGAGGATTGCGGTAATGATGTCCGCTCCGGTCATAGCTCAAATCTCCCTGTCACGTGCGGCCTGTTTCCGGCCGTGCCGAATGTCGAATGTTGGTGCCGTTAATAAATTTCCAGTCATGGTCATATCTCTAATCCAGGCGCGCTATGTTGAGTCCCTAACGGCGGCCCTGTAAATGATTAGACTGAAAACGATTTTGTTCAGAAAGTCGGCGAGGTTGTAGATAACGTTAAGGCTGGCCTCGTCTACACCGCCTCCCAGGTATTCCATGAAATAACCCAGTGGGTATATGGCCCAGCCGATGGTTACGATCAGCCGCATGCCGTTGAATGCCGATTGAGCCGCTTCGTTCCCACTTCCTGAATTTAAGCCGCTGGCTTCACCCAGATAGACCTCGCCGAGAATGTATAGGCCACCGGCCACCCCAATCAGGATTCCAAGGGTTGGACTCATGTAGCCGGCAGCGCCCAGGTAAGCCGATCCGATCATGACCACTGAGGCAACCAAGAGGCGCCAAAACAGCGCGGCCGGCACGCTCACGACAGCGGTCAGGACAAGATAGAACGAAACCGATTGAAGGGGCACGGTGAGTTGCCAGTCGACGAAGCGGTAAACGGTCGAGGCGGCGCCGGTCGCGGCCCAAACGTCCTTCAAATAAAAGTAATTGATGGCGGAGATTAGCGCGACCACGCCGGCCGCCGATACGGGCGTCTTCCATCGGTCCTCGACCCGGCGTCTTTCGAGGAAAAGGAAAGCGGCCGTGGCGATCATGGCAATGGTAATAAGCCAGAACGTAGCCCCAACGATATCGGTCGGTTGAAATGTCTTACCCATTAGCTCGTCCTATCGGCTGTCGCGAACCGGGCTCTACGAACTGGCTCAGCACGTTGTTACAACTTGAGAATATGGCGTTTTCGTCGATCATGGTCAGCTCAAATTTGAGTTCGAATGTGTGGAGATCGGGCATAGAGGGCGACCATGGGAATTATCAACAAGCCGAACACAAACTGCTGACCCTCATATTCCAAACCGATCCCGACCAGGAACGAAGTCAATACCTGAAGCACCAGGACACCGATAACGGTAAAGCCATAACCGCCCCAGCCTCCCAATAAGGAGGTGCCGCCGATCACCACGGCCGCCAGTGTCATGAAGAGGTAAGGATCGCCTACTCCGATAAATCCGCTGCCGCTCCAGCCCAACAGCAATTCACCGGTCATGGCGGCGATGAAGCCGCTAATGGTGTAGACGCCGACCCAGTATTTGCGTTCCGAAATCGATAGCCGCTTGGAGGCGATCCGGCTGCCACCGAGAGCATAGAGGCTTCTGCCGAAGATAGTGTTGCGCATGAAAACGATCAGCAGGACCGCGACGACGATCCAAATCACGATAACCGGCGGGAAGCCCAAACCGAAGGTCGTGCCGTTCATGGCCGCGATGTTGGTCAGCCAATCCGGCACAGCGCCATGGACGTTGCCTGCATAACGGGTTCCGATGCTGGTCAGGATTTGAGTTCCGCCCGCAACGGCGAATCCCACACCTAATGTCAGTATGAGGGCTTGGCCCTGTAATCTGAAAGTCAATATGCCATTGATAAATCCAATTATGGCGCCAAGCAGCATGATGATAATCACCGAAATCCAACTCGGTAGAATATCGAGCCCGAACAGGTACATCAAAGCGATGTTCGCCGAACCGATCACGAAGGGGATGGAAAGATCGAGGCCACCAAGCAGAACGACCAGGGTTTGGCCGAGGCAAGCGAGGCCCAGGAAAGCCGCGAACACCAGCATGGATTTTAGATTGATCGTGGAGAAAAACCCGTCGACGATCAGAGAGCCCATGACAAAGAGGCCGATCAGAACGGTTATACCGATGAACGCGCTTTTGTTTTCGGTAACGTACTTGTTGAGCACGATGGCGACGGCCAGAAATGCCGCGAACACCAAGCTCGAAAAAATATTCTTCCCGGTAAAAAATTCATCTATGGAGAACGAAACCACAATGAACAAAGCGAGAAGCAGCAACAAGCCGATAACAATGGCCTTGTTCCGGACGATAAGGTTTTTAAGGAAGATGCGTCCCGATGTCTCGGCCGTCGGATCACCATCTTCGCTGAGTTCAATGGCCCCCTCCTTATTATTGCGAAGAGGAATTGTATCGGCTCCGTAGATCCAGCGGACCGAGAAATGGTGCCACCCCCACAAGATGAGTGCGAAGGTCGCCGCCGTGTAGAAAATGACGTGCTGGAGAGGAACATTTTCGATCCAACCCAATATCGCGCCAATACCCGAAACGGTCACTCCCAGCGCGAACCCGAGCCATTTGTAAAAAATGTGCGCGGAACGGGTCATCACTTAACCCCCATCATTTGCCTAACGGATTCGGGTTCGCCATTGGCAATTGATTTTTTCCTTACACCGCTGACCTGCCGGTAGTTGCCCAAGAAGTGCCAAGCGAACCTGGCGCCAACTAGCGCCGCGACGACCCACACGCCAAACTTCCATAACGCCATATCAGATGCCAAGAACAACGCCCCCATGATCAATATCGACACGGCAACGATAAAGATACCCGTGTAGGACAAGGCCTTCACGCCCTGGTCGAACGAAATGTAGCGCATGAATCTGCTCCAAACGCGGGGAAGCGCGGCAAGAAATACCGCGGCGCAGATCAGCAAGACCCAGAAGACCTCGGCATAAAACATGGTGGAAAAGTCAATGTTTTGAACGGCGGCGGAGGTCATGACCTCTGGCGGGGCGGCTTGGATATGACTCGCGACCGCGGATATAGCGCCTTGCGAACCGGGCGCTTCGTCGTATCCAGCCGCGAAATACATAGAGCCCAAGGCAGCCGCCCCTATCATGACGATCACTAAGTGCGATACGTTCCCGACCCGCGATTGGACCGAAGGAAGTGTAACGGCGAACACCAGTGCGCCGACGACCAGCGCCCCAAGACCGCCGATGTAAACCGTATCGCCGATGGGTAGATAGCCGTCATAAGCATATACGATGATGCCCGCCGTGGCGGCCGCGAGTGCCAAGTATAACAAAAGCGGTACGTTTCGAATCCGCGTGGGCGCGCGGTGGACGAAAACCACGATCAGTAAGGTGCCAACCAGAACCGCTCCAACCGGAACCAGCAGCCAATTGGCGAGCGGCGAATTGAAAACCGATTTGGCCGGGCCGAAGATCGATTCGACGTGAGCCCGGGAAGTGGAGTCCGCGACCTCCAACTCAAAGACGCCCGTTGCCCTTGTATCCTTGAAACCTAGGGCGGCACTGGCGGCCTTGCCCATGTTGGCGAATACCGGGCCGGGGCGGTCGTAAAGAGTGACACCCAACACCAGCAATATGATGACACCGATAAAGGCGACCATGGGCACGCTCGCATGGAGATACAGCAGGTAAAGCAGGAACAAGACAACGGCTATTATCACGGCCGCGATGACCAGGGGTGTTCCCGATGTGGCCCGTTTAGAACTGCCCTTGGGTTCGGCACCCAGGACCGTGAGGCCAGAATTGTCCGGCTCGGCACCCAAGACTGTGAGCCCCGAACTGTCCGGCTCGGCCCCCAAGACTGTGAGTCCCGAACTGTCCGGCTCGGCCCCCAGAACCGTCAAACCGCTATCCGTGGACGCGCCTGTATCGGCGCCCAGCACCGTATATTCAGAAGTTGTGGGGGCCATCGCCGGAGCGATAATTTCGTCTTTCGCATGCAGAATGACGCCGAGGGCGACGACGCCCAAGACAACGAAAAATGCAAAGGGAGAGATACTTCTCACCCCCAACGGTAGCCTCGGCAGTACGAGGGTCAACAGAAGCGAGATGACGAGAACGACACCATATGCCAACTCCGTGACGAAGCTCTGCACCATGCCGAAATTGAAGGTCGAGAGCACGTAGGTAATCAGATAGATATTCAACGCGCCCAGCAGCGAGCCGATTATCGTGCCACGGCCACCGGCCAAGCTGGTGCCGCCCAAAACCAATGCGGTTACCGCCATCAAGGTGTATGTGCTGCCCTGAGTAGGATCGCCGGACCCGATGAGCGCCGTAAAAGTTATAGCCGCCAGCGCGCTGTATACGCCGGCGATGACATGTGCCCCGATGCGGACGATTCCGATCTTGACGCCGGCGGAATAGGCCGTGCGTTCATCCGCTCCCATGAGCCGCAAGTGGCCAAAAAAAGCGGTCCGCGCGAGTATGAACCAGGCAATCGTCGCTAGCACCAGAATGGCGAGAACCGGGGAAAGAATGGATGTGCCGAGCCCCCACGGCATCAGCCATTCCGGCGCCAAACCGCCGGGTCTGGGTAAAATAACCAGATTCAGGCCAACCAAGGCCAGAAACCCGCTTAGGGCGACGATAATCGGCTGAACCCGCACATAGACGATGATCAACCCCATGAGGATTTGGTAGAGAACCCCGACGGCGATGGCGTAGGCGAAGAAATCGAACGGCGAGGTAAGGACCCCCGCCGCGAAGAGTTGGATCATGCCAACATTGATGAAGCCTAGAAGCGGCCCAATGGAAAGATCGACACCGACGCGGCCGGCCATGACCATGATGGTCAAGGCATAGGTTGCCAGAATAAGAGGCGCCGCGACGATAATCGCGCTGCCGATGCCTTCGCTGGATATCAAAGTGGGGGCCCGCAGGACCGCGATTATCAACAGAACGACCAGCAACAGAATCGGCACGAACAGATGGGTGTTGCCGGACGGAGACGCCTGTTTGACGTCGGCAAGGCTCACGGTTCGCCCTCCACACTACCTCTAAAGTGGCATCCGATCATCTTCGGTCCACCTTGCCTTTCCATACGCGCAAGTTTCACCAAGACCACATCAATCGAATTCGATGATTTTAATCTTCGAATTTCTGCCCAAGCTCCCGGTCTCTTCGCTCTCCTGGTCAAATTCTACGATCTTCATCTGGCCCGCCATGGCCTTCATTTTTCCGGTTTTCTTGGGTTGTGCTTTTGGCGGAACGCCATGGGATTCAGCTGGCGGTCCGCCACGGGATTCAACGATTTTGATATGGCCAACATCGTTTCCGGTTACCGGCCTCTGCCGGCCGTCCTCCCATTCGTCGCCGAACTCAACGACTTTCATTGTCTCCGATTCAGCTAACCTCGATTTTGGCCGAGATTCATCGTCCATTCCGAACTCGACGATTTTTATTTTATCGCGGTCCACGGTTTTGCTCCACTTGACGAATCATCTTTCTATCTTTCCGAGTAGACGATCTTGATTGGCCCAATCTTGGATCTAAAATTTTCGTCCCCCGGTTTTAGATCGCTTTCTTGGCGGTTCTTGTCCCGATCGAAATCAACAATTTTGATGTGGCCGACGCGGATTTTGGATTTCAGTTTTAGTTTTTCTTTCTCGCCACCGGGATCCACGGCCCGCGGCTGGGAGCGTTGTTCGCGTGCGACACTTTGCTCCGTCTCACCGCTCCCGCCCATGGCCTGCCCAAACATGGCTTCCAACACACGCACGGGATCGATTTCGGCCCCGGCGAACGAATGAAAGATGCTGCCGTGGCGAAACACGATCACACGACCGCACAGGCCGATAAATTCCTCCAGCTCGCTCGACATAAAAACAACCGAGTGGCCGCGCGAGGCGTAATCCCGCAAATGCTTGTAAAGCTCGCCTTTCGTTTCAACGTCGATTCCACGCGCCGGGTCGTTCAAAATCAGTATGTTCGGCTGCATGGCGAAGGACCGGCCGATCAGAACTTTTTGTTGATTGCCGCCACTCAAGGAGGTGATCTTATTCGATTTTTCGCCGATCTTGATCGCCAGCCTTTCAACACCCCAATCGAATACGCCCGACAGGGCGGACCAATCGATAAAACGCAGCCACGATAGCCGCAGATGTTTGTGATACAGCGGAAACAAGAGATTTTCGAAGATGCTAAGGTTGGGGATGATGCCTTCACGTTTTCGGTCGCCGGATACATAGGAGACGCGGCACTCCTCCGCATGCTCCGGATTTTCGATTTCCACGACATCGCCGGCTTCATTCTTGACCAGAGGCAAGCCTTTGAGGGCCGGCTGAACGCCGGCCAAGGCGCGCACGAATTCATTCTGCCCCTGCCCATCCAGGCCGGCCACTCCGACGATCTCACCTCGCAATAGCTCGAAGTCGACGTCTTCGCCCTCCGGCCAAATTTTCATGCCGCGTGTCTTCATGACAACCTCGGCGCTCAAGGCTTCATGCGCGGTATCTTCCGAAACTTCCGCCTCTTCGCTTTTGCCGGTCATGAGCGATAAAAGGTTTTTTTCCGTGATCTCCCCTTTTCCAAGCACACCCACGTTGCGGCCATCGCGCATGACCGTAGCCCTATCGCTGACGCGAATGAGCTCGGCAATGCGGTGGGTGACAATGATGACCGCCGATCCCCGATCGCGCAGTTCCGTCATTTTACTGAAAAGTTTTTCCGTCGAATCGAAATCGAGGGCGGCCGAGGATTCGTCCAGGATAAGGACCTTGGGATCGCGCAACAGCGCGCGGCCAATGGTGATCCATTGTTTGATGCTAAGCGGCAGACCGCCAACATACATGTGTGGATCGATATCGAGACCGGTCAGATCCTTCATCAAGGATTCCGCCGTGCTGATTTTTGTTTTCGTCGGATGAGATTTCGACCAGAGGCCGTCCAAGCCGACGAACAAGTTGTCCACGACCGAACATTCGTCGGCGACCAGGGTCTCCTGAAACACCGTCGCGATCCCGACGGAGCGCGCCTCGGAAGGAGTTTGCGGGGTATGTCCTAATACCGATACCTGTCCGCTGTCGACCGGCAAGACCCCCGACAGGACTTTTGCAAGCGTGCTTTTACCGCAACCGTTTCCACCAACGATTGCATGTATTTCCCCGCATCGCGCGCTGAATGTACAGCCGTCGAGCGCCTTGGTCACACCGAAAGCCTTGTGCACGTCGACAACCGATATTTCACCGAGCGAACTGGGCGCCGCCGACGATAATTGGCCGTCAGCGCCGTCTCGATCGGACGTAAACGTGGATCCGCGATCAGTCAACATGTCTTGGCTTAACATAGCTGGATGACGCCCGCCGCTTAACGAGCGCCATCAGCCGCTACATTTAAGGCCTATATTTTGTTGGATCCGCAGGCCTCAGGAAGAACTGGTCGAGATACTTTTGGCCTCCCCAGACCTCGGGTCCGACATGGGCCCACAGCTTGTTATTCTCGTCGCAATCCGTGCCCATATAGGATTTCACGTCTTCCTTATCGAACGGAACCGCGTCGGCGAAAACGGTCTGCAGCTTGGGGCCTTGCCCCTGCAGAGTCCGCATCATGATGTCCCAGATCAATTCGAAATCGTCGCCCGGAGGCCACACGTGGTAGGCGCCCTTGAGGTAGTCAAGATTCTTGCGCCAATAGCAGATCGCGCCTAATTCCCCGCCAATGGACACGGGGACCATTTTCCGGCCGGACTGCTGCAAGGCTCTCAACACACCCATTTCGGCCGCCGATTGAACGATGATGCCATCGAGTTGGCCTGGATGGGTCGCCAGCCATTTTTGCACCGCGGCCTGGGCTACCTGATCGGTCCACATGCCGGCGATGCTTCCGACGACCTTGATATCGGGATACGCGGCCAAGCCGGCTTTGACGCCGCGGTCCTGGGAATCGGACCCCGAGGTTCCGGGAATTCCTTCGACGACCAGAATGTTGCCCTTCTTGCCGACCTCTTCGGCCATCTGCTGGCCCATGAGGTACCCGGCATGTTGGTAGTTAGCCGATGAATTGATCGAATAAGGTGAGGTCAGATAGCCGACGAAGGAGAACGTCGGAACGCCCTTATCGTAGGCGTATTTGACTGTCTGATTGAGAGCCACCGGATTGGAGCAGCAAACGATGAGCGCGTCGACGCCCCTGTCCACCAACTGCCGCATTTGTTGAATCTGTAGAGAATCCTTCAGATTTGATTGCGTAACAACAATCTCCTTAAGAAGGCCAAGTTTTTTCCATTTCGGAATGATGTCCTGGATAATGCGATCCATGACGCCGGCGCGCCAAGTGTTGCCTGCGTAGGAACTCGCATAGCCAATCGTCCACGGCGGTGGATTTTTCGCCTTCCAATCCCGATAGGCGCTCGGCCCAATAGGCTGTTGCGGATCCATAATATCCGGTGCGTACAAACGTTTCTGAACATCGGGCGAAAGTTCATCGACACCCGCGGCAATCGCCAATCCCGGCAACATAAGAAACATGCCCAGGAGAACACTCAGCTTCATTATCAGTTTCATGTTACTTCTCCCTGTCTTGTTTGCTGCGTCACCGGAGGTATCTGTATCGGGCTTTGCTGGGAAGCTTCCCGCATACATTCGCCCGCCGCAAACGCAGCTTTTTCGCGACTTTCAAGTAAAACCGAATTCAACTTAGCCGAATAGAATTTTATGTGCAAACTCTTGCACTTATGATCGGCGGGGCGATAACATTTGTGAACCAGCTACGCTTGAACCCTTGGAATTTCTGGCGTGCATCGTGACGTTCGTTACCGGTACGAAGAGTCTCGCGGTCGTTTGTGATTGATCTTGTCCCTCCACGATCGAGTATGATCCCAAGATTCGCCGCGCTTTGGGACAGGTAGAATCGTCTTTTGATCGGTTGAACTTTACATTCCATGGCGAACCGGTTCGGGACAATCGGAAAAAATATAGGGGCGTCAATTGTCCGCTAAGATAACCTGGTTGTTCATTTTTCTAGTACCGTACTGGGGATTTTGCATCTACTGGGGCGCCAGGGGCGCCCGGGCGTCACGCACGGCGAGCGATTTTTTCGTTGCCGGCCGTGGCTTGCCGGTCTGGGTCTTCATCATGGCGGCGACGGCGACATCCTTTGGCGGGTGGACGTTCCTGGGCCAAGCGGGGTTGGTGTTCCGCGATGGATTTCAGTTCGTGTTCGCGGCGCTATGCGCGATCACCATTCCCTTGGCAGGGGTCGTGTTTTTAAAACGCCAATGGATGCTGGGAAAGCGATTCGGTTACCTGACGCCAGGTGAAATGCTAGCCGACTATTATCAGGGCGAAATCATTCGCTTCCTGGTGATCGTGATCGCACTGGTATTCGCCATCCCCTTCATGGGCCTGCTGCTCGGCGCCACGGGGTTTTTGTTCACCATGGTCACCGACGGATGGATTTCTCGTGACCTTGCCGTTTGGTTGATGGCCATCGTTTTTTTGATCTACGTGACATCGGGCGGCATTCGCGCCGCTGCCAACTCAGATACCTTGCAAGGGCTGTTGCTGGCGGCCGGCATCATTATCGTCGGGCTTATCGCCCTGAATCTTGTCGGCGGGTTCGAAGCCTTCAACCTGGGCATGGCGAAGATCGCCGGCTCGTCGATAACCACTTGGGATTCCACACGCGGCTACGGCGGTGGCGACTACAACGCCGGCTTCGCTATACCCGGAGTTGTGCAATGGACGGCAGGCCTTGGCAGGGAAACGCCGGCCGGGGGATTGTGGACGGGCGTCATGTGTCTGTCCTTCATGTTCGCTTTCATGGGCATACAGTCCGGGCCCGCTTTCTCCATGTGGGCCTTCGCCAGCAAGTCGCCGCGCGCCTTCGCGCCACAGCAGGTTTGGGCATCGTCTCTCGTCATCGGATTGATCCTGGTCTTCTTCGTTACCTTCCAAGGCATGGGCGCGCATCTTCTAGGCGCCAACCCGGCGGTGAACGATGCGGGCTTGGCAAGCGCCCAGATCATGCCGGCCCTAACCGGGCAGAGGCACGGCGGCCTAGTCCCCTCCTATATCAATACCGTTTCCGCCGCCGCTCCATGGTTGGTCGGATTTCTAGCTGTTTGCGGCCTGGCGGCCATACAGTCGACGGGGGCCGCCTACATGAGCACCGCAGGCGCGATGTTGGCCCGCGACGTCTACCGGCGGCACATCAATTCCAGCGCTTCCCACGAAAATCAAATCCTATTTGGCCGCTTGTCTATGTTGGCCATTATGGTTTTGGCCTTGCTTATGGCGACCTATGCGCGCGATGCCCTCATGGTGTTCGGCGGTCTGGCCTTGGCCCTTGGATTCCAATTGTGGCCATCTCTCTTGGGTGCTTTGTGGTTCCCGTGGATCACGCGCCAGGGGGCTACCTATGGCTTGGCGGCGGGCATGATCGCCGTTGTCCTAACCGAAAGCATCGGGCAGAAACTTACTGGCGATTCCATGCCTTGGGGTCCCTGGCCCTGGACGATCCACTCCGCCGGTTGGGGCATATTCGTCAATCTGTGCATTTGCATCATCGCCTCGGCCATGTCGCAAAATGAATCCAGCCGCGCACGACGCATGAAATTTCATACGTTCTTGCGCGAGCATGCCGGGAATCCGGCAGCGGGTCAGTGGCGGAAAACCGTCGCCTGGATCGTCACGATCATCTGGTTTTTCTTTGCTATCGGCCCTGGAATCGTTATCGGGAACTATATTTTCGGCGCCCCGGAAGCCGGTTACGAGAACTGGGATTTCAACATGCCCTCCCTGTGGGCATGGGTGATAATCTGGTGGGGCCTGGGCGTCGTGATGATGTGGTTTCTTGCCTATAAGATGGAGCTGTCGACGGAACCCTCAAAACCCATCGTGGCGCTGAGTGACGATTTCCAAGACTGATTCTCCCCACCCGCATTGACAACTGAACCGTTGTGGAACCAAGCCATCGGTAAGACTCTGATTGCGCCGCCAGCTTGGCGGAGTGGCGTCAACTTGTGCCCTGAGATCTACCGATTACGGGATCCCGCCAACCAAGTCGCTTTTGCCCGGCTATGCCTCGCCAAAGCTTTTCGCGATGAATTTATCCACCCTTTTCGCGGTCTCGCGCGCGACGCCGAGGCAGTCCGCGGTTGAAACTCCGCGCAGATAGTTTCCCACGACAAATAGACCGGGCACGCGATGGCCTAATTCGTCTAGAGTCGCGGTAACCTCGCCATGGCCGAGGCCGTATTGCGGCAGGCCTAGCGGCCAATGCCGGACCCGGGCGACAAGCGGTTCGCCACGCGCGCCGAGCAGGTCGCGAAACTCCTCGCGCGCCAGATCGACCAGAGTCTCGGGCGCCTGGGCGCCAAGATGCGGCGCCCGCGCGCCGCCGAAATAACCGGTGATGGCGACACTGCCGTCCGGGGCGCGACCCGGAAACATGGTCGAGCTAAACAAGGCGCCGGTAACCGCCCGGCCTTCACTCGCGGGCGTCAGGAAACCGAAACCATCCAAAGAGTGCTCGACCTGATTGCGCCGGTAGCCGAAGAACACAACAGCGAGCGGCGGCGCGGAAATCCTCCCGGCGGCTTCGGCCGCGTCTTGATCCACATTCTCCAACAACTGGGCCGCGACACGCGGTTGAGTGGCCAAAACCACCGCGCGGGCTTTGAACCTTCCAGATGACCCGGCATCGATCATGAAGCCGCCAGCGACGGGTTGAATCCGGCGGGCGACGACCCCTGTGTGAAGGACTCCGCCAAGGTCGGTTGAGAGCGCCTTGGGCAGGGCACCAATCCCAGTACGCCAGGAACAGAGCCGGCCGCCGGGCAGGCGGTCCTCGGCGCGCCGTAAATGCAAAGCACCGCGCGTGAGCGAACCGAAACGGCGCTCCATATCGATCAGCTTCGGGAAAACGGCGGAAGCCGATAGCTCCGCCGCGCATCCCGCATACACGCCGCCGACAAAGGGATCCACCACGCGCTCGGTGAACTCCCGGCCGAAGCGCCGGGTGCAGAATTGGGCCACGGTTTCCTCCCCGGGCGTCCCGGTATCCTGGCGGCGCGGAATTCCGACCTCCGCCAGCAAACGCAATCGCGCCCGGAGAGAGAGGTAACTGGACGTGAATATGCCAAGCGGGTTCGCCGGCAGGCCCCGCAACGCGCCCTGCTTGACCAGGTAACGCCGGCGCGCATCCGCGCCGAGGCCGCATTGTTCCCTATCCAACCCCAAGTCGCGCGAGAAATCCGCTGCGGCCTTGACGGTCGTATTGACCGTGGTCGGCCCGTGCTCCATCAGGAAACCGCCAATACGCTCGGAAACCGCGTTGCCGCCGGTGAGCGCCCGGCGTTCGAGAACCGCGATGCGCCGGCCGTAACGCTTTAGATCATAGGCCAGCGCTAGCCCGGATATCCCGCCTCCGACGACGGCGACATCGATGGTCATCGCCCGTCACCTGGCGGTCGCAAGCCACCCCAAGCGCCAGCACCGCTAAAACGCCGGCTCATCGCTCCTTGCTCCTAAAGATCCTGTTTCGAGGGCTTCCACTTAGAGAGCAAAGCCTAGCCACGGTTGGGCCGCCGATCCATGCTTTATATCAATTCAAAGTAAGGCCGGGATCGCGGGTGCGATCACTTGTCGTGACAGGCCAGGCACAGATCGGTTGGCCGTTCCATCACCATGGCGCCGTGACGGGCGCTGTAGCCTTCGTGGCAAGACAGACAACTCACTTTACCATTCGGCAAGAGGATCTCGGCTGGGAACGCAGCCGGGGCGCGAAGGCCAAGCATCGGATTCCCATGGATGTAGGTCATGCCGATGGGATGGTTCGTCATCCCAGTACCGTTGCTGGCCGTAAAGGCAACCCGAATGGCAGCGCCGGGTAAAGACAACTGGTCCGGATGACAGTCCAGGCAGTGCTGAGAATAAACGTCGATCTCACCATCCGATCGATTGGCGCGCGCATCGAGGTGGGCGGAACGCAATAGGGATTCACCCCTATCCAGCATGCGGGCAAAAAAGGCCTGGCTATGGCAGGCCGAACACAGCGCGCTGCCCGCCCCGAACTCACCTGTCGCCACCGCACCGCGGATCGATTCGCCCCCTGTGCGATGGACATTGTGACAGGTGCTGCAGGTCATCTCACCCTTCCAATCCACCGGCGTGTGCGCCGACAAGGCACGACCGGGAACAAATCCCGTGGGATGGCTGGCCTGCTTGGCCCCTTCATGACAGGCGCCGCACAGCCGCTCCTGCGAAGCCTTGAGCCGTCCGGCGTTGTCCGGCGTCACTCTATCTCCGGCTATATGGCAGGCGGCGCAACGCGGGCCAAGATGATCGTCCGGCGGCATTGCCGTGGCCACATGCGCCGTCCCCGTCCCGGCAGGGAGCAGGAGGGATTCACCCCGATCCGCCATGCGGGCGAAAGAGGCCCGCCTATGGCAAGCGGAACACTGGGCGCCGCCCGCCGCGAACTTGCCTGCCGCCACCGCGCCACGGTTTGGTCCGCCCCCTGTGCGATGGACATTGTGACAAGTGCTGCAGGCCATCTCACCTTTCCAGTCCACCGGCATATGCGCCGGAAAGGCACGACCGGGCACAACTCCCGTGGGATGGCTGGCCTCCATGCCCCCTTGATGACAGGTGCCACACAGCCGCGCCTGCGAAGCCTGGAGCCGTCCGGCGTTGTCCGGCGTCACCCTATCTCCGGCTACATGGCAGGCGGCGCAACGCGGGCCAAGATGATCGTGCCGCAGCACTGTTGTGGCAGCGCGCGCTGACTCCGTCACTGTCCCGGCAAGGAGCAGAAGCGCGGCAATACACCACGCAATACACACGGTCCGCGACATCCAGCACCTCTACCTGAGCTGATCGCCATACTTGGTTCCGGATGGTCTGATTCTGGCCGGCGGCAATTCGGTTGGAACCGCAGCGGAGGGGCTGGCGGAACTCACCGGATGATGCCGGCGACGACCGCCGGGGCGCTCAAAAGCGAGCGCCCCATGAATACATCAATCGTGTAAATCCAACGTAAACCGCAGGTGGATACGGACGGGGACGTGTCAACCAAGCATTAAGAAATGGCCGGGCGATCAGTACCGGTGTCCGACGATGCGCAGGGGGACGGTGCCAAGGAATGACGAATCCCACATGGCACCATCAAAATCACTTGGCCTTGAGCGGGGTCAGTATCTCTTCGGTCTATGCCTGGAACCATGACAGTTGAGGAAGCAGGACCCCTTGAAGTTGCCGTCGTCCTGCCAAGTTGGCTCGGCAAACCCGCCGTCGCCAGTGATCTGAAAAACCTGCCCGCCTGAATCGGTGCTGGTCAGGAAGTTGATCAGATGCTGGGAGCTCTGCGAGCCGTGAGGATCATGGCAGTTTATGCAAGTGAAGCCTCTCGACCTAACATGCCTGTTGTGTGAAAAGCCGCTGGCGTCGTCCAAAAGAAGACCTTCGTCGTGACATTGGTAGCAGAGCGCGTATTGCGCCGAGCTGTATGCGCGTTCCGGCTCCATAGGATACGTTTCGGCCAGCATGGCCTCGACATTTGAGCCGTGTGGGCCGTCTGGACCGGTGCCGCCCGCGGCGACACTAGATTCTCCATTGTGACAGTCGGTGCAGTAGATAAGACTGCTGGTCCGGTTCAGGGGAATATCCGTCCGCAAGCTGGGCACCTCGGTATTGTTGCCCGGATTATTGATCTCGATAGGGTGGTAGGAGACTAGTCCCGACGAGCCGCTAATCACCTTGTCGCGAAGGTTGTAGATGCCATCCTGCCGGGTCATGTTCAGGGATCGGGCCGTCGTGCATCGCTGGTTCTCGCAGGCACTGTCGCCCGGCACGCCGTGGCACTTGAAGCAAAGCTCGTACTGGAAGTCGATCTCGGCCTTGACCGCGCCGGTGGCGCTTATCCCGGAAACGCCGAGTATGCTGGCATTGGCCAGGGGCGGCGTTGTGTGGTTGGGATCGGACGGGTCGTTCGGCCTGAACGAGACCATGGGTGGGCCGGACTTAGCCCCGTGCGGGTTATGGCAGTCGGTGCATTCCACGTGGAATGACATGGTCAGGGGATCTTCGACCGAGGTGGCGTCATGGCGCGTGTTTGGCGTGATCTCCATGGGATGGCGTACGATTTTGATACTCTCGTTCTGGATGTCGGTCGCCGCTACCGTGCCGTCGTGGCAAAGGTAGCAAGTGTTCTCCTCCTGGTCCTTGATCAAGCGCGCCGGCGTTGCCGCGTTGTGCGGCGTATGGCAGTTGAAGCACGCGTTTTGAGCAACCGTGTTGCCGCGCCAAGCCGCTTTGCGCTCGCTCCAGGGATTCGCGCCACCGGCGGTCGCGGTCGATGTCGCATGCGCCGAAGAGCCCCAATCCCAGGTCGCGCCACCGCGCACGTGGCATGTTGTGCATAGTTCGCCATTGGCGGTGGTGCGGCGCAGGAACGGCACAATGTCCTTCTCATGCACGTCATGGCATGTCGTGCATTGCAGCTCGGTATTCTCCAGCGGCAGACCGATGCTCGCGGGATTCGCCAGTTCCTGGTCCGCCACCTGAAGCGCGGTATCGTAGGCAAACGAGATCGGATGATCGTCCGCCAGATCGGTCCCCAGATTGGCCCGGCCAGCGAGAAATGTGCTTTGCAGATCGTTGACCATACCGGGGGGTAGATTGCCTAAGGCACCCAGGGCCACGGTCCCGTCATGACAGGCCAAACACAGACGCGACAGCCCCGTCGGCTGTCCTGGAAACGCCTGCAAGGTCGAACTGCCATATTCGATGTACGTCTGCCCCGAAAGCCCGTGGTTCCATAAGGGTCCCTGCGGCTGGGTGTTGTGCGGCGTATGACAAAATACGCATACCTGATCGACGTTCAGGCTCTTGAAAGGACCTGGGCCCGACGCCGACAGGTTATGCGTGGTGTTGACCACATCCCTCACCGCCCAGGCAGGTGCCGCAAAAAACAGCAATATGGCGAGCAAACCAAGGCCGCGCATCTTAGACACCCCCGATATATTCAAAGACCTGGATGCGCCGATTATACGAATCGGCCACATAGACGCGGCTTTCGTCGATAAAAACACCCGCCGGGAGCCAAAACTGCCCAGCACCTATGCCCTCGCCGCCAAATGCCAGCAGTAGGGCGCCGCTAGGATCGAATATCTGCACACGGTTAAACAGGGTATCGGCCACGTAGATATGCCCCGCGGCATCCGCCGCCACGCCCTTGGGCTGCGCCAGATCGCCAGAGCCATCGCCGTGCGACCCGAAGACCGACAGCGGCGACCCATCCAAAGCGAAGCTTTGGATACGGAAGTTCATCGTATCGTTGACGTACAATCGGCTATCCCAGATCGACATATGGGTCGGGTAGTTGAATTCACCTGCCGCGACACCCCGGCTGCCAAAGGAAAAAAGTTTCGTGCCGCCGGCATCGAACACATCGATCTCATGTTTGAGAGTATCCGCGACATAGAGGCGCTTGGTCGCTGGATCAAAAGCCAGGCCTGTGGGACGCTTCATATCGCCGATGGTCTGTAGGAGCTTGCCCGAGCGGTCGAAAACGAAAACCCGCGCCAAAACGGAATCGGCGACGTAAAGCCGGCCGTCTCCGAAGGCGATCCCCACGGGCGAGGCCAGAGCGTCATCGCCCGCCTTTTCGATTCGGCCGTACTCGCGTTGCTGCAAGTCGTACAGATGAACGACCCGCGCCCCGGGGTCGGCAATGGCCACTTCACCACCATCGACGGCGATCGCGTAGGGACGTACCATCTCGCGCGAGTCCTCGCCCGCGATAAGGCTCCAGAGACGGCCAAAGATCGATCGGGTAAAGCCCAGATCTTCCGGTTCCCGGAACGCGAATAAGAATCGGATGCGCGCGGGCTCTGGTGGCTGCGGCCAAACCAGGTCCTCGGCTGGAGGCGCCAAGTCTGGCGGAGCCTCGTCGAAGCGATCGCAAGCAACCGCAAGCAACAAGGCGATTAAGGCGAGCGCCGTCTTCATAGCGATCGACGAATGAGGGTGAACATGATTCGATCCTCGGTCGACACGTTGGTATCGCCGTCGCGCACCGTATGATCGTAACGCAACGAAATCTCAAGCTGACGTAAGAACCAGCGCACGTCCAGGCCGGCCACCAGGAACTGCTCGTCGCGCGATCCGGCTGTCACCGCCGACCCGGTATCGGAGCGCATCCAGAACCCAAGGCGGGGCCGAATCGTCAGACCGGGCCAAGGTTGCCACCGCGATGACAGATCCGCCGTATACAGGTTCGTATCGCGGCCGGTGCTTTGGGAAAAGGCCTCGCTGAGACTCAGCGTCAAACCAGCCTGGCGCGAATAATCGTAGATCAGAGATTGATCGAAATCCAAAGAGTCGGTCTCAAAGGACCCCGATTTCTGGGAACGCAGTTGCGCCGAAGCGGTCGTCCGCACTGCATCCCCATCCCACCGCAATTGCAAGCCGGTCGTCATATCTTTCCGGTCGGTAAGCAGGCTCTCGCCAGCACCGGAGATCAGGTTCTCGTTCGAAATCGACGTGCGATGAAATAAGTTAATCCAACCGAAATCGATGGCGGCCCGATAGTGATAAGGAATGGTCGAGAATTTTACCGACGGTTGCACCTCGAATCGATACGAGGCGAGAAACGTGTCCGCCGGCCCGAGAAACCCGCCCGGGAGAATGAATACTTCGATCAAGTCGCCGCCAGCCGGAGAGACCGTATAGTCGGTGTCCAGCGTCAAAACCGTAACACCAGTGGCATCCGTGACGATGAGGCTCGATGCATCCGCGAAGCGGCGATTCAGGTTGACCAACCCGCTTGCTGGAATGAGATGGTTCTCGTCCGTCACCGACAGGAAACCGCCGTCTGATATGCGGTCCGTGACGCGGTACGCGCCGCCGACACCGGCGGTGAAGCGGCCATCCCAGAAGATTTTCTTTCTGTAACTCAGGTTGAGACCGGATTCGTATTCCGACTCGTCCAGTAAGTCGGACTGGCGCAGAGAGGCCGAAGCGTGTCCGGTGGTCGTCAGGTTGTTGTACAGATTATGCGTGAGAGAGAACGCCCCGTCATTTTCGGTCGTCGTATCCTGCTGCTTGATCGACGAGAATTGGTACGAGGTCATACTCGACAGATTCTCGGTGTGCTGGATATCCACGGTCTCATTGAGCGTAAGGCGCTCGAATGCGTTAAACCCGCTACGGTCGAAGAAATCTGCTTGGGAGGTCAGAAGACTGCCTTTACCCCAATCGAAACGATGCCCGACGCCAACCTTGTTGGTGGAGTAATCGGAATCCAGATCCGTCTGGTCATTCAGCCAGTCCCGCTCCAATTCTATATTCAGCTTGCTGCTCCGGCCCCGGAAGTTGATGGTGCGTAGAGTGTCGTCACGCTCGGAAATGGCGCCGCTCAGGCCAGATTTGAAGGATTGCTCCTGGATGCGCTCGGTGTAGCTCAAGGTCGAGGGGAAAATCCTGGTTTTCCAGTTGACGCCAATTCGCCGGATTTCCAGATCGAACTCATTGCGATTGCCAAGGCTGCCGTCGATCGTATCCGTCGTCTTGCTAAACAAGGCATCGACGCCAATGGGGCCAGGGGTCCCCTGCAGGGCATTGGCGTTTATGGCATAGTTCAGGAACAACCCATCGCGCGACTCGTCTTGGTTCGAACCGGTAAATTCGCCGCGTGAGACTTTGGGTTCCAACTCAACGGCGAACTTGAAAATGCGTGGATCCAGGCTGTACCCGCTTTGTTTGAACCGCACACCCGAGCCGATCTCTATATCGGTTGTCGTCTCGCTATCGGTGTTCCGCCGAGTGCCGTCGAAGTTGATCGTCGCCTCCCATTCCAGGGGGTCAAGGTGAAGTTTTTCATCCGCCTGCCCCATGGCCGCCGCCGGCAAGGCGGCCAACATCAAAACCAATCCCCCTCGCTGGACCAGGCTCGTCATGATTTAGCCCGAGCTTTCGTGCCGCCGCCAAGACGGAACCGGGCGGGAGGCAAGAGCGCATGCCAATGTCCAAACGACGTATCCATAGCCTCACGACCCGTTGAACCGCCATACCAAGACATCCTTCGACTCAAGAGCTGATTTTGCCGGGGCCTTCATGGTTCCGGCGCTATCACGGCGCTACTCATCCAGCGGCGCTACATGGCACCGGGCACAGGTCTGGAACTCCACCGGAAAGGCGACCAGCCCATTGTGGCACAGGGCGCAGCTCTCGCCTTTCTCCATTTTTTCCATGGTGATTTCATTGGCCCCCGCCTTCATAACGAATGGCGTTTCGTGGCAAACGTAGCATCTATATCGGATGCGGTGCGACCAGTGCGGGAACACCGCGGGCGGAACGGAAGAGGAGCCCGGGGCCACGAGCGGCCCATCGCCAGAACGCTCGAAAACGATGTCGCCTGGGGCTTCCGCCAGCAGGGGCGGAATCTGCCAGAGACAAGCCACGAGCAATAGAGCAAGCCCGGCACTGATCGTTCGTAGCGACGCCGGGACCGGCATCATTCCTCCATCGCCTGATGGCAGCGTGTACAATTATCGAGCGAGAAGGCCACGACCCCGTGGCAGACGCCACAAAAATCACCCTCGAAGATCCGATCCATCGTCACCTCCAGCTCTCGGTAATAGAAAACTTTTGGATGACAGCTTTCACATTCCAGCCATTCGGTATGGCTGGAATGCGGGAAGTAAGCATCTAGTGAGGTATCGGGCCCGGGAAAGTAAAAGTCCCAACGGAATACGGCCGCCTGGGGATCGCCGTCTCCATCGATGGCGGCCCGCGGACGGATTGTGCCGTCGTGTAGCGCCGCCACCCAATTCACCTCGTCGAGATCGTCCCTTGGCAGCATTTCATGCGCCCGATCCCAAGACACAACGGATTCGATGACTGGGCGTTCTTCCTCCACCGGAGTCGCGAGAGCTTGAGCGGGGAGCCCGGACAACTCGCTCGCCTTCTGCTCTTCCGCGGCGGCCTCGGCGGCCTCCTCTTCCGGCGTTGGCGGCGGAATATCGAAGAATAGGGACAGCGCCTTATCGCTACACGAAGTGAACAAGAAAAGGGCGGAAACGAGTAGCAGGTATCTCACCAAGCTAAACCCTTTCCCGCCCATTCACTACTTAGCGCGCTGTGAAACGATGTGCGCTTAAAAACGATGCTCGATTATCTACCTTCTACTTTACATGGCAGGTCGTGCACAAGGCACTTGCCGAGTTGGAGATCCTCAAGAAAGGATCGATTGCCGGGTCGTGAACATTGTGACAGGTCGAGCATTCCACCTGATCGCCGTCACCCGTGGTAACACCGGCCGCCCGGAACAACGGCAGCGCGCCAACGTGACCCACGCTTGCCGCGATGAACTCGGGGTCCTGCCCAGTGCCGGTACCAACGCTATAGGTGATTGAGATCGGATGGTCGTCGGACAAATCGCCGCTACGGCCAACCGCCTTGGTGTCGGTGGCTCCCATGACGTCGGGCAGCACAATTCCGCTCTGGTTGATCAGGGAATCGTATGCCGTGACACCGTCATGGCACGACAGGCAAGCCGCTGAGACACCTTGCGGCTGACTGGCGATGACCATGTCGAGGGACGTGCTGCTATACATCGTGAAGGTGGCCGTATCCGCGGCGTTACGGTTCCACAAGGGGACCGGCAAGGTCGCGGGAGCCGCCGTGTTATGCGGTGTATGGCAGAACACGCATACGTCGGTGATGGCTCCCGTGGTGAGATCGTGATTCGAATTCACGATCGAGGCGGCTTGCACCCCGGCCATCCCGAGCAAACTCGTCAGGGCGGCCGCACCGACAGTAACAATTAGTTTTCTAAGCATGCTTATTCTCCCTCTCTAGGAGACAGTCTAAAGGAGACGGTGGCGAAGGCGATTCCTCTGGTTTTTTCTTGAGCCGACTAAAAACTTTTTGTGCGTCATGACTAGCATTCTCAACACGCCACGTAATTGACCTAAATCACGAAAAAATTTTATTATTTACGATAATTTAAGGTTCGAGAACGAGGTGCGCGGAGTAGAGCGTCACGGCCGTTCTAAACCATGCTCTCCCGCCCCATGACTTCCCATGCCAGCCGAAACAAACAAAGTATTATTGACGTAAATTAAGTATAATTAGCAATATTTCGTCAACCAGTAATTGAACTGGTTAATAAATATAGTTAATTATATTTTTTGATTGTATTAGCACGTCAAGTTACTTGCTTACTTTGCTAGACGCAGCCGGTTTGCGCTGCGGTTTAACTCTCCCCGTCGGCCGCGGCGGGGACCGCTTGCTCCTTCAAGTATTGAAATACTTGAATGCGGTGGTTGTATTGATCGGCGACATAGAAGCGGTCGTTCTCGTCGATATAGGCACCCGCCGGTAGCCAGAACTGCCCGGGCTGGGGCCCCATGGTGCCGACAAAAAGCATGAGCCGGCCCTTGGAATCGAAAATCTGAAAGTTGTTGAAGGCGGCGTCGACAACATAGATATGCCCATCCGAATCTATGGCTATGCCTTTCGGGCGCGCGAATTGCCCGCGCGCATCGCCGGTCTGGCCAAAGGTCTTGAGCAAGGCGCCCTCGGGGTCGAAGACCTGGATTCGGAAATTCATCGTATCGACCACAAAGAGGCGCCCCTCCCGGTCTATGGCCATGTTGGTGGGGTAATTGAATTCGCCCGGCGCGTCGCCGCGCTCACCGAATGAGCTGATCTGGTTTCCCGACATGTCGAAGACGGCGATACGGTGATGCCGGCTGTCGACGATATAGATACGGCCTAGCGCTTCGTTGACAACAACGCCAACCGGAGTGTCGAGTTCGCCCTTCTTGCCAAAGGCGGATAGAAATGTGCCGTCCGGTCCAAAGATCACGACCCGGTTGTCCTGCGCGTCGGTTACATAGACACGGCCCAGTGAGTCGGAAGTGATACCGGCGGGTTTTCTCAACGCCCCCTTGCCCGAATCGCCCCAGAAGGAAAACTTATTGTTGGCCTCGTCAAAGACAACCACGCGCCCCCAACCGGTATCGGTCACCAGAACCCGGCCCGATCTGTCAACACTAACCCCATAAGGCTTTCTGAGACGCTCGAACGAGCTGTCATCCTTCTCCTTGCCGAGAATGGTATCGGCCAGGGATAAGGTTTTATCGCCGCCGCCAATGTCCTCGCGCGAGCTAAGATCTTGCACATATCTGATCCGCGGCGCTTCGGGCGGCAGCGGCCAGGACAAGTCCACGTCCTTCACCGGCGGCGGCGGTGGTGGCGCGGCACAACCTCCGAGCGCCAGCAACAGGGCGCCGATGAGGACATTACAACGGATTCTGAGGTTATATTTGTTGCTTCGTGCAGATTTCATATCAGTTAAGCCGTTATTTGCCATGGGTTTTTTCAAACCCGGGCCATGCACCATAGACGATTCTGGAACCCATACTAATTAATTTGCAGATATCCCACGTGCCTTCCTTGACCTAGGTCATATCCGCATTTGCCCCTTGTCTGGAAATTAGCGCCACAAGAGTGCCGCTCAGTTGATCTCTGTCATATGCGCCTGCCGGAGAAGGCTGAATACTTGACGATATTCTCAGCCCCGCGGCGAACGGAAGGGCGAGCGATGGATTACGAAAGAATTTTCCAATCCGAGATCGAGTCATTGCGGGCGGAGGGCCGGTACCGGGTCTTCGCCGATTTGGAGCGATGCGCCGGCGATTTTCCCCGCGCCAAGCGGCACGCCCGCGAAGGTGTCGGCGAAGTGACGATCTGGTGCAGCAACGACTATCTAGGCATGGGCCAACACCCCAAGGTGTTGGCGGCCATGCGCGAGGCGCTGGAGGCCTGTGGCGCCGGCGCCGGGGGTACGCGCAATATCTCCGGCACCAACCATCACCACGTGCTGCTGGAGAATGAGTTAGCGGCGCTACACGGCAAGGAGGCGGCGCTTCTCTTCACCTCCGGCTATGTCTCGAACATGGCGACCTTGGCGACTCTGGCCTCCAAACTGCCGGAGTGCGTCGTGCTCTCCGACGCCATGAATCACGCCTCCATGATCGAGGGAATCCGCCACAGCCGGGCGGAAAAGCGCATCTTCCGTCACAACGACCCGGAAGATCTGGCCCGCCAGTTGGCCAAGATAGCCCCCGGCCGGCCGAAAATCGTGGCCTTCGAATCTGTCTATTCCATGGATGGCGACATCGCCCCCATCGCCGAGTTGTGCGATGCGGCCGAGCGCCATGGCGCCATGACTTATTTGGACGAAGTTCATGCCGTCGGCCTCTACGGCCCCCACGGCGGCGGCATCTCGGAGCGCGATGGAGTCGCGCACCGCGTGACCGTCATCGAAGGCACCTTGGCCAAAGCCTTCGGTGTCATGGGCGGATATATCGCCGCTTCGGCGGCCTTGGTGGATTTCGTCCGCTCCTATGCCTCGGGTTTTATTTTCACCACCGCCCTGCCGCCAGCGATTGCCGCCGGGGCGCACACCAGTGTCCGTCACCTGAAAGCCAGTAGCGCCGAACGCGAGCGGCATCAGGAGCGGGCCGCCGCCACCAAGCGTGCGTTGCGCGCTGCCGGCCTGCCCGTCATGGCCACGGCCAGCCACATAGTCCCCGTCCTGGTCGGCGATCCGGTGCGTTGCCGCGCGGTCACCGACCGGCTGCTCGCCCAGCACGGCATCTACGTGCAGCCAATCAACTATCCCACGGTCGCGCGCGGGAGCGAGCGCCTGCGCCTTACCCCCTCGCCAGTTCATAGCGATGCCGACATCGGCCGCCTAGTCACCGCCCTTTCACGGGTATGGGGGGAGCTCGGCTTGCCCCGAACGGGCACGCGGCGGACCCATGGTCTCGACACGCCCCAGAGACTAGCGCCGCCGATGCACGTGGCCCACGCACGAGCTGAAGTGGCATTGTCGTAGGATTAACGCGGACAGGAACCTGCGGGAACGGCGATCCCCCGCCCTAGCTTGTGCCGCCACTTGCCCGCTCAGGGCGTGCGTTGGCGTGCGTAGTAGGCCGCTAGTTTCTGGATATCGGACTTGCCCATGGGAAACGACATCGCCTGCATCATGGAGTTGGCGCGGTCGCCGGCGTGATACAGCTTCAAGGTCTTGGCCAGATAGGGCCCGGCCTGGCCAGCCAGAATTGGGAAGCGCGGGTCATCGCCGGCACCGCCCTGCCCATGACAGCGGTCGCAGCGTTCCACCCATTCCGCCGTGGTCAAGGGCTTGCGGATGGACAAGGCCTTGGGTTCCTGCCCGGCATAGTAGGCGGCCATGTCTTGCACGTCGCTCTGGCGCATCGCCAAAACCGCGTCCCGCATCACATCGTGGGCCCGGCTGCCATCTTTGTAGGCGGCAATCGTGGTGGCCAGATACTCGGCATCCAAACCCGATAGCCGGGGCGTTTTCGGGTCCTTGTTGTTGCCGTCCTCGCCATGGCAGTTGACGCACTGCGCCGTCACCGCCAACCCAGCGACGGCATCGCCGACGGCGGGTGTCTCCGCCCGGCGCGGAGTCATGGCCGCGTAGTAGTAAGCCATGTCCTCGAAATCGGATTCACTCAGATCGGCGACCAGGGCCTGCATGGTTTCGTCGCCGCGTGTGGCATCCCTATAGGCCTGAAGTGTCAGAATCAGATATGGCGCATGCTGGCCCGCCAGGCCGGGCATGCCAGGCGTGTCGGTGTTGCCATCGTCACCGTGGCATAGGGCGCAATCGGCCGTCGCCTCCTTGACCGCGGCGAAGGGATCCGCCTCGTCCACAGGCACGGCCGCCGCGTCCTTCGCCAATATCTTGGCTTGGGCAAACGGCGGCAGACTGGCGAAATAAGCCGCCAGGTTGACCACATCCGTATCGCTGAGCTTGGCCACGATATCTATCATGGACTCGTCTTGCCGATCGCCGGACTTATACGCCTTGAGTGCCGCCGCCAGATAGGCGGCGTGCTGACCGGCCAGATTCGGAACGCCCTCGATGGACCCGATGCCCTTGGCGCCGTGGCACTCGGTGCACGCCGCGGCGGCGGCTTTTCCCGCCTGGGCATCCCCGCCCGGCGTGGTATCGCCCGCCGCGCCGCGATGGATCGAACCCATCAGGGTGAGCCCGAATACCGCGATCCCGAGAGCTGCTATCCCTAGTGCTGTTCGTCTCATGGCACTCTCACATGCTGCACATTCGCGCCTGTTGCGGGGCGCTATAAAGCTATTCGTACCGGCACGCTCAAACCGCGCCGTCCGCCACGGCCTCATCCGTCAGCCAAGCGCCGCCTCGCGGGAGCGCTCCCCCGGTAAGTACTTGTAGAGCCAGATCTGATACATCGAGACAACCCACTGAAAGGCAAAACTCATGCCCATCAGGCCGCCGCCGACTAGGACAACCCAGGCGAAGGACGGATTGAGCTTGGTCAAGTACCAAGATCCCACATCCAGGAGTATGGCGACAAAGGGGGTGGCTATGACCACCGACTTGAACCAGACCGGCCGGACATAGGCGTGGCTGAAGATCTGCCCCATGACGAAAAAGATAAATGTGATGCCGAACATATGGATGTGGGACACCCGCACCAGCGTGAAGAGATCAATGCCCGTGTCCAGCTCGGCGAGCCCCGCCACCTCCTTGTAGTCGGTCAGGGGCGTAATGTGCGGGTTGCTGCCGTTGTGGCAGGTCGCGCACCGCTTCTCCAAGACTGTCTTGACGCTATCCTCGTATTCCTTCGGGTCCGCGCCTCCGCGCACCCAGCGGACAACACTGTTGCGCTCGTCGTTGGGCAGCATGCCCGACATCGGTCCGAACAAGGCCGCTTCCAGTTTCGTCGCATCTTTGTTGCCGCTATAGGCAATCGCCAGGTCTTGGATGGTCAGGCCCGGCTCGCCATCCCTCCCTGCATGCGAGTTGTAGACATGCACCATGGCAAACAGGTAACCCACTCCGAGTATAATCAATGCACTGGTGAACAGTGTGCGCAAGCTAAGCGGTAATTCGGAGTAGTGGAAAAACATCCGGTGGACCATGTGCCTATTCCTGACTATCTGGCCAGCGCGAGGGGCGCAGTTAATTTCGCGCAGAGTAACCGATGAGCGGCCCCTTGATAATCCACATGTAGGCATCGCCGTATTGACATATGTCAAGGTCGAACGAATTTTACCTGCTATGCTATTTTCCATAAAATTTCAGCCGGGCATTTTTTTCGCGCAGTCGGCACTAGGATGGAAGAGAAAGAGGGGCTGGCCATGAACACGCAAAGTCACCTTGGCGCATGGTTCCTAACCGCAGTATTCTCGGTTTTACTCATGACTACGATATCGTCAACCGTGGCGGCGCAGGATATCGTTAGCTTCAATGAAGATGTTTTTCCGATCATCGAGGTGCGCTGCCTGGCATGCCACCAACCGGGCAGTGCCGGCTACGAGGCTAGTGGCCTTGACATGAGAACTTACGAAGGCCTGATCAAGGGAACCAAACACGGGCCGATCCTGACGCCGGGACGTCCGTTCGAAAGCAGTCTGATCGCCATGATCGACCATCGAACCGACCCCAAGATCTGGATGCCGCACGATCGGAAGCGATTGTCGAAATGCGAGCGCCTGATGTTCAGGTTCTGGGTCAGCCAGGGCGCGAAAAACAACTGATCCATGTGGCGCGCGGATACGACCGTTCGTTGGCCCGCGAGCTAAGCTCTTGCATTTAAGGAGAGGATATAATGAAGCGTCAAATCTTGATATCCGCATTGGCCGCACTGAGCATGGTGGCGGCCGGGGCAGCTTATGCGGGCGGCGACGTGGCCAAGGGTCAAACCTTGGCCAAGAAATGCTCTTCCTGTCACGGCAAAGACGGTAAGGGCGTCAAGAAAAACCCCCCGATCGTCGGCCTGTCCGCCGATGACTTCGCCAAGGCCATGCACGATTACAAGTCGGGCGCGAAGAAGCACAAGATGATGAACATCCTGTCGAAGAAACTTAAAGACGACGACATCAAGAACTTGGCGGCGTACTACGCGTCAAAATAGTAGAGTCTCGTGCAGACGGCATCATCCCGCACCTAACGAAAATCCTTTCCAATAGTGGCTTGGTGAAACCCACCGGGTTTGGGCACCGGTTTAACCCGGCAGAGCCCTACCCGGCGTAGATCCAGCGCGGGCTCTGCTTTGCCAACTCCAACTTGGCGACAGTCGCCCGGTGAACCTCGTCGGGGCCGTCGGCTAGGCGCAAGCTGCGCGAGCGTGCCCAGGCGTGGGCTAGGCCGAAATCTTCGCATACACCGCCGCCGCCATGAACCTGGATGGACCGATCAATGACATCAAGCGCCATTTGAGGAGCGATCGCCTTTATCATGGCGATCTCCGCTCGCGCTTCCTTGTTGCCCAGCGTGTCCATCATGTATGCGGCCTTGAGTGTGAGCAGGCGGGCCTGCTCAATCTCCATCCGCGAGCGAGCAATGGCATCGATGACCGCCCCCTGCTCGGCCAGCGTCTTGCCAAAGGCAACACGCGATTTCGCCCTCGCGCACATGGCTTCCAGCGAACGCTCGGCCACGCCGATAAGGCGCATGCAGTGATGGATGCGCCCCGGGCCCAAGCGGCCTTGTGCAATCTCGAATCCGCGACCTTCACCCAGGATCAGATTCTCACCCGGTACCCGGACATTCGAGAAATCGACCTCGAAATGGCCGTGCGGCGCATGGTCGTATCCAAAAACCGCGAGGGGTCTCACCAGCGTGACGCCCGGTGTGTCGCGAGGCACCAAGATCATGGATTGCTGTTTGGTGCGGTGCGCAGCGGGATCGGTTTTTCCCATAAATATAAAGATCTCGCAGCGCCGGTCACCGGCGCCCGATATCCACCATTTTCGACCGTTGAGTACATAATCGCCGCCGTCGCGCTCAATGCGCGATTGAATGTTGGTGGCGTCCGAAGAAGCGACGCCCGGCTCGGTCATGGCGAAGGCGGAACGAATTTCCCCCGCCAGCAGGGGCTTAAGCCACTTCTCTTTCTGTAACTCGCTGCCGTAGCGGGCCAGCACTTCCATATTGCCGGTATCGGGTGCGGAGCAATTGAATACTTCCGGGCCAATTGGCGAGCGGCCCATAATCTCGCACAAGGGTGCGTATTCCATATTGGTGAGACCCGCGCCGTACTCCGACTCCGGCAGGAACAGGTTCCATAATTCCACGTCGCGGGCCTTGGCCTTCAAATCCTCCATAATTGCAGGCGAATTCCACCGGTCTCCGGCATCGAGTTGCTCGATATAGGTGCGCTCGTTCGGATAGACATGCTCATCCATGAAGGCAAGTAGCCGCGCCCTGTATTTTTCAACCTTCTCCGAAAATTTGAAATTCATGATGGCCCCATTTTTTGCGCTATAGCGTGGGATCCGGCGAGGCCCGGATCACCAGTTTGCCGAAATTCTCACCCCTGAGCAGGCCCATCAACGCCTTAGGTGCGTTCTCTAGCCCGTCGATAAAATCCTCCCGGTATTTCACCCGGCCATCGCGAATCCATCCGCCCATGGCCTTTTGAAATTCCCGCTCCTGCTTGGCAAAATCCCAAACTATGAAACCCTGTATCTTCAAACGGTTACTAAGAACAGCACGCATCAGTAAGGGGGTTTTGTCCGGCGCCCCGGGCAGACCGGTAGCATTGTAGTGTGCGATCAACCCACAGACAGGAACCCTCGCGAAATAATTAAAAAGGGGTACGACGGCCTCGAACACCGCACCGCCAACATTCTCCCAATAGATATCCACGCCCTCGGGGCAAGCCTCTGCTAGTTTTTCCGCAAAGTCCGGTTCGCGATGGTTGATGCAGTCATCGAACCCAAGGTCGTCAATGACGAACCTGCATTTCTCGGGCGAGCCGGCAATGCCTATGACGCGGCAAGCTTTTATCTTTGCAATTTGCCCGACAGCGGACCCAACGGCGCCCGAGGCTGCGGCAACCACGAGAGTCTCACCTTCCTTCGGCTGGCCGATATTGAGAAGCCCGGTATAGGCCGTCATTCCCGGCATGCCGAGAATGCCGAGCGCCGTCGAAATGGGAGCTTCCGCGCAATCGAGTTTACGCAACCCCTTGCCATTGGAGAGAGCATAGGACTGCCAGCCGGTATTGCCGAAGACGATATCGCCCTCGGAGAATTTCGGGTGCTTCGACGCGGCGACCTGACCGACCGCGCCGCCGGTCATGACTTCTCCGATCCCGACCGGCCTAGCATAGGATTTAGCCGCATTCATACGGCCACGCATATAAGGGTCAAGGGAGAGATAGATTGTGCGCATGACCAGTTCGCCAACGGCGGGTTCCGGTACCGGCGTTTCCTCCAATACGAAATCGCTTTCCTTGGGTGCGCCTTCCGGCCGTGCCGCCAGCAGAATCCGAAGATTAGTCTTTCCCGTCATGCCGTCTCCCTCGATTGATCGCCCCCAACCAGCGATTTGAAGCTTGCCGCATCTTCCGAGCGCGCCCAGCGCTAGACATAGGTATTGGCGCGGATCATACTTGCGTTTCGCCAAGCAAAAGCAAGTTTCAATATGAGGCAGTCCAGATGGGGAACCTTGTAGAGCTTAAATTACACGGCTCTATTGCGTTGATAATGTTGGACAACCCGCCAGTCAACGCGATGAGCTTCGCGGTCAGGCAGGGCATTTCCGATGCTATCGGCAAGGCGGTATCCAACGCCGATACCAGGGCGATCGTGCTTGTCGGCAAAGGCCGCTGTTTTTGCGGCGGGGCCGACATCCGCGAGTTCGGCCAACCGCGCAAGGAGCCGTTTCTAAGTGACGTCATCAACCTGATCGAGGGGTGTCAAAAACCGGTAATCGCGGCGATTCATGGAACGGCAATCGGGGGCGGCTGCGAGATCGCGCTTGGCTGCCACTACAGAATCGGCGATGCCAGCGCCCGCTTCGGCCAACCTGAAATCAAGCTTGGCCTTTTGCCCGGGGCCGGCGGCACCCAGCGCCTGCCGCGTTTGATCGGAATCGAACCCGCGCTTGAGATCATCCTGAGCGGCGCATACCTAGGCGCGGAGCAAGGCAAAGCGCTTGGCTTCTTCGACGAAATCGTCGAGGGCGATCTTACCCAGAAAGCGGTTCTCTTCGCCGAGCGCTTGTTGTCGGAGGGTAAGGGCCCGCGCCCAATCCGCGATATGAAGATCCACAAGGATAAGGCGGAACAGATCTTCGCCGCGGCCCACGCAAAGGCTTCGAAACGCGCGCGCGGGCTGATCGCACCCGAGCGCTGCATCGAGGCCGTCGAGAGCGCCCTGAGGGTCACGGTCGAAGAAGGACTAGCGCTTGAAAGAAAATTCTTCGACGAGCTGGTGCGGTCGGATCAGTCGAAGGCACAGCGCCACCTGTTCTTCGCCGAACGGCAAGCGCGGAAGATTCCCGGTGTTCCCGCGGACATCCCAGCGCGTGCCGTGCGGAAGGCGGCCGTGATCGGATGCGGCACCATGGGCCGCGGTATCGCCATGAGCCTGGCCAACGGCGGCGTCCCGGTGACGGTCCTGGATATGAACCAAGATGCCTTGGATGCGGGGTTATCCGCCATTCACGACACCTACGCGCGTAGCGTATCGCGTGGCAGCCTCGCGCAGCCGGACATGGACAAGCGCATGGCGATCATCGACGGCGCCACCGACTATGCGGGTATAGGCGAGGCGGACATTGCCATCGAAGCAGTGTTCGAGGAAATGGAGCTGAAAAAGCAGGTCTTCGCCACCTTGGACGAAGTTTGCAAACCGGGCGCCATCCTCGCCACCAACACCTCCACCCTAGATGTGGACGAGATCGCCGCCGTCACCTCGCGGCCGGGCGACGTCATCGGCACGCATTTCTTCAGCCCGGCCAACGTCATGAAACTGATGGAGAATGTCCGTGGCAGGGAAACCTCGCCCGAGGTCATCGCCACGGTCATGAAGCTGACCAAGGATATCGGCAAGGTCGGGGCGCTGGTCGGTGTCTGCGACGGCTTCGTCGGCAACCGGATGTTGTATGCCTATACCCGGCAGGCGAACTTCCTGCTGGAAGAAGGCGCCCTGCCCCATGAGGTCGACAAGGTGCTTTATGATTTTGGATTGCCCATGGGCCCCTTCGCCATGGGCGACCTCGCCGGCCTCGATGTCGGCTACCGGGTGCGCCAGCACCGGCGTAAAACCAAGCCGTCGAATGACCGCTATTCTCCCATCGCCGATCGTATCGTCGAAATGGGCCGTCATGGACAAAAGACTGGCGCCGGCTGGTACCGCTATGACAAAGGCAACCGCAAACCGAATCCCGATCCTGAAATCGAGAAACTGATTATCGGAGTTTCCCGCGAACTCGGCATCGAGCGGCGCGAGATTTCCGACCGGGAAATTCTCGAACGCTGTCTATATCCGCTGGTAAACGAGGGCGCCAAAATTCTGGAGGAAGGCATCGCCATCCGCCCGAGCGACATCGACGTCATTTGGATATACGGATACGGGTTCCCGCGCGGGCGCGGCGGCCCCATGTTCTACGCCGACCTGATTGGCCTGGATACCGTCTATAAGGCGATGAGCAGGCTTCATGAACAGCATGGCGATATGCTGCGACCCGCGCCGTTGCTCGAAGAACTGGCGAAGTTCGGGAAAAAGTTTTCTGACCTCGCGTCCTAGTTCTTGAATTCCATCTATCCCACAGGGAGTGGAAATGTCCGAAGCCGTCATTGTCTCAACCGCGCGCACGCCAATCGGCAGGGCCTTCCGCGGGGCTTTCAACAAGACTCACGGGGCGGTCATGACCGGCCATGCGATCAAGCATGCGGTGGAGCGCGCGGGTGTCGAGCCGGGGGAGGTCGAGGACGTTATAATCGGTTGCGGCTATCCCGAGGGCGCGACGGGACGCAACATCGCCCGGCTGGCTGCCTACCGCGCCGGCTTGCCCGTCACGACATCGGGAGCAACGGTCAACCGCTTCTGCTCCTCGGGGCTTCAGACCATCGCCATGGCGGCGCAACGCGTGGTGATGGACAAAGTTCCGGTTATGATAGCCGGCGGCGTGGAATCCGTCAGCCTCGTCCAACCACACCTCAACCGCCACCATTTCGAAGAAGACTGGCTGATGAAGCACAAGCCGGACTTGTGGATAGGGATGATCGATACCGCGGACATCGTCGCGAAACGTTATGGCGTGTCCCGTAAGGCACAGGATGAATATGCCCTCATCAGCCAGCAGCGCACGGCGGCAGCCCAAGAAGCGGGGTATTTCGACGACGAGATCGTGCCGCTGACCACGATCAAGGAGATCAAGAACAAGGAGACGGGCGAGACCCATGACGAGCAAGTAACTCTCGTCAAGGACGAGGGCAACCGGCCCGGGACCAATGCCGAAGGCCTGGCGAAGTTGCAGCCGGTCATGGGTGAAGACAAGTTCATCACCGCCGGTAACGCCAGCCAACTCTCGGATGGCGCGTCGGCCTGCGTGGTCATGGACGCCAAGCTTGCGGAGAAGCGTGGGCTCCAACCGCTTGGGATTTTCAGAGGCTTCACGGTCGCCGGCTGCGAACCCGACGAAATGGGCATCGGGCCTGTCTTCGCCGTGCCCCGGCTGCTGGAACGCTTCGGCCTCGAAATGGACGATATAGATCTGTGGGAGCTGAACGAGGCCTTCGCTGTCCAGGTTATCTACTGCCGCGACAGGCTGGGCATCCCCATGGAAAAGCTCAACGTCAACGGCGGGTCGATCTCGATCGGCCATCCATTCGGCATGACAGGCGCGCGTCTCGCCGGGCATATCCTGATCGAGGGCAAGCGGCGGAAAGCAAAAAACTGTGTGGTGACCATGTGCATCGGCGGCGGTATGGGCGCGGCGGGTCTGTTTGAGATTGTCTGAAGGACGGGCGGCGATGGACGCCGATCGGGAAGTCATCGAGGTACGCGACGATGAGCACCTGGAGACCGCGCGGCTTGAGCCTTACCTGCGAGAACGTCTTTCGGATATCAACGGCCCCTTCGAGCTGGCCCAGTTCGGCGGCGGACACGCCAACCTCACTTATCTTATCCGGTTTGGCACCGACGAATATGTACTGCGCCGGCCGCCGCTCGGGCCCGTGGCGCCGTCATCCCATGACATGAGCCGCGAGCATAGGGTGCTGAAGGACCTCTGGAACGCCTTTCCCTTGGCACCGCGAAGCTATCTGGTCTGCGAGGATGAGAAAATCATTGGCACTCCTTTCCATATTATGGAGCGCCGTCATGGCATCGTGATCCGAACGGAACTTCCCGAAGGCTATGACTGGTCGCCGGCGCTGAATAGACGTGTCGGCGAAATGGTCATCGATGTCTTGGCGGAATTGCATTGCGTCGAGCCGGCGCAAGCGGGGCTCGGCGGGCTTGGGCGCCCGGAGGGTTTTGCCGGGCGGCAGCTCGCGGGTTGGAGCAAGCGTTGGGAAGCGGCCAAGCAAGAAGACAGTCCGGCGATGCGTAACCTTATCGCGTGGCTGGAGCGAGGCCTCCCCGTGAGCGCTGCCGTTTCTTTGCTGCATAACGATTATAAACTCGACAACATGCTCGTAGGCGCGGACGACCCGGGCCACGCGGAAGCCGTTCTCGACTGGGATATGTGCACGCGCGGCGATCCCTTGATGGATCTGGGTTACGCCCTCGCCTTCTGGGGCCAGGCCGGCGACGATCCAAGTTGGATCGCGGCCGCCTCCATGCCGAGCTTGCATCCCGGATTCCCGACCCGGGACGAATTCGTGGAGAGATATGCCCGCGCCACCGGATTCGATTGCGGGCACAGCCACTGGTACCACATCTTCGGCGTGTTCAAGATCGCAGTGATCCTGCAGCAGATCTATATCCGCTTCCAGCGCGGCCAGACGCGAGATGAGCGTTTCTCGGTATTTGGCGGGCGCGTCGCCGCGCTCATCGACAAGGGCCGAATTCTCGCGAAGCTTTAGGACCCGCTTGCGATGGTGTTTCCACCATCGACGACCAGTGTCTGCCCGGTGACGAAACTTCCCGAGCGTGCGGCGAGGAACAGCGCCGCGCCGGCAATGTCCGCCGGCTCCCCTAACCGGCCAAGGGGATAGGACGCGACGGCGCTTTTATTCGCATCCGGATCTTCCCACAGGGCGCGGGCGAAGTCCGTCCGCACCAAACCAGGCGCGATACAGTTGACGCGGATATTGGCGTGCCCCCACTCAACGGCCAGATTGCGGGCAAGCTGCATATCCGCCGCCTTGGAAAGACCATAGGCGCCAAGCATTTTACTGCCCTTCAGGCCGCCGATACTGGAGACGATAATGATGGCGCCGTCTTTGCGCTCCGCCATCCGGGGCGCCACCATGTTGGCGAGCCATAAGTTGCTCTTAACATTGGTGTTCATGATCTTGTCGTAGGCCTTCTCGGAGATCTCCGCCAGCGGCCCGAAATAGGGATTCACCGCGGCGTTGCAGACCAGAATGTCGATTCGACCCCAGTTATCTAACGCCGCATCTACCAGCGCCCGAAGCTGTGCCTTGTGCGAGATATTGCAAGGCAACGCGATAGCCTCGCCGCCGCCGGCCTTGATCGCGTCGGCAACCTCCTGGCATTTGTCTTCCTTGCGGCTGGAAACGACAACCTTCGCGCCAGCTTGCGCGAAAGCTTCCACGATGGCCTTGCCAATACCCTTGGTCGAGCCCGTGACAATGGCGACCCGCCCTGTCAGATCGAAAAGACCATGGAGTTTCACGTCGGTTACATCCCCGCTTGTGAGGGCGTATCGGCTGATGGTTTCCGCCAGCGTTGAATCGCGAAGGGTGCTAGACAAACCATCAACAAAATGCAGGCGGCTATCGTTTTCTCCAGGTTATTCCAAGGGATGAGCCCGCCGCCGGGGGTGGCCAATAGTAACCCAGAGAACAAAACCGCGCCGCGCAGGGGCCACTGCATAAAAGGCCGGCGCGTCAGATCGCCGACCCCGACCAAATACCCTTGCAGGGCGCTGGCTACCAGGACAATACCTGTAAGGGCGAAGGAAACTGTCAGAACGACATGATACCACGGCGCCTTTAGGATGAAGGCTGTATCCAAAACAAAAAAGAAGGGCACGAAGTATATTATGCTGCCCAAACGCATAGCTTCGAACCCGGTTCGTATAGCATTTGCATTGGCAATTGTCGCCGCCGCATAGGCGCCTAGAGCCACCGGCGGCGTGATGTAGGACACCATGCCCCAATAGAAGATAAACAGATGCGCCGCCAAGGGATCGAGCCCTCCTTGCACCAGAGCGGGCGCGAGGACGATCGCGAGAAAAATATAGGCCGCGGTCACGGTCATGCCGATGCCCATGATGAAGCTCGTGAGCGCCCCCATGAACAGCAGCACGATGGTATTGCCGCCAGCAAGAAACACTAGGTCGTTGACGAAGGTCCCGGCCATGCCTGTCACCGAAAGCGCGCCAACGATGAGGCCGACGCCTGCCAGAATCGCCGTGATCTCCGCCAGCAGCCTGCCCGTGCTAAGAACAAAATCTTTCAGCGCCGCCAGATCCCATCGTTGAGGAGATGTCGCCTGGTTAATGGCGATGAGTAGAACAGTCGCATAAAACGGCGCCAGCACCTCGCGCTTCAAATAGACCAGCATGACGATCAGCAAAATGAAAACGGCGATGAAATGCCAACCCTCGCGCAAGGTATCGCCGATGCGGGGCAACTCTTCACGCGGTAGACCTGGCATTTTGTTACGCGCCGCGTGGGCATCGATTTGCACGAACAGCGCGAAAAAATACAACGCCGAGGGAATGATTGCCGCGATCGCGATCGTCACATAAGGAATTTCCAGAAACACGGCCATGATAAACGCGGTGGCGCCCATGATCGGGGGCATCAAAACACCGCCCGTCGATGCGCAAGCCTCAACGCCACCGGCATAGGATGGCCTAAAGCCCGTTCGTTTCATCGCCGGTATGGTCATGGCGCCCGTGGTCAGGACGTTGGAAATGACACTGCCGCTCATGGAGCCCATCAAGCCGCTGGCGAAAATCGCGACCTTGGCCGGGCCGCCACGGGCATGTCCCAGTAGCGCGAATGCCAGACTGATAAAGAACGTGCCGCCCCCGGTTTTCTGCAAGGCGACGCCAAAGATCAAAAAGCCGATGACAAGATTGGCCAGGGCCCGCATGGGAATACCCAAGACGCTCTCATTACTCATGATATGATAGGCCGCCGTGTCGCTGAGCGAACTCGAAAGGCCGGAAATCGGGCCCGGCATCTGGTCCGCGACCAAGGGATAGAACGACACCAGCGCCACGACGATGAAAAGAGCGGTGCCTCCGGCGCGTCTCGTGGCCTCGAGCATGATAAACCAAAAGACGTAGCTAGGATAAATAACATAGTCCGGCGCGCCGAATTCCCACCCCTTGTCGAGGATCTCCTGGTTTTTCAACATGAAGAACCCCGCGACCAGCAGGGTCGCGATGAACAACACCCAATCGTAGAGCGGAACCTTGTCCGGCGAGGCCCTCTTGGTCGCGGGAAGCATGATAAAGGTGAAAGAGACGAACAGGGCTATCAATGCATATTGATAGAGATTGTCGAGAATCGTTCGGTCGATAAAGAAACCCAGATTGAAAAACTGGTTTACAGCGAGCGCGACACCCAGAAGGGTAAAGACTACGAAGCACGCCTGCCATGCGGAAGAAAGCCGGCGGTGACGGCTTGTTCCCGTCTCCGCCGGCTCATCGACTTTCGCGGACGTATCCGTCACGGATTCATACCGGCTCCCTTAAGCGCGGCTTCGCGGACTTGCGACCACTTCTTCTTGTAAGCATCGTCGTCGGAAATATTCATGCCTGCCATGGTGGACCAGGCCGCGGCAAGTACATCTTGCCGCTTTATCAGGCCGTCATTGTGTTTCTGCATGGCATCGCTCCAGGCACCGATTTCCTTCCAGTATTTCACCGCCGCCTCATGATGGGGAACCGCCCAGGTAAAGGCCTGCCGATCGAGTGCCCAGCCGGATAGGGCCGGCATGGCGTCTTTGAAGTTTGGATACTCACTGTTAATCGCCTTGGTCAAGGAATAGACCAAGTCGTCCTTCTGATCCGCCATGGTAATCAGAATTGGATAGGGGTAACCCGCCCCTTCCAGTGGGCTTTCCTTGGAAATACCACCCGAGCCGATGGTGGCGGTGTGCTTTAGGAAATAGGGCGCGACTTTCTTTAGGCGGTCCCACCCCGCTGTATCGTCATGGGGCACTGACGGCCAGAAAATTCCTCTCGGGCTCGCTTCCATCTTTCTGGTCGGACCCGAGACCGTCGAAGCGAAGGCCGCATCGGCTTGGCCGTTGACCAACCCTTTCCATGACGCGCCATAGCCCGGAAACTCGACCTTCTTCACGTCGCTCCAGGTCAGGCCGCCAAAGGCGAGCATGGCTTCCATGCCAATGTTGAGCGCATCGCTGCCGATCACATAAGCAACGCGTTTGCCCTTTAGATCGGCATAGGTATTGATATTCGCATCCTTAGCGGTGCCGACTTGAAGGTTAGCGTCCGACGACGCGGACATGAGCAACCTCAATTTCATCGGGCCCCATTCGCGGGCCGCGAACAAGGAAATGCCCTCGGAGGCAAAATAGGTCGCGCCGCCATTGGCGACGAACTGAACCTTGCCCTTACGCAGAGGCGTCAGCCGCGAAATATCGTTCTTGCCGGGGACGACGCGAAGACTAACGCCGTATTTGTCCTTCAAGGCCTTACCGATGGCGACGGCCTGATTGTAGCCGGTCGTGCCCGTATTATAGGCCGACCAGGCAAGGGTGGAGGGTAGCTTTACCTCGCCGGCGAAAACTTGTCCCACCGTCGCGCCGGTCAGGACCAGCGCCGCAGCGATACCACTAAGAGTTCTGAGTTTCATGGTCGTTAACTCCCTAACAGTTGCCTTTGATTCTTACCTTTTTCGCCATTTGTTGGCGTTGGCAGGCAGCTTGTGTTCTGCATAGCAGAATTAAGTTTTGCCTTTATTTTTTATCTATGTAAAGCAGTTCAGGGCTTCGTGCGGGTCGTCCACAGTGAATCTCGCGGGTGGAAAATGGCTTAAAGACAGCACTTGGCGCCGCATTCGAAGTCAAGGCACGCACCCTTTGGCCGAGGTGGATTTGCAAAGAGATTCCCGCCCTCATGATCGCCATGACGGATTGAGGCCACTGCTTGAGCCTGCGGCGGTTGCCATAATCGGTGCATCGGACGACGAGGCCCGCATCGGCGGGCGGCCGTTACGCTATATGCGCGAGGCCGGATTTAGCGGCTCGATCTACCCGGTCAATCCGAACCGCGAGACGGTTCAGGGCATAAAGGCATACCCCTCGATCCGCGAAGTACCGGAACCGGTCGATTGCGCCATAGTCGCGGTGCCGGCGAAAATCGTCGTCCAAACCCTCGAAGACTGCGCGGCCATGGGCGTGAAGTCGGCTATCGTGTTCAGCTCCGGCTTCGCCGAAGTCGGGGCGAAGGGCGAAGCGATGCAGATGCGGTTAAGCGCTATCGCCAAGCGTAGCGGCTTACGGATACTGGGGCCGAACTGCTTGGGGCTTTTAAGTTTCAAGTCCCGCTTCTTCGCGACCTTCTCAAGCACGGGAGACGGTGTTTATTTCGAACCCGGCCCCCTGGCCATTATCAGCCAGAGCGGCGCCTACGGCACCCACCTTTATGCCGTGGCGCGAAGCTGGGGACTGAGGGTCAGCCACGTCATTACCACCGGCAATGAATGCGATATCGACGTCGCCGAGTGCATTGGCTGGGCGGCGGAGGCCGAGGAAGTAAAAATAATCGCCACCTATGCGGAAGGAATCAAGGACGGCCCGGCTCTCATCAAAAGTCTGGAGTTGGCCAGGGCCAACAAGAAGCCGGTCATTTTTATCAAAGTCGGCCGCAGCGAAGAAGGCGCGGCCGCGGCGGCCTCGCATACCGCCTCGCTTGCCGGGTCGGACGAAATCTATGACGCGGTTTTCCGTCAGTACGGCGTGCACCGGGCCGATACGACCGAGGAAATGCTCGATATCGCCTATGCCTGCACTGCGGGTATCTACCCGACAGGCAACAAGATCGGCCTGGTCACGATCTCCGGAGGCGTCGGGGTCCAGATGGCCGACTATGCCAACAAGTGCGGCCTGCACGTCGCCCCCATGCCGGAGGCGGCGCAGAAAAAACTAAAAGCCGCCCTGCCCTTTGCTTCGCCGCGTAACCCGGTCGACTGCACGGCCCAGATCTTCAACGACCTGAGCCTCCTGGGAACCAACTTCACGATTATGCTCGATGAAGGCAAATACGATGTCGCGGTCGCGTTCTTTACCATCGCCGCCGCCTCGCCCTACATCGTCGAGCCGCTGCTGAAGGAACTAGATAGCTTGCGGGAGCGGTTCCCCGGCCGGCTCATCTTCCTATCCCTCATGGGACCGCCCGAGATTGTAGCGCGTTACCGGGACGCGGGGTATCTGACCTTCGTGGATCCGTGCCGGGCGATTGCCACCGCCGCCGCGCTGGTCGGTTTCGGCGAGAGTTTCGCTGGAAAGGGAAAAACCATACCCGACGATGCTCGCCCGGCCGAGGCTCTTCCTGTCCGGGCAATGAGCGAGTGGGATTCGCGTGAAGTACTGGTGTGCGCCGGAATTCCCGTTGTTGAAGCCAAGATCGCGAACAGCCCCAAAGAGGCGGCGGCGGCGGCGGCGGCTTTTGGCCGCCCTGTCGCCATGAAGATCAATGGTAGTGAATTTTCCCACAAGACCGAGATCGGCGGTGTCGAGCTTGATGTCGCCACACCGGATGATGCCCGCCGGCTTTACGGCCTGGTGCGAAACCGGGCCAAAGAACAGGCGCCCAGTGCCCAGCCCGACGGCGTGATCGTGGCACCCATGATCGACGGCGGTGTAGAGACGATACTGGGTGTTCAGGTAGATCCGGTGTTCGGCCCCGCCGTCATGTTCGGTCTCGGCGGTGTGTTCGTCGAGGTGTTTCAGGACGTCGTGTTCCGCCTTGCTCCCTTCGGCCGGGATGAAGCCATGAAAATGATTTCGGGCATCAAGGGCGCCAAACTTTTACAGGGTGTGCGCGGCGGACCGCCGTCCGACGTAGACGCCCTGGCCGATGCTCTGGCCGCCTTGTCCCGTTTCGCGGCAAGTCACGCCGATACGCTCGACAGCGTCGATATCAATCCTTTTACGGTCTTACCTAAAGGCCAGGGTGCGGTGGCCTTGGACTGCCTGGTGGTGCCGAAAGGCCTCGAAGAACGCTAGTCGGCAGCGGTAATCTTCTTCGCCAGTTCGACGAGCCGTGGGCCGCACTCCTTTTCAAGCGCCTTACGAGACATCCTGAAAGCGGGGCCGCCGCAGATCAGGCCATAGACGTTTCTATCATGGGTGACGAGCGGGACCCCAACCGCGTTCACATCCGGCCGCCAATCGCCCACCGACATGCAAAAGCCCCGCTCCGCCACATCGCGAACGGCCTTCTCCAAGCCCTTCTCGATCCTTGCGTGCTCCACCGCGCCTGCTGTGCTCTTCTTGACATGACCCATGAGGAAATCGCGTTCGCTCACGGGCAGAGCGGCAAGCAGCGCCCGCCCCATGGCCGTCGTCGCCAGCGGGATACGGGTGCCGACATCAATCCTGAGCGTCACCGCCGCCGGTCCACGGCAGACTTCCAGATAAACCATGCTCATGCGATCGCGGGCGCCGAGGGCGACGGTCGCGTCCAGCTCATCGGACAGATCCTGCAAAAACGGCCGGGCGCGTTCGCGTATGTCGAGACCCGACAACATGGCATATCCGAGCGAGAGCACACCGGGGCCCAGTCGATAGGTTCCATACCTATCCGAGTAAGTCAGATATCCCAATTGCGTCAGGGTGTAGGTCAGCCGCGAGATCGTCGGCTTGGGTAAGCCCGTGCGCCGTGCGATCTCCAAATTTCCCAGGCTGACATCGCCCGGTTGAAAACCGCGAAGCACATCCAGACCGCGCGCCAAGGCGGTCACGAAGCGCCGGTCCTTGGTTTCGTCGTCCAGCGGGACGATGTTTTGCTCGGATATTTTCCGCATGGGTCTCATGGTCTCACGCCAATCGGTAAACTCGTGCCTTTGCCACGATATGAAGCCCCGCATGGGCATGGTCATTGTGGCAGGCCTTGGGGCAAGCCTATACTCGCCAAGCTTTTCGTGGAACTTTATTCTGCAAAGCGAAATAGCTGGCGCTGGCGCAGCATGCCGTTTGACCGGCCTGAAAACCGATTGGAGGGATCGTCGGAATGGCTTTGGACCAAGAAACATTCTCTCAGCTAACAGCCATGATCGCACGCTACGTCGAAGAACGGCTGATCCCGCTGGAAGCCGAGGTTTCGGAAATGGACCGGGTTCCGGACGCGATTGTCGAAGATATGCGTGAATTGGGCCTCTTCGGCTTGTCCATCCCCAAGGACTACGGCGGCCTGGGCCTGGATGTGGAGGAAGAAGTCCAGATTATTGTCGAGTTCGGCCACACATCCCCTGCCTTCCGCTCGGTTTTCGGTACCAATACGGGCATCGGCAGCCAGGGGATCGTGATCGACGGAACCCAAGAGCAGAAACGCAAATACCTCCCCAAGCTGGCGAGCGGAGAAATCATCGGCTCCTTCGCGCTGACCGAACCGGACTCGGGCTCCGATGCCGCTTCGCTACGCACCTCGGCCAGGATGGATGGCAATGAATATGTCCTCAACGGCACCAAGCGTTTCATCACCAACGCGCCGAATGCGGGTTTGTTCACGGTAATGGCCCGCACCGATCCCGAGAAAAAGGGCGCCTCGGGAATTTCCGCGTTTCTGGTCGAAGCCGATTCGCGCGGCCTGAAACTTGGGCCGCCATACGAGAAAATGGGCCAGCAGGGCGCCCATGTGTGTGACGTGATCTTGGAGGACTGCCGGATACCCGCCGACGCTCTTATTGGCGGCGTGGAGGGCCAGGGTTTCAAGACCGCGATGAAGGTGCTGGATCGCGGCCGACTGACAATATCCGGCATGTGCGTCGGAAATGCGGAACGCTTAATCCGCGACAGTCTTCACTATGCGGTGGAACGCAAACAGTTCGGCAAACCCATCGCCGAATTCCAGCTCGTGCAAGCCATGCTGGCTGACTGCGAGGCCGAGGCCTACGCGGCCAAATCCATGGTGCTGGACGCGGCGCGGCGCAAGGATGCCGGCGAAAATGTCACCAAGCACGCCGCTATCTGCAAATATTATTGCTCCGAGATGGTGGGGCGCGTCGCCGACCGCGCGGTGCAGATCCACGGCGGCGCGGGCTATATCGCCGATTATGGAATTGAGCGATTCTACCGGGATGTCCGGCTCTACCGGCTTTACGAAGGCACTTCGCAAATCCAGCAACTGATCATCGCCCGCGAGATGATTAAAGAAGCCGCGCGGTGAGCCGCCCTCCGCCTTGTCCCGCAGGTTCAAATCGGAGGCCCGCATTGGCCATGACTTGCATTCGCCGAGCGTACCGATCTAACGGCGGGGCGCCGACCGCCAAAATACTCGGCAGCCACCTGTGCTATGCGGTCATATAGGCATGCGCCGCCTTTAGCACGGTCGCGTCATTGAATTGCGCGCCGGTCAACATGAGCCCGACCGGCAGTCCCTGAACGTCACGGCAGGGAACCGAGATCGAGGGATGACCGGTGAGGTCGAAGGCCGCCGTGTTGCGGACCATATTGAGCGCCTGCGCGATGTGCTCGACACGATCTTCCTCGGGGGAGGCGGGCAACTTGTGCGCGGTCTGGGGCGTCGTTGGCATGAGCACCACATCGAACTCCTCGAACACCCTGTCGTAAGCCGCGGTGAGCACGCGCGACAGATTCTGAGCCCGTCCGTAAAACACACCGTCATAGTTCTCCCGCATGTAGTGACCTAGCAGGGTGCCGAGCTTGGCGGTCGGCGACAAGTCGCCGCCGTGAGTCTTGATCGCCCGGCACATGGCCGACATGAGCCGGGTATTGTACCAGCCCTTGTTCTGATACACGGCATGTCCGTGATAGAAGCTGTCGATGCCGCCCTCGATCGCGACGCAGTTCCAGATCGGGACGGTCTGGCGATGTTCGGGCACCGAGACTTTCTTTACCTTGGCCCCTAATTTCGCCAGGAATTTGGCCGCTTCGCGTACCGCCGTGTCGACTCTGGGCATGGATTCCGGCGTGCCGAAACCTTCCTCGATCACGGCGATCCGCAGACCCTTGATATCGCCGGTCAGCGCGGACGGATAATTGGGCACGCGCACGCTGTCGGGCTGTCGCGGGTCGATGCAGCTGTCGTCCTTGCCGGCGATAACTTTCAGCATCAGGGCCACGTCCTCGACGGTCTTGGCCATGGGACCAATGTGATCGATGGTGTGATCGAAGCCAACGATCCCCGTATAGGGGACCAAGCCGTGGGTGGGCTTCAGCCCCACGATCCCCGACCAGGACGCCGGAATCCGGATCGATCCTCCTTGATCGCCGCCAAGCGCGATATCGACCAGACCCGTCGCCGGCGCGATGGCCGAGCCGCACGAGGAGCCGCCGGCGGCGTGCTTGGGGTTCGCCGGATTGAGGCCGGGGCCGTAGGCGCTGGTATGCCCGCCGCCGGAAAAGGCGAAATCGTCTGTGTTCAAAACCGCGGTGATGTGCCCACCGGCTTTGAGTATCCGGGTCACGACCGTGGCGTCGCTGTCGGGCACAAAGTCATATAGCAGCCGCGACCCGCAGGTCAGCGGGATGCCGGCCACGCTGATCGTATCCTTGGTGCCGATACGCTTGCCGCTGAGAGCCCCCTTGGCCGCGCCGGTTGCCTTGACATCGCAATAGCGCACGATGCCATTCAGCGGATCCTCGTCCGGTCCCGGTCTAGGCCCAGGAATCCTAACCGCTGGGATCACCTGCCGCACCGGGTCGGAATACTGGTCGAGTTCATCGTAGCCTTCCAGTACCGCGCGCGTCAGTTCGTAGAAGACCGCAAGTTCGTCTTCCGTCAGGTTGAGATGGTAGCGGTCACTAATGTCGATCAGGTCTTCGGATGAGGGTCGCCGCAAAGTCATGATAGCCTCCATCAGGTTATGGGTGAGCGCGCCCCTTCGGCGTAGCCACCGGGGTCGGCCGCGTTATAATTCTTTGAGGAGCTTAAGTGCTCGGATCGGAAGGAGCGCCATTGCCCCAAATAGAAGCGCGGAGCGAACTTCAAGAGCATTTCAACATTAAAGCGAAACAGGCGTGGTGAAATGCTCTAGGGCTCACGCAGCGCCTCTAACGGCCACCACCGGGCAACTGCTTGCCGATGTGGCGGAGGCGCGACCGGAGCCGTTCGTCCACCTTGAAACTTTATGGTAATTTTTTCCCCTGGTCTAGCGGTCATCCTCCTCACGCCATGGAACGCTCGCCACCCTACCCTGCGCCAGCCATACGCCAAGGGTCGTGACCGCGAACCCGGCAAGAACCACGGACGACAACGCCTCGCCAAGGAAGGTCCATGCCATCAAGGCGGTTATGCCAGGGGTGAGGTAGAAGTAGCTTGCCACCGTACCGGCCTTGCCGTGGCGCAGCATGAGCATAAGCAGCACCGGCGCCCCTAGCGAGACGATGAGCGCGAGATAAAGCAGCGTCATGACGGCTTCGGCGGTCACGGAAAACACCGCCCTTTCCACGGCCGCCATAAGCAGGGCGCAGGTCAGCGCCGCGATGGTCAGTTGAATCGTGTTGGCCGTCCATAAATCAATCTTCCGGCAATACTTTCGATAATAGACCGTACCCAGCGCTAAGCTACAGACGCCGAGGACACCATAGAGAGGCCCGATCATGTCCGCCGGCCGGGCCGCCTGGACACCGACAACCAGCACAACGCCGCACACGCCAAGGCCGAGCCCGAGCCACTGAATGGGCCCGAGCCGCTCTCCTAGCATGGGCCGGGCGAGAAGCGCGGTCAGAAGCGGGTGCAGCGCCCCGATCAAAGCCATGGTCGCCGCGTTGATGCGATCGAGCGCGAGATAAGCGCCCGAGAGGTACAAGGCATTGATCAGAACACCCGCCACGGCCAGATGCAGCCAGGCGGACGAAGGCACGGCCCAATCGGCCCTGACAAGGGCGACCAAGGCGGCAAGAACGATCAACACCGCGGCGGCGAGCGTGAAGCGAGCGGTCAGGAAGGCGAGCGGCGTAACGTCGGCCAAACCGGCGCGCGTGGCAACGAAGGCTGAGCTCCACAGCATCACGAATAGAACGGGCGCGGCACGCAACCAGGTTGAATTCGCCGATGCTGGTTCCACGGAAATGCTCCACCCCCAAGGCCGATTCCAGTCGAGCGGAAACCGCTCTAACGCGATTGCCCCTGAATATCCTCGGCGCCGCCGTCGGGGGATTGGTGAGTGAAACGATAGATAGCGGCGCCAAGCAGCATTCCCGCCACCGGGCCGGCGACATAAATCCAAAAGTGTGTGAAATCCCCGAGAGCGAGATAGGGCCCGAATGCGCGCGCCGGATTCATGGCCGCGCCGGCGTAAGGTCCCATGAGCATAACTTCGATCCCCACCGTCGCGCCGACGGCCACGCCGGCGAAGGAAATATCGGAGTTCCCGTCGTGATAGGCCGCGCCGCAGATCACCCACATGAGAATGAAGGACAGAATGAGCTCGACGACAAAGGCCACCCAGGGCGTCACGCCAAGCGCCGTGTTTGGAAGATTGGCCCCCATGTCCCCATGGCGCCCGATAGCCCAGAGAAGCACAAACCCGGCGGCGGCCGAGCCCGCGAGCTGAGCCACGATGTAGCCAGGCGCGAGGCGTTTTTCGAGCTTGCCAAGATAGACCGCCGCAAGCGAGAGCGCGGGGTTCACGTGCGCCCCCGAAACATGGCCGAAACAATAGATGACAATGGTAATGACCAAGCCCGAGATGAGCCCAGGGCCGATCGCGCCCAGCCCCCCCGTCACCGCCCCGACCATCACCGCGCCGGCGGCAAAGAATACGAGCATGAAAGAGCCGATGAATTCACAGCCGTACTTGCTCAGATCTTGCGGCTGTACCGCCAGCGCCCTCATGAGGTGAGCCGGAAATACAGCATCGGCAGACGCTCGGGCAGGCGCTCGAGGCGGTCTATTTGCACTACATTCTGGCGCCCGAAGATCCGTGTGAGATAACTGTCGCCACCCGAATCCAGCCCCACGCAGAAGGTATCGATTCCAGCTCCTGCCAAGGAATTCACCGCCTTGCGGGCATCTTCGACGAGATATTTCTTGTCGGTGACATCGACATCGGATGGCTCCCCATCGGTGACGATCAGAAGTAAGCGCCGATGGGTGCTTTGGCCGGCGAGGTCGACGCCGGCGTGGCGTATCACGGCGCCGATCCGTGTCGATAATCCGCCCTCCAATCCCGCGAGCGACGATCTGGCCATGGCGTCGTAAGGCTCGGCGAAGTCCTTGATTCGGTAATAGCGCACTTCCTCGCGACGGTTCGAGCAGAAGGCGGCTATGGCGAAGGGATCTCCAAGGCCGTCCATGGCATGGGCGAGAAGCGCCGTCGCCTGCCGTTCGAGATCGAGTACGGTGGCCATTTCGCCCAGAACCTTGTCCTTGGTCGATTCCGAAATGTCGAGGAGAACCAGCACCGAAAGATCGCGGTGGCGGCGGCCCATTGTCGCGTAGACATGCGGATCGGGGGTGACTCCTATCTTACGGCTCACGACGGCTTCTATGCAGGCATCGATATCCAAGAGTTCACCCTCGGCCTGGCGCTTCAGACGTTCCGCCCGCCCCACGCGTGCCGAACGGATAAGCGCCGTGATCCGGTTCACGGTGTCATGCCGGTCTTCGAGAATACGCTCGATCAGGCCGGCCGGGCCGGGCTTGGGTTGATACTCGACTATAGTGGTCCATTCGCCCCGCTCGCGCCCGGTCACGTAGTCGTACTCCGGATAGCGGGCGACAGGGATTCCTTCTTCCTGGTAGGCCTCACGGGACAAAGCGGCCCGGTTCACCTCGTCGGCCTCGCCTTCGCTCTTGCGCTCCCGGTCGGGGGAAGACGTGTCATCCTCCTGCTGCTGTTCGAAGCGTACCGATTCGAAAAGAAGCTCCGCCTCCTCGAAATTCTCGGAGTCCGGGTCGTTGAAATCCCAGAGTCCCATATTGTCGTCGTGGTAGGGCGGCTCGACGACATATGTCCGCGGATTGAACTGGACCCGCATCTGTCCGAGATCGTTGCCCAGAAGGCCGCCGATCTCGCGGCTGATTTGAGGGTTCTCCCATTCGTCCTCGCGCGCGAAAAACCGCTCCCTCCCCTTACGGACCCAACCGTCGGCGTCCTCGAAACCGGGATCGATCAAAGCGCGCGACAAGCGGGCAAGCAAACTGGGAGCGGTGGATGCTCCCGAGGCCTGGGCTATATGAAACGGCAGCCAGAGCCGCCGCAGCCCCGGGAAATCCCGCATGGCCAAGTGCTCGACCCGGGCATCTTCGATCAAAGAAACGAGCGCCACCTGGAGCGGCTTCAAGCTGCGTAACGGGAATTTCTCTCGCGAATACATAAAGTGCGCCGCGACATGGGCCAGGCTGGCACGGAAAACTTCCTCCGCTTGCAGGCCGCGATAACCCGGAAAAGTCGGCGGCAGCAGGATTAACCCGCGATCGAAACTAACCCGGCGGCGCGATTGCTCGCCCGCGCCCGGCGAGGGCTCGCGGATCGGGATGCGAAGCCGCCAAAGGGCGGTGAGGTACGCCTTGAGGCGCCTCTCCATATCGGTGAAGACGACCCCGCCGGATTCGCGTTGCAGCCAAAGCTTCGCCTGGGGGTCGGCGAATGTGAAGAAACGCAGGCGGCGGGCCTTGTCGCCGCCGCCCGAGCGCACACCGGCGAGCACCCATGCCTCGAGCCGAGACACATTGAGTTCGGCCAGGAGCGTGTCCATCTTTTCGAGAACGGGCGCCACGGATTCGGGCGCCAGGGCCGCGAACCTCTCTATGACGCCCAGCCACGATCGAAACAGCTGCTCGTTCTTTAGCCGTTCCGCCGCCTTAAGCGCCGCCCAGGGCAGTAGAGCGCCGGCCTTGCGTTTCGCCTTTATGGTAATGGCGGAGACCGGGTCGGCCATCTCTATGGCGATTTCCGGGCCTAGAATCTCCGCGATTGCAGGTGAATTGCGGACATAAGAAGTAACGATAGCCTCGCCGTAGCCGGCTTGCGCCAGTTTACGGCAGGCCCGGAGCCATCGGGCCGCCAAGTCATCTGGAAAGGCGCGGCGCGCGGCCGGTGTCAGGAGCCGCTCCTCGTCTCCTTCCCCGTCAGGAGAGACCACTTTCAAAAATTTCGCGGATTGCGTCGTCTTCATAATCTGGCAATTTTACGCACACGCGGCGATCGCCGAGGTTAGCGCATCGCGCATGTCTGGATCGTCGGTGATCGGCAACACGAGAGCAACCTGGCACGCTTCGCCAAGCGGTATGCCGCGCGAAACCAGCTGACCGGCATGAACCAACATCCGGGTGGACGCCCCTTCGTCCAGGCCGTGCCCCTTCAGATTGCGCGAGCGCCCCGCGATTTTCACGAGCAGGGCCGCCACCTTATCGTCCACCCCCGATTCGTGGGCGACGATCTCGGCCTCCAGGTCCGCGGGCGGATAATTGAAATCTATGGCCCCGAAACGCTGCTTGGTCGATTCCTTGAGATCCTTCAGAACACTCTGGTACCCCGGATTATATGAAATAACGACGTAAAAGTCGGGGTGTGCCTTGATGACTTCGTTCTTTTTCTCAAGCGGTAGAATACGGCGCTCATCCGTGAGCGAGTGGATAACCACCGTTGTGTCCTGACGGGCCTCGACAATCTCATCGAGATAGCAGATTCCCCCATGGCGTACGGCAAGGGTCAGCGGACCGTCGTTCCATACCGTCCCCTGGGCATCCAGTAGAAAACGTCCCACCAGATCTGAGGCCGTCATATCCTCGTGACAGGAAACGGTGAGCAGCGGCTTATTCAGTTTCCATGCCATGTATTCGATGAAGCGCGTCTTTCCGGACCCGGTGGGCCCCTTGAGCATCATCGGCATGCGGGCCGTGAATGCCGCTTCAAAGAGAGCAACCTCGTTGCCAAGCGCGCGGTAGTAAGGCTCTTTGTCGATCCGGTAGTCGTCCAGGTCCATGCGTCAAGGCTCGGTAAGGGTTGGTGACGGCGTGCCGGTCAGGGCCACCACATATTATTCGTGCTAGCCATGACGTCCCAGTCAGGTGACGGATGAACCTGGGCGGGGCGAAAGTCGCCCGCGCCGCAGGCTCATCTCGATCAACGGTGGGTCGCGGTCTTCTGGTTCGGAAGACCTTCGATCGGACACTCGTCGGTACCGACGGTTTCGCGTGTGATGGCTTCGACCATTTCGCGCGTGCCCTCGGGATCGGTGATCCACTTCTTGTAGAAATCGTATGGGCAAACCGCTTCGCCTTTCGAGTCCTCGCCGGAATTGATCTGGCCGGTGTAACCGCGATGCAGCAGCTTGAACAGGTGGTTTTCGGACTGCATATTGCGGCGCGCATCGCGAATCAACGAGGTCGAGAGAGCCGCGTATTGTATGCCGTTCTCCTCCTCGGCGCATTCACCGAGCGTCCGGCCATCGAAACCGACGATCGCCGAGTGCCCGAAATAGGAGTAAACGCCGTCAAAGCCGGCCGCGTTCGCCACGGCGACATAGACGTTGTTGGACCAGGCCATGGCCTTGGCCATGACAACCTGCTGTTCCTTGGACGGGTACATGTAGCCCTGGCAACGGACGATCAGCTCGGCGCCCTTCATGGCACAGTCGCGCCAGATTTCAGGGTAGTTGCCGTCATCGCAGATGATGAGGCTGACCTTCATGCCTTTCGGTCCCTCGGAAACATAGGTGCAGTTGCCTGGATACCAGCCCTCTATGGGCACCCAAGGCATGATCTTGCGGTACTTCTGAACGATTTCGCCCTTGTCGCTCATCAATATTAGCGTGTTGTAAGGCGCCTTGTTGGGATGCTCCTCATGGCGTTCGCCGGTCAGGGAGAATACGCCCCAGACTTTATTTCTCTTGCAGGCCTCGGCGAAAATCTCGGTCTCTTCGCCTGGGCAGGACGAGGCCGTTTCATACATTTCCTTCTCGTCGTACATGATCCCGTGGGTGCTGTACTCGGGGAAAATAACAAGATCCATACCTGGAAGACCGATCTTCATACCGTCGATCATGCTGGCGATGTTCCGTGTGTTCGCGAGCACCTCTTCCCTGGTGTGGAGGCGCGGCATCTTGTAGTTGACGACCGCGACGCCGACCGTGTCTTTACTGCTTGAAATATCGCCGTGGTACATGACTTCCTCCCAGTTGGTGGATTGATTCTTCGAACTTCACCGCAGTGCGCCCATCTACACAGCCATATGCCGATGAACGAGGTCGTCCGTCAGTTCGTTGACAGGCCCGCGTACCGAGATACTGCCCCGATCCATGAGGACGAAATTATGTGACGCACGCCGGGCAAGTTCGACGTTTTGTGCGACAAGCACGACCGTCAGGCCGTGCTTTTGGTTTAGTTGGACAAGCACTTCTTCAATCTGCTCGACAATATTGGGCTGTATGCCCTCTGTCGGTTCGTCGAGCAAAATCACTTTTGGGTCGGTGAGCAACGCGCGGGCGATCGCCAGTTGTTGCTGTTGCCCACCCGAAAGGTTCCCGCCGCGCCGGTTCAGAAACTCCTTGAGGATGGGAAACAGCTCGAACACCCACTCGTTGATTTCACCATTCCCCTCGTCGGTCGCGAAAGTTCCCATGAGCAAATTCTCGCGCACGGTGAATTTAGGAAGGATACCGCGCCCCTGCGGCACATAGCCGATGCCGGCCAGTGCGCGATCGCTGGTATCCTTGTCATTAATCTCTTGACCATCGAGCATGATACTTCCGGTTACCCTATCCATAAGCCCTAGGATGGCGCGCATGAGCGTGGTCTTGCCTACGCCATTGCGCCCCAGGACGCTCAAGAACTCGCCCTTGGCGACCCCCAAACTCACGTTTTGGAGTGCCGGGCTGTTGCCATAGAAGGCGTCAATGTTGGTGAGATCAAGCACGGGCGATACCGCTGGAACCAAGATAAACGGAACGGACTTCCGGATTCTGTTCAATCTCGCTGACCATGCCCTCGGCAAGCATCTTGCCCTGGTGCATCACCGATATCACCTCGCCGATTTCCTTGACGAATCCCATGTCGTGCTCGACGACGATCAAGGTGTGCTTTCCCTTCAGACGGTTGAACAGCTCAACCGTCTGGCCCGTTTCATGGACCGTCATGCCGGCGGTGGGTTCATCCATCAATATCAGTTCGGGGTCTTGAGCGAGCAAAAGAGAAATCTCGAGCCACTGAGTATGGCCGTGTGAAAGATGCCCCGCCGGTGTGTCCAGATAATCCTCCAAGCCAACGAACTCGGCAAGTTTCTCCAACCCTTCTCGGTCCGCCCCCCGGCCAAATATCAACGCATTTCTTAACACGCCCGAGGATTTGCTGTAGCTGACTTCGAGATTGTCGCGCACCGTGAGTTCGCTAAAGACGCTCGGCACCTGGAACTTCCGTCCGATTCCGGCACGGGCGATTTCGTGCTCTTCGAGATTGTTAAGCACCTTGCCCTCAAAAGTTATCTGGCCCGACGTTGGCTTGATCCTGCCGCAGATCATGTCTAAGGCAGTTGTCTTTCCAGCGCCGTTAGGCCCGATAATGCAGCGCAATTCACCCTGCCCGACGCTGAAGTTAAGACCCTCCACGGCGTGAAAGCCGTTGAAGGTCACTGAGACATCGCTCAAGACAAGATGATCGTGCGGGTTCGCCGCCATCATGGGCCTCCCGCACTATTCTTGGCGCCGCACTGGTCCGCGGCCGCCTTCGATTTACCGGGCGCCGTACGGTCCTTGGGAAGGATCCGATCGACCAGACTCTCGACCGCGCCCGCGAGCCCCTTGGGCAAGAACAAGACAATCATCACGAATGCAAAGCCCATGATAAGCGTCCAAGATTCGAGAAATATTTCGGATTCGGAAAGGGCGCCCTGCATGCCGGTGACGATGATCGCGCCCAGGGCCGCCCCGAGTAGACTCTGCCTTCCGCCCACGGCGCACCAGATGACGACCGAGAGGCTGAGTGGCACGTCGAGGAAAGTCGGCGAGGCAAACTCCATCACGATGGTGTAAAGCATGCCGGCGAAACCGGCGATTCCAGCCGAAACGGCGAAGGCGAAAGTCTTGAACCGCGCCACATCGTACCCGAAGTAACGAACCCGTTCCTCATGGTCCCGGATAGCCTGCAGAATGAGGCCTGCCTTGCTCTTGGTGACGGCGAGCGCGAAAAACAAACTCACGGTTAAAGAAATGGCTATCAAATAATACGAGGAACTGCTGTAAGCGTCGAAGGTCAGCCCAAAAAGTTCAAGCTGCGCGAGGTCGGTGATGCCATTGAAACCACCGGAATATCGTTGTTGGTCAATGATCAGCAGATTGACCACGACGAGAGCGGCCAGTGTAATGATCGCCACATACACGCCGGTGACTCGGCCACGGAAAATAAACGAACCGAGCAACATAGCGAAAGCCACCGGCACGGCGACGCCCGCGAAGATGGCGAATGTTAGAGAGTAGAAGGGTTCCCAGAACCACGGCAGCGTTTCGACATTATTCCACACCATGAAATCGGGAAGTCCTGATTTGCCGGTATGAACGGGAACGGTACGCAACTTCAGCGCCATGGCCATGCAGTATGAGCCAAGCCCGAAGCTCGCCGCCTGGCCAAGATTAAGAATGCCGGCGTATCCCCACGATAGACTGAGTGCCATGGCAAGGATGCCAAGCACGAGATAGCGCGCGTATTTATTGAGGATAAAGGCATCGTCCATAAAGCTGGGCACCAGCAAGATGGCCAAGCATACGATGCCATAGGTGGCGATTTGTAGGGCCGTACGTTTAGACACTACCTGTTCTCCCCCCACCCACGGAACGCATCGCCTTTTTCCGTTCGATCATGACCGCACCTTGGCGGCGAACAGCCCCTGCGGGCGGAAACGGATCAGGACCACGATGGCGAGGAACACCAGCACCTTCGCCAAGGTGTCGTTGCTGTAGAACGCCAGGAAACCCGTGAGTTCGCCGAGTATCACGGAACTGGCAACCGTGCCGATCAAGCTCTCGACGCCGCCCAAGACAACAACCATGAAGGCATCGACGACATATGTCGTGCCCATCTCCGGAGACACGCTCTTGAGCGGAGAAACAAGCGCACCCGCCAACCCCGCGAGACCGGCGCCATAGGCGAAGGTGAGGCCGTAAATTCGTTTACTTTGGATGCCGAAGCAGCTCGCGATCTCCCGATCCTGCGAAATCGCGCGTAATTTCATTCCAATGCTGGTTCGGTACATCAGGTACCAAGTGAAGCCAAATATCACAGCGGATAGCGCGAGAATGAAAAGGCGAAACGCGGAGATCTCTATCCCGAGGATCGAAACGCTACTGCTCATGGCCGAGGGCATCTGCACATAGCGAAGCTCACCCCCAACGGCCAGGCGTATAGCCTGCTGCGCCATCACACCGATGCCCCAGGTCGCAAGAATCGTATCTAACGGCCTTCGGTAGAGATGGCGTATAACCGTCTTTTCAATGATCCAACCGAACAGCGCCACCGTGAAAAAAATCACCACCAGGCTCTCGATTAGACCGACCCCGACATAGGTTTGCAGCGCCCATGCGGTATAAGCGCCGATCATGACAAATTCGCCATGGGCCAGGTTGATGACGCCGGTGGTGCCATAAATAATCGCCAATCCGAGCGCCACCAGCAGCAGGATAGACGCAATGCTCAAGCCGGTGAGGATTTGCGCCAGAATAGTTTCCATGATCTTCGTGTCTCGTGGTGCCCAAAAACCCTAGGGACCGGCGGGAAGCAAAGTGCGACCCGCCGGGTTCCCTTAAACGTTACCAGCGAACCATGCCGGTGCGGCCAATCAGCTCTCCTTAAGACCGGATTCGGTGCAGGTCTGATTCGGATAGGCCTTATAGGGCACGGGTTCCAGCCACTCCGATGTCGTTTTGAGCATTTTGAACTGCCCGTCGGACTGACATTGGCCGATTTTTGGCCAGAGATAAGTGTGCAGGTTCTCCGGCTCAATGCGCACCTTGCCTTGAGGCGCGATCATCTCCTCGCCCTTGATCGCCTCTCGGATAGTCTTGGGGCTGATATCCCCGGCTCCGAGTTTTTCCACCGCCTGCTTGAACAGATGGACTTGGAAGTAGGACGGCTCGGACACAAAGTGCGTGACCTTGTCGCCGCCCCAGCGCGAGCGGTAGGCCTCCACGAATTTTTGATTCTCGGGCGAGTCATAAACCATGAAATACGGGGCCGAGGTAAAATGCCCAGCCGCAGCGTCGCCACCCATGGCCGCGACTTCGTTCTCCGACGTCGTGAGGCTGGCCATTGGCATCTTTTCCGGGTCGAGACCGCCCGCGCGGTACTGGCGATGCAAGGCCACGACCGAATCGCCGACCACGGTGGAAAAGATAACATCCGGCTTTTCGCTACGGAACTTGTTGACGACGGACGAGAACTCGGAGTGACCGAGGGGTACATACTCTTCACGGATCACTTCTGCACCGTACTGCGCCAGAAGTTTCTTGCAGTAGTTGTTTTCTTCCTTCGGGTAGATGTAGTTGGAGCCGATCAAAGACCAGCGCTTACCGAATTTCTCGATCAGCCAGGGAACGAACTCGTCCTGCTGTTGGTTCGGCACCGCGCCAGTGTAGATCACGTTTTTCGAACATTCGCGCCCCTCGTAAAGGGTTGGGTAGAAATAGAGATTTTTGCGCTTCTCGAAAACCGGCAACACCGCCTTGCGGCTCGCCGAGGTGTATGAACCGAACACGCTGACACACCTGTCCCCAAGCACCAGCTTGCGCGCTTTTTCGGCGAAAGTCGCCGGATCGGACGCTGGGTCCTCGACTATAGGTTTGATCTGCATTCCGTTGATCCCGCCTGCGGCGTTGACCTCCTCGATCGCTAGAATCGTCGCCTTGTGCAAAGATTCCTCCACGATCGCCGTGGTCCCAGTAAGCGAGAACAAGACGCCAACCTTGATCTCGCCGCCTGCGGCGTAGGCCAATGAACTGTCCTTGATCCAAATGTGCGGGAAACCGGCCGCGGTAACCGCGCCAGCCGCCACTGTTCCCTTGATGAATTTCCGACGTCCCAATTTCATTTCTGCCTCCTTGGATTCGTAAAACACAAAACCCCAGCGCTGTCCGCCGCGAAGCGGTTACACTGGGGCATCATTGCCAACTACATTTTTCGGCGGCCACACTGCCGCTCGCATCACACTCTACTGGCCTGCACGCATATGGATGCAGACCACAAAAAACCTCATGCTCGCGCTTCTCACGCATGCATAAGGCTTCCTTGCCCGCTAAATTTTAAAACGGCTCCATCGCCGCACGGCCCGGAACATCGAGTGCCGAGCCTCTCTTACTTTTAAAACGCTACCCGAGTAATTCTTGCGAGTCAACTATCACATTGGCGAGCGCCCCGATCGTCACCCGGCGCTCCATGGCACGGCGCCGGAGATAATGATAGGCTTCTTCCTCGTTAATACTCCGGCTTTGCATAAGTATTGCCTTGGCGCGCTCAACACTGCGCATGGTGCGAAGGTTATCGTCCAGCTTGTCCACCCGGCCACGCAACCGGCGCTCGTAAAGGAAATGGCCGCGTCCGACGAGCAGGCTGGCAAGTACCGCCTGAGCCGTAACCGGTTGGTGGATAACGGCATGCGGCGCGCAGTTGTGCAAAAGTTTGAGGTCAAGCGACTGCGTTGCCGCCGCTATTACAACAAGCGCCGTATCCGGCTTCCCAGGCAACCAAGGCAGACGCTGTGGCAGATCATTGAGCAAGTCGCAGTAGATCACATCGTAGGAAACGGGAATCAGTTCCGGAATCGGCCAGATGTGCTGCACGCGGGCGCGCGTTCGCTGCAACTCGCGTAGCAGTTGCTCTCCCGCTTGATCTCGTGCCGTGAAGACCGCGATGTCGAGATCCCGAAATTCCCGGTGAAAGGGATGATCGGAGCCTGATTTTTCCTGCGCTGAATCCGTCACGCCCCCCGCCGGTCCGGACTCGAGCGAAGGTTCGTCACGCGGGCGCGGGGCGCCTTGATTCAAACGTTGTGTGGGATTGGTCCTTATTTGCATCGCTGGCCGTCTATTCATCCAAAGGCAATACTACGGCCGTATCCGATGAGATATGGATCCGCCTTTACAGCCGCCTGCGACTCGTAGACCAGATCAAACTCACCACGCCGATTGGCACATCCAATTCGCGTCCACAGATCGGTGTGACCGCATAATGGATTCACGGACACCTTGCCCTGTGGCGCTTCTATCTCGGAGCCAAGTATGCTGGGCCGTAAAATTTCCGTGTCCATGGTGTTCGCCCGTTCCAGCGCCTTGGCGAATATCTGCACTTGGAAATACGCCGCCTCGAGGCACATGTTCGTGTCCTGATCGTCGCCATAACGTTTCTTGTAACGCTTGACGAAGTTCAGGTTGCGTTTGCTGTCTATGCCTTGGAAGTAAGACGCGGCCGTGATGTGCCCCTCGCCCACGTCAAAGCCCATGGCACGAATTTCGGCTTCCGTGGTCGTCAGGCTCGCGATCGGCATGGTTTTCGGATCGAGGCGCAGTTCAGCATAGGCTTGGTACAAATTGACCGTTGAATCTCCGACCACGGTCGAAAAGATAACATCGGGCATGGCATCCTTGATATCGCGCACCACGGGCAGGAAATCGCTGCGTTTGGCGCGCAAGTCGAGATATCGCTCGCCCACGACTTGCCCGCCATTGTGATGAACGAGCTCGCGCATGATACGATTGGATTCGCGTGGGTAGACATAATCCGAGCCGACGAAAAAGAACCGTTTGCCGTAACGCTCCATCAAGAAGCGGCACAGCTCGACACTGTTCTGGTTCGGCGCCGCACCCGTGTATATGACGTTGGGAGAAAACTCGAATCCCTCATACAGAGTTGGGTACCACAGCAGGCCGTTCAAACGTTCGACAACGGGCAAAACAGCCTTGCGGCTACTGGACGTGTAGCAACCGAAAATAGTCGTGATGCCGTCTTCAACCATCAGCTTCTTGGCATAGCGTCCGAATGCCAGAGCCTCCGAAGCCGGGTCATACAATACCGGTTCTATGGGTCGGCCGTTTATACCGCCGGCATCGTTGATTTCGTCTATGGCGGTCAAGGTGCCGCGGAGTTGAGTATCTTCGATAACGGCCATAAAGCCGCTGCTCGAAAACAACACACCGACCCGCCAAGGTTCCGAGGTCGTGCTATCGCGCACTAAGGACCGCCTTCCATCTAGGGGTCTCTTCGCCACGGCGTCGATACGCCCATCACGCGCGTCAGAGACACCAGACGACTAATACCTTAATCTGCTCTCCAACTCACCGTCACGAATTTCAAGCTTAGATGTTACGTGAACTTAACCGTGAGTCAAATTTCCGTGACGGTTCGGCCTTGGGTAATAAAAAACTACGTTGTTACACAAACAGCATAACTGTGGCGGAATCGGCGCGTGAGTAAGAGGGAATGCAAGAAATCTCCTATCGCCGGTTTCGCTATCCGCCTCAAATCGTCCCGCATGTTGTATGCTGTTCTTCAAAGTCCGCTGAGTATTCGCGATGCCTTGCATATTCTTGTCGAGCGCGGCGCTTAAGGCTTGGGCATCTCGAAATCTCGGCCTAGGGGCTGTCCCGCCGTCACCTCGATATGGGCCTCCAGCTGGGTCCGGTCATTTAGGCCGTAGGGACGTCCGGGCCGTGGGAAGGCGGCGGAAAAGCCAATGAATCGCTCCTTCGCAACTTCGTAAAGCCGGCGTAGTTCCAACAGCGGGTCGGCATGATCGTCAACACGCAAGGAAAGTCTCGGATAGGGCTCTTCGCCCTGGATCAGAATGGCCGCCGCTTGCTTGCCACGCTTGTCGCCGCCGGCCGCCTCCCCGGCATCCATCGCGGCGAGCAGGCGCTCAACGAAGGAAATCTCAAGGTTCCCGGTGTAGGCCGCCAGGGTTTCACCGACGACGCCCGGTCCGGCCAGCATGTTGCCGGCGACCGACACACCGGGCCCACCCTCGTGCCCGCACCATTCGACACACGCCGCGCCAGTGTACGCCGCCGTCTGCCCGGAGGCATCGATCAAATGAAGCTGGCGCGCATCGCGGCCCTTATCCGCCGCGACCAGCATATCGCGGATATCTGGTGCCCGCAGACCTTCGCGTAGCATCGCCAGGCCACGCGGGCCGAACACGGGGTTCATTAACGCCTGCGTGCTGATCGCGCCATCGCGCGAGGCCCAGGGGCAGAGACTGCCGACCGCGAAAAAGCGCGAAGCTATCGCGACACCGTACAGTTTCGTGGCAGGATCCTTGGCGACGATTGACCAGGTCATGATCGGACTCCTTACTTTCTCGTGAACCCAGGGTTCACCCGCTTGACCCCATGCCGGAGCTTCGGCACGTTGTATCGAGCCGGTGCGCCGACCCATCAAGCGCCGCAACAATCCAAGGCATGGCGATGGCGAGGCTTCTAGACATTCAAGAGCTCAACGTTCGCTTCAGCACGCCGGAAGGGCCGCTGCAGGCGGTCAATAATATTTCCTACGGCGTCGATGCCGGTGAATCGGTTGCCGTGGTTGGTGAATCGGGGTCCGGCAAGTCTGTCAGCGCGCTGGCGATTATGGGGCTGGTTCCCAAGCCGCCGGGCCAGGTGAGCGGAAAGGTCCTGTTCGAAGGCCAGGACCTCATGACGCTCGATAATGAGTCCTTCCGCAAAATCCGCGGCGCGCGTATCGGCATGGTATTTCAAGAGCCCATGACCTCGCTTAACCCCTTGTTGAGCATCGGCACCCAGTTGCGCGAGACCATGGAGGAACATCTTGGCCTGACTCCAACCCAGGCCGAGGCACGCGCGGCCGACTTGCTGAAGATGGTGGGAATCTCGGAAGCGGAACGGCGATTGAAACAGTACCCCCATCACCTTTCCGGCGGCATGCGTCAGCGCGTCATGATCGCGATCGCCCTGTCTTGCGAGCCGCGCCTTCTGATCGCCGATGAACCGACAACCGCGCTGGATGTCACGATCCAGGCGCAGATACTGGAACTCATGAAAGACCTGACCACACGGCTGGGCGCGGCCTTGGTCCTGATCACCCATAACCTGGGCATTGTCGCGCGCTATACTTCGCGGGTTCACGTCATGTATGCCGGCCGGGTGGTCGAAAGCAGCGAGACCGGACATATCTTCACTAACCCGCGCCACCCCTACACCAAGGGCCTGTTGGCCTCGGTACCGCGGCTGGACAAGCCGCGCGGCGAACGCTTGGTGCCGATCAACGGTCAACCGCCCGACCTGACGCGCTTGGGCCCCGGTTGCGCCTACCTGCCGCGTTGCGGCTTCGCGGTCGCCGCTTGCAGGCAAAACGCACCGGCGCTGGAAGACATCGCTCCCAAGCATCGCACCGCGTGTTTTGAATCTGCCCATCTGTAATGCCACCGCTCAGTCCGGTTCCTTGACTTCCTTGACGTCCAGAACGTCACGCATGGCATCGCCTAGGAAGTTGATGCTGAGCACCGTGATCATAATGAAAAAGCCCGGGAACACACCAAGCCACCAAGCGCGCGATATGAAACTGCGCGATTCCGCCAGGATCAAACCCCAAGTCGGGGTAGAGGCCTGGACACCCAAACCGAGGAACGACAACCCGGCCTCGGCCAGGATCGCGTAAGAGACGCTGACCGTTGCTTGAACGATCAGTGGCGCCATGGCATTGGGCAGGATGTGGCGCCACATGATTCGGTTGTTCGAGGCCCCCAGCGTGCGGGCCGCGGCGACATATTGTTCTTCTCTTATGGTCAGCACCATACCCCGCGCGATGCGCGCGAAATCGTCGACGAAGGCGAGGGAAATGGCGATGATGACGTTGGACAAACCCGTACCGAAGACCGCGACCAGGTAGACCGCGATGATGAAGTTGGGAAAGGCCCACTGCAGGTCGATATAGCGCATGATGATGGCATCGACCCAGCCGCCGTAAAATCCTGCCGCGACCCCAAGCGCGACACCGGCGACCAGCGAAATCAGAACCGTCGAGAAGCCAACGAAAAGCGACACCTGCGCACCGTAAATCAGGCGGCTCAGCAAATCCCGGCCCAGATCGTCGGTCCCCAGTGGGTGGGCCCACGATGGCTCGACAATCATGTCGAAATCCATCGCGTTGGGATCGTAGGGCACGATCCAATACGCAAAAACGGCGCACAAAACCAAGGCGCCGAGCACGATCGATCCGACCAGCGCCTTTTTATCGCGCACCATTTGGCGGCGCCAAAGCTGCGCATGGCTTGGCCGGCGGTAGTCGTCGTCGGGGTCCAGCGGAGTATGAACGGCGAGATCGGCCATCAATCGTACCGGATACGAGGGTCGATGACTGTATAGAGGGCGTCGACCAAAAGGTTGGAGAAGACAAAAATCGCGGAGACCACGAGTATGGCGCCCTGCACGACGGGATAGTCGCGGTTCAGTATGCCCTGGATAAGGACCCGCCCCAGACCCTTGATCGCGAATACGTTCTCGACCACGACAGTGCCCGCCATAAGCAGTGCCAAGGCGATCCCCATCACGGTCACAACCGGGATCAAGGCATTGGGAAAGGCGTGGACGATGAGCAGGCGTTTCTCCAGCAAGCCTTTCGAGCGCGACACGCGCATGAAATCAGCCTTGAGAACTTCCAACATCGAGGAGCGGATCATGCGCGCGATAATCGCCGCGAAGGGTGTGCCTATGGCGATGGTCGGCAGAATGAGATGAGAAAACCAGGGCCAGAATCCTTGGGCGAGAGGCACATAACCAACGGCGGGCAACCAGTGGAGTTGCGCGGCGAAAACTATGATCAATAAGATGGCGAGCCAGAAGTCAGGCATGCTGAGCCCGACAAAGGCGGCCAAGGTTACCCCGTGATCTATGGCCGTGTGTTTCTTTAGCGCCGAGATCAAGCCCGCCGGCACGGCAATCAAAAGCGCCAAGAGGAACGATAGAAGCGCGAGCGACATGGTGCGCGGGAAGGCCTCGGCGACAATGCGCGACACCGGAACCCGGCTGCCGTAAATCGATGTTCCCAGATTTCCCTGCATGACCTGCAGAAAATATTTGACGTATTGCACATAGACCGGCTGATCGAGACCGAAGTCGCGGCGCATTTCATCGGCCGCGGCCGGGTCGCCGGTGTCGAAAACCATCGCCAACATGGGGTCGCCAGGGACGGCGCGGAGCATGAAAAAGACCAGCGTGGCCACGGCCCACATCACGATTATGGCGCCAAGCGTCCGCCTAAAAAGAAACTTACCCATGGATTCCGTTCGTGTTAGCGGGCCATTTACATCCAATCGGCGCGGCCGGTGAGAGGCTCACAGCGACTCACCGGCCGCATGCGTTTGCCGGGCCTTAAGACTTCGTGACCCGATCAAGCTCGACCAGGCCCGGGATCCGGCTGACCGCCGGGTAATCCACCGTCTTATGATGAACCAGGATCGACATGGGGTGATACAGGAAGGCACAAGCCACCTTGGCCGAGGTAATGGCATTGGCTTCCTGAACCAAGGCCTTGCGCCGCGCGGGATCGGTTTCCAAGCGTTGTTGATCGATCAACTCATCGGCCTTCTTGTCGGAGAAATAGCCGAAGGCCATCTTATCTTTATCACGCTTGAGGCCGTTAAATTTCGATGCGGTTTGCATCCAATCGACGATGGCATCGTCCGGATCGAAATCGCCACCACTTCCGAGCAGCGCCAGATCGAAGTTCATTTGCAGGTAGTCCTGCAAGACGACCGGACCGTCCTTGGTATCCAGTTCAATCTCGATGTTCAGATTTCGCTTCAGAATACCGGCGACGACCTGCGCCCGACGACGGTTCGCCGGGTTGTGCAGCAGCCTCAACTTGGGAAAATCCTTGCCGTCCGGATAACCGGCCTCGGCCAACAAACTCTTGGCGATCTCCGGCTCATAACGCTGCGGGCTGTTCGCGCCCAGATCCTTGTCGAAGAAGAAACCCATGGCCGGATTGATCGAGCCATAAGCCGGAAAGCCGCGGCCGAACAAGGCCTGCTTTATGAAACGCTCGCGGTCGAGCGCCTTGGCGATGGCCAAGCGAACCTTGAATCCATTCTGCTTCATGAGTTGGTCGACCGGCTTGTTGAAATCGGCGACATGGAAGGGATCGCGCCAGGGGTTCATCCAGATCGCCTGAAAACCAGGGTCGGAGACCGAGTTGACGACCAAGTCCGTATTGGTTTCGAAACGGTCGACCAGTTCGGACGCCGGTGTGTTGCCGCCGATCAATTCGACGTCGCCTGCCTCGATGGCGGCGGCCAGAGGTTCCGGATCGGTGATCGGCGTAATCGTTACCTTGTCGAGTTTCGGCCGCGACGGATCGTAATAATCTTCGTTTCGTTCCAGCACCACGCCCTGGCCCAGTTCGTGGAAGGTAATACGGAAGGGCCCGGTTCCCACCGGCGTCAGGCCGTATTGTGATTTCCCCAGGGATTCGAGCGCACCGCGACTAACGATGGTCATGGCCCGGCCGCTGGATCGCTCCAATGTCTTGACCAGGAACGAGGCCTGCGGCGCCTTGAGGACAATCTTGACCTTGTGGTCATTAAGCTTGATGACATCGGAGACATTGGAAATGACGCGCGAATGGATCGACTTCTTGGGGTCGCTCGATCGCTGGTAAGTGAACAAGACATCGTCAGCGGTGAAGGCGTCGCCGTTATGAAACTTGACACCCTCGCGCAGATTGAAAATCCATTCCTTACCATCCGGCGAGACGCTCCAATCCTTGGCGAGATCGCCTTGGGCGACCAGATCGGCATCAATGTGGGTTAGACCGCTTAGGATGTTCGACGTGATCTGGAACTGAAGCACCTGGTTCATACGCGCTGGATCGAGGGTGACGATCTCGGCCGTACCGGCCCAGGCACAGCGAAGATGACCCCCCGTTTTCGCCGCCGCCGCACTGCGAATCCCCATGCCAGGGACAAGGTGCGAGGCCGAGAGCGTGCCCGCCGCCGCCAAAAGGCGCAACACGGTGCGCCGATTTAGCCGAGGGCCAGATAGATCGTGGTGCCGCAGCCCGAACATGGGATCGCGCGAATCGAAGTCATAGGCGTTGGCGAGATCGCTATCGACTGTTTTACGCATATCGAAATGGGAATCCGATTTTTTTCTTGTCATGTCTTCTACCTCCCTATTAGGCCGGCAGAGGTGCCGGCCAGTGAAGTTTGGGCTGGCGGTGGCGCCGACAGCCGTGGTTCTTGTTGGTCCGCGCGGCCCGGCGCCATCACGGGGCAAGCCACCCAATGTTCAGGCCGGGCTTCTTCAAGCCGGGGCACGTCCACGCGGCATTGCGGCACCGCGGCGGGACAACGCGTATGAAAGACGCACCCGCGCGGCGGATTGAGCGGGCTTGGAATCTCCCCGGCAAGCACCCGATGCGGTCTTGCCGCCTCGGTATCGGGGTCAGGTATGGGAATCGCCTCCAGCAAGGCGACGGTATAGGGATGCAGCGGTTCGTCGAACAGAACCTTGCTATCGCCCGCCTCGACGATCTTCCCCAGATACATAACCGCGACCCGGTCGCACAAGTGTTTCACGACACTAAGATCGTGGCCGATGAAGAGGTAGGTCAAGTCGAGTTCGTCCTTGAGATCCTGAAGCAGATTGATGACCTGCGCCTGGATCGAGACATCGAGTGCAGAGACCGCTTCATCGCAGACAATTAAATCGGGATTCAAGGCGAGCGCCCGAGCGATCCCCACCCGCTGACGCTGTCCGCCACTCATCTCGTGCGGGTAGCGCTCGGCCATGCGCCCAGGCAGACCGCACATTTCCAGAAGCCGGCGTACACGCTTGTCTATGTCCACACGGTCCAGCCTAGATTCGTGAATTATGTAGGGTTCACCAACAATATCGCGCACCGACATGCGTGGATTGAGCGAAGAGTAAGGGTCCTGGAAAATGGCCTGAACCCGCCGGCGCCAGCCTTTCTCCTTGGCCTTATCCATGGCCCATAGGTCCTGGCTATCGAATAGAATCCGGCCGGCGCTCGGCTCGATCAGTTTCAAGATCGCGCGGGCGACCGTGGTTTTACCGCAGCCCGATTCCCCGACCAGGCCCAGGACCTCGCCCTTGGCAATCGAGATCGAAACACCGTCAACCGCTTTCACGTGGCCAATGGTTCGCCGCAAGACCGCGCCCTTGGTGACCGGGAAGTGAACTTTCAGGTCCCGGACCTCAAGGATCGGCGCCGGCGCGCTCCCCACGGCATCTACCCCCGCCTGTGTCATGGAGGTGGCGCAACATGAAATTGAGTCTGCTTCAGGCCGCTACCGACCGATTCTCGCGCTAAGTTCCCGCAGCCTCCAGCGCATTCGTTATCGCTTATTGATCTCGCCACCTCGGCGCCAAGCTCAGCCTGGGCCATGCAAGCAACCCTTCCTTTGTGACCTAGACCCGTTCCAGAAGGGGCGAGTCCTAGATTGCGCCCCTGTTTAATCTGGTTATTATTATCGATATCAATAATGAATGGTGTTGAACCGCCATGTCAAGACACGCTAAATCCCAGGTGGCCAATAAGCCGCGCTTCGATCCACTCCAGAATGTCAAGAAGGGCGATGCGGCCTATCATGCGGTGCGGCGCTCGATCCTCCTGGGCCACACCCAACCTGGCGAAACCTTTCTCGAGCAACGCATCGCCGAGCAGCTCAATTGCAGCCAAGGCACGGTCCGCGAGGTTTTGCTGCGTCTGGAGCAGGACGGTTTAGTGCTGCGCCGGGGTTACCGCGGCACGGTCGTCTCAACGACCTCGATTCAGGAAGCGGCCCAGATGGTCGAGATCCGAATCCAGATCGAATCGACAGGTGCGCGTCAATCCACCATGTCCATAGGCCGCGACATCCTGGCCGAGTTGGCCGCGATCACAAACGACATGGACGAAGCGGTACGCAATCTTGATTTCTATCGCTGCAGCGAACTCGACCGCGCATTTCATATGACCTTGTTCCACCAAGCCGCCCTGCCCTCCCTCGAGCCGATCCTCAATCGCTGCGCCCTGCATATTCACCGTTTTACCTATCTGAACGCGGAAGAGATGGAGCCGGAATTGTCATTTGGCGACAACCACCGCGCCCTGCTCGAAGTTATCCAATCCCGCGACCCGGCCGCCGCCGCCAAGTCGATCAATTCTCACATCGGCCACGTCATCGAACGCTGGGCGCCGAACCTCATGGAAGAACTCAACAGGATACATAAGCACGAAAGCGCGCCGCTGAGATGAATGCCCGCGTTCTCTAACAACCAGGACACGTTAAGTGGATGGCCGGCGGCGGCATCCTGGGTGCCAGTATAAATTTCGTAATATGCCGTGAAGGCGCGGGCGGCCGATGGGTGGCCCAAGAGTTTATGCGGAAAGCCTGTCGTCTTCTTCCACTTCGCCGATCAGGTCTTGCAGGGTCTCCTTCTCGAAGTCCATGAAGCCCTTCGTTACTTCACAGAATTGCTTGCAAAAAGGATGACCGCTTTCATCGATAACCTTGTCGCAGAAGGTGGGCACCCATCGCGATAGATGCTCTTCATAAAACCTCTTTTCTATCTTTAAAATATTGGTGCCCAGTCCGTGGTCTTCTTTGGCCCACGCCTCGACCTCTTTCAATAGCAGCCGTTGCATGAATTCAAACTCGGCGCTGATATGATCGGGCATGCCGGTGAAGGAATCGCCCGTTTTTAAACCCACGGCTTCCATGAACTTCTTCACCGCGACCGTTTGCGCCCCCCAAAAGGCATTTGATTCTGAGAATCGTGTCTCCACATGCATGGATTCATGGGGAGAAAGATAAGAACCTGGCCCAAAGAATAGCCTTGTGTATTCAAGATTCAGGTCCTCAACAAGTTGCGTGCGGGGAGCACTCGCGAACACTTCGTCCAGGGAGAGGTTGAGGGCATGCAAGGCGCCGGAGAATTCCGGCCCCTCGAGTTTGGATAGGAGAGCCTCAGATGGCGCCTCCCGGAAGACATCGGCCAAAAGGCCGTACACGTTGGCGCGCGCCATCGCCATGTTGACCATGTCGTCCCGGGAGGATGCCATCGTTTTCTCTCCTTATCCTTAGGTAGCTTAAGCCTTTGAGACCCTTACAACCGTATCCATCCAACGCTGCGTTCCGCTGATCGGGTCGGAGCTGTTTGGAATGATCGCGTTCGGGTGGACGCCATGTTTCTTCCACGTCATGTTCTTGGCGTCAGGATCGCTGGATGCGCCACCATTGATCGGATCGCTTTTCCCCGATCCGTAGATGCCCGAATGCTGTCTGCCAAAGTGGTGAGAAATGGCGATAACACCGGGGACGATGCCTTCGGTGACGTAGGCGGTGGTCGTAATTTCCCCCAACTGGTTATGCACCTTAATTGGATCGCCATCCTTGATGCCGCGTTCCGCGGCGGTCTTGGCGTTGATCCAGCCCGGGTTGTCGTGCTTGATCTCGGACAGCCACTTGCAATGGGTGGTCCGGGAGTGTGAGTGCACAGCGACCTTGTAGGTGGTCATGATCAATTCGTCCTTGGTCATGGCCTCGTGCTCGGGCGTCGGGGTATAGGTCGGGAACGGCGGCAGGCCCTTGTCTTTGAAATTGTCGGAATAAAAATCCAACAGGCCGGACTTGGTGAACTTCGTATTCGGCGGATAAGCCAGATACGCAGTGCCATCAATATCCTGGGCGACATAGGCTTTCTTGGCGCCCTTGGTGCCCAGATAACCGGCCTTTTTCGCATCGGCCTCGCTCTTGACGCCGGCCTTCTTCCAGTTCCAGTAGACGCCGGTCTTCTCATCCATGATCACGCCGTCACCACTGACATCGACCTTCTTTTTATAGAAGCCGTAGTTACCTTTGTCGTTCGGATCGTGCCAGACGCCTTCCTTGACCATGTAATCGAAGCCGCCTACCTCCTTGACGCCGGGCGTCATCTCGCAGGATTGACGGACAAAGTCTTTCTTGTCCTTCCAGGCTAGTTCGAAGCCGATTCGCTTCGCCAGTTCGGGCCATACGTCGCCCTGGCACCTGGCCTCGCCCAAGGGTTTGACCAGAGGTTGCCGGATATAGAATTCGGCGATCTGGTTAGCGGACACCATGTCCTCCCAATCCCAACGTTCAAGATAGGTGACATCGGGCAGGATAAGGTCTGCGAACTGCGAGGATTCGTCATAGGAGATCGTCGATGTAATCAAGAACGGCATAATGCTCTCGTCCTTCATGATCGACTGCAGTTCCTTGTTATCGCCGTTGATGTAGACAGGATTATTGCAGCTCCACCAATAGACCTTGGGCCGGCCGGCATGGCCGTCCTTGATCACCGGCAAAATCTGATGGCTAACATGGTGCGTCGGAAAGGCCGCTTCACCAGGGAAACCATCCTTGAGGTGCAGTCCCTTGTGAACCTTCGCCGCTGGCGTTGACGGGGCTTTCCATCCGGCACCGACGCCCATGACGCGCCCACCGGGCCTGTCCAGATTATTGGTGATAGCGGCAAGCAGCATCGCGGCGCGTTCCTGGTCGGCGCCGTGATAATGCATGACGGTACCGCGATAGGTCACTAGGCACGCCGATTTGGCCTTGGCGAATCCGCGGGCGATCTCCCTAATCCTGGAGGCCGGAACACCGCTTCTCTCTTCCGCGAACTCGGGCGTGAGCTTAGCCACATGGTCCTTGACCGCGGCGATCTTCTGATCCGTCGTCGCATGATAATCCGGGGTCACTCGCATAAACTTGAAGTGGTCTTTCCTGAACAAGCCTTCGTTCATGATGACGTTTATCATGGCCAGCATCACCAAGCCGTCATGGCCGGGGTTGATCGGAATCCACTCCGTCGACTTAGCAGCGGTGTTCGAAAGCCTGACATCGAAGGTGTAAAGCGGTACGCCGCGATCGACCATGGCCCGAATCAGGCGCTGCGATGTTGGGATATGATTGGTGTGGGTTTCGAACTGGTTGGACCCGAAGTTGACCACGAAGTCAGTCTTATCGTAGTCCCAATTGTCGTACATACCGCCCCATAGGCTTTCCTGGCCGACCCATTTGCCGGCCTCACACACCGAGGTGTGGTTGCCGATGGTCTTGGTGCCGTAGGCCGCCATGAAATCGTACATGGTTGCAGCCTGCGACGCCTTGTGCCGGCCGTATTGGTACATGAACAATTCAGGGGTACCGGCATCGCGAAGCGGTTTCAGTTTGGAAGCAACCAGGTCGAGAGCATCGTCCCAGGAGATCCGCTTCCATTTATGCTCGCCGCGTTTGCCGACTCGTTGCAACGGATAAAGGATCCGGTCCGGGAAGTAGACTTGATTAACCCCGGCCTGACCCTTGGCGCACAACTTGCCGAGAGTGCGGATGGAGTTGGGGTGGCCTTCGAGTTTCTTAAGCCGGCCGTCTTCGACATAACCCATCATCGCGTCACGGGTCACACACTGCCAGCAAGCCGTCGGTATGGCCTGGCGCTCCTTGCCGGTTACCGGCGAGAAATCGCGGCCGCCGTTTTGAAACTTAACGGTTCCGGCCAGTGCCTTCTTAGACCTCCCCGCGCCAGCAGCGAGCGCTGCTCCACTGGCTCCAGCAAGTGTCATGAAATTTCGACGATTTAACTTTTCCATTTTCATCTTCCTTACCTTTTTGCTGGTCCTATGGAATTAGGTCCACGTAGTGGTCCAACTTGCCCTTTTCCCGTTTCGTGTAGAGATCCTTCAGCATGTTATCCGGATCGATATAGAAAACATGCGGATCGGTCCCCTCCTCGGGAAGCAGAACGTTCTTGGCAAGGTCATGTTCCTTGACCAGCTTGGCGACTTCACTGTTCGGATCGTTGAGGTCGCCAAAGATACGGGCACGGCCCTGGCAAGTGTTGACGCAGGACGGGTCGATGCCGTTGGCGACCCTTTCCTTGCACATGTCGCACTTGTCGGCGGCTTGCTTTTCAGGCTTCTTTCCAGCCTGTACGAAGGGGTTGAACGAGCGGACGCCATAGGGGCAGGCATCGATACATTTGCCGCAACCGATGCACAGATCCGAATCGATCAAAACCAAGCCGTCGGGGCGCTTGTAGGTCGCGCCGCCACGATAACGGATCTTGCCGCCATCGGCCGTCTTGAAAGTCATGCGCTTACCCGGGTATTCCGGGCACACTTTGACGCAAGGCGGAACGCCGTCCTCCTTGTTGCCCTCGCAATGATTGCACATGATTGGCAGGAAGCCCTTCTTGGTATTCGGGAAGGTGCCTACTGTTTTTTCCTGGATAACGGTTCTGAACCGCCCCAAGGAGACATCGTTCTCGGATTTGCAGGCCACGGTACAGGCCCTGCAACCGATGCATTTCCTCAAATCCATGACCATGGCCCAGCGTGGTGCGGTAACGGCCGCCTCGGCGGTTTCAGTTCCCGTGGCGAGCGCCGCCGCCCCAGCTACCGTTGCGCCCGCGCCCTTTAAGACGCTGCGGCGATCGATTTTTGGTTTGTCGATTATATTCATTGCATTTCTCTCCTTTGCGTCGTGCCTTCCAACATTGGTTTTTTAATATTTTTCAACTTCACAAGGAGCCCTAGCCCCTTCTTGCCTATCCACCGCCTTCCAACAGATCGATGGTGTCCTCGAAATTCACGAAGGCCTCATCCAGAATGGTGATGGCGTACTTCTTGTTGTGAACACCGTTTCCTATGCGAACGATCTCCAGGAACTTCCGACCCTCCACGATCATTCCCTTGGCCACCGTAATCTTCTCGGCGTCGATGCCGCTGTTCTTAGCGGCCTCCAGCGCTTCCGTCGCTTCAAGCTCAAGCTCTTCGGCGCCCTTGATTTCATTGCCAATCTGATTTCGCCAGTCAGACAGCATCTTCTTGTGTCCAGGGGTATGGCAGGCGGCACAGGTTTCGGGGGCGCCGGTGCGAACCGCGTGTCCCCTGCTTAATTGCTTCTGAAGGTGACATCCCATGCAGTTGGTGTTGACCTTGAACATCAAATGGGGCGTGGCACGGATACCTTCGGTCACGGGGATGCCAGCAAGCAGCATCTTCTGATACTTGTGCTGGTCCTGATGGCAGAGCGTGCAATCCTTACGTACGAAGTCCAAATGGTCGTCGCGTTTCTTGTGTTCGATGACGCTGTGACAATCGAAACAGTCGGCGGTCTGCTTGGCGACATGTTGATCATGCATCAGCTTGCCGTCATCGGCCTTGGACAGCAGATCCTTGCTGCGGTTATGGCATGTCAGGCATCCGTTGGAGACAACGTTACCGGTGTTGATTTCGCCATGACCCTTAACGACTTCGAAATGACACCCCTCGCAAGCGACCCCGGCCTCCTTGATGGTTTGATGGGTGATCGCCTTGACCTTGGAATCTTCCGCGCTGAGTTGTTCTTGCAGGGAAGTGGTCGGAATGACGTGACACATGTCGCACTTAGATGCGCCCTCGTTGAAATTGATTGAAGGCCTTTGCGTAAAACTGATTTTCTCGACCGCCTCTTCGCCAACTGTCACTTGTTCAATGACGGCTTTTTCCAGGGTGGGTTTTTCCAGCTTCAGGTGACAGAGGAAACAGATGTCTTTCGGAACCTCGAAATGCTTCTCTGCCGTCACCTTGAAGTGGCATGTGTCACAGGTAAGTTTCTGTCCCGCGAGGGCCTTATCTCCGAAATGGACCTTGTGCTTGAAGCGGACCTTCTCGGTGTACTTGATTTCCGTGTCCTGGATTTTTTCAATCGAATGGCAGCCTGACTGAAGACAGGCCCCGTCCTTGATGACGGGGCGGATCGGTAAGGGAGCCTTGGGGTCGTAGAGGTAGGCCGCGAGATGGCGCAGGCCTTCCATCTTGGCCTTAAAGCCGTGTTTTTCACCGGGCAGGAAATGGCAGTCTATGCATTCCGCTTGGCTACCGTCTTTGCTGTTGCTGGCGTGGTGCTTGTTTTTTTTCCAGGCGGCGAACTGCTCGTCCATTGCGTGGCAGGAGCCGCCGCAGAACTCCGATTGCGATGTGTAGGCTTCCTGGGCAAACCAGCCCCCGGCCAAGACGAATAGAATGACCGCGAAGCCAGCGGCTGCCGTACCCCATGTGAAGACAAAGGCGATCCTCAAGATCTGCCTCCCCGCAATTTTTTTTAAGCAAAACGCCACGCCCGAAAACGGGTATGGCCGTCATCGCCCATAATCTTGTATGAGGAGAGGAAGCAGGTTCCATGCCAAGCGGGACAAGTACCTGAACCCATGGATGATTCGGTTATCTACCTAGGGGGGACTGCTCAATCAGGCCTCGAAAACGTTACCGGCTGGTAACATTGGATAAAAACGGGTAACAGCCTGAAAAGATCGCGTCCGACCAGTAACTTAGATTAGCAACTCACACTCTGGGTGTTACAGGACGGTAACGAGTGGAATGATTATAACTTTCATTAACTCGCGGCCGGAAATTTGAAAATAGATCTGTTCTTAACGGCCGAATATCAAAACTGAAAAATAAAGGCTTGAAATGTGCATGCGGGTAAAGCCATTGATACAGTGGAGTTGAAAAAAAACCACATCGATGGAAACAATGCCGATGGAAGGTGTTTGAGATTCGATAACACTAAAATGAGGCCGATAGACCTAATCCCTCAGCATACTACATGGGTTAATCCGGCAGGGTGGAGGCTACTCGATGTTACGCAAGTGGGTTACGTATTTTGCTCTCATCTTGGGGACGCTTTTCGGCGTTACCGATTCTGCTTCCGCCGGCCATGTTGAAAATGGCGAGGTTACCAAACCCATACAATTCGGACTTACCGCTGTCGTCGTGCAGGATAACCTGCGTTTCTTGGACCAGTGGTCCCAATATCTGAGCGATAAGATAGGGCATCGTGTTGAATTTGCCCGACGGAAGTCCTACCGGGAAGTGATGGACTTGTTGGATAGCGGCCGCATAGATTTCGCCTGGATCTGTGGCTATCCCTTTATCAAGAAACGCGATCCCGAATTTATCCAGTTACTATCCGTCCCGGTTTACGCCGGCAGGCCGCTGTATCATTCCTTTATCATCGTTCACAAGGACAGCCCCGATCGGGTGATTGAGGATCTGGAGGGCAAGGTTTTCGCTTTCTCGGATCCGGAGTCGAATTCCGGTTACCTGTTTCCACAGTTTCTGTTGGCTAGCCAAGGGAAAACTCTAGAGAGACATTTTCGCCAAACCTTTTTCACTTACAGCCACGCTGAAACGATCGAAGCCGTTGCTGAACAGGTCGCCAATGGTGGAGCCGTTGATTCCTATATCTGGGAGTACTTGAAAGAAAAACGCCCGGCACTCGTCAAAAATACACGGGTCATAAAGAAATCACCGGCGTTCGGATTTCCCCCGGTGGTCGCACGTATTGGCGCCGATCCCAAGTTGGTTCAAAAAATGAGGAATATCCTGCTAGGGATGTCCCGTGACCTTGAGGGGAAAAAGTTCCTGGCCGGCCTGAAATTGGACGGTTTCGGCGAGTCACCTCCCGAACTGTTCGACGGTATCCGCGACATGGCTGCTATGACCCGCAAGGCACTGCCCTGGGCCAACGCAGCGGAGCGGAAGAAAAACGAGGTGGCGGCAGGTAAAGAATGAAACTCTGCCTTAGGCACCTTTCAAGTCTTTCCGTTAAATTCGCTCTCACTATTACAGCTGTGGTCGCGGGCGTCGCCTTCACGACCGGCGCCGTCATTGTAACCCTGGATTGGCAGCACTTTCATCGTGAACTTGAAAGCAAGTCCCTTCTGCTGGCTCATTCCGTTTCCATCACAGCCGCCGGCGATATCCTACGCAATGATCACTGGTCCTTGTTCAAAAGCCTGAAGAAAATGGCGCGAAAAGGAACCGGTGAACGGCGCGAGAATGGAATTATCACCGCGATGATAATCGATCCCCAAGGCGTGGTGCTGGCCCATTTGCAGCCGAACGAAAATCCCTTGGGCATGCCCCTTGCGCTTAATGACAAAACAGAAGAAAGGCTTTTGGACTCTGCCAAGAAATTCCGCACGCCCGGCACTCTCAACGGCGGGTTTGGAACTAATGGTTTCCTTGAGGGTATCGTTCCCATTTTATCCGATGAAAAATTACTTGGGTTTGTCCGCGTCCGCCTGTCCTATCGGGAACTGATCCTCAAGGCCCAGCGCTCGGCAATGATCATTCTAGGCCTCACACTTGCCCTAGTGGTCCTTGGCAGTTTGTTGGGCGCCGCCATTTCCAGAAGAATAACCAAGCCACTGACCGCCATGACCCAAGGAATTGAAGCCCTTGGCCGAGGGGAACTCTCGGATATCAAGCCCATTACTGTCAGAAATGACGATGAATTGGGTATCCTGGCCTCTGCCTTTAACAAAATGGCCAAGGAGATGGCCGAAAAGAAATCTTTGGAAGAACAGATTGCCGTCAGTGAAAAATTAGTCGCCCTTGGACGCATCAGTGCCGGCGTCGCCCACGAAGTTAATAATCCCCTGGCGGGTTTAATGAATTGCATCGACACCTTAAAAGAACATCCCGACGATCCTGAACTTGTGGAACGGTATCTCCCCCTCCTGGACAAGGGGTTGAACCGCATCAAAAGTATTGTCGAAAGCTTGCTGATCGAACTTCGTATTGAGGAAGCGCACGGCACGGACAATTCCTCATCCCTTGATGACCTTCGCGATATAGTTGAATCTGAGATCAACGGGCGGAGAATCGACTTTATATGGGAGAATCATCTGGGTGACGATGTTCTGATCAACAAGCGCCGGGTCCAGCAAATAGTTCTTAATCTTCTTAAGAATTCCGTTCAGGCCCTCCACGATAAGGGGACGGTGACTTTCAGAACTTTCCGGGATGGTAATTTCGTTATCCTTGAAGTGAGCGACAACGGCCCTGGCATCCCGCCAGAATTCAGAAATCATCTTTTCGATCCTTTTTTCACAACCAAGCAAAACGGCACCGGGCTTGGGCTATGGATCGTTTACCGTCTAGTCGAAAGCATGCGGGGGGTTATTGAGGTCGAGAGCGAGGTCGGTGGCGGAACGCAGTTCCAGGTTAGCCTGCCAATGATGAATGTGAGCACATAGTCGTCATGTCAAAGGTCCAAGATTCCTTCCGCGTTCAGGGGTCCGATGTATCCGACCTCTGTGTCCTTGTTGTCGAAGACGACGAGATCATGCGCTTGTCCCTGGAAGATAGGTTGCGGCTTGAAGGCATTCCCGTCAGGGTCGCCTGCGATGTCGCCGGGGCCCACAACCAACTTCAAAAAGGCGACGTTGATATAGTTATCACCGACATCCGCCTGCCCGACGGTTCCGGGGCGGACTTGTTCTATGATCTCTCGCAACACTATCCGGGCGTACCGGTGATCCTGATGACGGCTTTCGGGGACATTGCCGACGCCGTGGCCCTGGTTAAAGCCGGCGCTCTTGATTATCTAACCAAGCCCTTTGACCTGCGGGAATTTATCGAGAAGATTCAACGCCACCTGTCGCGCATTCAGGACCAGCACCTGTCTGCCGATTCCCTCGGCCTGGATGGTGAGACGTTCCGTCCCGGCAGCGGCGTGCTTGGCAAAAGCATGTCGATGCGCCGTATTGAGCGCCTAGTCGCCCGTTTGACGGCTGTTGACAGCTCCGTTTTAATTACAGGGGAATCCGGCGCCGGCAAGGAAGTGGTGGCTTCCCTACTGCATCACAACAGCCGCCGGGGCAATGAACCCTTTGTCCGCGTTAACTGCGCCGCGCTACCGCAAAGTCTTATCGAGAGCGAACTGTTCGGCCACGAAAAGGGCGCTTTCACCGGCGCAACCCAGCGCCATATAGGCCGTTTCGAGCAGGCCAATACGGGCTCGATATTCCTGGACGAGATTGCTGAGATCCCGCCTGAAACCCAAGTCAAACTCCTACGGGTTTTACAGGAACAAGTCGTTGACCGGGTTGGCGGCAAGGAACCAATCCCGCTCGATGTCCGTATCATTGCTGCGACCCAGGTGGAACTGGACGAGGCCGTCAGGGATGGCCGATTCCGCTCTGACTTGTATTGGCGGCTTAACGTCATCCACGTTCATATCCCTCCCTTGAGGGACCGGCGCGAAGATATTCTTTTCCTAGCCCGCATGTTCGTCGAGCGTCATGCCGCCGAGATGGGCATTCCGCCGAAAAGAATTTCCGCGGAAGCAGAAGCCAAACTTCTGTCGATGCCTTTCCCCGGCAATGTGCGGGAGCTTCGAAACATTCTTGAACGGGCGATGGCCTTGAGCGATGGGCCGCGCATCATGGCTCATGACCTGATGCCCTTGGATGAAGATCAGGATGAGCTTACCTCCCCTCATACCCTAAAAGAATCCGTTGAAAGTGCGGAACGCCAGGCAATCCTTCAGGCCCTGACCCAGAGCGGCTGGACCATCGGCCAGGCAGCCGGTGACCTGGGAATTTCTCGCAAGAGCCTGTGGGAAAAAATGAAGCGTTACGAAATTGAGAAGGAATAACGGGCTTGTCAACTTAACTTAAGCTAGGTAGCCGAAACTCAGAACCAGAACGGTTTACACTTCCGTTGTCACGATTTGCCATTCCGCCATCGCCCGATTGCTGAATATTCGGAGCGTGCGACGGGGGATGAGGTGGCGTTGGACGTTGAACAGATTGTAAAATGGACCGTATGTGGAGAGGAATCGTTGGGCTGAACGTTGAGATTTGAAACGCTGCATCTTTCGTTCTCGTCGTCGTATCGGTACGTGAGAACTTTCAGCCCGATTGTTTAAACGATGCCCTGTATCGTGGAGGTGGTTGAGACGCCGATTACGAAATGCAGCACCATACGACTTCAGCTTATCCGTCACAATCCTGATTGGCCTAATGCCTTGGCTCCTGAGAAGCTTTCGCATGAGTTTCAATGGCATTGACACGTTAACTGGCGCGCTCGCCAGAATTCGATCGTGATCCGCATCAGACGGCAAGCCAACTTTGATTCCAGACAGCGAACGTCTCGGCTCGAAACGCCTTGAATATACGTCGGGATAGAAGGTGGCGTTGAACGTAGAAAGCGTTCTGGACGGCGGCGTGGATTGACAGGAACCGTTGGGCCGATCCCGGTGATTTGAACCGCTGTTGTTTTCGTTCGCGCCGTCGCACTGGCTGGTGGGAATTCTCCGCCAGATTGTTCGCCAGCAATCCCTGATCATGGGCAGCGGACAGCCGCTCTTTGCGAATGGCGACAGCGTAGGATCTGAGTTTGTCGGTGGTGATGCGCTTTGGCGAAAATCCCTGCTTCTTCAGCAACTTCCGGAGCAATCGTCTCGCCGATTTAGCGCAACGTCGTGGCTGAACCAGGAAGTCGAGAACTTCACCTTCGTCGTCGACCGCCCGCCACAGCCAGTGCTTGCGGCCTCGGATCTTGATGACCATCTCGTCGAGGTGCCAGCGGGCACTGGCGCGCGGACGGCCGCGACGAAGATTGCTCGCGATCAGCAGGCCGAACTTCAGAAACCAGCGTCTTACCGTTTCGTTCGAAACATCGAT
>JAJFGJ010000037.1 GCA_021776175.1 Kiloniellaceae bacterium
CCGTCGAGAGGTTCTTCAATAAACTCAAACATTTCCGCGCCGTCGCCACACGCTACGACAAACGAGACGACAACTATCTCGCTTCCGTTAAACTTGCTTCACTGCGAATATGGATTCGATTTAATGAGTCGGTGACCTAGCGTTAAGCTCTCCCAGGATCGGGGTTTGGGTCCCCAGCCACCCGGCCAAGGCCGCCAAGGCCACGCCGGAGAGCAGTTCGCCCGCCGAGGGCGATTGGCCCAACCGCGCGGCAACTTCGCCAAATCCACGCGCGGCCAAGAGGACGACCAGGAACTGGATAAGAATTTCCATGGGCACAGCAAATTAATGAGAGTTATGTCTCGTAATCGTCAGGTCCTAAACAGCAGAAGTCATAAAACCACGATGTTGCGGTGCAGCATATCAGAGAATGGCGAAAACGTTCAGTAACAACCCGAAAAAGACTTCGATTATGGGGGAATTAGCTCGGTTTCAGAGCCGCCAGAGCTTGCGCCCCGGAGGAACCGCTATATGATCGCGGTCGAGCCAAATGCCGGGCACGAAACGAACCTGGCGAGCACAATAACTGATGACCTGAACTGGGAGGTTTATCGATATGTTCCATATGAAACCAATCTATGCGGCCACCGCGATGGCGGTTTCGCTCGGCCTTGGCCTGGCAGGCACCGCCGCGGCGAAGGTCGAAGGCGATACGATCATTCTAGGATCCGCTATCTCGCTGACGGGCAAGTACTCGACCAACGGCATTCATGCCCAGAATGGTTATGAGCTGGCGGTTAAGCGAATTAACGAAACCGGCGGCGTCGTGGTCGGCGGTAAGTCCTACAAGCTCAAGGTCGTGTACTACGACGACGAGTCGACTCCGGCGCGCGGTGCCCAGTTGGCAGAGCGCCTGATTCAGCAAGACGGCGTCAAATTCATGCTTGGGCCGTATTCTTCCGGACTGACCAAGGCGATCGCGCCGGTCACCGAAAAGTACAAAATCCCCATGGTCGAGGCCGAAGGCGCCTCGCGCTCGCTGTTCACGCAAGGCTATAAGTATCTCTTCGCCGTGCTCTCGACTTCCGAGCAGTACCTGGCGAGTTCGCTCAGCCTCGCGGCACAGATCGCGGAGAAGAACGGCAGAAAGGCCTCGGACGTACGGATCGCCATGGCTTTCGAGAACGACCCCTTCTCTCAAGACGTTCGCGCCGGTGTGATGGACGATGCCAAGAAGCTGGGCATGAAAATCGTCATCGACGACAAGTTGCCGCGCGATTTGAGCGATATGTCGGCGACCCTGACCAAGGTGAAGGCGCTTAAGCCCGACCTGTTGGTGGTATCGGGTCATTCCAAGGGGGCCGCGACAGCCGCGCGCCAACTCCAGGAATTGCGGATCCAAACCCCCATCGTCGCCATGACTCACTGCGAGGCGGCGCAGGTGACGGCCAAGTTCGAAGGCGCTTCAGAAGGTCTTCTGTGCCCGACCCAATGGGCCGAGAGCCTGAGCTACAAGGGCGAAGCCTTTGGCACCGCCGGGGAATACGACAAGCTCTTCAAGGCGACGTTCGCGGGTTATAAGTCGGTGCCGTATCAGGCTGCTCAAGCCTCGGCGGCGGTCCTGGTTTGGAAGGACGCCTTGGAGCGGGCCAACTCCTTTGACACCTTGAAGGTTCGCGATGCTCTCTCGGCAACCGAAATGCAAACCTTCTACGGCAACATCAAATTCTCGGCGGCCGGTAACAACACCGCCAAGCCGATGGTGCTGCGCCAAATTCAAGGCGGGAGCTACAATGTGGTCGCGCCGGCGGAATGGGCGTCCAAGGAAGTTGTGTTTCCGCGCAACCCGAATTACTAAACCGCACTTAGCGTAAGCTCAGGATTGAGTGCGCCGCCTTCGCCCAACCGGCGGAGGCGGCGGATTCATATTTTACCTCGGCGCCCCTAACTCAATATCTTTCGGGTTGATGTATGTGGGATAATATTTCTCTACTCATCATAGCGCCGCTTCTTAATGTTCAGCTTCTGCTGGATGGGGTTTTGATCGGCGCTATCTTCGCACTCGCGGCCTATGGCTTGGCCCTGGTGTGGGGTGTTACCAACGTCAAGAATCTGGCCCAAGGCGACCTGGTTATCATGGGCGGTTATATCGCCTATGTTTTCACGACCTTGGGTATCCATCCAATTCTGGCGCTGCCGGTCGCTATGGTTCTGATGTTTGGATTCGGCTGGCTTATTTATCGGCTGATTATCTCCCACGTGATCGAGCGCGATCTCTTTACGTCTTTGTTGGCGACCTTTGGGCTCGCCTTGGTGATCCAACAACTTCTCAATTTGATTTTCGGACCGGACGTGCAAATTGCCGAGTCCGGTTTCGATATTTTGTTTCTTTTTGGCGGTCAGGTGACCTTGGCTGAAATCAAATTAGTCGCGCTCGTACTGGCCGGCGTGCTGGCGGCCATGATAGTTTTCTTCATGAAGACCTCGCGCATGGGTCAGGCGATCCGCGCCACGGCGCAGAACGCACGCGCGGCGAAAATCATGGGTATCAACACCGACCGGGTCTATGCCTTTACCTTCGCCATGAACGCGGCGATCTGCGGCGCGGCGGGTGTGCTGATTTCCATGATCTGGGTCATCCAACCCTTCTTCGGCACCAGTTACTCCATCCGTTCCTTCGTCATCGTGACGGCGGCCGGGCTAGGTAATTTGCCCGGCGTTATTGTCGCCGGCCTGGGCCTGGGCGCGGCCGAGCAATTCTCCGGCTTCGTGCTGGGTGCGGAATTTCAACAGGCGACCGTGGTCGGCCTGCTCGTACTCGTCTTGATCATCCGTCAGCTTCAAATGCGCCGGCAACGCAGGGTCGTCTCATGACCGCGATTGGGAAAAAGCGCAGAAGCACGTTCAGCATCCTTGGGCAGTTGGCTATCCTGGTTTTCGGTGTCGCCGCGCCCTTCTTGTTTCCCGCCTATACTTTCCAGATCGCCATGCTCTGGATCATGATCCTTTTCGCCCTGACCTGGGATATCATGGGCGGTCAGATGGGATATAATTCGCTCGGCAATATTCTTTTTTTCGGCGCCGGTATGTACATCTCGGCTGTGGTGCAGATCGCTATCGTCTACGACGTCGCTGAATACACCGCTGCCTTCGGCGCGATAAAAATCGACTTTACCACGGCACAGTATTTCACGGGATTCGCGCTCGGCGTCATCATGGCCGGCCTTGGCTGTGCGATTTTCGCGGCGATCTTCGGTTCCATGGTGTTCGGGCTGCGGGGCCCCTACTTCGCCATCGGCACCCTGGGCGTCGCCCTGGCGGCGGGAGAGCTGGTTGGCGGCTGGGATTACGTAGGCGGCGGCAGCGGTATCTCCATGCCGGTGTATCCAGGGGACGTACAACCGCGCGCCCTGTTTTTCTATTTTCTCTGCTTTATCTCGGCGATCGCGACCTTCATGTTCCTGAAATGGGTTTATTCCGGGCGCTTCAAGACCACCATCAACGCGATCCGCGACGATGAAGAAAAAGCCGAGGCCATGGGCATACATACGACACGCTACAAGGTCGTCGCCTGGGGCATCGCCGCCTTCTTCCTTGGCATTTCCGGCGCGATCTTTGGCAACATGATCGGTTTCATAGAACCCTTGGAGGTCGCGTTTCCGACCATCACGCTGGGTATCTTCATGGTCGTCATGTCCCTCCTGGGCGGTAAGGGAACCCTGTGGGGCCCGGTTCTCGGCGCCACGCTGTTCCATCTGTTCAAGGAAGTCACCTGGATCTACCTGCTGGGCTGGCAGTGGGTCGCGCTGGGCACGCTCATCATCGTCAACGTGGTCTTTTTTCAGCAGGGAATTCTCGGCTGGGCGCAGGATAAGTGGCCGGAATGGTTTGGCATCGTGGTCGATGAAAAGATGAGCGCCGAACAGGAGACCGCGCGCGAGGCAGCCCAATGACAAGTATGATCGAGGTTTCGGGCGTCTCGAAGCGTTTTGGCGGCGTTGTCGCCAATAACCAGATTAGCTTGAGCGTGCCCAGCGGCCGCATCACCGGACTGATCGGTCCCAACGGTTCGGGCAAGACCACGCTGTTCAATTCGATTGTCGGGTTCCACCCCATCGACGAAGGATCGATTACCTTCGAGGGTAAGGAAATTTCCAAACTACGGGTGCCGCAGATCGCCCGCCTCGGACTGCTGCGCACGTTTCAGCAGACGCGCATCTACGGCAAGATGAACTGCATGGACAACATGATGATTTCAGTGCCCCAGCGGCGCATGCCTTTGTCGCGTATGTTCGTCAAGTTTTCCGCAGAGATGCTAGAGCGCGCCGAAGCGATACTGGAATTCGTTGGCCTCTACCAAAAACGCTATCTGCCGGCCGGCAGCCTGTCCTTCGGTCAGCAGAAGCTGCTCGAATTCGCCATGGCTTTGATCAACGAGCCCAAGATCCTCCTGCTCGACGAACCGACGGCCGGCATCAACCCGACCCTGATCAATGGATTGATCGACCGCTTGCGCCGCGCCAACGAGGAATTCGGCATCACGCTCTTTGTAATCGAACACAACATGAGGGTGATCATGAACCTGGCGGACAATATATATTGTCTCGCCCATGGTGAGATGCTGGCGCATGGAAATCCGGGCGATATACAAAACGACAAGCGTGTCATCGACGCCTACTTGGGAGCGCACTGACCATGGCCCGCGAGCCTGGGAAAGGAACCGATCCCACCAAGAGCGCCCGGGGCTACCACATGGGTGCCGTGGATACCGTCATTTCGGTCGAAGATGTCGTGCGCGAAGCGGAACAAATCGCGGAGGCGGGCCCGACCCGCGAAGAGATTGCTAAACTGGCTCGCAACGAAGCATTTCTGTCTATCGAGTCCTTGCGCGCCGGTTATGGCCAAATGGAGATCTTGCATAACCTCGATCTCCAGGTCGCCAAGCGCGAATCGCTGTGCCTGATTGGCCCGAACGGCGCCGGTAAGTCCACAATTCTGCATTCGATCTTCGGCTTCACCAATATATTCGGTGGCAAGATCTCGGTCGGTGGCGAGGATGTCACCCGTCTATCGCCCAAGGATAAGCTGCGCCGGTCCGGCATCGCCTATATCTTGCAGGACAATTCTGTTTTTCCCGATATGACGGTCGAGGAAAACCTGTGGATGGGAGGCTTCCTGCAATCCAACACGGACAAGGCCAAGGAAGCCGCCGAGCGCGTGTTCCAGAAGTATTCCCGCCTGGCGGAACGGCGCGGCAAGCCGGCACGGGTCCTTTCCGGCGGCGAAAGGCGTTTGCTCGAGATCAGCCGCGCCCTGGTCATGGAGCCTGAAATCCTGCTTGTCGACGAACCCTCGATCGGATTGGAACCGCGCTTCATAGATATGGTGTTCGAAATCTTACGGGATCTTCAGATAACCGAGGGCAAGACCATCGTCATGGTCGAGCAAAACGCTAAAAAAGGCCTGGAGTTCGCCGATATCGGCTATGTGCTCGTCTCCGGCCAGGTCGCCATGGCGGGGACCGGCGACGACCTGCTCAAGGATCCTCAAGTCGGGCGCCTGTTCCTGGGCGGCTGAGCCGCTCCTCCTCCTGCCCGAAGGACCAGAAAGCTTCGTATCATGGAAATGTCCGGCCAGCACCGTATCAGGGCCTCCCGTCAAGCCGTGTGGGAAGCCCTCAACGATCCTGAAATCCTGAAGCAATCGATTCCCGGTTGCGAAGAGATCGAAAAAATCTCCGATACCTCGCTCACGGCCAAGGTGAAACTGAAGATCGGCCCGGTTTCGGCCAAGTTCGCCGGTGCGGTGGAGCTGTCGGATCTTGACCCGCCAAACGGCTATACCATCGCCGGCGAAGGCAAGGGCGGCGCGGCCGGCTTCGCCAAGGGCGGGGCCAAGGTTACCCTTGAAGAGGACGGCGCGGCGACGATCCTGCGATACGAGGTCAATGCGAAGGTCGGCGGGAAACTCGCGCAAATTGGGTCGCGCTTGGTCGATAGCACGGCAAAAAAAATGGCGGAGGATTTCTTCGGCAGATTCTCCGAGGTCGTTGGCACCCCTGAAGATATGGAGACAGCGCCGGAGGCTGTCGCGGCGCCACCAGAGGCTCAAGGACTTAGCCCGCTGGTCTGGATCGTGGGCCTGATCGCGGTCGTTGGGGTTTTATTGCTGATATTCGCGTTTTGATGGGGCTGCTCCATAGCCCTTACCCACCATCTTGCGCTTGAATTACTTGACCTTGCCCTGGCGCGGCAACAAACTTAATGCCAAGTGACCGTGGGCATCGTCGCCAAGGCAAAAAAGCCTCGGCGTTGCCCACATGAAAAGAAGTCGGGTTCGGCTTGATCCGAACCGTTGCAAGGGAGACATATTCCATGCCTAGCGTTTCCATGACCGTAAACGGCAAGGCCGTCACGGGTGAAGTCGAAGGACGCACCCTGTTGGTCGAATTCCTGCGTCAAAACCTAAACCTGACGGGAACTCACGTCGGCTGCGACACCAGCCAGTGCGGGGCCTGCGTTGTCCACGTCAACGGCAAGTCCGTCAAATCCTGCACGACTCTGGCTCTCCAGGCGGAAGGTGCCGAGGTTTCTACCATCGAGGGCATGGCCACGAACGGCGACCTGCACCCGATACAGGCCGCCTTCAAGGAACATCACGGCCTTCAGTGCGGATTCTGCACACCGGGCATGGTGATGAGCGCGGCCGACCTCTTGCAGCAAAATCAAGACCCCAGCGAGACCGAAGTCCGTGAATGGCTGGAAGGTAACATCTGCCGCTGCACCGGCTATCAGAACATCGTCAAGGCCATCCAGGCCGCATCGCAAGAGATGAAGGGATAGAACAATGGCGGAATCAGGAATTGGCGCCAGTGTTCGCCGCAAGGAAGACAACCGCTTTTTAACCGGCAAGGGTCGCTATACGGACGATATCAACCGGCATGGCCAAGCCTATGCATATTTTCTGCTTTCACCGCACGCTCGGGCCAAGATCAACGGCATCGATACCAGCGCGGCCAAGCAGGCGCCCGGCGTGGTCGGCGTATTCACCGCGGCCGACCTTGCCGCCGACGGCGTTGGCGGACCGATCTGCGGCTGGGTGGTCACCCAGAAAAATGGCGAGCCGCACAAATCACCGGCCGTCAGCGCCCTAGCCTCCGATCGTATTAATTTCGCCGGGGAACAGGTCGCGGTAGTCGTCGCGGAAACGCTGACCCAGGCCAAGGACGCGGCCGAATTGATCGAGGTCGATTACGACGTTCAGCAAGCCGTCACCAAAATGAAGGACTCTCTGTCCAGTTCCGCGCCGCAGCTTCATGACGACGTACCTGGAAATCTTTGCTTCGATTGGGAGATCGGCGACAAGGCCGCCACCGACGCGGCCTTCGCGAACGCACACCACGTTACCAAGATCGATATCCTCAACAACCGCCTGATCCCAAATGCGATGGAAACCCGCGCGGCGATCGGCGACTACGACAGCGGCACGGAGACGATGACGCTGTATACCACCAGCCAAAATCCCCATGTCGCCAGGCTGGTCTTGGCCGCTTTCATGGGCCTGGGGCCGGAAAACAAGCTGCGCGTCGTTGCCCCGGATGTCGGCGGTGGTTTCGGATCCAAGATTTACGTCTATCGCGACGAAATCGTCACCTTGTGGGCGGCTAAAAAGCTGGACCGCCCGGTCAAGTGGGTGGCCGATCGCTCGGCCGCGTTCCTGACCGATGCCCACGGACGCGATCACGATACCCACGCTGAACTCGCCGTCGATAAGGACGGTACTTTCTTGGGGCTTAGGGTTTCGACCCTGGCCAACGTGGGCGCGCACAACCAGATCTTTTCGACCGCGACCCCCAGTTACCTCTACGGCTGCTTGCTGGCCGGGCAATACAAGACGCCGGCGGTCTATGGCGAGGTCAAGACCGTGTTCACCAACACCGCGCCGGTCGATGCCTACCGGGGCGCCGGGCGGCCGGAAGCGACCTTCGTGGTCGAGCGTTTGGTCGATAAAACAGCCCGTGAATTGGGCATGGACGCGACCGATCTGCGGCGGAAAAATTTCATCCCCAAGGATCAGTTTCCTTATCAATCGCCTTGCCTGGTGCAGTACGATTCCGGCGATTTCAATCTTCTGCTCGACCGCGCCAAGGAGGTCATCGACTACGACGGCTTCGCCGCCCGCAGGCAAGAATCCGCCGCGCGCGGTAAGCTGAGAGGCCTCGGCCTGTCGTGTTGGATCGAAGCCTGCGGTTTGGCCCCTTCGGCGGTCGTCGGCGCCCTTGGCGGCGGTGTCGGCCAGTGGGAATCGGCCAATATCAAGTTCAACCCGACCGGCAGCGTGACCGTCTTCACCGGCAGCCATTCCCATGGTCAGGGTCATGAGACGGTCTATGCTCAGATCGTCTCCGATCAACTTGGGGTGCCCTTCGATAGCGTCGAGGTGGTTCACGGCGACACCGCCGTCGTGCCCTTCGGCATGGGCACCTACGGCTCGCGATCCGGGCCGGTCGGTGGCGGCGCCATTTACAAGGCGGCGCAGAAGATCATCGAAAAAGGCCGCAAGGTCGCGGCGCACTTGCTCGAAGCCTCGGCCGAGGATCTAGAGTACGCGGACGGCACCTACACCGTGGCGGGAACCGACAGGACCAAGACCCTGGCGGAGGTCGCCTTCGCCGCCTACGTGCCGCACAACTATCCCCTGGATGAGGTGGAACCCGGCCTCGACGAGACGGCGTTTTTCGATCCGGCCAACTTCACCTTCCCCTCGGGCGCCTATTTCGCCGAGGTGGAAGTCGATCCCGACACCGGACATGTGACCATTATGAATATGATCGGTATCGACGATGTCGGGACGGTCATGAACCCCATGATCGTGCATGGTCAACTTCATGGCGGCTTTGCCCAGGGCATAGGTCAGGCTCTCTATGAACAGTGCGTCTATGACGAGAACGGGCAACTAATCACCGGCTCTCTGATGGATTACTGCATGCCGCGGGCCGACAATTTCCCCATGTTCACGACCGAGGAAACCAACCAGCCCTGCCCGCATAATCCCCTGGGCGTGAAAGGGTGCGGCGAGGCCGGTGCGATCGGTTCGCCCGTGGCCATGCTGAACGCCGTGGTTGACGCCATCGGTACCGACATCGACATGCCGGCGACGCCGGAGAAAGTCTGGCGCGCCCTGCAATCGCGCGCCCAGGCCGCCGAGTAAGGAGAAGCCAGATATGTACGATTTTAATTATCACCGGCCGAAGTCCATCGACGAAGCGCTTAGCGCGCTGACCAGTGCCTCGGACGGCAAACTGATGGGCGGCGGCCAGACCCTTTTACCGACCTTGAAAATGCGCTTGGCCAGCCCCAGCGATGTTGTGGATCTAGGTGCGATTTCGGATCTAAAAGGAATCTCGGATCAAGGCGGCGCCATCGTCATTGGCGCCGGCACGACCCATGCCGAGGTCGCGAGCAATGCCGCGGTCAAATCCAAGATCCCGGCCCTCGCCGCCTTGGCGGATGGGATCGGCGATCCGCAGGTTCGCAACCGGGGCACGCTTGGCGGCTCCATCGCCAATAACGACCCGGCGGCGGACTACCCGGCGGCTCTGTTGGGGTTAGGGGCGAGCGTGAAGACCAATAAACGCGACATCGCCGCCGACGACTTCTTCACCGGTATGTTCGAAACCGCCCTCGCCGACGATGAGATTGTCGTGTCGGTGTCCTTCCCGGTGCCGGAAAAGGCGAGCTATGCCAAATTCCCGAACCCCGCCTCGCGCTATGCCGTGGTTGGGGTCTTGGCCTCCAAGGGCCCGGCGGGGGTCCGCGTGGCGGTCACCGGTGCCGGACAGGGCGGCGTGTTCCGGGTCGCGGCCATGGAATCCGCCCTTGACGGAAATTTCAGCGCCGAGGCCCTGGCCGGGATAAGCGTTCCGTCCGGCGATCTCAACGCCGATATCCATGCCTCCGCCGAATACCGCGCTCATCTGGTCGGTGTCATGGCCAAGCGGGCGGTCGAAGCGGCGGGCTGACGAGACCGCGCACAACAAACTAGAGGGCCGGCTGCTTAGCCGGCCCTCGTCGTTTGTGCTCGTCGTATGTGCTCGTTTATTCCGTGGTGAAGTTCGCCCCGAAATAATACACCGTGGTTCCGGTCATCTTCTTGACATCCTCCGCCTTCAACGTCAGGCGCGAGCTTTCTAGCCTTACGACGTTGGATTGGCTTGCCACCCAATCCTCGGCATCGCTCAAGGTGGTCAGAACGCTGGACGCGCCCTTGGTGTAGTAGTGTCCGGGAATGACAATCTTCGGATTGATGTTGGCGATCGCCGCGGCGATGTCGTCGTAGCTCAGGATATGCTGGGAGCCGTCGATGGTGAGGATTAGAACGTCCACACCCTTCAGCTTGTCCATGACATGATCGGCTGGGATGGGACGGTTATCGCCCCAATGAGCGATCTTGAGGCCGCCCGCCTCCACGACCTGGATGTAATTATCCATGTGCATGAAGTTGTTGGGCGGACAGAAATCTTGGCCGAATTCCGCCGCCGCGTCGGTCCACTTATACCACCCCTTGGAAAAGCACATATGCTTGTCCGCCAAGCCGGTGACCTTCACATCGCCCAGGGCGAAGTCGCCGGCCATGCGCTCCAGTACCATGCTGCCGTGGGGCCGGTAGACGGCGTCGTGATCGAAGTGCGCGTGGGTTGACAGCACCATGTCGACCGGCACCTCGGGAAATTCATTCGGGAACCAGACGCCCCAATATCCAGACGGATCGTTGCGCCAGGGATCTATCATGATCGAGGTCCCGCGCGGCGATACGACGCGAAAGGCCATGTGGCCGAAAAAGTCGATCTTGACGTTGCCCGAACTCGCCGTCACGCCGCCATCGCGCTGCGCCTTGATTACGTTGTTGTTGTTCTCGGTGAAGGTCCAGGACTTGGACTGGGCATGGCCATTCGACGATGCCACTCCTATCGCCGCCGCCGCTACCAGCAGGTAGCCTAGAACATTACGTGCCTTCTTCATTAAATCCTCCCTGATCGAATATGAGTCATTGCCGCAAGGCGCCCTGCGTGGAACGCAAGGCGCGATGCACGAATTTCTCCCAAGGAGATTTATTTACGCGAAAATATACGCTGTCCTTTTGGTGCTCCCCGCGTTCATCGCGGGCAAGCGGACATTAAATCCCTTTTCCCCACCCAAGAGACTACAGCCCCGATAGCGATGCCGGTTAGGGCCAAATATTTTCGATCCGTGAGGCCAGATAACGAATATAGATCAATCGTTTACTAACAAGTGCATCAGGCTGGAGGTGTCCCAGCGCTTGCCGCCACGGGCCTGGACCTGGGCATAGAACTGATCGACCAGGGCCGCCACCGGCAGGCGTGCGCCGTTGCGATTGGCCTCGGCCAGGCAGATTCCAAGGTCCTTACGCATCCAATCGACGGCGAAGCCGAAATCGTACTTGCCCTCGCACATGGTCGGCGCGCGGTTTTCCATCTGCCAGGACCCGGCCGCGCCCTTGGAGATCACCTCGATCACGGTCGCCATGTCCAGACCGGCGCGGGCGCCAAAGTTCATCGCCTCGGACAGGCCCTGAACCAGCCCGGCAATGCAAATCTGATTGACCATCTTGGTCAATTGCCCGGCCCCCGCCCCGCCCAGCAGGGTGCAGGCGCGGGCGTAACTATCGATGACCGGCTTGACCCGATCGAAGGGCGCCTGGTCGCCGCCGCACATGACCGTCAAGACGCCGTTCACGGCCCCCGCCTCGCCGCCCGACACCGGGCCATCGATGGTCGCGATTCCCTTATCCTTGCCGGCGGCGTGAATTTCGCGCGCGACATCGGCGGAAGCGGTCGTGTGATCGACCAGGATCTTGCCTTGGGCCAAACCGGCGAAAGCGCCTTCATCCCCCAGGACGACCGCGCGCACATCGTCGTCGTTGCCGACCATGGTAAAAGCGATATCCACGCCCTCGGCCGCGGCGCGCGGCGTATCGGCCAGGCGCCCGCCATATTCAGCGACCCATTTTTCCGCCTTGGCGCCGGTGCGGTTATAAACGGTCACCTGGTGGCCCTTGCTCTGGAGATGACCCGCCATGGGATACCCCATGACTCCGAGACCTATGAACGCGACTTTAGTCATGGCTGTCTTACCTGCCTGTTCTGGAGGACAAAGAATGTGGATGCACGGCCCACGGCGCACAAGGCACCGGGGCTCGGATCGTTAGAAAGGAACATCCCGCACCCAGGCCACCCGCGTCAAGGCGCCGTCCGCCAAGGCCGCTCCCTGGCCCCACAAGCGATTTCCATCTGGCTCTTTTCAGCCCTGGCCCAAACAGTAACATGCCGCCCAAGCGGAGGGCGTGCCGCAAATAACGGCACACGCCCACGGCATCTCAAAAAATCACCTGTAAGGGAGAATCTGGCCATGACCCGCATGACGTCTAGCGAGGCCTTCGTGGAAACCCTGGCCGCCCAGGGCGTGACCGATATCTTCGGGATCGTGGGCTCCGCCTATATGGACGCCTTGGATATATTCCCGGCCGCCGGCATCCGTTTCATTCCCACCGTGCACGAGCAAGGCGCCGCGCACATGGCCGACGGCTATTCGCGGGTCAGTGGGCGCCACGGCGTCTGCATCGGCCAAAACGGGCCGGGGATCACGAATTTCGTGACCGCCATCGCGGCCGCTTACTGGGCGCACACGCCGGTGGTGGCGATCACGCCCGAGACCGGCTCGCAGACCATGGGCCTGGGCGGCTTTCAGGAGACCGAGCAGCTTCCGATCTTCTCCAAGATCACCAAATATCAGGGCCATGTGACGAGCCCCGGCCGCATGGCCGAAATTACCGGGCGCTGCTTCGACATGGCCATGGCCGAGCGTGGCCCGGCACAGCTCAACATTCCGCGCGACCATTTCTACGGCGAAGTGGACGTTGATATCGCCGGCCCCCGTTCGGTCGAGCGCGGAGCCGGCGGCGAAAGCAACTTGAATGAAGCCGCCTCGATACTGGCCGAAGCCAAGTTCCCGGTCATCGTTTCCGGCGGCGGCGTGGTCTTCTCCGGCGCGGTCGAGGAATGCATCGCCCTGGCTGAGCATCTCAACGCGCCGGTGGTGAATTCCTACCTCCATAACGATTCCTTCCCGGCCGAACATCCCCTGTGGTGCGGGTCCCTGGGCTATCAGGGCTCCAAGGCCGGCATGAAGCTGATCGCCCAGGCCGATGTGGTGCTGGCGCTCGGCACCCGCCTGGGCCCCTTCGGCACCCTGCCCCAATACGAGATGGACTACTGGCCCAAGGACGCCAAGATCATTCAGGTCGATACCGATCACCGCATGCTCGGCCTGGTCAAAAAGATCGGCGTCGGCATTTGCGGCGACGCCAAGGCCGCGGCCACGTCGCTCCTCGACCGCTTGCAGAACCGCGAGATGGCCTGCCGCGCCAATGCATCGTCGCGCCTGGACGAAATCAAGACCCAGAAATCCGCCTGGGAGGCCGAACTCGATGGCTGGTCCCAGGAAAAGGACGACTGGAGCCAGGAAGTCTCCGCCGAGGACCCGGACCTCATGCATCCGCGCCAAATGCTGCGCGAGTTGGAAAAGGCCCTGCCGGCGAACGCCATGGTCTCGACCGATATCGGCAACATCTGTTCGGTGTCGAACAGCTACCTGCGCTTCAACAAGCCCAACAGCTTCTTCGCGGCCATGAGCTTCGGCAACTGCGGTTATGCCTTTCCGACCATCATCGGCGCCAAGGTCGCGGCGCCGGACCGCCCGGCCGTGGCCTATGTCGGCGATGGCGCCTGGGGCATGAGCTTTGGCGAGATTCTGACCTGCGTGCGCGAGGACATTCCGGTCACCGCCGTCGTCTTTCACAACAAGCAGTGGGGGGCGGAAAAAAAGAACCAGGTCGACTTCTACGACACCCGTTTCCTAGGCGTGAATTTGAAGAACCCAAGTTTCGCCGAGATCGCCAGATCCATGGGCGCCGAGGGCGTGACCGTGAATCACCTAGGCGATGTGGGCGAGGCCCTGGACAAGGCTTGCGACGCGCAGAAGCGGGGCAAGACCACGATCATCGAGGTCATGTGTAACCGTGAGCTGGGCGATCCCTTCCGCCGCGATGCCTTGAGCAAGCCGATTCGCCTGCTTGAGAAGTACAAGGATTACGTTACGCCGTAAGCCTTCGCCCCAATTGCTAACAGCTATTGGATTAATCAAGACAGTGGAATCCCCTCCCCCCTTGAGGGGGAGGGCTAGGGTGGGGGGTATCGCGGTCACGCGTCAAGCGACTTATTTTTTTGTTTTTTGCCGACCGGAGGCAACTCAGGAATGGCAAAGAGAGTCTCTTGACGCGCAGACGCGCTTCCCCTCACCCTAGCCCTCCCCCTCAAGGGGGGAGGGGATTTTTTTTATTTCAATCAACTCACTGGAACGGAACCGTGAGACCGTGAACCTAGATCCTCTGGCCGTGACGGTCTCCATTGTCGCCGTGTCGATTGGCGCCTTCGTGCGCGGCTATAGCGGTTTCGGATCGTCGCTGATCTGGATCAGCGGCATGTCCATCGTCTTCCCACCGATCCTGGTCGTTCCCGCGGTCTATATGCTGGAACTCGTCGCGAGCGTCGGTCTACTGCCCGGCGTCTGGCGGCAGGCCGATTGGCGCTCGCTGCGTTGGTTGTTCCTGGGCGTTATACTTGGCCTGCCGATCGGGCTTTACCTGCTCGCCAACCTGCCCCCGGCCCCCGTGCGCGTGGCTATCGCCTTGGTGGTCCTTAGCGCGACGTTCCTGCTGTCGCGCGGTTTCTCGCTCAAATCCATACCGGGCCCCCTGCCCGCCACCTGCACAGGCGTCGCTTCGGGCCTGTTCAATGGCTGGACAGGGATCGGCGGCCCCCCGGTCATCCTGTTTTATTTCTCCGGCCCGGCGCCGGTCGCGGTATCGCGCGCTTCCCTCATCGCCTTCTTGTTCGTGCTGGACGTTCTTGGAATTGGCATGGCCGGCGTGAACGGCTTGGTCACCCGGGAGGTGTGGGTCCTCGTCGCGATCCTCGCCGCCCCGGTTTTGATCGGAATCTCGCTAGGTAACCGCCGCTTCATCCATACACCGCCGGCAGCGTTTCGGCGTTTCGTCACGGTACTGCTCGCCTTGCTCTCGGTGGCGGTTCTGGCTCGCGCGTTACTAGCTTGAAATAATTAGGAGAATCTCCGTGCGCGACATCGTCGTTGTCCTCAACGCCGGTTCCTCTTCTTTGAAATTCGCTCTCTTTGCCGCGCCTCCTGGCCGGGGCCCGTCCCAAGGCGATCCTCTGGCGCTGCTTCGCGGGCAAGTTGAACGTCTGGGCGAGACACCTGAGTTGCGGATTCACGGTCAATCCGGCGAGGAGTTTTCTCATCCCCCCCGCCAGTCGCGGGTACGCCAGGCGCGAGATCATGCCGGGGCGCTGGAGTTGCTGCTCGACTGGTTCGAGCGGGACTCGAGGGACACACGGATCGTTTCCGCCGGGCATCGCGTGGTTCATGGCGGCGTGCATTTCAGCGGGCCGCAACCGATCACGGCGCCGGCGATGGAAAAGCTGGCCGAGATCGCCCCCTTGGCGCCGCTTCACATGCCGCACAATCTTGCCGCCATCCAAGCCGTTTCCAAGTGGCGGCCGGACTTGCCTCAGGTCGCGTGCTTCGACACCGCCTTTCACGCCACACAGCCCGCCGCCGCGACCCGGTTGGCCCTGCCGCGCGCCTATGGAGACGCGGGCTTGCGCCGCTATGGCTTTCACGGCCTGTCCTACGAATATGTCGTGGGCGCCCTCGCCCAAAAGATCCCCGGCCATGTCTTACCGCGCCGCTTGATTGTCGCTCACCTGGGCAATGGCGCCAGCATGTGCGCGATTAAAGATGGCCGGAGCATCGCCACCACCATGGGCTTCTCGACCCTGGACGGCCTGATGATGGGGACCCGCTGCGGCACGATAGATCCGGGCGTACTGCTTTATCTGCTGGACCGCGAAGGACTCGACGCGGCGGCCCTAAGCGAGCTTCTCTACGACCGCTCCGGTTTGCTTGGCGTGTCGGGAATTAGCAGCGATATGCGCACCCTGCTCGCCTCACCGGAGCCAGAGGCCGCCGAGGCGATTGAGTTATATTGCACCCGGATCGTGCGCGAGATCGGCTCCCTGGCCGCGGCCTTGGGGGGGCTGGATGCCTTGGTGTTCACGGGAGGCGTGGGCGAGAACGCGGGCCCGATCCGCGCCACCGTCTGTGACGGCGCGCGCTGGCTTGGTATCGAGCTCGATGAAACGGCGAACGCCCGCCACGGCCCCTGCCTGACCGTCCCCGCGAATCCGGTAACGGCCTGGGTCATTCCAACCGATGAAGAGCTGGTTATCGCCCGTCACACGCTCCAAAATACTTAAGGTTTCGCGTGAATGATTTCCGCCAGCAATTTGATTCCTTCTGATATTTTCTCGGATTTAACAGACGAGAATCCCAGGCGAAAATAGTTCTTGGGCCCCTTGTCGCCGTGAAAAAACAGCGACCCCGGCTCCAGCACGATGCCTTGCCGCAAGGCTTTCGCCGCCAACTCGCCAGCGTCCATGGAATCCGGGCCCCGCACCCAATAGCTGGTGCCGCCGAAGGATGGCGTCAGCGCGCTATCGGGCAAGTAGGTATGTAGGGCCTCGCCCATGGCCTCCCAGCGGCTTCGATAGACCCGCTGCAATCTAGCGATCAAGGCGTCGTAGTACCCGCCGGAGACGAACAGCGCCACGGTTCTTTGGTTGTTCGAAGGTGGATGGCGCAAGATCATACGGCGCAGCATCCGTGCCTCCCGGATGAAGGCCGCCGAGGCGACCATGTAGCCGATCCGCAAACCGGGCGCGAGGCTCTTGGAAAACGAGCCGACATAAATGACGGTCCGATCCTGGTCCATGGACTTCAAGGCCGAGGTCGGCGAGCTGACGAAATTGGCCTCGGCCTCGTAGTCGTCCTCGATCACCGCGATGTTGCGCCGGGCGGCCATTTCCAGAAGCTCGACCCGGCGCTCCATGGGCATGGTCACCGTGGTCGGCGATTGGTGACTGGGCGTCACATAGACGCAGTTGCAGCGGTGCAGGGATTTGTCGACCACCATGCCCGCGCGATCGAGCGGAATGGGGCGCACCCGCGCCCCCGTCAATGCGAAAATGTTGCGGACATCGACATATCCAGGGTCTTCGACCCCGACCGTCGTGCCGGGACCGGCGAGCAAGCGCGCGATCAGGTATAAGGCGTTCTGCGCCCCCATGGTGATAAGGATTTCATCCGCCGCGGCCCGCACGCCCCGGCGCGGCAGAACCCGCGTGCGCACTTCCTCGATCAATTGCGGGTCGTCTTCGTCGAAACGGTCTTCGGTCCAGCGGTTGATGGCTTCCACGCCCATGGCCTGACGCGAGCACAGACGCCAGGCGGCGACCGGAAACAGGCCTGGATCGGCCTGGCCATAAATAAAGGGATAGGGATATTGGCGCCAATTCGCGGGTTTTTTGATTTGTTCCCGGTCCGAGGGATGCAGGAGCAGCCGCTGGCTCCAATTGGCTAGGCGCCCGGGGTCCCCCGCTTCCTGGACCTGGACCTTGGGTTTAATAGGTTCGTCAAGCATCTCGGTATTGACGAAATACCCGACCCGCTCTCGCGATTGCAGGAAGCCTTCATCGGCTAAGGCTTGATAGGCCAGGACGACCGTGTTGCGCGATACGCCAAGGGCGTGCGCCATGCGCCGGCAGGAAGGCAAGGGATTGTCCGCCCGCAGGTGCCCTTCAAGAATGGCGTCGACCAGATGACGCCTGATCTGCGCCTGAAGACCGATTTCGCCATCGTGGCGGACGGGAAAGATAAGCTCGCGCATACACCGGACCCAGGGGGCTTTTGGCACCATACGGCCAGAAACTCTGGCCCCATATCCCCCTGGTACTAACTGTAGAGCGGCGTTAGCTGTCCGGCAAGCTTAGTGCGCCTTCAGCACCTCGCGCAGTTTGGTGAATATCTCGTCGAGATGCTTGTCCTCGCTGACCAGGGGTGGCGAGACGAGCACGCTGTCGCCGGTCATCTTGACCATCAGCCCGGCATCGTAGAGTTGCTGCATGACCGCCAGGCCGCGCAAGCCCGGCGCCTCCATGGGCGCCAGGTCTATCCCGCCCAGCAGGCCATAGCCGCGGATGTCCGTGACCACCGGCAGGTCCTTGAAGCTGTACAGCATCTCGAGGAATTTAGGCGCCATCTTGGCGGCGCGCTCGACCAATTGCTCCTCTTCGAAGATATCGCGGGTCACCAGGGCGGCAACGGCGGCCACCGGACAGCCCGAGTAGGTGTAGCCGTGGAACAATTCAACGGCGGTTTCCGGCACGGCGTTAGTGATCGTGTCGTAAATCTTATCGTGGACCGCGACCGCGCCCATGGGCACCACACCGTTGGTCAGGGCCTTGGCCATGGTGATCATATCGGGCACCACGTCAAAGCTGTCCGAGGCGAACTGCCTGCCGGTGCGGCCAAAGGCGGTGATGACCTCATCGAAGATCAGCAGAATGTGGTGCTGGTCGCATATTTCACGCAGGCGTTTCAAATACCCCTTCGGCGGCACCAGGACGCCGGTCGAACCGGCAATCGGCTCCACGATGCAGGCCGCGATGGAATCGGCGCCATGCAGATCGACCATGCGCTGCAAGTCGTCGGCGAGTTCGGCCCCCGTTTCCGGTTCGCCCACGGTGAACTTATGCTCCGGCAAATGAGTGTGGCGCATATGCACGACGCCAGGCAGGCCGATACCGAAGGCCTTCTTGTTGTTGACCATGCCGGCCACCGAAATGCCGCCGAAGTTGACGCCATGATAGGAGCGCTCGCGCCCAACCAGGCGGGTACGCTGCCCCTCGCCCCGCACCCGCTGATAAGCGAGCGCGATCTTCAGCGCGGTCTCGACCGCCTCCGAGCCGGAGTTGGTGTAGAAAATGTGATTGAGATCGCCCGGCGTCAGAGCCGCGATCCGGCGCGACAGCTCAAAGGTGACCGGATGGCCGAACTGGAACGGCGGCGAGTAGTCGAGCTCCGTCAAGGCCTCGTGAACCGCGTCCGCGATCTCGCGCCGGCCATGGCCGGCGGCGACGCAAAACAGGCCCGAAGAGCCGTCGATAACCGTGTCGCCCTTGTGGGTCGTGTAATACATGCCCTTGGCGCCGACGATCAGGCGCGGATTGGCCTTGAAGTGCCGGTTTGCCGTGAACGGCATCCAGTGCTGTTCAAGCGAATTCGGGATCTTCTTTAAGGTAGACATGACAGTTACCCATCCAATGATGTTTATGCTTGGCTTTAGATTAATCCCGCCATGGACCGCCGGGCTAGACCCAATTGGCGGGATTGCGTGAGGCCAGATCCCGAAGAAAACGGGAGGAATCCAAGGGTATTCCGGGCTGGTCTAGCCTACCAATACGCCAGCGCGTCTTGGTACAGGCCCTTAAGTTCTTCCTTCCCGATGCCGCGCGGGGCATTGTCGAGCAGCCGCCGCTGGGGGAAAGAGCCCTCCGTGAGGTCGGGGATATCGTCCTGGTTGTAGCCGACGCCGCGAATGCCGTTCGGCATGTCCGTGGATTTCATGAACTGTATGATTTGGTCCGCGAGAATCTCGCCGGCGTCGCGTTCCGTCGCGCCCCGGATGTCGGCGCCCAACAGGCCGGCCGCCTCCAGATGCCGTTCCGGGCAGGCCTCGGCGGTGAAGCGGAACACGGCCGGCGCATTCACGATCACCGACATGCCGTGCGGCACGATGGCCTCGCCCTTGGGATAGCCGTTGGGCTGAAAGTCGCGGACTAGGCCGGAGACGGAATAGGACATGCCGTGGGGGGCGTGACAGCCGGCGTTGCCGAAGGCGATCCCGGCCAGGGTCGCGGCCCACATGAGCTGACTCCTGGCCTGCGTATCGGCTGGATCGTTGACCCCGTTCACCAGGTTCCGGCCCAATATTAGCAGGGCCTCGCGGCATCCCAGATCGCTCCAGGGGTTGGCGCCTTGGCTCATGGGGCGCAGGCTGGGCCGGGCCGGGGCCTTGCGCCGGGTATAGGCAAGCGCGGTGTAGGATTCCAAGGCGTGGCTCAAGACGTCGAAGGCGCTAGCCGCGACCACGTTCTTGGGCAGGCTATGGGTGCATTCCGGATCGACCAGGGCCATGGTGGGCCGCATGAAGCGCGAGACGATACCGGTCTTGGCCTTCATGGATAAGAGGTCGAAGACGGCGATGCCGGTACATTCACTGCCGGTCCCACAGGTCGAGGGACAGGCGATATGAGTCTTGAGCGGCCCAGGGACCGCTTGCCCGCCGCCGATCGGCGGGTTGACATAGGTTAGGAACTCCGCCGGGTAGGTCGAATAGAGGTTGGCCGCCTTGGCGGTATCCATCACCGAACCGCCGCCGACGGAAACAAAGCCATCGAACTTACCCTCCTGGGCAAAGCGGGTAGCGGCCTTGAACGATTCGTCGGTGGGCTCGACACGAACCTCGTCATAGACGACGACGTCGATCCCCGCGCCTTCAAGCGCGGCCTTGACCACGGCGACGTGTTCCAGACCGGCCATGACCTTATCGGTCATCAAGGCCGCCCGTGCTACCCCCAGCGACGCGGCGTGATCGCCCGCCTCGCGAAGGACACCCGGACCGAAAGTGATCGCCGAGGCGTCGATCGAAAACGCCTCGTCTCCACCCTCGCTGGGCGCAAAATAGTGACAACAAGCCATGGCCCGATTTTACCGGGCCATGCGCCGCTTACAAGCCCAGGAACTGCTTGGCCGGGGTATAATTCATGCCATGGGCCTCGGCGACCGCTTCGTAGGACACCTCGCCGCCAGCCACATTCAGGCCGTTCATAAGGTGTTTGTCGTCCGCCAGAGCCTTCTTATACCCCTTGTCGGCCAAGGCGAGGGTGAACGGCAGGGTCGCGTTGTTAAGCGCGAAGGTCGAAGTGCGCGCGACCGCGCCGGGCATATTGGTGACGCAGTAGTGAACCACGCCTTCCTCGACATAAGTCGGATCGGTATGGGTGGTCCCGCGCGAGGTTTCGGCGCAACCGCCCTGGTCGATGGCGATATCGACGAAGACCGAACCGGGCCGCATGTGCCGCATCATATTCCGGGTAACCAGTTTCGGCGCCGCCGCGCCCGGGACCAGCACCGCGCCAATCACCAAGTCCGCCCCGGTCACGAGGGTTTCAATCGCATCGACGGTCGAATAGATCGTATTCAGCATGGGACCGAACTGAAGGTCGAGAGCGTAGAGCTGCTCGATGCTGCGGTCGATGACCGTGACGTGCGCCTCCATGCCCATGGCCATGCGCGCTGCGTTGGTGCCGGAGACGCCGCCGCCGATGATCACGACCTTGGCGGCGGCCACGCCGGGAACGCCGCCCAGCAACATGCCCGACCCGCCCTGCTCTTTTTCGAGGCAGTGCGCGCCGACCTGAACCGACATGCGCCCCGCGACCTCGCTCATGGGCGCCAATAGGGGCAAACCGCCATGCACATTGGTGACCGTCTCATAAGCGATGGCGATGCACCCGGACTCCATCAGGCCCTTGGTCTGAGGCAAGTCGGGGGCCAAGTGCAGGTAGGTAAAGAGCACCTGGCCCTGGCGCAGCTTGCCGTACTCTTCAGCCTGCGGCTCCTTGACCTTCACGATCATATCGGCCACGGCGAAAACGTCGTCCGCGGTCGGGGCGATCTGGGCCCCCACGGCCTCGAAATCGGCGTCCTCGAAGCCGATACCCGATCCGGCGTTTTTCTGGACGATGACCTTGTGCCCGTGATGAATCAACTCCCGCACCGAACCCGGTACCAGGCCGACACGGTACTCATGGACTTTGATTTCCTTTGGAACGCCTATCAGCATCTTTTTGCTCCTGACGACTGAAGGTTGATTGTACTTGGAACTAAACCCAAGGCCGGCGCGATTGGATCATGCGCGCACCCGCTCCGACTTCGGATCGTACATGGGACGCAAGCTAGCGGTGGCGGCGAAGCGCGTGCCGGCGACCTCGATCTCGTAGCGGCCCGCTTTCACGAATTCGGCGTCGACGCCGCCGGGATCGTTCACATAACCCAAGCCAATCGCGCGGCCCAAGGCGTGACCGTAATTTCCGGAACTCAGATATCCCACGATCTTGCCGTCGCGGTAGATCGGCTCGTTGTGGTAGAGCAAGGGCGCCGGATCCTCGAGCGCGAACTGAACCAGACGTTTCGTGACCCCGTTCTCCTTCTGGCGCAAAAGTGCGTCGCGGCCAATGAAGGGTACGTTCTTATCCAGACGGCAGGCGAAGCCGAGGCCGGCTTCGATCGGCGTATCCTCCTCGCTGATGTCGTGGCCCCAGTGACGATAAGCCTTTTCGATCCGGCAGGAATCGAGGACGTGCATCCCGGCCAGCTTCAGGCCGTGGGCGGCGCCCTTGGCCATAACGGCATCGAAGGCCCCGGCGGCGAACTCACTGGGCACATAGATTTCCCAACCGAGTTCCCCGACATAGGTGATGCGGAACGCCCGCGCCAGGCCATAGCCAATCTCGATTTCCTTGCAAGTTCCGAAAGGAAAGGCCTCGTTGGACAAGTCGGCGCCGGTTACCTCCGACAAAAGCGCGCGGCTGTTCGGTCCCATGATGCCCATGACCGCATAGCCGGAAGTCACCTCGGTCACTGTGACGTGGGCGTCCTCGGGCGTGTTGCGGCGCAGCCAATCCAGGTTGCGCGGCCCCACGGCGGCACCGGTCACGACAAAAAACCGATCCTTCGCCAGGCGCGTCACGGTCAGGTCGGCCTCGATACCGCCGCGTTCGTTGAGCCACTGGGTATAGACGACCCGGCCCGGTTCCACCGCCACGTCATTGGCGCAGATTCGTTGAAGGACATTCTCCGCATCGCGCCCCTGAACCATGAACTTGGCGAAGGAGCTCTGGTCGAACAGGCCGACCGCTTCGCGCACCGCCTTGTGTTCGGCGGCCGCGTGGGGGAACCAATTTTGGCGCCCGAAGCTGTATTCGTACTTCGGCTCGACACCTTCGGGTGCGAACCAGTTCGGACGCTCCCACCCGGCGACCTCGCCGAAGCACGCGCCGCGCGCTTTCAAGCGGTCATGCAGGGGCGATACGCGCACCCCCCGCGCGCTTTCGAACTGCAGGTAGGGCCAGTGCATGGCGTAAAGCACACCCAAGGCCTCGGCGGCGCGCACTTCCAGGTATTTCTTGTTTTTCTGAAAGGGTTCCATGCGCCGGATGTCAACCTCGGAAAGGTCCATGGTCGGCGCGCCCTCGACGATCCATTCGGCCAGCGCCTTGCCGGCACCGCCGGAGGATTGAATGCCAATCGAGTTGAAGCCGGCCCCGACAAAGTAGTTGCGCAACTCCGGCGCCTCTCCGAGCAGATAGCGGTCGTCGGGAGTGAAACTCTCAGGCCCGTTGAAGAAGGTTCGGATACCGGCGGTTTCCAGCGCCGGTATCCGATGCATCGCGCCCTCGAGAATAGGCATAAAATGATCCATGTCCTCGGGCAATTCGTCGAAGCAGAAGTCCTCGGGGATGCCGTCCATGCCCCAGGGTTTGGCGTTGGGCTCGAAAGCACCGATCAGAAGCTTGCCCGCGTCTTCCTTAATATAGGCGCTGCTATCCATGTCGCGCAGAACCGGTAAGTTTGGAGTTATCTCCGCCATGGGTTCGGTCACCACATAGAAGTGCTCGCACGCATGTAGCGGGACATTCACGCCCGCCATGAGTCCGACTTCACGGCCCCACATGCCGGCGCAATTGACGACCACCTCAGCCTCTATTTCACCGCGTTCGGTCCGCACGCCGGTGGCCCGCCCCTTGTCGGTCATGATGCCCGTGACCTTGGTATCCTCGAAGATCTGAGCCCCGCCCATGCGTGCGCCCTTGGCCAGGGCCATGGTGGTATCCGTGGGGTTGGTTTGGCCGTCCTTGGGGAAATAGACCCCGCCGATCACGTCTTCGACGTTCATGGGGGGGTAGAGTTCCTGGATCTCGCGCGGGTTCAGGAGGTGAGCCTCGACACCCAGGACCTTCGCCAGACCGGCGGCGCGGCGATGCTCTTCCCAACGGCCTTCGTTGGTGGCGATTCCGAGACTGCCGTTCTGCTTTAGCCCGGTCGCTTGCCCGGTTTCTTCTTCCAGGGTCAGGAACAGCCGCATGGAGTACTGCGCCAAGCGGGTCAAGGTCAGGCTGCCCAGAACCTCCCGCACCAGGCCCGCGGCATGCCAAGTGGTGCCGCTGGTCAGCTTTTTGCGCTCCAGCACGACCACATCGCGCCAGCCCAGCTTGGTCAGGTGGTAGGCCAGCGAACAGCCGACGATGCCTCCGCCAACGATAGCAACCCTGGTTTTCTTGGGAAGATTTTTCGCCATGGCCGCAAACTCCCATCCACGCCCCGAATGACCTCGAGGCGGACCCTATTCCTCGATCACGGTGACGACTAGGGCCAATTGCGGCCATAGCGTGAGGCCACGCTAATCCGGCCCGAAAAGTGTCTCGCGAAGGGCTTGCCAGGAGGTTTCGTCCGGCGCCATCAACAGGCCCGCGGACTGGTAGTCGGCCGCCCGATAAGGAACTCCGTCCAGGGTCGATGCGACACCGCCAGCCTCTCTTTGAATCAGAGTCCCAGGCACATGGTCCCAGGGCATCAACCTGGTGAAGAGGGAAAAATGCATCTGCCCCTGGGCCAAGCGCAGGTATTCGTGGCCGGCGCAGCGCAGACTCTTGATCGCCCCGACCCGGCCCCGGCGCGATTGAACCTGGCGCGCCGTCTCCGCCGACGCGAAGGTGCTGGCGTGCAGGGTGCCGCGCATCGCCTTGGGCGTGTCCGGCGCGGCCACCTTTAGGCGCCGGCCCGCCATCCAGGCGCCGGCGCCGAGTTGCGCCGTCAAAGTGCGGTCCTCGGACGGATCGTGAATCCACGCGCCCAGGGTCTCGTTACCGCGCACCAGACCGACCATGACCGCGAAGATGGGATTTCCTCCGGCATAGTTTCCGGTGCCGTCGATTGGATCGACGATCCACACTGGGCTGTCCCGCGACAGATTGCCGAGCACGGCCGGATTGGATGCGACCGCTTCTTCCCCAACCACAAGGGACCCCGCGAGAAGGTCTCGCAGCCGCCGGGTCAGCGCCCTCTCGGACGCCTCGTCGGCGACCGTCACCAGTTCTCCGTTATCTTTTTTACGAACCTCGTTATCGCGTAAGGACCGGAACCTTGGCATGACCTCCCGCCGGGCCACATCCGCGATGATATCCGTGACAGCTTGAGGATCGAAGTCCATCGGGATCAGTCGGTATCGGCCGGCGCCGGCTGCCGCTGGCGGCGCTGAAACCGCGCCAGGGCCGCGCTGTCCAAGCGGACCCGCAAGTAGGCTTTCCGCTCGTCGTCGCGCCGGGCCAGAACATGGCCGCGATCGTAAAGCCAGGCAATGGCGGCCCCGTCGGTCAGGTCCACAGCCAAGTCCACTTGCGCTTGCTGGCTGGTGAGGCGGCGGTCGATGGCCGCGAGCAAATCCTCGATCCCCTCGCCGGTCACGGCCGAGCACAACAACATGTCGGATCTGTCGCGCAGGCGCGTCTCCAAACCGGCACGCGCCGTCGGGGCCAGGAGATCGGACTTGTTCATAACCTCGATCAAGCCTTCCTCTATCTGCTGGTCTAAGCCGAGATTAACCAGCACGGCATCCACATCCGCGCGCTGGGCCTCGCTCTGCTCGTGGGCGGCATCGCGAACGTGCAGAATGAGATCGGCGCTGGTGACTTCCTCCAACGTCGCCCGGAAAGCGGCCACTAAATCCGTCGGCAGGTCGGAGATAAAGCCAACGGTGTCGGAAAGAATCACCGTCAGGCCCGAAGGCAGCTGAATCCGCCGCATGGTCGGATCCAGGGTCGCGAACAGCATGTCGGCGGCCATCACATCCGATTGGGTCAAGCGGTTGAAGAGTGTCGATTTCCCGGCGTTGGTATATCCCACCAGGGCCACGACCGGATAAGGCACGCGCCGGCGCGCGCCGCGGTGCAGCTCGCGCGTGCGCTTGACCTGTTCCAGGTCCAATTTGATCTTGGCTATACGGTCGGTAATGATCCGCCGGTCCATTTCCAGCTGGCGCTCGCCCGGCCCGCCCAGGAAGCCACGGCCGCCGCGCTGACGCTCCAAATGGGTCCAGGACCGCACCAGGCGGGACCGTTGATAACTGAGCGCCGCCAACTCGACCTGAAGCTGACCTTCCTTGGTTCGCGCCCGTTCGCCAAAGATTTCGAGGATTAGGCCGGTGCGGTCTATGACCTTCGTGTTCCAGGCGGTTTCCAAATTGCGCTGCTGCACCGGCGTAAGCGCGCCATCGACGATGACGACTTCGATTTCCTCGGCCTCTATGAAGCCCTTGAAACGCTCGACGACCCCGGCCCCGAATACGGTCGCGGGGCGAGGCTTGACGATCGAGACCGCTTCGCCATGGACAACGGACAGATCGATCGCGCGAGCCAGACCGACGGCCTCGTCAAGCCGGGCGGCCGCGTCGCGGCCCTTGTGCGGATAACCACGCAGATCGGGAACCAAAACCAAGGTGCGCGTCATGCTTTACGAACTCTCCGGAGTCCGCCCAAGCGCCAACGCTTTGACGCCTCCCCCCTTCGTGCGGGAAGCGCTCTAGGCGTCTTGCGTCTCCGCCTGAGGATCGAAGAGCTGCACCGGTGTCGCCGGCATCACCGTCGAGATGGCGTGCTTATAGACAAGTTGAGAATGGGCATCCCGCCGTAAAAGAACCGAGAAATTGTCGAACCAGGTAACGATGCCCTGCAACTTCACGCCGTTCACCAAGAAAACCGTCACGGGAACCTTGTTTTTCCGGATGTGGTTCAGGAAAACATCCTGAACATTTTGGGATCTTTCAGCGGCCATTGATTGCGACCTTTTCATTTTATCGTTGGCCAGGCGGACTCACCGTCCGGTCAACCGGTTTCTATATTGTCGGACCCTGGCGGAAAAAACCCACACGGCCTCTCGGGCCGCGGCCCCGCCCCCATCGGGTCGCGCGTTCCAGCACGTACTTGAGTACCACGCTTCGCGCCGAACACAAAGTCACATGCTTTGCAGGGTTTTCAACAAGGCCGTGCAGTCCTGAAAATGGGCCCGCGGTTCGGCTTCCCCGAACTCCCGCTCTTCTGGGGGATGTGGGCGCACAAGTACCGGAATACAACCAGAATTGACCGCGCATTGCATATCGATATCTGTATCGCCGACAAACCAGATGGCCGGTCCAGGCCGCAGGCCGGAACCCTCGAGGGCCATGATCACGGCTTCCGCCGCCGGTTTGTCGCGGGCCGCGTCGTTGGCCCCGACCAGGCGGGAGAACAACTCATTCCAGCCCAAATGGGTCACTTCCCGGCGCAAAATATTGCCCCTTTTATTGCTGACCACCGCCAGATAAAGGCTCGAGTCTGCGGCAAATTCGCGCAGCATCGACTCTGCCCCGTCTAGAGCACGCAGTTTCTCCAGATGATCGGCTTCGAAGGTTCGGTAGAAGACCTCCATCGCCTCCTCCGCCTGTGCGCCGAACAATACGGGGAAGGAGTCGCGAGCCGAGGCGCGGACCCGCTGGACTGTCTCCTCATAGTTCCAGGGCGTCCGTCCCATGGCGCGAAACGTGACCGCCAGCGCATGATGGATCGCGCCCCAGCTATCGATCAGCGTGTTGTCCCAGTCGAACAACAGGGCGCTAGGGCGGCGGCCGCTCAAATTGGGTCCCCGGCGCGGTCCATGAAGTCGAAGTAGTGACGGCGCAGTTTACCGGTCAGTATTCCGGGGTGCCCGTTTCCAACCGGCGTATCGTCGATCTGCGTCACCGCCAGAACGAAGGAGGTGCTCGAGGTGATGAATGCCTCCTTAGCCGCCTTCGCCTCTTCCAGGCTAAATGCGCGCTCTTCCAAGGTATAGCCATGGGATTCGATCAACTTGAGAAGCGAAATCCGGGTGATCCCGTTGAGGATCTCTTGGCCCACGGCGCGCGTTACCACCGTGCCCTCGCCGGTCACGATCCAAGCATTCGTCGAGCTGCCTTCGGTCACGAAGCCGTCCGCGTCGACCTGCCAGGCCTCGTAGGCTTCTGCTTCCGAGGCCGCCTGCTTGGCCAGGACGTTCGGCAAGAGAGAAACCGACTTGATATCGCACCGGGCCCATCGAATGTCGGGCACCGCGATGACCTTGGCGCCATCTTCCAAAAGCTTCGTCGAGTGCGGTTTCATTTGCCGGGTGGTCATGACCAGGGCCGGACGGGCGTGCCCCGGAAACTTGTGATCCCGGGGCGCGACCCCGCGTGTGACTTGTAGGTAGACAATTCCATTCGAAACCGCGTTGCGCCGGATCAACTCGCGCGCCACCAGCTTCAGGGCCGGGCGGCTCATGGGCATGGCGATGCGCAACTCGTCCAGGGAACGCTCCAGCCGGTTGAGATGGGGTTCCTCGTCGATCAGCGTGCCACGGTGAATGGTTACCACTTCATAGACGCCATCGGCGAACTGATAGCCACGGTCCTCGATATGGACGGCGGCCTGCGCGTGCGGCACATAACGCCCGTTGACATAAGCTTCGCGCGGCATGGTCGAATACGTCTCCTCTTAAAGCTGCTGTACGCCAAAGCCGGATTAGAAAAATTCCAGTTTGACGGCGAAAATTTTCTCGATTTTCTTTACCGCGGCGGTCGCGGCGAAAATGATCACCAGATCATTGGCCTGAACCACCGTGTCGCCGCGAGGGATGATGACCTCCTCGTCGCGCACAATAGCGCCGACCAGAACGCCCTCGGGCAGGTCGGAGTCCCTAATCGGCACCCCGACCAGGCTGGAGGTTTCCAGGGCCTCTGCCTCGATAACTTCGCCGAAGCCCTCGCTGATCGAATGCACCGAGCGGATTCGGCCCCGGCGCACATGTTGCAAGATCGTGGAGACGGTAATAGCACGCGGGCTGACCACCGTGTCGATCCCAAGCGTGCCGACCAAGGCCCCGTAGGACGCCCCGTTGATCAGAGTCACGGCGCGCTGGCAACCGTATCTCTTGGCCAAAAGCGAGGCCAGGATATTGACTTCATCGTCGTTGGAAATAGCGACCACGGTCTCCGCCGTCGCGGCGCCGGCTTCTTCCAGGATTTCGGCGTCCAAGGCGTCCCCATGAATTACGACCGATCGTTCCAGGGACTGCGCGACGATCTCCGCCCGCTGTTTATTGACCTCGATGATCTTTATGGCCACGTGGGGATGCGATTTTTCAATCGTGGTCGCTAGATTGAATCCGATATTTCCACCGCCGATAATAATGACGCGCCGCGCCTCTTTTTCCTCATGCCCAAAGGAAGCCATGGCGCGCGCCAGATGGGCGGTATCGGCGACGAAGTAAACATCGTCCCCGTCCTTCAGTTCGTCCTCCGGCTTCGGAACGATACCCTGACCGTCGCGCCAGATCCCAACGATAACGATGTGCAGTTCGGGGAACAGCGCGGTGAGTTGACGCAGAGGCGTGTTGAGGATCGGTGTCTCCGGCGTACAATGCACGCCGATCATAGAAACCTTACCATTGGCCAGCGGATGCACGTCGAAGGCGCCGGGTATCTGCAGTCGGCGTTCAATCGCCCGCGCGACTTCCACCTCGGGCGAAATAATCACGTCGATGGGCATGTTATCGCGGCTGAACAGATCCGACCACATGACGTCGAGATAGCTTTGACTGCGTACCCGCGCGATCTTAGTCGGCACTTCGAAAATGGAGTGGCAGACCTGACAGGCCACCATGTTGACCTCATCGGCGTAGGTGACCGCGATCACCATGTCCGCGTTGGCGGCATCGGCACGCTCCAGCACGTCGGGATGCGAGGCGAATCCCACCATTCCTTTTACGTCCAGCGAATCCGTGATCTTGGCGATCAATTCCGGAGACTGATCGATGATGGTGATATCCGCGTCCTCGCCGGAGAGATATCGCGCGATATTATAACCCACCTGGCCGGCACCGCAGATAATGACCTGCATGAAGGAATCCTACTTAGGGCCGATCCGGGGCGTTGATGCCTAGGGACCGCAGCTTGCGATGCAGAGCGGAACGTTCCATCCCGACAAAGCTCGCGGTCTTGGAAATATTGCCGTCAAAACGCATGACCTGCGCTTCCAGGTAACGGCGCTCGAAGATGCCCCGCGCCTCGCGCAACGGCAAGGACATCATCTCGATACCGGCCTCGCCGCGCACAAAAGACGGTGAAATCTCGCCGATATCGGGCGGCAACATGCCCGCGTCGACCGCATCGTCCGATTCGCCCGGCGCCATGATCAGGATCCAATCGATCACGTTACGAAGCTGGCGCACACTGCCAGGCCAATCGTAGGCCTGAAGCGTGGCCATGGCATCGTCCGTGACCCGCCGGGGCGGCAAGCCCGCGACATCGGCAGCCCGGTTCATGAAGTGCAGGACCAGATCCGGGACATCTTCGCGCCGCTGCGACAGCGGTGCGACCGGCAGCGGCACGACGTTCAAGCGATAATACAAATCCTCGCGGAAACGATCGGCGAGGATCATCGACGGCAAATCTCGGCTGGTCGAGGCGATCACCCTAACGTCTACCTCCACGCCGCGGTCGCCGCCGATACGCTCGAAGGTGCTTTCTTGCAGCACCCGGACAATCTTGGCTTGGGTTTCAAGAGGCAGATCGGCCACTTCGTCCAACAAGAGAGTTCCGCCGTGGGCACGCTCCAGCAACCCGGCCTGACCTGGCGCGTCGCGCCCCTCGACTCCCGGTTCGAGCCCGAACAAGGCACGCTCCAAGTCCTCGGGGTGCGTTGTCGCACAGTTCAGCACCACGAAGGAACCACCCGAACGCCGGGATTTCCGGTGCAGAATTCGCGCGACCACCTCCTTGCCGACGCCGGCCGGCCCGGTGATCAGCACACGGCTTCCCGTCGGTGCCACCTTATCGATCGCTTGCCGGAGTTGATTGGCCACAGGGGAGCGGCCGATCAAATCAGATACCGGGCCCGCGCGCAGGCGCAGTTCCTCGTTTTCCCGGCGCAGTTGCGAGGCTTCGATCGCGCGTTCGACGACGTGCATCAAACGGTCCGCCTTGAACGGCTTTTCGATGAAATCGTAAGCACCCATCTTGATCGCGGCGACCGCGGTCTCGATGGTGCCGTGGCCACTAATGATCACGACCGGAATCGCCGGATCGTCGCGCCGGATGACCTTAAGCAGTTCGAGGCCATCCAGGCGGCTGTTGTGCAGCCAAATATCGAGAATGATCAAACTCGGCCGCCGGGTCGCGAACTCTGCCAAGGCCGCATCGCTGTCGGCCGCGTCGCGCGTGGCGTAGCCCTCGTCATTCAGAACGCCGCCGATCAGCATCCGGATATCGGCCTCGTCGTCGACAACCAAAATGTCACGCGCCATGCGACGACACCTTCGGGTTCGAGGCCGAATCGTTCTCCCGCACCGCGCCGCCAAGCGCGGCCGTGCGCGGCAGGATCAAGGTCGCCAGGGCGCCGCCGCCCGGCCGGTCGGATAACTGTAAATTGCCGCCGTGGTCTTCCATGATCTTCTTGACGATCGCGAGGCCGAGGCCGGTCCCTTCCTCGCGCGTCGTCACATAAGGTTCGGCAAGGCGGCTACGCTCCTTGATCGGCAGTCCGACACCGTTGTCGGCGACTTCGACCACCCGGTTACGGCCTTCCTGGGCCACCCGCACGGTCACGATACCGGGCGGCATCTCACCGCCGGCAGGTGTCGGCCGGCGCTCTATGGCGTCGCAAGCGTTCTGGAGCAGGTTGGTGAGAGCGCGGCTAAATTGTTCCCGATCGCAGGCCAGGGAGATGTTTTCGCGCGGCGCGTCCAGAGTGAAAACGATATCGGGATGGGCGCTCTTTTGCAGGAACAGCGCCTGGTCCAGTATTTCCGACAGGTTCTCTTTCGCGATGACCGGCGCGGGCATACGCGCGAAAGACGAGAATTCGTCCACCATACGGCCGATATCGCCGACCTGCCGGATGATGATATCGGTGCAGGTTTTAAAGGTCCCGGGATCGTTCTTTATCTCGTCCATGTATTTGCGTTTCAGCCGCTCGGCCGAGAGTTGGATCGGTGTCAGCGGGTTCTTAATCTCGTGCGCGATCCGGCGCGCCACATCGGCCCATGCCGCCTTTCTCTGAGCCGAAAGTAGCTCCGTCACGTCGTCGAAGGTGGCGACAAATCCTATGATCGACTTATCGTCGTGCTCAGCCGCGATCCGGACCAGAAAATGGCGTTCGATTCGATCGCCCCGGTTCAGCTTGACCATGCTCTCGGCCACGCGCCGCGGCCGGCGAGTCGCGATTTTCAGGAGCTTCGCCATTTCAGGCACGGCCTCGCCCAGGGTTTTACCGATTAGGGTGTCCGCCTCGACGGACAGCAGCTTGCAGGCCGAAAGGTTCAGCAGGGTGACTTCGCCGTGACTGTCCATGCCGATAATTCCAGCCGACACGCCGCCCAAAACAGCTTCGATAAACCGGGTCCGATTATCGAGTTCGCGGTTCGTCTCCAGCAGCTCATGGCGCTGGCTCCCAAGCTCGCCGGTCATGCGGTTAAAGGCGCGGGCCAAGGACCCAACTTCCGCCGCGCCGTCGAAATCCTGGAGCCGCACGCGCAAGTCGCCGGCGCCAACCCGCGCCGCCGCGTCGATCAATTGAGCGATCGGCCGCGACAATTGGTTGGCGAAAGCCAGGCCAACCCAAACGGCGGCTAGCAATAATAGGAGCGCCACAACCGCGAAAATAAGCGCGAAAGTGATCTGGAGGTTGGACCGCTTGCCCTCCAGTTCCTGATACAATTGGGCCGCGTTCTTGGTTCTATCGATGTGGGCCAAAACCTGCGGATCGACCAAGCGGCCCACGAATAGGTAGCTGTTCGTAAATCCTTGCAGGCGCAGCAACGCGCGAACCCGGTCGTCGGCATCGGTCGTCAATACAACGACTTCCCCCAAATCCGCGCGGCGCAGGGCCCAATCCGGAACCTCGGGGTCGAAATCCAGCAGCAGGCTGTAACCGGCCCGGCCGATCACGCGCTTGGAGCGGTCGAAGACCATCGCTTCCGTCAAGGACCGCTCGCCTACCTGGCTTGCCAGCACGCGGCTGAAACGCGCCGGGTTGAGAACCAGCGAGACACCCTGCCGGTCCAAATCCAGCGAAATGGCCAGGGCGTCCGAGCGGATGGTGTTCTTGTGTTCCTCCAAATAGGCCCGGGCCACCGCCGTTGAAGCTTCGATCGCCGTGCGTACCCGGTCGCTGAACCAACCCTGCAGCCCGAAATCGAACAGCAGGACCGAGAACACCGCGACCACGATAGTCGGCGCCACGGCGATCAAGCTGAAGAGCGCGACCAAGCGGGTATGCAACCGGGACCCGGCCAGGCCTTTCTTTCGATCGGCCCAAAGCAGGACCAACCGGCGAGCGACCAAAACCCCCAAGCCAAGGAGGAGAATCAGGTCCAGATTGAGGAGCAGCAGCAGCGTCCAGGGGTCCGCGGCGACCGCGAAATTGCCGGTCATGGCCATGAGCGTGGCGGTACCGGAGGCGACGCCACCGATCAGGAACGCGATGGCAAACTTTCGCTCCAGGCCAATGCGATGCGCCCAGGCAGCCATGCGCCCCAGGACACCCTCAGGCACGGGCACCTTTTCGGCCGTCCGGCCGGGCGCCTTTTCGGCCGTCGGGCCGGTGGCGGATACCGCAGTTTCGATCGTTTGGGTCATGCCGGGGCCGGCCCGCTAGGATTGAGGAGGCGCCCCGCCGCCTGTTGTAATTTTACCACAGCCTATTTAAGGCCGCGAATCACCTGAATGTCCAGGTCTCGTATCTTCTTGCGCAGAGTATTTCGGTTCAATCCCAGCAACCGGGCCGCCCGAATCTGATTGCCCCGGGTCGCGGCTAAGGTCAAATCGATCAGCGGCCGCTCAATCTCCCGCAGCACTCGGTCATAAAGGCCGGGTGCGGGCAAGCCGTCCCGGTGGGCCTGGAAATACTCGCTCAAGTGGCGCTCGACCGCCCCTGACAGGGACTCTTCCACCGGCCCGGTGCCGGCCGGGGCCTCCGCCAGCTCGGCGCGAACGGTTTCAGCATCGATTATATCCTGGCTATGGAGCGCAGCCAGACGGCGTATCAGGTTCTCCAGTTCACGCACGTTTCCCGGCCATCGATGGGCCTTGAGAACGTCGACAGCCGGGCCGTCAAGCGTCTTGCGCGGCAAACCCTCGGACTGGGCTTGGATCAAGAAATGCCGAACCAGCTCAGGCACATCCTCGGCCCGCTCGCGGAGCGGCGGCAGGCGTATGGGCACCACGTTAAGCCGGTAAAACAGGTCTTCGCGAAACAGCCCTTGGCGAACCATGTTGCGCAAATCCCGATGGGTCGCGACCACAATCCTGGCATCCGCCCGCATCGCCGTTTGGCCCCCGATACGGGTGTATTCTCCCTCTTGCAATACCCGCAGAAGCCGTGTTTGGGCCTCCTGCGGCATATCGCCGATTTCATCGAGGAACAGGGTCCCACCCGTGGCTTGCTCGAAGCGGCCAAGGGCGCGCGACGACGCCCCGGTAAAGGCCCCCTTCTCATGCCCGAAGAGCTCGCTTTCGATCAGTTCACGCGGGATCGCGGCCATGTTGATGGCGACGAAGGGACCAAGACGCCGATGGCCATAATCATGTAGGGCACGCGCCGCCAGCTCCTTGCCGGTCCCCGATTCGCCATAGATCGTGACGGTCAGGTCGGTCCCCATGAGCCGCGCCAGAGTGCGGTAAATATCCTGCATCGCCGGCGAGCGCCCAATAAGGGGCAGCCCGTCCTCCTCGCCCTGTTGGTCCTGAGCTTGGCCGGGGTCCGCGCTCCCCGCCCGGCTTGCCGGCTCGGAGAAAGCCCGGCCGACGGTCGATACCAGTTCACGCAGATCGAAGGGCTTGGGAAGGTATTCGAAGGCCCCGCGTTCCGCCGCCTTGACCGCCGTCAATAGTGTACTGCGGGCACTCATGACTATGACTCGTAGATTGGGGCGCAGCTTCTTGATTCGGGGCAACAGGTCCAGCCCGTCTTCATCGGGCATCACGACATCGGTGATAACCAAGTCGCCCTCGCCCGCTTCAACCCACTTCCACAGCCCCGCCGCCGTGCCCGTGGTGCGCACGTCGAAACCCTCCCGGCCCAGGGCCTGACTGAGGACCGTGCGAATCGCGCGGTCGTCGTCGGCTATGAGTATGGTCGCGCCGGTCATGCGCCGTGCCCGCCGCACGCTGCCGGCGGCGCCGGCGGTGTCATGGGCAGCATCATACGCACCTTGGTACGCCGGGGGGAGCTATCTATCTCGATCACGCCGCCGTGGTCGCCCACGACTTTGGCGACCAGGGCCAGGCCAAGGCCCTTGCCGCCGGCCTTGCTGGTCATGAAAGGTTCGAAAAGATGGGCCTTCAAATCCTCTGGAATGCCCGACCCATTGTCTTGCAGACTGATACAAAGCGGCAGTTCGACACGGTTGTCCCGGCCCGGCACCGCCAGCCGCATTCCCTGGCGGTAGGCGGTCGAGAGAACGATCTCCCCGCCCTCGGCCGGCACCGCCTCCGCCGCGTTCTTAACCAAGTTTAGAAGCGCCTGGATCAGCAAATCGCGATTACCGTAGACCGCCGGCAGCGAAGGATCGTAGTGCTCCTGAAATCGAACGTGGCGGGCGAAACCGCTGAGCGCCAAGCGCCGAACATGGTCCAGGACTTCGTGGATATTGACCGCCTCTCTATCCAGGGGTCGGTCGTCGGAGAATATCTCCATGCGATCCACCAAGGAGACGATCCGGTCGGTCTCGCCGCAGATAAGCTGGGTCAGTTCCCGGTCGGAGGCGCCGGCCCCATGCTCCAACAATTGCGCCGCGCCGCGAATGCCCGAGAGCGGATTCTTGACCTCGTGCGCCAGCATCGCGGCCATCGCCGTGATCGAGCGGGCCGCGTTGCGGTGATTCAACTGATCGTCGATCTTGCGCGCCATGGAATGCCGGTGAAACGAGACCACGATACCCGTGACGCCGCCCGAGGAGTCCCTCATCACTGCCGCGCCGATGGAGACCAGGTGGGACCCGATGCGCGGCGATTCGACGGTGACGCCGTATTGCGTGATCGAATGCCCGGCGCGCCGAACCTGCTCCACCAAGCCGTGAATCGGGCTATCGGATGGCAGGAAGGCGTCCAGCCGCCGCCCGGCGAGGGCCGCCAGGCTGCTGTGAAAGAACTGCTCCGCCGAGGGATTCGCATGGGCGATGGCGCCGTCGCCGTCGATTGCGATCACCGGGTCCGCCAGAGCGCTGAGAATGGCCGAGGGATCGGCCAGGGAGGGCTCCCAGCCGCTTGCCGGCACGGTTTGCTCGCGGCCTGCCATCAGGCGGCCGCCAAGGCCACTTGAGGGGCATAGAGCGCCATCACCGCGGCCTTGACCGCGGCCGGGTTTTCCAGCCTGTTAATCTGAGTTCGAAACTCAGCCCCATTCGGCAAGCCTTTGGTATACCACGCAAGATGCTTGCGCGCCATGCGCACACCACGATACACGCCGTGCTCCGCCAAGATGGCCTCGTAATGGTCCAGGACGATCGCCAGTTGCGTGGCCAAGGGCGGCTCCGGCAGCCGCTCGCCCCGGGCGAGAAAGGCGATTACCTGTTGCAGGAACCAAGGCCGCCCATTGGCGCCGCGTCCGATCATCACCCCATCGGCACCCGAATCGCTCAAGGCGCGCGCCGCATCGTCCAGGGTACGAATGTCGCCATTGACGATCACCGGAACGCCAACTGCCTGCTTCACCCGCCGCACGAAGGCCCAATCGGCGGACCCCTTGTAAAGCTGGCACCGGGTGCGGCCATGAACCGTGATCATGCGGATGCCGCAATCCTCGGCGATGCGAGCCAGTTCCGGCGCATTGCGCTGATTCCGGTCCCAGCCGGTGCGCATCTTCAGGGTCACCGGGACCTCGACCGCCCGCACGGTCGCGGCCAGGATGCGCGCGGCGGCGGGCAGGTCTCTCATCAGGGCCGAGCCAGCCTCCTTGTTGACCACCTTCTTGACCGGGCAACCGAAGTTGATATCGACCGCCTTGGCGCCCAGATCGGCGCAGAGGCGCGCCGCCTCGGCCATGACCTCGGGCTCGCAACCGGCGAGTTGGACCGACAAGGGATAGGCTTCGGCCTCGTTTCGGGCACGTTTGAACGACTCCCGCGTCCGCCGGATCATGGCCTGGCTGGCGATCATCTCCGAGACCACAAGACCGGCGCCCAAGCCTTTGACAACGCGCCGAAAAGGCGCATCCGTGACGCCCGACATGGGGGCCAGGACGACCGGGGCGTCCAGCCGCAGTCCTCGAATAGAAATGCTCATAATTTATGCAACTTATGCAAACGCCTATTGTATAGGCGTTTTTTTACACAATCGCCCCGGCGAATGAAAGCCCCCGAGACCCTCTAGATCAGCAGAATACCGGTGACGAACTTGACCCCTGGATAGGCCAGGGTCAGAAGCAGGTAGGCCACCAGGATGAGGCGCGCCACGTGCTGTCCGCGCAGGCCGCTACGCCGATGCAAGATCAGGAGCAAACCGATCACGGCGAGCGCCAGGATGGACAGAAGCGTCTTGTGGTCCAGCACCAGCAGTTGCCCGCTCGTCAGGTATTGCTCCGCCATGCCGGTGACGATACCGAGCGCCAGCACGGCGGCGGAAGCGGCGAGCAGCCCGCCCTGAAGGCGCGACGCGTCGGCGACCGAGGGCAAGCGGTGGGTCAAGGCGCTCGGCTGCTTGCGCTTGATCGCGCGCTCCTGCAACAGCACCGCGGCCCCGGCGACCGCCGCCAGGGTACATAAGCCATAGGTCGATACGGAAACCGCGATATGTAGCGTCAACCAAACATCGGGCGAAGCGGCCAAGGGATCGCCGGGGGTGGCACTGCTCCCGAGCGTGGCCAGGATCCCGAGCAGCAGCAGGTACGGCGCCACCAGCGGCGCTAGACGCCAGGCTTCGCGAACCCCTAGCGACAAGCCGATGAAAATCGTCATGCTGACCGCGATGGACATCCACAAGGCCAGGGACAGGCCGCTTTGCCAAGGGCCGGAAAGTTGAGCCACGCTGACCGTGGCGGGCCCAACGGCGGCGACCGTCACGACGGCCCAAAAAACGCCGTCGCGGCGCGCGCTGGCGCTCTTGAGCGACCAGACCGTGGCGGGGATTAAAGCGGCTAGGGCCGATAGGCTCATCAGGACTGCGTTTGGCATGCCGTATTATATCGACACTTGGCCGCGCGGTAACGCCCTTCGCGATTGTTACGAGCGGAAAGTCCCTCTAGGCTCCGCCCCGAACGAAGATTCGAGGTTTCACCGATGCCCGGCACGGTCGCCTTGGTTGTCGCGGCGGGGCGCGGCAGCCGCTTTGGCGCAACTCTACCGAAGCAATACGCCATTCTCGCGGGGCGGCCGGTCTTGCGTCATGCACTGGAGGCCTATCGCCGCCATCCCGGAATCGACGCGGTTCAGGCCGTCATCCATCCCGACGACCGGGATATCTACGCCGCCGCCGCGCGGGGGCTGGAACTGCCCGAGGCGGTGGCCGGCGGCGCGACCCGTCAAGACTCGGTCCGAAATGGCCTCATGGCTTTAGCGCCGGGCGTGCCGGCCAGGGTTTTGATCCACGATGGCGCCCGTCCCCTGATCGGCGCCGCCGTCATCGACCGTGTCCTCGGTGGCCTGGACCGGGCGCCGGGAGCAATCGCCGCCTTGCCGGTGATCGATACCCTTAAACGCGGCGATGCGGACGGCGCCATAGCCGCCACCCTTGAGCGTACCGGACTGTGGCGCGCGCAAACGCCGCAGGGATTCGATTTCGCCGCGATCCTGGCCGCCCACGACGCGGCGCGCGGCCGCGACCTGACCGACGACGCGGCGGTCGCGGAGCAAGCCGGCCTCGCGGTGCGCCTGGTCGAAGGCGCGCGCGAGAATATCAAAATCACGACTCAGGAGGATTTGATGCAGGCTGAGCGTTGGCTTTCCGGTGGCGAGGCATTCGAGACCCGGGTCGGCCAGGGTTTCGACGTCCATCGCTTCGGCCCCGGCGAGCGGGTCATGTTGTGCGGCGTCGCGATCCCGCACGACGCGGGCCTGCTCGGCCATTCGGATGCGGATGTCGGCCTGCACGCCCTGACCGATGCCGTGCTAGGGGCCCTGGGCGCGGGCGACATCGGAGACCACTTTCCGCCCTCCGACCCGCGATGGCGGGGCGCCGATTCCGGACAGTTCGTACGTCACGCGGCCAAGATGGTTGATTCCCGGGGCGGCATGCTCGTCCACGCCGATATCACCCTAATCTGCGAACGCCCGAAAGTCGGCCCCTTCCGGCAAGCCATGATCGCGCGCGTGGCCGAGCTCTTGGAAGTCGGACCGGACCGCGTCAGCATCAAGGCGACGACCACGGAAGAACTCGGCTTTACCGGGCGGCGCGAGGGCATCGCGGCCCAAGCGGTGGCCACGATCGGCTTGCCGCGCACGGAGCCATGACCGCCGCCCGGCCCCTGTCCTTTTGGCACCCGGCAAGCCTGATCGCGACCTGGTTCGGCAGCGGCCTTCTGCCCCGCATACCTGGCACCTGGGGCTCGCTCGCGGCCCTGCCCGCCGCCATCCTGATTGTTTCCCTGGGCGGGCGCTGGGCGCTGCTGGGCGCGGCGGCGGCGGCGTTCCTGGCGGGCATATGGGCGAGCGGGCGCTACGCCGAAAGCCTGGGGCTGGAGGATCCCGGCAAGGTCGTTATCGACGAGGTCGCCGGCATGTGGCTGACGCTGGTGCCCTTCGCTCTCGACCTCCCTGCCTATGCCATCGCCTTTTTGTTTTTCCGCCTTTTCGACATTATCAAACCCTGGCCGGTGAATGTGCTCGACCGGCGGGTCAAGGGAGGACTGGGGATCATGCTCGACGACCTAGCCGCCGCTGTCTATGCCATGGCCGCGAGCCTGGCGGCCCTGGCTCTGTTGTATCCATGACCCTGTTCGCGCCAGAGTTGTTGGCGCGGGCGGCCGCGGTGCTGGAGACATACCGGCGCGCGGGGACCCGCATCGTCACGGCGGAATCGTGCACCGGCGGTCTGATCGCGGCCTGCCTGACGGAGATCGCGGGGTCTTCGGATGTGGTGGAGCGCGGGTTCGTGACCTACTCCAACGAGGCCAAGATCGAATCGCTTGGCGTCCCGGCCGCCTTGATCGAGAGCCACGGCGCGGTCAGCGCCGAAGTGGCGGAAGCCATGGCATCCGGCGCCCTCGCGCGCTCACGGGCCGGGATCGCGGTTTCGGCCACCGGAATCGCGGGACCGGGCGGCGCCACCGCGAGCAAGCCGCTAGGGCTGGTCTATCTGGGCTTGGCGCGAAGCGGCGCGGCGCCACTTCACCAACGTCACCTCTTGTCCGGCGATCGCGGCGCGATCCGCTTGGCATCCGTGGCGGCGGCGTTAAACCTGCTCGCGGACGCCGCGCCTTGACTCTTCCCCGGCCCGATTGGCGCGCGCGAATCACCATCTCCCGGCTTCTGCTAGTCCTGATCGTCAATCTGGGCACGCTGCGCGTGGCGGGTTTGTTTTTCGGCGGCATAATCGGCGCCGCGCGCGGCGGGCGCGAGGACCTGGACGAGACTCTGCTGCTGGCCATCACCCTGGCGGTTATTTTATTCCAAACCATCATCCTCCTGGCCAGCCTGCGCGCGCTCATTCTGCGCCCCTATGGGATATCCTGGTCGGACCTGGGACTGGTGCCCAGTTCGCGGTTCTGGATTCGGCGCGCGGCATTCCTGGCCATGGGCCTGCTCCCGGCCGTTATCGCGATCAATACCGTGCTCCCGAGGCTCCTCGATATCGCCTTCGAGAATCCGCAGGTTCAAGCACTCGCGCCCGCCGGTTTTAGCTGGCCGGCGCTGATAGCGATGACGGTCATGGGCGGTATCCTGGCGCCCATCGCCGAGGAGATCGCCTTCCGTGGTCTATTTTTTGGGTGGCTGCGCCAGTATATGGGATTTGGCCCGGCGGCACTTGTCAGCGCGTCGGTCTTCGCGGTCCTGCACGGTGTCTTGCTTCTGATCCCCGCCCTGATCGTGGTCGGCCTGGCCCTGGCCTGGATCGCGGAACGCAGCGGCTCGATCTTACCGGCGATCGTGACCCACGCCGCCTTCAACACCTTCATGATCGCGACCCTCTACGCCGCGCTCGCCGCCGCCGGTCATTCGTCCTGAAGCAGGATCGCGATACGCGGGCCGGTAATAATTTCGACGGCGCCGGGAATTATCAGCGCCGGACAGGCGGTCCATAGAGCGTGCGGGCGCGGGTTTCGAAGGCGCCGACCATGCGGCGCACCGCTTCGCCGAACAAGACACCGACCGCCTTTTGCAGAAGCCGCGAGCGGAACTCGAAATCGACATAGAAATCGATCTCGCACCCCTCGGGACGATCCACGAATACCCAGTGATTATTGAGGTATTTGAACGGCCCCTCGGCATAGGCCACATCGATGCGGTTTTGCTCCGGGTTGAGGGTGACGCGGGTGGTGAAGCGCTCCCGGAACATCTTAAAGCCGATCACCATGTCGGAGAGGATTTCATTGCCCTCGTGCTTGCGAACGCGCGTCGCCAGGCACCAGGGCAAAAATTCCGGATAACACTCGATATCGGCAACCATGTCGTAAAGTTGCTTTGGCGTATAGGGCAGAATGCGTTTTTCCGCGTGGGTAGGCACGATACTCAGTCCGCCCAGACTTAGGTGCCCGCCGCCAGCTTGGCTTCGCGGGCGGCGCGCAACCGCGCGAAGTCCTCGCCGGCATGATAGGACGAGCGGGTCAGCGGCGTGGCCGAGACCATGAGAAAACCCTTCGCGTAGGCCAGGGATTCGATACGTTTGAATTCCTCCGGCGTGACGAAGCGCGCGATGGCGTGGTGCTTGGGGGTCGGTTGCAGGTACTGTCCGACAGTCAGAAAATCGACATCGGCGGACCGCAGATCCTCCATGACCTGAAGAACCTCCTCCTCGCTTTCGCCCAGGCCGACCATGATGCCGGATTTGGTGAACAGGGCCGGGTCCAATTCCTTGACCCGCTGCAGCAGGCGCAGCGAATTAAAATAGCGCGCGCCCGGGCGGACGCTGGCATAGAGACGCGGCACGGTCTCCAGGTTGTGATTGAAGACGTCCGGCTTGGCGGACACCACGAGGTCCTCGGCGCCATCCTTGCGCAGGAAATCGGGGGTCAGAACCTCGATAGTCGTTGCCGGCGCCGCCTCCCGTATGGCCCCGATCACCGCCGCGAAATGCCCGGCGCCGCCATCGTCCAGATCGTCCCGGTCAACCGAGGTGATGACCACATGCTCCAGCCCCAGCTTGGACACGGCGTTTGCGACATTCGTCGGCTCAAAGGAATCGAGCGCTCCGGGCTTGCCGGTCGCGACGTTGCAAAAGGCGCAGGCCCGCGTGCAAACCTCGCCCATGATCATCATGGTCGCATGGCGCTTGGCCCAGCACTCGCCGATATTGGGACAAGCCGCCTCCTCGCACACGGTGCTAAGGTTGTGCGTGCGCATGATTTTGCGGGTTTCGTGATAGACCGGCGAAGTAGGCGCCTTGACCCGGATCCAGGCCGGTTTTCGCTGGATCGGATTATCCGGTTTGCGTGCCTTTTCCGGGTGGCGTAGGCGGATCGTCTCGACCGGAGCACTCATCGTACTGAAGATTCCTACAATTTCCGTCGTCTAGAAATGGATAACCCGTCCGTAAGCGTCGAGCACGCTTTCATGCATCATCTCGCTTAGAGTCGGGTGCGGGAAAACCGTGTGCATGAGGTCGGTCTCGGTCGTCTCTAGCTGCATGGCGACGGCATATCCCTGGATGAGTTCAGTCACCTCCGTCCCGACCATGTGCGCGCCCAGAAGCTCGCCGGTCTTGGCGTCGAAGACGGTTTTGATCATGCCTTGATCTTCGCCCAGGGCTATGGCCTTGCCGTTACCCATGAAGGGGAAGCGCCCGACCTTGATCTTGCGGCCCCCCTCTTTCGCCTTGGCTTCGGAAAGCCCGATGCTGGCGATCTGCGGATGGCAGTAGGTGCAGCCGGGAATACGACGAACGTCGAGCGGGTGAACGTCTTTTTGCCCGGCTAACTTCTCGACACAGATCACGCCCTCGTGGCTGGCCTTGTGGGCCAGCCAGGGCGGCCCGGTCAGATCGCCGATGGCATAGACATTGGGCTCGCCGGTCGCCATCCATTTGTCCGTGACCACATGAGTACGCTCGACCTTGATCTTGGTGCCCTCCAGGCCCAGGTCCTCGACATTGCCAACGATACCGACGGCGGAAATCACACGATCGACGGTGATTTCGCTAGACTTGCCGTCCTTCTCGATGGTCGCGGTGACGTTATCCTTGCCCTTCTTCAAACTCTTGACCGTGGCCCCGGTCAGAATCTTCATGCCCTGCTTCTCGAAAGCCTTATGGGCGAAGGCGGAAATTTCCTCGTCCTCCACGGGCAGGACGCGCGGCAAGACCTCGACCACCGTCACCTCGGCGCCCAGGGTGCGGTAAAAGCTCGCGAACTCGATCCCAATCGCGCCCGAGCCGATCACCAGCAGGGATTTCGGCATGGCCGCCGGCGTCATGGCCTCCTTATAGGTCCAAACCAGCTTGCCGTCGGCCTCGAGGCCCGGCAACTGACGCGCCCGCGCACCGGTGGCCAAGATCACGTTCGCACCGGTCAGGTCGGCGACGCCTTTGCCGTCTTTCGATACCTCGACTTTGCGCGCCGCGCCTTGCACGCCGTTGAGCTTGCCCTGACCGTCGAAGACCGTGACCTTGTTTTTCTTCATGAGATGCGCGACCCCGCCATTCAGGCGCCTGGCCACGGCGCGCGAGCGCTTGACGACCTTGGCCAGATCGTATCCGACCTCCTTCGCGCTCAGGCCGTAGTCGCCGGCATGGGTCATGTAGTGATAAATCTCGGAGGTACGCAGCAGCGCCTTGGTCGGAATGCAGCCCCAGTTGAGGCAGATACCGCCCAGGTGTTCGCGCTCGACCAGGGCGACCTTGCCGCCCAGTTGCGCGGCGCGGATCGCGGTGACATAGCCGCCCGGCCCGCCGCCGATCACGATGAGGTCGAAATTGGTATCGGCCATGAGGGCTCCCTTCTATCCCTGGCGAAAACCTACAGCAGCATCGCCGCCGGGTATTCGATCAACTTTTTGAAGGCGGCCAGGAACTGCGCGCCGATGGCGCCGTCGACCACGCGGTGATCGACCGAGAGGGTGCAGGACATGACGGTCGCGGCCGCGACGGCGCCGTCCTTGATGACCGCCCGCTGTTCGCCGGCGCCGACCGCCAAGATGGCGCCTTGCGGCGGATTGACGATGGCCGCGAAGTCCTTGACCCCGAACATGCCCAGGTTGGAGACCGAAAAGGTGCCGCCCTGGAATTCCTCCGGCTTCAGCTTGCCGTCGCGCGCGCGGACCGCCAGATCCTTCATCTCGCTGGAGATTCCCGAAAGGCCCTTTGTTTCCGCCGCCTTGATAATCGGCGTGATCAATCCATTCGGGGTCGCCACCGCGACCGACACGTCGGCATGCTCGTACAAAAGGATACCGCTGTCGTCGTAGGACGCGTTGGCCGCCGGCACTTGCTTGAGGGCCAGGGCGGAAGCGCGGATGACGAAATCGTTGACCGAAATCTTGATGCCCTCGAAGCGGCCGTTCAATTCCTTGCGCACGCGCAAAAGCTCGTCGATCTGGCAATCAACGGTCAGGTAGAAATGCGGGACTGTCTGCTTGGCCTCGCTCAAACGCCGGGCGATCACTTCCCGCATCTTACTGAGCGGTTCCTGGGTGTAGGCCATGCCCAGCATGTCGGCCAATTGCTTGGCCCCGGGACCGGCCGCGGCCGCGACAGGCGCGGCGGCTTGCGCCGGTGCCAGTGCGGGCACGGCACGTGGCACGCCACCAGCCAAGGCGGCCTCGATATCCTGCTTGACGATGCGGCCGTTGGGACCGCTGCCCTTAAGCGCCGATAGATCGAGCCCCGCCTGCTTCGCCATGCGCTTGGCCAAGGGGCTGGCGACAACACGTCCGCCAGGAGCGGACACAGGTGCGGCAGTGGGCGCGGGAGATGCGGCGGCTGGAGCCGGAGACGCGGATGCCTCGGGCGCTTTAGGCGCCTCGGGCGCCGGCGCGGCGGGCGGCGGTGCGGCGGAGATAGCCGAAGCGTCCTCTCCCTCCTCCAGCAGTATCGCGATAGGCGCGTTCACGGGCACGTTGTCGGTGCCCTCGGCGATCAGGATTTTACCGAGCTTTCCTTCCTCGACCGCCTCGACTTCCATGGTCGCCTTATCGGTCTCGATTTCCGCCAACACATCGCCGGAAGCGACTTCGTCGCCTTCCTTGGCATGCCATTTGAGCAGTTTGCCCTCGGTCATGGTTGGCGACAGAGCGGGCATCAGGATGTTGACGGTCATGTTCGGTACTCCCCTTCGACCCGCTTATTTGGCGTAACAAACCTGTTTCGCCGCGTCCGCTATATCCGTGGCCTGCGGCAACGCGAGTTTTTCTAGATTGGCCGCATAAGGCATGGGCACGTCGACCCCGCACACCCGTTTGACCGGCGCATCCAGCCAATCGAAGGCATGTTCCATCATCAGGGCGGCGATCTCCGCCCCGATACCGGCCGACGGCCAGCCTTCCTCGGTGGAAACCAGGCGGTTGGTCTTCTTGACCGAGTCAACGACAGTGGCGGTGTCGAGCGGCCTGAGGCTGCGCAGATCGATCACTTCGGCATCGATACCCTCAGCGGCCAGGGCCTCCGCCGCCTCAAGGGCCTTGCCGACCATGATCGAGAAAGCGGTGATGGTCACGTCCTTGCCTTGGCGCACGATCTTGGCCTTACCGATGGGCACCGTCCAATCGTCGGACTCGGGCACATCGAAGCTTTGCCCGTACATAACTTCGTTCTCGAGGAAGACGATGGGATTTGGATCGCGGATCGCCGATTTCAGCAGGCCCTTGGCATCGGCCGCCGACCAGGGCGCCACGACTTTCAAACCCGGCAAGTGCATGTACCAACTCGCGTAACACTGGGAATGCTGCGCCGCGACCCGGGCCGCGGCCCCGTTCGGTCCCCGGAAAACAATCGGGCTGCTGACCTGGCCGCCGGACATATAGCGGGTCTTGGCGGCAGAGTTGACGATATGGTCAACCGCCTGCATGGCGAAGTTGAAGGTCATGAATTCGATGATCGGTTTCAAACCGTAGAAAGCCGCGCCCACACCGACACCGGCGAAGCCATGTTCGGTGATCGGGGTATCGATCACGCGCTTGGCGCTGAATTCGTCCAGCAAACCTTGGCTGATCTTATAGGCGCCCTGGTACTCGGCGACCTCCTCGCCCATCAAGAAAACATCCGGGTCCCGGCGCATTTCCTCGGCCATGGCGTCGCGCAAGGCATCGCGCACCGTCATCTTGACGGTCGGGCCGTCCCACTCGGTTTCGGCGGCGACCGGCACTGTTTCTGCGGCGACCGGCGCGGCTTCGGCGGCGGGGGCGGCTGGGGACGCCGTGGGCGCGGGCGCGGCGGGCGCCGCCGCCAGAGCCGAAGAGTCCTCGCCCTCTTCCAGCATCAATGCAATGGGCGTGTTCACGGGCACGTTGTCGGTGCCCTCGGCGATCAGGATCTTGCCAAGTTTACCTTCCTCGACCGCCTCGACCTCCATGGTCGCCTTATCGGTTTCGATCTCGGCCAGAACATCGCCGGAAGAAACGTCATCGCCCTCCTTCGCGTGCCACTTGACGAGCTTGCCCTCGGTCATGGTCGGCGACAGCGCCGGCATCAATATTTCAATCGGCATGGGGCCCCTCCGAGAGGACAAACAAAGTGTGAGAGTTTGCTGGGGCGTTGAATCCGCCCGGCACGCGGCTCAAGCGTAAACGTCCGTGTAAAGCTCCGAGGCTTCGGGCTCGGGGCTATTCTGGGCGAACTCGGCCGCCTCGGTGACGACGGCCTTCACCTCCCGGTCGATCTCCTTAAGCTTGGTTTCCTCGATCCCGATCTCATCCAATAGGACGCCGCGAAGACGCTCAATCGGATCGCGCTCCTGACGGACCTTCTGGACTTCTTCCTTGGTGCGGTACTTGGCCGGATCCGACATGGAGTGGCCGCGGTAGCGGTAGGTGTGCATCTCCAGAATGTAGGGCCCCTTGCCGGCGCGCGCGTGGGCCACGGCCTTGGCCCCGGCGGCCTTGACCGCCACCACGTCCATGCCGTCAACCTGCTCGCCGAGGATGCCGTAAGCCTGTCCGCGTTGGTAGAGGTCGGTGCGGGCCGAACCGCGCTCGATGCTGGTGCCCATGGCGTACTTGTTATTCTCGATCACGTAGATGACCGGCAAGCTCCACAACGCCGCCATGTTGAAGGATTCGTAGACTTGGCCCTGATTGATCGCGCCGTCGCCCAGGTAGGTCAGACAGACGGAGTCCTCATCCTTGTACTTATGCGCGAAGGCGATGCCGGTCCCGACCGGGACCTGGGCGCCGACGATGCCGTGCCCGCCATAGAAACCCTTGTCATGGCTGAACATGTGCATGGAGCCGCCCTTACCCTTGGAGTAGCCGCCGCGGCGGCCGGTAAGTTCCGCCATGACGCCCTTCGCCTCCATGCCGCGTGCCAGCATATGGCCATGGTCGCGGTAGGAGGTGAGCACGGTATCGCGCTCCGTGACCGCCGCCTGCATGCCGATCACGACCGCTTCCTGGCCGATATAGAGATGGCAAAATCCGCCGATCAGGCCCATGCCATACATCTGGCCGGCCTTTTCCTCGAAACGGCGGATGGCGAGCATGCCGCGATAGTAGGTTAGGAGATCTTCGGGACTAGCGCCGTTTCCCGGCGCCGCGCGCCGCGCAGGGGCCTTTTTCGCCCCCTTCGATGGTGACGCTTTGCTTGGCTTTTTCGGCATGCCGCCCCCCGTATTCGGGCCGAAAGAAGATTCCGGCCAATGTAATCGTTCTGAGGGAGAATAAGGCGCCCTCAAATATTTCGCAATATATAATAACTTATTGAAAAATAACTAAAAATAGTGAATTACTATAATATCAGTTAATTAACGGTCGGGCGTTTCCCGCAAGATCGTATATTCATCCTCCAGACCATAATTGAGCAGCATGCGGGCGCGCTCCCCCAGCAAGTCCGTGTCCAAGCCATCTAGACGCAAAAGATTCACGTCGCGCTCCAGAAGGGTCCGTTCGGCAAGAAGGCGCGCCTCGGTCGCGCGCGCTTGCGCCAAGTCCTTCTCGACCCGCAGCAAAGCGAGATACCCCCGCTCGCCCTGAATTGAGTGGTACGCGAAATAACCCATCACGCAGACAGCGAGAACGGGCGGCAGGATTTGACGGGCCTTGGCCCGAATTTCACGCAGCAAAGCCATGACCCACAGCGAATCACAGACCGATTCGCCGGGTCAACCGAAAAGAAACGAAGATTGCGAAAGGAAACCGCCAAAGACCTCGGCGCCCGGCCGCGACGATTGGCGGGAAGGCGCGGCGATCCACGCTGAAACAACCCCTATTCGGCCGATGTCTGGCGGTATTTCGATCTTTCCAGCCAGTCGGGATCTATTTCCACCCCCCAGCCGGGGGTATCCGTGACGGTCGCCTTGCCGTCCGCGATCTCGTAGGGCGAACGGACGAACAGCCCTTCTTGCCAAGGATAGTAGTCCGGGCCCTCGATGGAGAACTCCAAGTATTTTCCGGCATTCGGGATCGCGCGCAGCAGATGCATGGTGAACAGCGTCACCATGGATAGATTGGCGCAGTGCGGCGTGACCGGCAGCCCCGCCGCCTCGGCCATGCGGACCACCCTGAGCGTCCGCGAGATGCCGCCCAGATAGCAGACATCCGGCTGCACCACATCGACGGCCCCCATGTCGATCATGCGCGCCCAGATCGCCAGGTCGCAATCCTGCTCGCCCCCGGTCACGTCGATCGTCAGCGCGTCCGCGACCTCTTTGGTCTGCCCCAGTTCCCAGTAGGGGCAGGGCTCCTCGTAGTGACACAGGCCATTATCCTCCATGATCCGCCCCACCTCTATGGCCCGCGCCGGCGCGTAGCAGCTATTCGCGTCCGCCAGCAGGTCCACATCGAACCCCAGCTCGCGCCGCATGGTGGGGATAATCTCCTCGGTCCGCCCCGGCCATTCGTCCCGGCCGCGCCCGCACTCGGCGCCGACGCGGAATTTGAAGGCATCGAACCCCTTCTCGTCACGCAGCCGCTTTAGCCGCTCGGCCTCGTCTATCGGGGTAATGTCGCGCTTCATCGACGAGCCATAGGCCCGGATCGTCCCCGCCGTGCCGCCCAGTAGCACCACCACCGGCTTGCCCGCGCGCTTGCCGCGCGCATCCCAGACCGCGGTGTCGAACCCAGCCATGGCCCGCCGCAGATAGGAGCCCGGAAACTTATGCTCGCGCTCGGTGACGATATCCAGCAGGTCGTCCAGATCGGCCGTGTCTTGCCCCAACACCCAGGGCGCCACTTGCCGGTGCAGCACCTCGGCCGTGATGTCGGCGTTGTAGGTCGCGACCTGACCCCAACCCTGGGTTCCATCTTCGGCGGTGACCCGGACAAAACCGACAAACTCGGTGCAGAAGCTCTCGATTGTCTTGATTTTCATAACAGGCCCCCTTTATCGCGCATCTTCGAGGATGAGGTCCGCGGCCCGTTCCGCGACCATGATGGTCGGGGCGTTGGTGTTGCCGCTGGTCACGCTGGGAAAGACAGAGGCGTCAACCACCCGCAAGCCCTCAACGCCATGGACCCGCAGACGCGGATCGACGGCCGAGGTTTCCGGGTCCGTCCCCATCCGGCAGGTGCAGCTTGCATGGAACACGGTCCAAGCGTTGTCGCGGATATGCGCCCGCATATCCTCATCGCTCTCGGCATGGGAGCCGGGGGCGATCTCGGACTCGATGACGGAGCGCATCGCCGGGGTCGCCGCCAGCCGGCGGAGGAAACGCGCCCCTTCCAACATCGCCGCCCGGTCCTCTCGCGTGCTCAAATAGTTCGGACGTATCGATGGCGCCGCGAAGGGGTCGGCCGAGCGGATGTGGATACTCCCCCGGCTGGTCGGGCGGCAGGAGCTGAATCCCAGGAGGAAGCCCGGGAAGGGGTCCGGGCTCATCATGGGCCGTTTGCCCGGGGGCGAGCGGGTATAGCTGACAGGCGAGAAATAGAGCTGCAGGTTCGGCCGCGTCAGCTCTTGCCGGGTGCGCACGAAGCCGCCCCCCTGGTTGACGCTCAGGGTCAAGGGTCCGCGCCGCAGCAGCAGGAACTGCAAGCCGGCCCGAAGCTTACCCCACCACGGCCGCAGTATCTGGTTCAGTGTCGGCACGCTCGCGCGGTAATGCATGTCGAGGCCCAGATGGTCCTGCAAGTTACGCCCTACCGAGGGAGCATGGCGGCGCACCTCGATGCCCAGCGGTTGCAACACTTCACCCGGCCCAATGCCCGAAAGCTGCAAGAGCTGAGGCGAATTGACCGAGCCGCCGGAAACGATCACCTCGCGCCGTGCCCGCGCCATCTGAGTCCTGCCGCCGCGCGCGAACTCCACCCCCACCGCCCGGCCGTCCTCCATGACAATCCGCGTGGCATGGGCCCGGGTCAACACCTTCACATTCGCCCGCTTCATGGCCGGCTTGAGATAGCACCGCGCGGTCGAGGCGCGCAGCCCGTCCTTCATGGTGATTTGGTAGATCGAGGCGCCCTCCGCCTGGACCCCGTTGTAATCCTCGGTGACCGGCAAATGCGCCTCGCGGGCGGCCTGGAGATAGGTATCGCACAAGGAATGAACCTCGCCGCGTATATCGGCGACCGGCAGCGGACCGCCGGTGCCGCGCCGCTCGTCCGCGCCGCCCGCCCAATCCTCCATGCGCTTGAAATAGGGGGCGACCGAGTCCCAGCCCCAGCCGGTGGCGCCGTCCGCCGCCCAGTCGTCGAAATCGCCCGGATGCCCGCGCGCATAGACCAGGGCATTGATCGAGGACGAGCCCCCCAGCACCTTGCCGCGCGGCCAGTAGCTCGGCTTGCCCCCCAGCGCGTCTTCCGGCTCGCTCAGGTATTTCCAGTTGAAGCGGGCGTCGTAGTAAATCTTGCCGTAGCCGATCGGCATCCGGATCCAGAAGCTGAGGTCCGAGCCTCCGGCCTCCAGCACCAGTACCCGATACTTACCGCAGGCGCTCAGGCGGTCCGCCAGCACACAGCCCGCGGAGCCCGCTCCGACGACGATATAGTCGAAGTGGTCTGAGGCGGTAACGGTCATGGGGAATACGAACCTCGGGTCACGAGGCGGTCAACGGCGTCCGGGCAGGCCGATGGCCCCCGGTCCGCCGAGACCGGAAACATCGAGAGTGGGTTAAACCTCGGCCACCGCCGGGTCCTCGGGGTTATCCGGGTTATCCGGATTGCCCGCCTCTCTACTTTCAGCCTTTTTCTCTTCCTTGGCGGCCTTTTTCTCGGCCTTGGCTCTTTCGCGCTGTTGGCGATCGAATTTGTAGTTGGGCTTACGCGCCACGCCTACCTCCTTTCGTTCGGTACCGAAACATTCCGCGCCGCCATGAATCCCCGGCGGCCACCTCCGCGCCAAGGCCCCGCAGTGTGCCACGGTGCGTTCATCTCCAGCCTAGGTTGCCCCTTGGCGCGACGCGGTTCTTCCCAAGTAAGGCTCGAGCGAGGCACTTGCAAGAACAGAATTGCTAGGGGCCGCCCCGGTTCAGCGGCCCGCGCGTAGGCTCGGCCCAGCATAGATCGCGTCCGGGCCCAATTCCTCCTCGATCCGGATAAGCTGGTTGTATTTCGCCAGCCGGTCGGAGCGCGACAACGAGCCGGTCTTGATCTGACCGCAGTTGGTGGCCACCGCCAAGTCGGCGATGGTCGAATCCTCGGTTTCTCCGGAGCGGTGGGACATGACTGCCGTGTAGGCGGCCTTGTGCGCCATCTCGACCGCTTCCTGGGTTTCGCTGAGAGTGCCTATTTGGTTGACCTTGACCAGGATCGAGTTGGCGACGCCGCGCTCTATCCCTTGCGCCAAGCGCACCGGATTGGTCACGAAAAGGTCGTCGCCAACCAACTGCACCTTATCGCCCAAAGCCTCGGTCAGGGCGGCCCAGCCGTCCCAATCGTCTTCGTCCATGCCGTCCTCGACCGAGACGATCGGATAGCGGCCGCAAAGCTCCGCCAGGTAGCCGGCCATCTCATCGGATGCCAGGACGCGCCCCTCGCCCGCGAGGCGATACTTGCCGTCCTTGTAAAACTCGCTGGCCGCGCAATCGAGCGCCAGGGCGACATCCTCGCCGGGGCGGTACCCCGCCGCCTCAATCGCCTTGGCGATGAAGCCCAAGGCCTCGTCCACCGATTTCAGATTGGGCGCGAAGCCGCCTTCGTCGCCGACGTTGGTATTATGACCGGCGTCCATCAGCCCCTTGCGCAAGGCATGGAATATCTCGGCTCCGGCACGGATCGCCTCGGAGCAGCTTCCGGCGCCCAGGGGCACGATCATCACCTCCTGAATGTCGAGGGCGTTGTCGGCATGAGCGCCACCGTTAATCACGTTCATCAAGGGAACCGGCAAGGTCCGGGCATAAGTCCCGCCGACATAGCGATATAGCGGTAACCCCGCCTCCTCCGCCGCCGCCTTGGCGGCAGCCAGGCTGACACCCAGGATCGCGTTGGCGCCCAGGCGGGCTTTATTTTCCGTACCGTCGAGGTCGATCATGGTGCGATCGAGGTGGAGCTGGTCCTCGGCATCGAGGCCGGACAGCGCATCGAAAATCTCGTGGTTGACCGCCTCGATAGCCTTGAGCACGCCCTTGCCGCCGTAGCGCTTCTTGTCGCCATCGCGCAACTCGACCGCCTCATACTTGCCGGTCGAGGCGCCCGAAGGCACGGCGGCGCGGCCGAAGGCGCCGGATTCCAGCGTGACGTCGACCTCGACGGTCGGATTGCCACGGGAATCCAAAATTTCCCGTCCCCTGATATCGACGATGGCGGTCATGGTACTCTCCAAAGGCTTGATGTTCAGCGCAGTGGTACAAAGCCGGGCGGGCCTAGGCAAGGCTCACAATCGCGCGAGCCTGTCCCATAGCCCTCGCGGCGGTGATATCTTCCCCCGGCACGCTAGCGGATCGAATTTAGCGGACCGCCCGGCACTGACCGCATGTGGAGGACACCATGAAAAGAATGATAAGGCCGGTTCTGGCCGCGGCCTTGGCCGCCGTCATGACACTTGGCGCCGGGCTTGCCTTGGCCCAAAGCCAACCGACGCGCGCGATCACGCGGATCGCCGGCGATCTCTACCGCTTCCAGAACAACTTCCACTATTCGGTCTTCCTGGTGACGCCCGAGGGTATTATCGTGACCGACCCCATTAATTCCGAGGCCGCCACCTGGTTGAAAGGCGAATTGGCCAAGCGCTTCAGCGTGCCGGTCAAGTACCTCATCTACAGCCATAATCATGCCGACCATATCGCCGGCGGCGAGGTCTTCGCCGACACCGCCACGGTCGTGGCGCACGTCAACGCCATGGCGCACATCGCCGGCGAGGGGCGACCGACCGCGATCCCCGACATCACCTTCGCCGACCGCATGACGGTCGCGCTCGGCGACAAGCGGGTCGAGCTGAGCTATCTGGGCAAGAACCATTCCGACGATTCCATCGTCATGCTCTTTCCCGACGAGCGGGCCGTGTACGCGGTCGATTTTGTCACCGTCGACCGGCTGCCCTACCGCGACATGCCCAATTCCTACCTCGAGGATTGGATCGAGTCCCTGAAGCGGCTGGAGGCCATGGACTTCGACATCCTGACGCCCGGCCACGGCAAGGTAGGCAAGCGCGCAGACGCCGGGGCGCACCGCCGCTATGTGGAAGAGTTGCGCGCGGAAGTCTTGAGCCGAATGCAAGCGGGCATTCCTCTCGAACAGATCCAGGCCGAGGTCACGATGGAGGCCTACAAGGACTGGGGCGCTTACGACAAATGGCTCAAGCTCAACGTCGCGGGCATGTATCGCAACCTGACGGTTTATCGGCGCGGTAATTGAGCCGGGGCCGCTTCGCCTAAAATATGATCCGGACAAGCACTCGCGATTCCGGGAATAAATCCGCCTTTATCCAAATTTCCAACCTCCCCGCGGGCATTCGTTGTCCGCGGGGCCAGTGCGAGGCTCGATCCTAGCAGTCAATCAGCGTGAAGATCTCTTGGGGCGTTTCAACACCGCGCAGGGTGTGGTGGCCAAGCGATACCATCTGGTTCGGAAAGCAACGAGGGAACGCCGAGGAAACCAGAACCCAACGTCCCAGGTCCTTGCACATACCGGCCAAGCGAGCGGTCTCGTTGGCTGCCGCGCCGATGACCGTGAATTGCATGCGTTGCGCAACCCCCAGGTTCCCATACATCACCTCACCAACATGCAAGGCGAGACCGAAGTGCAACTGCAATTCGCCCCTTTTCTCCCGCCGCTGGTTTAGGGCATCGACGCGGTCCCGGGCGTCGCGAGCCGCGGCCAGCGCCGCGGCGCAGGCGCCCTCTTCGCCAAAGCAGGCTTCGCGGAGCGGCCTCTCGACCCCGCCCATGGCGAAGATCGCGAATACCGCATCGCCAATATAGCTTAGAATTTCGCCGCCGTTATCCAACACAGCGCCGGCGGTGCAGTCGAAGAATTCGTTCAGGGAACGAAAGAAATCTTCCACCGGAATGGTTTCGGAAAGCCTGGTGGAATCCCGCAGATCGCACAGCCAGATAACCGCGTGAATCTTTTCGCCTTCCCCGCGCTTCGTCCGGCCCGCGAGAACGTGCTCGCCAGTACGTTCACCGAGATAAGTTTTCAGTAGATCCTCTGCCGAGTGCCGCATGTCAGGTTCCAGCGCACCGCCGGTCCGCGATCGTGTTGGTGCGCCTAAGCTGCTTCAACCATGGATTCGCCCAGAAGCGCCCGCGCCTTCTTGCGAATGGCGCGCTCGGCCCCATGGTTCACCATCAGCCCAACTTTGACCGCTTCGCTAACCTCGTCGCGGGAAATTCCCAGCTCGTCGCACTTACCCAAGTGGTAGTCCATGCAGGGATGGCAGTTGGCCGCCGCCGCCGCGCCCATGGCCACAAGCTCCTTCATCCGCTCGTCCATTTCTTCGCTCCAGATACCGCCAATGCAGATGAGGGCCTAGCCGACTTCTCCCGGCCGCGCATTGATATGGATCTAGGCCGCATAACCATGAAGCCGGAATTACAGCCTGCTTGGTGCTTTGCGCGCGGCCATCAGCAAACTAATTGCTGTCGGTGTGAAAGCTGGCTTGACATATTTCAAATATTCTTGAACTATTGAAATATGGACGAGCGCACAGCCATCATCGCCCTTTCCGCCCTGGCGCAAGAGCATCGCTTGCAGGTGTTTCGCATGCTGGTGCACGAAGGCCCGACCGGGCTGCCAGCCGGGGAGATCGCGGCGCGGATCGGGGCCGCGCCCTCGGCGCTGTCGTTTCACCTGGCGCACTTGGAACGCGCCGGGCTGGTGCGTGCCTGGCGGGTCAAGCAGCAGATCTACTACGCGGTTCAAGTCGAGGGCATGCGGCTGTTACTGGCCTTCCTGACCGAGGATTGTTGCCAGGGACAACCCGAACTTTGCGGCGTGTAAGGATGGCACCATGACCAACGATTCCCTCGCCTTATCCTCTCAGCCACCCGCCGGCATCGGTTTCTTCGAGAAGTGGCTATCGGTTTGGGTGGCCCTGTGCATCGCCGCCGGCGTGATCCTGGGAAACCTGGCCCCTGGACTGTTCGAAGCCCTCGCCGGTCTCGAATACGCCTCGGTCAATCTGGTCGTCGCGGTCCTCATCTGGGCCATGGTCTACCCCATGATGGTGAATGTGGATTTCGCCAGCTTGCGCCACATCGGCGACCGGCCGAAGGGCCTGGCCGTGACCATCGCCGTGAACTGGCTGATCAAGCCTTTCACCATGGCCGCCCTCGGGGTTCTGTTCTTCGAGGTGATCTTCGCCGACATGATCGCCCCCGCCGACGCGCAACAGTATATCGCCGGTCTGATCCTGCTTGGCGCCGCGCCCTGCACCGCCATGGTCTTTGTCTGGAGCCAACTTACCCGGGGCGATGCCACCTATACCCTGGTCCAGGTCTCGGTGAACGATGTCATCATGATCTTCACCTTCGCGCCCCTGGTCGCGCTGCTTCTGGGGGTGACGGATATCGCCGTGCCGTGGGAGACGCTGCTGCTTTCTGTCGGCCTCTATGTGGTCATCCCCTTGGCCGCCGGCGCCCTGACCCGGCACCGGCTTATTGCTCATGCACGGGGCGGCGAGAGCGGCGAGACGGCGGTCGCGCGTTTCACCGGCGCGTTGAAGCCGGTCTCGGTGCTCGGACTCCTGGCGACGGTGGTGCTGCTGTTCGGGTTTCAGGGCCAGATCATTATCGATAAGCCCACCTTGATCGCCCTGATCGCGGTGCCGCTGATTATCCAGTCCTATGGTATTTTCGCCGTCGCCTACGCCGCCGCCTGGGCCTGGCGCATACCCTTCAACGTCGCGGCCCCCTGCGCCCTGATCGGGACATCGAATTTCTTCGAACTCGCCGTCGCGGTCGCCATCAGCCTGTTCGGGCTCAATTCCGGCGCGGCTTTGACGACCGTGGTCGGTGTCCTGGTCGAGGTGCCGGTCATGCTTTCGCTCGTGGCCTTCGCCAACCGCACCCGCGCCTGGTTCCCGGTGAGCTAACCGTCGATAGAAACCGGCCGCGCCTTGGCCAGTTTATCGAAGGCCATGAGGGTTTCGATCAGCCCTGGCAAGTCCTTCAGGGGCACCATGTTGGGCCCGTCGGAGGGGGCGCTGTCGGGGTCCTGATGGGTTTCCATGAAGACCGCCGCGACGCCGAGCGATATGGCGGCGCGGGCCAGGACCGGCACGAATTCGCGCTGACCGCCGGAGGTCGCGCCCTGCCCGCCCGGTTGTTGCACCGAATGGGTCGCGTCGAACACCACCGGGCAGCCGGTTTGCGCCTTCAGGATCGGCAGGGAACGCATGTCGGAAACCAGGGTATTGTAGCCGAAGCTGGTGCCGCGCTCGCACACCAAGGCGTTGGGGTTGCCCGAGTCGGCTATCTTGGCGACCACGTTCTTCATGTCCCAGGGCGCCAGAAACTGCCCCTTCTTAACGTTGATCGCCTTCCCCGTCCCGGCGGCGGCGATCAGCAGATCGGTCTGGCGGCACAGATATGCCGGTATTTGCAGCACGTCCACGGCTTCGGCCGCCGGCGCGCATTGTTCCGCCGTATGGACATCGGTCAGGACCGGGCAGCCAAAGGTCTCGCGCACCTCGGCCAGGATCGGTAGGGCCGCCTCCAGGCCGATCCCACGCTTGGACTTCAGACTGGTCCGGTTGGCCTTGTCGAAGGACGACTTGTAGATCAGGCCGATGCCGAGTTCGCGGGCCATCTCGCTCAGCGCCTGCCCCATTTCCAGGGCATGCGCCCGGCTCTCCAGGACGCACGGCCCGGCGATCAACACGAAGGGCAGATCGTTGCCGAGCGTGAGTGGGCCGATCTTGACCTGGCCATTCTTGGCGGGGCGGGTCTCGGTCATGCCTTGTATCCTACATCAGCCGCGATTGCGCGACCGCCGCTTCGATGAAGGAGGTGAAGAGCGGATGCGGCTTAAAGGGTTGCGACTTCAATTCGGGATGGAATTGAACGCCGATGAACCAAGGATGCTCGGTCAACTCGATCATTTCCGGCAACTCCCCATCGGGCGATAGGCCGGCGAAACGCACGCCGACCCGCTCCAGCACGTCGCGGTAGTTGATGTTAACCTCGTAACGATGCCGGTGGCGCTCGCTGATGTCGTCCGCGCCGTAGATATCGTGAAGCCGGCTGCCCGTCGCGACCGCGCAAGGATAGGCGCCGAGGCGCATGGAACCGCCCTTATCGCTGCCGGTATCGCGCCGTTCGACCCGGTTGCCCAGGGTCCATTCGGTCATGAGTCCGACGATGGGGTCTTCGCAGGGTCCGAATTCGGTCGAGCCGGCCTTGGGCAGGTCCGCCAAGTTGCGAGCGGCCTCGATGACCGCCATCTGCATGCCGAAGCAGATGCCGAAGTAGGGCACGTTGCATTCGCGCGCGAAGCGGGCGGCCGCGATCTTGCCTTCCGACCCCCGCTCGCCGAAACCGCCGGGGATCAAGATGCCATGAACGTCTTCCAGTTGATGGATGGCGCCTTCGCCTTCGAAAATTTCCGAATCCAGCCAGTTAACCTTGACCCTCACGTTGTTGGCGATACCGCCATGGGTCAGGGCCTCGGCCAGGGACTTATAGGAATCGATTAAAGATGTGTACTTTCCGACCACGCCGATGGTGACCTCGCCGTCGGGTTGACGTATCCGCCCGGTGACAAAGTCCCAGCGCGACAAATCGGGCGCCGGCGTTTCCAGGCCGAAGTGGCGGCAAACCTCCGAATCCAGTCCCTCCTCGTGATAAGCCCGCGGCACCGCGTAAATTGTGTTTACATCGAGCGCTTCGATCACGGCGCTGGGCCGCACGTTGCAGAACAGCGCGATCTTACGCTGTGCGTCGAGCGGGATCGGGCGCTCGCAGCGGCAGACCACGATATCGGGCTTGATGCCCATGCTCTGCAATTCCTTGACCGAGTGTTGCGTAGGCTTGGTCTTGAGCTCCCCCGCCGAGGCGAGATAAGGCACCAGGGTGAGGTGGACGAAAAGGCTGCGCGCGGCGCCCAATTCGTAGCCGAGTTGGCGGATCGCCTCCAGGAACGGCAAACCCTCGATATCGCCGACCGTGCCGCCAATTTCGCAAACCACGAAGTCCACGCCATCGATGCCGCCAAGGATGAATTCCTTGATCGCGTCGGTGACGTGGGGGATCACCTGCACGGTCGCGCCCAGATAATCGCCGCGCCGCTCCTTGGTCAGAACCTTGGAATAAATTTGCCCGGTGGTGACGTTGTCGCCCCGGCGCGACGGGACCCCGGTGAAGCGCTCGTAGTGGCCCAGGTCCAAATCGGTCTCGGCGCCGTCGTCGGTGACGTAGACCTCGCCATGCTGATACGGGCTCATGGTGCCCGGATCGACATTGAGATAGGGGTCCAGCTTGCGCAGGCGCACGGAGAAACCCCGGGCCTGGAGGAGCGCTCCCAGGGCCGCGGCTGTCAGACCTTTTCCAAGTGAGGAAGTGACACCGCCGGTCACGAAAATGAACCGCGTCATGGACCGGCACTATCATGGCTCGCGGCCCCTCGGGCAAGCCTCCTTTGCCTCGTGGACGCGAGAAAATTGATTCCAGCCGCCGACATTGCTGGCCAGGCGCCCAAATGACTAAAGTGATGATCGCAACCGGCATTCATCGTAGGAGCACAGATAGATGGCCGACGCGCGAACCGCGCCCTTCCCGGACGATCCCATCGCCAAGATCGTCGATCTGGAACGCTATCCCATCGCCGATCTGGAAAGCCCGGCGGCGGCCGCCCTGATCACGCGCATGCGCGAGGAACTGGTTTATCCCGGCGCCTGCTGCCTTAGAAATTTCATCCGCGGCGAAGCCCTTACGGAACTGAGGTGCGAGGCCGAAGGCCTAGCGCACCTGGCCTATGGCGGGCCGCGCGAGGTGACGCCTTATTTCTTCAACTACCGCATTGGCGAGGGTAAGGGTTATCCCGAGGATCATCCGACGCGGCGCACCACGCCCCGGCGCTTGGGTCAGGTAGCGGGCGATTTAATCCCCGAGGATGCCCTGTTGCGCCGGATCCACCGCAGCCCAGGTCTGATCGCCTTCCTGGCCAAGGCGCTGGGGGAGCCCGCGCTCTATCCCCTGGCCGACCGGCGGCAGTCCCTCAACATCTCGGTCATGGAGAAAGACGGGTGCCAGCAGTGGCATTTCGACCGCGGTAAAGCCGTCATTACCCTTCTGGCCCAGGCCCCGGAAGGCGGCGGCCATTTCGAATATGTTCCTAATATACGCAGCGAAGACTCGGAAAATTACGAGGCGGTGAGCCGAGTTCTCAACGGCGCTCGCGAAGACGTAAGGACGGTCGAGATCACCGCCGGGACGCTGATGCTGTTTCGAGGGCACTATTCCCTGCACCGGGTGACCCCGGTCGAGGGCAAACGCCGCCGCCTCCAGCTTATCCTCGCTTACGCCGACAAGCCTGATTTGCAGGGCTCGGCGGAATCGAGCCACCTCCACTACGGCGGACAAGCGGCCGGGAGCCGCGATTAGAAATCGCCACCACCTCTCGCGGTCCGATTTCAGTCTTATTGAACCGGGACGCTAGGCAAGCTTGGGGCCGGCTCGACGGGGGCGCTGCTGGCTGGAATATCCTCGATGATCGAGCGCTGCTCGCGGCCCTGCCCGGCGAGAATGCTGAGCACGATACTGGTTACCATGAAGCATGCCGCCAGAATCGCCGTTGTGCGGGTCAAGAGGTTGGCCGTGCCGCGCCCGGTCAGAAAACCGCCCATGCCGCCGCCACCGCCGCCGCCACCGCCGATGCCCAGGCCGCCGCCCTCGCTCTTTTGGAGCAAGACCACCCCAATCAGGCCGATGGCCAACATGAGGTGGATCGAGAGTACTACGTTAATCATACTTGCCGTCTTTCCTAATCAACCGTGGCCAAGCTGTCGCCACGAAGCCTTGGTGGGCTATGTAATCCTTCAACACCGGGCTCGCCAGGGTCAAGTGGCCGCGATGGCCCAAAAATCTTCCGCCGACAGGCTCGCGCCCCCGACCAGGGCGCCATCCACATCCGGCACCGCCAGGAGTTCCGCCGCGTTGGCGGGCTTGACCGAGCCGCCGTAGAGAATGCGGATCGCCGCCCCTGACTCCGGCCCGAACAAGGCCTTCAGCAAGCCCCGAATATGACCATGCACCTCCTGAACGTCGGAGGATTTGGCGGTTAGGCCCGAGCCAATCGCCCAGACCGGCTCGTAGGCAACGACCAGGCCGCCCGCCCCAATATCATCGGGCACGGAACCCCTAACCTGCGCTTCGATCACGCTTAGCGTCTCGCCGGCGCGGCGCTGCTCCCCGGTCTCGCCAACGCAGACAATGGGGGTCAGACCGGCGCCGAGCGCCGCCTCCGCCTTGGCTTTAACCTCGGCATCGCTGTCGCCGTGATCGGCGCGCCGCTCCGAATGACCGACGATCGCATAGGTGCAGCCGGCATCGGCCAGCATCGCGGCGCTGACATCCCCGGTATGGGCGCCGCCGTCCGCGGCATGGCAATCCTGGCCCCCCAGGGCAATGCCGGAATCCTTTAGAATCACGGCAAGAGGATACAAAAGCGGGGTCGGCGGACACACAAGAAGCTCAACCCCCGGCGGGGTCCCGGCCGAGGCCCGCGCGGCCAATTCTCCGGCCAGCACCGACCCGGGGCCAAGTAAACCGTTCATTTTCCAGTTGCCGGCAATCAGCTGGCGGCTCATTCGAGACCCCTAAATCCACAAAAATCCATGTTTTTCGCCTAGTAACCGGGTATTAGCATGCCGGCACCCCGGCGCCAAGCGCACCCGGCGGGACTGGTTTTTCCTTGTTGCCGGGTGCCAGCGGTCTTTCTAAGATGCCGCGCCACCGCCATATGGCGTCATGTGGTATGGGTTTCTCCATAGGGCGCGATCTCCCCGCCGCCAAACCAGGTCCAGTCAGAAATATGCGCAAAGTCGTCATCAAGATTATCACTTTCGCCATCTTCGGGGTTCTCATCGCCAGCTTCGCGGTCTGGGGCATCGGCGATATCTTCCAGGCTTCGCAGCCCAACTCCCCCGTAGCGACGGTTGGCGAGATCGAAATCGGGCAGCAGGAATTCTCCCGCAACCTGTCCCGCGAGGTTAATCGCCTCAGCGCCCGCCTCGGCAGCCGCTTCGATATCGAGCAAGCGCGCGCCCTGGGCGTGGTCGATCAAGTTGTCAGCCAGATGGTTGGGGGCGCCCTGTTCGATCAGAAGATCGCGGAACTCGGCATCACCGTGTCGGACAATTTGATAAAGCAACGAATTTCGGAAGAACCCGCGTTCAAGAACAGCACCGGCCAGTTCGACCCGAACCGCTTCATTCAAACGCTCCAAGCATCGAACATGAGCGAGCAGGAGTTTGTCCAGCGCTTACGCCGCGATGTTCTGCGCCAGCAGTTGGTCGGCGCGATCACCGAATCCGCTCCGGCACCGCGCACGCTCGCGGAAACCCTCTATTCCTACCGGGAGGAAACCCGGACCGCACGGGTGATACGTGTGCCCAACAAATCGATCGTCGATCTTCCGGAACCCGACGAGCCGGCGCTCCAGGCTTTCCACAAGGAGTTTTCAAACAAATTCATGGCTCCGGAATTCCGGGCCATCGTCTACGTTCAGTTACGCGCTAAAGACTTAGCTTCCGAGATCTCGGTCTCGGAGGCCGACGTGCAGCAGGAATTCGAGACGCGGCGGGATGACCTCTCGATCCCGGAGCGGCGCGACGTGGATCAGATCGTGTTCGACGACGAGGCCGCCGCGAAGGCGGCCATGGACAGCTTGCGCGACGGCGCCAACTTCGAAACGGTTTCGCAGGAACTGACAGGTCAACCGCCCGTGGACCTGGGCACGATAGAGCGTGACGGCTTGCCGGATGAATTGAGCGATATCGCATTCAATCTTGGGCAAGGCGATGTTGGCGATCCGGTCGAGACGAGCTTCGGCTGGCATGTCGTGCGCGTGCGAAAGATCCAACCCGGCGAGGAGGCTGTATTCGAAAAGGTGCGCGAGGAACTGACCCAGGACTTGGCCATGACCCGCGCCATCGACGGTATGGTTTCGCTCGCCAACCAGCTCGATGACGAGCTTGCCGGCGGCGCCTCTCTGAACGAAGCGGCGGAAAGCCTTAACCTGGAAGTGCGGCGCATCGCCGCCATCGACCGGGACGGCCGGGACAACCAGGGCAACCCGGTGGAAGGTTTTCCACCCGAGCGTTTCCTGGAGATCGCGTTCGATACCGCGCCCGGTCAGGACAGCCTCATGACCGAAACCAGCGATGGCGACTTCTTCATCTTGAATGTGAACAGCGTGACCTCGTCCCAGCTTCGCCCGCTTGGCGAAGTGCGCGACCAAGTCGTTCAGCTTTGGCAGGATGCCCGGCGGGCGGAAAAAGCCCGCGAGATCGCCAAGGCCCTAGCCGAACGCGCCCGCCTGGGTGCGAGCCTCGAGGAACTCGGCCAAGAGGCCGGATACAAGGTCGAGATCAGCGAGCCCTTGTCGCGTTTCGAAAGCGATCCCGCCCGCAGCTTCGCTTCGGCGCTCACCAGCAAGCTCTTCGAGCTGTCGCCAAACGAGGTCGATACCGTGGCGGCAACGGATAGCCACATTGTCCTTCAGTTGGTGGAGGTTACCAAAGTCGACCCCGCGAGCAAGGAAACCGAGGTCACGGCCTTGCGTGAAGGCCTTTCTAACGCCATGCGTAACGACCTCCTGGAGCAGTTCGCCGGATCTCTGCGCGGCGAGTACGGGGTCGCGATCGATCAGGTCGTGATCGACAATGTATTGGCCGCGTATTAGGCGGCATGAAAATCTCGCCCGCCCTCGATGACTTCGCGGCGGTTTACAATGCCGGGAAAGCACAGGTTGTCTTCACGACCCTGATCGCGGATTTGGAAACGCCGGTTTCGGTGTTTATCAAGCTCGCTGGCGGCCAAGCCAACGCTTCGCTTTTCGAATCCGTCGAGGGCGGTACGACAATCGGCCGTTACTCCTTCATCGGTATCAAGCCCGATGTCATCTGGCGTTGCCACGGCGAACAGGCGGAGATTAATCGCGGCGCGGAACGTCAGGACAGCGAATACGAGCCCTGTGCCAAGGGTCCCCTGGAATCCTTGCGCGCCCTGGTCGAGGAGTCGCGGATCGAGCTGGCCCCCGGCATGCCGCCCATGGCCAGCGCCCTGATCGGTTATTTGGGCTACGACACGGTGCGCTTGATGGAGCGCCTGCCCAACGCCAATCCCGATGTCCTGGGTGTCCCCGACGCCATGTTCGTGCGGCCAACGATCATCGCCGTGTTCGACCGGCTCGAAGACAAGATAACCCTCTTCACGCCGGTCTGGCCAAATTCCGGGACCACGGCGCGCGCGGCCTACGACGTGGCGTGCTTGCGCGTGAAGAAAGCCTTGGACGACATAGATTTCGCGCCCCCGATCGCGCGCCGGCCCGCCGGTCCCGCAGCGGCCTTGCCGGAGCCGGCCTCCAACGTGTCGCCTGAGTCTTACCGCGCCATGGTCGAGGCGGCGAAAGCCTACATCCGGGCCGGCGACGCCTTCCAGATCGTCCCCAGCCAAAGGTTCCGGGTACCTTTCTCCTTGCCGCCCTTGTCGCTTTACCGGTCCTTGCGCCGCCTCAATCCTTCTCCTTTCCTTTTCTTCCTGGATTTCGGCGGGTTTTCGGTTGTCGGGTCCAGCCCCGAGATCCTGGTCCGGGTGCGTGGCGACAAGGTCACCATACGGCCGATCGCCGGAACCAGGCCGCGCGGCGCGACGCCGCAGGAAGATCAAGCCCTGGCGGAAGAATTGCTCGCCGATCCCAAGGAACAGGCTGAGCACCTGATGCTCCTCGACCTGGGACGCAACGATACCGGCCGGGTTTCCAAGATCGGCAGTGTCAAGGTGACCGAGCGTTTCACGATCGAGCGTTACAGCCACGTCATGCACATCGTCTCCAACGTCGAGGGCGAACTCAATCCCAAGTTCGATGCTCTGGCCGCCCTGATCGCGGGCTTTCCCGCCGGGACGGTATCGGGCGCGCCCAAGGTGCGGGCCATGGAAATCATCGACGAGTTGGAGCCGGAACGGCGCGGCATCTACGCCGGTGCGATCGGGTACTTCGGCGCCAATGGCGATATGGATACCTGCATCGCCTTACGTACGGCGGTGGTCAAGGACGAGGTCATGTACGTGCAGGCCGGAGGCGGCGTCGTCGCCGACAGCGACCCGGAGGCCGAATACCAGGAAACCCGCAACAAGGCCCGCGCCCTTATCCGCGCCGCCGAAGCCGCGGTCGCCTTCGCCGCCGGAAAGAATTGAGAATTTTTCTCCGCGGCTAGGGCCTATGGACATTACCCAGCTTTCAGACCACACCGGCCGTCTTTAATTCCTCATGATATGAAACGACGGCTGCCTCGGTACGGCGCAGCAGTTCCTGGCATTCCTCGTCGGATATAGTCAAAGGCGGCGCTATCATGAACCAGTGTCCGAACCGGCTACCGGCAGTCGGCCGCGAATAGAGCATGACGCCATTCTTGAGCCCGTGAATCCGAATTCTTTCGGTCGGCTGGAGATCGCCGGGCAATGACTCCTTGGTTTCCTTGTCGACAACCATTTCGACGGCCAGCAACATCCCCAAGCCGCGCACGTCGCCAAGGATCGGACTGCGCGCCATGATCTCCTGCAGGCCAGCACGCAAGCTCGCCCCGACTTTGCGGGCGCGCTCGACCAGGTTCAGCCGTTCAAGCTCATCAAGTACAGCCAGACCCGCCGCACAGGAAATGGGATTGGCGTTGTAGGAATAGCTGAAATCAAATCCCAAGAGCTCGGCCAATTTGTCGACCATGGAGGCCGGCGCCAGCATAGCGCCTAGGGGGCTGTATCCAGCTCCTAAGCCCTTCGCCTTGACGATTATGTCCGGCAGGGCATCGGGCCAATGGTGCGCCGTTATGAATTTGCCGCTACGCCCCGCTCCGCAGAGGATTTCATCGAACACCAGATAAACGCCGTGGCGGGTACAGATGTCACGAATGTCGCGGAAGTATTGGGCCGGGGGCACGACGGCGCCCGTTGAAATTCCACCAACCGGTTCGATGACGAAGGCAAGCACGTTCTCCGCACCGAGTTGAAGGATCTTCGTTTCCAGCGCTTTCGCGCATTCGGCGGCGTGGCTCTCTTGGGTATAGCCGCTCGGAAGGCGATAGCTCATGGGAGCGGGGATCGTGTCGGCAACGACAGCAATACCCTCCATAAAAGGAGTCAGGCCATCGTTTCCACCGATAGCCAGCGTGCCGATGGTGGCGCCGTGATAGGACGGCATAAGGGAAATAACGCGGTGGCGGGATTCTTGGCCGGTGGCGATGGCGTACTGGCGCAGGAACTTGATGGCGTTGTCGACCGATTCGCTGCCGCCTGAGGCCAGATTGACACGCTCGAATCCGGGCCCGGCCAAAGCCGCGAGACGTTCCGCATAGTCTAAATTGGGACGGTTTCGCGCGACCCGTGTATAAGCGTAGTCGAGTTTCCGGGCTTGCTCGGCCATGGCGTCGATGATGCGCGTGTTGCCGTGTCCTATGGCGCTGACCATGGGGCCGGACGAGGCGTCGATATATTCCTTGCCTTCCTCGTCCCACATATAAACGCCTGAGGCGCGTTCCATCATCGGCAAGGGAACGATCATGGGGCTGGAATAGTAGATGTCCTGGGTGCCGCCAAACGAAGTGGCGGTGGTCGGGTGCATGAGTCCTTCCATGAAATCCTCCCCAAAACGACTGCACTAATTGCATCAGTATTATTGACTCCGCATCCCAGTCAATGCATCTATTGTCACAATGACAATATGGACTCCAAACTTAACTGGGCGTAGCGGCCCCAAGTATCGCGCCCTGACCGATGCCATCGCCGACGCTATCGCCGACGGGTCGCTTACCTCCGAGACCAAACTGCCGCCGCAGCGCGAACTCGCCTATGCCCTGGACCTCTCAATTGGAACGGTGACGCGCGCCTATAAGAATGCCGAACGGCGCGGGCTGGTGGCCGGCGAAGTTGGCCGTGGAACCTATGTGCGCCTTGGCGGCTCTAAGCAGGTGGCGGAAACACTTTGGGCCCCGGCCAGGGAAATCGACGGGCCAATCAGCTTCGTTATGAACTTGCCCCCGGCCGGCATCGCCGCCACGGCCCTTGCCGAGACCTTCAGCGACCTAGGCGGTTCAAGCCACCTGGGTTCGCTCCTCGACCATCAAGCAAATGGACGGATCGAGGCCCACCTGCAATCGGCCGCTTCATGGCTCGGTCGTCTGGGATTGGATGCCACGGGTGAAGAGATCGTGCTGACGAACGGCGCCCAACACGGCATCCTCATGGCGTTGATGGCAGTGGCGAACCCGGGCGATACGGTGCTCGCGGAAAAGTTGACCTATCCGCCCTTAAAACAAATGGCGCATCACTTCGGGCTCAAGTTTCACGGCCTAGATATGGATGATGATGGAATCTTGCCCGACGCTCTTGAAGTGGCGTGCCAAAAAACCCAGGCAAATGTCCTCTATTGCATGCCGACGCTGCACTCGCCGACCGGTATGACCATGTCGACCCAAAGGCGCGAAAAGATCGCGGAGATCGCGCGCGGGAACAGTCTGACGATCATCGAAGATGACGTATTCGGTTTTCTTCCAGAAGCCCGGCCCCTGCCCCTTGCCTCCTTCGCGCCGGAACGCACTATTTTTGTGACCAGCGTTTCAAAGTCTTTGGCGCCAGGCTTGCGGATCGGGATCGTGCGGGCACCGGAAAACCACCGCGAGGCTCTTCGCAACGCCGTTCAAATGTCATGTTGGATGCCATCGCCGATCACCGCCGAGATTACCCACCGATGGATTGAGGATGGCACCGCCGACCAGCTTAACGCTTGGCTACGCCAGGAGATGGCGGCACGCTGCCAGTTGGCGCGAGATATTTTGGGAAGCGCCGCAAGCGGCCTGCAAGCCTTGTCTTACCACCTGTGGATTGATCTTCCAGAATCCTGGACGGAGGAGACTTTCCGGACGGCGGCAGAACAACGTGGCGTGAAAGTCGCTTCGGGCGAAATATTTTTGCTTAAACCAGGACTGGCCCCGCAATCTCTCCGCCTGGCGCTAGGTTACGAGACCAGCCGGGAGCGCCTGGCCAAGGGTCTCACGATCGTCGCCGAGCTCCTGGCGAGCGACGGCGCGCGCCGATCATCAATTGTGTGAGACGACGGAATTAATTGCGATCACCCGGCCGAGCCGGCGGCGCCTTGGGCGAGTTCGGTCTGGCGGCGGCTGACAATCGCGCTGATCGGCACCAGGGCGATCCCGCGCCGGCGCGCCTCGGGCAACCACTTGGACAAAATGTTCAGGGTGAGGCGATGAGGGTGCCCGATTCCAACCGCGTAGCCGCGCCGGCGGGCGATACGCTCCAGGGCCGCTAACTGATCCTTGATCGAATCCGCGTCGCGCCAATCGTGATCGAGAAAAACATCGCGCCGGGCAACTGGAACTCCGTTGTTCGCCGCAATTTTCCAAGCAACGCTGTTCGCCGAGGTCACCGAATCCAGAAACAGGAGATCGCGCGCGCGTAACTCGCGCATGACCTGCGACACCCCCCGGGACGATGCGGTGAACTTGCTGCCCATGTGATTATTGATGCCGACATAGCCCTCGAACCGGCTCAGGCCCCATTCCAGGCGCTGGGCAATTTCGCCCTTGGACAATTCATTCCGCAAAACCTTGGGGCCGGCATCATAGGACTCGTCGCTGGGCTCCATGGGCACATGCAACATTAATTCATGCCCGGCCGCGCGGGCATCGGCGGCAAAGCGGCGCAGGCCCTTGGCGTAAGTCATGAACGACAAGGTGAGCGGCCCCGGCAACTCAATCGCGCGCCGGGCCATCGCGTGGCTCAACCCCAGATCGTCCAAGACGATGGCGATCATGGGTTGGCCCGCCTTCACCGATACCGGCACGGCATAGCGCTGCCAAAGCGGTGGGCGGCGCGCGGGCACCAACTGTGGAATATTGGGCACGGGCAGGCTCGCCAACTGGACCCTGGCGGGTTCATGCGCTTCCTGAACGTGATCCGCCTGATCCCGGGGCGCCGACTCCAAGGGTTCCTCGTAGATACGGGCCATGGCGGCCTCGCTAGGCTTGTCCGGCTCGGCCGCGGGTTTTGGCGGACTTTTCGGCAAGACGGCGGCCGTGGCCACGAAAGCCCCGGCCCGATTGCCGGTCTCCTCGGTGGATTCAATCGCTGTCCTGGACGCGGGCAGGAGGTCCGGCGACACATGGGAGAGGGCCAGATGGGCGCCAGCGAGGCCGCCCAAGAAGACCGTCAGCAGCACGGCGCACGCGACCATGCCGGCATGACGCCCGCGCGATTCCTTGAGGGTGTCCTTGATCTCCTGCCGAGGCCGGTTGGCTTTGCCGGTCTTGGCGATTCTAGGCCGTTTTGAGGCGCGGGACATAGTTCAATCCGAATTAGACACGTTAAGTTAGCACGGGCGGTCCCGTGGCCAACAGCCTAGCCGGCGAGTATGAGCCCTTAAACTTGGGGATTACTTAACGATTTCGACGCCGTTCAGCCCGGCGAGATCGGCTAAAATGGGACAATCCGGCCTATCGTCGCCATGGCAGCGCTCGACCAAGTGCTCCAGGGTATCGCGCATACCCCGCAAGGCGGCGATCTTAGCGTCGATCTCCTCCAGATGCTTTTTGGACAGCGCCTTGACCTGAGCGCTGTGCCGTCCGCGATCCTGCCAAAGAGCCAGGAGATCGCCCACGTGCCGGACCGAGAAACCGAGGCCGCGGGCGCGCTGGATGAAACGCAGGGTTTGGACATCCAGATCGTCGTAGGCGCGATAGCCGCTGGATTCGCGCCGCGCCGCCGCGATCAGGCCAACGCTTTCGTAGTAGCGAATGGTTTTGGCCGGCACCCCTGATTTGCGCGCGGCTGTTCCGATCTGCATGTCTTCACCATGTCTTCACCCCAAAAATGGTCCCGGGCTTGGCCCCGGAGGGGCGGTCCCGACCTCGATGAACCATAGCCAATCCTTCTAGTTACTGGAAAGCCTAGTTTTGATCCCGGAAATCCCTTAATCGTGCCGCGATGGCCCTCTGGCCGAAACTCATGGGGCAAGGTGCCGCTTCACTTCCGTCCGCCGGGCCTAGCTGATATAAATAGCGAAAGGCGGCCTAGATTTGGCTGCCACATTTCTCCCTAAGGCACTGATATGTTTGTCTTGATCGATAATTACGACAGCTTCACCTACAACCTCTACCACTTCCTTGGCGAATTGGGCGCCGAGGTCGAGGTCTGGCGCAACGACGCCATCCAGGTCGAGGAAGTTTTGGAGAAACGGCCGCAGGGGATTGTGATCTCACCCGGACCTTGCGATCCCGACCGTGCGGGGATCTGCCTGGACCTGGTGCGCGCGGCCACCGGACAGGTACCCCTTCTCGGCGTATGCCTGGGGCACCAGGCGATCGGGCAAGCCTATGGCGGCAAGGTCTCGCGGGCGCCGGTCTGCATGCATGGCAAGGTGAGCGCGGTGAAGCACGACGGTTCCGGCATTTTCGCCGAACTGCCCTCGCCCTTCCTGGCGACGCGCTATCATTCCCTGGAACTGGCGCGCGACAATCTGCCGGGTTGCCTGGCGGTAACCGCGGAAACGGACGATGGCACGATCATGGGGATCCGCCACACCGAGCTGCCGGTATTCGGGGTCCAATTCCACCCCGAAAGCATCGCTTCGGAACACGGTCACGCGCTGCTCGCCAACTTTCTGGCTGTGGCCGGGCACAAGGCGAGCGAGTTGCCCCGCCAAGCCGTGGCGGTATGACCGCCGCCATGGCCGATCTGAAAGCGCTGCTGGGGATCGTGGCTAACGGCCAGGCGCTGGACGGCGCCCAGGCCGAACAAGCTTTCGACATCATCATGTCGGGCAATGCCACGCCCGCTCAGATCGGTGGATTCCTGATGGCCCTGCGCGTGCGCGGCGAAACGGTCGAGGAAATCACCGGCGCGGCCCGCGCCATGCGCGCCAAGATGCTGACCATCGACGCGCCCGAAGGGGCGATCGACACCTGCGGTACCGGCGGAGACGCCAAAGGCACCTACAACGTCTCCTCGGCCAGCGCCTTCGTGGTCGCGGCCTGCGGGGTTCCGGTCGCCAAGCACGGCAACCGGGCGCTAACGTCCAAGAGCGGCGCGGCCGATGTGCTGACCGCCCTAGGGGTGAATATCGACGCCGATATGAGCTTGGTCCAAGGGGCCTTGAACGAAGTTGGAATCACCTTCCTGATGGCGCCGCGCCATCACAGCGCCATGCGCCATGTCGGTCCGGCGCGGGTCGAGCTCGGCACCCGCACCATTTTCAATCTGCTCGGCCCCTTGTCCAACCCGGCAAGGGTCAAGCGCCAGATGATCGGGGTCTTTTCGCCCGATTGGGTCGAGCCCCTGGCCCACGTTCTGAAGGAACTGGGGCATGAGCGGGCCTGGGTCGTTCACGGCGCCGATGGCTTGGACGAGCTATCCACGACCGGCGTGTCCCAGATCGCCGAACTCAAGGACGGCCGCATTTCGACCTTCGAGGTAACGCCGGACCAAGCCGGACTGCCGACAGCCAAGCTGGACGACCTCAAGGGCGCGGACGCGGCGCATAACGCCAAGGTCCTGCGCGCCATGTTCGCAGGCGAGCGCGGCCCCTTCCGGGACATCGTGATCCTCAATAGCGCCGCTACTCTCATGATCGCGGGCAAGGCCAGTGATTTACCGCAAGGCGCCGACATGGCCGCCCAGGCCATCGACAGCGGCGATGCCGGGCGTAAGTTGGACCGCCTCGCCGCCTTCACCAACAAGCGTCCAGCATGAGCGACGTCCTGACCCGTATCTGCGCCGACAAGGCCGATCTGATCCAGGCCCGCAAGGCGCGGACCAGCCTGAGCGATCTCGAGTCCCAGGCCAAGGCCGCGTCCCCGCCGCGCGGTTTTCACCAAGCCTTGGCCCGGCGCGCCGAGGCCGGACATTACGGCCTGATATGCGAGATCAAGAAGGCGTCGCCCAGCAAGGGCCTCATCCGGCCCGACTTCGATCCGCCGGCCTTGGCCAGGGCGTACCAGGAGGGCGGCGCCACCTGCCTGTCGGTTTTGACCGACACGCCGTACTTTCAGGGCGAAGACGGGTACCTGGTGGCCGCGCGCGGGGAAGTCCGGCTGCCGGTCCTGCGCAAGGATTTCATGCTCGATCCCTATCAGATCCTCGAATCGCGCGCCCTCGGCGCCGACTGCGTTCTGCTGATCATGGCGGCCCTCGGCGGCGCGCAGGCCGCGGAGTTGGAAGCAACCGCGCGCGGCCTAGGCATGGACGTCTTGATCGAGGTTCACGACGCGGCCGAACTTGACCGGGCCTTGATCCTCGAATCGCCGCTTATCGGGATCAACAACCGCAATCTCAAGACCCTGGAAGTGGACCTCGGCACGACCGAGAGCCTGGCGCCCCGAATCCCCAAGGACCGCCTTTTGGTCGCCGAGAGCGGGTTCTCCACCCGCGCGGACCTGGTGCGCATGCACGGTATAGGGGCCGCCGCCTTCCTGATCGGCGAGTCCTTGATGCGCCAGGACGACGTGGCCGCCGCGACCGCGAGTCTGTTAGGTGGCTGAATTCACCCATTTCGATGCCGAGGGCAAGGCCGTCATGGTCGACGTTTCGGCCAAGGCCGAGACCAAGCGCGTGGCGACCGCGAAGGGCTCGATCACGATGGAGCCCAAAACTCTGGCCATGATTCGCCAAGGCGCGGTGGCCAAGGGCGACGTGCTGTCCGTCGCCCGCCTCGCCGGAATCATGGGGGCCAAGCGCACACCCGATTTGATCCCGCTCTGCCATCCCCTGGCGTTGACTTCGGTCACGCTGGATCTGAGCCTGGCGCCGGATCGCAACGCGGTCGATATCACCGCGACTTGCGCCCTGACCGGGCGCACGGGAGTCGAGATGGAGGCCCTGACCGCGGTCGCCATCGCGGCCCTGACCGTCTATGACATGTGCAAGGCGGCCGATCGCGGCATGCGTATTGTCGATATTCACCTGACTCACAAATCCGGCGGCAAGTCGGGCACTTACGAGGCGCCTTGATGATATCGGTCGAAGAGGCGCTGGACCGTATCACGAGTGCCTTCGCGCCCTTGCCCGGCGAGACCGTGAGCCTGAGCGAAGCCCTGGGCCGGGTATTGGCCGAGGACGTCGTGGCCCGTGTGACCCAGCCGCCCGCCGATGTCTCGGCCATGGACGGCTATGCGGTGCGGGCACAGGACGTGGCCCAAACCCCGGCGACCCTTCGCATCGCCGGGTATATTCCCGCCGGCGGCTCCGCCGAGGGAACGCTGAGGGAGGGAGAAGCCGCGCGTATCTTCACCGGCGCCCCCCTGCCCGCCGGTGCCGATGCCATCGTGATCCAGGAAAACACGGAAACCGAGGGCGACCGGGTGCGTGTTCTGGAGACGGTGAGCGAGGGCCGCTACGTACGGCCGGCCGGATTGGATTTCCGGACCGGCGACGTCGGAATCAAAGCCGGGCACCGCCTGTCCTCGCGTGACGTCGGCCTCGCCGCGGCCATGGACATACCGTGGCTGAAGGTCCACCGGCGCCCGCGCATCGCCATCCTGGCGACCGGCGACGAAGTCGTCCTGCCCGGCGAGCCGCGCGGCCCCAGCCAGATCGTCAGCTCGAACGGCTTCTCCCTTGCCGCCTTCGTGACCGCCTGCGGTGGAATTCCCATCCATCTGGGTATCGCCCCGGACGACCGGGCCGCCCTGGGCACCTTGGCCGATGGCGCCAAGGGTGCCGACCTCCTGGTCACCAACGGCGGCGTCTCGGTCGGCGAGCGCGACATGGTGCGCGCCGCCCTGGGCGATAAGGGGCTGGCTGTCGATTTCTGGAAGATCGCCATGCGGCCGGGAAAGCCGCTGCTATTCGGCCATGTCGGGCCAACGCCGATTCTCGGCCTGCCGGGGAATCCCGTCTCCTCGCTGGTCTGCGCCGCCCTTTTCCTGCGCCCCGCCATGGCGGTCATGCTGGGGCGCGGACATGCCCAGGCGGAGTTGGAAACGGCCCGGCTGGGCGCCGACTTGCCCGCCAATGACCGCCGCCAGGATTATCTGCGCGCAAGCCTGGACAAGGACAGCGACGGCCGCCGCGTCGCGGTGCCCTTCGCGCGCCAGGATAGCTCCATGCTCGCCACCTTGGCGCGGGCCGATTGCCTGATCGTGCGCCCGCCCCTGGCCGAAGCCGCGCGGACTGGCGACACGGTCGCCATCGTTCCGTTCCAAGGCGGGATCCTGACAATTTAACGGCGCACTCCGGACAGGCGCCCCCGCCCCTCACGAATAAATTGACTGGCGCTCAAAGACCCTCTTGACGCCGAAAAAGAACTAAACTAGAACATGTATAGACGTTTTTGTTTTGTTCTATATGTTGTGGGTCCCGGTTGGATGTCCGCTACAAGTCCGGGGGCGCGCGCGAAGAGGGGCACTTAGACAGTCCATGCTTACACGCAAACAACACGAGCTTTTGCTCTTCATCCATCTCCGCCTTAGCGAACAGGGCGTGTCTCCCTCTTTCGACGAGATGAAGGATGCCTTGAAGCTCAAATCCAAGTCGGGGATCCATCGTCTGATCACCGGTCTTGAGGAACGGGGCTTTATCCGCCGCCTGCCGCACCGGGCGCGGGCGCTCGAAATCCTGCAGATGCCGGAAAGCGCCGTTCGGCCGGCCGATGGCGGCAGCGGCTTCGCGCCAAAGGTCATTCAGGGCAACTTCGGCAACGCCTTGCCGGGCGCCAGTGTCGCGCAGGCAAGCGAATCCGTGCAATTGCCGCTCTACGGCCGCATTGCCGCGGGAACACCGATCGAGGCCCTGCGCGACGAAGAGGATTTCGTCGACGTACCGGCGACGATTCTAGGCACGGGGGAACACTACGCCCTTGAGGTCGATGGGGATTCCATGATTGAGGCCGGGATTCTCGATGGCGATACGGTGGTCGTGGCGCGCGCCGACACGGCGGAGAACGGGACCATCGTGGTCGCCCTCGTCGATGGCCGGGAAGTCACCTTGAAACGCCTCCGCCGAAAAGGCGGCGCTATCGCCCTCGAACCCGCCAACAAAAGCTACGAAACCCGCATTTTCCCGCCCGAAAGGGTCAAGATCCAGGGTCGGCTCGTGGGCCTGCTGCGACGCTACTAGAAAACCTGGCCCCGCCCCGGCGTTTCTTTTATTTAGGGCTCCCCGTCGCCCATTTTTATTTAGGGCGCCCCGGCGCCCAGGGCCTCACCCCCCGATAGGTAGCCGCACTCTCCACGCGCACGCCGCTCTCTTGAATCCAGAACGCGTGCGCCCCACCGCGCCACAGATCGAATCGGTCGACGACATATGGCACATTCTTGCATTGTCCGCGCCGGACCGGCTCACGGCTAATGACGACGGTCGCGACCGCGCAGTCGTCGATCAGCGCCCGGCTATCGCGTATTAAGGCGACCACTTGGCCGCGCGCCCGGTAAATACAGCCGAGCGGATCGCACCTCAGCCCGCTTTCCAAGCCCTTCGCCGCCTGGGTCCAGTTCACGGTCTCGTCTTCACCCAAACGGCGGCGCCAGGTTTCGCCGCTGAAGCGCTGCCGTGAGCGGCTGGACAGAAGTAAGGTGCCATCCGCCCCACGGACGCCGAACAATCCGCCGTCGCCCGACACGAAAACATCGGGCGGATCGGTCACGGCGGCGCTGAGCAGTCCCAGGAAGATCGCGGTCAAGCCGGCGAGGCGCCAAACCCGGCGCCAGAGACACAGCCAAACGCCGCCAAGCGCGATGGCGACCAGGCCCGCGGTCGGCATGGCCGCCATGGCGCTGGTCGCACCCGGCCAGTCCGCGACCGTGTGCGCCACGCTTAGCATGCCCTCGATGCCCCAGCCCATGGGCACCAACGCGAAGCGCTCGGCGCCGAATGGCATGAGCGCGAAAGCGACCAGGGCCCAGGGCATGATCCAAAGCGCGGTCAAGGGCACCGCCACCAGGTTCGCGGCCAAACCGAACCAGGCGATCCGGTTGAAGTGGAACAATGCGAAGGGCGCCGTCGCCAGGCTGGCGATCAGGGATGTGGTCACCACGCCGCCCACATAGGTCCCGGCCCGACCCAGTACGCCTTGCCCCGCGATGCGGACGCCGAATTTCTCGCGGCCGAACTCATAAGCCGCGATCAGGGCGATGACGGCGGCGAAGGACATCTGGAAGCTGGCGCTGAGAAGGCTCTCGGGCGCGAACGCCAGGACCGCGAAGGCGGCCCAGGCGACCAAGCGCATGGAAAGCGCGCTGCGGTCGGTGATCACGGCGGTAAAAACCAAGGCGACCATCAAGAAGGCCCGCTGAGTCGGGATTGTGGCGCCGGTCAACATCAGATAGGCGAAGGCACCGCCCGCCGCGCCAACCGCCGCCCACTTCTTGATCGGATAGTCCAAGGCCAAACGCGGGATCGCGGCCAGCAGGACCCGCAGCCCGAGGAACAAGAGGCCGGCGACCAAGCCGACGTGCAATCCGGAAATGGCCAGCAAATGGGCCAGGCCCGATTCGCGCATGGCCGTCATATCGGCCTCGGCGATGGCGCCCCTCTCTCCGGCCATCAGGGCCGCCGCGACGGCGCCGGCTCGCCCAGGTAAAGCGGCCATGATGCGCCTCGCGAGCCTGGCGCGAAGCGCGGACCAGGCCGTGGACCAGGCCTTCAGGGGATCAAGGGCCACGGCGCGATCCGCGGCGTCCGGCAGCGAGTCCCGGCGCACGCCGCCATAGGCAAAGCCAACCGCTCCCAGGCGCTGGAAATAGGCCTGGCGGGCAAAGTCGAACGCGCCGGGAGCGGAGGGCCCAGGCGGCGGCCGCAAGACCGCGCGCAGGCTCACCCAATCGCCGGGCCTCAGATCCGGCCCCGCCGCCGAAACGACGATTCGCACGCGCGCGGGCGTTTCCTCCGGCGCGAGACGGGCGATTTCGGGCCGGCGCAAGGTGATCCTCGCCCCCTTGGCGCGCGGCTCCAGGACCTCGATTTCGCCCGAAACCCAGACCGGACCGATGCGCTTAGCCAGAACCGGCGCCTCGACCCAAGCGCTTCGCGCTTGGGCGGTCAGAAATCCAGCGGCGAGTGCGAGTATCAATAAACTCAAGGCGGGCCCACTCGGCACACGGCGCAACGCGAGGGAGAAACCCAGCGCGGTGAGGACGCCGCCAAGGCCCATCCACAAGGGCGGTTCAACCGCCAAGGAAAAATAGATCCCGATGCCCGTGGCGAAGGCGACCGGCAGCCACAGGGCCCAACGGTCGCGCTCCGCCGTCAGCATCCCGGTAAGCCGGCGCCAAAGCGGCCAGGAATACGATTGCAGTCCAGGGCCCAGCGGCCGTGCCGAAAGGTGCGAAAGACTCAAGATTATCCCCCGGCCGACAGCCTAGCCTAACCGCTGGCGCCGTGACGAGGCCCGTGCGCGTGCTCTCCACCATGGCCGTGCCGCCAGGGATATGCTAAAGCGCGCCGGTCCAGGCGAGATTACATAGAGAGATCAACGGCGAGGCATGAAAGAAGTCGAAACCCAAGACCCCGAGGAGCCCCGCGATTTCATCCGGGACATCATTCGCGCCGACCTCGCGCAAGGACGATGCGACAGCGTCGTGACCCGTTTCCCGCCGGAGCCGAATGGTTATCTGCACATCGGGCACGCCAAGTCGATTTGCCTCAACTTCGGAGTCGCGGCCGAATTCGGCGGACGCTGCAACTTGCGTTTCGATGACACCAACCCGGTCAAGGAAGAGCACGAATACATCGACAGTATTCAAGCCGATGTCCGCTGGCTCGGCTTCGACTGGGGCGAGAACCTTTTTTTCGCCTCTGATAATTTCGAAACGCTCTACGACTGGGCCTGTCACCTGATCCGGGGCGGCCATGCTTATGTGGACGATCTGTCGGCCGAGGACATACGCGCCCATCGCGGAACCTTGACCGAACCGGGCAAGAACAGTCCGTTCCGCGACCGCGCCCCCGAGGAAAACCTCGACCTCTTCGCCCGCATGCGTGCCGGGGAATTCGCCGACGGCACCCGCACCTTGCGCGTCAAGATCGACATGACCTCGGGCAACATCAATCTGCGCGACCCGGTGCTGTACCGCATCCTGCGCGCCACGCACCCGCGATCCGGCGATACCTGGTGCATCTATCCAACCTACGACTTCGCCCACGGCCAGTCGGATGCGATCGAGGGCGTCACTCACTCCCTGTGCACCTTGGAGTTCGAGGACCATCGCCCGCTTTACGACTGGCTGATCGATAACCTGCCGACTCCCAGCCGACCCCGGCAGTACGAGTTTTCGCGCCTGAATCTGACCCACACGGTGCTGTCCAAGCGCCGCCTGACCCTCTTGGTCCAGGAGGGCCACGTCGCGGGCTGGGACGATCCGCGCATGCCGACCTTGGCCGGGCTGCGCCGGCGCGGCGTGCCGCCTGCCGCGATCCGCGATTTCATCCACCGCATCGGCCTGACCAAAAGCGACAACAGGGTCGAGGTCGCGGCCCTGGAGCATTGCATCCGCGAGCATCTGAACCGGTCCGCCGAGCGGCGCCTGGCGGTCCTGCGGCCGCTCAAGGTCGTGATCGAGAACTATCCCGAAGGCCAGAGCGAAGAGCTCGAGGCCCTCAACAACCCGGCGAACCCAGATGCCGGAACGCGCCAGGTGCCCTTTGGCCGAGAGCTTTACATCGACCGGGCCGACTTCATGGAGGAGCCGCCGAAAAAGTTCTTCCGCATGTCGCCGGGCCGCGAGGTGCGCCTGCGGTACGCCTATTTCGTGATCTGCCGGGAGGTTGTCAAAAACGACGCCGGCGAGGTCATCGAACTCCGTTGTACTTACGACCCGCAAACCCGTGGCGGCAACGCGCCGGATGGGCGCAAGGTCAAGGCCACCATCCACTGGGTTTCCGCCGCCCACGCCTTACGGGCCGAGGTGCGGATCACCAATCATCTCTTCACTAGGCCCGACCCCGGCGCGGAGGGCGATTTCCTGCAAGACATCAACTCCGAGGCCATGAGCGTGCTTGAAGACTGCCGCCTGGAGCCGGCCTTGGGCGAGGCGCCGCTCGGTGAAGCGATCCAGTTCGAGCGCGAGGGCTATTTCTGCCTCGATCCCGATACCAAGCCGGGGCACGCGGTTTTCAACCGCACCATCGCGCTGCGCGATTCTTGGGCCAAGGCCCAGGCCAAGGGCGGCAACTAGACCGTGGCGAAGGTTGTCACCCGCTTCGCGCCCTCGCCGACAGGCTATCTGCACATCGGCGGCGCGCGCACGGCCCTTTTCAACTGGCTCTTCGCGCGCCATCACGGCGGCCAATTTCGATTGCGCATCGAGGACACCGACCGCAAGCGCTCCACGCCCGAGGCGATCGCCGCCATCTTGGACGGCTTGAGATGGCTGGGTCTGAACCACGACGACGATGTTGTCTATCAATTCGCGCGAAGACAGCGTCACGCCGAGGTGGCCAAGCAACTTCTAGAGGCGGGGAAAGCCTATCCCTGCTACTGCTCGCCGGAAGAACTGCAAAACATGCGCGCGAAGGCGCGCGCCGAGGGAAGGGCCAAGCTCTACGACGGGCGCTGGCGGGATCGCGATCCGGCCGAGGCGCCGGCCGGGATCGCGCCGGTGATCCGGCTTAAGGCGCCGCAAGAGGGCGAAACCGTCATCGAGGACCTGGTTCAAGGCCGGGTCACGGTCGCGAACAAGCAGCTCGACGACATGGTTATGCTCCGTGCCGATGGCACACCCACTTACATGCTCTCGGTCGTGGCCGACGATCGCGACATGGGTGTCACCCACGTCATCCGTGGCGACGATCACCTCACCAACGCGTTTCGCCAAACGCAGCTTTTCATGGCCATGGATTGGGACTTGCCGAAGTTCGCGCACATCCCGCTGATCCATGGGCCCGATGGCGCTAAGCTGTCTAAGCGCCACGGCGCGCTGGGCATCGACGCCTACCGCGACATGGGCTACCTGCCGGAGGCGCTCCGCAATTACCTTCTGCGTCTGGGTTGGAGCCACGGCGACGAGGAAATAATTTCCGATTCCCAAGCGGTCGAGTGGTTCGATCTGGATGCCGTTGGGCGCTCCCCCGCCCGCTTGGATTTCGCCAAGATGGAGAACCTGAACGGGCACTACATTCGCGGCGCCGAGGATACCAGGCTGGTTGACCTCTTACTGCCGTACTTACCGGACAGTACGCAGATTACCGGCGCGCGTCGCGAGCGCCTGACCCGGGCCATGGCCGGGCTGAAATCGCGTGCCAAGACTCTCAAGGACCTGGCGCAACAGGCGTCGTTTTATATTGCCGCCCGGCCCCTGCCACTCACTCCCAAGGCGGAAAAACTGCTGTCCGGCGAGGCCCGCGCACGCCTCGCCGGGTTGTTGCTGCGCCTGCACGGGCTTGCCGCATGGGACGAGGCGAAACTCGAGGAGGCAGTGCGGAATTTCGCCGAGGATGAAGGCCTCAAGCTCGGCGCCGTGGCACAACCCCTGCGTGCGGCCCTGACCGGATCGCACACATCGCCCGGGATCTTCGAAGTCATGCTAATACTCGGTCAGGAAGAGGCATTGGAGCGAATTTCCGACTGCGTTCCCTAGCTTTTCCGCACCATGGCGCCGGTTTGCCTAAAACGGGTTTAGGCTTTATGCTGCACCGCACGCGGGAAAACGGATTACGGATGGGGAACACGGACATATGGCCGATAAAATATCTGACCCGAAGCAATCCAAGGGCAAGCAAACCGTAACCTTGACCGATAATTCGACAGGCAAGACCTGTGAATTACCGATCATGCAAGGCACGGCCGGCCCGCGCGTCGTCGACGTGCGGCGCCTCTACGCCGAGACCGGATTCTTCACCTACGATCCAGGCTTCACCTCTACCGGAAGTTGTGATTCCGCCATTACCTATATCGATGGCGATGAGGGTATCCTGATGCATCGCGGCTACGCGATCGAGGATTTGGCGGGTAAAAGCAGCTTTATGGAGGTCTGCTACCTGTTGCTGCATGGGGAGTTGCCGACCAAGAAGCAACGCTCCGAGTTCGAGCGCACGATCACTTACCATACCATGCTGCACGAGCAGATGCTGAACCTGTACCGCGGGTTCCGCCGCGATTCGCATCCCATGGCGATCATGGTCGGCGTGGTCGGCGCGCTTTCGGCCTTCTATCACGACTCGACCGACATCAGCGATCCGCATCAACGCATGGTCGCCTCGCACCGCATGATCGCGAAAATGCCGACCATCGCCGCCATGGCCTACAAATACTCCGTCGGCCAGCCCTTCGTGTACCCGAGGAACGATCTGAATTACGCCGAAAATTTCCTCTACATGACCTTCGCGGTGCCGTGCGAGGAATTCAAGGTCCGCCCGGCGGTCGCGCGGGCCATGGACCGGATTTTCATTCTGCACGCGGACCACGAGCAGAACGCTTCTACCTCGACCGTGCGAATCGCCGGCTCAAGCGGCGCCAATCCTTTCGCGTGCATCGCCGCCGGCATCGCCTCTTTGTGGGGCCCGGCGCACGGGGGCGCGAACGAGGCGGTCTTGCAGATGCTTCATGAAATCGGATCCAAGGACAAGATTCCGGAATTTCTAGCCCGCGCGAAGGACCGGAACGATCCTTTCCGCCTCATGGGTTTCGGCCACAGGGTCTACAAGAATTACGACCCAAGGGCGGCGGTTCTACGCGAAAGCTGCCATGAGGTGCTGGAGGACTTGGGCGTGCGCGACGATCCTCTCCTGGATTTAGCCATGGAGCTGGAACGTATCGCCTTGGAAGACCCCTACTTCGTCGAGAAAAAGCTGTTCCCGAATGTCGATTTCTATTCCGGGATTATCCTGCAGGCCATGGGTTTCCCGACCTCCATGTTCACGGTTCTCTTCGCCCTCGCCCGCACGGTCGGCTGGGTCGCGCAATGGCAGGAAATGATCGAAGATCCGCATCACCGCATCAGCCGGCCGCGGCAACTATACACCGGCCTCGACAAGCGGCCCTTCGTGCCGATTTCTAATCGCGGCTGAGCGCACGCTGCTGGGGACACGCGGATACGAAGAAAGGCGCCGGAACTAAATTCGGCGCCTTTTCATCGCGGGCTTCCAGCCCTTGATTATTTCCGTTCGATCAATTCGATCATGTAGCCGTCGGGATCCTCGACGAAGGCGATGACGCTGCCGCCGTGCTTCATGGGCCCTGCCGGGCGCGGGATCTTGACGCCTTCCTTTTCCAGGCTTTCGCAGGTGCCGTAAATATCGGGAACGCCGATTGCCAAGTGCCCGAAGCCGGACCCCAGATCGTATGGCGTCTCCTGCCCCCAGTTGTGGGTCAGCTCAATAACGGCGTTGTCTTTTTCGTCGCCGTAGCCAACGAAAGCGAGCGTGAACTCGCCCGAGGGATAGTCCTGCCGGCGCATCAGCGACATGCCCAGGAGACGGGTGTAATAATCGATCGATTTGTCCATGTCCTTCACGCGGATCATGGTGTGCAATAGCCGGTACTTGCTGGTGTCGGTCATATGTCCTCCTAAAGCTTTGAGTGTATTTTAGCTGTTTCGCGCCTGGGTGCCAGTTTGTATCAGCACCTCGATCTGCCGCGCCGCGCGCTCGCTGGGTGCCTCCTCCCCGGCCTGAAGTTTCGCCACGGCGTCGCGCGCGCCTTTCTTCTGAGTGTCGCGAACGGCTGCATCGCCCAGCAATAGTCCCAAGGCCGCCGCAAGATTGCCGGGCGTGCAGGCACCTTGAAGAAATTCCGGTTGAACTTCGCGATCAAGCAGAATGTTGGGCAGGCTGACGTACTTTATCTTGATGAGGAAAGGCGCGAGGAAACCGGTCAGCGGCGCTAGGCGGTACGCGATCACGGCGGGCACACCGGCCACCGCCAACTCGACCGCGACCGTCCCGGAGGCTGCCAGGGCCGCATCCGCCGCCGCGAAGGCGTCGTACTTGACCGAGGTGTCGCGCAGGACAGACACCGGAAACGGCCAAGCCTGGACGGCATCGGCGACCACGTCCGCGACCGTGGGAACCGTCGGAACGATCAAGTGCAGATCCGGAAACCGCGCCGATAAACGCTTGAGGGTTTCGCCGAATATCGGTAACAGCCTGCGGACCTCGCCACGGCGGCTGCCGGGCAGGATGCAAACAACCTTCGCGTTTTCCGGAATATCGTGGCGGCGCCGGAACGACGCCGGATCGCTCCCCGCCTGCGCCGCCTCTATAGCCGGATGGCCGACAAAAGTAGTGGCCAAACCGTGACGCTCGAAATACGGCGGCTCGAACGGTAACAGGGTCAGAAGGCGATCAAGATACCGGGCCATCCGCTTGGCCCGCCCAGGCTTCCAAGCCCAAACCGATGGCGCCACATAGTGGACCAAGGGGATACCTTCGCCAGCCAGGCGCTTGGCGATAGCCAAGGAGAAGTTCGGTGCATCGATGGTTACCAATACGGCGGGACGCAGCTCGCGGGCCTTAATCAGAGTCCGGCGGATATGCCCCAGGATGCGAGGGATGTGCGGCACGACCTCAAGCAGGCCCATGACGGCCAGATCCGAGATCGGAACGAGCGAATTCATGCCCTGTTCCGCCATGGCCGCGCCACCCACGCCCGCGAAGCGAACCTGACCGCGATACCGCTTCCTGAGCGCCGACATGAGCCGCGCGCCAAGAAGATCGCCCGACGGTTCTCCGGCAATCAGAAAAACCAGCGGCCCAGATTCACCTTCAGGCCCGGTTTCGCGCGCGATCATTCCGTTACCCGGATTCCAATCACGAATAAACCGGCCCGATCGGCCGCCGCGACCAACTTTTCCCGGTCGATCACCAAGGTACCACCCGCCTGGACCGCGATGCCGCGCAAGCCGGCGGAAGCAGCGTTCCGCACCGTTCGCGGGCCAACCGTGGGTAGATCGACCCGTGATTCCTGGCCGGGTTTCTTCACTTTCACCAGAACGCCGCCGGGTCCGGCACGACGTAGATCCTGACACCGGGCCAGCAAACGATCCGTGCCTTCAATCGCTTCAACGCCGAGCACGATCCCGCCTTGGACCACGACCGCTTGTCCGACATCGACCGCGCCCAAGGTCAGCGCCACCTCCAAGCCGCGCGCGATATCGATTTCCGCCAGTTTGTCCGCGGAGCGTTTCCCAAGAGGCCCCTCTTCGGCCAAAACGCCGGACAAAACATCGTCAATCCCCAAGACGCGAAATCCTTCTTCCTCCAGCCCTGATATCACGGCCCGCAATAGACCGTCGTCGCCCTGGCTTTCAATGCCGGCCTTGGCAAAGAATTGAAGGCCACGCAGATCCGGCCGCAACTCCCGCATGCTAGGCCGGCGAACCGGCCCCGCCATCACCAAGTCCCGGACACCGGCCTGGCGCAAGGTCTGGAGAGCGCTCCCAATCGCTCCGAGGCGGCTCCAGGCATGTTCGGCTCCTCGAACGGCGCTCGGGTCGGTTTGGCCCTCGAACGCCAGGACGAAGACCTCCCGCCCGGCTTCATGGCACGCTTCGACCAGGCGTGCGGGGACGTTGCCGCCGCCTGCCAGAATACCGAGCTTATTCGCCATGTCGTTTCTTGGCACCGGGTTGGCAAAGCGCCCGCGATGAATTGGCTTGAACGAAGGCGACGACATCCGCGACCCCCTTGTTCGTCCCCCGCTCCCGCGACAGGCGCTCGACGCGCTCGGCCAGGGTGTCTTCATCGCTGAACAGAAGGTTGTAGGCTTCGCTCATATCCTTGATCTGCGTACGCTCGAATCCGTGCCGCTTTAAACCGATAATGTTCAGTCCTTGAAGCGTGGCTCGCTCGCCCATGGCCAAGCCATAGGGAATGACATCGTGTTCGATGCCCGACATGCCGCCGATCATGGCGCCGCGCCCGATGCGCACGAATTGATGTATCGCCGATAAACCACCGATAATCGCGTCGTCTTCGACAATCACATGACCGGCCAGGGTCGCGTTATTAGCGAGGATCACGCGATCGCCAATACGGCAATCGTGGGCGACGTGCGCGCCCATCATGAACAGGCAGTTATCGCCGGTCTGGGTCAGCAGGCCGCCGCCTTGCGTGCCGGGGTTCATGGTGACGTGTTCGCGGATTGTGTTATCCGCGCCTATGACGAGTTCCGAGGCTTCACCGCCGTACTTTAGGTCCTGCGGCCTGTGGCCGAGAGACGCGAAGGGGAAGATTTGCGTGCGGGGCCCGATCCGGGTGTTTCCCGCCACCACGACATGGCTGTGCAGGACGACACCCTCGCCCAGATGAACCTCACCGCCGACCACGCAATAGGGCCCGATCTCAACGCCGTCCTCAAGCCGGGCGCCGTCCTCGACAAGCGCCGTGGGATGAACAAGCCCCATCAGTCGTCCAAGATCATCGCCGAGAACACGGCTTGGGCAACCAAGACGCCATCGACTTTCGCCTGGCCTTGGAATTTCCACACGTTGCGGCGGCTGCGGATCTTCTTGACATGGATTAGCAGTTGGTCGCCGGGAACGACCGGGCGGCGGAAACGGCCCTGATCCACGGTCATGAAGTAGACGAGCTTACCCTCCGCCTCCGCCCCTAGTGTGCGCACCACTAGAACCGCCGCCGTCTGCGCCATGGCCTCGATGATAAGCACGCCCGGCATAACCGGTTGGCGAGGGAAGTGCCCTTGAAAATAATTTTCATTTATCGATACGTTCTTAATGCCGACCGCGCTGTCGTCGAGCACCATTTCGACAACCCGGTCAATCATCAGGAATGGATAACGATGCGGAATCACCTTCATGATTTCCAAGATATCCATCGCGTCAGCGGCTCCCGTCACAGCTGTCTGTTCATTCATTCGGTTTGTCCTTCACCTTCGCTTTACCCTGACGCTTCCATGAGCTCACAAGCCGCATGTATTCACGAATCGGCATTGCCGGGCTGCCACCGACACTCTGGCCCGGCGGCACGTCGCGCATGACACCGCTCTGGGCGGCGAGTTGCGCCCCCCGGCCGATGGTCAAGTGCCCCGTCACGCCGGCTTGAGCGGCGACCACGACAAAGTCTTCTAGCCGGGTGCTTCCCGCGATGCCCGACTGCGCCACCAGAACACAGCCCCGTCCCAGCTGTACGTTGTGCCCGATCTGGACCAGATTATCGATCTTACATCCAGCGCCAATGACGGTGTCGGGTCCGGCGCCACGGTCTATCGTGCTGTTGGCGCCGATCTCGACATTATCTTCCACGATCACACGGCCCAGTTGCGGCACATCCACAAAACCCTCCGGATCCATGGCAAATCCGAAGCCGCGATTGCCGATACACACGCCAGCATGAATTTCGCAGTCATGGCCGACGATGCAGTAGGACAGCGAGGCATTCGCCCCGATACGGGTTCCATCCCCGATGACAACGCCGTCGCCGATCACGGCATTCGCCCCAATCCGGCAGCCTGCGCCTATTTCGGCCGCCGCGCCTATGGATACGCCGGGGCCGATACTGGTTCCCGGTCCCACCTTCGCGGCCGGATCGACGCTGGCGCTTGTGTGGCGGCTCTGCGTGACAGGATCTTCGGGGTAGAGATGGCTGGCGATTCGGGCGTAGCAACGATACGGCTTGCTCGTGATCAGCAAGGCCATGCCATCGGGCGCGCGATCCGCGAGTTCGGGCATAACCACACAGGCCCCGGCCTGGCTTTTCGTGAAAGCCTCCAAGTAGCGCCGATTATCCAGAAAACTGATCTGATGACGATCCGCGGTATCGAGAGGCGCGACATCGCCGATTTCGGCATCCGGGTCCGCCCCGGCCGAAAGTTCCGCCCCAGTAATTTCCGCCAGCTCACGGAGACGGAATGGGCCCGCGCACGCGAAAAAACGGGAATCTGCCACGACCCACCGCCTATTGTTGCGGAATCTCGACCGAAACGGCTGGCAGACTCTTGTTCAACCGCTTGGTTACCTCGGCCGTGATTTCGAATTCAGGTTTCACGATGACGACCGTCGCCTTGGAAAAAATGAGGTCGAGCTCCATTTCCTCGGCGATCCCCTTGGCGATCTTGGCCAACTCCGCCTGGACTTGGGCCAATGCCTTGGCGAAGCTTCGATCTAGAGTGCGTTTTCGCACCTGAACTTCCCGCTGTAGAGTCGCGACCCGCCTTTCCAGCTCCTGCCGTTTTTGAGCGAATACTTCAGCAGATAGGATCGTGCGTTGCCGCGTCAACTCCTGATCCGCGGCGCGCAGGTCGTCTCCCTGCGTGCGAAGCTCCGCTTGGTAGGCGCTGCGAAGCTTCCCGATTTCTTCGTTTAAGCCCTTGGCGGCCAAGGACTCGCGCAGAACCCGTTGAACGTCGATGATGGCAAAGCGTGGCGCGGCGTTCAATTGCGCCTCGGCCGGTGGGGCCAAAACGGCCTGCGTTGCCATGGCGGCGAACAGAGCCAATCCGGCGGACGCGAGGCGGCCTCTATGCACGAAATGGAGAATAATGTTCATGTGTCCTAGAACTGCGTTCCGAAGCTGAAGTTCAGAACCTCCGTCTGGTCGAAATCTTCCTTGTTCACGGCATATCCGATGTCGATGACGATCGGTCCGAACGGGGAGCTCCACGTTAGACCGGCTCCAACCGAGGTTCTGGGTGTGTTCACGTCGACTGTATCCGCATTGGCGCGGTCTAGATCCCAAGCGGAGCAAATGTCGCCAAACAAACGTCCACGAATATCGAACTGATCAGGCAGCCCCAGGGGAAAGCTGAATTCCAGGGTCCCGGTATAGAAATTCTTACCACCTAAGGCATCGTCGGTCACGCGGTCACGCGGTCCGATACCCGCGAACTGAAAACCGCGGCAATTCCGCCCACCGATGAAAAAGCGGTCGCTAATGCGTGTATCTTCTCCCAACCCAATGATACTGCCGATTTCCCCCTTGGCGGCAAGGGTCCAATCCTCGGCTACGGGCAGGTAATAGGAGCCACCTAACGAGGATCTTAGGAAGCGGACGTCACCGCCCAAGCCGGCCACGTCGTTTCGTAGGCGTATCATATAGCCTTCGCGCGGATCGAAGCGGCTGTCGCGCCGGTCCAGGGTCAAATCGTGCCCAATCGTCGATTCAATGAAGCGTCCCTCCTCTTCTTTGACAAGCCGCGAAGCATCGGAGTCGATGTCGGTGATCTCCTGGTCCTCAAGGGTATAGCGAACGGTTTGGCGCAGGTGCTCTTGCCAGGAAAATCCGGTGCGCAGCGATCCACCATTTCGCACGACATCGAAAGATTGATCGTCGGAATTGTTCTCGATCCGGAACAAATCGACCCCGGCCGAGACGTTGCCACCAAGGAAATACGGCTCGGTGAAGCTGAAATTGAACGCGGTCTGCTCGGTTGAGAGAGTCGAGCTGACGCGAACGTCCTGACCGCGGCCGAGGAAATTCCTTTCTTGCAGCCCAACATTACCAAGAACGCCGCCGGAAGTAGAAAAACCGACCCCAAAGGTCAAATCGCCGGTCGATTGCTCCTCGACCTCAACTCTGATGACGGCCCGGTCGGCGGTGCTGCCGGGTATGGATTCCACCTTAGCGGTTTGGAAATATCCTAGGTTCTGGATCCGTTGCCTCGAACGGCGCATCTTGCTGGTGTTGAAAGCATCTCCTTCGACCAGCCGGAATTCGCGCCGGATCACACGATCCAAGGTGCGCACATTTCCTTCGATATCAATACGTTCCACATAGACCTTAGGTCCTTCATCTATGTTGAACGTCGCGTGAATTATCCGATTTTCCCGGTCCCGCTCCAACTTGGCGCGAATATCGACAAAGGCGTATCCCAGGTTCCCGACAGCTTCGGTAAGGGCCTGGACGGTCTCTTCTTCCTGCTCCGCGCTGTACCACTCGCCTTCCTCCGGGATGAGGTGCCCGCGCAGGCTTTCTGGGTCGAGGTCGGGCAGGGTCGTGACGATGTCGATACGCCCGAACTTCTGACGCTCACCCTCTTCCACCGTGAAGGTCACGATGAAACCTTCGCGGCTTGGTATCAATTCAGCCAAGACGGATACCGCCCGGAAATCGGCGTAGCCTTCGTTCAAGTAAAATCGGCGGAGCAACTCCCGATCGAAAGCTAAGCGATCCGGATCGTAGGTATCGGTCGAGCTGAGGAAACTCATGAAGCCCGATTCCTCGGTCGTGATCTCGTCCAGAAGATCGGAATCCGAAAAGTGCCTGTTACCGATGAAATTGATCGCCTCGATCGTGGTCTGCGCCCCTTCTCGAATCTCAAACGCCAGATCGATGCGGTTTTGCGATAGCTGGATAACTTTTGGCTCGACCGTCGCCGCGTATCGTCCTGAACGGCGGTAAATTTCAAGCAGGCGCTGGACGTCGTTTTGCACCTTGGTTCGGGTAAACACGACCCGCGGGCGCAAGGTAATTTCCGACGACAGGGTGTCGTCGTCGAGGCGGTCATTTCCTTCGAAGGAGATCCGGTTGACGATCGGATTCTCGACCACGGTCACGACCAGGATTTCTTTCTCCTGACGCAAGGTGACGTCCGCGAACAACCCGGAACTGAATAGATTTTTTAGCGAGCGATCCAGGCGCGCCGGGTCGAAACGGTCACCCGGATTTACTCTCATGTAGGATCGAACGGTTTCCGGCTCGATTCGCTGCGTTCCCTCGATCTGGATTTCGCGGATAATAGCTTGACCGCTGGCCGTTTGCGCCGTGGCGGAGTCAGGCCGGCCCAGCCCCAGGACCAGGCAAGCCAACGCGACGCGAAAAACCCAAGGCCGCCCCCAAGACACCTTCAATACCCCCCAAAAGACCGCATCCCATCGCGGCCAATACGCGAAACCTGCCTAATTTTCAGTCTCCGGCGTGTTACGCCCGCCGCACCCTTTGGGGGTCTGCCTAGACAGCACCTGTCAGACAGCCGTCCTTGTGGTTACGAGACCAAGTTTCTTATGAAATCGAAAACCTCTAGATTTGCCAAGTCGTTAAACGTAACGAAAACCATCAGGCTGAGCACGAGTGCCAGCCCAATCCGGAAACCGTACTCTTGCGCCCGCTCGCCGAGCGGCCGCCCGCGCACGGCCTCGATGCCGTAGAAAAGCAGATGTCCGCCATCGAGCATCGGGATCGGAAACAGATTGATCAGCCCCAAGTTGATCGAGAGAACGGCCATGAACCAAATAATCGGAATCAGGCCCGATTCGGCCACGGCCCCCGACATCTGCGCGATTCGTATCGGCCCGCCAAGCTCTTGTGTTCCACGGGCGCCGACAATGATCTGGCCCACGGCGTCCAAGGTCCCGACGGTTAGGTCCCAGGTTTCAAGACCGGCGCGCCAAACGGCGGTTAAGGGATCGTGGCGGGTGTACTCGGCGCCACTGCGCGCCACGCCCAAGAGACCGATGACCTGGGTGTTGCCGAAATTGTCGGTCTGCTCGCTCGCCCTCGGCGTGGCGGCCAAGGTAATCCGCGCGCCGTCGCGCAGGACCTCGATCGACAGCAAGCGCCCGGCGCTCGGCCGGACTATCCTTTGAACGTCCTCGAACCGCTCGATCACCGAACCATCCAACCCGACAATGCGATCGCCGGGTAGAATACCGGCCTCCTCCGCCGCACTGCCGGGGACGACATCTCCGATCACCGGCGGCGTGAAGGGTTGTCCGACTGTCGCGAACAGCCCCGCCAGCAGGACGATGGCGAACAGAAAATTGGCCAGCGGCCCGGCGAAGACAATCCAGGTCCGCGCGGATAAAGACTGGCAGGGAAAGGCGATCGCGCGCTCCTCCGCGCTCAATTCCTTGACTTCGCTACCGGGCTGACTCGCGGCATTGGCGTCGCCGAACATCTTCACGTAGCCGCCCAGGGGAATATGGCTGAATTTCCAGCGGGTTTGAGCGCGATCCGTCCAACCGAAAATCTCGCGTCCGAAACCGATTGAAAAAATTTCGACCCGCACCCCGTTCCAGCGCGCGACGAGAAAGTGTCCCATCTCGTGCACGAAGACCAGAATCGTCAAGATGATCAGGAAAGGTACGACAACCCCAAGAAAATCGTTAATCATTTCCATCGTTTAATCACTTTGAGCGGGTCCCGCGGCGCCGATTTGAGCGGCACACACTCTACCCGCATTGCTCCTAGGGGAACAAGCCTGAAGGCGGCCTGTCCGGATGATCGGAATCCACAAACTAGCGTATTCTATTCAAACGCTTGCAGGATTGTCTTAACACCTTACGCCGTTAGCTTCTTAGCGATACGCCGGGCTTCGCTGTCGATAGCGTGGACATCCTCCAAGCGCCGCAACGCGCCCAGGGGCAGGCGCGACAGGGTCTCCTCGACGATAGCGGCGATTTTCAAAAACCCTATTCTGCCATCCAAGAAGCTCTGAACGGCAATTTCGTTGGCCGCATTCATGATAGTTGGGGCCGTGCCGCCACTCTGCAAGGCCTGGCGCGCGATAGCCAAGGCGCGAAAACGCGCGGGATCGGGCGCTTGGAAGGTCAGTTGGCCGATTTTCGCAAGGTCCAAGCGCTCCACCGGCGCGGTCATACGCTTGGGCCATCCCAAGGTATAGGCGATCGGCGTGCGCATATCCGGCTGGCCCATCTGCGCCAGGACCGAACCGTCGACATAGGCGACCATGGAATGAACCACGGACTGCGGATGAACCAGGATATCGATCCTCTCCTCCGGCAAGCCGAACAGGTAATGCGCCTCGATCAGCTCCAGGCCTTTGTTCATCATGGTCGCGGAATCGACGGATATCTTGGCCCCCATGTCCCAGTTCGGGTGCGCCACGGCCTGTTCCGGCATGACATTGGCCATTTCCTCAAGCGTTTTCCCGCGAAAAGGTCCACCCGAGGCTGTGAGTACGATTCTATCCACGGAATCTAGCTGGTCGAAGTCCAGGACCTGGAAGACGGCGTTGTGTTCCGAATCCACGGGCAGGAGAGTCGCGCCGCAACGCGCCACCTCCGCCGTCATGAGGGCGCCGGTACAGACCAGGGTTTCCTTGTTGGCCAGGGCAACCACGGCGCCCCGGCGCACGGCCGCCAAGGTGGAAGCCAAGCCCGCCGCGCCGACGATTGCCGCCATGAGCCATTCCGCCGGGCGCTCGGCGGCCTCGACCACCGCGCCGGGACCGGCGGCGGCTTCCACACCGCTTCCGGCCAAAGCGTCTTTCAAATCGCCATAACGGCGGTCGTCCGCGATTACGGCGAATTTCGCGCCCAAGCGGCGGGCCTGGTCGGCAAGGAGTTCGACGTTACTGTGGGCGGAAAGCGCCTCGACCTCGAAGGCACCGGGCTGCCTTTCGATCAGATCCAAGGTGTTGCGGCCAATAGAGCCGGTTGAGCCCAAAATACTGACACGCCGCGGCGCCGGATCGACTGCCGGCCGCGGAGATGCGACAACCATGCTCATACAGAAGCCCCCGTTATCATCCGATATCCACCATACACCAAAGAGACCGCTAGGAACCCGTCAATCCGGTCCAGAATTCCGCCGTGGCCGGGGATCAGGACTCCCGAATCCTTGACCCCATAGCGCCGCTTCAGGCTCGATTCAAAGAGATCGCCCGCTTGCGCGACCACCGCGAGCGCGGCACTGGCGGCCGCCAAGCCAAGCACATCAACGTCGCCGAGCCAGGCGGCGCAGGCGCCGGCACCGGCCGCCGCGATCATGCCGCCAACGAGTCCGGCCCAGGTTTTCTTTGGGCTGACAGCCGGCATCAACTTCGGCCCGCCGATCGAGCGGCCCGCGAAATAACCGCCGACATCCGTGCCCCAAACCACCGCGACAAGCCAAAACGCGGCCCAAAGACCGCCTTCGGCTTGGCCGAGAAGCCACTGAAAGGACAGAAAGGCGGGGGCGATATAAGCGACCCCAAGAGCCGACCAGGCGGCATCGCCCTCGCCGCCGCCACGCGCGGCCGTAAGCAGAACCGCCATGGCGCCCGCCGCGGTCAGCCACAGAGCCGCGTCGAATAAACCCACCGCCGCGGCAAGCAGACTGACGGCGACACTGGCGGCGGCCAGGCCGGAAGCCCAGTCCCACGGCTCGTCCCGACTCTGGCACAAGCGCACCCACTCCCAAGCCGCCGCGCCGCCCGCCACGGCGAGCAAGGCATCGCTATAAGGCGGGCCCGCGTAAATCGCGAGCAGAATCAGGGGCGCCAGTATCGCCCCCGTCAAGACCCGGAGGCCCAGTCCAGACCATCTACCCGGAGCCGGCCGCAGCACCGTATCTCCGATCGCGCAGATGGAACTCCTTGATGGCATCCTCCAGGTCGTCCTTGCCGAAATCGGGCCAGTGTTTCTTGGCGAAGACGAACTCGCTATAGGCGGATTGCCACAGAAGAAAGTTACTGATGCGCTGTTCGCCGCTGGTGCGGATCATCAAGTCGGGGTCCGGGATTCCATCGGTGGAAAGCGAACCGCCGAAGATTTCCTCGTCAATCTTATCCGGCGTCAGGCGCCCCGCCGCGACTGCCTCCGCCAGATGGCGCGCGGCCAGGACGATATCCTGGCGCCCGCCATAACTGATCGCCATGGTCAGGGTCAGGCGGTCGCCCCCCGCCGTGCTTATCTCGGCCTCCGTGATCAGCCGCGCGATATCCTGTGGCAGGCGCTCACGATCGCCGATCACACGCAGGCGAATGCGTTCTTTATGGAATTCCGCTATCTCGCCTTGCAGGTGGCGGCGAAGCAGGCCCATGAGATCGTCGATCTCGGCGAAGGGGCGCTTCCAGTTCTCCGAAGAAAAACCATAGAGGGTCAGATAAGAAATCCCCAATTCGATCGCCGCCGCGACCGTTCGGCGAACGGACTGCGCCCCGGCCCGATGGCCAGCCGTGCGCGGAAGCCCGCGTGCCTTCGCCCAGCGCCCATTACCATCCATGATAATGGCGACATGGACCGGGACCGGGCCGGTCAAATCCGACGGAACTACCTTCATCTCTTTAGACCTGAAGGATCTCCTCTTCCTTTTGCGCCAAGTCCGCATCGATTTTCTTGATGTGATCGTCGGTCAGAGTCTGGATTTCTTCCGACCAAAGGTGATGTTCGTCCTTGGAGATCTCGTTGTCCTTTTCCATTTTCTTCAGCATTTCCATGCCGTCACGCCGCACGTTGCGCACCGCCACTCGCGCCTGCTCGCCATACTTCGCCGCCACCCGAGTTAACTCGACCCGCCGCTCTTCGGACAGGGCGGGAATTGGAACTCGCACGAGCTGACCGTCCGCCGCCGGATTCAGGCCCAAACCGGCGCCGCGGATCGCCTTTTCAACCGCACCGACAAGCGTGCGGTCCCAAACCTGGACCGTGACCATGCGTGGCTCTGGAACACTGATGGAGCCCACCTGGGTTAGGGGCATAACCGCGCCATAGGCCTCGACCGTCACCGGCTCAAGCAGTGCCGCCGAGGCACGGCCTGTACGCAAACCCGCGAATTCGCGCTGTAGAGCGCTCTGCGCGCCGTCCATGCGCCGGGTGATATCGCTTAGATCGGGATCGGCCACGATTCTCTCCTCGTTATGTCACGCCTTCTTCGGATATTTCCGTGTAGCGGCCATCGCCGCACAAGACCTTGGCGAAGGCGCCCGAATCGTAAATGGAGAATACCAGAATTGGAATGCAATTCTCGCGCGCCAAGGAAATCGCGGAATGATCCATGACCCCCAGGTCCTTGGTCAGGACATCGCGGTAGCTCAAGCGCTCGAATCGTTTGGCTTTGGGGCTCTTGACCGGGTCGGCATCGTACACGCCGTCGACCTTGGTGCCCTTTAACAAGGCGGCGCAGCCCATCTCCGAGGCACGCAAAGCCGCCGCCGTGTCGGTGGTGAAGAAGGGATTCCCGGTTCCGGCGGCGAATATAACGACCCGGCCCTTTTCCATATGGCGTACCGCGCGCCGCCGGACATAGGGTTCCGCCACGGTGGCCATGGGTATGGCCGAGAGAACACGGGTGTTGACGTCCAGCTTTTCCAGCGCGTTTTGCATGGCCAGCGAGTTCATCACCGTCGCCAGCATGCCCATGTAGTCGGCGGTTGCCCGATCCATGCCCGCCGCCGCGCCGGCAATGCCGCGAAATATGTTGCCGCCGCCAACGACGACGCAAACTTCCACACCCTGGGATTGGACGCCTCTGACGTCGGCCGCGATGCGGTCGATGGTATCGGGATCCAAGCCGTAATCGCGGCCGCCCATAAGGGCCTCGCCGGATATTTTAAGCAGGACCCTCTTATATTTCGGCGTACCGGTCATGGAATTCCCGCATTGTTAAAAACCGGGCGGAAACGGCCACGAACCGGTAACCGCCACCCAGCGTTACGCCAGTTGGGCCGCGACCTCGGCGGCGAAATCGCTTTCCTCGCGCTCGATCCCCTCACCCAGGCGATACCGCAGAAAGCCCGTGATCTTGACTGGCCCGCCGACATCTTTTCCTGCTTGCTCAATCGCTTCGCGAACCTTGCTCTGCCCGTCTATCACGAAGACTTGGTCGAGCATGCAGACCTCCTCGTAGAACTTGCGCAGGCGGCCTTCGATCATCTTTTCAACCACGTTCTCGGGCTTTCCGCTGGCCCGCGCCTGCTCGCCGAGCACCCTGCGCTCGCGCTCGACTGCGGCCGGGTCCAGATCGGAGGAGTCCAGGGCCTGCGGGTTTGTCGCGGCCACATGCATGGCTAACTGGCGCCCGAAAGCGGCCAGCTTAGCCTTGTCTCCAGACGATTCCAGCGCCACAAGAACCCCGATCTTGCCCAGGCCCGGCGCGACTTGATTGTGAGTATAGGCGGCCACGACGCCATCGGAGACTTGAAGCAGCCCGGCTCGGCGCACCGACATGTTTTCGCCGAGTTTCGCGATCATATCGGTGAGGTTGCTCGCGACCGTGCCGCCCCCCGGGCATTCGGCCGCCAGGAGCGCGTCAAAATCGCCGCCCGCGCCGAGAGCCATGCTTACCGTGGAACTGACGAAGCCTTGAAAGGCATCGTTGCGGGCCACGAAATCGGTCTCGGAGTTTACCTCGACGATAGCGCCTTTCAACCCTTCGGCCGCGACCCCCACCAGGCCTTCCGCCGCGACCCGTCCCGCTTTCTTGGCCGCCGCCGCCAGGCCCTTCTTACGCAGCCAGTCGACCGCGGCTTCCAGATCGCCGGCGGATTCGGTCAGGGCTTTCTTGCAGTCCATCATGCCGGCGCCGGTCTTTTCGCGCAGATTCTTGACCAACGCCGCGGTAATCTCAGCCATAACTCAATTTGTCTCCTAGGCAGATAGTTATCTCGCCTGGGCCACCGCTCCGGTCCCCAGGGTAAATGCCGCTCAGGCTGGGGACGCCGCCTTCTCGTCGCCCGCCTTGGCCGCGTTCTCGGCCTCCGGGGCCGCTGCCGAAGCTGGCTCCGCCGCCTTGGCGGGTTCGGACTCGGCCGCCTTGGCGGGTTCGGGCTCGGCCGCCTTGGCAGGCTCGGACTCGGCCGCCTTGGCAGGCTCGGGAAGCACCTCGGCCGGCGCCTCTTCGGCCTCGCCGCGGTCGCCGCCGGTGGCGACCAGTTCGGCCTGAATTCCATCGAGCACCGCGTCGGACACAAGCTCGCAATACAGGCCAATCGAACGCAAGGCGTCGTCGTTGCCAGGAATAGGATAGTCGATGCGGGTGGGATTCGAATTCGAGTCGACAATGGCCACGACCGGAATGTTCAAGACTTTCGCCTCATCCACTGCGATATGCTCCTTGTTCGTGTCGACCACGAACAAGACATCGGGCAATCCACCCATTTCCTTAATCCCGCCCAAGGCGCGCTCCAGCTTGTCGCGCTCGCGCGTCAACTTGAGCAGCTCCTTCTTGGTCAAGCCCTCGACCTCGCCCGTGAGCTGAGTATCCAACTCCTTCAAGCGCCGGATCGACAGCGAGATGGTCTTCCAGTTAGTCAACATCCCGCCCAGCCAGCGGTGATTGACGTAATATTGGCCGCAGCGCTTGCCGGCATCGGCGATTTTCTCGCTGGCCTGGCGCTTGGTGCCGACGAACAGGACGCGCCCGCCGCCGGCAACCACGCCGCGGACAAAAAGCAGGGCCTGGTGCAGCATTGGCACCGTCTGCTCAAGGTCCAGGATGTGGACACCGTTGCGTTTGCCAAAGATGAAGGGCGCCATCAGGGGGTTCCAGCGGCGCGTTGTATGTCCGAAATGGACGCCAGCTTCCAATAGCTGACGCATCGTGAATTCAGGAAGGGCCATGTTCTCTCTTTTCCGGTTGTGCCGCCGCGGGCGATGCATCCATTTTCTGGACACCGGAGCGACATTCCGGGGATGTCTCCCCCGGTTGCCGCGCGCCCGCGTGTGAGTTTGAGTGTGCCGGGGTGTACCCCTGAAAGTCCCCGTTTGCAAGCTAAATACGGCCGAATTCAGCCCCTTGATATTAGGCTTCCTGGACCTCGAGACCCGGAATGGCCTTGATCGCCCGTCGGATTTCGGGGCTCAGCCTATATCGACCCTCCAGTTCGATCTCGACCTCGCCGCGCCCAGTCTCCTTACAGTCAGCCAGATCGAGGACCAGGGACACCCGGCCCCGGCCCCGCCGGTCGCGGGCCAGGACGCTCTTGAGGCTATCCAGCGGCCGCGCGTCGCCTAGAAATACCTTCAGTCCGGCCCCGGCCTGGGCCACGGCGGCATCCAGGGGTTCCAGGTCCTGCGCGGTCAGGCGTATCCCCTCGCCGCCGCCGCCGGCATCGCCGCGCCCTTCAAGGGTCACCAAAAGCGGTTCCCCGCTCTCCAGAAGATCATGGCTTTTCGACAGCAGGTCGGAGAACAGCATGACCTCGAAGACCCCGCTGGCATCGGAGATCTGGACAAAGGCGAAGCGGTTACCCTGGCGCGAAGTGCGCTCTTGCTTGCCCGTGACGATCCCGGCCGCCTTTTGCCGCCCCTTCTCGCGGGCGAGCACGCTAGGCAGATCGACGGCCCGGACCACCCGCAGGCGCTTCAGGCCCGCCTCGTAGTCATCGAGGGGATGAGCCGAGAGATAGAAACCCATGGCCTCGAACTCGTGCCGCAGGCGATCCATCCCCGGCCAGTCCTCGACCGCGGGCAGGACCAAGCCGGGGCCGCTGTCCTCGGCCTCGCCGCCAAACAGATTGACCTGGGCGCTGGCCCGCTCACTGGCGGCGGCGGCGGCATGGCGGACAATGGTCTCGGCCGCCTCGTGGACCCGGTGGCGGTTGGCGTTGAGACCGTCAAAGGCCCCGGCGCGGGCCAGATTCTCGATCTGGCGCTTGTTCAGGGCCTTTGGATCCAGCCTCTGCGCGAAATCGCCCAAGGACCGGAACGGCCCCTTCTCCGCGCGCTCGGCGACCAGGCTGGCCATGGCCGCCTCGCCGACGTTCTTGATCGCCCCCAAGGCGTAACGGATGCCCCATGAGCCATCGTCCAACCGCTCAACCGCGAAATCGGCGCGTGAGCGGTTCACGTCCGGCGGCAGCAGCGCGATACCCAGGCGCGCCAGCTCCTGGCGGAAGACGTTGAGCTTGTCCGTGTTGCCTATATCGAAAGTCATGGAAGCGGCCAGGAATTCAACCGGATAATTGGCCTTGAGATACGCGGTCTGATAGGCGACCAGGGCATAAGCCGCGGCGTGGCTTTTGTTGAAGCCATAGCCGGCGAACTTCGCGACCTGCTCGAAGATCCGGTCGGCTGTCGCTTCCTCGACGCCGCGCGCGACGGCGCCTTGGCTGAAATGCAGGTGCTGGGCGTCCATTTCCGATTTAATCTTCTTGCCCATGGCGCGGCGCAGCAGATCGGCGCCGCCGAGCGAATAACCCGCCAGTTCCTGCGCGATCTGCATGACCTGTTCCTGATAGATCATGATCCCAAAGGTCTCTTTAAGGATGCCCTCCAGGCTCGGGTAGAGGTAATCGGGCTCCTCCTCGCCATGTTTGCGGCGGATGAAGCTTGGGATGTTATCCATGGGCCCCGGACGATAGAGCGCGACCACGGCGATGATATCTTCGAAGCGGTCGGCGCGCAGGCGGCGCAGGACATCGCGCATGCCCGACGATTCCATCTGAAACACACCGACCGTCTCGGCCCGGGCCAACATTTCGTAAGTCTTGGCGTCATTAAGCGGAATGGCCAGCAGATCGATCTCTCCGGCCCGCGCTTCAATCATGGCGGCGGCTTTGGCCAGAACCGACAGCGTCTTGAGGCCAAGAAAGTCGAACTTCACCAAGCCGGCCTTTTCCACGTACTTCATGCTGAACTGCGTGACCGGCATGTCGGAGCGCGGATCGCGGTAAAGCGGCACCAACTCGTCCAGGCGGCGGTCGCCGATCACCACACCGGCGGCGTGGGTCGAGGCATGACGATACAATCCCTCGAGCTTGAGCGCGATGTCGAGCAGCCGCTTGACCGTTTCGTCCTCCCGGCGCATTTCGCGCAAGCGCGGTTCGCCCGCTATGGCTTGGCTTAGAGTAACCGGAGCGGCCGGATTGTTCGGCACCAGCTTGCAGATCCGGTCGACCTGCGGATAAGGCATCTGCAACACCCGCCCGACATCGCGCAGCGCCGCGCGCGCCTGCAGTTTTCCAAAGGTGATAATCTGGGCGACCCGGTCCCGGCCGTATTTCCCCTGAACATAGCGGATCACCTCATCGCGCCGTTCCTGGCAGAAATCGATATCGAAGTCAGGCATGGACACCCGCTCGGGATTCAGGAACCGCTCGAACAGCAGGCCCCAGCGCAGGGGATCGAGGTCGGTGATGGTCAGGGCCCAGGCAACCACCGACCCGGCGCCGGAACCGCGCCCCGGCCCGACCGGGATGCCCTGCTGCTTGGCCCATTGAATGAAGTCGGCGACGATCAGGAAGTAGCCGGGAAAGCCCATCTGCTCGATCACGGCAAGCTCGTATTCCTGGCGCTCCCGATAGCGTTTGGTAGCGGCGGCGCGCGTCTCTTTGTCCATGTCGGGGGTAAAAACCTGCGCGCTCAGGCGCTTCGCCAGGCCGGCATCGCCGCGCGCGCGCAGTTCATCCATTTCGCTGCGCCCGGCCTCGGTCGGAAAGGCGGGCAGAATTGGGTCCACCTCGCCCGGGACATAGGCGCAGCGTTGGGCGACAACTAGCGTGTTCTCAAGCGCTTCGGGAAGATCGGCGAAGAGCCGGGCCATTTCCCCGGCCGGCTTGAAGCGGTGCTCGGGAGTCAGGCGCCGGCGGTCCTCGCTGACGACATAGGTACCTTGGGCAATGCAGATCATCGCGTCATGGGCCTGGTACATGCCCTGATCGGCGAAGAACACCTCGTTGGTGGCGACCAGGGGCAGGTCGTGGGCGTAGGCCAGTTCGATCAGGCGATCCTCGATCCGTTTTTCCTCCTCCAGGCCATGGCGCATCACTTCCACGTAAAGCCGGCCTGGGAAAATTTCCGCGAGCGAATGCAGTATTTGCTCGGCGGCCGGGTCCTGTCCTTGAACCAGGCGGCGGCCGACCGGGCCCGCCGGCCCGCCGGTCAGGGCGATCAGACCCTCGCGATGGGCTTCCAAATCGTCGAGGCTCACCTGCGGCGCCTCGCCATGTTCCGATTCCAAATGGGCCTTGGAAGTCAGCACCATGAGATTCTTGTAGCCGGTCTCGCTCTGCACCAGAAGAACCAGCGGATCGGGCGGCGCTTGGAGGCCGCCCGGCGTCGAGGGCGCGTCGGCGGCGAGACCGAGTTGGCACCCGATAATGGGCTGCACGCCCTCCTTGGCCGCCGCGAGCGCAAACTCCAAAGCGCCGAAAAGATTGCCGGTATCCGTGACCGCGACCGCCGGCATGTCGTGCTCGCGGCACAGCGCCACTAACTCATCGAGCTTCAACGCGCCTTCGAGCAGCGAATAGGCGGAATGAGTGCGAAGATGTACGAATCCAGCGTGCGCCATGTCTAAAGATTCCATCCCTAGGCCGGGATGTCACTGTGGATAAGCGCCGCGGTCGCGGTGGATTTATGCGGCCGGCGTCTCGGGTAATCGTTTGGGCAGTTTCTCCGCCAAAAGCCGGATGTGATCGGGTCCTATGCCGCAGCATCCGCCGACGACCTGGGCGCCCATCTCGACCCATTTGCGCGCTTGTGCCAGGTAATCCTCAGGCGGGATGATATCCACGAACTGCCATTCCGGCATGATGAAACGGCCGCTGTGCGGGTAGGCCGACACCGGCCCCGGCCAGCGCCCGCGCAAGACTTCGAGCCCGGGGGCCGTTGCCTCGATATCGCTGTGCATGATCCCCACGAGGGAACCGCCGACCGCCATGACCTTATCCACCGCGTCCGCCAAGGGCGTATCGATATCTTCGCGGAAAAACAGAACCGTTTCCTCATCGGCCGCCATGCGGCAGGAAAACCCGACCCAGACCGGCAAACCGGTGGCGAGAGCGGCTTCAAGCGCATAGACCGTGTAAGCCACGTCCTGCATCATTTCCAAGACAATCAGATCGGCGCCGGCCTCGGCGAAAACCTCCGCCTGCTCGCGGTAACTGGCGAAGGCGACATCGGGCATGACCTGCTTGGCGTCCGCGTTCTCGGCCGCGAAGCTCGACATGGATCCGGCGATCGAAACCTCGCGCCCATCCGCCGCCCGGTCGCGCGCTTCCTTCGCCAAGTCAATGGCGCGCCGGTTCAGTTCAACCACGCGCTCGCCCAAGGACGCGCGGGCCAGAACATGGCGCGCGGCGCCGAAGGTATTGGCGATCGTCACCTGTGCCCCGGCGCGGATGTAGTCTTCGTGGATATCGCGAATGATGTCCGGGTGGCTCGCGATCGCGGCCGCGCTCCAGGCGACTTTATCCATGGGAGCGCCGCGGCGCTGCAACTCGGTACCCATGGCACCGTCGGTTATGATTACCTCACCATTCGCGAGGCGTTGATCAAGATTTGACACGCCCTCTCCCCATCACCCTGTACGGATGCGGGCAAAATTAAGACGCCCACACCACTAATATGTACTCCGGCGACCGTGGCGCGAATCCCCAATCCGCGCCTCGCCGACGCGCAGCATAGCGCGGCGGCGGGGTAACGCAATTACAACCCGCCGTTCTCCAGATGCAGGACCCGGTCCATGCGTTTGGCCAGCTCCGGGTTGTGAGTCGCGATAAGGCCGGCGAGACCGGCATTCCTGACCAGGCCGATCAAGACGTCGAACACACTTTCCGCCGTGTGCGGATCCAGGTTCCCCGTCGGCTCATCGGCCAGAAGTATCGCCGGCCGGTTGGCCAAGCCTCTGGCGATCGCGACTCTTTGCTGCTCACCGCCGGATAGGCGCGCCGGGCGATGGTCCGCCCGTTCGCCGAGGCCGACCTGGGCCAGCAACTCCAGCGCCCGCGCATTGGCATCGGCCTTGCGCGCGCCCGCGATCATTTGCGGCAGCGCGATGTTCTCGGCGGCGGAAAACTCAGGCAAGAGATGATGATACTGATAGACGAAACCGACGGTCCCGCGGCGCAAGGCCGTGCGCGCGCCGTCGTCGAGTTGGGATGCCGCCTGCCCGCCGATAATCACGTCGCCGGAGTCGGCGCGCTCCAGCAGCCCGGCGATATGCAGCAGGGTCGACTTCCCGGCCCCAGAGGGGCCGATCAGACCGACCAGCTCGCCGGCGCGAACCTCGGCTGAAATACCGTTCAGGATGTGCAGGGGCCGCTCGCCCTGATGGAAGGTCTTGACGATCTTGTCCAGCCGCAAGACCACGTTTCTTTCCGCCCCGTCACTCATAACGCAGTGCCTCGACCGGATCGAGCCGGGCCGCCCGCCAGGCCGGTATGATAGGCGCGATAAAAGACCAGAACAGAGCCATCGAAGTGACTTGCGCGACCTCGATAGGATCGATCACGGCCGGCAGCTGGGACAGGAAATAGATCTCGGCCGAGAACAACTCCGTTCCGGTCAGGCTTTGCAGAACGGCGCGGATGGTTTCTATGTTGGCCGAGAACATGAGGCCGAGGGCGAAACCGGCCAGGGTTCCCGCGATCCCGATGCTGGCGCCGCTGGCGAAGAAGATGCGCAAGATCATGCCGCGCGTCGCCCCCATGGTGCGCAGGATCGCGATATCGCGCCCCTTGTCTTTCACCAGCATGATCTGTCCCGAAAGTATATTGAAGGCCGCGACCAAAATGATGAGCGACAGAATCAGAAACATCACATTGCGCTCGACTTGGATCGCGTTAAAGAAGCTGGAGTTGGATTGCTGCCAATCCAGGATTCGGAAATCGGCGCCGAGCGCAGCGGCGATTTGCTGCTTGATCAGGCTTACATTGTCCGGGTCGGCGACAAACACTTCGACCGCGTTCACCCGCTCCGGCAGGCGGAAAAACAACTGCGCGGCGGAAAGCGGAACATAGAGAAAGGAATTGTCGTACTCGAACATGCCGACCTCGAACAGGCCGGCGATGCGATAGGTTTTCAGGCGTGGCACCGTGCCGACCACCGTGGTCGTCCCCTGCGGCGAGACGACGGTAATCCCATCGCCGACACGAAGCCTCATGCGCTGCGCCAAACGGCTGCCCAGCAAGATCGGTTCGCCCCGCCCGGTTCCGCCCGCCACGAAGTCGTCCAGCGACCCGGCCACGATATTGCCGGCGATCAGGTCGCGCGCTCTCAAATCTTCCGGCAGGACCCCGCGGATCATACCGCCCGAGGCGGTGCCCTTCGCGGTGACCATGACCTGACCCTCGACGTGGGCGGTCGCGCTCACCACGCCTTCCAGCGCGCGAATCCGCGCCACCACATCTGGGTAATCCTCAATCGGGCGCGACGCGCCATAGACCGAGAGATGCCCGTTGACTCCGAGAATTCGGCTCAAGAGCTCGACACGAAAGCCGTTCATAACCGCCATGACGATGATCAGGGTCGCCACGCCCAAGGCGATGCCCAGAAACGAAAAGGCCGCGATCACCGAGATAAAGCCTTCCTGGCGCCGCGCGCGCAGATAGCGCATGGCGACCAGCCGCTCGAAGGGGCCAAAGATCATCGGCGGCCGAGTTTCATATCAAGGAACGCGGCGCCGCTGTCCCCCGTCAAGGCATCACCTTGGACAGGGCCGAGTCCAGGGACAGCTCCTCGCGCGCGCCGTCGCGCCGCCGCTTAAGTTCGACCTTTCCATTCGCGAGGCCGCGCGGACCGACCACGAGCTGCCATGGCAGGCCGATCAAATCCATGTCGGCGAATTTCGTGCCCGCGCGCTCGTCCCGGTCGTCGTAGAGCACCTCAATACCGGCCCCGCGCAACTTGGCGTAGATATCTTCGCACGCCTTGGCGCAGGCCGCGTCGGCGACCTTTAGATTGATCAACCCGACCTTGAAGGGCGCCACCGCCTCGGGCCAGATAATACCGGCCTCGTCGTGGCTGGCCTCGATGATCGCGCCGGCCAGGCGCGAAACGC
>JAJFGJ010000038.1 GCA_021776175.1 Kiloniellaceae bacterium
CTTGTTCGGCAATAATGGCTGGATCACAGACCACTCGAAATCCGTCAAATCGAAACGCGCCATGATAATCTCCCTTCAAGGAAGCTTGAATCACATCGCGCGCCGAAATGGAATCCCCTTTATGGGTATGTGACCTAGAGCGGCCGCCCCGCGTAGAGGCTCTTCATGAATTCGTACTGATCCTCGCTCATTTCGACTATTTGGGCGCCGAAGAGGTTCAGGTCTTGGTCGACGCGTGTCACCTCCACCGTCAGAACAACGTGCTGACCACTGTCGGGCTGCAGAACCACCGTGGCTGTCTCCCCTGGCCCTGGTATGTTGCCAAGGTCGCCACGAAGCTCGATGGTGCCGCCGATACCGCCGAGACTGGCATCGAGAACCGTGACGGGCTGGCCATTCATCTCGGCCTTTATGAAACTGCTATGGCGCTTATGCCTGCGCCGTTCGGCGCCGCCTACATCGCTAACTCTGACCATACAACTACGTGTCCTACTGGTTGCCGCGTGCGCACCGACCTTAGGATCCAGAGGGCAATAAACCGTTAAGCGGCAGGTCTTGTTATGGGGTCAGGTCTTGCAACCGTGCATGCTATACGTGTTATGCGGCCAGGTTTTACAATCGCTCCCGGAATGGCGCCTTAGGCGAGAACATAAACACACCGGGCAAATCCGCGCCTTTCGACTCGCTCAGGGTGAGAATAAACCTATGAATTCACGCCCACATTCTGAGCTTGCCGAAGGATGGGGGTGCGCGCATTGGAAGGCGGGAACAGCGACGGCATATATTATTCACTCGCGCGACGCCCGCCATATCGCGCCCAAACAAACTATATACTGTCCCCATTAAACTGAACGTCCGCTGTTGAGCGCGGCGCGGCCGTAATCCGCTCGAATGTCGCCTTAAAGCAAGGTCGGCGCCTCGCGGACGCCAGGCCCGTTCATCTTGACACAGATCAAGATGCACAGCGTGCCACGGGGGTAGGCTTACTCCCGGTGTTGGCCGTGGGCACCTTCGTGCCCGGTCTTGGTCTTGGGCACCTTCGTGCCCGGTGTGGTTCGTGGGCACCTTCGTGCCCAGTGTCTATTTGCTTGCCGGGTCGATATCAGGCCGGGCCAGGCCGGCTTGTAAATCGGGCCGTTCCCGGGAGACGCGGGAGTTAGGAGGCGGTATTTTCCAGGTTCGTATCCACGGCAGAGGCGGTCAGGGCGTGGTCTCGGCCGCCGAGATGTTGTCGGTCGCCGCTTTCCTCGAGGGCAATCACGCCCAGGCCTTCCCCAGCTTCGGTTCGGAGCGGATGGGGGCGCCCGTGGTCGCGTTCTGCCGCCTCGACAACAAGGAAATCCGCCTGCGCGAACCCGTCATGACGCCCGACGCCCTGATCGTTCAGGACCCCACGCTGCTTCACCAGGTGGATCTCTTCAAGGGCCTGGACACGCGGGGCTACCTGCTCATCAACTCCCGCCGCAGTTACCGGGACCTTGGCCTCGGGGATTATGTGAAAAAATTTCCGCCCCATCACATCTGCACCGTCGCCGCTACCGAATGGGCCATGGAGTACGTCGGCCGGCCGCTACCCAACGTCGCGCTGCTCGGTGCCTTCGCGGCGGTGACGCGGCGCGTGACAATCGATTCGGTCACGGCGGCGGTGCGCCGGAAGTTCCCGGGCAAACTCGGCGGCGGCAACGCCGCGGCCGCCACCAAGGCGTACAATACGATCCGAACCAACTAGGCGATAGAAAGGGCGAAGATGCTCGAGCAGATCGAAGGTTCCCATGCCGTCGCCAAGGCGATCGCCCTCAGCCGCCCGGAGGTTATCTGCGCCTACCCCATTACCCCGCAAACCCACATCGTGGAGCGCTGCGCCGAGTTGATCCGCGTGGGCGCGATCCGGAATTGCGAGTTCATCAACGTCGAGAGCGAGTTCGCCGCGCTCTCGGTCGCCATCGGCTCCTCGGCCGCGGGCGCGCGGACCTATACCGCGACCGCCAGCCAGGGCCTGCTGTTCATGGCCGAGGCGGTTTACAACGCCGCCGGGCTCGGCCTGCCGATCGTCATGACCATCGGCAACCGGGCGATCGGCGCGCCGATCAACATCTGGAACGACCACAGCGACAGCATGGCGCTGCGCGACGCCGGTTGGATCCAGCTCCACGCCGAGACCAACCAGGAAGCCGCCGATTTGCACATCCAGGCCTTCAAACTGGCCGAGCGGCTGAGCGCGCCGGTGATGGTCTGCATGGACGGCTTCATCCTGACCCACGCCTACGAGCGGGTCGAGATCCCCACCCAGGACCAGGTCGACGCCTTCCTGCCGCCCTACCGGCCGCGCCAGATCCTCGACCCCTCGGACCCCTACTCCATCGGAGCCATGGTCGGCCCCGAGGCCTTCATGGAGGTGCGCTATCTGGCGCACGACAAGCTGCTGCAGGCTCTGGGCGTGATCCCGGAGATCCAGAAGGAGTTCGAGGATATCTTCGGCCGCGATTCGGGCGGGCTGTTCCACAGCTATCGCATGGAGGATGCCAAGACCGTGGTGGTGACCATGGGTTCGCTCGCCGGCACGGTGAAGGACTTGGTCGACGACCTGCACAAGGACGGCGCCAGAATCGGCGTGATCTCGCTATGCAGCTACCGGCCGTTCCCGCTCGACGGCTTGCGCTACGCCCTGCGCGGCGCTTCCAAGGTGATCGTGCTGGAAAAGAGCCTGGCGCCCGGCTTCGGCGGCGTGCTGGCTTCTGATGTGCGCATGGCGTTGCAAGGCGTCGATACCCACGTCCATACCGTGATCGCCGGACTGGGCGGCCGGCCGATCACCCGCAAGTCCCTGGCGCGGATGTTCGCGCGGGCCGAACGCGGCGAACTCAAGGATCCGCACTTCCTCGATCTCGATCTCGACATCGTGCGCCGCGAGATCGACAACCAGCGCGGCCAGATCACCGCCGGGCCCATCGCCGAGAATATCCTGCGCGAGATCGGCCCCTGCACCCCAAAAGCGGTTTGAGGAGGCGGCGGCATGTCCGGCAAAACCAGCGAGCAAAAGATCAAGTTCTATCAGAAGGGCACCTTCACGGTCGGCAACCGCCTGGTCGACGAGGCGCGGCGCTCGGTGCAGGGCAGCATGGAGCGGAGCAACGCCATCACCTCGGGCCACCGTGCCTGTCAGGGTTGCGGCGAGGCCCTGGGTGCGCGCTACGCCCTGGACGCCGCCATGCGCGCGACCGGGGGCCAGATCATCGCCGTCAACGCCACCGGTTGCCTGGAGGTCTTCACCACGCCCTATCCCGAGACCTCCTGGCAGGTGCCCTGGCTCCACTCGCTGTTCGGCAATGCCGCGGCCGTGGCCTCGGGAGTCGCCGCGGCGATGCGCGTCAAGGGCCGCGAGCAGGTCCGGGTGGTCGCCCAGGGCGGCGATGGCGGCACCACCGATATCGGTTTCGGCTGTCTGTCCGGGATGTTCGAGCGCAACGATGACGTGCTCTACATTTGCTACGATAACGAGGCCTACATGAACACCGGCGTACAGCGCTCCTCGGCGACGCCGCCGACCGCGCGCACCGCGACCACGCCGGCGGCCGGGCCCAAACCGGGCAACGTCTTCGGCACCGGCAAGAACTTGCCGTTGATCGCCATGGCCCACAACATTCCCTACGTCGCCACCGCCTCTGTCGCCCATCTTCACGACCTGGAGCGCAAGGTCGAGAAGGCCATGGCAATCCGCGGCGCGCGCTACATCCACGTCTTCGTGCCCTGTCCCCTGGGCTGGGGCTCGGCCAGCCACGACACCATCCGCCTCGCCCGCCTCGCCTCGGAGTGCGGGTTGTTCCCGCTGTTCGAAGCGGAACACGGCGAGATAACCGGCAGCATCGCGATCCGCCGCAAGGTACCGGTCGAGGATTACCTCAAGCCGCAGAAGCGCTTCGCGCACCTGTTCAAGGACGGCGACGGCATCGAGCGGATCGCCCGCCTGCAGCGTATGGCCGACGCCAACATCAAGCGTTTCGATTTGCAGCGCGATGCGAAGGAAGCGCCGCTGTGAGCCAGCAGCACCCCGATGTGCCCTTCGCGGTCACCCTCGACGTCGGCTCTAGCCTGGCCAACCTAACCGGTACCTGGCGCACTGAGCGGCCGGTTTATGTGGACCGCCTGCCGCCCTGCAACCACGCCTGTCCGGCGGGTGAGAACATCCAGGCCTGGCTCGCATACGCCGAGGAGGGCGACTACGAGGCCGCCTGGCGGGAGGCGATGCGCGATAACCCGCTGCCCGCGATCATGGGCCGGGCCTGCTATCATCCATGCGAAGGCGCCTGCAACCGCTCGCCGCTGGACGACGCGGTCAACATCCACGCGGTCGAGCGCTTCCTCGGCGACCAAGCGATCGAGAAGGGCTGGGTGCCGGCGGCCGGGGCCGCGCCCACGGGCAAGAAAGTGCTGGTGATCGGCGCCGGACCGAGCGGCCTCTCGGCGGCTTACCACCTGCGCCGCCTGGGACACGCCGTGACGATCCGCGAGGCCGGGCCGGTGCCCGGCGGCATGATGCGCTTCGGCATCCCAGCCTACCGCCTGCCGCGCGAAATCGTGCAGGCCGAGATCGACCGCATCCTCGCCATGGGCGTCGATCTCGATCTGAACCACAAGGTCGAGGACATCCAGGCCGAGATGAAGGACGGCGGCTTCGACGCCTGCTTCCTCGCCATCGGCGCCCATCTCGCCAAGCGGGTAGATATCCCGACCCCGGATGCCGGCAAGATCCTCGACGCCATCGGCGTGCTGCGCGAAATGGATACCAGCGAAAACCCGCCGCTACTCGGCCGCCGGGTCGTGGTCTATGGCGGCGGCAATACCGCGATCGACATGGCCCGCACCGCCAAGCGGCTGGGCGCCGAAGAGGCGATCATCGTCTATCGCCGGACTCGCGAGATGATGCCGGCTCACGATTTCGAGGTCGAGGAGGCGCTGGCCGAGGGCGTGATCCTCAACTGGCTGACCACCATCAAGGAGATCGACGACAGCGGCTCCTTCGTGGTCGAGAAGATGGCGCTCAACGACGAGGGCTGGCCGGAGCCGACCGGGGAGTTCGACACCATAGAGGCCGACTCCCTGGTCCTGGCGCTCGGCCAGAACGTCGATACCGGATTCATCGCCAAGGTGCCGGGGGTCGAGATCGACAAGGACGGCGTGATCCAGGTTGGGCCGGACATGATGACCGGCTTCGAGGGCCTGTTCGCCGGCGGCGACATGGTGCCGAGCGAGCGCACCATCACCGTCGCGGTCGGCCACGGCAAGAAGGCAGCGCGGCACATCGACGCCTGGCTGGGTGGCGCGCGCCACGAGCCGCCGCCGCGCCATGAGCTGGCCGGCATGGACAAGCTCAATACCTGGTACTACGCCGACGCGCCCAAGGCCGTGCAGCCGGCGCTCGACGTGGTCCGCCGGCAGACCAGCTTCGACGAGATCCACCGCGGACTCGACGAGACCAACGCGCTCTATGAGGCCCGCCGCTGCCTGTCGTGCGGCAATTGCTTCGAATGCGACAACTGCTACGGCGTCTGCCCGGACAACTCGGTGATCAAGCTCGGGCCCGGCAAGCGCTTCGAATTCAACTACGACTACTGCAAGGGCTGCGGCATCTGCGCCGCCGAGTGCCCGTGCGGCGCCATAGAAATGGTCCCGGAAAACATCTGACTTCGAGCCCCCATGACCGCCGGGACGAAGTTGACCACGGCCGCTAACCAGGAGTACGAAGCCATGAAAGTCGAATTCGTGCTGGTCCCGATCGAAGACGAGGAACCCCATCGCAAAATGGTGTTCGAGATGCCCGGCGTGCCACGGGCGGGCGATTGCGTGACGATCTCGCGCCCCGGCCAATCGGGGAACACCGAGCTCATCGTAAGCCGCACCTGCTGGACGCTCGCTTGCCCCGAGACGGAATCGGCGCACCTTACCGGCAAGACCGTCGCCGGGACCATGGCCGCGGTGACCGTCGAATGCGAGTTCGTGGCCGGATCCTTTTCGTCCGAGGAACACAAGAGCTTCGCGGCCGTTGCCACGCCCTCCCACGGCTAAGGCTTGTTAGGCTTGACGCTTCGTCAACGCCTCGAATGCCATACAACTGTGACATTTGCGGGATCATTCGCCGGCATTAATCCCGCCTTGGCCCTCTCCGCGCGATGCTGGGGATCTTAGGCACGGGCCCTGTTTCCCCCGTGTTTCCTTGGCGTATTCAATCGTGGAGCATTGCCATGAAGCCGAAATCCAACCCCAGATTTGGCCTTGAGACCGCACGCCGGGCGGCGCTGTGCCTGGCCCTGCCCCTGGCGCTCGCCGCCGCGCCGCTGAGCGCCCAAGAGGCGCCGGACCAAGGCGGTATCGTGATCAAGGACTTCGTCCTCACCCGCGCGATCGAACAGCGCGAACCGATTGACATGGTTGAGGATTTCACCCTCGCCGATGACACGGGCTACGCCTTTTTCCGGGTCTTCAACGACGGCCCGCCGGCGCGCATGACCGCCGTGTGGATGTACGAGGGCCAGGTTCACGCCAATGTGGATCTGACCATCGGCACCGCCGAAGGCTGGCGCACCTGGACCAGCGCCAACTTGAAGCCGGGCGGCTGGCGCGTGCAGCTGCGCGATGCCGGCGGCACGGTCCTGGCCGAGCGCGGCTTCGCGGTCGCCTCGGAGTTCGCGCAAGACGATTCCATGGACGCACCGGCGGGTGGCATGGCCCCGGCCGGCCACGGCTTCGACGACGCCGTTCCGCAACAGGCCGGGGACTGGCCGGAGCTCGAAGGCTCGGCCTACCCGCGCTTCGATCTGGACGGCGCCGACGGCTAACCGGCGAGACCGCGCATCGTCCGTTTTCCGGTTCCCTGTAATTCCCTGGTCAACAGGGAATTTACAGGGGCCGGGATCGGGGCCGCCGCCCGGACCTCGCGCCCACGAGACTAACGCCCAGATCGCCCCAGACAAGGTAAGGCGTGGGGAAAACACAAGGCGCGAACGAGAGGCGCCGCGCGCTTAAGGGGCTATGCGGAGTTTGCGGGGATTTCGCTCAAGCCTCACTCATCGCGAAAAACCACCCATGAACCCGTACCAGAATCTATGCGATTCGTATAGAAAAAGCATGGCAATGTACTATCCGGCTCTAGGGCCGGAACCGGATTTTCAAATCGCGGCACTGGCGGCACAAAGGCCGGGAAAGACGGAGAGGGACCTTCCCAACGCACCTACGCCGGGCTTGTGGAACTCCGCCCTCAGCCCAGAACGCAATGTTTGGCGAAGTCCGACACCTCATTGGCGGTCCATTCGCCCTTGGGCTTCTCCTTCAGATTATCGCACCACTCCTTGCTGCCCACATCTGGAGAGCATGCGGCGATAAAGAAAACGGCGGAGACCAGGACGGCGGCCCTGGATATGCGGCTAATGGTCATGATTGATTCCTCTTAGGGTGGAAGCGCATACCGCAAGGTGAAAGATCCATAAATGCCCCTGATCAGTTGCCGGGAGTCTCGGCTCCCGGGCGATCGAGGCACTGACTTCAGACAAGTTACCGTTTGCAATTGTCACCATGCAATAAAGAACAAAACGGCTTCTTTTGTCTGCGCGCCAAAGAGCCATCTCGGCACCTCGGCGGCTCCGGACCGATTGGAGTGAATCTTAACTAGTTGAATCTGCTATTAAAAACCCAAGAACATCATGCTCAATTTCTTGAAGCCTTGGTTCTTGTCTTGGGCTTGGGGCCGGGCTTGGCCTTTTTCAAGGTGCGGCCCAGGCGATCCTCGAGGCGGGAGAGGAAGCGTTCGCCGCCGAGCGGTCGGCCAGTGCGGGTGTGGGCGCGGATCGCCTCTAGGGTTTCCTCGTCCAGCCCGGCGCGCAGGAATTCCTTCCAATCGGGGACTAGGCCGAGCAGGGGCCGCACCCTGAGCGCGCCGTCGTCCCGGCCGGCCAGGTGGGCCCGGGCGCTCGACCATTTCCAGGCCCGGGGGCCGCGCGCCAGCTTCGCGCGCACCGGCGCGAGCTCGACATAGCGCGCGCAGTCCAGCAGGTTCGCGCGGTCCATGGGGAAAGAGGCGAAACGCCCCTGCCACAGATAACCGCGCCAGCCTTCGCGGTCGTTGACGTGACGGGTATAGCGCCGGTGGGCCTCGCCCAAAGCGGCGCGCAGGCCGTCCTCGTCGCGCGGCACCAGGATCAGATGAACCCGGTCGGGCATCAGACAGTAAGCCCAGACCGCGGTCCTGGCGGCCCAGGCGTGCTCGGCTAGAAGCTCCAGATAAATCCGGTAGTCCGCGTCCTCGAAGAAAACCTGCTGACCCCGGTTACCGCGCTGAGTCACCAGATGCGCCGCCCCCGGCGCCACGATGCGCGCCAATCTCGCCATGACGAGAGATTAGGGGCAGCCAGGGAAAACATCAAATAGGTTTTATGTCCCCGTTTATACCCTCGCATTTCAGTATGGGATTATACGTACGTGCAATTCCGTATTTACTCTCATAAGTTGCGGATCGATTATTCGCCAACGTTGATGTCAAGGTGTGCGGAAACCCATAGGAAAATGGGACTCCATGAAGGAGCCCCCACTCATCCCATGGCCATCTGAACACGGGATCATAGTCGTCTGGCGCGCATATACCCCGGCCACGGTCCTGGATTTGAAATAACGGGCGCGGCGCGGAATCGATTTCTCACGAGGTTGGCGCGATGTCTCGGATAGATCGGAAACCATGGCGGATTTAGCTCAGGAAATTGGCGAAAGCGCGGTTCTGGTTTCCTTAGTCTGGTACCTTTTGGCGAAGTGCAAGGAAGCGGCTCCATCGGAAGTGAAACCCTGGAGACTGCTGCTGGGCGGACTCTCTCTAATCCTATGCGCGCGCCTATTTGAAATAACCGAACAGTTTGCTTTCCTCGACAGTTCACTCGCCGTGGGCCCAATCGAGACGGCGGAACGCCTGGCGAAAGGAGTTGGTTCGTTCGGTGGACTGCTTGTGCTCGCCACGGGACTAGTACAATTGTTGCCCACGATGCGGCGGGCGCCTACCGGCTTCGCCGCGTGTGGCCAGCCCGGAGCAATGCTGGGCGGGGCAGACAGCGGGTTTGGTTCGCGGGCGGCTGAGCCGGCCGATCGATTCCAGGTCGCCAAAGCGGCCCTGCTAGAATACGGCGAGGGGCACGACTCCAAGGTACAAGCGTTACGCCAGAGTGAAGAGCGCTACGATTTAGCCATGGAAGCCATCCGTGAGGGCGTCTACGACTGGAATATCGAGACTGGGGAAATCTACTTCTCGCCGCGGGTCAAGATAGTTCTCGGCTTCTCCCCCGAAGAGTTTAGCGCCGCGAAGGATTGGCTTGATCGTATCCATCCCGACGATGTGGAGCGTTACACTTCGACACTGATCGAACATCTCAAAGGCAAGTCCGCGCGCTTCCAGTGCGAATATCGCTTTCGCGACAAGATAGGCGAGTGGCGATGGGCGCGCCATCACGGCATTGCCATCCGGAACGGCTTGGGCCGCGCCTCGCGCATGGCCGGGTCACTCGGCGACATCACCGAGCGCAAGCTGATCGGGGAGAAGCTACGCGAGAGCCGCAAGCTGCTGCACGCCGTGGTCAACGCCGTACCCGCGATGATCAGCGTCAAGGATCTCAAATCCCACTACGTGATGATGAACAAATTTCAGGCGGACATCTACGGTATTTCCAAACACGATGCTATCGGCAAGACCGCGGATGAATTGCTGGACCCCGTCTACGGCACCTATACCCGGCGGTTGGATCGACAGGTCTTTGAAAGCGGTGAAATCCCTCCCCTATTTCGAGGAGCACTATCCCGACGCCTCGGGGCAGCCCCACACGTGGCTGACTACCAAGGTTCCCCTCAAGGACGAGCATGGCCGCGTAAGCAACGTTGTTTCCGTCGCCCTCGATATTACTGACCGCAAGGAGGCCGAGGAAACGCTGCGGCTCAGCGAGGAACGCCAGAGCATGGCTTTATCCGCATCGAATGCCGGTTACTGGGTGCGCGACGTGCCCTTGACCCGGGTTTTCTGGTCGGACAAGAATTTTCGGCTGCTGAACTATGACCCCGAGGGAGTCGAAGCCAGCTACGAGGCCTGGGTTGCCCGCATCCATCCCGACGATCGGGAGGCAACGATCCACGCCTTCAACCAGAGCATCGCGGACCAAGCGGACATCAACCTGGAATACCGGGTTGTCCATCCCGATGGAACCACCCGGTGGATCAACAACGTGGGCAAATCCCTCGCTGGACCCGATGGCCAAACGAACAAAATGACCGGCATTCAGATCGACATAACCGAGCGCAAAAAGGTCGAGAGAGATCTTCTTGACGCGAAGAATCAAGCGGAACGCGCCAACCGCGCGAAGAGCGAGTTTCTCGCGAACATGTCCCATGATCTGCGCACCCCGCTCAACGCCGTGATCGGATTTTCAGACACCATTCTGCAAGAAATATTCGGTCCGGTCGGCAACGAGAAGTATAAGAACTACATCCGCGACATCGGCGATGCCGGAAGGCATCTTCTGGCGATCATCAACGACATCCTCGATATTTCCAAAATCGACGCCGGTGAGGACGAGTTGGATGAGCGGACAATCCTCGTGCTCGATGTCGTCGACACTTGCGTCACGATGGTCAAAGAGCGCGCCACCTCCACCGGGGTGCGGCTGGACCAAACAATCGCGGCCGGGGTTTCGGATATCCGCGCCGATGAAATCCGGCTTAAGAAAATACTTCTCAACCTGCTAAGCAACGCGATCAAGTTCACACCGCCGGGCGGCCAGGTAGCAATCGGCGCGGCCTTCGATGACAACGGCGGCATAGCCCTGTCCGTCGCCGATACGGGTATCGGCATCGCGCCCAAGGATATTCCGCGGGTGCTGGAGCCCTTCAATCAAATCATGGAGAACTCCTTCCTGGCTCACGAAGGGACCGGTCTGGGGCTGTCCTTGGTCAAAAAACTGACTGAAATTCATGGCGGTTTTTTAAAAATCGAAAGCGAAGTCGGAAAGGGAACGACCGTGACCGTCACCTTCCCGCCCGAGCGAAGCGTTCCCGCCCGGTCCGCCTAAAACGGCCAAGCAAGGGGCACGATAGACAAAGGACGCCGGGCCTTGACCACCCGCCCTTCACCACCGCAACGCCGCCGTGTGGACCGGGGCGTCCCAGAGTTTGAGCATTTCCGGGCCGGCCTTGGTTAGGGTGATGGAGCATCCGGCCATGTCGAGGGATGTGCAGTAGTTCCCGACCAGGGAGCGGGCGACGGTCAGGCGGCGTTCGCCGCAAAGACGCCGCGCGGCCTCGGCGATCAGGTACAGCTCCATCGAGGGCGTGCCGCCCATGCCGTTGACCAGAAGGATCACGTCATCGCCAGACTTGGGTTCGATCGAGGCCGCGATGGCTTCGACCATTTCCGCCACGATTTCATTTGCGTCCATGGCCTTGACCCGGCGCCGTCCCGGTTCGCCGTGGATGCCGACGCCCATCTCGATCTCGTCGGCGGACAAGTCGAAGGTCGGCTTGCCGGCGGCGGGCACCGTGCAGGAGGTCAGCGCCACCCCCATGGTGCCGCTGGCGCCATTGACGCGATCCCCTAGCGCCTTGCAGGCCGCCAGATCGGCGCCTTGTTCGGCCGCCGCGCCGACGATTTTTTCGACAATGACCGTGGCCGCGACCCCGCGACGGCCCTGGGTATAGAGCGAATCCTCGACCGCCACGTCGTCGTTGGTCAGCACCGTCGCGTGTTCGCCCTCCATCATCTCGGCCGCCATTTCGAAATTCATGACATCGCCGGAATAGTTCTTGACGATGAAGAGGACACCGGCATTCGGCGCCACCGCCTGGGCCGCGGCCAGCATTTGATCGGGCGTGGGGGAGGTGAAAATCTCGCCCGGGCAGGCCGCGTCCAACATGCCCATGCCCACGAAGCCCGCGTGCATGGGTTCATGACCCGAGCCGCCGCCGGAAATGAGCGCGACCTTGCCATTGGGCGTGCCGCCCGCGCGGGTCAGGAATTTCGGCTCCAGGCTGAGCGAGACCAGATCCGCGTGGGTGGCGGCGAAACCGCTCAGGCTCTCATTCAGAACGTCATCGACTTTGTTGATCAGCTTCTTCATGGCCCTGCCTTTCGGAAGTTATTTTTCGTCTTGTTCCAAGGTGATGATTATCTGGGCGGCCTCGCGGATCGCCTCGGCGACTTGCGCCTGGCGTTCGGGGTCGCGAAGGGGGGGAATTTCGATCTCGAGAATGCGCGCGCCCTGCGTGGAACCGGACTCTAGGGCGCCGGCCTGACCGGGGTGCGCGGCGCGAAAGGCGGCTAGAAACGCGGTCCGTTCCTCGGACGCGAAATGACAGATCTTGAAGATGGTCTCGATATGCTGGGCCGGCAGGGGGATGCGGTAGGCCGGGTTGGTGATCTGGGATATGAAGCTCTTGTGGGTGCCCAGCGCCGCCGCCAGACGTTGGCGCGTGCCGGAGGGCCGGCGGTCGATATAATCGCGCAGCAGGTTTTTATAGGCAGCGACGGCCCGTTCCGCCGGTGGGCGAAGGTCCTGTGCCTCACCCATGGCGCCCCGCCTTCCCGCTGTAACGATGAATCGCGAGTTTCGCGGGGCCGAGCTGGGCCGGGGAAACCGAAATCGAGCGCAGGCCGCAATCGAGAAGCAGGGGAAGCAATTCCGGGTCCGAGGCCATGTCGCCGCACAGGCCGATCTCGATCCCCTTGGCCCGCGCCACCGCCACGCAGCGGCGGATTAATTCCAGCACCGCCGGGTTGCGCGGATCGGCGAGGGGCGCAACCGCGGCGTTATCGCGCGCGCAGGCGGTCAGGTATTGCACCAGATCGTTGGAGCCGATGGAAAAGAAATCGGTTTCGAAATATTCGGTGCACAAGGCGGCGGCCGGGACCTCGATCATCATGCCCAGGGCCGGGCGGGCGTGATCGGTCCCCGCCTTGGCCAAGTCCGCCAACACCAGATCCAGAATCGCGCGCACCTGGTCCATTTCCCCCGGCAGGGTCACCATGGGGACCATGATCTTGAGCGGACCCAGGGCCGCCGCCCGCGCCAGGGCGCGCAGTTGAACCGCGAAAATTTCGGGGTGCCGGAGCGATAGGCGCAACCCCCGGACCCCCAGGAAGGGATTGGCCTCGCCTGACGGCGTGACCCCGGCGATGGGCTTATCGCCCCCGGCATCCAGGGTGCGTATGGTCACCGGCCGCCCCTCGGCCCAGGCCATAAGCCGCCGGTACACCTTGAACTGCGCGTCCTCGTCCGGCAGGCGCCCGCCGCGAAACAGAAACTCGGTGCGGGTCAGACCGATACCGTCGCAATGGGCCGGCGGCAGGTTATCCAGAATCGCCGGATCGTCGAGGTTGATCGAAACTTGAACCGGGGTGCCATCGCCCATGACCGCCGGGCGGGCGATCAATTCTTCCCAGGCGCGGGTGTCGGCGGCGATGGAATCCAGCCGGTCCTTCGCCGTCGCCAGGGTGGCACTACTGGGCGCGATCGTCAGACTCCCGGCCTTGGCATCGAGGACCGCGTGCTGGCCCGCCATGGCCTTGTCTAGCTTGGTGTCCAAACCAACCACCAAGGGAATGCCGCGCGCGCGCGCCAGGATCGCGACATGGCTGGTCGGGCTGCCGCCAAGGATTGCCGCGCCGCGTAGGAAAGGCCCCTCGAGTTCCAGGAACCTCGAGGGGGTAAGATCCACGGCGAGAAGGATCGTATCTTTTACCATTCGCGCGGGCGCTTTTGTATCCGTGCCGAAAAGCGATCTCAGCACGCGCGCCTTGAGGTCGAGCAGATCCTCGGCCCGGGCCTTGAAATAGTCGTCGCCGCCGGCGCGGTATTGCGCCACCTCACCGTCGAGGGCCGCGCTCCAGGCTTCCTGGGCGGGATCGCCGCCGGTTATGCGCGCGAATGCCAGGCCCAGAAAGTCATCGTCCTCAAGCAGGGCGCTTTGAAATTCGAGAATCTCGGCGCCCAGATCGTCGGCCTTGGCGGCCAGGGCGCCGATCTCGCCCTTGGCCCGCGCGATGGCGGCGTCCAGCGCCCGGCGCTCTTGCCCCGGCGATCCGGCCTGGCGGTCCCCAAGGGCCGCGGCCTTTTCCACGACAATCGTTCCAAGCGCGAGTCCGCCGGTCGCCGAGAGCCCCGTGAACACACGCTCGGACGGCAAATCAGCCATCGAAATCGCGCTCGATCAATCCGACCAGGGCCGCCACCGCGCTATTTGCATGAATCCCCTCGGCGCGGACCGAAATGGTCTCGCCATATCCGGCCTTCATTTTCATCACCGCGTTGGGGGATTTCGCGTTGATCCAGGCGCCGTTTTGGCCGGTGCGAATCTCAACCGTGGCCTCGAAGCCCTTGGCCAGCTTGGTCAACTTGACCGCCGGGCGGGCGTGCAGTCCGGTCGGGTCGCGCACCACCGCTTCGCCGAGCACCGGGGCCGCGTCGTGGGCCGCATCTCTCATGACAAAAACTCCTCGGCGGTGGCCCGCACCGCCGCGAGCGACGCCCCGCCCGAGGCCTCGGTCGCGGCCATGACCGCGCCTTCGACGATGGGCGCGTCGCACAAGACGACTTCGCCCAAAAGCTCGTCCGCCATGAGTTCGATGGCCATCTCGCTGTTGGTCTCGGCACCGCCCAGATCGACCAGGACCGCCACCCCCTTGGGTCCGTTGACCGCTCGGATCGCCGCCTGTATGGCGGCGACGTCGGTGCCCAGGCCGCCGGAGGGATCGCCGCCGCAGTAAGCGACCCGCACTTCCTCGCCGACCATTTGCCGAACCATGTCCGCCGCCCCCTTGGCCACGTCGGGGGAATGGGACACGATCACGATTCCCACGCAGTCCGTCATACTTTACCCTCAAGTACATCGCACACCACCTCGACCAGGAGCGCGGAGGAACGCGCGCCGGGATCGAGATGACCGATCGACCGCTCGCCTAAAAAAGACGCGCGGCCCTTGGTAGCCTTCATGTTCCTGGTCGCCTCGAGACCGTCGCGCGCGGCCTGGCGGGCCGCCGCTAAGGGATCGTCCGCCGTAACCGCATCCAGCACCGGCACCAGCACGTCGAGCATGGTTTTCGCGCCGGCCTCGGACTTGCCGCGCATTTTCACCGCCGCGACCCCTTCGGCCAAGCTGCCCACGAAATCCTCGCGCGAGAGCGGATCGCCCGTCATGGCCTTACCCATGGCCATGAGGAAGGAGCCGTATAGCGGCCCTGAGGCACCGCCGACCTTCATAACCAGGGTCATGCCCGCCTTCTGCAAGGCCGGGCCCAGGGACAGGGCGTCCAACTCATCGCCAAGGGCGGTAATAGCCTCGAAACCGCGCTTCATATTGAAACCGTGATCGCCATCGCCAATGGCTTGGTCCAGCGCCGTCAGTTCATCCACGTGGGCGATAATCCGCACCACCGCTTCTTCGCGCAACCGGCGTGTCAAATCAGGTGCCATAGGCCGCCTCCCGCGCGGGTTCCGCGCTCATGTCGATCCGATCGCCCTGGGAATCGAAGGGAATCGCGGCGCCCACTCGTATACTTATGGCCGTGCTATCGCCAGGCGCGAAAACTTCGGCGCCGCCAAGCAAGGCATGGATCTGGCACCCGCCGACATCCAGCAAGACGACAGTTTCAACGCCCAAGTGTTCGACCGCTTGAACCCGTGCCATGGCGCCGCCGTCGCTCCGCAAGATCACGTCTTCCGGCCGCACGCCGATCTTTGCGGTACCTGGCGGCATCCCGCCTATGTCCAGGACGCCGGCATCCAGAATATTTATTTGCGGCGATCCCAGGCGGCGCGCGACGTAGATATTCCGGGGCGACTCATAAACTTTGCGTGGCGTGTCGATCTGCACCAAGACGCCTTGGGAAAGTACGCCAATGCGGTCGGCCAGGGTCATGGCTTCAAGCTGATCGTGGGTCACATAGAGGATCGTCGCGCCCAGATCCCTTTGAATGCGCTTCAACTCGACGCGCATATCCTCGCGCAGCTTGGCATCGAGGGAGGACAAGGGTTCGTCCATCAAAAAGATACTCGGTTGGCGCACCAGGGCGCGCCCAATCGCGACCCGCTGCATCTCCCCGCCCGAGAGTTGCGTCGCCCGGTTATTAAGTTTCTCCTCGATACGCAGAAGTCGCGCGATTTCCCGCACGCGCCGGTCGATGTCGTCCTTGGAAAGATTCACACCGGGCGCGCGGAGCGGAAACGCCATGTTGTCGTAAACGCTGTAATGGGGATAGAGCGAGTACTGCTGAAATACGAAAGCGATATTGCGCGACGCCGGCGGCCAGTTCGTTACATCGGTGCCGTCGATGCGAATCGTGCCCGTGTCCGCGCGCTCCAGGCCCGCGATGAGGCGCAAGGTCGTGGTCTTGCCCGCGCCCGTCGGGCCCAGAAGCACGACGAACTCACCGGCGCCGATGGTCAAGTCCATGCCGTCGAGCGCGTGGGTGCCGCCGAAGCTTTTGCTAACGCCTTGCAGCACGACTTCAGCCATGGGCGGGCTCCGAAAGATCGCTCGCCAGGGCGCGGCCGGTTTCGGGATGGAAAACCACCAGGCGCTGGGAGTCGAAGTTCAGGCCCACGGTCTCGCCGAAATCGACCCGCGTGGTGTTGGGCGCGCGCACGCGCAAGCGCCCGGCATCGGTATCGACCGTGATCAGTTGGCGCGATCCCATGTACTCGACGGCGAAGACCTCGCCCTTCAAGGCGCCCTCCCCGGCGATACTGATATGTTCCGGGCGGACGCCGATAATGGCGCCCCCGTGATCGAGAGGCTCGCGCAAGCGGGGCACAGCGATCGCCGACCCGTTAACCCGGATCGCCGAAGCGCCGGCATCGAAACCGCCCTGGCCGGTGAGGAAGTTCATGGACGGGGTGCCGATGAACCCGGCGACGAAACGGGTCGCCGGGCGGGCGTAGATTTCCGAGGGCGATCCGATTTGCAAAACCTCTCCCTTGTTCATGACGCAGATGCGGTCGGCCATGGACATGGCCTCGACCTGATCGTGGGTGACGTAGACCGAGGTCGCGCCGACCCGGTCGTGGAGGGCGCGCAACTCCTCGCACATCAGATCCCGAAACTCCGCGTCCAGGGCACCCAGGGGTTCGTCCAGAAGAAACGCCTTGGCCCGGCGCACGATGGCGCGGCCCAGGGCGACCCGCTGGCGGTCGCCGCTCGACAGCCCGTTGACCGGGCGCTTGAGCAGATGGTCTATCTGAAGCATGGCCGCGACCTCTTCGGTGCGCGCGCGAACTTCACGGCGCCCCACACCCTCCATGCGCAGAGGAAACGAGATATTTTGACGCACGTTCATGTGCGGGTAGAGAGCGAAAAGCTGAAACACGAAAGCGATATCGCGTTCGCCGCCGCGCTTGTAGGTGACGTCCTCGCCATCCAGATAGATCCGCCCCGCCGTCGGCATTTCCAAGCCGGCGATCATGCGCAGGGTCGTGGTCTTGCCGCAGCCCGAGGGGCCGAGCATGACAAAGAACTCCCCGTCGCGCACCGTGAAGCTGGACTCGCGCACGGCAACAAAATTGTCGAAGGCTTTGTGCAGATTCTCGATCCGAATTTCAGCCATTTTCCATTCACTCCGGAAAGTGGCTGACGATCACGAAACCGATCGTGCCGATTAGGATCACGGTCAAAGACTGACCGAACAGGAACAGCGAGAACGACTGCATAAGCATGAAGACACCCAAGGCGATCAGCACGGTTGCCACGTTCTCCCAGGGCCCCCGCCGGAACCAGCGCCTAAGACCGCTCGGGCTTCTGGCTTGCGTACTCATTTGCGGACCGCCCCGAAGGTAATCCCGCGCAGTAGTTGATTGCGCAGCAGGATCGTGAACAACACGATCGGCAGCAAGAACAAGGTCGTCCCGGCCGCGACCGCCGGCCAATCGAGTCCGCCCTCGCCGATGATGATGGGTATGAAGGGCGGCGCGGTCTGCGCCTTACCGCTGGTCAGGAGCAAGGCGAAAGCATATTCGTTCCAGGCGAAGATCAGACAGAAGATCGCGGTCGCGGCAATGCCGGCACGCGCCTGCGGCAAGATGACCTTGATAAAGGCTTGCAGGCGCGTGTAGCCGTCGACGACCGCCGCTTCCTCGTACTCGCGCGGGATCTCGTCGATGAATCCCTTGAGTAGCCAGACGGCCAGAGACACGTTGACCGCCGTGTATAGCAACACCATGCCCAGAATCGTGTCGGACAGGCCCAGGGTCCGGTACATGAGGAAAATCGGAATCGCCACGGCGATTGGCGGCATCATGCGAGTCGAGAGGATAAAGAACAGAAGGTCGTCCTTGAGCGGCACCCTGAAGCGCGAGAATCCATAGGCCGCGAGGGTGCCCAGAAAAACCGCTAGAAAGGTCGAGCCGAAACCGATGACCACGGAGTTCATGAAGCGCCCGGCAAAGCGCGAGGGGCCTGTGATGACCATGTTCCGCTTGCGGGCGATTTCATCGTACCAGGTTTTAGGCGGTCCCAGGCTGTCGATATATTCCGGCGTTTGGCGCGAGCGGTTGGTGAACACATTGACGTATCCTTCGAGGCTGGGCTCGAACACCACCTTGGGCGGATAAGAAATGGAATCCGGCGGCGACTTGAAACCGGTCAGGAAAATCCAAACCAGCGGCACCACGGCGACCAGGGCATAGGCGATGACCAGCGCGCCGGCGATCCACTTGCCCGCCGCCTTGGCTTCGACCACCGAATGCGCCGTTGTCGCGCGCGTGCTCATTGCTTCAACCTATTGAGGGCTTTCACGTAGATATTGCCCAGGCCGAATACCGTGACGAAAAGAATGACGGCGAAGGCGGATGCGTATCCCGTGCGCCATTTCTCGAAGGCTTCGCGCTTCAAGTTGATGGAGGCCAGCTCGGTAATCGATCCCGGCCCGCCGGAGGTCAGCTCGACCACCATGTCGAACATCTTGAAATTTTCGATGCCGCGGAACAATACCGCCAACATCAAGAACGGCATCACCCGCGGCAAGGTGATGTGCCAGAATTTCTGCCAAGCGTTGGCGCGGTCGATCTCCGCCGCTTCGTACAAATAATCTGGGATCGAGCGCAAACCCGCCAGGGACAGCAGCATGATGTAGGGTGTCCACATCCAGGTGTCGACGATGATAATCGACCAGGGCGCGAGGACGGGCGACCCAATCATATCGACCGGGCCGACCTCGATGAAGGCATTGACGATGTAACTGAAGATACCGGTTTGCGGCTGATAGAGATAGGTCCAAAAGGTGCCGACCACGGCCGGCGACAACATCATGGGGATCAGAATAATGGTGGTCCAGAACCCCGCGCCCTTGAAATTCTTGTTGATGAGGAGCGCCAGGCCGAGGCCCAGAACTACCTGAATGATCATGGTCCAGGAAACGAAGTGCGCGGTCGCCTGCAGGTATTCCCAAACGTCTTCGCTACCCAGCAGCCGTTCGTAATTGCGCGTGCCGACCCAATCGATCGCGCGTCCGGGCCGGTTGGCGCGGTAGTTCGTGAACGACAGATAAATTGTCCAGATCAGCGGAAATATATTGATCGCGAGCAACAGCAGAATCGTCGGCGCGATGAACAGCCAGGCAATCGCCCGGTCGGACAGTCCGCGCACTCGCCGTGTCAATCCAGCGGGAGTCGCCATGGCCGCGCGGTCTGCGATGGATATGGCGGGGCGGTCCGTCATGGTGCCTTCGACATTATTGATGTTGGCGCACAGGCCCACCCGGCGACCGGCCGAACTCTTACCAAGAGCCCGGCCGGCAAACCGGGAGGATCACGCGGGCACTACGGCTATAGCTTGCCGTCGTCCTCGAAGACTTCCGTCCAATCGACGATCATCTTGTCGAGCGCCTGTTGCGCCGTGCCCTTGTCGGCGACGACAAAGTCGTGGATCCGCTTCTGCATGGATTGCAAAAGCTCGGCATAGGTCGGCTCTTGCCAGAAGTCCTTAACCCCGTCCATCGCCTTCAGGAAGTCGGCGGCGAAGGGCGCGGTGTTGGGGAAATTGGGATCGTCGAGCACCGCCTTGGATGCCGAATAGCCGCCCAGCGCCCACCATTTCTTCTGCACGTTGTCCTGGGCGAACCACTTGATGTACTCCAGCGCCAGGTCCTTCTTGTCGGAATAGGAGACCACCGAGATGCCTTGTCCGCCCAAGGTGGAGGCCGCGATCTTCTGCGCCGGGTTCACGAAAAAGCCGGACTTGTCGCCGCCGACGTCCTCGTCCTTGGCGATGCCCGGCATGAAGGCGAACCAGTTCATCTGCATGGCCACCTGGCCCGATTTATAGGCATCGAGATTGGCGACCATGTAGGCATCCGAATGGCCCGGAGGCGTGCAGCACTTGTAAAGCGACTTGTAGAATTCCAAAGCCTCGACCGCGTCGGGGGAGTTGACGAAGCCTTCCATGCTATAGGGCTTGTTCGGGTCTTCGTATTGAAAGCCCCAGGAGTACAAGGCCGCGGTCACGCCCATGGTAATCCCTTCCGAGCCGCGCTCGGTATAGATGCCCATGCCGTAGACCTTCTTGCCGTCGATATCGCGGCCTTGGAAAAATTCGCCGATGTGCTTGAGTTCGGTCCAGTTCTTCGGCACGCCCAGATCGTGGCCGTACTTCGCCTTGAATTCCGCGCGCAGCGCGGGACGCGCGAACCAGTCCTTGCGGTAAATCCAGCCGAGCGCGTCGCCCATGGCCGGCAGGGCCCAATAATTCGGCGTGCCCTTGGGCCAGGTCGAATAGGCGTAGACCGTGGCCGGGGCGAAGTCATCCATGGAGATGCCTTCTTTGTCGAAGAAGTCGTTCAATTTGATGTAGTGGCCATAGGTGGCCGAACCGCCGATCCATTGGCTGTCGCCGATCAAGAGATCGCAAAGCTTGCCGCCGGAGTTCAGTTCGTTGATGAAGCGGTCGGCGAAGTTCGTCCAGGGAACGAACTCGTAATTCATCTTGATGCCGGATTCGGCGGTGAAATCCTTGCCCAGTTCGGCCAGGGCATTGGCCGGGTCCCAGGCGGCCCAGCACAGCGTCAGTGATTTTTCCTGCGCTTGCGCGCCCGTCGCGGCCACGAGGCTCACGGCGGCGGCGGCAAGACATGCTTTCCATGTCCGCATAATTACCTCCCAATGATCGGCCGACGGCGTCGGATTTATCGCATCACCCAAACCAGGTGAACCGATGGCCCAATCGGCCGTTCCATTCCGCCATCGGTCAAAAACACTAAACTTTTCACTAAACTCTTGTCAATCATTTCGCCGCCCAGGACCTAGCCGCACGATTCGCACCCAGCTCAATTCGGGCATATCAGGCCTAATTAGGCCCGAAATGAGCAAATTTCCCGCGATACAGGCGTGCTTCGATTCGAACCCGCCCCACGGCCTAGTTTAGTCGAAGCGCGATAGAGTTTAGGTCATCCGCCCGTCAAAAAGGCCCCGGCGCGGTTTAAAAATACACGTGGGCGCCCAGGCCGAGGTACTCCAGCGAGCGGGCGTAGAACTGGCCGTTGGGGTTGCGGCCGTTGAAGTATTCGACCAAGAGCTGAACCCGCTGGCTGATCTTTCCCGTGCTTTCGAACTGGACCCCGGCGCGCAGGGACACATCGGAGGAAAAATCGCTCTCTTCGCGGTTTTGCAGATCGGCGGCCGCGACCGGCCGCAGGCGTAGCGGGCCACCGCCCAGGGTGAAGGGCGCCAAGTACTCCACCCCCGCCTGGGTCGAGAAGGGGTCGATGTCGGCGGGCTCGACATTCAAAAGATAGCCGAGGCCGCCATAAACCCGCAGTCCATGGCCGATATTATAGGACAGCTTTAGATCGGCCGCCTCGTAGCTGAGGTTGACCCGGCCGACCCGGTCGCGCAGCAGGAATTCATCGCCCAGGTGTGAGCTTTGATGGAAAAAGCGCACCATGGCGGCGAATCTCTCGTTTTTGCTTCGGTAGCTGATGGGCAAGCCGACCCAGTAGTCAGCATTGATGAGATCCTTGGATTCCGCGTCCAGATCGAAAAGCCCAAAGACGGCGGCCTGAAAATCCAACTGCCAGCGGCCCTCGAAAGGCGCCGGCCCGCCGAGCAGCCCAAAGGTCTCGCCAAAGCTGACCGCGGCGGCGCTTTCGATCTCCTCATCGTCAATGAAATACTGATAGGCGGCGGAAAAGTGCGCCCAGCGCGGATCCGCGATGAGGGGATCGAAAAGGGTGCCGCTGGGGAGCAGCTCGATACCCTCCTCGTCTTCAGCGGCCATGGCGACCACCGTGGCATCGGCGGGCGGCGACCAAGATGGCAAGTCGGCTGGGCCTTCGCCGCTTTGGCGCGCGGCGGGCCGCTCGCCCTCGGTCACGCGCACGGCGCTGACCCCGCGCACCCTGGCCAGGATCGAGGCAATCTTGTCCTGGCGCGCCTCGCTCAAGTCGCCGGTGTAGAGCGAGACCACGCCGTTTTGCACCTCGAAGACCGGCCCGGTCAGGCGAAATTCACGCTCCAGAACCGCGGCGACATAACCGGCGACATAGGCATCGCTGGCGTTGGGCGGGACCGCGCCCAGGCTGGGAGAGGCCAAGGTCAGAAGCGAAACCAGGATGCTAGCCGGGAAACTCACCCGAATGAAATTCATGGATCGTCGCCGCATGGCGTTTCCCTTCGTGACAAGGCGGGGCTCGAAAAGCCGGATTGACGATAAAGGCGGTGCCCGCCGTTTGCCCTGTTCAGCGGGGCAGGTCAATATGTAACGAGAGAGAAATCAAGCCACCTAGGTTGGGAGAAAAGATCTCATGAGCGAAAGCAAAAGATCTTTCAAGCCGGTATCGGGCCATGTCATGCCGCGCTTTTCCGGCATCGCGACTTTCATGCGCCTGCCTCATGTCACAAATAGGGCGGAGGTCGACATCGGCCTGATCGGCGTGCCCTGGGACGGGGGCACCACCAACCGCGCGGGCGCGCGCCACGGGCCGCGCCAGATTCGCGATCTTTCCACCCTGGCGCGCAATGCCCATCATGTCAGCAAGATCCGCCCCTTCGATTTATGTAATTGCGCCGATCTTGGCGACGTGCCGGTCAACCCGATCGATCTGGAAGACACCTTGAAGCGGATAGAAGATTTCTATGCGCCGATCCACGCCGCCGGGACCGTACCGCTATCGGCGGGCGGCGATCACCTCATGACCTTGCCGATCATGCGCGCCATTGCGAAAGACGGCCCCCTGGGCATGGTTCACTTCGATGCCCACACCGATACCTTGGACCGCTATTTCGGCGATTGTAAATTCACCCACGGCACGCCCTTTCGCCGCGCCATAGAGGAAGGCTTGCTCGATCCCAAGCGAACGGTGCAGATCGGCATACGCGGCGCCCTGTTCAGCGACGGCGACAACGACTGGGGCACGCAGCAGGGCATCCGCGTCATTCACATCGAAGAGATGTACGACATGGGCATCGAGGCGGTCATCGCCGAGGCGCGCCGGGTCGTGGGCGAGGGGCCGACGTACATCAGCTTCGATGTCGACGGCCTCGATCCGGTCTACGCGCCGGGCACCGGCACGCCGGAAATCGGCGGCTTCACCACTCACGAGGCGCAATGCATGATCCGGGGCCTTCGAGGGCTCAATCTGATCGGCGCCGACGTGGTCGAGGTCGCCCCGCCCTTCGATCCCAGCGGCAACACCGCCCTGGTCGGCGCGACCATGATGTTCGAGATTCTCTGCGTGCTTGCGGATGCGGTCGCGGGGCGGCGTTAAGATGGACATGGAGTTATAACGGACATGACGGGACTTACCTCGCGCGGATTTGCGCTCGTAATCGCGGCCGCCGGGTTGGCCTACGCGCCCGCCCCCTCTTTCGCGGCGGCGGCGGATGAAACGCGCATCTGCCGGGATCTGCGCCAGGATTTCGTCGTCGATGGCACTTCGGACGCCGGGCGCAAGCTCAACTTTTTCCTTTTCGGCGCGGCCGAGCGGGGATGCCTTGGCTTCGCCGGGGAGCTGGCCGATAGCGGCGCCTCGATCGAGGCGCGCAACCGCTTCGGCAACACCGCCCTGCTGATCGCCGCCGGCGCCGGCCACGAGGACATGGCCGAGATGCTCATGGCGCGCGGCGCCGAAATCGGTTTCCGGAACCTGGCGGGCAGCACCGCGCTCATCAAGGCCGCGGTCGCCAACGAACGCAAGCTGGCTAAGCTTCTCTTGACCGCCGGCGCCGACCCCAACGTGGCCAACGTCAAGGGCGTGACGCCTCTGACCGCCGCCAGTTTCAATGGCAATGCGCGGCTGGTCGCGATCTTACTCAAGGCGGGCGCGGATCCGCGGGCCAAGGATTCGTCCGGCAAGGGGCCGCTGGTCTATGCCGCCGGGCGGGGCTTCGTGACGGTGATGAAGCGATTGCTCGATGCCGGCCTCGATCCCGACCGCCGCTACGGTCACGACCTGACCGCGCTCATGTGGGCGGCCGGCCATAGCAACGACGTTCCCGAGAGCGAAGGCTTGGAAGCGGTGCGCCTCCTGGTCGAGCGCGGCGCGACCCTGGACCTGGCCGACGACCGCGGCCGCACGGCCTTGATGATCGCCGCCCAGCGCGGTCATGCCTTGGCCGCCGGCTATCTCCTTAACCAGGGCGCCGAGCGCGGGCAGCGCGACAAAACGGGGCGGAGCGCGCTGGATCTGGCCGGGGATGAGCGCGTCCGCCAAGCGTTCGGGGAATAATTCCCGGCCTCAATGGGGTTGCAGCGAGGCCAGGTGCCGGGCCATGGCGGCGATGACCGGGTCGGGAAAGGTTTCTAGAAGATTGGCCTTGTCGGGCGCGTTCATGCGCCGCCTGTATTTGAAGTCGAGCATGGTCTTTTCCAGATAGTCGGCGGCTTGGCCCGCGGCCCGGGGCACGCGGCTATCGCCGCCAAAGCCGCTAAGATGACACTGGGAACACTGACCGGCGGCGGCCATGGTGTTCGCCACATCCCGGTCGCCCTCCTCGGCCTTGAAGGCGAGCTTGGGCCAGGGCTGGCGTGAGAAATACTTGCCCAGGGCCTTCATCTGAGCCCGCGATAGATCGGCGACCACGCCAAGCATGACCTCGCTGGCGCGTCGGCCGGCCTGGATATCGCGCATCTGAATGTAGATGTAGTACTCCTCCTGCCCCCAGATGATCGGCGTGCCCTCGTTGACCGGCCGGCCATCCTGGCCGTGGCAAGCCGCGCACAGGCCAACTTGGTCCGCGATCTCGGGCGGCGGCGCGCTTTGCGCCCGCGCGGCGGGTGCCGCGAGAATAAGGGCGGCCAGGATCAACGCGGCACGAAATCTCATGAAAATAAACTCCGCATGGTAGCAAACACTATCACCGTCTGGCCCCCGGACAGGAAAACGGGGCCGCTGAAAGCGGCCCCGTTTCATGCCGGAAATATCGGCCTGCTCGAATTTAGTCCGCAAGCGTGAAAGCCATGATGTTGTTGCCACGCTTGTAGTTGAGCTGCGTATTCCCACCGGCGGCCACGACAATATACTGCTTGCCGTCGACCGTGTAGGAGGCCGGGGGCGCGTTCACGCCGGCACCGGCCTGGAACTTCCACAGCACGCTGCCGGTTTCCGAATCGTAGGCCTTGAACTGGCCATTGCCCTCGCCGGTGAAGAGCAAGCCGCCGGCCGTTACCAGAATACCGCCGATCATCGGCTGCTGGGTCTTGACCTGCCAGCGGATCTTGCCGGTGTTGTAATCGACCGCCGTGACGTTGCCCCACTGCGCCTCGGTGGCGATAACCTTGAAGGCGCCGCCGAGCCACAGTTTCCCTTCCGGATACGGCGAGCTCTCGACATGATAGGTCATGGGCTGATGGAGGTTGATGGCGTAGGACAGGCCCAGGTTGACATCGACCGCCAAGGGCGACCACTCCACGCCGCCGTTGGCGCCCGGCAGCATCCGCGCGCCGTCCTTGGTCGGCAGCACCCACATATTTTCTTGCGGGACCATGGCCTCGGAATAACGGATCAAGGAACAATCGTCGCGGTTATGGACATAGATGTGCCCGGTCTTGCCGCCGTGGAGCACACCCGGCACCGTCTTGCCGTTCGCGTCCTTCACGTCGACCAGGACCGCCGGGCTGACCGCGTCCAGATCCCAAACGTCGTGGGCGATGTACTGGAAGTGGCAGACGTACTTGCCGGTATCGAGATCGACCGAGATCAGCGAATTCGTGTAGAGATTATCGCCCGGGCGAAGCGACCCGTCGAGGTCCGGCGAGGGATTGCCGGCCATGAAAAAGACACGGTTCGTGGCCAGATCGACCGCCGGGTTCTGCCACACGCCGCCGCCGAGCGTCTTATAGGGATCGCCCATCTTTGCGAGCGCCGCTTTCTCCGCGCCGATATCGCGCAGCATGTCGCGGCCGGTCGCGTCGTGGGTGGCCCAGACACCGGTCGAGTCCTCGGCCGTGGTGTGGAAGGTCCACAAGAGATCGCCGTTGGCGGCATCGAAAGCCTTCAAGAAGCCGCGAATGCCGTATTCGCCGCCGTTGGTGCCGATCAGCACCTTGCCGTTGACCACGGACGGCGCCATGGTTTCGCTGTACCCGAGCTCGGGGTCCGCGATTTCCTTGTTCCAAAGCACCTTGCCGGTCTTGGCGTCGAGCGCGACCAGGCGCGCGTCCAGGGTGCCCATGAAGACCCGGTCGTCATGGATCGCCACGCCGCGATTGTTCGGCCCGCAGCAATAGGTCGTGACCGGACCCATGTTGTGCTTGTAGTGCCAGATTTGCTGACCCGTCGCGGCATTCAGCGCGTAAACATGGTTGAACGACGTGGTCGCGTACATGATGCCGTTGACGACGATCGGCGTCGTCTCCATGGATTCCACGATCTCGGTCTGGAAAATCCAGGCCGGGCGCAGGTTACCGACGTTGGAGGCATTGATCTGGCGCGCCGGGTAGTAGCGCGTCTGTTCGTAGTTGCCGTTGGTATGCAGGAAGTTGTTGCCGTCGCTTCCCGCCCGGTTGAGCATGTCCTGGCTGACGGCGCCCATGTCGCCGTACATGGTGCCGCCGATCACCTCTTGAGCCTTCACGCTCGAGGCGGGCAGCAGAAACAGGCTCGCGCCAAGCGCGGCGCCAAAAAATCCGAATACACCTTTGCGCAAGATATCCATTTGCTCTTCCCCAGTCTTGTTGTGCGGTGCGCAGGTGTCGGGACACGCACTGCTAATTTTGGTTAATGGCGTAATTAAACACGATATTTGTGGGTTTGTGGAGTCGGTTCTCAACCGCCGCTGGACCAACATTCATACCAATTTCACGTAGCGCCGGCGCCGGCGGCCAATTTCGCCCATGCTTGACTGGCGCGCGGGTTTTTCCAAGACTGACCGCCGCCCGCGGCAGCCATGGCCGAATCAGCCAGAGGAAAACGATGAAACGCGCATACTTATTCCACAGCACCCCGATAAAGGTTCATGAAGATCGCCGCCGCCGGATCGCGCTGGCATGCGCGCTGTTGATCATGGGTTTGCTTGCCGCGCCGCACACGCCGCCCGCCGCCGCCAAGGAAAGCGGGCTGATCTTCATCACCAACGAGAAATCCAACACCATAAGCGTGCTCGATGGCGGCGAAGTCGTGAACACCATCGAAACCTGCGCCCGGCCGCGCGGCGCTCACTTCAACCACGACCGCACGCGGTTCTTCGTCGGCTGCGCCGACGATTCGACGATCGCCGTCTACGACATCGCGACCCAAACCCTGGTCCGGCGCTACCGCGACATTGACGAGCCCGAGACCTTCGACCTCCACCCCGACGGCCGGCATCTTTATATCTCCAACGAAGAAGAGGCCGAGGCGAGCGTGCTCGACCTCGAGACCGGCGAGATCGTGGACGAATTCGAGACCGGGGCGGAACCCGAGGGGGTGCTGGCGACGCCGGACGGCAAGCTGGTGTTCGTCGCCTCGGAAGCGGCCAACATGGTCCACGTGATCGATGTCGCGGCGGGCGAGGTGATCAAGGACATCCTGGTCGATACCCGACCGCGCCGCTTCGCGCTGACCCCCGACGGCAAGGAGTTATGGGTATCCGCCGAGTTGGCCGGTATCGTCGACATCATCGATATGGCCACCATGGAATTGACCGGCGACATCACGTTCCTGCCGACGGGGATGCGCAAGGAGGACGTGACGCCGGTCGATCTCCTGATCACACGCGATGGCAAGCGGGCCTACGTCGCGCTCGGCCGGGCCAACCATGTCGCGGTGGTCGACGTGGCGGCGCGCAAGGTCGAGGCCTACATTCTGGTCGGCAAGCGCGCCTGGGGCCTGGCGCTCACCGACGACGAATCCGAACTCTATGTCGCCAACGGCCTGTCGGACGACATAACCATCATCGACACCGCCACCCTCAAGGCCGTCAAGTCGATACCGGTCGGCCAGATTCCCTACGGAATCTTGATCCATGACCGGTGAGTGGCGCCGCCTCTTGTGTCTGGGATCCCTGGCCGCCCTGGTTTTGGCCGGGAACCTATCGCCGGCCCCGGCGCGGGCGGCGGAAACCGTGACGCTCGCCTATATCGGCCGCGCCGGGGACCCCGTCTACGAACCGACCAAGGCCTACACCGGCCTGGTTCTGCGCGACCGCAAGCGCCCCCTCGACGGGGCCCGTCTGGGCTTGCGCGATAGCAAGATCGTGGGCCGCGCGCTCGGGCTCAAGTTCAAGCTCGTGGAACGCCTGCTGGCGCCCGGCGGCGAGGCTGCCGCCGCGATCCGCGATATCGCCGCGGCCGAGGGTGCCAAGGTCTTCCTCCTCGACCTGGCGGTCGAAGACATGGCGCGAACGCTTCGCACGCTCGACGCCGACCCGCTCATCCTCTTCAACGTCCGCCATGGCGACGATTCCCTGCGCGGCGCGGATTGCGCGGCGAACCTGTTCCACACCATGCCGAGCGACGCCATGCTGATGGATGGCCTGGCCCAGTTCCTGAAACGCAAACGCTGGGAGCGGCTGCTGGTTCTGCAAGGCGAGGAGGCCGAGGACGCCCGCCTAACGGCCGCGTTCCAGAAATCGGCCAGGAAATTCGGCCTCGTCATTGCGGAGGTCCGCCCCTTCAAGCTCGGCAACGACCCGCGCGAGCGCGACCGGAACAACATTCATCTCCTGACTTCCCAGGCCAGCTACGACGCCGTCTTTCTGGCCGATACGGTGGGGGAATTCGGCCGTTTCGTCCCCTATGGGACTCTTCTCGCGCGCCCGGTGGTCGGCACCGAGGGCTTGATCGCCGGCGCCTGGCACTGGACCTTCGAGCGCTATGGCGCGCCGCAACTCAATCAGCGGTTCGAAAAGCAGGCCGGATACCGCATGACCGCGACCCAGTGGGCCGCTTGGGCGGCGGTGCGCGCCGCTGTCGAGGCGATCAGGCAGACCAAGAAAACAGATGCCGCGTCTCTGCGCGCCTACCTCGCATCGGAGCGGGCGAACCTCGACCTCTACAAGGGGGCCCCCGGCGGCTTTCGTCCCTGGAACAACCAGTTGCGCCAACCGATCCTGCTGCACACCGCCAACGCCGTGATCGCGCGGGCGCCGGTCGAAGGCTTCCTGCATCGCACCAACAATCTGGATACCCTCGGTTCCGGCCCGCGCGATACCGCCTGCCGCTTTTAATCCGCGCAGGCGCGCGAGTCCGACCCGCGCCGGTAACGACCATTTGATGGCCTGTGATGGCGTGGCCGGTCAAAGCCCAAGGTATTGTCCAAGCCTCGAGCGCGCTCATCCGGTTGGCGCCGTTTTACGGATTCCGCCGGGGCCAGCGGCGATCGCGGCGCGGCGGCGGAACCGGGATGCGAATTTCCCGAATTTGAGGGCTATCTTGAGAATGCCGTTCGCGGCCAAACAGATGCTTTCGTTCTTTCCCACCTACGTGTGGGTCTTCGACCTGCCCGAGGACAAGTCCCGGCAGCTCAACGAAACCATCCTGAGCCACCTAGGGGCCGGTGGGGGATCGGCCGTGCCCAAGCAAGACGCGTATTTCCAGCAAACCCAGACCGACCTGCAAGACCGTAAAGAGTTCCAGGCGCTCAACGAGTTCACCTTGAACGCCGCCTCCGATATCTCGGAATTTCTCAAGATCGAATACGATGCCTTCGAGATCACCGGGTGCTGGGTCAACATCGGGCCGGTCGGCGCCACCCACGGCGAGCACTCGCACCCGAACAACTTCTTGAGCGGCGTCTATTATGCCCGCGTCGCGCCCGGCGGCGACACCATCACCTTCAGCGATCCCCGGCTCCAGGCGCACGTCATCGCGCCCCGGGTCAGCGAACCCAGCACCCATACGGCAAGCCGCATCGACGTGCGCGTGCGCGAAGGCCGCCTGGTGCTGTTCCCGGCCTGGCTCAGGCACTCGGTCACCTCGAACCGGAGCGATCGTCAGCGCGTCAGCATGGCCATCAACGTGATGTTCAACGACTACGTGACCGGCATGAGCCGTCCACGCTGGTCCGGCGCGGTTCAGATCTAGGGCACTTTTCTAGGGCGCTTTCCCAAACTTTCGCCGCCGCCCCGCTTTTCCTTTAGCGTGCGTCATGTAGCATACGCCATGAAGCGTGCGTCATGCCAAGCGGCGGACCGCGCCCCGCATCGACGACCAACGCATGGGGATTACTTCCATGACCGATTCGCGCGACAAGGCGCCCAGGAACCGCAGCGCCGAATGGTTCGGCAAGGCCGACAAGGACGGCTTCGGACATCGAAGCTGGATGAAGAACCAGGGCCTGCCCCATCACTTGTTCGATGGGCGCCCGGTGATCGGGATCTGCAATACCTGGTCGGAGCTGACGCCCTGCAACGCCCACTTCCGTATCCTGGCCGAGCGGGTCAAGCGCGGGGTCTACGAGGCCGGGGGTTTCCCCTTGGAATTCCCGGTCATGTCCCTGGGCGAGACCTTGATGCGCCCGACCACCATGATGTTCCGCAATCTGGTCAGCATGGATGTGGAGGAATCGATCCGCGCCAATCCCATCGACGGGGTGATCCTGCTGGTCGGCTGCGACAAGACCACGCCGGCCCTGCTCATGGGCGCGGCGTCTTGCGATTTGCCGACCCTGGCGATTTCCGGTGGGCCCATGCTCAACGGCCGCTTCCGCGACACGCAGATCGGCTCCGGCACCGCGGTCTGGAAGTTCGACGCCATGGTCAAGACCGGGGAGATGTCCTTGCAGGATTTCATGGATGCGGAATCCTGCATGTCGCGTTCGGTCGGCCACTGCATGACCATGGGCACGGCCTCGACCATGGCCAGCATGGTCGAGGCCCTGGGCATGGGCCTGCCCAGCAACGCCGCCATCCCCGCCGCCGATTCCAGGCGCAACGCCCTAGCCCACATGGCCGGGCGGCGCATTACCGAGATGGTGCGCGAGGATTTGCGCATGTCCAAGGTGCTGACCCGCCAAGCCTTCGAAAACGCGATCCGCGTCAACGGTGCCATCGGCGGCTCCACCAACGCGGTCATTCACTTGCTGGCGCTTGCCGGACGCATGGGGGTGGAGCTTAGCTTGGAGGACTGGGACCGCCTGGGGCTCGAGGTGCCCTGCCTGGTCAACCTCATGCCCTCGGGCGAATTCCTCATGGAGGATTTCTACTACGCTGGCGGCCTGCCCGCCGTGCTGCGCGAATTGGGCGAAGGCGGCTTGCTCCATAAGGACGCCCTGACGGTCAATGGGAAATCCATGTGGGACAACGTTTCAGACGCGCCCAACTGGAACCGGGAGGTCATCTTCCCCCTGGGCGAGCCCTTCAAGCCGGCGGGCGGCGTCGTGGTCCTGCGCGGCAACTTGGCGCCCGGCGGCGCGATCCTGAAACCCTCCGCCGCGACCCCCGAACTCATGCAGCATCGCGGCCGCGCCGTGGTCTTCGAGGACATCGACGACTACAAGGCGCGCATCGACACCGACGAGCTCGACATCGACGCCAGCTGCGTCATGGTGTTGAAGAACTGCGGCCCCAAGGGCTATCCCGGCATGGCCGAGGTCGGCAACATGGCCTTGCCGAAAAAAATCCTGAAGCAAGGCACGGAGGACATGGTGCGCATTTCAGACGCCCGCATGAGCGGCACCGCCTACGGCACCGTGGTCCTGCACACCGCGCCCGAGGCGGCGGCCGGCGGCCCCCTGGCCCTGGTCCAAAACGGCGATACCATCGAGCTCGACGTGAAGGGCCGGCGCCTGCACCTGGACGTGAGCGAGGCCGAGCTCGAGGCGCGCCGCGCGGCCTGGAAAACCGGCGCGCCGGTGAACGAGCGCGGCTACGCCAAGCTCTACCAGGATCACGTCATGCAGGCGGACCAAGGCTGCGATCTGGATTTCCTGGTCGGCAAGAGCGGCGCCGTCGTGCCGCGCGAGAGTCATTAGAGCGGTCAGCCCATGTCCAGCACCCAAGAATTTCATATCGCGGTCATGGCTGGCGACGGTATCGGCCTTGAGGTCATGGCGCCCTGTCTCGACCTGCTGAACGATGCCTGCGCGCGGGTTGGCGGCTTGGCCTTGCGCTTCGAGGAAATCGAATCCGGGGCCACCTACTACAAAGAACACGGCACGGCCTTATCGGATGAAAATCTGGCGCGCGCGGCGGCGGCGGATGCGATTCTTCTGGGCGCCATGGGCCTGCCCGATATCCGCTATCCCGATGGGCGCGAGATCGCGCCGCAGATCGATATCCGCATCGCGCTCGATCTCTTCGCCGGGGTGCGGCCCGTGCGCTCCATCCCCGGACTGATGGGACCCTTACGCGATCCGCGGGCGCAAAACTTAGATTTCGTGCTGATCCGCGAATCGACGGAAGGGCTGTTCGCCTCCATGGGTAAAACCAAGATCGTGGACGACAACATCGCCTATGACACCATGGAGATCACCCGGTCCGGCAGCGAACGCCTGTTCGATTTCGCTTTCGAACTGGCGCGCAAGCGCAAGGCCGCCGGATCGCCGGGTATGGTCACTTGCGTCGATAAGGCCAACGTCTTCGGCGGCTTTGCTTTCTTCCGTAAGATTTTCTTCGAGCGGGCGGCGAAGTTTCCCGATATCGAGGCCCGCGCGGCTTATGTGGACGCCATCGCGCTCAATCAGATCCGCAACCCCTGGGCCTTCGATGTCTTGGTCACCGAAAATATGTTCGGCGACATTCTGTCCGACGCCGGCGCCGCCCTGATCGGCGGCATGGGTGTGGCGCCCTCAGCCGATATCGGCGCCAAGCACGCGGTCTTTCAGCCCTGTCACGGTACCGCGCCCGACATCGCGGGCACCGGCAAGGCCAACCCCACCGCCATGTTTCTCTCCGCCGCCATGATGCTGGACTGGCTCGGCGAACGCCACGGCGAGCCGAAAGCAATAGAAGCGGGCAAGCTTCTGCAAGGCGCGGTCGAAGCCGCCTTCGCCAAGGGCACCTTGCGCCCCTATGAGATGGGTGGGTCGAACGGCCTGAAAGACATCACCGCGCGCGTCGCCGGGGCGCTGAACGCGTCCCCGTCGTCCCGGACTTGATCCGGACCCCTCTGCTGGACCGGGACTCGGACAGGCCAAAGACCCCGGGTCATGTCCACTGGTGTCCGGTTTAAGTTAGCGCGGACCCGCCCGAACGGATTCTTAGCACCGCAAGTCCCCCCACCCTAACCCTCCCCCTCCAGGGGGGAGGGAATAAATGCAGGGCTCTTCCCCTTACTCCCTCCCCCTTCGACGGGGGAGGGTTGGGGTGGGGGTGACAGACTCGCAAAGTCGTCACGATGCCCGAGGACGGGTCGCTTTCATGCCCATAACGCAGCGGAACGCTTGTACACCAGTGGCTTCAAGGCCATGCAACCCATCTACAAATTTAAACCGGATAGCCGTGGATCAAGTCCGGGGTGACGATTTGATTCTCCGCTCGCGGTCTTGCGCTAATACGTCGCGCGGCCGCCGGAGATGTCGAAGACGCCGCCGGTGGTGAAGGAACATTCGCGCGAGGCGAGCCAGGCGGCCAGGGCGGCGATTTCCTCGACCTCGACAAAACGCCCGCGGGGAATTTTCGACAACATGTAATCGACGTGAGTCTGCGTCATCTGATCGAAGATGCGCGTGCGCGCCGCCGCCGGGGTCACGCAGTTGACGGCGATATCGTGGCCCGCCAGTTCCTTGCCCAGCGACTTGGTGAGCGCGATGACCCCCGCCTTGGCGGCGCTGTAGGCGGGGGCATTGGGGTTGCCCTCCTTGCCCGCGACCGAGGCGATATTGACGATGCGGCCGTAGCCGCGGGCGATCAAATGCGGCACCACGGCGCGGCAGCAATAAAAAACGCCGGTCAGGTCTATGGCCAAGACCTCATCCCAAGCCTCGGGCGGATACTCCCAGGTCGGCGCATTGGGTCCTGAAATGCCGGCGTTGTTGACCAATATATCGATACCGCCCAGGCGTGCGGCGGTCGCCTCCACGGCGGCGGTGACGGAGTCCAGATCGGTCACGTCGGCCTCGATCGCGGCGACTTGACCGCGCGCGCCCAGCGCCGCCTCCGCCTGCGCCAGAGCCCCCTGGTCCCGGTCCCAGATGGCGACCGCCGCGCCGCTATGGAGCAAGCGTTCGGCGATGGCGCGGCCGATGCCTTGGGCCGCGCCGGTGACGATGGCGCGCTGGCCCTTGAGATCGATGTCATTCATCGAGAAAATCCTCAATGTAAGCCCGAACGATGGAATCTATATTCTCATCGGCGGGCAGGCCGAGGGCGCGCGCCCGCGTGGCGTCCATCTCGCCCGGCCAGGTCGCGACGATGGCCTCGATGCGCGGGTCCGGTTCGACCGCGATCTCGCCCAGATGGCGGTTGCCCGCGACCCGGCGCAAGCCCTCGATCATTTCCGCGACCGTGACGGTTAGGTTCGGGAAGTTGATGGCGCGGTCGTCGCCCAGGGCTTCGGGCGAAACCTCGTGCAGGCGCACGAAACCTTCGACGATATTGCGATAGCCGAGCACCGGCATGGCGGTCGCGGGCTTGACCGGCAAGATGCACCTCTCGCCGTTCAAGGGTTCGCGGATCACGCCGCTGGCGAAGCTGGAGGCCGCCAGGTTCGGTTTTCCGGGCCGCACGATGACGGTCGGCAGGCGCGCCGAGCGTCCGTCGAGGAAACCCTTGCGGCTGTAATCGTTGATGAGGAGTTCGCCCATGGCCTTGGTCGCGCCATAGGTCGTCTGAGGCGTTTGCTTGGTGGTATCGCCCACCCGCCTGGGCATGGCGGCGCCGCCGAAGACCGCGAGCGAGGAAGCGAAAACCACGCGCGGTGTCCCGCTCCGCGCCCGCGCCGCCTCCAAGACATTCAAGCCGCCGGTCAGATTGACCCGGATCGCGGTATCGAAATCCAACTCGCCGCCGCCGCTGACCACCGAGGCCAGGTGGAAAACGGAAATATCGTCGCGGTCGATCAGATTGAACACGAGATCGCGCTCGGCAATGTCGCCGGTCATCACGCGCGCGCGCCCATCCAAGCCGGGCAAGGGACCGCTGGGCGCCACGGCATCGAAGAGCACAATCTCGTCGATGTCTTCCAGCTTGCCGGAGGGGCCGGTGAGTTGGCCCAGCTCCAGTATCCGCTTGGCCAGCTCGCGGCCGATGAAGCCGGTCCCGCCGGTGATCGCGACTTTCATGTCCAAGCCTCTTGGTATTCACACCCGCGTCATCCCGGACATGATCCGGGATCTTCGGTTAGATAGAGACTCCGACTCAGCGAAGATCCCGGATCAAGTCCGGGATGACGGCCTTACGAGTCATGAGTCTCCGCCTAGAACAACCCCTCGATCTGGCCTTGCTCGTTGAGGTAGATGTTGTTCGCCGAAGGAACCCTGGGAAGGCCCGGCATGGTCATGATCGCACCAGTCACGGCGACGATGAACTCGGCCCCGGCCGAGAGGCGCAACTCGCGGATCGGCACGGTGAATCCTTCCGGAGCGCCCTTAAGGTCCGGGTCGGTCGAAAAGCTGTACTGGGTCTTGGCCATGCAGACCGGAAAATGGCCATAGTCCTTTTGCAGTTCGGCGAAGCGTTTCTCTATGGCGCCATCGAAAGTGATGTCGTCGCCGCCATAAATTTCCCGCACCACGGTCCGCACCTTATCGACCAGGGGCATGTCGTCTGGGTACAGCGGTTTGAAATCGGCGGCGCCGGAATCGGCCAGCTCGACCACGTGGTGCGCCAATTCCTCGGTGCCCGCGCCGCCGTTGGACCAGTGCGAACAGATGATGGCCTTGGCGCCGAAACCCTCGGCGGTGGCGCGCACGGCCTCAAGCTCCGCATCGGTATCGGTGATGAACTGATTGATGGCGACCACCGTGGGCACGCCGAAGCTTTTCACGTTCTTCAAGTGCCGGGCCAAGTTGGCGCAGCCCTTTTTAACCGCCTCGACATTTTCCTTACCCAAGTCGTCCTTGGCGACGCCGCCGTGCATCTTCAGCGCCCGCACGGTCGCCACGATGACCGCCGCCGCCGGCTTGAGCCCTGCCTTGCGGCACTTGATGTCGAAGAACTTTTCGGCCCCCAGGTCGGCACCGAAACCGGCCTCGGTCACCACATAGTCGCTCAGCTTCAAGGCGGCCTTGGTCGCGATCACCGAATTGCAGCCATGGGCGATATTGGCGAAGGGACCGCCGTGGACGAAGGCGGGGTTGTTTTCCAATGTCTGCACCAGATTGGGGGCGATGGCCTCCTTCAGCAGCACCGACATGGGGCCCGGGCCCTTGACGTCCTTGGCGGTGATGGAGTCGCGCTTGCGGTTCTGGCCGATGACCATCTTACCCAGGCGCTCGGTCAGATCGTCCAGATCCTTGGCCAGGCAGAAGATCGCCATGATCTCGGACGCGACAACGATGTCGAAACCGTCTTCGCGCGCGAAGCCGTTGGCGGCGCCGCCCAGGGAGTTGACGATCGAGCGCAGGGCGCGGTCGTTCATGTCCACGACCCGCTTCCAGGCGACCCGGCGTGAATCAATGGCCGGTTCCGTGCCCCAGTAGATGTGATTGTCGATCAGGGCCGACAGCAGGTTATGGGCGATGCCGATGGCGTGAAAGTCGCCGGTGAAGTGAAGGTTGATATCCTCCATGGGCACGACCTGGGCGTAGCCGCCGCCGGCCGCCCCGCCCTTCATGCCGAAACAGGGGCCGAGCGAGGGTTCGCGCAGGCAGATGATGGTTTTCTTACCGATGCGATTGAGCCCGTCGCCAAGGCCGACCGAAGTCGTGGTCTTGCCTTCGCCCGCCGGGGTCGGGGTGATGGCGGTCACCAGGATCAGCTTGCCATCCGGCTTGCTCTCGAGGCCGCGGATGAATTCCGGCGAGATCTTCGCCTTGTAATGCCCGAAGGGCACCATGGACTCGGCGGGAATACCCAGCTTTTCGCCGATCCCCATGACCGGTTTCATGGTCGATTCGCGGGCTATTTCAATATCGCTCTTGGGCATAATCGCCTCTAGCTCCCTGTCGTATCATTGATGGCGCGCCGTTCGGCGCGCGTGATTAACTCCAAACAGCGCCCGGTTTCAACCCGGCCGCGGCGGCGAAGTCCCCCGCCGGTATCTTGCCTTCGCCTTCGGGGCGAAGCCGTTGAACCTCTATCGCGCCGCCGGCGGCGGCCACGGTAATGGTGGCGTCCGTCACCGCGACAATCTCGCCCGGCGCGCCGCCCGCGTTATCGATTTTCCGCGCATCGAAAACCTGCACGGTCTTGCCGTCGCAGGTGGTCCAGGCGCCCGGTTGCGGGTTGGCGCCCCGGATCAGGTTATAAACCTGATCTGCCGGCTTGGTCCAATCGATCCGCACGTCTTTCTTGCGGCACCAGCTTTCATAGCTCGCCTTGGAATGGTCCTGCTGAGTGCGCTCCGCCCGGCCCTCGCGGAAGAGGTCCACGGCCTCGACCATGGCGGCCACGCCGAGGGGAAATATTTTCTTGAAATAGACCGTGCCCAGGGTGTCGTCGGGCCCGATCTCGACCTCGCGTTGAAGCAGGATATCGCCCTCGTCGAGACCGTCGTCGGGATAGAACAGGCTGAGCCCGGTCTTGGTCGCGCCGCCGATGATCGGCCAGTTGATCGAACTGGGACCCCGGTGCAGCGGCAACAACGAGGGATGAAAACAGATCGAGCCGTGTTTCGGCGTCTCGCGGGCTTCCTCGGGCACGAACAGGGTGACAAAGGCCATGAGGCACAGATCGGCCTCCAGCGCCCGCATTTGGGCCAGCACATCCGGGTCCTTGAAATCCCCCGGTTGATAGAGAGCCAGACCCTTCTCCAAGGCCGCCTCTTTCATGGGGTCGAGCGGGCGGCCTTCCTTATCCGGCGCGCAATAGACCGCGACCACGTTCTCGCCGCGCTCCAGCAGCGCCTCTAGAACCGCCTTTCCGAAGGCCTGTTGTCCCATCACCAATAGCCGCATGGCATTTCCTTTTTTTACCCGTTTCCGATTACAGCTTGAAGCGCGTCGGGACTGTCCTCAATGCGCGCTTCTCTTGACCCGGCGCGAAACAATCCCCGCTCAGATGGCGCCGGCGGAGCGGGCCTCGGCGATCTCCTCGTCGCTCATCCCGAGGACGCCTTTCAAAATCTCCTCGGTATGCTCGCCCAAGAGCGGCGAGCGGGTGACTTCGCTGGGCGAGTCGGACATTTTGATCGGATTGCCGACGCTCAGGTACTTGCCCCGTGTGGGGTGATCGACCTCGACCACCGTGCCGGTGGCACGCAGGCTCGGTTCCGCCGCGACTTCCTTCATGGACAGGATCGGCCCGCAGGGAATGTTCAAGGGATTGAGGATGTCCATGGCCTCGACCTTGTCCTTGGTCTTGGTCCATTCCTCGATGGTGGCGAAGATATATTCGAGCTTGGGCAGGCGCGCGACCGGCGTCGCGTACTCGGGGTCCTCGATCCACTCTTGCCTGCCGATCACCTCGCAGATCGCCGGCCACACCGCGGCCTGGGTGATAAAGTAGATGTAGGCGTTGGGATCGCTCTCCCAGCCCTTGCATTTGAGAATCCAGCCCGGCTGGCCGCCGCCCGAGGCGTTGCCCGAACGCGGCACCGCGTCGCCGAAAGTGCCGTTGGGGTACTGTGGATATTCCGTGAGCGGCCCGTGGGCCAGGCGCTGCTGATCGCGCAGCTTGACCCGGCACAAATTGAGCACGGAATCCTGCATGGCGGTCAGGACCCGCTGTCCCCGGCCGGAGCGTTCGCGCTGGAACAGGGCGGTCACGATACCCAGGGCCAGGTGCAGGCCGGTGCCGGAATCGCCGATCTGCGCGCCGGTCACCGTTGGCGGCCCATCGTCGAAGCCCGTCGTGCTGGCCGAGCCGCCGGTGCATTGGGCGACGTTCTCATAGACCTTGCAATCCTCGTAGGGGCCGGGCCCGAAGCCCTTGACCGAGGCGTAGATCATGCGCGGGTTGAGTTCCTGGATGCGCGCCCAGGGAAATCCCATGCGGTCGAGGGCGCCGGGGGCGAAATTCTCGACCAAAACGTCGCAAGCCTTGATCAAGCTTTCGAGGACCTCCTTGCCCTTCTCATTCTTGCTGTTGAGGGTCAGCGAGCGCTTGTTGTGATTGAGCATGGTGAAATAGAGGCTGTCCACATCGGGAATATCGCGCAGCTGGCCGCGCGTGGCATCGCCGACGCCGGGCCGCTCGACCTTGAGCACGTCGGCCCCGAACCAGCCGAGAAGCTGGGTGCAGGTCGGGCCCGATTGAACGTGCGTGAAATCGAGAATGCGGACACCCTCAAGCGCTTTTGCCATGACTTCGTTCCTACTTGTACATGGTCTGGGCCTTGGTGCCCGGTGCGTACTCATTGGGATCGACCCAGATATTCACGACCGCGCACTTGCCGGTGCTCTTCACCGCCTCGCGCGCGCGTTGCAGGGCCGGCGCGATGTCCTTGGCCTCGCGGACCTCTTCGCCATGGCCGCCCAGCATGCGGGCGAAATGGCTGAAGTCGACATCGCCCAGCTTGTTGCCGACGTTGCCGCGCTGGGCCCCGTACTTGGCGATCTGGCCATAGCGAATCTGGTTCATGGCCGAGTTGTTGCCGACAACCGCGATATAGGGCGCGCTGAAACGGTTGGCGGTTTCCATATCGAAAGCGGTCATGGCGAAGGCCCCGTCGCCGTAGTAGCACAGCACCTCCTTATTGGGGTGCGCCAGCTTGGCGGCCAGGGCGAAACCCGTGCCCACGCCCAGGCTGCCCAGGGCGCCGGGATCCATCCACTGTCCCGGCCCGCGCGGGCGCACCGCCTGGGCCGAGATCGTGACCACGTCGCCGCCGTCGCCGATATAGATCGTGTCGTCGCCCAGAAACTCATTTATTTCGTAGGCGACCCGGTAGGGGTGGATCGGCGATTGGTCGTTGGTGAACATGGGCATGAGTTTTTCCAGCGCGATCGCCTCGGCTTCGCGCAGCCGCGCCATCCAGTCTTGGCGTTCCTGGCGCGCGCCCTTGTCGATCCTGGCCGAGGCCGCCTGCTCGACCGCCGCCAGAATCGCGCCGGGGTCGCCGACCAGGCCGAGCGAGATATCGCGATTCTTGCCGACCGTGCGGTAGTCGAGATCGATTTGAACCAGGGTCGCGTCCTTGCTGATGCGCTTGCCGTATCCCATGCGGAAGTCGAAGGGCGTCCCCACAATCAGGATCACGTCGGCCTTGTCGAAGGCGAGGCGCCGGGTGCGGTCGAAGTGATGGGCGTCGCCGGGCGGCAACATGCCGCGGCTGGCGCCGTTCAAATAGGCCGGAATATCGAGCGCGCGTACCAGGCTAATCGCTTCGCCGTGGCCCTGCGCCGCCCAGACCTGCTGACCGAAGAGGACCGCCGGGCGCTTCGACTTGACCAGGATATCCGCCAGTTTCTCGATATCGGCGGGGTCGCCGATGGTTTTGGTCGAGGCACGGTAATGGCCCTTGGTTGGGATCACGGCCTTGCCCGCCTCGACCTCACGGTCGAGAACGTCGCGGGGAATTTCCAGATAGGAAGGACCGTAAGCGCCGTTGAAACACTCGCGCGCCGCCATGGCGACCATGTCGGCGATCCGCTCGGTGCTTGACACGCTGGCCGCGAACTTGGTGATCGGGGTCATCATGTCGACATGGGGCAGATCCTGCAGCGATCCCATCTTGTGCTGGGTCAAGGCGCCCTGGCCGCCGATGTGCAGGATCGGGCTTTCGGATCGAAAGGCGGTGGCGATACCGGTCACCGCGTTGGTGCAGCCCGGCCCCGCCGTAGTCACCACGCAGCCCAGCTTACCGGTCTGGCGCGCGTAGCCGTCGGCGGCGTGGGCCGCGACCTGCTCGTGGCGCACGTCGATGATGCGAATCCCCTCGTCCAGGCAGCCATCGTAAATGTCGATGATGTGACCGCCGCAAAGGGTGAAGATGGTATCGACGCCCTCGCTCTTGAGGGCCTTGGCGACCAAGTGGCCGCCCGAAATCAAGGCGCCGGATTTATCTTTACGGGCCAAGGTATCGCTTGCTGTATCGGACATATCTTATCTCCAAATCCAGTGCCGGTTTCGGCGCCGGAGGTTTCCTAATCTCGTTAAACGCCGGGACGATCAGTCCAGGTAATCGACATTGGCGGCGACGTGGGTCGCCAGATTCAAGGTGTGCTCGCGGGTCAGGCGCTCGGCCAGGTCGGCGTCGCGCCTCTCGATCGCCTCGATAATGTGCATGTGATCGATGATCGAACGCTTGGCCCGGTTGTCTTCCGAGATCGTGCGCGCCCGGATCGAGCGAATGTGGATGAACAGGTTGCTCGCCATGTCGTTGAGCAAGCCGCACTTGCTCAGCTTCAGGATCATCGAGTGGAAGTCAATGTTACGCGACGAATACTCGTCGATCCGGGCGTTGACCTCGGAGCCCTCGAAACTTGAAAACAGGCGCCGCAGGGTCGCGATATCGGCGTCGCTGGCGCGCAAGGTGACCAGGCGCGCCGCCATGCTTTCCAGCGCCGCCCACACCGTGATCATTTCCAGGATCTCGTCCCTGGTCTTGCGTACGATAAAGACCCCGCGCCGAGGCAGAATGCGCACCAGGCCCTCTTGCTCCAAGCGGGCCAGGGCCTCGCGAATCGGCGTCCGGCTGATCTCGAGTTTCGCCGACAGTTCGCGCTCGTCGAGGCGCAACTCCGCATCCTTGGCATAGATATCCATCGAGGTGATGGCTTGCTTCAGGGTCCGGTAGATCCGGTCTTTCAGGCTGAAATTAGCCTCGATCGGAGCCACGTCCAGATTTGCGGTCGCCATGGCGATCTTGTCTCCTACCTTCTCCCATCGCGGCGCGCCCGGCACGCCGGTCCTGAGTGACGCTGCCACGTCCAGGGCTCTGGTATACGATATGCCAAATACAACGCGCTACACAAGGCCGCCACCCCGCCCACCTAGCGCCGGATCAGGGATTTGGCGATCTTGAGCAGCGGCAGGGCGAAGAGCACGAGGGCGATCACCATGATGACGCCGGCGAAGGGGCGGGAGAAAAAGATCGAGAACGAACCGCCGGAGATCAACAGCGACTGCCTAAGCGCCGGTTCCGCCAACGGCCCCAGGACGATGGCCAGCACCGCCGGCGCCATGGGATAGTCCAGCTTGCGCATCAAATAGCCGACGATGCCGAAGATCAGCATCAGCCAGACATCGTGCATGTCCAGCGTCGGCACGAAACCGCCGACGACGCAGAGCACGAAGATGATGGGCGCGAGGATGGTGAAGGGCATCTTCAGCACCCAGATAAAGGCCGGTATGAAGGCGATGTTGATCAACAGCGCGAACACGTTGGCCGCGTAAAGGCTGGCGATAAAACCCCAGACGAAATCGGGGTGGTCCGTGAACACCATGGGACCCGGCTCCAGGCCCCAGATCACCATGCCGCCCAAAAGAATCGCCGTTGTCGGCGAGCCGGGGATACCCAGGGTCAACATCGGCAGCATGGCGCCGGTCGAGGCGGCGTTGTTGGCCGCTTCCGGGGCGACGACACCGTTGATATTGCCTTTGCCGTAGGTCTCGGGTTTCTTCGACATGGTCTTGGAGATGCCGTAGGCCATGAGCGAGCCCGGCGTTGCCCCGGCGGCCGGCAAAATGCCGACAAAGTAGCCGAGGAACGACCCCATCAACATGGTCTTCCAAGTCCGCGTCAGTTCCCTCAAGCTATTCAGGATGCGCCTCACGGAGACCGTCGCCTGCGAGATCATCACGTCGCCCTGGGAGACCTCGATCGTCCACAACATCTCGGCGATGCCGTAAATGCCGATGGCCAGCACCAGGAAATTGATACCGTGGAAGAAACCGGGAATGTCGCCGAAGATAAGCCGCGGCTCGCCCGAGATGATGTCCAGCCCGACGGAGCCGAATACCAGCCCGATGAAGATCGAGAAAATGGTCTTGGGGATGTCGTCGCTGCCAAGCCCGATGAAAGTGGCGAAGGCCATCAGCATCAAGGCGAATATCTCCGGCGCGCCGAAGGTCAGCGCGACATCGGCCAGGGGCGGCGCGAAGAGAGTGAACAACACGACGCCGACGCTGCCGCCGATGAAGGACGCCGTCGCCGCCGCGATCAGCGCCTTGTCGGCCTCGCCCTTGAGCGCCATGGGCCGGCCGTCGAAGGTCGTCGCCACCGCCGTGGAGGCGCCGGGGATGCCGAGCATGATCGAAGAGATCGCGCCCCCGTACATGGCCCCGTAATAGATCGCGCCGAGAAAGATGATGGCGCCCGTCGGCGGCACCAGGAAGGTCATGGGCAATAGAATGGCAACGCCGTTGACCGAACCCAGGCCAGGCATGGCGCCGATAAATAGGCCGACGGCGCAGCCGAATACGATCAATCCCAGATTCAGCGGCTCAAAGGCGATCGCAAAGCCAGTGAGGAGAAGAGACAGAATGTCCATCGGTGCTCGAGACTCAGGTCAAGTTGTTACGGGACAAGTTGTTCCGGTTGGGCCGCGGCTTAATAGAAAAACGAGAATATGGGCTCGAACCACGGATCGGTGATGCCCTTGGGTAAGGTCTTCTGAAGCGCGATCTCGAAAAACAGGAAGGTGACGACCGGCGTCACGGCCGCGAATGTTCCGGTCAAGCGCCAGGAATGACCGCCCAAGAACCGCAGGTAAAAGATCAGGAAAAGCGGGATGGCGCCGTAGGCGCCGAAGATATGGAACAGGCCGACCATCCCGGTGAGCGCGCCGGCGTTGAGAAGAAACAGCTTAAACGTGCGGCCGTCCATGTAAACGTCTTCGGAACGCGATTCCGGCGTCATGCGTTTCGCCCAGCGAATAACGATGGCGATACAACACAACAGCATTCCAGCCGACAACCAGAACGGCCACGCGCCGCCGCCGGGGCCTTCATCGGGTATCCAGCCGATCGGGAGCTCCGCACTTTTCCACATAAGGTAAAGAGAGAAGACCCCCATAACGACACCCATGGCGAGTTCTGCCATGCGCATATTGGCGATCTCCTCCCTAAAACCTTAGTGTCTCTTCGCTCCAGTGCCCGCTACTTGATGGCGCCCATCTTTTGCAGCATGACCTTGTGGACGGCCTTTTCCCTGAGCCAATACCGCATCAGGATGTCGCCGGTTATGTAACCGCCCTGCAGGCTCTTTTTGGTCATGTAGCCCTGCCACTCGTCGGAGCCGTAGATCGAAGCGAACAACTGGCGGTAATAGGTCGCCGCCTCCTCGCTCATGCCGGGGGCGCCAACGACCGTGCGCTGCATGAAGTAGACGAAGTCCTTGCCCAGCTCGCCGAATGTCGGCGCGTCGGCGAACAAGGGCAGGCGTGCCGGCGTGAAAGCGGCAAGGGCCCTGGTTTTACCGGCCTGGTAAAAGCCAAGCTGCTCCGAGGGGTTGTTGACCGTCGAGTTGGCGTTGTTGCCGGCCAGTTCCTTGGCCACGCGCCCGCCGCCCTTATAGGGCACGTACTTCATGTTGAGGCCATAGGCCTTGTTCAGGAAGTCGGTCAGAAGATTGTCCTCGGAGTTCTTGCCGGTGCCGGCCATGATCCAGGCATTGCCCTTGGCCTTGGCCGCGGCGACGAACTGCTCGACGTTCTCGATACCGGAGTCCACGTTGACCCACAGTAAGAACGTATCTTCGGCCATGCGTCCGATCGGCGTGAACGTCGAGATATCGACATTGAGCCCCGGCTGGCGAAGCGGCGTGGTGTAGAAGCTGTTCAAGGTGAACATGATGGTGTGGTCCGGGTCCGAGGCGCTATTGACGTGGACCAGGGCTTCGGCACCCGAGCCGCCCGGCTTGTTGATCGGCGTGAAGGGCTTCGCTGACAAATTATGCTTGGCGATGATGTTCTGCATGAACCGCACCGCCTTGTCGGCGCCGCCGCCCTTGCCGGCCATGACGATGAACTCGACTGGTTTTTTCGGCTGCCAAGCGGCGGCGGCCGTTTGCACGAACGACATCATGCCCAGGCCGAGACCTAGGGCGATGGCGCATGACAGGGGTTTGAGGGCCTGTTTTCTCACTTTATATCCTCCCTAAAGGGTTGAGGTTCGGCGCTTTGTTCGCGCCTTGTTGTACCGGCTTTATGGCTGGGGCGTGCCGCGACTCCGAATGGTCGATCTCCTAGATCCAAACAACTCTTGGTCTTTGGAATAAGGTATACCAAAGCAAGCTTAGGCGAGGCACTTGTTTCTGTACAGGATTTTTTTCGCCCCTTTTGCGTTCCCTAACACCCTATACCAAGGATCGCCGATTGTGACCCCCGGAGATCGCCTAGGCGGACCTTGCTGTCATATCGACGTCCATGCGGGGCTTTCCCGGCGCCGCGGTCCGGTAGAGAGCATTGCATATCGATTCGACTTGGTATAATGTATACCAGATATAAGGCACCGACCGCACCGCGGACCGAAGGGAGGGGCACATGTTTATTCATGAATATCAGGCCAAGGATCTGCTGCGGGACTATGGTCTGCCCATGGCACGCGGGGGCCTCGCGCGCACTGTCGATGAGGCCGGGGAACTCGCCCGCGACTTGCGCGGCAGCCCTTGCGTGGTCAAAGCCCAGATCCTGGCCGGCGGACGCGGCAAGGCCGGCGGCATCAGGTTGGCGCGATCAGTCGAGGCGGTCTCGAACGCGGCCGCCGAGTTGCTGGGCTCGACCCTGGTCACGGCCCAGACCGGAGCCCGAGGCAAAACCGTCAAGGCCGTCTATATCGAGGAAAAGATCGAGGCCGCGCGCGAATTGTACCTGGCCGTGCTGGTAGATCGCGGCGCCGGGCAGGTCGCTTTCCTGGGCGCGGCGGAAGGCGGCGAGGATATCGAGGAAACGGCCGCCCGCGAGCCCGGAAAGCTGAAACGCCTGATTGTCGATCCAAACGCCGGCCTTGTGGCCGACGAGGCGCGCGCCTTCGCGGCCAGCCTGGATTTGGGGGAAGAACCGGCAAGGTCCGCCGCCGACTTGATGGCCAGAATTTACAAGGCCTTCGTCGCGCTGGATGCCAGCCTGATCGAGATCAACCCCTTGGTCCTGACCGGGGCGGGCGATCTTTTCGCCGTCGACGTGAAAATGAGCTTCGACGCCAACGCCCTGTTCCGCCACCCGCGAATCGCCGACCTGCGCGACCGCGACGAGGACGATCCGGAGGAGGTTGAAGCCGCCCGCTACGAAATTAATTATGTCCGCCTGGACGGCGATATCGGTTGCATGGTCAACGGCGCCGGCCTGGCCCTGGCCACCATCGATATACTCAAGCAACGCGGCGTACGCCCGGCCGATTTCATGGATCTGCGTCCCGTGATCACCCGCCAGCAGGTCGCGACCGGCTTTAAGATGATCCTGCGCAATCCCAAGGTGAAGGCGATACTGGTCAACATATACGGCGGCGGCATTTTGCGCTGCGACACCATAGCGGAGGGCATCGCCGCCGCGGTCAAGGAAGACGGCCTGACGGTCCCCCTGGTGGTCCGCGCGGCCGGCACCAACAAGGAAATCGCACGCAAAATTCTGATCGGCCAGGCGATCCCGGCGAGCTTCGCCGACGACATGGCCGAGGCGGCCGAGCGCGTGGCCGCCGCAACCGGGGGGGCTAACTGATGGCAATTCTGGCGGACAGAAACACCAAGGTGATTTGCCAAGGCCTGACCGGCGCCCAGGCCAGTTTTCACTGCGAGCAGGCGATCGCCTACGGCACCCAGATTGTCGGCGGGGTGACGCCGGGCAAGGGCGGCACGCGGCATCTTCAACTGCCGGTTTTCGACACGGTCGCGCGCGCGGTGAGCGAGACCGGCGCCGACGCCAGCCTGGTATTCGTGCCGCCGCGCGCGGCGGCGGACGCCATGATCGAGGCCATCGACGCCGAAGTGCCCTTGGTCGTGTGCGTGACCGAACGCGTGCCGGTGCAGGACATGGTGCGGGTCCGGCGGCGGCTGCAAGACTCGAACACCCACCTGATCGGCCCCAACTCCCAGGGCATCATCACCCCGGAGCAGTGCAAGATCGGCATCATGCCCGGGCATATCCACTTCCCCGGCAAGATCGGCATCGCCTCGCGCTCGTCTTCCCTGACCTACGAAGCGGTCGGCCAATGCGGCGACGCTCGCCTGGGTCAATCGAGCGTGGTCGGTATCGGCGGCGACCCGGTTCATGGCCTGGACTTCGTGGAATGCCTGGAGCTGTTCGTGCGCGATCCCCAGACCGAAGGCATTCTCCTGATCGGCGAGATCGGCGGCAGCGCCGAGGAGGAGGCCGCCGCCTTCATCGCGGCGGAGAAACCCAAAAAACCCATCGCCGCCTTCGTCGCCGGGCTGCACGCCGAAACCGGCCAGCGCATGGGCCACGCCGGCACGGTCAACGTCTTCGGCCGCGGCGCGGCGCAGACCAAGATCGAAGCGCTGCGCGAGGCCGGCGTGCGCATCGCGCCCAACGCCGCCGAAATCGGCGCGACCATGCGTCAGGCCATGCGCGGCTAACCGATCCGGAATTGTTTCAGATACGCCGGCTGGGCGATTCCGGCATTCAAAAGCGGATCGTCCTCGGGCGCGCCGACGACGGTGCGGATGGGAACCACGCCGGCCCACACATCGAGCGCGTAGTCTTCCTCGTCATCGCCGGGCGGGCCGCCACGGACCTTGCACGCGACCTCCTCCAACTTCAGGGAAAGAATCGTGGTCGCCTTGAGTTCCTGCTTGGCGACCGGGCGCAACTCGGCCCAGCGGCCGGGCGTCAGGCGTTCCGAGAAAACCTCCAGGGCGGCCAGCATTTCGGCCTCGCCGCTAACCTTCTCGGCGGCCCCCAAGGCCATGACCGAGCGGTAGTTGATCGAGGAATGAAAGCCCGAACGAGCCAGGACCAACCCGTCCAGATGCGCCACCGTGAAACAGACATCGATACCCTTTTCCACCGCCCGCAGCATCTTGCTGGCCGAGGAACCGTGCCAATACACGCGGTCGTCCACGCGCCAATAGGCCGTCGGCGTCACATAGGGCTGCCCGTCGATGGCATAGCCGACGTGGCACATGAGTCCGGCATCCAGGATCTCGTATACCGTCTCGCGGTCGAAGACGGCGCGCTGGTGCAGGCGCTTGATCTTGGTCCGCGCGGTTGGCTGGAAATCCGGCGGGGTCGTGCTTTCGTAGGGAGTCATGGTCGCTGTGGCCTTTCGATTCTTGGTATAAGCGTTTCAAGATTGCTGGAGGCCACCCTCCCCCCAACACTTGGTCATTGCCGGGCTTGCCCCGGCAATCCATCGGGGTCCGAGTCTCGGCCCGCAATGGACCCTCGGGTCAAGCCCGAGGGTGACGAGGGAGTAAGAACAACCCCTTCGGTCTAGATCCGCTCTCGACCCCAAGCTATCCGCGAAGTGGTTGTGCGGAAAGAGCCACTTTGTGATAATTATCGGAGCCACTTTTACCTCTTTCCCCTACCGGCGCTCATGGCACTTTCGCAACTCCACCGCCGCCCGGTGCCCTCCTTTGTGCCCCTAACGCTTGAGACGGGGGCCGGGGCGGGGCCGAAACACCGGCAGCTTTACGATCAAATTCGCGGTCATGTCCTCAGCGGCCGCCTGGCCGGAGGCGCGCGCCTGCCCGCGACACGAACCCTGGCGCGTGAGATCGGCTGCTCGCGGAACACCGTTCTCAGCGCCTATGAGCTTTTGCTCGCGGAAGGCTATCTGGCGGGCGCGCGCGGTTCCGGCACCTTTGTCTCGCCGGTTTTGCCCGACCGGTTCCTGACCGTGACACCGCCCGCGCCGCCTTCTCCGCCCGCCGCGAAAGGGGGCGCCGCGCGCCCGGCGCTGTCGGTCCGCGGGCGCGCCCTGGCGGGTCAGATCGCGCCCCCGCGCGGTCCCGCGGGGGCCTTCATGCTGGGCCCCGACGCCACCCGGTTTCCCTTCGATGTATGGGGCCGCATGCTGGGCCGGACCTGGCGCCGCCCGGACCCGGCCCTGCTTCGCTACGGCGACCCGGCGGGACACCGGCCGCTGCGCGAGGCCATCGCCGGCTACCTGCGCGCGGCCCGCGCCTTGAATTGCGATTGGCGCCAGGTCGTGATCACCAGCGGCGCGCAGCAGGCGCTCGACCTGGTGGCCCGGGCCTTGCTCGATCCCGGCGACGCGGTGTGGTGCGAAGACCCCGGTTACGCCGGTCTGCGCGGTCCCTTGATCGCGGCGGGCGCGCGCATCGCGGCGGTGGCGGTCGACGCGCAAGGCTTGTCGGTCGCCTCGGGGCGGGCCAAGGCGCCCACGGCCCGCTTGGCCGTGGTCGCGCCCTCCCATCAATTTCCCCTGGGCGTGGTCATGTCGCTTGGCCGCAGGCTGGAGCTCCTGGACTGGGCGCGCGCCGCCGATGCCTGGATTCTGGAAGACGATTACGACAGCGAATACCGCTACGCGGGCCGGCCCCTGGCCGCGCTGCAAAGCCTCGACGCCGCGCGCGGCACCGGGACTAGCTCCGAAACCGGCCGGGTCATCTACGCCGGTACGTTTTCCAAGGTGACGTTTCCGTCCCTGCGGATCGGTTATCTGGTGGTCCCCGATACTCTGGTCGAGCCGGTGATCCGGGTGCGCGCGGCGCTCGACGATCATCCTTCGGCGGTCGTCCAACCGGCCCTGGCCGCCTTTATCGGCGAGGGCCACTTCAGCGCCCATGTCCGGCGCATGCGTACCCGCTACGCCGCCCGCCAAGAGGCCCTGATCGCGGCCGCGCACCGGTGGCTGGACGGCGCTCTCATATTGGCGCCTGACGAGGCCGGCTTGCACCTGGTAGCCCGCATGACCCCGGCACTTGCCGAACGCATGAGCGACAAACAAGCCGCCGCGCGCGCCGCCGCCGGGATCAATGTTTTCGCCTTGTCCGGCTACGCGGCCGAGGCCCGCTGCGACCCCGCTCTCCTGCTCGGTTATGCCGCCGTGCCCGAAGACAAAATCGAAAGCAGTGTGCGAGCGCTGGCAAGGGCATTGGGCGCCTAGGTCGAGATTCCCCTCACCCAGATTCGGCTAAGGCGCGTCCTTCTCCCTCGCCAAGCCTTCGCAACCCTCCCCCTCAAGAGACTTCCGCGAAGCGGGCTTTTCCCCGTCCTTCGACAGGCTCAGGATGAGGAAAAGTCAGCCACAGCGGCCTCGTCCTGGCCTGTCGAAGCCTCATCCTGAGCCTGTCGAAGGACGAGGCCGCGCTCGGTTCAAGCTTCGCGGAGGTCTCCGGCGGGAGAGGGAGGAGCTTTGGCAGGTCCCATCACGCCCGCTCGATCCGGCAGGAATAGCAATTGTTCAAAGCGGAGCGCACGTGCACGTAGCGCACGTCCCCGCGCTCGAAAATCTTGGCCGCGGCCGTGGCCATGTCGTGTGGTGGGACGATCTGCCCGGTGCCGTAAACAATGCGGTTGTCGCCATCGTAGCCCTTCAAGAGATAGCTTTCGCGCGCCAGGAACATGGCCGGTGTGCGATCGCTATCCGCGTGGCGCGCACAGGGCGCGGCGTGCAGAAAGATAGGGCCGGTCTCGGCATAGGGCTGGGCATTTGGAAACGGCCGGTAGGCGAGAATCAGATAAGGCTCGCCCTCGGCAACGTCTTGCTGGCAATGGCGGCAGGGGACGCCGTCGCCATCAGAAATATGGACCTCCGGTTTCTGTCCATTGGCATCGGGGCCGCCGGCCCAATAGGTTTTCGCATCTTCGGTGGGCATGGAGAAAAAACGAACTTGGGTCACGAGAAATCCTCCGCTGAGTTGATTTGCGCGAAGGTGACTCGCGGCCGATTCCCAATCTATCCGAGTCTTGCGGGAACCGGACGTTGTGAAGAAAAGAAGATTCACCACGAAGGCACAAAGACACAAAGGAGTCGCGAAGTAGATTTTTTGTATCTTCACGCCCCTCGGGTCCGCGCCACGCGCGGCCCAAGCACATGCTTAGTGTCTTTGTGCCTTCGTGGTGAACTCTTTCTACATACCTCGATTGAGGTTCAGCGGTTCTGCCGGTTCTCGATCAGATCCGTCACCACGCCGGGGTCGGCCAGGGTCGAGGTATCGCCCAGATTGCCGAAATCGTTTTCGGCGATCTTGCGCAGGATGCGGCGCATGATCTTGCCCGAGCGGGTCTTGGGCAAACCGGGCGCCCACTGAATGAGATCCGGGCTGGCGATGGGGCCGATCTCCTTACGCACCCAGCCAACCAGTTCCTTGCGCAGGTCCTCCGAGGGTTCCTCGCCCAGGTTCAAGGTCACGTAGGCGTAGATGCCTTGGCCCTTGATGTCGTGCGGATAGCCGACCACCGCCGCCTCGGCGACGCTGCGATGGGCGACCAGCGCGCTTTCGACCTCGGCGGTGCCCATGCGGTGGCCGGAAACATTGAGCACATCGTCGACGCGGCCGGTAATCCAGTAGTAGCCGTCGCCATCGCGCCGGCACCCGTCGCCGGTGAAATACTTGCCGGGGTAGGTCGTGAAATAGGTCTCGATGAAACGCGCGTGGTCGCCGTAAAGCGTGCGCATCTGTCCCGGCCAGGAGTCGGTGATGCACAGATTGCCCTGGCAGGCGCCTTCGAGAACCTTGCCGTCGCTATCGACGATGGCAGGTTTGATGCCAAAGAAAGGACGGGTCGCGGAGCCCGGCTTAAGCGGCGTCGCGCCAGGCAGGGGGGTGATCAAGATGCCGCCGGTTTCGGTTTGCCACCAGGTATCGACAATGGGGCAGCGCTCGTCGCCGACAACCTTGCGATACCACATCCAGGCCTCGGGGTTGATCGGTTCGCCCACGGTTCCAAGTATGCGCAGCGAGGTGCGATCGGTTTTTTTCACCGGCTCGTCGCCCTCGCGCATCAAGGCGCGGATCGCGGTCGGCGCGGTGTAGAAAATGTTGACCTTGTGCTTGTCGCAGACCTGCCAGACGCGCGAGGAATCGGGATAATTCGGGACCCCCTCGAACATCAGGGTCTGGGCCCCGTTCGCCAGAGGTCCGTAAACGATATAGCTGTGCCCCGTGACCCAGCCGACATCGGCGGTGCACCAGTAGACCTCGCCATCGCGGTAGTCGAAGACGTACTGATGGGTCATGGAGGCATAAACCATGTAGCCGCCGGTGGTATGCAGCACGCCCTTGGGCTTGCCGGTCGAGCCCGAGGTATAAAGAATGAACAGCGGATCCTCGGCGTTCATTTCCTCCGCCGGGCAGTCGGGCGAGGCGGCGGCGCAAACCTCGTGGTACCAGACATCGCGGCCGTCCTTCATGTCGACGGCGCCGCCGGTACGCTTGACCACGATGACCTTTTCAACGTGATCGATGTTCCCGATCGCCTTGTCGGTATTGGCCTTGAGTGGAATTTTACGTCCACCGCGCACGCCCTCGTCGGCGGTGATGACGAAATTCGAGCGGCAATCCTCGATCCGCCCGGCCAGGGCGTCGGGCGAGAAACCGCCGAAGACGACCGAATGCACCGCGCCGATGCGCGCGCAGGCCAACATGGCGTAGGCCGCCTCGAGTATCATGGGCATGTAGATGGTCACCCGGTCGCCCTTCTTGACCCCCAGGTCCTTCATGGCGCTCGAGAGGCGGCACACCTCTTCGTGCAGCTGCCCGTAGGTAACGGTCTTGTGGTCGGCCGGATCGTCGCCCTCCCAGATGATGGCGATGTCGTCCTTCTTGGCCGGCAGGTGGCGGTCTATGCAGTTGTAGGCCGCATTGGTGGTGCCGTCCGCGAACCACTTGATGTGCACATCGCCGGGCCCGTAGGAGACATCCTTGACCTCGGAAAACGGCTTGAACCAGTGAATCCGCTTGCCGTGCTCGGCCCAGAAATCCTCCTGGGCGCTGACCGATTGCTCGTACATCTTGAAATACCGGCCTTCGTCGCACCAGGCCTTGGCCGCGGCATCCTTTGGCACAGGAAAGACTAGGTTTTCAGACATCTCAAGGCACTCCCATTCTCGAACCCACTGGACACGCGGCAACGCCCGTCAAGGCGCCACTCCTAAAACCAGTAATAACTTACGGATTTGCTCACGCCGCACAAGCGCGCGCCGGAGCGGCGGGGTCTCGAACGCAGAAAAAAATATACTCTTAATACGTGTATTAACCCATGTTTCATACAACCTAAATAAATTAAGCATCCCACGCCTCGACAGCCTAAGGGGGCAGATAGCCAGCCAACTCCTCGGGCGGGGTCGGTCGAATTGACTTCGGGAAATTCGCGAGAGGCCCAAAAGGATAGGCTGGCGGCCACGATTGGAGTCCGGGGTTTATGTCGAGTATCAGTCTGGAGGCGCTTAGCCTTCTTGTTGTCGACGACAACAAGCACATGCACATGGTGGTAAAGGCGATTCTCAACTCCATGCGGATCAAGAACATACGTTTCAGCGACAACGCGGCGGACGCCTTCATGGAAATGCGGAATTGGCACCCCGATATCGTCATTTCGGACTGGGCGATGGAGCCGCTGGACGGCCTCGATTTCGTTCGTTTGGTGCGCAAGGGCGACGACAGCCCCAACCCCTATATCCCGATCATCCTGCTGACAGGTCACACGGAAATGCACCGGGTCCTGGAGGCGCGCGATGCCGGTGTCAACGAGATATTGGCTAAGCCAATCTCCATCAAGTCGCTCTACTCGCGTTTGGTTTCCATCATCGAGCAACCGCGGCCGTTCGTGAAATCGAAGGCCTATTTTGGGCCCTGCCGGCGCCGTAGCGTCGATCCCAATTATTCGGGCCCGGAACGGCGCGCGGACGTGGCACTAAGCGACAGCGCCGCGTGATAACAAGATGCGCTGGTTCCGGGTTGTATTTGAAAGGATAGCCGGGGATGAATGACAAGGCCCCGCAAATTATCAAAGTGCCCAACCTGTTGCGGGCTAAGATCGGCAACAAGACGGGCCCGGACTTGAACCAAATAGTCAAGCAGGCCGAGGCCGCGCTCGATGGCATGTCGCATCTGTACGAGGGCTGGATCCGCGACTATCTCGATACCATCAACAAAGCCATGAGCGAGGCCCAGGCCAGCGTCCCGCCGGACCCGGACGCAATCGCGCGGATCCGCAAGGCCAGTCACGAGTTAAAAGGGCAAGGGCTAACCTTGGGCTATCCCCTGCTGACCCAAGTCGGGCATATGCTTCACGGCTTTATCGATCGCGACGAAGCCTGTGCCGCGCGCAACCTGGACTTGATCGCCGCCCATATAGGTTTCATGAACCTCGTGGTTCAAAAGAAAATCCGCGGCGACGGCGGCCCGGAAGAAGAGATGCTCCTCGGCGCCCTCGGCCAAGCCGCCAGAAAACTAGCGAAAAACTAGAGCGCTTTGAGTTCAAGCGCGCGGGCGTATTCCTCCCGTCCCATCGACGCGAAGCGGCACCGGCTCCAAGCGGTCCCCGGCGCAGGGGCCGGAAACGCAGGCGCCGTTGGCGATCTCGAATAGAGCGCCATGGGTGGCGCAAAGAATCTGGCCGGTATCGCCGCTGATAAACTTGTCGGGCGTCCAATCCAGCGGCGTTCCCTGGTGCGGGCATGAATTGACATAGCCGTAAACCGCGCCGCCTTCGCGAACCACGAAGATGTCGCGCCCGTCGGCCAGGGTGAAACCCCGGCCTTCACCGTCTTCGATGTCCGAGACAAGACAAAGCGTGTCTTGGCCGCTCACGCCTCGGTCGAACCCATCTCGCAAATCCGGCGCCACTCGGCGCCGCCAACGGGCAGGACCGAAAGGCGCGACTGGCGAATCAGGGCCAGGCCGCTCAGCGCCGCTTCCTGCTTTATCTGGGCCAGGGTCACCGGCGCGGCAAAGGGCCTGACCGCCTTGACTTCGACCATGCCGAAACGCCCGCTGGCATCGGTATGGTCGGGGTAATACTCCTTGACCACCTCGACAATGCCGACGACGCGCTTCTCCTTGACCGAGTGATAGAAGAAGGCCCAATCGCCCAGTTTCATCGCCTTCATGTTGTTCGACGCCTGATAGTTGCGCACGCCGTCCCAATGGGTCACGCCATCGGCGGTCATGTCGTCCCAGGAGTAGGAACCGGGCTCCGACTTCATCAACCAGTAGGCCATGTTTCGTCCTTTGCTCGCGCGAATGTCATGAATGTCTTAGTGTAACGACTCCGGCGACAGTGTTAGCTCGAATCCGGAAGGGAGAAAACCGCCGGATGCACGCAGAGCTAGAGCCCTAGATGGCCGGATCTAAATGGGCCTCTCTGACTATCCTGTGTCTAGCCGAAGTGGCGGTCATGGCGTTGTGGTTTTCCTCCTCCGCGATCATCCCCTCCCTCAGCGCCGAGTACCGGCTCGACGGCTTCACCAAGTCCCTGTTCACCAGCTCCGTTCAAGCCGGTTTCGTCGCTGGCAGTTTGACCAGCGCAGTTCTCGGACTGGCCGACCGGATCGATCCGCGGCGTTTCTTCATGGCCAGCGCCCTGATCGCCTCGGCGGCCAATGGCGCGCTCCTGCTGGTGGAGCCGACGTCCCCGTGGGTCGTGGGCTTACGCTTCACGACCGGCGTCTGCATGGCCGGGGTCTATCCGGTCGGCATGAAAATAGCGGCGACATGGGCGCGCACCGGCGCCGGCGGCGACATGGGGCTTCTGGTTGGCCTGCTGGTCGGGGGCCTGACTCTCGGGTCCGCCACGCCGCATCTCTTCAGCGCCCTCGGCGGTATCGACTGGCGCCTGACCCTGGCCGCGGCCTCGTTTTCGGCCCTGGCCGGCGGCTTGGGCATCATGGCTTTGCGCCTGGGCCCGAACGTCCAGGCGGCGCCGCCTTTCCGGCCCGGCTTCGTGCTCTGGGCCTGGAAGATCAAGCCGGTCCGCCTGGCCAACCTGGGCTACCTCGGCCATATGTGGGAACTCTACGCCATGTGGGCCTGGGTCGGTGTTTTTCTGCACGCCAGTTTCGCCCTCAACCTGGCGCCGGAGACCGCCGGCCCGGCCGCTAAGCTGGCGACCTTCGCCACGGTCGGCATCGGCGCGTTTGGCTGCCTGGCCGGGGGTATCTTCGCGGATCGCCTGGGGCGCACGACGCTGACCATGCTGGCCATGTCGGTCTCGGGTGTTTGCGCGGCCACGGTCGGCTTCTTTTTCGGCGGCCCACCCTGGCTGTTGACCGCGATCTGCCTGATATGGGGGATTAGCGTGGTCGCCGATTCGGCGCAATTCTCGGCCTCGATCGCCGAGCTGTCGAACCGCTTCCTGGTCGGCACCATGTTGACGATTCAGACCGCCATGGGCTTCACCCTGACCCTCATCACCATACACTTGATGCCGCTTTGGATCGACGCCTTGGGCTGGCGCTGGGCCTTCACGCCCTTGGCCATCGGCCCCTTCCTGGGGGTTTGGGCCATGGCCCGTCTGCGCGCCCACCCCGAATCGTCGCAACTGGCCGGGGGCCGGCGTTAACCGCCCAGCCGCGGGGCGTCAGTTCGGTAGCGCTAGTTCGGTGGCTCTAGCTCGCCGGAATCACCTTGCGCCAGGGGCGAATGTCGACGCTTCCGAACAGGCCAGCCTTGTTGTAGGGATCGCCGTTGGCGAAATTTTTAGCGGCTTCAAGATCGCCGAAGTCCATGATCAGCAAGCTTCCGACCGGGCTCTGTCCGTCGTTGCCGAGCAGCGGTCCGGCGACCAGAATATGGGCCTCGTAGACCTTCAAATGTTCAATGTGGGCGGGACGGTTTTCCGCCCTGACGGCGCCATGGTCCGGCTTGTCCAAACATACGATCGCGAAATGCATCGGCGCTCTCCTGGTCGGGGGATGGGGGATTATAAGGTTGGTCTTAGGGAGTTTCGGCCGTGAAGGGCCGCGCGAGCAAGCCTCGAATGGTTTCCTCGATATCGGCGCCGCGATTGAGAATATCGTCGACCGCTTGCGTGATCGGCATCTCGATTCCATGGCCCGCCGCCAGTCGCGCCACGGCGGCGGCGGAAAACACACCCTCCACGACCGAGCGGCGGGGCGAGAGAAGCGCGTCCAGGCTTTCGCCGGCCCCGAGCGCGGCGCCGAGGGAAAAGTTGCGCGACTGCTGGCTGGTGCAGGTCAGCGTTAGATCGCCCAGGCCGGATAATCCCATCAAGGTTTCTGGCCGCCCTCCCAGCGCCACGCCCAGGCGGATAACCTCCGCCAAGCCGCGCGTGATCAGGGCGGCGCGCGCGTTATCGCCCAGGGCGCGCCCCGACACGACGCCGCAGGCGATGGCGATGACGTTCTTCACCGCACCGCCGATCTGCGCGCCCACCACGTCCCGCGACCGATAGGGGCGGAAGGTCTCGCTGCCCAGCATGGCGGCGAGCGCGGCGCCGGTATCGGCATTTTCCGCCGCCAGGGTAAATGCGCTGGGCTGGCCGCGCGCCACCTCGGCCGCGAAGGTCGGGCCGGAGAGCACGGCCAGAACCCGCCCCGGCAAAACTTCCGCCAGGACTTCGCTCATCAAGGCGCCGGTGCCTAGTTCTATGCCCTTGGCGCAGATGACCAGTGGCGGCGCGTCGGTTCCGCCGGCCACCAGCGGCGCCAATTTCTCGCCGATCCAACGCAGATGCTGCGCCGGGACCACGACAAGCATGGCATCGCATCGCGCCGCTTCGGCCAGATCGCCGGTCGCGCGAATGGCCGGGTCGAGGGCGATGCCGGGCAAATAGTCGCGGTTGACGTGTTCGTCATTCAGCCGCGCGGCGAGCGCCGGATCGCGCGCCCAAATGACGACATCGCACCCGGCGCGGCGCGCCGCCATGGCCAGGGCCGTGCCCCAGGCCCCGGCGCCGAGAACGCCGATTGTTTTCGTTTTCACCTCTACATCGCGCCGCGCAGGGGCGCGCGCACCTCTTCCAGCGGCCAGCGCGGACGCGGCGCGAAGTCGAAGCCATCCGTCAGGCCGAGGCGCAGGCGTTCCAACCCGGCCCAGGCGATCATGGCCGCGTTGTCGGTGCACAGCCTGGGCGGCGGTGCGATCAAGGCGGTGCCGGCGGCGCCCGCGACCCGGTCCAGGCGTTCGCGCAAGTAGGCATTGGCGGCGACACCGCCGGCGACGACCAAGGGGCCCGCCTGGCCATAGGTATCTTGAAACCGCGCCAAGCCGCGCGCGCATCTGTCAGCCAGAACATCGGCGACGGCGGTCTGGAACGAGGCCGCCATGTCGCGAATATCTTGCGCCGCCAGAGGCTGAGATAGCGCGGCGACCTTATGGCGCACGGCGGTCTTGAGACCGGAGAAGGAAAAATCCAGCGTGTCGCGGCCCATCATGGGCCGGGGCAGGGCGAAGCGCGCGCCGTCGCCACCTCGCGCGGCCACCTCAAGCGCCGGTCCGCCGGGGTAGCCAAGCTCTAGCAGTTTTGCCGTCTTGTCGAAGCATTCCCCGGCGGCGTCGTCGATGGTGCCGCCCAGGTGCCGGTAGGCGCCGACGCCCTCGACGGCGGCAAGCTGGCAATGGCCGCCGGATACCAGCAGCAGCAGAAAGGGAAACCCGGCCTCGCCGGTCAGGCGCACGGTCAGGGCGTGGCCTTCCAGATGATTGACCGCGATGAACGGCAGGCCCCGCGCCGCCGCCATGGCCTTGGCCGTCATGACGCCGACGAAGACGCCGCCGATCAGGCCGGGCCCGGCGGTCGCCGCGATGCCGTCGATATCGTCGAAGCCGACTCCCGCTTCCTCCAGCGCGCCCCGTATCAAGCCATGCAAATGTTCGAGGTGGCTGCGGGCCGCGATCTCCGGCACCACGCCGCCATAGGGGCGATGTTCGTCGAGCTGAGAGAAAACCAGATTGCTCAATATCGCGGCGTCCGCGCTCACCACCGCGGCGGCGGTTTCATCGCACGACGTCTCGATTCCAAGGACCTTCATGGTGCCGGACAGTAATCTCTTGGTATAAGCGGTCAAGACCTTGCGCCGCTTGGGAGCAGCCCGTAAATCTTGCCCGTCATGGCCTCGAACACCCTTTTGCGCCTCGGCACGCGGGGCAGCCCACTCGCCCTCGCGCAAGCGCACGAAGTGCGGCGGCGTCTGGGCGCCGCCCACGACGGCTTGGCGCCCGAGGGCGCGGTCGAGATCGTGACCATAAAGACCACCGGAGACCGCATCCAGGACCGCACCCTGGCCGAAGCCGGGGGCAAGGGCCTCTTCACCAAGGAAATCGAGGACGCGCTGCTGGACCGGCGCATCGACGCCGCCGTGCATTCTATGAAGGACGTGCCGACCTGGCACCGGGACGGCCTCGGCATGGCCGCGATCCTACCGCGCGAAGATCCGCGCGACGCCTTGTTTTGCGCCCCCGGCCAGACCCTCGCCAGCTTGCCGCCCGGCACCGTGGTCGGCACCGCGTCCTTGCGCCGTCAGGCCCAGGTGCTTCTGACGCGCCCCGACCTCAAGGTCGTGCCCCTGCGCGGCAACGTCCAGACCCGCTTGCGCAAATTGGCCGAGGGCCAGGTCGGCGCGACCTTACTGGCGCTGGCCGGACTCAAACGCCTGGGGATGGCGGAGAAGGCGGCCGCGATCTTGCCGCCGGAGATCATGTTGCCGGCCGTGGCCCAGGGCGCCATCGGGATCGAAACCCGCCTGGACGACGCGCGCGCGAGGGCCTGGATTGATTCCCTCAACGACTCAATATCCGAACGCCGGGTGGCGGCGGAGCGGGCGTGCCTGAAAACCCTGGACGGATCTTGCCGCACGCCGATCGCGGCCCTGGCGGAATGGAACGCGGACGGCACCGGGCTTCATCTGCGCACGCTGATTTGCCTGCCCGATGGAACCCAGGCCCACCGCGCCACGCGCGAGGGCCCGGCGGCGGAGGCCGAACGCCTGGGGCGCGAGGCCGGTGAGGAATTGCGCGCCGCCGCCGGCCCGGCTTTCTTCGACGCCCTTTCAGCCTACTAGCGCCCATGCGGGTTCTCATCACCAGGCCCGAGGAAGACGCGCACGCCTTGGCGGCGGCCCTGCGCGCGCGCGGCCATGAGTCCCTTCTGGAACCGCTGCTGCGTATAGAACCGGCCGCCGGCGTGCCGAGCCCCCTCGACCTGGACGGCGTCCAAGCGATCCTGTTCACCAGCGCCAACGGGGTCCGCGCCTTCGCGCGCCTCAGCCAAAGGCGCGATTTGCCGGTTTTCGCCGTCGGCGACGCCAGCGCCCAGGTCGCGCGCGACGCCGGGTTCACGCAGGTCGCCAGCGCATCCGGCGATGTCGAGGACCTGGCGCGCCTTGCCGCCGCCCGCCTGGAGCCCGGGGATGGGGCGCTTTATCATGGCGCCGGAAGCCGTCTCGCAGGCGATTTAAAGGAACGGCTTGAAGGCGCCGGTTTCACCCTGCGCCGCGTGGTTCTCTATCAGGCCCACACGGCGAGCGACCTGTCCCAGGCGACACGTACGGCCCTGTCGGCGGGCAAGATCGACGCAGTGACATTTTTCTCACCCCGAACCGCTCAGACCTTCGTGAAATTAGCACAACAGGCGGAATTAGCAGTGGCTTGCGCGGCGCTCGACGCGGTATGTCTAAGCACGGCGGTGGCGCGCAAGCTGCGCGTACTACCCTGGCGGAACGTACGGATCGCCGCGCGGCCCAGCCAGGACGCGCTGCTCGACTGTATCGACGTCGTGGAGACCGCCACGGTGGAGAGGACGATGCCCGAACAAGATAATCCCCAAGATAAGGACGACGCGCCAGGCGCGGAACCGGCGGCGCACCGAATCATCGCCAAATTCGGCGGCATCCGGCCCATGGCGAGCAAGCTCGATGTCGCGGTCAGCACGGTCCAGGGCTGGCGCGAGCGGGCCTCGATCCCGGCCTCGCGGCACGGCCAAATCCAGGCCGCGGCCGAGGCCCATCAGATCGATATCGACGGCGGCACGCTCGCGGCCAGCGACCACGCACCCGAGAGCGGCCCCGCGCCCGAAGACGACTCCGTACTCAAAGACGGCCCCGCACCCGAAGACCAGGGCGAAGCGGCGGCCGATCCCCAAGCAGCGGCGCCCTCGCGCTGGATACCCAAGAGCGGCGGCAAGCAGGCCGGCCCGGAGAGCCCACAGCCCCCCATGGCGGACCACGCCGGGAACGCCGGGGATCACAACCCGCCAAACCGGGCGTCGCGGGGCGGCTCCTTTACCGGCGCGTTCCTAATCGCGGCTTTCCTGTTCGCGATTGGGGCGGGGACCGCGGTCCTGACCCGCGAAGCCTGGATGCCGTATCTTCCCGCCACGCCGGGTGGGGATTCGGACGCGGCGCGGATCGACGACTTGGAACTCGATCTGGCCGAACTCGACGCCGAGATATCGCGAACCCAGGACGATAACCCGGCGCTGGCGCGGATCGAGACCTTGGAAGGACGCCTGGCCGAGATCGCGGCACGGCCGGCCGGCACCGGCGGGACGGCGGAGCTGGGCGAGGCCCGGGCCGAGACCGCCAAGTTGCGCCGCGAGCTAACCAGCCTGGCCGCGCGGCTGGAATCCCTGGACCGGATCGCGCGCGCCAGTGGGGATTCAGAGCAGCTTGGGGCCGCCTTGGCGCGCGTCGAAGCGCGCGACAAGAACACCGGCCGCGACCTCGCCGCCTTGCGGGCGGAGCTCACGGCCCTGGCCGAATCCCGCGGGCCCAGCGGCGGCCAGGCGGCCATGACCCTGGCGGTCCTGCAAATGCGCGACGCCCTGCGTGGGGCGGAACCCTTCGAGACCGCCTTGAACACACTCGAATCGCTTAACGCCGAAGCCCAGGGTGCCAACGGCGCCACTGTGCGCGAAGCGCTGGCACCCTTGCGCCCCTATGCCGCCGGCGGCGCGCCCAGTCTCGAGTCGCTTCAGGCGGCGTTCCCGGCCGTGGCCCGCGCGGTTATCGCGCAATCCCACGGCGGTCAGGGCGAGGGGCTCCTCGCCAACGCCCTGCGGCGCTTGTCGAGTCTGGTATCGGTGCGCCCCCTGGGCCCGGTCGAAGGCGATAGCGCGGAAGCCGTCGTGGCCCGCGCCGAGGCGCAGGCGGAGGCCGGGGATCTGGCTTCGGCCCTGCGCGAGCTCGATAGTTTAAGCGGCCCGGCCGCCGACGCCGCCGCGCCCTGGCGTCAAGAAGCGCAGGCCCGGCTCACCCTCCAAGCCGCCCTCGAGCGCCTGGGCGCGCTGCTCGCCGCCGGGCGCGTCGCGGGCTAGGCGTAGGGATCGAAGACCATGATCCGGGTTCTCTGGTTCGCGCTCAAGCTGACGGCCCTGGTCGCCATCGCCTATTGGCTGGCCGAGCGGCCGGGCGAAGTTTCCGTCGATTGGCTGGGCTACCGGATCGAAACCTCGGCCGGAATTCTTCTGGCCGCCGTGGTTTTGATCGCCGGGCTCTCGGCCTTCTCCTACCGCGCCTGGCGATTCCTACGCCGCGCGCCCCGGGGCATGGGACAAAGCCTGCAGGCCAGCAAGCGCAAGCGCGGTTACAAGGCGCTCACCCAAGGCATGGTCGCGGTCGCCGCCGGCGAGGCGGACGAGGCCGCGCAACACGCCCGGCGCGCCGACGCGCTGCTGGAAGAGCCGCCCCTGACCATGCTGCTTTCGGCCCAAGCCGCGCAACTCAATGGCGACGAGGAAGCCGCCAAGCGCTACTTCACCGCCATGATGGAGGATCCCGAGACCCGCTTTTTGGGGTTGCGCGGCCTCCTGACCCAGGCCCTGCGAGAGGGCGAGATGCAACAGGCCCTGGACTACGTGCGCCAGGCCCACGCGATCCGCCCGCGCACGCCCTGGGTTCTGACCTCGCTGTTCGATTTGAGCGAGCGCTGCGGCGATCTGGATACGGCGGAGCGCACCTTGCTCCAGGCCGCCAAGGCCAAGACCCTGCCGGCACCCGAAGCGGCCCGCAAGCGCGCGGTCATCATCTTGGAGCGGGCCCAGGCGGCGCGCCTGAAAGGCGATGATTCGGCCGCCTTGTCCCACGCGCGCGAGGCTAACAAGCTGGCCCCCGGCCTGATCCCGGGCGCGGCCCTGCTGGCGGAACTCCAGATCGCGGCCGGGCAAAAGCGCAAGGCCGCCAAGGTGCTGGAGCGGGCCTGGGCGGCGGGACCGCATCCCGAACTCGCGGCGCTCTATCTCGAAACCCAGAATATCGCCCCCCAAGCCGGCGGCGAGAGCACCGGCAAAGATGGCATCGAGCGCCTGAAACGCCTGAGCCACTTGACCGGCAAGCGGCCAGATCACCCGGAAAGCCATCTGGTCCTGGCCCGCGCCGCCCTGGAAGCGCGGCTGTGGGGCGAGGCGCGGCGCCACATCAAGGCGGCGGCCGGGCCGGACGGCCTGGAGGGCGCGCCCAGCGATTCCGTCTGCCGCCTCATGGCCGAGCTGGAAGAACAGGAAAACGGCGACACCGCCCTGGGCCGCGAATGGCTGACCCGCTCCGCCGGGGCGCCCAAGGACCCGGCCTGGGTCTGCGCCTCCTGCGGCGCCGTATCGGCGGTGTGGAGCGCGCGCTGCGGGGCCTGCGAAAGCTTCGATTCCCTGGCCTGGCGAACCCCGCCCCAGGTGGCGCCCGCCCTCACCCATGACGGCACGCGGGACGATGACGGCGGCGAGGCCGTGATCGACGCCGGCTTCGACGCCGAGCCCGCGCCCGCCCTGCCCAAGCCGCCCGCGCCCTGAGCCGTCTAGTTCGCCTGCGCCGTTGACGAGAGCCCGCCCCCGCGATTAGGTTGCGCCAGTTCAGGTGTGCCGGGTCGGAATGTTAAAGCCTGCAAGCTAACCTCACCGACCCCGAGAAACGCGCACCGAGAAACGTGAAAATACGCCGCCTTAGCTCAGTTGGTAGAGCATCGCATTCGTAATGCGGGGGTCGGGTGTTCGAGTCACCCAGGCGGCACCATTCTCCTCTCAGTTCCCACTCTCTGCATCTTGTCGGGTAAGCCCCGAGGACTCATATTTATGCAAGAGTCAAGAAATTTTGCTAAAAAATGGCAGATATCTCTAGCCACGTGAATCTGCCTTGGCTACAACGTTTAGCAAGAGGTACTTGATGCAGCGGCCAGACCATCTTCCAGATTTTACCGACCCGCCTTTGGATGAGGTCGTGCTTGGCGTGCAGTTTGCGCCGGTTCCAGCATATGCGTCGGTCTATTCTATGAAGGTGTGGGACATCTTCGAGGCGGAGTTTCCCAAGGTTGAGGAATACCCAATCCTCGAACCGCAGTTTGAGACCTTCGGCGGTGCAAATATCCAAGCTGGTCCGAAAATACATATTGGCGCTGCGCCGACGGGAAGTCGGCTTTGGTTCATCTCGGAAGACGATAACCACTTGGTCCAGTTTCAGCCGGATCGGTTTATCACAAACTGGCGAAGGCAACCGAACACCCAATCCTACCCGCGCTTCGAAGGGCTGGCTGAAGCGTTCGAAGCCAACGTGACAAAGCTCGCCAACCACTTCGCTTCAGACTTCGCATACCAAATGGATATCAATCAGGCCGAGGTCGCATACATCAACATCATTCCGGTTGAGAAGTTCTCCCAAGCGGGTGAATGGTTTGAATTGTGGAATGTCGGAGCCTTTGACGTTGAAGCCCTAAACACGAGTTTCAATGAGGTCATATTGGGCGGCGACGGCAAGCCATTCGCTCGCCTCAATCATCAAATTCAATCCGTTTTCGAAGCAGATGGAAAGCAACGGGCATTCAGATTGTCTTTGGCCTTCAAGGGGAAACCTTCGGGCAACGATCTTGAATCGGCGATGAAGTTTCTCGCGACTGGCAGAGATGCCATTGTTACGCGCTTTGGAGAGATTACGACCGATAAAGCTCAAAGGATTTGGGGGAGAGTAGAATGAACGCACAACTGGCTTTCAGCACAGCCTTCCAGGACGAGATTCCGAACTATCGCGAGAGTGACGACGCGGTATCTTCGTTGAGCGTGCGCCGCGTTCGGGTTCGCGTCGCAAACACGAGATCAGCCTGGGTTAAGGAACTCGAGGACCGTTTTGATGAACTCACCTCACTTCCAAGAGGGTGGGATGGGTATGCCGGCGCGCCGGTTTCGTTCAATTGCGCTCAATTCGCTGCGAACCTAATAGAACGCCTTTGCATCAATACGCTTCCTGCACCTCAATTGGTCCCTATGCCGGACGGCACAATTCGCCTTGAATGGCATATGAACGAATTTGATCTCGAGATCGATGTCTTGGGCCCCTACAATGTTCTTGCCTACCGGGCCGATCTACTGACGGACGAGGAAGAGGAAATCGAAATTCAGACCGATTTTTCCGAGCTTTCGGAGTGGGTGTCCAAGCTGGCGGCCGACAGAAATGAATTATTGGAGCAAGCCGAAGGCTGATGGCAGTTGACGGTAGAACCCTACAACGAAGACGAAATAGACGACGCAGACACAATAATCCGACGCGTACCAATTCAGCAGATCGTGTGGGATGAAAATGGTGGTGAACGACGTCGCCGAATATCCAAAGGCCTGTACAATAAGTCCACGGGTCTGAAAGATGGCATGTCAGTCGATATCGAGGCACTTATGATCAACGGAGGTGTTGATCCGACAGAATATGTTACGACCCCCGTCTTCCAAGGTGCAGTCTCATTTTCAGCGGCGGAAATCCGCGCCCTCGAATTGATGGTCGGTTATGATCCGATCAAAGACAAACCCGAGCAGCCTGACAACCCGTATCATGGAGAGGTCTGGCGAAAAGCGGAGGCCAAAAGATTCACAAGCGCGCAGCAAAAAGGCCTGAAGGACGCCGCGAGATGGTACGTCGAAATCGAAGGAGTGGACCTTAAGTAAGAGTTCCACCAGTCATGATCGCCACCGCCTCATCCTTGTTACGTGGGAAGGGCGCATCGGAAAACCGTTTAAGAACAATTAGTTTAGTCGCCAGCCCCAGTCATTCGTAATGCGGGGGTCGGGTGTTCGAGTCACCCAGGCGGCACCATCTTTCCTAGCGATTCTCAAACACGCGAAGTCTGGATCGCCGCTCAGCCCGCTAAAATTGCTTGAGCCGTTGGGTTGTTTCCGGGTCGAGGAAACCGGCGATGGTTGCCTCCGTTTCCAGATGAAGCGCTAAATTCAGATCGCTTGACGCCGATCTGTTCAACGCCCGTTTCATAGCGCGCACGGAAAGCGCGGGCAGTTCGCTCAAGCGGTTCGCCACCTTATGCGCCTCCCCCATCAAGGCGTCGTCGCGCACGACACGCCAGGCCAGACCCATTTCCAGCAGCTCGGCGGCCGAGTAGCGGTCTCCCAGGAACAACATTTCCCGCGCCTTGTTCAATCCGACCAAGGCGGGCAGAAGCGAGGTGACGGCGCCGGTCACGAACAGATTAAGGGACACTTCGGGGAAGAAACCCTTGGCGCCTTGCCCCCAGATCGGAAAATCGCAGTTGATCGCCCATTCGAATCCGCCGCCCACGGCCCAGCCATTTATGGCACCGACAACCGGCTTGGTTCCCAGAACGATCGATCGTGTCGCCCGCTGGATCGCATCCACCAGATCGCGCGCCTGGGTTTCGTTTTCAGGGTGAACATGCTCGCGGCGGTCGTCGCCGGCGCAAAAGGCCCGGCCGGTCCCGGTAAAGAGAATGACCCGGGTCGCGCGATCCGCGTTCGCGTCGTCGAAAGCGTGGGCGACATCGTCGATCAATTGCCGGTTCATGGCGTTCAGGCATTCGGGCCGGTTCAAGGCGATGGTCCGGACTGCGTTTTCATTGACCGCGCTGGTTACGGTCTCGTATCCGAATGTCGTCATTTGTACGTCCTCGCAACACGTATTGTTTTACCTTCCGTGACCGGAAGGCTCGCCTCCGGCAAGACGGTGACGCGCGCCGTCGCGCCGAGTTTCGATTTGATCGCCTGTTCGACAAAGGAACCTATCCCGCCCCCGGCGGCTTGTCCGCTCCCGGCGGCTTGCCCGCGCGCCAGTTCCACGTGCACGGGCAGGAAATCGTAAGGCGGCGGGCGGTCGAGAACGATGCGGTAATCTCCGGACAATTCCTTAAACTCGTTGATGACCGCCGCCACCATGGTTGGAAACAGATTGAGACCGCGCACCACGACCATGTCGTCGCCGCGCCCGACAACGCGAAAGCGCATGCTGGCGCGCCCGCATTCGCACGGCTCGGTCTCGTCAACCGCGATAATATCGCCGGTACGAAAGCGCACCAAAGGCTGGCAATCGCGGGCGAGATGGGTCAGGACCAACTCTCCCTTTTGCCCGGCGGCGACGGGAATCGCGGCTTCGGTTCCGGCGTCGATCAGCTCGGGATACAAGACGTCGCCGGCCAGGAAATGCAATCGGGTGTCGTGCGCGCACTGGGCGGCGAAATTACAAAAGACGTCGGAAACGCCGTAATTGGCGTTGCGCGGTTCCATGGCCCAGGTTTCCCGGATCCTTTGCCGCAGGGTGGGATCGTCAAGACCGGGTTCGCCGCCGAACAAGCCAAGCTTCAAGCCAAGGTCCGTGGGGCGCAGGCCGGGAAAGTGTTCCCGCAAAACACGCTCGAGAACCGCTGGATAAGAGGGCGTGCAGGAAATGGCATTGGCCCCGATTTCGCGAATGGTTTGGATCAAAAGCTTGGTGCCACCGACGCCAAAAGGAACCACCGTCGCACCGGTCCGCTCCAGGGTCATGTGATCGGTAACTCCGCCCATCCACATCCGATAATTGAGGCAATGAACCACCGTGTGTCCCGGACCAAGTCCGGCCGCGGTTTGACACCGCCCGCCGACGATTTCGGTAATCTCGCAGTCGCGCGCGGAAAGCCCCAGGTTCATGGCCTGCCCGGTGGTGCCCGAGGTGCGATGCAGACGATTTACTTTTTCGCGCGCCGCCCCCAGATAATTACCGAAGGGCGGGTGACGCTCCTGCGAAATCCTTAGCTGGGATTTATCCGATAAGGGCAGCCCGGCAAGATCGCGCAGATCGCGCGGCGGTGTTTTTCCGTTCCATAGCGCCCTGAAAAAGTCAGAGTTCCGGCTGACATATTCTCGTTGCACATCCCATGCCGCCTGTTGATGGGGAAACAGTTCAAGCGGAGTCATAGACACCGCATCCCTTACGATCGTCATACGGCCATGCCCCGTTTCCAGATAAGCGAGAGCGTTTCGATCGCGGCCTCTTTATCTTGAGAGATGCGGTTCAGCGATGGATCGTGGTTTAGCAGAAGGGCCGTGAGATACTGGTCCACCATGCCGCCAAGCGCATAGGCGCGCCGGAAAAGTTCGTCGCGCGAAATTTTACCGGCCCTACCCGATTGGGCCAGTTTTCGTTCCGTCGAGGCAACAACCCTTGCCGCCCATTCCCGATTGAGCTTCTGAAAAGCCTCCAGACAGCTGGGAAATTCTTCCAGGTGTTTAACCAGGCATTTCATCAGGCCCGCGTTTTGCTCAAACAAGCGATAATACGCATCGGTCGCGGTGCGCACCGTGTCCGCTTCCGCCGATTTCGGCGCCCCACGCATGACCGCTTGAAGATAGTCGACGAAACGAAGCAGCAGGCTGGCGACAAACGCCTGGCGGTTCGTGAAATAGATATAAAACGTGCCGTGGGCGACCCCGGCCTCGCGGCAGATGTCGGAGACTTTCAGCGATGCCAGCGAAGCGCGATTAAGCAGGCTGCAGCCGGCATTGAAGATGTCCGCCTGAGTCCGGTCGCGCTTGCGCTGATTTTTTGCTTCAAAAAGCAGGGCTTGCCCGAAATTGAAGGCTTCATAACTTTCCGGACCATCGAGAAGTACCATGGGCTCACCGGCTAATGAATATGATATCATTATCATATTTGGGCGCCATGTCAAGGGGCCTTGAGTGCACGGACCATCGAAAAGCCGCCCCCGTCACGGCGGCCCTGGCCGCGCCACCCCACTGGCCAGCAGCCAAAGATACATGGCCAGGCCGAGGGTGGCGCTGGCGAGCATGACGTAGAGCGCCGCCCAGGGGGTCACCGCCTGCACCAGGCCGACCGACTGCGAGATCAAGGCGCCCAGGCCCATCTGTAGGAAACCGGCCAAGCCGGCGGCGGTGCCGGCGCGCGCGGGGTCGATGCTCATGGCCCCGGCGATGCCGTTGGGCAGGGTCAGGCCGTTGCCCAGCGCGACCAGGGTCATGGGCAGGAAAAGCGCGGCCGCCGAGAGAGCGCCGAGGCTAAACGCGAGCAGGCTGATCGCGCAGCCGGCAAAACATACGCCGGCCCCGAAACCGATCATGCGGTCGATGCCAAAGCGCACGGAATAGCGGCCGGAAAGTCCATTGCCCGCCATGTAGCCGCAGGAAACCAGAATGAACCACAGGCCGTAATCGAGCGGCGTGAGACCCAAGAGAGTCACCGAGATGTAGGGCGCGCCGGCCAAAAATGAGAAGAACACACTGCTGGAGGAAGCCAGGATCATGGTATAGGCGACGAACTTCGGCTTCGCGAGCAAGCCGCCAAAACTGGCGGTCAAGCCGGTGAGAATGGGCGTCTCCACCCGCGCGCCATGGGTCTCGTGCAGCAAAGCCATGGCGGCCAACCACACCAGCGCCCCGGCCCCGGCGAGGAAAAAGAAGCTCAACGCCCAACCGCCCAGCCCGTCGAGATAGCCGCCCAGGGTGGGGGCGAGCATGGGCGCCAAGACCCAAGCCATGGTCAGGTAGCCGAGCACGCTGGCCGATTCCTCGCGCCCATAAAGGTCGCGCACGATGGCGCGAGAGATCACGATACCCGCCGCGCCGCCGACCGCCTGCAGCCCGCGGGCGGCGATCAGAAATTCAATGTTCGGCGCCAGAGCCGCCGCCAGGCTGGCGATCACGAATATTCCCTGGCCGGCGATGACCACCGGGCGGCGGCCGTAGCGGTCGGACAGGGGACCGTAGAAAAGCTGACACACCGCCGTGCCGATTAGATAGAGCGTCAGGGTAAGCTGCGCCGTGGCGTAGGATACCGCGAAGGTCGCCTGCAGGCCCGGCATGGAGGGAATGAAAATATTCAGCGCCATGGGACCGATGGCGCTGAGCGCGATCAGGATCGCCATGGACGGCTTGCGCGCGCGCGGCGCGTGCCTCGCGGCGTTTTCGCTCTCGGGCATGTTCGGGCTAATCCCAGGGCGGACGATGGCGGACGAGGGCGCGAGCTTACACGATTCCCCAGCGCCCCGCGCTCCCCTTGTGCGGCAGCGCGCGGCTGGACTTGTGCGGCAGCGCGTAGCTGGACTTGCGCGGCAGCGCGCGGCTGGCTTAGTGTGAACGCAAGCGACGGCTCCCCGTTTGGGGATGAAAAGGGAATAAGGTGCGGCGGCGCGAACCACTAACTTGGACGCGCTGGCCAAAGCCTTGGCTGCCCCCGCAACTGTAAGCGGAAAGTGCGTGCCCGTTGGTTATGCCACTGGCCGGCACCCGCGCAAGCGGATGCCCCTGGGAAGGCAAGGGGACGCACAAATTTCCGTGAGCCAGGAGACCTGCCGCCGCAAGACCGCCAAAGCGGAGACCGCCGGTCGGGGACCCGGCGCTAGGGGGATAAGGGATTGCCGCTTCTGGACAAGACCGCCCCGATCCGCGATGGCATGGGTAAAAGAGCCCGCATACGGAGGACACCCATGTCTCACACGACCAGGCCGCGACAGCTTTCATTCCTTCGCCGCGCATCCATGACGCTTGGCGTCTTCGCCGCGCTAATCGGCGTTTTAGCCGCCACCGCACCCAGCCTCAGCGCGCACGACGCGGCGGGCCGGTATCTTTTCGTGCCCAATAGAGGTTCGGGCGATATCGCGGTGATCGATACCGCGCGCGATGCGGTCGTCGCCACCATCCCGGTCGGACAGGTCCCGCATCAGGTCGCGATCTCGACGGAAACGCACCGGATCGTGGCCAGCAACACCGCCGACAACACCATCACCATCATCGACCTCGATACCTGGAAACCGGCCGCGACCCTGACCCTGGGTGTCGAGCCGGAGCACATGGAATTGAACGCCGACGGCACGCTACTGGCGGTTGGCAATATCGGCGCCGGCACGTTGTCGCTGGTCTCGCTCGCCACGGCGCGCGAGGTGGCGCGAGTGGACGGCCTCTTCGCCCCCCACAATCTGACCTTCAGCCCCGACGGCAAGCGCCTCTTCGTCGCTAATTTGGGCGCCGATCACATCAGCGTGGTCGATGTCGCCCAGGGTCGGGTGATGGACGAAATTCCGGTCTCGGAAGCGACCGCGCTGGCCGCCAAGGACCGGGGAACGGACGCCGAGTATCAGGGCATCATCAACGTCACGGCCACGCCGGACGGACGCCTCGGCTTCGCCGCCCACGGCGAGGGCAATACCCTGGCGGTGATCGACCTGGAAGCGGGCAAGAAGATCAAGGACGTGACCCTGGGCGAATTGCCCTGGCGCGCCTACTCAACCGCCGACGGGCGCCTTATGATCGTGCCCAACAACGGCGACCAGACGATCTCCATCATCGACACAAAAACCCAAGACGTGATCGCCACCCTGCCCGGCGCCGCCGATATGACCGGCGTCAATACGGACAACGGTTCGACCACGGCCTTCGTCATCAGCCGCGGCGAAGACAAGGCCCTCGTGATCGATCTGACCGCCTTGGCGGTGGTAGGCGAGATCGCCCTGCCTGGCACGCCCGAGACCGGCGTGGTCACGCCCGGCGGCGGCAAGCTTTACGTCGCGCTCAGCACCGCCAACCAAGTCGCGGTGATCGACGTGGCTGCCCGGCGTGTCGCCCGCATGATCGATGGCGTCGGCCAAGGGCCCTGGGGCGCCACCATGGCCGGCGCGCGCAACTACTGCCACTAGGAAGACCGAACTGCCCGAGGCCCGCCGCCCCCACTTGGGAGCGGCGGCGGGCTTTGGCGTTCGGCCAGCGATGGTGCGCGTGACCAACCGCAAATATCTTTTTCTTGGGCCCGGCTTGGTGCTGGTGCTAGCGCTGGCTTCTTTCGCGGCCGCACCGGTAGCGGCCGGCGATTCCGTGGCCCGGCTGATCGCACGGACCGAAGCCATCGCCGGCAAGATCGACGCGGCGGCCCTGCGCCATGCCTGCGGCGGCGAAGTGCGCTGCGCCGCGCGGCGGATCGCCGAAACGCTCGGTCAAGGGGCGCGTCTTGAGCGCGTGTCGAGTCCAACCGCGGACACCATCCGCTGGGTTGAAACCCTGCCCTCCCTGGGCGCGGTCCAGACGTTACCCGATGGGCGCCGCCTCATTGCCCTCAACCGCTTTGGCCGCAAGGCCGGTCAAGACCTGACCCGCGCGCTCAAGGAGGGCGGCACGGATGTTGTGCTCGATCTGCGCGCCAACGCGGGCGGCGACTTCGGGCGCATGCTGCGTGTCGCCGGCTTGCTGATCGGTCCGCGCCACGGGGCGCTCACCCTGAACCAGGGGAATGTCTCCGAGTCCCTCGATCTCCCGCGCGTTACGCCGGGCGCACGCCCGCGCCGCTTCGCGGTCCTGGTCGGCCCAGGGACCGCGAGCAGCGCCGAGGTTCTGGCCGCGCTTCTGCGCCGCCATGCCGGGGCGAAGATCCTGGGCGCGCGCACCGCCGGCAAGGATTACCTGCTGCGCGTGATCGCCGTCGAGCAGAACTGGCGCCTTTTGGTGCCGGCGGAACGCATCTCGGTTCCAGGCGAAATCCTGGCCGGAGGACTGCTGCCCGACGCGCCGGTTTCACCCGGCCTGCTTGCCGCCCTTTCGCCATGAGCAGGCTTCCCGCGGTCACCTTGATCCTCGGCGGCGCGCGCTCGGGAAAGAGCCGCCACGGCGAGCGCCTGGCTGAAGCACGGCCCGGCCCCTGCGTTTATCTGGCCACCGCCGAAGCGGGCGACGGCGAAATGGCGGACAGGATTAGGGCGCACCGGGCGCGGCGCGGCGAGCGCTGGACCACGCTCGAGGAACCGCTCGATCTAGCCACGGCTCTTCAAGACGCCTGTGCCCCGGACCGCGCGGTTCTGGTCGATTGCCTGACCCTATGGCTTAACAATTTGCTCGGCGCGGACCGCGACCCGGTTCGTGAGGTCGCGGGTCTCTTGGAAGCCCTGCCACGCCTTACCGGCCCCTGCATCTTCGTCTCCAACGAGGTCGGCCAAGGCATCGTGCCGGCCAACGCCCTGGCGCGCAAATTCGTGGACGAGGCCGGACGCCTGCATCAAGCGCTCGCCGCTACCGCCGGCACCGTTATTCTCATGACCGCGGGCCTGCCGCTCACCCTCAAGGGCGCACCCGAGACAACAGGAACAAATAATCCATGACCGCGAAAATTCCGGCCACCGTCATCACCGGCTTTCTGGGCGCCGGCAAGACCAGCATGATCCGTCACCTGTTGGACAACGCGAACGGCAAGCGCCTGGCCTTGATCATCAACGAGTTCGGCGACCTGGGCGTCGATGGGGATATTCTGAAATCCTGCGGGATCGAAGGTTGCGAAGAAGGCGACGTGGTCGAACTCGCCAACGGCTGCATCTGCTGCACGGTAGCGGACGATTTCGTGCCGACCATGGAGGCGATTCTGGAGCGCCCCGACCCACCGGATCACATTGTCATCGAAACCTCGGGCCTGGCCTTGCCCAAGCCGCTGGTCAAGGCGTTCAACTGGCCCGAGATCCGCACTCGGGTCACGGTCGACGGCGTGATCGCCGTCATCGACGCCGAGGCCGTGGCCGCCGGCCGCTTCGCGCCCGATGTCGAGGCCGTGGCGGCGCAGCGTGCGGCCGACGATGCCTTGGATCACGATAGCCCTTTGGAAGAAGTCTTCGAGGATCAGCTTGCCTGCGCCGACATGGTGGTGATCAACAAGATCGACCTTCTGGACAAGGCGGGTTTGTCCCAAGCGGCCGGCGAAGTCCGTGCCCGCCTGCGGCCCTCGGTCAAGCTGGTGCAAGGCAGTCACGGTGCCATAGGCGCGGATGTCTTGCTGGGCCTGGAAGCCGCGGCGGAAGACGACCTGGCGGCACGCCCTTCGCACCACGATGGTTTGGAGGATCATGACCACGACGATTTCGAAAGCTTCAGCGTCTCCCTCGGAGAACTGGCCGCCCCGGAAGATCTGCTCACCCGCCTGACACCCGTGATCGCGGATCACGACATCCTGCGCATCAAGGGTTTCGCCGCCATCGCCGGCAAGGACATGCGACTTGTTCTACAAGGCGTGGGTCCGCGCGTTCAACACTACTTCGATCGCGACTGGCACGCGGATGAGGTCCGCGAAACCCGTCTGGTCGTCATCGGCCAAACCGGTCTGGACCGCCCCGCCATCGCGGCGGCCTTGGCGGAATAGGAACGCGGCGGCGCCATGCACCTCCTCCAAGCACAGCCAGGTGGAATCGCGGACGGCTCCGAGGCGGTCGATCTGGGCCAGACGCCGGGCGAGATCGTGGTGCTGTCCGCCGCCGATACGGAACTTGCCTGCCTCGCCGGTGCGCGCGCGGCCCTAGGGACCGAGTTCCCGAGCGTGCGCCTGGCCAATCCCATGCAGCTCGCCCACAACATGTCGGTCGATCTCTACATGGAGAGCGTCATCGGCGAGGCCAAGCTGGTGATCGCGCGCCTCTTGGGCGGAGCCAGCTATTGGCCTTACGGGGTCGAGCAACTGGTCGCAACCTGCCGCAAGCGCGGCATCGCCCTGGCGCTGCTGCCTGGCGACGATCAGCCCGATGCGGAACTGGCCGGGCTTTCCAACCTGCCCGCCGACACGCTCCATCGCCTGTGGCAATACGGTGTGCACGGTGGGCCGGGCAATGCGCGTAACCTGCTCGCCTATGGCGCCAGCCTGATCGGCCATGAGTTCGAGTGGGCGGAACCGGCCTCCTTATTGCGCGCCGGGGTTTATTGGCCCGGACTCGATATGCCGGAGCTTGAAGACTTGCGCACGCAGTGGCGCGAGACCGCCCCCCTGGCCGCCGTTGTCTTCTACCGCGCGCACCTGCAGGCCGGAAATCTAGCCGCCATGGACGCCTTGATCGCGACCTTGCAAGAGGTCGGGGTGAATCCCCTGCCGTTATATGTCTCCAGCTTGAAGGAGCCGGTGTCGGCCGACACGCTTTCGCGCGTCTTCACTCAAGCCAAACCCGGCTTGGTCTTGAACACCACCGGGTTCGCGGTTTCCGCGCCTGGCGCGACACGGCGCGGCGGGCCTTTCGACACGCTCGATTGCCCGGTCCTCCAGGTGGTGTTTTCCGGTGGCACGCGGGAAGCCTGGGCCGAGGGCTCCAATGGCCTCTCGGCGCGCGATCTGGCCATGAACATTGCCCTGCCGGAAGTCGATGGCCGAATGGTTTCGCGCGCGGTTTCCTTCAAGACCGAGGATCGCTTCGACGCCGCGACCCAGTGTTCTCTGGCCGCCTATGCGCCGGTGCCCGACCGCATAGATTTCGTAGCCAAGCTGGCGGCGTCCTGGTTGCGCCTTAAAAACACAGCGGCGCGGGATCGCAAGATCGCCCTGGTGTTGGCCAATTATCCGAACCGCGACGGGCGTATCGGCAACGGCGTCGGTCTAGATACGCCTGCCGGAACTCTGAAAGTTCTCCAGGCGCTCAAGGACGCCGGCTATACGACCGGCGATTTGCCCAAGGACGGCGGCGCGCTCATTTCGCGCCTGCTGGACGGCCCGACCAATGCGACCCTCATGGCGCGGCGCATAGAGGAAACCCTGCCCCGGTCCGACTACGAATTGTTCTTCGGGTCCATGCCGCAAGCGGTGCAAGACGCGGTCATGGAGCGTTGGGGACCGCCGGAGCGCGATCCCTTTTTCCGCCCCGGCGAATTGGATTGCGGCAACTTCGCCATTCCCGCTTTTCGCCTGGGCAAGATCGTCCTCGGCTTGCAACCCGCGCGCGGCTATAACATCGATCCCCAGTCCAGCTATCACGATCCGGCCCTGGTTCCGCCCCACGGCTACCTGGCCTTCTATGCCTGGCTGCGTGAGGCCGTGGATGTTCACGCGGTTATGCACATGGGCAAGCACGGCAATCTGGAATGGCTGCCCGGCAAGGCCGTCGCCTTGTCGCAGGACTGCTTTCCCGAGGCCGCCTTGGGACCCCTGCCGCACCTCTATCCCTTCATCGTCAACGACCCCGGCGAAGGCACCCAGGCCAAGCGCCGCGCGCAAGCAGTGATCCTCGATCACCTGACCCCGCCCCTGACCCGCGCCGAGTCCTATGGCCCCCTGGCCGAGCTCGAACGCCTGGTCGATGAGTACTACGAGGCCAGCGGCGTCGACCCGCGCCGACTCAAGGTCCTGCGCGCCGAGATCCTGGAGCTGACCCAGCGCACCGGCCTCGATCGGGATTGCGGCATCGCCAAGGGCGAGGAAGCCGACAGCGCCCTGGCGAAACTAGACAACTATCTTTGCGAACTGAAGGAGATGCAGATCCGCGACGGCCTGCACATCTTCGGTCTCTCGCCGCAAGGCGGCCAGGAAACCGATCTTCTGGTCGCCCTGACCCGCCTGCCGCGCGGCACGGGGAAGGACGGCGACGCCTCCCTCATCCGCGCCCTGGCGCGTGATCTCGAACTCGGCCGCGACTTCGATCCGCTCGACTGCATCCTCGGCGAGGTTTGGAGCGGCCCGCGCCCGGCGGCGCTGGCGCAGATTTCAACGGACCCCTGGCGCACGAACGGCGATACGGTGGAGCGGTTGGAACTGCTGGCCAGCGCCCTGGTCTCGGCAAAAGCCGACCCAGAAAAAAACTGGGACGCGGCCCGTGCGGTTCTGCATACCATAGACACAAGCGTCCGTCCTGCTGTGGCCCATTGCGGCGCGGCGGAGATCGCCAGCGTTCTGACCGGCCTGGATGGGCGCTTCGTGGAGCCCGGACCCTCGGGCGCGCCGACGCGCGGCAAGCTCGATGTACTGCCGACCGGGCGCAATTTCTATTCCGTCGATACCCGCGTGGTGCCCACACAGGCGGCCTGGACCCTGGGCTGGACCTCGGCCGCGCGCTTGCTCGAACGCCATCGGCAGGAACACGGCGCCTGGCCAAAGACTCTGGCGCTCTCGGCCTGGGGCACGGCCAATATGCGCACGGGCGGTGACGATATCGCCCAAGCCCTGGCACTAATCGGCGTGCGCCCGACCTGGGAAACGGCCTCGCGCCGGGTAACCGGTTTCGAGATCATGCCGCTGTCCGTGCTCGACCGTCCGCGCGTCGATGTGACCCTGCGCGTCTCGGGTTTTTTCCGCGATGCTTTTCCGGCGCAGATCGACTTGTTCGATTCCGCCGTGCGCGCCGTGGCGGCCCTGGACGAGGCCGAGCGCGACAATCCCCTGGCCGCGCAGGTCCGCGCCGAGACGGCGAAACTTGCCGCCCATGGACTGGATGAAAAGACCGCCTCCAAGCGCGCCGGTTACCGCGTGTTCGGCTCCAAGCCGGGGGCCTACGGCGCCGGCCTGCAGGCCTTGATCGACGAGCGCGGTTGGAACACTACCGCCGATCTGGCGCGCGCCTATCTTGCCTGGGGCGGCTACGCTTACGGGGCGGGCGCGGGCGGCGAGGCCGAACACGGTTTGTTCGAAGCGCGCCTCTCAGGCGTCGAGGCCGTGGTGCACAATCAAGACAACCGCGAGCACGATCTCTTGGATTCCGACGACTACTATCAATTCGAAGGGGGCTTGAGCGCCGCCGTCAAGCACCTCTCCGGCGCCGCGCCCAGCGTTTATCACAACGATCACTCGCGCCCGGAGAGCCCCAAGGTGCGCACACTGGAAGAAGAGGTCGCGCGCGTCGTGCGCGCCCGTGTTGTAAACCCGAAGTGGATCGCCGGCGTTATGCGTCACGGCTACAAGGGCGCCTTCGAGATGGCGGCGACGGTGGATTACCTCTTCGCCTTCGCGGCCACCACAGGCGCGGTCAAAGATCATCACTTCGACGCCGTCTATGAGGCCTACCTTGAGGATGAGAGCGTGCGTAATTTCCTGAAGGAAAATAATCCGGCGGCGCTTAAGGAAATGGCCGAACGTTTTTTAGAAGCGCAGTCGCGCGATCTTTGGCGGCCACGCATAAACTCGGCCCGCCGCCGTCTGGAGGAATTGTTATGAACGAGACGAGCGAAGACGAACTCAACGAACGCGCCAACGAAAAGGCCCGCAAGCGTAAAGAAGTGCGTGAGCGCATGCTGGCGACCAAGACCCAGGAAAAGGGTTTGCTGATCGTTCACACCGGCAAGGGAAAGGGAAAGTCCACCGCCGCCTTCGGCTTGGTCATGCGCGCGATCGGCAACGGCATGCGCATCGGCGTGGTGCAATTCGTGAAAGGCAAGTGGCAAACCGGAGAACGCCCGGTGCTGGAACGTTTTCCCGATCAGGTCGAGATGCGCGTCTCCGGCGAAGGCTTTACCTGGGATACCCAGGACCGCGCGCGCGACATTCGCGCGGCCCAAGCCGGGTGGCAAGCGGCCAAGGACATGATCGAAGCCTGCCGGGGCGATGAACCGCGCTACGACATGATCCTGCTCGACGAGTTGAACATCGTCTTGCGTTACGACTATCTACCCCTGGACGAAGTGGTCGCGTACCTGAACGACAAGCCCGAGGACCTGCACGTCATCGTCACCGGGCGCAACGCCAAGCCGGCCTTGATCGAGGCCGCCGATCTGGTGACCGAGATGACCGAGATCAAGCATCCTTTCCGTGCCGGCGTGAAGGCGCAAAAGGGCATCGAGTTCTGAACCATGGCATCATTGTCCCGTCATCCCGGACTCGATCCGGGATCTTCGGTTAGGCCAAGACTTGCATTAGCCAAAGATCCCGGATCGGGGTCCGGGATGACGGACTCCCGGTTATGAGTCCATGCCCCAAACCGGCAATACCGGCGGCCCTCATGCTGCAGGGCACCGGCTCCGACGTCGGTAAGTCGTTGCTGGTCGCGGGCCTGGCGCGGGCCTTCACCCGGCGCGGCCTCCAGGTGCGCCCTTTCAAGCCGCAAAACATGTCGAACAACGCCGCGGTGACGGCGGAGGGCGGCGAGATCGGCCGCGCGCAAGCCTTGCAGGCGCGCGCCTGCGGCCTGGACCCCTCGATTCACATGAACCCGGTCCTGCTTAAGCCGCAAACCGATGTCGGGGCGCAGGTCGTGGTGCAGGGCCAGGTTTGGGGCAACGCCAGCGCGCGCGATTACGGCGCCCTCAAGGCCAAGTTGTTGCCCAAGGTGCTGGAAAGTTTCGCACGCATTTCGCAAGGCGCCGATCTGATTCTGGTCGAGGGCGCGGGCAGCCCGGCCGAGGTCAACTTGCGCGCCGGCGACATCGCCAACATGGGCTTCGCGCAAGCCGCCGTCCTGCCGGTGGTTTTGATCGGCGACATCGCGCGCGGCGGCGTGATCGCCAGCATCGTCGGCACTTGGAGTCTCTTGCCGCCCAGCGAACGGGCGCGCCTGAAAGGCGTCATCGTCAATAAGTTTCGCGGCGACGTGTCGCTCTTCGATGGCGGCCTGGACATCATCGCGCGCGAAACCGGCCTGTCGTGCTTTGGTGTCGTGCCTTTCTTCAACGAGGCGCGCCGTCTGCCCGCCGAAGACGCGCTCGCGGTGGAAAATTACACCAACCCACAGACAGGATCCTCGATCCATATCGCGGTGCCGGTCATATCGCGCATTTCCAATTTCGACGATCTGGACCCCTTGATCGCGGAACCCGATGTGGCCGTGACCTTCGTGCGCGCGGGTGAGGCTATTCCCGGCGATACCGATCTCGTGATTCTGCCGGGATCCAAGGCGACCATCGCGGACCTCGCCTATCTGCGCGCCCAGGGCTGGGATATCGACATCGCCGCCCACTTGCGCCGGGGCGGGCATGTGCTGGGCCTGTGCGGGGGCTATCAGATGCTCGGATCTATGATACGCGATCCGCGTGGTATCGAGGGCACGCCGGGTGAAACCCCCGGCCTTAACCTGCTCAATATCGAAACCGAATTAAGCGATGGCAAAACCCTGAACGAAATATCCGGGACAGAGCTGGCGAGCGGCGCGGCCGTGTACGGTTATGTCATGCATAACGGACACACGAGCGGGCTAGGTTGCGCACAGCCGATGCTAAAGCTGGGAGACAAAAACGAGGGCGCGGTATCGCGCGACGGGCGGGTCATGGGCTGTTATCTCCACGGCCTCTTCGCCGCCGACGATTTCCGCCACGCCTTCCTGGCGCGCGTCAAGGAACGCCCAGCCAGCGGCCTAGCCTATGAAAGCGAGATCGAGGCCGTACTCGACCGCCTGGCTGGGAATCTGGAAACCCACCTGGATTTAGACGCCCTGCTCAAGGCCGCCAAAGGACCGGACACTTAAATCGCGTAGTCGGGATATGCGGCACCCTCACCGCGCGCCGCCAGACGGCCCGGCGGATGGCGCCGGCGTTTCGTCACCATACGCTCATAGAGACCCGCGATCGCCAGGCTGCCAGTCTTGACGAAGAGGAAGGGAAACAGCGCATGGACGAGACAGGCGAGTCCGGCCGCCAACATGTGCGCGCCGAAAGACGCCGCGACGCCCAGATGCTCCAAATAGGTTTCATCCACGCTGGCGGGGTGTTCGGTGAAGAGGCGTCGCAACATGGGGGTAATCCTCGTTGATTGAGTTATGCGCCAAAATAACCCAAGAATATAAGAAAAACATTGCGTATTATCCTAATTATTTATTAAAAACAGCCGTTTCATGCTACTGTTTGCCAAATTTACGGAATAACATACCCACTTCCATGGACCATATAGACCGCAAGATTCTAGATTGCCTGCAACGCGATGCGACCCTTTCGGTCGCCGAGATCGCGGACCGGGCCGGGCTATCGAGCACACCGTGCTGGCGCCGGATCCAGAATCTGGAGAAAGCCGGCGTCATCCGCGCCCGGGTCGCCCTTCTCGACGCCGCGAAATTGAACGCCGGGGTGACCGTCTTCGTACGCCTGCGCACCAACCGGCACAGCCACGATTGGCTGCAAAACTTCGCCAAGGCGGTCGAGCGAATGGACGAGGTGGTGGAGTTCTACCGCATGAGCGGGGAAATCGATTATCTGCTGAAGGTCGTGGTCTCCGATATCGCCAGCTATGACGCCGTCTACAAGCGGCTGATCAAGGCGGCGGATTTCCATGACATCAGCTCCAGCTTCGCGCTGGAAGAAATCAAATATTCCACGGCCTTGCCCCTGAATTTCATGGGTTAGGAGGCCTCGCCCCTTGCCTTGGCGCGCGCGCCTACTTAGGTTATCTACTAGAAACAAGCGTGAAATAAGAGCCATGTCCTCCCTCGCCGGCAAACGGATTCTGCTGATCATTTCCGGTGGGATCGCAGCCTACAAAACCTTGGAGACGATCCGCCGGGTGCGCGAACGCGGCGGCGCGGTCCGCTGTATTCTGACCAAGGGCGGAGCCCAGTTTGTAACCCCCTTGTCCCTGGCGGCGCTGAGCGAGGACAAGGTCTATGGCGATCTGTTTTCCCTGACCGATGAGTCCGAGATGGGTCATATCCGCTTGTCGCGCGAAGCCGACTTGGCAGTGGTCGCGCCGGCGAGCGCCGACATCCTGGCCAAGATGGCCCAGGGGCGCGCGGACGACCTGGCCACCGCGGCCCTGCTGGCGACCGACAAACCGGTCCTGGTGGCGCCGGCGATGAATTCGCGCATGTGGGAACACGCCGCGACCCAGGAAAACATGGCGGTCCTGAAAGCGCGCGGGATCCTGAGCGTGGGTCCGAACGAGGGCGATATGGCCTGCGGCGAATTCGGCTTTGGCCGCATGGCCGAGCCGGAGGAGATCCTGGGTGCGATCGAAGCGTTCTTCGGCCGCGACGCGCCCTTGGCCGGGCGGCACGCCCTGGTGACCAGCGGCCCGACCTTCGAGGCCATCGACCCCGTGCGCTTTATCGGCAACCGCTCCTCGGGCCGTCAGGGGCACGCCATCGCCCTGGCCCTGGCCCGGCTGGGTGCGCGCACCACCCTGGTTTCCGGCCCGACCGGCCTGAGCGATCCGGCCGGCGTCGAGACCCACCGGGTCGAATCGGCGCAAGAGATGCTGGCCGCTTGCGAGGCGGCCTTGCCCTGCGACGTCGCGGTCTGCGCCGCCGCCGTCTCGGACTGGCGGGCTAAGGAGCCCCATTCTCGGAAGATGAAAAAGAACGGCAAGACGCCGCCTGAGCTGGTCTTGACCGCCAACCCGGATATCCTGGCCTGTCTTTCGGCAACCGGAAACACACGCCCGCGACTTGTCGTGGGCTTCGCAGCCGAGACCGAAAAGGTCGTCGAGCACGCCCAGGCCAAGCTGGCCAAAAAGGGGTGCGATTGGATCCTGGCGAACGATGTCTCCCAAGGCAGCGGCACCTTCGGCGGCGCGCAAAACACCATCCACCTGATCGACGCGCACGGGGTCGATTCCTGGCCGCGCATGTCCAAGGACGATGTGGCCGCCAAGCTGGGCGCGCGCATCGCCAAGGCCTTGGCGCCCGCCCCGGCGGTAAAATCGGAGAACCTGAAATCGTGACCCAGCTCGTCATTGCCTTAAAACGCCTGCCCCATGGCGGCGGCTTGCCGCTACCGGACTATGCGACCGAGCACAGCGCGGGCATGGATATCCTGGCCGCGGTCGAGACCGACATGACCCTAGAGCCCGGCGCGCGCGCATTGATTCCCAGCGGCATCGCGATCGCCCTGCCCTCCGGCTTCGAAGCGCAAGTCCGCCCCCGCTCCGGCCTGGCGCTAAAGCATGGCATCACGGTCTTGAACGCGCCGGGGACCATCGACGCGGATTATCGTGGCGAGATCGGAGTCATCCTGATCAATCTGGGGCAAGAGCCCTTCACCGTATCGCGGGGCGACCGCATCGCTCAGATGGTGATCGCACCGCACACCCACGCCGCCTGGCGGCCGGTCGAGGCGCTCAGCGCGAGCGTGCGCGGCGAAGGTGGCTTCGGGTCCACCGGCCCGCGTCAAGAGCGCGAAGGCGCCGTGAGCGCCTAATATCATGCTGCGTCTTTCCAAAAAACTTCTGTTCGCGATCGAGGCGGTGGTCGACATCGCCTATCACACCGGGCCCGGCCCCGTGCGGTCCACGGATATTTCCCGCCGCCAGGGCATTCCACGGCGCTATCTGGAACAAGTGCTGCAACACTTGGTGCATCGTGGAATCCTGGCCGGTCAGCGCGGCCCGCGCGGCGGTTATCGCCTAGCGCGCGAACGCAGGCGTATCACGGTTGGCGAAATCGTCCGCGTCGTGCATGAGATCGAGGGGCTGAGAGATCCGGCGGGCGAATCCAACGGCTCCGAGATCGGGATCAAGGTGGTGCGGCCGATCTGGCTGAGAATGCAGGACGAAATGATGGGCCGCTTGGACGGTTTGACTATTGAGGAATTATGCGACCGCGCGCGAGTGAGCGATATCGAACGTGAAGCCGCACAGATTCCGGACTTCAGTATTTAACGCCGGGGACCGCCGATCATGACTCACGCCGCGAGACCGGTCGAATTTCGCGGCCGCGTTTATGACAGCATCCTGGACACCATCGGGGCGACGCCCTTGGTGCGCTTGCGCAAGCTGGCGCAGGCAAGAGGCGTGAAAGCCGAAATCCTCGGCAAGTGCGAGTTCTTCAATCCCCTGTCCTCGGTCAAGGACCGCATCGGCCTGGCCATGATCGAGGCCCTGGAAGCGGCCGGCAGGATCGGCCCGGACACGGCGATCGTCGAGCCGACCAGCGGCAACACGGGCATCGCGCTGGCCTTCGTGTGCGCGGCCAAGGGCTATCGCCTGATCCTGACCATGCCGGAGACCATGTCGGTCGAGCGGCGCAAGATGCTGCGCCTGCTGGGGGCCGAGTTGGTCCTGACGGACGGGGCGCAAGGCATGCGCGGCGCCGTCGCCAAGGCGGAGGCGCTCGTGGCCGAGCTGCCGGACGCGATTATTCCCCAGCAGTTCGAGAATCCGGCCAACCCGGAGACCCACCGCCGAACCACCGCCGAGGAGATCTGGCGCGACACCGGCGGCGCGGTGGATGTTATCGTCATCGGCGTCGGCACCGGCGGCACCCTGACCGGGCTCGGTTCGGTCTTGAAGGAACGCAATCCGGATTTGCGCATCGTCGCCGTCGAGCCGGAGGACAGCCCGGTGCTTTCGGGCGGCGCGCCCGGACCGCACAAGATTCAAGGCATAGGCGCCGGCTTCGTGCCGGGCAACTTGGAGACCGCCTTGATCGACGAAGTGATCCGCATCGGCAACGACACTGCGCTGGCCATGGCGCGCGAGCTTTCGCGGATCGAAGGCGTGCCGGGCGGCATATCCTCGGGAGCCGCCACCGCCGCCGCCCTGGAAGTGGGAGCGCGCCCCGACATGGCCGGCAAGACCATCGTCGCCATCTTGCCCTCGCTCGCGGAACGCTACCTCAGCACCGATCTTTTCGAGGGCATGTAGGCGCGGATCATGGATTTCAGCGACGATCAGATCCACCGCTACGCCCGCCACCTGGTCTTGCCGGAGATCGGCGAGGACGGCCAGGCGAAGTTGCTCGAATCGAAAGTCCTAGTGATCGGCGCCGGCGGCCTGGGTTCGCCGCTCTTGCTTTACCTCGCCGCCGCCGGAGTCGGCACCCTAGGCGTGGTCGATGACGATAAGGTCGATTTATCGAACCTGCAGCGCCAGGTGCTGCACGACACCTCATCCATCGGCACCCCCAAGACCGGAAGCGCCGCCGCCCGCCTGGCCGAGGTCAATCCGGAGATCGAGGTCGTGCGCCACGATGTCCGCCTGACGCCGGATAACGCCATGGAGATGATCGGCGGCTACGATCTGGTGGCCGACGGTTCCGATAATTTCCCGACCCGTTTCCTGCTGAACGACGCCTGCCACCTAGCCGGCAAGACCCTGATCTCGGCCGCGATCATGCGCTTCGACGGCCAGCTGGCCACTTACAAGCCGCATATCCGCGACGCGGCCGCGCCCGAGGCCCATCCCTGCTACCGCTGCATCTTCGGCGCCCAGCCCGAGGACCCCAAGCAATCTTGCGCCGATGTCGGTGTCATGGGCGCCCTGGCCGGCACCATGGGATCGCTGCAGGCAATCGAGGTCATCAAGGAATTGCTCGGCATCGGCGAGAGCCTGTCGGGCTCCCTTCTGCTTTACGACGCCCTGGGCGCGACCTTTAGAAAGATAAAAACCAAGGCCGACCCAGCCTGCCCCCTATGCGGCCCGCAGGCCACGATCCGCGATCTTACCAGCGTCTCCTACCGGGCGCCGGTCTGCGCGGTTTAATAGGTTTGGCGACGTTGGCTTGGCTGGATTGTCTTGACTACTCTCGTCGCCGCAGATGGCCCTTTTCGAAGGGCCCAAATTCCAGCCCCGAGTCCGTCTGGCATCGAGAACACGTCTGGGCCTCCCTTGTAACTAAGGGTATCTGAGCAACTCTCTTCTAGTGTACGTCTTACGATAGCTTCCAAACTCGGGGGTGTGGATCTGTCCGCGTTTTGGCGGATGCATTCAACTGATCCATAGATTTCGCTTAGCGAAGCGTTCCGATTTATTTTTTTCAGCGCCTCGAAAACATCGTCAAACCATGTTGCTCCACCTTCGTCGAATCTCATCGTTACCTTCTCCTTAGTATCGTCAGCACCTGAGCGACTTTTCTTGGACGGTTTGTCACTCCACCTTCCTATCGGCGGTGAGCTTTTCGACCGCGTTCTCTTCCTGCGCACAATCCGCCCTGGGTTTCGAAGCTCAGACAAGGGACGCCGCCCTCGCCTGGGGTCCAAATAGAACCAGTTGACCCAAGCGTTTTCATTATTTGCGCCAACCGCTCTGCTCAATGCATTCAAGCTACCGTGTGAGGTTCCAGCACTAAGAAGAAGCCACTTCCCAGAAGCCGCTTTGGCTCGGATCTCCGACCCCCGATAACTTCTGAAAATCTCAAAACCTTCATCGAATGAAACGCCAAAACGGTGATCTTTGTACCCAATACGATTGGGAACTGCCCCACATGGCACCGCTTTCGCGAAAGCAGAGGATCTTAGAATCCGCTTCAAGATATCGTTCTCGGTTTCCTCCCCATCATTTCGCAGGGACCAGATTCTCGCGAATACATCTGTCGTGATGCTGATGGTTCTCTCAGGTAGATCATTCATTATCCCACCGCCCAGATCTAGATCATATAGAGAGCTTATAGAGACCTTATAGTGCTATTGTCAACTGGTGGTCCATCAGCTGATTTGGGCTCATTTGTTCGGGAAAAAATTTGTGTGGCACGTTGTGTCCGGCATGGCCGTCGCCAAGTTTAGCGTCTTGCTCGCGGCTCGCCTGAGAGTAACTAGAGGTGTGCCATCCGCGTGGCGGAAAGTGTGTTGTCTGAATCAAGCCCGCGCAAAGAATTGAGTTGGGCCGGGCTCTTACCCCCGGCCGACGAAGGGCATCTTGGTCGCCATGACGGTCATGGTCTGAACGTTGGATTCGAGCGGTAGGCTGGCCATGAAGGCGACCGCGCGGCCGATATCCTCGACATCCATCCTGGCTTCGACCGCTATCGAGCCATCGGCCTGAGGCACGCCTTCCTTCATGCGCTCGGTCATTTCGGTCGCGGCATTGCCGATATCGATCTGACCGCAGGCAATGTCGTGCTCGCGGCCATCGAGAGAGGTCGATTTGGTCAGGCCGGTAATGGCGTGCTTGGTCGCCGTATAAGGGGCGGAGTAGGGCCTGGGCGCGTGGGCGGAGATGGAGCCGTTGTTGACGATGCGGCCGCCGCGTGGGTCTTGCGCCTTCATGATCTTGATCGCTTCCTGGGTGCACAGGAACGCGCCGGTCAAGTTGACGTTCACGACCGCCGTCCACTGTTCGAAGGTCAAGTCTTCCATGGGCACCGGCGGCGCCCCCATGCCGGCGTTGTTGAACAGAAAGTCGAGCCGACCGAAGGCGTCCTTGGTTGCGGCGAAAAGCGCCCGCACGTTATCCGGGTCGCCGACATCCCCCGGCACCGCGAGGGTGTTCCCGGCCAGGTCTCCGGCCTGCTTTTGAGTTTCTTCCAGGGCCTCCGCCCGCCGGCCGGTGAGGGTGACCTTGAAGCCGTCGCGCAACAGCGCGAGCGCTGCCGAGCGGCCGATGCCGCTTCCCGCCCCGGTTACGAGGGCGACCTTGTTCCGCGTCGTCATTTCTCAGACCTCCGGCCATGCCTCCCGCGCGCTCGAAAATGGTGCCGGGCGCCTTTTGGTAGCACGGGAGCGCGGCCCGGCCCAGGGGCAGGCCGGGGCCATTCCAAGCCCGCGTTGCGCGGGCTCGGCGCGGGTTCAGTCTTCGAACTTGAACGAGACGTTGATCTTGGCGCGGTAGGCCTCGATCTTGCCGTCCGCGATCTGCACGTCGAGCTTGGTCACCTCGGCGATGCGCAGATCGCGCAGGCTTCGATCCGCCCGCGAAACGGCATTGGCGACCGCCTTCTCCCAGGACTCCGGGCTACTGCCGACCAACTCGATCACCTTGTAGACGCTGTCAGTCATGGTTCCATCCTCCCTGCGATCAGGCGCGCCGGCATGTCGCGGACACGCATCTTCGATGCGGACGCCGGCCCGGCCGGACCGCCGGGACAGCGGTCTTACTGAGGCTAAATCATAGCACGAAGCATCGATAGAGGAAGGCCCGGAGTCCGGGCGCCGCCTTGGGTCTGTACTTCCCCCCTAGAACATCGTCTCTATGACCCGGTCCGGCGGGGTGTGGCCATCGGCGAAGGTCTTGATGTTGATGATGACCTTTTCGCCCATGGCGATGCGGCCCTCGATGGTGGCCGAACCCATGTGCGGCAAGAGAATGACGTTTTCCATCTTGAGCAGCTTGGGGTTGATCGCCGGTTCGTGCTCGAAGACGTCGAGCGCCGCGCCCGCGATCTCGCCGGCCTCCAGCCCGCGCGCCAGGGCGTTCTCGTCGATCACCTCGCCGCGGCTGGTGTTCACGATGTAGGCATGGTCTTGCAGCAGCTTGAGGCGGCGCGCCGATAACAGGTGATAGGTCGCCGGTGTGTGCGGACAATGGACCGAGACGATGTCCATGCGCGACAGCATCTGGTCCAGGCTTTCCCAATAGGTCGCCTCGAGCTCGGCTTCGATATCGGGGTGGACCCGGCGCCGGTTGTGGTAATGGACGGAAAGGCCGAAGCCCTTGGCCCGGCGCGCGACCGCCTGTCCGATCCGCCCCATGCCGATGATGCCCAGGCGCTTGCCCCAGATGCGATGGCCCTGCATGGAGGTCGGGCTCCAGCCCCGCCACTTGTCGGAGCGCACCAGGCGTTCGCCTTCGCTCAAGCGGCGCGGCAAGGCCAGGAGCATGGCCATGGTCATATCGGCCGTGTCCTCGGTCAGGACGCCAGGCGTGTTGGTCACGGTAATCCCGCGCTCACGCGCCGTTTTGAGGTCGATGTGATCGACGCCGGTGCCAAAAGAGGCGATCAGCTTCAGCTTCGGCCCCGCCTGAGACAAGGCGGAGGCATCGATACGGTCGGTGACCGTCGGCACCAGCACTTCCGCTTCCTGCATCGCTTGAACCAGCCCGCCATGACTCATGGGGGTATCGTCCACATTCAAGCGGCAATCGAACAGCTCCATCATCCGCGTCTCGATAACATCGGGCAGCCGGCGGGTAATAATGACCGATGGTCGTTTCGTGGTCATGGGTACTCCGTTTCAGGCCGGTTTCTGGCCGGGCCGGGCGGTTGCGTTCCGCGCATCGAAGGGCGCCCGAATCTGGCATCTGCCATAGCAGGCGGGCGCTACCCTTGTCCAGGGAGCCTTGCTTCCTCTGGCCTTTACGTCATTAAGAAAGCGACCCTTGACCCTGCTAGACAGGGCGCGTTTAGTTGCGGCGGCGCGGCCGGGAGGCTGCCGCCTCAAGGCAACCTTCTTGGTGTGCGCGGGACCTATGACCAGCATCGCCCAGTTCGGCACCGTCACTGCGATTTTGCTGACGCTTGCCTTGCATACCGCCCCGCTCGCCGCCCAGACCCCGGCCGAGGGCGAGCCAGCGCCTCGGATTCAGGCCCAGCACCAGGGCGAAAGCGGTCTGCCTCTGCCACGTTTCGTTTCCTTGCGCGCGCCCAAGGTCAACCTGCGCACCGGACCGGGCGTGCGCTATCCGATCGACTGGGTTTACAACCGCGCCGGGCTGCCGCTCGAGATCATCGATGAGTTCGAAACCTGGCGCCGGGTGCGCGACTGGGAAGGGAGCGAGGGCTGGGTGCACCAGAGCATGTTGAGTGGCGCGCGCAAGGTCATGATTCGCGACAAGCAGCGCTTGCTGCGCGACGAACCCGACCCGGCGGCGGCCGGGGTCGCGCTGCTGGCGCCGGGGGTCATCGCGAACCTCGATCGCTGCGTCGATGCCTGGTGCCGGATCGAGATCCAAGAGAGAAGCGGCTGGTTACGGCGGATCGACGTCTACGGCCTCTATCCTCAAGAGACCGTCCCCTAGTCGAAATCGCCGGCGAGGGCGGCGCGCGCAGCTTCCGGCAGGACCGACATGTGAGCGTAGTTCGGGTGCTTGAAGCCCAGCACGACCCGTGCGCCGGCCTGGCGAAACGCCTGGATCGCGTCTTGGGCGAAGGGGAAATGTATGAACTGAACCGCCGAGGCCTTACCCGCCGCGCTGGTTCGATCGAGATCTGCCTCGGGCTTGCCGGTCACGATTATATCGCCGATCTGGATGAAGGCGGTTTCCTCGACCCCACCCAACTTGGCGAGAAGCGCCCCACGGCGCTTGGGATCGTCGATTTCGAACATGGCGGTCGCGACCAGCTCCCGCCCCTTGGGGATGAGCGGATTGTAGGCGCTTAACTCGTCGCCGATCTGGGCCTCGCCGCCTTTCTCTATGAACAGCATTTCGTGGATCTGATTCCACATGGTCTCGAAATTCTCGAAATAAAAGCTGCACACCGGCCCAATCTCGACCCGCCGATCGCGCTTCATGGCGACCAGGGCGGCGCGGCGCTCCTTGCGTTCTTTCGCGTACTGCGCCATGGGCATGATATGACCGCGCGTGATCTCGTGGCGTCCGGACATGATCGAGGCGTCCTTTTTCAATCGTGCCCGGCGGTCAAGCCGTAGGCCTGGGCGAAAAGTTCAATGGGGTGCCGCGATTGTGTGAACGCGGGCTGGGCCTCGGTATCGAGACGCTCGATCGCCTGCAATAAATGCGCCCCCGCCAAGGGACATTCCGAGGCCAGATACATCTGGCCGCTTTTAGCCGCCTGACGGGCCGCCGGCCTACCTATCTTCAGCGCCGTTTCGAAGTGCCGCTTCATGACCCCCCAGGAGCCGCCATGGCCGGAGCATCGGTCGATGACCGTGACTTTGCATTCTGGAATGAGACGCAGCATCATGGCCGCTTGAGCGCCGATGTTCTGGGCCCGGGCATGGCAGGCCATGTGCAGCGCCACACCACCATCAAGCGGCTTCAATCCTTTGGCCAAGCCCTCTTTCTTTGAAATATCGACCACGTACTCGGCGATGTCCGACGTCGCCCGCGCCACGGCCTCGATGGCCGCGTCGCCGGGCAAGAGCAGGCGCCATTCAAACTTGAGCATAAGCGCGCAGGACGGGGTCAGCGCGATCACGTCATAACCCTTATCGATCCAGGGCGTGAGTTCGTCGGCGATGCGCCGCGCCTTGGCCGCGGTCTCTTCGATCTCGCCGCGTTCAAGCTGCGGCATGCCGCAACAGGCCGGATAGACAACCTGCGTCTCGACCCCATTGCGGGCCAGGACCGCGCGCGCGGCCTCGCCGATGCCGGGGTTGTTGTAATTGACGAAGCAGGTGGCGTAGAGCACCGCCTTGCGCCCAAAGCCGGGAGCCTGAGTGTTTACTTCCGGGCTACTTTGCTTGGCGCGCAGGGTGAAGGTCTTGCCATGGAACTTCGGCAGCGCGGCCTCGCGGTGGACCTTGGCCAGCTTTTCCAGGAGCGGGCGCGTCACGCCGTTCTCGGTGCTGCTGGCCCAGTTCGCGAGACCGGGCGCCAAGCTGGCCAACCTGCCGTTGCGGTCGGTCTTGGTCAGTTGCTTTTCCAGCCCCCCGGTCTTGCCCTGGTGGATCTCGGCGGCGCGGTAACGCAGCATGAGGTGCGGAAAGTCCAGATTGAATTCGTGGGGCGGCACATAAGGGCAGGTCACCATGAAGCATATGTCGCACAGGGTGCAGGCATCGACGACCGGTTTGAAATCGGCGCTATCGACCGTGTCCAGCTCGCCCGAGACCGACTCGTCGATCAGGTCCAAAAGCTTGGGAAAGGAGTCGCATAGATTAAAGCAGCGGCGGCAACCGTGACAGATATCGAAGACCCGGCGCAGTTCCTCGTCGATCTTTCGCGGATCGGTGAAATCTGGGTTACGCCAATCGAGCGGATGGCGAACCGGGGCTTGCAGACCGCCTTCGCTCATGAAGTGAGATCCTCTCGCTTCGAGACCGCGCCCGCGATCATACGCCGATTGTCGTCAACCGCCAGCTAAGCTCCGGGGCGCGGAATGTAAATCGCGCCCCGGAAACAGAGGCCTAAAGCCGGGCTTAAAGGGTATCGAGGGCCTTTTGGAACCGGCCGGCGTGGCTTTTCTCGGCCTTGGCCAAGGTCTCGAACCAGTCGGCGATCTCGTCGAAGCCTTCCTCGCGGGCGCTGCGCGCCATGCCGGGATACATATCCGTGTATTCGTGGGTTTCACCGGCGATCGCGGCCTTGAGGTTCAGATCGGTCCCGCCGATCGGCTCGCCCGTCGCCGGGTCGCCGGTTTCCTCGAGGAATTGCAAATGCCCGTGGGCATGGCCGGTCTCGCCCTCGGCGGTCGAGCGGAACACGGCGGCCACATCGTTATAGCCTTCGATATCCGCCTTTTGCGCGAAATAGAGGTAGCGGCGGTTCGCCTGGCTTTCGCCCGCGAAAGCGTCTTTCAAGTTCTGTTCGGTCTTCGAGCCCTTCAACTGCGCCATCGTGCTCTCCCTTGGGATGATACCAGCGATTCTTGGTATGGGTGTCATGCAACCGCTCACCGCGGCTAGCGGCGGCACTGCCTGACCGCTTCCTTGGTAAATAGGTCATGATGCGGTCAATGTCAATATATTAGAATGATTCTAATGTATTGTATAGCGGAAGATAAAGTAGAGCTAATTTTCATCCTGTGAGAGGCGGATGATAACATCGACGCGCGCGACCCTGGTTCCGGGCGGCGCGTCCGGCACGCCCTTCAAGCCAAGCCGGTCGCCAGGGATATCTTCCAAGCGGCCCGAAGCCTCGTGAAAAAAGTGGTGATGATCATCCACGTTGGTATCGAAATAGGATCGGCCGGGTTCGACCACGACCTCGCGCAACAAACCGGCGCCGGTAAAGCGGTGCAAGGCGTTATAGACCGTCGCCAGGGACACCGGCACCCGCTCCATCGCCGCCTCGGCATGGAGCTGTTCCGCCGTCAGGTGACGATTGCCTTGGCAAAACAGTACTTTGGCCAGGGCCAAACGTTGGCGTGTCGGCCGCAGGCCCGCCGTTTTAAGGCGATCGATGAGCGCGGAATAAGGGCGATCTTGTGCCATGGCTCATTATATGACAAGCGATAATCGGATTTGAAGCATAAAAACAGTCTATTGGTCATATTTCTAGAATTAATTTAACCACCTGTCTTGAGGGTCCGCGACGAGCGAACCTGCCCATGGCGGGCCGGGCCGCCTGGTGCCTGGCCAAGGATCCGTATCCGGTTGCTCGCACGCCTGCACCTCGTGTTATAGTCGCCGCGATTTGAGCGCCGCGATATCTGGCGTGCGCCATGTCTGGGCTATCCGGGCCACAGCCAGAAACGCATGCGCCAAGGGGGACATCCTTGCAGCCTAATAAAAACAGCTATACTTACGCGGAGCTTATCCAATGCGCGCAGGGAAAGCTATTCGGCACCGGCAACGCGCAGTTGCCGCTGCCGCCCATGCTGATGTTCGACCGGATCACGAAGATCACGGACACCGGCGGGGCCTACGACAAGGGCGAGATTGTGGCCGAAATGGACGTGAAGCCCGACCTTTGGTTCTTTAAGTGCCATTTCGAGGGCGACCCCGTGATGCCGGGCTGTCTTGGTTTGGATGCCTTATGGCAGTTGGTCGGATTTTTTCTGGGCCGGCTCGGCGCGCCGGGCCGGGGCCGCGCCCTGGGCGTGGGAGAGGTCAAGCTGACAAGCCAAGTTCAACCCAGCGCCAAGCTGATCACTTACCATTTGAATTTGAAACGAGTCATCCAACGCAAGTTGGTCATGGGCGTCGCCGACGGCACCTTGCATGTGGATGGCGAACTTGCCTACAAAGCCACCGGGCTCAAGGTCGGCCTGTTCGGCGCGCCGGGCCCGGTCCCGGATTCCGCCTGATTTCGCGGCCAAGGAGTTACATAGCATGCACCGCGTAGTCGTCACCGGGTTAGGTGTCGTCTCAAGCATCGGAAACGACAAGCAGGAAGTGCTCGAGTCGCTAAAAGCCGGGCGTTCCGGCATACGTTTCAGCGAGACCTATGCCGAGATGGGCTTCCGCAGCCACATCCACGGCGATATCCAAATAGACCTCGACAGTTTGGTCGACCGCAAGATCCGCCGCTTCATGGGAGACGGTGCCGCCTACAATTATGTCGCCATGAAAGAAGCCATCGCCGATGCCGGCTTGGAGGACGGCGACGTCTCGAACGTGCGCAGCGGCCTCATCATGGGGTCCGGCGGACCTTCTACATCCAATCAGGTCGCGGCGGCCGATATCGCGCGCGAGAAAAGCCCCAAACGTGTCGGCCCCTATATGGTGCCGCGCTGCATGTCGAGCACCAACTCGGCCAACCTTGCGACCGCCTTCGAGATCAAGGGACTTAGCTTTTCAATCAGCTCCGCCTGCTCGACCAGCGCCCATTGCATCGGCACCGGCTACGAGCAGATCCAGATGGGCAAGCAGGACATCGTCTTCGCCGGCGGCGGCGAAGAGGTTCATTGGAGCCTTTCGGTCCTGTTCGACGCCATGGGCGCCTTGTCTAGCAAATACAACGACCGGCCGCAGCAAGCCTCGCGCCCCTTCGATCTCAAGCGGGACGGTTTCGTCATTTCCGGGGGCGCCGGGGTCGTGGTCCTTGAGGAGCTGAATCACGCTCGCGCGCGCGGCGCGACAATTTATGCCGAGTTAGTGGGATATGGCGCGACATCGGACGGTGTCGATATGGTCGCCCCCTCGGGCGAGGGCGCGGTGCGCTGCATGCGCCAGGCGATATCAGGGCTAGGCAACACCAAAATCGATTACATAAACGCGCACGGCACTTCTACTCCGGTAGGCGATATGGTCGAATTGCGGTCCGTTCGCGAAGTCTTCGGCGCGGATTTTCCGCCGCTCAGTTCCACCAAGTCCTTGACCGGACATGCCCAGGGCGCGGCGGGGGTACAGGAGGCAATCTATTCGCTGCTCATGCTCGAGCACGGATTCCTGGCAGCCTCCGCCAATATCGAGGAGCTCGATCCAGAGGCCGGCGATGCACCCATCTTGCGCGAACGCGTCGACAATGCGTCCCTTAATTGCGTCTTGTCCAACAGCTTCGGTTTTGGCGGCACCAACGCTTCACTCGCCTTTAAGCGTTATGAAGCTTAGAGCGGTGACCCAGGACAAGGCAGGAGACGGCATGCGGCACGGCACGGAATCCGGCAAGTTGATGGCCGGCAAGCGCGGCCTCGTCATGGGGGTCGCCAACGATCGCTCGATCGCTTGGGGTATCGCCGAGAGACTGCATCGCCAAGGCGCGGAACTGGCCTTTACCTATCAGGGCGATACCTTCGAGCGGCGCGTGCGGCCCCTGGCGCAATCCCTTGGCTCCGATTTGGTTCTGCCCTGCGACGTTTCGCGCGATTCGGATATAGAGTCGGTCATGGCCACCCTTGGAGAGGCCTGGGGCGGCCTGGACTTCCTGGTTCACGCGGTCGCTTATTCGGACAAGGACGAACTCAAGGGCCAATACCTGAATACGACCCGCGGCAACTTCTCGAATACCCTGCTTGTCTCTTGTTATTCCTTCACCGCGCTGGCGCGCCGCGCGAGCACGCTCATGACCGATGGCGGCAGTATGATCACGCTGACTTATCTGGGCGCGGAGCGGGTCACGCCGAATTACAACGTGATGGGAGTCGCCAAGGCGGCCTTGGAAACCAGCGTGCGCTACCTGGCCGCCGACCTGGGCAGCGAAGGTATCCGGGTTAACTCGATTTCAGCGGGCCCCATGCGCACGCTAGCCGGTTCCGCTATCGCCGATGCTCGCTTTGTCTATCGCTGGAACGGAACCCATGCGCCGCTCGGGCGCAACGTGACCCTGGAAGAGGTCGGCTCGGCCGGGCTCTATCTGCTGTCGGATTTGTCCGCCGGCGTGACCGGCGAGACGCTCTATGTCGATGGCGGATACAACACCATTGGCATCCCCTCGCCGCGCCGTGTGAACGCCCGCGAAAACTGAACCGGTCAGTCAAGCGCGGCGGCGATCTTCCCCGGCGCATCGGTGATGATGCAATCCACCCCACGGGCCAACAACAGGCGTGCACGCTTGGGGTCGTTGACCGTGAATACGGCTGAGCCATAACCGGCCTGTTTTATTTCCTGGGCCACACGCGCGGAGAGCCAGCGCCCGCCAACATGGATCGTGCTGCATTCCAACTTCTTGGCGGTTTGGCGCCAGTCCCTAGCCGGGCGGCGCATGAGAAAGGCGCGCGGCACTTGCGGGGCAATGCGCTGGGCGGCAGCTAGGCCTTCCTTATAAAAACTGCAGATCAAGGCCGGCGCGCGCTCCAGCGGCCAGCATCTGGCCATGACTTCCGCCACCGCGCGCCCCGTTGCCGCGGCCTTGCCCTTGCTCGGCTTGATCTCAACGTTGGGGGAGATTCCCGATGACAACAAGAATGACAGAGCGTCCTCTAGGGTTGGGATGGGTTCCCCGGCAAACTTAGGCGCGAACCAAGCGCCGGCTTCAAGCTTGCGTAACGATGCCAGCGGCGTATCCGCCATCAAGGCATCGCGGCCCGTGGTGCGCTTCAAGCTATCGTCATGAAACAGAACCGGCACGCCATCGCCGCTTAACATGACGTCGAATTCCACCCATCGCGCGCCTTGCTCAGCCGCCGTCCGCAGGCTGACCAAGGTATTTTCCGGGGCATCTCCCGCGGCCCCGCGGTGGCCCATGACGCGTGGCAATTGGAACATGCCCGGCCTCGCTTCTCGTGATGTGTCCGCGGTGCCGCGAACAATAAAATGGGCGGACGCGATAAACGCATCCGCCCAAAACTAAGTCCTATTCAGTGCGAGTTCCCTTAGCTGGCTTTTGCGGCAGCTTCCAAGTCCTCGCCAGTCTCCTGGTTGACCCGCTTCATGGACAGCTTGACCTTACCGCGGTCGTCCAGCCCGATAACCTTGACGTGAACCATATCGCCTTCCTTGACCACGTCGCTGGTTTGGCCAACCCGCTCGGGCGCCAGTTCGCTGATGTGGACCAGACCGTCGCGCGGCCCGAGGAAATTCACGAAGGCGCCGAAGTCCATGATCTTCACGACCTTGCCCTTGTAGACCACGCCAACCTCGGGCTCGGCCACGATCAAGCGGATCCAATCGATCGCCGCCTGACCTTGGTTTTGATCGACCGCCGCCACCTTGATCGTGCCGTCGTCCTCGATATCGATCTTGGCGCCCGTGGTCTCGCAAATCTCGCGGATCACCTTGCCGCCGGTGCCGATCACTTCGCGGATTTTATCCTTGGCGATCTTGATGATCGTGATGCGCGGCGCGGTATCGGAGACTTCTTCACGCGCGCCCGTAAGGGCCTTGGACATCTCGCCCAGGATATGCAAGCGGCCTTCGCGCGCCTGTTTCAGGGCGATCGCCATGATCTCTTGAGTGATCGAGGTGATCTTGATGTCCATTTGGAGCGAGGTGATTCCGGCCTCGGAGCCCGCGACCTTGAAGTCCATGTCGCCCAAATGATCCTCGTCGCCCAGAATGTCCGACAGGACGGCGAAGTCGTCGCCTTCCTTGATCAGGCCCATGGCGATGCCGGCGACCGGCCCCTTGAGCGGCACGCCGGCGTCCATGAGCGCCAGGGAAGACCCGCACACCGTGGCCATGGAAGACGAACCGTTGGATTCGGTTATCTCGGAAACAATGCGCAGGGTATAAGGGAAGTCTTCCTTAGTCGGCAGAAGCGGCCGCAAGGCGCGCCAAGCCAACTTGCCGTGGCCGATCTCGCGCCGGCCCGGCGAGCGCAGGAAGCTGGCCTCGCCGACGGAATACGGTGGGAAATTGTAATGCAGCATGAAGTGCTCGCGGTATTCGCCATCCAGCGCGTCGACGATCTGCTCGTCCTGCCCGGTGCCCAGGGTGGTGGTAACCAGGGCCTGGGTCTCGCCGCGCGTGAACAGCGCCGATCCGTGGGTGAGCGGCAAAACGCCGACCTGACTGTCGATCCGCCGGACATCCGAGGTCGTGCGGCCGTCGATGCGCTTACCGGTCTTGAGGATATTACCGCGCACGATATCGCTCTCCAGCGATTTCAGCACCCCCGGCGCGACCGCCAGCTCGGCTTCGTTCTCGGCCAGGGAACTCAGGCCGGCTTCCTTCGCTGCGGCGACCTTTTCCTGCCGGAGCATTTTTTCCGGCTCCTGGTAGGCCACGGCCAGTTGCGTCCCGATCTGGCCGCTCAATTTTTCGCGTACAATGGCGACCTCTGGGGCCGGCTCGGGCACGGCCCAGGGCGCCTTAGCGGCACTTTCGGCCAAGTCCACAATCGCGTCGATCACGGGCCTCATGCCCTCGTGACCGAAAGCGACCGCGCCTAGCATGACCTCCTCGCTCAACTCCTTGGCTTCGGATTCGACCATCAGGACGCCGTCGCGCGTCCCGGCCAACATCAGTTCGAGCTCGGATTCCGCCAAATCTTCCGCGGTCGGGTTCAAGAGGTAGGCGCCGTCCTTGTAACCGATCCGGCAGCCGCCGATGGGGCCCAGAAACGGCAGGCCCGAAATGGTGAGCGCGGCCGAGGCCCCGACCATGGCCACGACATCGGGGTCGTTTTCCAGATCGTGGCTGAGAACCGTGCAGATCACCTGGGTCTCGTTGCGATAGCCCTTGGCGAACAGGGGCCGGATCGGGCGATCGATGAGGCGCGAGGTCAGAGTCTCCTTCTCGCTCGGCCGGCCTTCGCGCTTGAAGAAACCACCGGGGATCTTGCCGGCGGCGAAGGTTTTTTCCTGATAGTTGACGGTCAGGGGAAAGAAATCGATCCCCTTCTTGGGCTGCCTTTGCCCAACCGCCGTGCATAGCACCACGGTCGCGCCATAGGTCACCAGCACCGCGCCATCGGCCTGGCGGGCAATGCGCCCGGTCTCGAAGGTAAGCTTGCGCCCACCCCAATCCAATTCTTTCTTAATCACGTCGAACATTATCCGTTCGTCCTTCCAACTAATGGCCGGCATGCAGGGACCGGACCCGCGTAAAAAGCGCCGCGGCGGATGCCGTGCATCCCGCCACGCCCCTTACGACGGCCCGGCCTATCCTCGATACCGCCCCGGCCAGTCGGCGATATCGTATTCCTTGAGGTTATCTTGACTTGGCCCACGCAGCACACGCCACGCGCCCGGTGCTTTTCAGCATCGGGACATGCGGACGCGAGCACCGGGCTCAAGCCTCCTCAGCGACGCAGGCCCAGGCGTTGAATTAGCCCAGAATAGCGGGAGTTATCCTTGCCCTTGACATAGTCAAGCAAGCGGCGCCGCTGTCCAACCATGACCAGCAGGCCACGGCGGGAATGGAAATCCTTTTTGTGTGTTTGCAGGTGTTCGGTGAGGTTCTTGATCCGCTCGGTGAGGACCGCGACCTGGACTTCCGGCGACCCGGTATCGCCCTCATGAAGCGCGTACTCAGTCATGAGCGCGCCTTTGCGTTCGGCTGTTATCGACATCGTGACTCCATCAACTAGAAGATTAAACGTTAAGGACCCGTACCGGGTGAATATCGCCTGCATCGTATCGCGCCAAGGCCACGGGTTTACCCCCGGACGTGGCGAACACAATAACGCCATTGGTGAAATCGCGTATGCGTTCCCGATTGGCGCGGGCCAGCATGGATACCGCTTGACCACATCGCAGACAATTCGCCTCGGTTTCCGTCAAGGCCAGTGCCGGGATGTCGTCCAGCGCGGCCTCGATCGGAAGCACGGCTCCCGAATCGGCGGCACTATGCCCGAGGGACTCCAACGACTCCAGGGAAATCGCATCGGCCTCGCCGAATGGCCCCACGGCGCACCGGCGCAGGGCCACCACGTGAGCGTAAGTGCCCAGGGCGCGGCCCAAATCTCGGGCCAGGGCCCTCATATAGGTGCCCTTTCCGCAGCTCGCCTGAAACGTCGCGAAATCGGGACCGGCATAGTCCGGCCCAGGATTATCCAACAATTCCAGGTTCGTAATCAGAACTTGGCGGGAATCGAGCACGAAATCCTCGGCCGCGCGTGCCCTGTCGTAGGCCCGCTTGCCGGCCACCTTGATGGCCGAGAATATGGGCGGCGTTTGCTCGATCCGGCCCACGAACCGGGGCAGAATGGCGCGCATCTCGGCTTCGCCGGGCCTTTTGGCCGAATGTTCGATGACCTCGCCCTCGGCGTCGTCCGTGGCCGTGGCCTCGCCCCAGCGCAAAGTGAAGCGATAGGTCTTAATCCCGTCCATAATATAGGGCACGGTCTTGGTCGCCTCGCCCATGGCAATGGGGAGCAAGCCGCTGGCCAAAGGATCCAGGGTTCCGCCATGGCCGATCTTGCGGGGCTGGAACGCCCGGCGGACCCGGCCCAGGACCTGGGTCGAGGTCAGGCCAAGCGGCTTGTCGACAACGACCCAGCCGTTGATAGGGCGGCCCTTTTGCCTACGCGCCACTTTCGCTCTCCGCATCCCCGGATTCCGGCTGGCCGGTTTCTTCACCGCTCAGGTCCCGGCGCACGCTGGGGCGCGCCAAGATCTCGCCCACATGGCCCGCTTCGTCGAATGAGCGGTCGGCCTCGAAAACCAGCCGCGGCACGTGGCGGAGCGTCATCTCGCGCCCGACTTGGCCGCGCAGGAAACCGGCGGCGCGATTGAGCGCCCCGGCCGCGCCCTCCATCTCGCCACCGCCGAGGGGCACGACGAAGGCCGTGGCGTTTTTCAGATCGGGGCTGACACGGACCTCGGTCACGGTAAGATTAACCCCGGCCAAGGCCGGGTCGCGCAGTTCGCCGCGCGCCAGAACGGCCGCGATCACATGCCGCATTTCTTCGCCGACGCGCAGTTGGCGCTGGCTCGGCGGCCGGGAGGATCTTGATGTCATATCGTGAAGTTCACGGCCATGCGTCCGTAGCGCGACAGTTCCAGACTCGACGGCCTAGAGAACGCGCGCCACTTCCTCGATTTCATAGCACTCAATGCGGTCGCCGACCTTGATGTCGGCGTAGTTTTCAAAAGCCATGCCGCACTCGTAGCCGTCCTTGACCTCACGCACCTCATCCTTGAAGCGGCGCAGGGTCTTTAGAGTCCCATCGTGGATCACCACATCATCGCGCAGCAAGCGGACCTTGGCCCCGCGTTTGACCAAGCCCTCGGTAACCATGCAGCCCCCAACCTTGCCCACCTTCGTGATGTCGAAGATTTGCCGGATTTCAGCATAGCCAAGGAAGTTTTCACGCTGCGTCGGTGTCAACATGCCGGACAAGACCGCTTTCATATCGTCAACGACGTTGTAGATGATCGAATAGTATTTGATTTCGACGGCGTCCCGCTTGGCCAGTTCGCGGGCCTGAGGATTAGCGCGCACATTGAAGCCGATCACGGTGGCCCCGCTCGCGCGTGCGAGCGTGATGTCGGACTCATTAACGCCGCCCACCCCCGCGTGCAGGATCTGAATCTTGACCTCGTCCGTTCCCATTTTTTGCAGGCTATTCACGATAGCTTCCAGGGATCCCTGCACATCGGACTTGATAACCACGGGAAGCTGGGAAGCTTCGCCCTCCTGAATCCGGGCCATCATTTGTTCCAGCGATCCGCGCCCGCTGGCCGCTATTTCAAGATCGCGTTTGGAGCTCTCGCGGAAATCCGCGATTTCCCTGGCGCGCGCGTCGCTTTCGACCACGCTCAAGGAATCGCCGGCCAGCGGCACACCGTTTAGGCCCAAAACCTCTACCGGGACCGATGGGCCCGCCGAGTCGGTCATTTCGCCCCGGTCATCGACCAGGGCCCGCACCCGGCCCCACTGACTGCCAGCCACGAGGATATCGCCGACCCGCAAGGTGCCGCGCTGAACCAGCACGGTGGCGACCGGTCCCCGGCCACGCTCCAGCTTGGCCTCGATGATCGCGCCCTCGCCGGGACGGTTCGGGTTGGCGGCCAATTCGAGAACTTCCGCCTGAAGCAGGATCGCTTCCTCGAGTTTGTTGAGGTTGGTGCGCTCCTTGGCCGAAACTTCGACGGTAAGAATATCGCCGCCCATTTCCTCGACCACCAGCTCGTGCTGCAACAGCGCGTTCCTGACCCGATCCGGATCGGCGTCGGGGCGGTCCATTTTGTTGATCGCGACGATGATCGGAACCTTGGCCAGCTTGGCGTGATTAATCGCCTCGACCGTTTGCTCCATGATGCCGTCGTCCGCCGCCACGACCAGGACCACGATGTCGGTAACCGTGGCGCCGCGCAGGCGCATTTCGGTAAAGGCCGCATGGCCGGGCGTATCGATGAAGGTGATTTTCTGCCCGGAGCTGAGATTGACCTGATAAGCACCGATATGCTGGGTGATGCCGCCAGCCTCGTGCGCGGCCACGTCGGTTTGGCGCAAAGCATCGAGCAGCGAGGTCTTACCGTGATCGACGTGGCCCATGATAGTGACCACGGGCGCGCGCGGTTGCTGGTTCGTATCGTCGTCAGGCACGCCGCTGAGGCCGATTTCAACGTCGGCGGCGGCAACCCGCTTGTGCTTATGGCCGAACTCCGTGACCACCAATTCTGCCGTATCGGCGTCGATGGTCTCGTTGATGGTCGCCATCACACCCATTTTCATGAGCGTCTTGACCACCTCCGCACCGCGTTCCGCCATGCGGTTGGCCAATTCCTGCACCGTGATCGTTTCAGGAATCGTGACTTCGCGAATCACGCGCTGCGGCGGTTGGTGCGCGTGGCGGGTCGGTGCCGCGGTGCGCATTTTCTCGCGCTGCCGCCGTACCGAAGCCAGGGATCGCTGACGGCCATCGCCACCTTCCAGCGCCTGCGAGATCGTCAACTTTCCGTGCCGCCGGCGTGGCTCATTAGCGGCGCGGCGCGTCGGCGCCGGCACCTTGGCACCTGGCACCGACTTGCGCTTGGACCTGGCGTCGGATTCGCTGTCGGAGGGTTTCGTTTCCCGGCGCGGCGGCGAGGCCCCGGCCTCGCGTTTCTGCGCCGGCGCCTCGGCGCCAGCCCCAGGGATCGCTTGCGGCCCATCCAAACCGGCGGCCGGCGCGGTTTTCCCTTCCGCTTCGGCCAGCTTTCGAGCCGCCTCTTCCTCCGCCGCGAGACGGGCCTCTTGCTCCGCCCGGCGCTTTGCCTCTTCTTCGGCGATCACCGCCGCCTTGGCATCGGCGATGCGCCGCTCTTCCTCTTCATGGCGCGAGAGTTCAAGAGCCTGAGCCCGCGTCGCGCGCTCACCCGCCGTCAGCTTCCGTGTTTCAGACGTTGGCGCCTCGGGTTCCACCGGCGGCGGGGGCGTGCTGAGCGCCCGTTCGGCCGCCTCGCGCGCCGCTGTAATCTCCGTCATGCGGCCGCCGGCGCCGGGCGCGAAGGTGCGCGAGCGCTTCACCTCCACCGTGACCGCCTTGGAACGACCATGGCTGAAGCTTTGGCGAACCTGTCCGGATTCGACCGTTTTCTTAAGCTCGAGCGTGCCCGGTCGGGACAGTTTCAGCGGTTTTCTCTGTTCTTTTTCGTTGCTTGTCGTCATATCCAAATCGGAACCGGTGGTTTCTGTGGTCATGTGAGTTCGCTTGCCCCCACAGGCATATCGCGCAACCCGCCGAGGCGGGCCGCCTCGTCGCAAAAACGCCGCGCCAGCGCGCCGCGGCCCAGCGCGACATGGACAAACGGCCGGTCGCCAAAGGCCTGCCCCAATTCCCCAGCGTCGAGGCATTCAACGACAGGCACAACAGGAACCCGCGCGCGCGCCATCGTCCGTAACTTGCGCCGGCCGTCTTCAGCCGCGTCGCGCGCCTGCAAAAGCACGCCCGCGGCGCCAGCGGAGATGCGGCCCGCGACTTTTTCAAAGCCGCCAACCGCCATACCCGCGCGCCGCGCCAATCCGAGTAATTCAGTGCACCGCTGGACAAGCAGGCGCTCCACCTGATCGGCAAGAGCGGGCGCCGGGCGTATCGGCGCCTTCGCGGCCCTTGCAAATGCATTTCGAGCGCAAGCCGTATGTATCACATCCCGGCGTGCCGACAACCATAAACCGCGCCCGGGCAACTTCCCGGCCAGGTCCGGAACCACACTTCCCTCGGGCCCGGCGACAAAGCGGATCAGCTCTTTCTTGGGCCGAATTTCGCCCGTTACTATGCAGCGGCGGTGGGACTTGGCACCAGAGTCCGCGCGTGCGGGGAATCTTGGCGCCACGCCTTGGGCATTGGGGTCTCGCGGACCGGAGTCACGGTTATCCTCGCCGCGGATCCGTGGGTTCCGCAGGTCCGATTCGCCGGGTGCCGCCGCGAGAGACATGATCGTTATCCGGTCGTGTGAAGCTTAGATACCAGCCGCCGGGCCTTCGCCCTGGCCAGCATCGTTTTGGGCCGCTTCGCCCCCAGCCGCTTCGCTGTCCGCCGCGGGGGTTTTTTCGTCGTCGAACCAATGGGCGCGGGCAGCCATGATGACGGCATCCGGATCGGCGATGCCGGAGGCCAAGTCACCTAGCATTTCAACCAATTCATCGCTGGCCAGATCGCCCAAGTCGTCGAGAGTCTTGATCTCGCTCTCGCCCAGCTTCACCACGGCCAGGGGTGTGAGGCCAGGTAGCGCCGCCAACTCGTCGCTCACGCCCAGCTCCCGCCGGCGCGCCTCGTTCTTGCGATCGAGCTCGGTCAGATAATTGCGCGCCCTTGCCCGCAGCTCCTCGGCGACTTCGTCATCGAAGCCCTCGATGCCGGCCAATTCGGCGACCGGCACGAAAGCGACCTGCTCCAGAGACCCGAAGCCCTCCGCGACCAGCAGGTGTGCGATCACGTCATCGACGTCCAGCGCCGCAATAAACAATTCCGAGCGCTGCCGCATCTCTTCCTGACGCCGGATCGATTCTTCCTCCTCAGTCATGATATCGATGTCCCATCCCGTCAACATCGAGGCCAAGCGCACGTTCTGACCGCGCCGGCCGATGGCGAGGGAAAGTTGCTCGTCCGGGACGACGACCTCTATCCGGCCGTCTTCTTCGTCGAGCACGACCTTGGTCACCTCCGCCGGCGCCAAGGCATTGACCACGAAGGTAGCGGTGTCGCTGGACCAGGGAATGATGTCGATCTTTTCTCCCTGCAATTCGCTGACCACCGCCTGAACCCGGCTGCCGCGCATGCCGACGCAGGCGCCGACGGGATCGATCGAGGAATCGTGGGAAATAACGCCGATTTTCGCGCGGCTGCCCGGATCGCGCGCGACCGATTTGATTTCGATGATGCCATCGTAGATCTCAGGCACCTCTTGCGCGAACAGCTTGGCCATGAATTGCGGGTGGCTGCGCGAAACGAATATCTGTGGACCGCGCTGTTCCTCGCGCACATCGTAGATATAGGCGCGCACCCTATCCCCGGTGCGAAAAGATTCGCGCGGCAGGGATTCGTCGCGGCGCATCATGGCCTCGGCACGGCCGAGTTCGATGGTCACGTTGCCGAATTCATTGCGCTTGACGATACCGTTGACGACTTCACCGGCGCGATCCTTGTATTCGCGGAACTGGCGTTGGCGCTCGGCCTCGCGAACCTTTTGCACGATGACCTGCTTGGCGGTCTGGGCCGCGATCCGGCCTAAATCGATCGGCGGAAGGTCGTCAATGATGTGCTGGCCCGCTTCGATTTCGGGCTGGCTGGCCCGCGCGTCGGCAACCGTTATCTGGGTGATTTCGTTTTCGATCTCGTCGGTGACCTCGCGATAGCGCTTCAAACGCACTTCGCCGGTCCGGCGGTCGATCTCGGCGCGGATATCGTGCTCGGCGCCGTATTTCGCGCGCCCTGCCTTGGAAATTGCCTGCTCCATGGCCTCGAGCACTTCCTCGCGCTCAATACTCTTTTCGCGGGCCACGGCGTCGGCCACCTGTAACAACTCGGTCCTAGAGGACAGCGCGGTCGTATCCATCGCTAATTAGATTCCTTGCTTCACGTCTGAAGTTGATCTTGCGCCACGCGCGCCGCGGCAAGTAAGTCGTCGGTCAGCACCAGCTTGGCCTTGGCAAGAAGGCGGAACGGCACCTCGATTTCGTCCTCATTGAACGCCAGCCGAATATTCTCACCTGAAACTCCGAGCAGACGGCCACGCCAGCGCCGCCGCCCATCGATAGGCAAGCTGGTCTCCAGCTTGGCTTCATGGCCCGAGAAACGGGCGAAATCCGCCAGGCGCGTCAAGGGCCGATCCAGACCCGGCGAGCTGACCTCCAACTCGAATGAGCCGGCGATCGGATCCTCGACCTCGAGAACCGTGCTGACCGCGCGGCTCAACCGGGCACAATCCTCGACCAGCATGCCCGCCCCGTCGTGCCGTTCAGCCATGATCTGCAGGCGTGTCCGCCGGTCGCCCGACAGCATGACCCGCACAATGTCATAGCCCATCGCTTCTAGGGTGCCGGCAATCAGGCGCTCGATTTCAGCGGCCTTACCCTCGCTGGTCTTGGCCAGCACCGGCGCCGCGATCTCGCTGGTCTGCGGCAACTCGCGGCCCTCCACGGCCAGGCCCTTGGCAGGGACCCTTAAGGTAATAAAAAAGTGGGCCAGAGGCCCACCGCTTCGGCGACCCGACGAGCACCTGCACTCCGGCACATCGTCTTTATTCGCAAACGGACTTTAACGCCGGATATGCGCACTCCGCAAGGGCTTTCTCGCCACCGCGCAGTCCCAGCCTAGCTTGGGCGCGGCCGCCGCCGGTAGCGCAGATAGACCGAGCGCCGGCCCTGGGCCAGGGCCTTGGCCTCGTAACGCGTCGGCGGCCAATCGTGCGGCCGGTTTCGCCAGTCGGCGGGTCCGCGCGCCAGCCATTCGAAGTCGGGATGGACCCGCATGCGTTCCAGCATCCAGGCGGCATAGTCCATATGGTCGGTGGCCAGGCGCAGTTCCGCCCCATCCTGCATCGCGCCAGCCAGGGCATCGAGGGTTTCGCGGCTGACGATGCGCCGCTTGCGGTGCCGTTTCTTGGGCCAGGGATCGGGAAACAGAATGAATGCGCCGGCCAAGGAGTCCTGAGGTAGCGCTGCCAGCAGGTCGCGGGCATCGCCCCGGTACAGGCGCACGTTTTGGAGTCCGGCATCCTTTACCCGACGCAGCATCCGGGCCATGCCCTGGATAAAGACCTCGGCGCCGATGAACACGGCGCCCGGTTGGTACTCAGCCTGCCAAGCTAGGTGCTCCCCGGCCCCGAAGCCAATTTCCAGCCAGACCGGGCGATCTGGCTCTGAGCTCGCCGGAGCGAAGAGCGCGCCCAGGTCCAGGGCCATATCGGTCGGCAGCTCGACCGCGATCTTAGGCAGCAGGGTTTGGAGCAGCGCGCGGGCCGTGGGCCGTAGCGGCCGGCCGGCCTGGCGGCCATAGAACGCGCGCTTTGGCCGATCGGAGGTGGGAATTGATTCCTCAGGCGTTGAACTTGGACTTGAGATCATCGGTTAGATCGAGCCGTTCCCACGAGAAACCGCCGTCAGGTTCCGGCGCGCGGCCGAAATGCCCGTAAGCGGCGGTGCGTGCGTAAATGGGCCGGCTTAGCTTCAGGTGCTCGCGAATGCCGCGCGGGCTAAGATCGACCATGTCCAGCAAGGTCGTGGCCAGAAGCTGCTCATCGACCTGGCCGGTCCCGTGGGTATGGACGAAAACCGACAGAGGCTTCGACACGCCAATGGCATAGGAAAGCTGAATGGTGCAACTCGTCGCCAAGCCGGCGCCGACCACGTTCTTGGCCAGGTAGCGTGCGGCATAAGCCGCCGAACGGTCGACCTTGGTCGGATCTTTTCCCGAAAACGCCCCGCCGCCATGGGGCGCCGCGCCGCCATAGGTATCGACGATAATCTTGCGGCCGGTCAGGCCGGCATCCCCGTCTGGCCCGCCGATCACGAAGCGTCCTGTCGGATTGACGTAAAAATCCTCCTCCGCGCACATCCAGCCTTCGGGCAGCACGGATACCACGTGCGGGCGCACGATCGCGCGTATGGCGTCCTGATCCAAATTTTCCGCGTGTTGTGTCGACACCACGATGGAAGTCGCGCGCTGCGGCCTGCCATCGACATATTCCAGGGTCACCTGGCTTTTTGAATCCGGCCCCAAGCCGGGGCCCGCGCCCGAATGGCGCGCCTCGGCCAGGGAATGCAGGATGCTGTGCGATAAGTGTATCGGCGCCGGCATCAGATGTTCGGTTTCGTCGCAAGCATAGCCGAACATGATACCCTGATCGCCGGCCCCTTCGTCCTTGTTGCCGGCGGAGTCCACGCCGCGCGCGATATCGATCGACTGTTCGTGGATGTAGTTTTCCAGGTTCAGATGCTTCCAGTGGAAGCCATCCTGCTCGTAGCCGATATCCTTGACCGCGTTGCGGACAACCTGCTCGATCAGCTCGGGCGTCACCGCCTCCGGGCCCCGCACCTCGCCCGCCAGCACTACCCGGTTGGTCGTGGCCAAGGTCTCGACCGCGACTCGCGATTGCGGGTCGTGCGAGAGAAAGGTGTCCACGATGGCATCGGAGATGCGGTCGCAAACCTTGTCGGGATGGCCCTCCGAGACAGATTCGCTGGTAAAGAGATAGTTGTTCTTGCTCAAGATTCGACCCCTCCCCGGAGCTATTCCCGGCGCCGCCGGCGTTCGCAAAGACGCGCCCTAACATTCGAGCCAAGGGCGCGGGCTATTACACAACGCCAAGCCACCGGTCGATGACCGTTCGGCGGGCATTTGTAAAGGACCGGATTACAGCGTCAAGGATAAACCCGTGTCTTTTGCCAAGACCTTAGTCTAGGGGACAGCGGTTTATACTTCCTTTGCGGCCGCGTTGCCGAGCGCCTTCGTCATATCGAAGAGTTTCTTGCGAACGGCGGGGTCTTTTATCTTATAATATGCTCTAACCAATTCCAGGGTTTCACGCCGCGCCATGGGATCGGCCTCATAGCTGGCACGCTCCTCGGCCCCGCCTTGCATGGCAAGCTCGTTCCCGCGAACTTGGGCGGGAGAGCGAGACGAGACGGTGCTGGGCATATCCTCGAAGAAGAATCCCACGGGAACATCCAGGACCCGCGAAAGATCGAACAATCGGCTGGATCCAATCCGGTTGGCGCCGCGTTCGTATTTTTGAACCTGTTGAAACGTAAGGCCAATCGCCTCGCCCAACTTTTCCTGGCTCAAACCTAGCAACGTCCGCCTCAGGCGGACCCGCGCACCAACATGGATATCGACCGGATTGGGCCCGCCTAGCCCAGATCTCCCACTGCGCTCGTAACCGCGCGTCATAGTCCCGATTCCTTTCGATTGAAAATTCGCACTCGGGTTGTGGACATGCTATAGTGTTCAACCCTGGATACAAGGATTAATGCCAAGGTCTTGCCGTAAGGTTAACGTTATTACGTTACGGGAAGGTTCTTCTCAACACGAAAGTCGCAACGGCGGTCCAGACGAGCAGGAATGCTACCGACCAATTTCCAATTCGCGCAAATAGAGTGGTGCCTGCCGCGGGTTGCGGCAAGCCCGCATCGAGAACGCCGGTTTCGTTAAGGCCCAGGCGGCCGATCACGCGGCCGTACCCATCGACCACGGCGCTGATACCGGTATTGGCGGCCCGAACCAGGGGCAAGCCTTCCTCGGCCGCGCGCATGCGGGCGCTCGCGAAATGTTGATAAGGCCCTAGACTGGTCCCGAACCAAGCGTCGTTCGTGACATTGAGCAGCCAGCCGGGGCGCGGCCCGGCTGCCACCACTTTTCCTGGGAAAATGATCTCATAGCACACCAGCGGACTGGCCACGGGCGCCCCGGGAACGGATAAACGGGCGAGGCCGGGGCCGGGAGTGAAATCGAGGTTGCCGGGCGCCAGCTTTTGAACCGGCAGGAACGAGCGGAAGGGCACGTATTCGCCAAAAGGGACAAGGTGATGCTTGTCGTAAGCCGCCAGGACACGGCCGCCCGCATCGAGGGCCAAGACGCTGTTCCACACCTGCGACGAGGAACCGCGCGGCGCCCCGGTTATCAGAACTCCGCCCGGCGGCACCGCCCGCCCGATCAAGCGGCGCAGGGAAGCATCCCGATCCAAGAGGAAGGGAACCGCCGTTTCCGGCCAAATCACGTGGGTCGCCTTTTCAAAACCGCGGCCGAGTGTCAGGCGGATTTGGCTTATGACGTGCTCACGGCGCAAGCCCGGGTCCCATTTAAGCGTCTGCGGGATACTCGCCTGCACCAGGCGAAGCGACACGCCCTCGACCACGGCCTCGCCACGGGCCGGGGCCTTGGCCAAGCGCCAGGCGCCGCCCAGCCAGACAGCAGCCACGATACCGAAGAGCGCGACCACGAACCAAACCTGCCCGCGCCGGGCGCTGGGAGAGGCGGCCGCCGCGCCGAGCACCGCCCGCGCCGCGGCCGCCGCGACGGGTTTTATCGAAATAACCCCGTCACCCCCCCGCCCCGCAAATTG
>JAJFGJ010000039.1 GCA_021776175.1 Kiloniellaceae bacterium
ACCCGGAGCGATTCCCTGCGGCTAGGTAGCGTCTCCGTTTAACATCCTGCCGAACCAACGCCCTGAACGCCCGCCTTCTAGCGGACCACGTCGTCTTTACGCCCAACTTCAGACATCCTTTAAACCTGCCCTCGACGGCAATCCCTGACCCAAAGCGGACTTTCACATCCGAATAACATGAATTTGACCTAAGAGACCCACGTTGAGGCTCTCGGGAAGACATCTACCAGAAACCTGGGGTAATCTGAAAACGACGTGCAATGACGCAGCTTAGAAATTGAAATTTCGCGCGCTATACGTCGATTGTGGATTGTGTTTAGATACTGAGCCCTGCTAGTGGCCTTTACCAATTTCCCTAAGAACTCTTTCGGATTAGCTAATTTTTCTGGTGACTTGGGGATCTGGGGCAACTTGCGCATGTTGAACACTGTCTTCAGCGCTCTGGAATCAAGTAGTAACCACGACTCTATTTCTTGAATCGGTATCAAAATAATGGTGCAATTAAAGTTTACGCCATCAATTTCCGTTTCAAGTATTTTACGCAGTTGTTGCTCATCACGATTATCTAAGTCATGGATAACAACTACATGTGAGCAGCCGCGCGCAAGGAGATTACGTGCCCATGCTGCGCATTTTCTGCGGAGTTTTCCGCAACCGTGCCCTACAAATTTCGCAAATGAGAATTGGTTTTCTTTAATTATTTTGCACGTTAATTCATACAAGACGTCTACGTCGTTCACCTCTTCGGCAATGATGCCAATTTTTACAGCCTTCTTAGTCAAGACCGCCATGCCGCCAATACTCTCCGAGGTTCCCTTCCGTATCGAGATAACTCTTCAACGCCGCCAAATCATTTGAAGACATATCCTTTTCAAGTTGGGTAACACTGGTTCCCTGCTCGGCCGAACGAGTGACTTTATACACGTGATCTGGTTCGATCTGATCGAGAACAAATTCAGAATGGGTAGAAACAATAATCTGCTTTTCTTGCGAGTAATTCTTGATCAACTCCATGATACTCGAAAGAAGTCCGTGATGAACACACACCTCCGGCTCCTCGATTAGCAAGGCGCTGCTTTGTTGGGTCATCACGTAAAATAGAAGCGTAATTGTTTTAAACGTTCCCTCAGACAATTGACTCGGGGAAAGCACATTGCGACCAACAAAAAATTGTGGAATTACAAGAACTTTTTCTTGTTTACGCCGATGTACTTTTCCGCCGGATTTTACGGAGTATTCAATCGAGGAGGTCTTGATTTCTTCGAATTCTATTTTGTCAATAAGGCCAACTCCGTCCGGGCCAATAACATTTTTGAACTGCTCGTAGCTGTCTGTCCCTCGTGCACCATAGAGGTCGTGTAGAAACCTGGTATGCACTCCTTCGGTTCTTCTCCACATTCTTTCTAAACTATGGCGATCCCCCTCTTCTTCAACTTCAAATGAACCCGGACAAAGCGATGGGTTCGTAAATTGCGATGCACTGAAATACTTAATATCACGCAGGAAAGCCGTTATCTGCGCAAGTGGGCGTTTAAACTCATACGGCAATTTATGGTCGGCGGAATGATTAATATAAAAATAGCTTGGAAGATATCGTGTATTGCGTGTTTGATCGTCAAGGAGTAGGTGATTTGCAAATCCAAGTGGCATATGGATGTGTTGTGCATTTCCCGTAAAATCTTTCGCATACCATGATTGCTTCGACCCCATAATCTCGTCGTCGTTGTTTTCGTCAGTAAGGATTTGTAGCTTAGTCGTAAAGATCGACTTCTTATCTTTAATTCTAAACGTCGCCTTTAGACGGCATTCATTTGCCGTGTCCCCGGTTTTTCCATAACCGATTCTCGGATCAAGAGTTAAAGAACGCAACAGTACACACGCTTTTAAGATGTTTGTTTTGCCGCTTCCGTTTGGCCCTATGAGTACCGACAGATCGGGCTGCAACTCGAATGTGGTATCGATGCACGATCGGTAATCGGAAATCTGTAATTTTTCGATCATCAATAATTTTACCAAATTAAGGCGCATTAGAAAGGTTGTCTAACTGGCCAGACAAATTCAGGGTACGAATAGTGAGCCTGCGTAGTCAATGGAATCTAATAATTCCCGATTTGCCCTCTCAATCTGATGTCTCTTCTTGGCTATTTCCCGCCGTTAGGTCCATGTCCGGGACACATCTGGATTGCCCCCATGATCGGACATTGCAGGGCCGATGTCTCGATTTGAGCCGATTATGGCCGCTTAGGAGCCCACTCCAGACGTCTTTCGGGGCCTCGCTCGACGGCAGTCAATGACCCAACCCGGACATCCTGGGTTGTTGGTATGGTGTCTGAGATCGAGGCATAATTGTTGCGAATTGCTTAGGCTTGTAGCATCCTGAACTGTTGTGACGAATAGATCGCCAATAAGGGCTAGTCATCAATATGGGAGGGCAAAATGTCAGCATTTGAAACCGCTACGAAGTTCTTTCATGCCTGCGAGTCACTGGAGGGTTGGGACGGCTGTAAAGGCTATGTCGGGGACGGGGCTACCTTCACTGCGCAATGCGAGCCGCTGATGGACATCGATACGGTCGAGGCGTATTGCGAATGGATGGCCGGACTGGGAAACGGCCCCATGAAGGGCTGCGTCTACGAGATCAACGGCTCGGCCTATGACGAGGCCAACAAGATGGCTATTTTCTACGCCACCATCACGGGGACCCATGTCGGCGACGGTGGGCCCGTACCGCCGACGAACAAGCAAACCGTGACGGATTACGTCTATGCGCTGACGATGAACGACGAGGGCAAGGTCGCGAAGATGTACAAGGTGTGGAACGCGTCCTGGACCCTGAAAGAACTCGGTTGGATGTAGCGCGTCGTACCGGCGCGCGACCCGCAAAAAAAAACGGGGAGATGAGGTAGGACGTTGCCCAGCGCCCCCACTTCCGCTGATGGCTAAACCCGGACTTTCTCGCCGCATTGGAGCGACGACCGCTTTCATCCTCTGAGCCGACATTCGAGTCCGCCTTGCGCCCTCAGCGCATCAAATTTCGAACTGCGGCACTACCGCCCGCTTGGCCGAACGCGCCTTCGAGATCGCGCTTGCGCGGGCTTAGGGTCAGCTCGCGCTCCGAGAACGGCTGGCGGCCGGGGAGGGACACGTCCGGAATGCCCCCGAGATCGGACATTGCAGGGCCGATGTCTCGATTTGAGCCGATTATGGCCGCTTAGGAGCCCACTCCAGACGTCTTTCGGGGACCCGCTCGACGGCTGGAAATGACCCAGAGCGGAGATTCTATAGCAATGGCGATTATGTCTAATCTTTATCCAAAGATGACTTATTAAACCCCTAAGGCTACCATCGCCGGTGTTGATTGCCTTACTATCAACCCAGGGGGGAAGACGATGTCAGAGAATAATGCGATCTCGGAGCATTGGGGAAAAGGCGACGTTTACGCACAAATCATATCCGCACTTGAAGGCGCCGGAAAAAATCTCGACACCCTAACGATTGAGGAACTTGGCCCGGTTGATCATTACCATGTGAGAGGGTTCACCGCGACGGTCGAACTCGGCGACCAGCTGCCGATCATGTCTGGTCAGCATATTCTTGACATCGGGTGCGGCCTTGGCGGGCCGGCTCGGTATCTGGCTCACCGATTTGCCTGCAAAGTCAGTGGCGTCGATATCACAACGGCTTTCGTCGACGCCGCGAATAAACTTACGTCGCTGCTGAAGATGAACGACCGTGTCGTTATACAACGAGGGGACGGGAACCAGCTTCCATACGATGATAGCGTCTTTGACGGTGGGATTACCCTGCACGTAACCATGAACGTTTCTGACCGCCCCCAATTCTTCGCCGAAGCCTTCCGGGTGCTGAAACCGGGGGCATTTTTCGCCATGACGGAACATGGATTGGGTCCGGCGGGCAGTCCATACTATCCCCTGCCTTGGTCGGAGGACGGAAGCGAGGCCTTTTTGGTAACGCCAGAGGATACAGAGGCGTTTCTGGAGGGAGCCGGTTTCGCTGACGTGAAGGTCGAAAATACCGGAGAGGAATATCTTGCGGGCTATCGAAAGGCACTCGATCTCGCAACGCAGGGCGCACTGCCGCCTCTCGGCACCCATCTCCTCATGGGAGATAACGCTCCAGCCAAGATACGAAATGCCGCGCACAACATAGAAGAGCGTCGAACACACCCGATTAAGGTTCTATGTCGCAAACCTGAATAAGCCGATATACGCAAAGGATATACCGGCATGAAGATTGTGGGTCGCCCCCGGTAGTCCGCTTCATGGCTAAACCCGGACTTTCTCGCCGCGCTGGAGCGACGACCGCTTTCATTCTCTGAGCCGACATTCGAGTCCGCCTTGCGCCCTCAGCGCATCAAATTTCAAACTGCGGCGCTACCGCCCGGTTGGCCAAACGCGCCTTCGAGATCGCCTGGTCCATGGTGTCGTAGAACGCCCTCTGATCGGCGCTGCCGCTACGCTTCGCCTCCAGGAGCTCCAACATCATGCCTTCGGGAATGGTCACAATAATTTTGCCAGTGGTTTCGGTGGATTTGAGCTCTCTCTAACGCTCTTGCGCCCACGCGCGCCTCGTGTAGGACTTCTGGGCGCGTTTTTTTGTGTTCTAGTCTAAGAGATTTTCCCATGCCCCGTTTCAAAACCCTCGACGATCTGAACCTTGGCGGCAAGCGGGTGCTGCTGCGGGTCGATTTCAATGTGCCCATGCACGGCGGGCAGGTTGGCGATACGACCCGGATCGAGCGTTGCTTGCCGACGCTTCGCGAACTCACGGAACGCGGGGCGCGGGTTGTTATCATGTCCCACTTCGGGCGGCCCAAGGGTGTGCGCGTGGAGGCCCTGTCGCTGGCGCCTCTCGCGGCGGTTCTGTCGCGGTTGTTGGGCGGGCGCGAGGTCTCCTTCGCCGAGGATTGCATCGGCCCGGCGGCGGAAGATGTTGTCGGCAAGCTCCAAGACGGCGATATCGCGATGTTGGAGAACCTGCGTTTTCATGGCGGGGAGGAAGCCAACGATGCCGGCTTCGCCGAGGCCCTGGCCGGGCTGGGCGATCTTTATGTGAACGACGCCTTCGCGGTCTCTCACCGCGCCCACGCTTCGGTTGAAGCCATCGCGCGACTGCTTCCCGCCGCCGCCGGGCGCCTCATGCAGGCCGAGTTGGAAAACCTGACCGCCGCCTTGGAAACCCCGGAACGCCCGGTCGCGGTGGTGGTCGGCGGCGCCAAGGTCTCGACCAAGCTCGACCTTCTGGGCAACTTGCTGGATAAGGCCGATGCCTTGATGATCGGCGGCGGCATGGCCAACACCTTTCTTCATGCCCTGGGGGTCGATGTCGGCAAATCCCTTTGCGAACGCGACATGGCCGATACGGCGCGCGGGATTTTGGAGCGCGGCCGCACGCGATCGCGCGATATCCTCTTGCCGGGCGACGCGGTCGTGGCCGGGGAACTCAAGGCCGGAGCGGCGAGCGAGACGGTGAGCGTGAAGCACGTGCCGGCGGGCAAGATGATTCTCGACCTCGGGCCCGAGACCGTCGAGACGCTGGGGGCTTATCTGGAAACCTGCGCGACCCTGGTCTGGAACGGGCCCCTGGGATGTTTCGAAACCGCGCCTTTCGATGCCGCCACCAACGCGCTTGCCCGCAAGGCGGCGGCGCTGACCAAGGCCGGACGCCTGCGCAGCGTTGCCGGCGGCGGCGATACCGTCGCGGCCCTGGCCCATGCCGGGGTGCTGGACGATTTCTCCTACGTCTCGACCGCCGGCGGCGCCTTCCTCGAATGGCTCGAAGGCAAGACCCTGCCCGGCGTCCAGGCGTTAGAGGACGCGGGGTAATCTCACATCAATCCGGCGCCGCGCGCCCAGGATAGCGTCATGAGTGCGGCCACGGCGCTTGCGACCCCAAGCGCCATGTTGCGCCGGGCGAGAAAGAACACCGTGAGCCCCAGGAGCGCGGCGCCGACCCGCTCGGCCAAGGGGGCTTCGGCCAGGGGCCCGCTCGGCAACAGGATCATGCGCGCGACTAGGGCCGATAGCAGCGCATAGGCGATGCAGGCGATCCATTCGAACAATTTGCCTCGTGGATCTATCCGGCCCGAGAGGGCGACGCCCAGGCCGCGCCAGACATAGGTCGCGGCCGCGCCGGCGGTCATGACCGCGAAGGGCCAGAAAAGGAACGACTCCGTCATAGCCGCCTCACCGCCCGCGCCCAAGCAGATAGGCGAGACTGCCGGCGCCCACGCCCGCCAGCAGGAGACTCCAATCCGGTGTCGCCAGGTACAGCAAGGGACCGGCGAGGGCGCCGAGAACGACAGCCATGGTTCGCGAGGCGCCGCGCACGTCGCCCGCCATGACAAGCATGAAGTACACCGGGTTCAGGAATACCAGGCCCAGGGTAACGTAACCTGGCACGCTCCCGGCCAGGGCGAATCCTAGAGCCGCGCCCATCATGCTGACGCTCCACAGGGTCAGGGATATGCCCATGAAGTAGGGCCGGCGCTGCGCGGGCGCCATGGCCGGGCAGTCGCGCATGGCCAGGGCCCAGCCGGTGACCGCGACCCAATGAGCCGCCAGATAATACCGCCAGCGCGCGGTTCCCGGCGCGCGCAGCAGCGGCATCAAGGTGATGACCATGGGCAGCAGGCGGGCGTTGGTCAGGGCCACCGCCACGGCGATGGCCAGGATCGAGGCGCCGCCGGCGTGGAGTTCGACCAAGGCGACCTGGCCGGGCAAGGCCCAGGCGGTCAGAACCGAGAACAGGGCGTGCCAAATCTCCAGATCGACCTGCTGAACCAGGGCCCCGAAGCCGAGATAGCTGGCGGAAAGAACGATGGCGGGGACACCCAGGGCGAGGCGCGCGCCGGCCCAGAACGCGGGCCTCTGGCCGCCGAAATCGCGGATTCCAGATGGAGGGGAGGGAGCTTGCGGCACGACCGGAGGCTAGACGTCGAGGCTGCTTTCCGGAAGCTAAAAACGCCCGATCGCTAAGCGTTCTAGGTACGCAGCACCCGGCTTTCCGGCAGGCGTAGCGTGACCGTGGTTCCCACCTCCAACTGACTGACCAGCTCGAAGGTGCCGCCATGCATCTCGGTCATGGACTTGGCCAGGGGTAATCCGAGGCCGGTGCCCTCGAACGAGCGGTTCATGTGCGATTCGACTTGCCCGAAGGGTGTCAGGGCGCGGGAAATATCTTCCGGCGCGATGCCGATGCCGGTGTCGCTGACCATGATGACGAGTTCCCCCGACTCGCCCGTTTTCGCCCGCAGATCGACCCGGCCTCCCGGGCGGGTGAACTTGACCGCGTTGGCGGTGAGATTGATCAGAATCTGCTTCAGCTTGGTTTCGTCGGCCAGCACCTTGGAAAGACCGGAATCGACGTGGGCGTTCAGGTTCAGGCCGGCCCGTCCCGCGCGCGGGGTCATCAGGCGGATCACCGAGTGAATCAAGGCGTTGGGATCGACCTCCGTCTCGCTCATCGACATGTGGCCCGATTCGATCTTCGAGGCGTCCAAGATGTCGCTGATCAGGGCCAGCAGATGGCGGGCGCTGTCGGAGATGTCGTGGACATAGCCCTTGTACTGCTCGCTGCCGAGCGGGCCGAGCATCTCGCCGCCCATGATTTCCGAGAAGCCGATGATCGCGTTCAAGGGCGTGCGCAGTTCATGGCTCATGTTGGCCAGGAATTCGCTCTTCGCGCGGCTGGACAGTTCCGCGTCTTCCTTGGCCTTACGAATCGCCGTCTCGCGGCAGCGTGCCTCGGTGACGTCATGGGCGGTGCCGCGGAATCCCAAGAAATCCCCGCTCTCGCGGCAATAGATCGGCAGGCCGCTCAAGAGAACGTCCCGCAATTGGCCGTCGCGCGCCGCGATCTGAATTTCGAGGTCGCGGAACGGCTTTCTATGTTTCGGCTCCAGCAAGGCTTGCAAGGTCTTGTTCTTTTCGGTGGGCAAGTCGACTAGCGCGCGCCCGGTCAGCTCGAACTGATGATAGCCCGTGGTATCGTTGACCCGGGGCGAGACGAAGGTGAGCACCAGGTTCCGGTTGGTTTCCCAGATCCAATCGGTGACCAAGCGGGTTATGTCTTCCAGGCGTTCCAGGGCGCTGTCCAGGGCGTTGCTGGCCCATTCGCCGTCGTGGCGCGGCTCGAGGACGGTCGCGGTCAAGGCCGGCAAGCCGTCGGATCCGCCGATGCTTTGGGTTCGTAATATGAAACGCTCGATTCGCTCGCCGGTCACGAGCGCGATCTCATCGCCATCCTGACGCCGTGGCGCGCGCTCGTCCGCCGTGATGTATTCCGCCAAGACCTGATAGGCCGCGTTGCTATAGACGAGGTCGCCTTGGCGGTCGGTCACGCAGATAGGCGACGCGTAGTCGAGCAATTGGCCTTTAAAGACGCCAAGCAAAGACGCCGGGTTGTCCGGTTCTTGCGGCCACTGTGGGGCTGAGTCCAGCTTGGTGTTCATCCCGCCGATATCCTAGGCGTCCGGCCCGTTCCGCGGCGTATCGGCGACTCGCTCGATCGCGTCTTGGTATTCCTCGTTCCGCTGCCATGTCCTCAGAACGTTTTTCGCCGACTGAATGTCGGTCTTGTCGAACAACATGAGCGCGCGTGCCAAGGCGCGCGGATCGGATACCCTCCGGCCCGACTCGGCGCGCCGGCTTAGCAGATAGGCTGTGGTGAAAGTGGCTTTAGGCATATCCAGGGCCCGGCAGGCGATGGCCAGGCTCTCGCCGCCGGATTCGTACAGCACCTTGCTGACGCGCTCGGCGCTAAGGCCGCTCAATTTGCCGAACAGGGCCTCGAACAAGGGGATCTCTCCCTGGCGCAGAACCTGAATCAAAAGTTGCCAGGATATCTCCTCGGCCTCGCCCAAGTGTTGCGCCAGTAAGTCAGCCGGACGTTTGGCTTCCTGGGCGGTTTTTTCCTGGGCCGGCTCCTCGATCATGGCGCTGGCCACGTGTTCCAGATTGTCGTCGAGCTCGGTCGGGTCGACGTCGAAATTTTGCAGGATGTATTGGCGCAAGGCGGCGGATACCCACAGGTACATCCGCTTGGCCAGCTCGGGCTTGAGATCGTGGCGCTTGATCAAGGGTTCCTGGTAGGTATCGACGCGTTGCGACTCCTCGGCCAAGTAGGCCATGGTCGCTTCGGAGATGCGGGCGTCCTGATTTTCTAACAGCGTCTTGATCACATTGACGTCGCCGGTCTCCACAAGGGCGTCGGTCACCGGTTCGCTCAGGGCCCGGCGCATGGCGATCGCGAGCTGATGCTCGTGGGTGCGGCGGCGGACAATTTGGACCAGTTCCATATCGCGAAGGACGCCGCTGTTCATCAGGATCGGCTGCGCGACCTCGATCTCATCGTTGGCGAGGGCGACGATCAGATCGTGCGGCGGGTTATCGGCCTTGGACAGGCGCTCCGCCAGGTCGCGCCGCACGGCCATTTCGCAATCGCGTATAAGCTTGTGCAGGATGTCGCTCATGAGCGCGGTTTCACGCTCGCTCAGGGCGCTGGTGTGGCCCGTGAACAGGTCCCCTAAACTGGCGGTCAGGGTGCGGCGGCCCTCGACCGACTTATCGAGGGCCAGCCTCAATAAACTAGCTAGATCTTCGTTCGGGCCGGTCATCTTGGACTTCCTGTGCCACTCCGACGTGGGCTTGAGATCTCCGCGAGGCGGAAAGGTGGATTCATCGGGTGTTCATGTTAGTTGGGATTGGTTAACAAAGTTTGCCAGCCGAGGTGAGCCAAAACAGTTTATTCTCAAGGCTTTACCCCAGGGGGTGCCTGAAATGGCCTCTTGGGGCCGCTGCGGCGGCCCTTGGCGTTAACCGGCGGCTTCAAGCGTATCCATTGGAAACCATTTGTCTTAACTTGCTCTTAGCTGGCGCCATGCCATCGTTCCAGCCATGCAAATCCCAGGAAATCCGCTCCTCGCCGCGCTTGGCTTCCTAAGCCAGCCTCAGGCCGGCAGCAATCAGCAGATCAACCCCGAACTCCAGGCCAAGGTCAACGCCAAGGCCCCGGTTTTGGGCCACGATCCGGCTCCACAGGCCGCGCCTCGGGCGCTTAAAGCCACGCCTCATGCGGTGGCGGCCAGCTTGTCCAGGGCGGAAAATCTGGAGCAAGCGGTCCAGACTCTGTCGGATCAAGGACGCTTGCCGCCGCGCGGCAGTCTGATCGATTTGAGCGCCTGATCCCCCCATAAACGTGGCGCCGCACCTTGCTGGGGCCGCGTGCTTGCGCCAGATTAACTTCATGTCCGCTCCAGGCTCGGAAAAGGAATCGCGCTTCGTCCGTGAAATTCCCGACGGCGACGATCGGGAACGGCTGGTGTGCGGCGACTGCGGTTTCGTTCAATATGAAAATCCCAAGGTTGTGGTCGGGTCCGTCGCGTCCTGGCGGGGGCGTATTCTTTTGTGCCGGCGCGCCATAGATCCGCGCACGGGGTTTTGGACCTTGCCGGTCGGGTATCTGGAGCTGGGGGAAAGCGCCGCGCAAGGCGCCCTTCGCGAAGCCTGGGAGGAGGCGCGCGCGCGTCTCACCCTGGATCAACTCTTGGCGGTCTATTCGATCCCAAGGCTCAGCCAGATCCAATTGATCTACCGGGCCCGCCTGGATACGCCGGAGGTCGCGGCCGGGCCGGAAACGCTGGAGACCCGCCTGTTCCTCTGGGAGGAGATCCCCTGGGACGACTTAGCCTTTCCCTCGGTTCATTGGGCCTTGCGCGATTACCGCGATCTTCTTGGCCAAGCGGCTTTCGCGCCGCGCGGCAACCCGGCGGGTGAAACCGGCGACGTCCAGGGCTTATAAAGCTGAAATCAGGCGCCGAGGTTCAGTAGAACCGCCCCAAGGGCGACGGTCGCGGCGGCCAGGATGCGCGGCTTGCCGAAGGATTCCTTGAGCACCAGCGCGCCCAGGGCGGCGCCGAACAGGACGCTGGTTTCACGCAGGGCGACGATATGGGCCATGGGGCCCAGGCTCATGGCCCAGAGGGCGATGCCGTAGGAAATCGCGGCGATGGTGCCGCCCAGAACGCCGGGCTTCCAGTTCGGAGCCAAAGACTCAAGAACCCGCCCACGTCGCAACCATAGTGTCAGGGCAAGAAGCGGCAGCGCTTCGAGAATGAACAGCCAGGAGATATAGGTTAAGGCATTGCCGGCCTCGCGCACCCCCATGCCGTCGACGATAAGGTAGGTGGAAATGACGGCGCCATTGGTCAAGGCCAGAACCACGGCCCTGCTTTCCGCGGCCAATCTGGTTCCGTTGCGGCGCCAGGCGAGGCTCATGATGCCAGCGGAAACGATAAGGACGCCGAGCGCTTCGCGCGTGCTCAGGGCCTCGCCCGCGACGACCCAGGCGGCAACCGCGACCAAGGCCGGGGCGGAGCCGCGAGAAATCGGATAAACCTGACTGAGATCGCCGTGCTTATAGGCGCCGATGAGAAGCGCGTAGTACAGATAGTGGATAAGGGCGGAGGCGATCAGAAAGGGCCAAGCCCCGGCCTGGAGCGTGGGCAGGAAGAACAGCGCCGCCACGCAGGCCGGTACCGGCGCGGTCATGACCAAGGTAGTCATGACCAGGCGGTCGCCACCTGCCTTGACCAGGGCGTTCCAACTCGCGTGCAAGGCGGCGGAGAGCAGAACGAGCAAAAGGACGCCCAGGTCCAGGGCCATGGCCGGACTCCATGACGCGGCGGGTTAAGCGGGGGGCGTCACAAAAGTTATAATGCGAAGGCGATTAGATCGATTTTACGGCGAGCCGTCCAGCATGGCGATGGCGCCATCGAGTGGGTCAATAGGATCGCAAAGTGCTCTAGGTCACATACCCATAAAGGGGATTCCATTTCGGCGCGCGATGTGATTCAAGCTTCCTTGAAGGGAGATTATCATGGCGCGTTTCGATTTGACGGATTTCGAGTGGTCTGTGATCCAGCCATTATTGCCGAACAAG
>JAJFGJ010000005.1 GCA_021776175.1 Kiloniellaceae bacterium
AACGTTTCGATGGAGGTTGAGCTTATCGCGCCGATCGCCATGGACGAGGGCTTGCGCTTCGCGATCCGCGAGGGCGGGCGCACGGTCGGCGCCGGCGTCGTCGCCAGTATTGTTCAGTAATCTAAAGAAAGGGCGCCGCGCCGTTACCGTTTACGGCCAAGCGTGACCAGGTTCGACGATGGATAGCCAAAATATACGCATCCGCCTCAAGGCGTTCGATCATCGGATTCTCGATCAATCGACGTCCGAGATCGTGGGCACGGCCAAGCGGACCGGCGCGCAAATTCGCGGACCGATCCCGCTGCCGACCCGGATCGAGAAGTTTACCGTGTTGCGTGGGCCGCACATCGATAAGAAGAGCCGCGAGCAGTTCGAAATTCGGACTCACAAGCGTTTGTTGGACATTGTCGATCCGACACCCCAGACGGTCGATGCTCTGATGAAGCTCGATTTGGCGGCGGGTGTCGACGTCGAGATCAAGCTTAAGGGCTAGGATGATGCGCACTGGAATGATAGCGCAAAAGCTGGGTATGACGCGCATCTTCACCGATGCCGGCGAGCATATTCCCGTGACCGTGCTGAAAGTCGATAACTGCCAGGTTGTCGCCGTGCGCAAGCAGGATACTGACGGCTACGACGCGGTTCAGCTCGGCGTTGGAACGATCAAGACCAAGAACGTGGGCAAGGCCCAGCGCGGCCACTTCGCCAAGGCGAAGGTCGAACCCAAACGCCAACTCGGTGAATTTCGGGTGTCGGGCGATGCCTTGCTCGAAGCCGGCCAGAAACTCTCGGTCGAGCATTTCGTGCCGGGTCAATTTATCGATGTGACTGGAACTTCGATCGGCAAGGGCTTCGCCGGGGCCATGAAGCGTCATAATTTCAGCGGCCTGCGCGCCTCCCACGGCGTGTCGATCTCGCATCGCTCCCACGGTTCGACCGGTAACAGCCAGGATCCGGGTAAAGTCTTCAAAGGCAAGAAGATGGCCGGTCATATGGGCGATCGCCAGGTCACCGTGCTTAACCTCAAGGTTGTCTCCACCGATGCCGGCGAGGGACTGATCATGGTGCGTGGCGCGGTGCCGGGTGCCGAAGGCGGCTGGGTCCAGGTTCGCGACGCGGTCAAGCGGGCCTTGCCGAAAGAAGCGCCGTTTCCAGCCGGCCTGCGCGCATCCGGCGCGCAAGCGCCGGACGAGGCCGCACCGAACGAGGCCGCACCGGCCGAGACCGTTGAAAGCGATGCCGGCGGCGACGCCGACCGGAAAGAGGACTGAGGCTTATGAAGTGCGCGGTCACAACGCTGGACAATAAGGCGGCCGGGGAGATCGATCTGGATGAATCGATCTTCGGTTTGCCGGCCCGTGCCGACATTCTGGCCCGCATGGTCAACTGGCAGCTCGCCAAGCGGCGCGCCGGGACCCATAAGGTCAAGGGGCGCAGTGAGATAAATATGACCAAGGCCAAGTACGGCCGCCAAAAGGGTGGCGGTACCGCCCGTCACGGCGCCCGCTCGGCCAATATCTTCCGGGGCGGCGGCAATGCCTTTGGCCCGGTGGTGCGCGATCATGGCCATGGCCTGCCCAAGAAGGTGCGAAAGCTCGCGCTCAAGACGGCTCTCTCGGCCAAGGCGGCGGACGGTAAGCTGGTGGTGCTCGACTCGGCCAAGAGCAAGGCCGCCAAGACCGCGGAGCTGTCGAAGAAGTTTGGCGATCTGGGCTGGGCCTCGGTGCTGGTTATCGACGGACCCGAGGTCGACCGGGACTTCGCGCTCGCGGCACGAAATCTACGCGGCGTCGACGTGCTGCCGCAGATCGGCGCCAACGTCTACGACATTCTGCGCCGGGATACCCTGGTGCTGACCAAGGACGCGGTAAAAGCGCTGGAGGCGCGGTTGAAATGAGCAAGGCCCGCGCTTTCAGAAAAACCAAAGTCACCTTGTCGAGCGAGCGGGCCTTCGAGGTCGTGCGCCGTCCGCTGGTGACCGAGAAATCGACGCTTGGATCCGAGTACGGGCAAGTCGCGTTCGAGGTCGCGATCGACGCGACCAAGCCGGAAATCAAGGCGGCGATCGAGAGCCTCTTCAAGGTCAAGGTCAAGGCCGTGAATACCCTGCGGCAGAACGGCAAGGTAAAGCGGTTCAAGGGGCATTTGGGGCGGCGCGGCGACGTGAAGAAGGCATATGTGTCCCTGGAAGAGGGCCACAGCATCGACGTGACCACGGGAATCTAGATCCATGGCGTTGAAAAAATTCAATCCGACCACACCGAGCCAGCGCGAGCTGGTGCTGGTCGACCGCGGCGCCCTGCACAAGGGCGATCCGGTGAAGGCCTTGACCCAGGGCCTTTCCAAAAAGGGCGGGCGTAACAATCACGGGCGCATTACGGCGCGCCGCCGCGGCGGCGGCCACAAGCGGCTGTACCGCATGGTCGACTTCAAGCGGCGCAAGTTCGACGTCGCGGCCAAGGTCGTGCGCCTGGAATACGATCCCAACCGCACCGCCTTCATCGCCTTGATCGAGTACGAGGACGGCGAGCAAAGCTATATTCTGGCGCCCCAGCGGCTGGGCCCGGGGGACATGGTCATCTCCGGCCAGCGTGCCGATATCAAGCCGGGCAATGCCATGCCCCTGTCGTCGATCCCGGTGGGAACGATTGTCCACAATGTGGAGCTCAAGGCGGGCAAGGGCGGCCAGATCGCCCGCTCGGCCGGTACTTACGTGCAATTGGTCGGCCGCGATGCCGGCTACGCCTTGCTGCGTCTAGGCTCGGGCGAGGCTCGGATGGTTCGGGCCGAGTGCATGGCGACTATCGGCGCCGTGTCGAACCCGGATCAGGCCAACATCAACCTCGGTAAGGCGGGTCGGAAGCGCTGGCTCGGAAAGCGCCCGGCGGTTCGCGGCGTGGCCATGAACCCGGTCGATCACCCCCACGGCGGCGGCGAAGGCCGGACGTCGGGCGGGCGCCATCCGGTGACACCCTGGGGCAAGCCGACCAAGGGCGCCAAGACGCGCCGTAATAAAGAGACCAGCCGGCTCATCGTGCGCCGGCGGCACAAGAAGTCGTAAAGGAGGGCGGTCGTGGCTCGCTCGGTATGGAAAGGCCCATTCGTTGACGGCTTCTTGCTCAAGAAGGCGGACAAGGTGCGCGCGTCGGGTCGAAATGAAATCATCAAGACTTGGTCGCGCCGCTCGACCATCATGCCGCATTTCGTCGGCCTGACCTTTGGCGTTTACAACGGCAGGAAGTTCCTTCCGGTGCTGGTGACGGAAAACATGGTTGGGCACAAGTTCGGCGAGTTCTCGCCGACCCGCACCTTCCACGGTCACACCGCCGACAAAAAGGCGAAGAGGGGTTGATCGATGGGTAAGCCAACGCATCCCCGCCGTCTGAGCGAAGCCGAGGCCATGGCGGTCGCGCGCAACCTGCGCGGCAGTGCGCGCAAGCTTAACCTGGTGGCGCAAAGCATCCGGGGAAAGAGCGCCGAAGCCGCCTTGGCGTCGCTGACATTCTCCAAGCGGCGCATCGCGCAGGACGTTAAGAAAGTAGTTCAATCCGCTGTTGCAAATGCAGAAAACAACCATCAACTTGATGTGGATCGGCTTTATGTCGCCGAGGCTTCGGTTGGCAAGGGATTCGTCATGAAGCGGTGGCGCGCGCGGGCGCGCGGTCGTGTGGGCCGGATCCAAAAGCCTTGGAGCTCGATCACCGTCATCGTCCGCGAACGCGAGGAAACGGCGTAATGGGTCAAAAAGTCAATCCGATCGGGCTACGGCTTGGGATCAACCGGACCTGGGATTCGCGTTGGTACGCGGACGGCCACAACTACGCCGATCTGCTGCACGAGGACTTGGGAATTCGGAAGTTCCTCCATGGCCGGCTGCAACAGTCGGGCGTCTCGCGCATCGTGATCGAACGGCCGAGCAAAAAGGCGCGGATCACCATCCACACGGCGCGTCCGGGCGTGGTCATCGGCAAAAAGGGCGCCGATATCGATAAGCTGCGGGGTGAGTTGCAGAAGATGACCGGTAGCGAGGTCCACCTCAATATCGTCGAGATTCGCAAGCCCGAGATCGACGCCACACTGGTGGCCGAGAACATCGCCAGCCAGCTTGAACGCCGGGTCGCGTTTCGCCGGGCCATGAAGCGGGCGGTGCAGTCGGCCATGCGCCTGGGCGCGCAGGGCATCCGGATCAACTGCGGCGGCCGCCTGGGCGGCGCCGAGATTGCCCGCACCGAGTGGTACCGCGAGGGCCGTGTGCCGCTGCACACCCTGCGCGCCGATGTCGACTACGGCGAGGCGACGGCCATGACCACCTATGGAACCTGTGGGATCAAGGTCTGGGTCTTTAAGGGCGAGATCATGGCCCACGACCCCATGGCCCAGGAAAAACGTTTGCAGGAGGCGCACCCGGGACGCTGAGCCGAGAGGACGGCGACCAGGGACGCGTGAAGGAGTAAAACGATGTTGCAGCCGAAGCGGACCAAGTACCGCAAAGCTCATAAGGGCCGTATCCACGGCGTGGCGAAGGGCGGTTACACGCTGAGCTTTGGCGCCTATGGCCTCAAGGCGACGACGCCTGGCCGGGTCTCGGCGCGCCAGATCGAGGCCGCGCGCCGCACCATCACCCGCCACATGAAGCGTGTCGGAAAGCTCTGGATTCGCATTTTCCCGGACGTGCCGGTGTCGAAAAAACCGGCCGAGGTGCGTCAGGGTAAGGGTAAGGGATCGCCGGAATGGTGGGCCGCGCGGGTTAAGCCGGGCCGCATCATGTTCGAATTGGACGGGGTGCCGCACGATGTGGCGCGCGAGGCCTTCATTCTCGCGGCCGCCAAGTTGCCGGTGCAGACCAGGTTCGTCATACGCCTGGGTGAGGAGAACTAAATGAAAGCCGCCGATTTGAAGACCAAATCGCCCGATGAGCTTAGGGAATCGCTGCTGGCGTTACGCAAGGAGCAGTTCAACCTCCGCTTCCAGAAGGCGAGCGGGCAACTCGAGAACACGGCGCGGGTGCGTCTGGTTCGCCGCGGCATCGCACGCATCAAGACCTTGCTGCAAGCGACGCAGCAAACCGTAGCTTAGGAGAGATTGGACTCATGCCGCGTCGGGAATTGCAAGGGGTCGTGGTCAGCGACAAAGCCGACAAGACGATTACCGTCTTGGTCGAGCGGCGCGTCATGCACCCGGTCTACAAGAAAATCATCAAGCGCTCCAAGAAGTACAGCGCGCACGATGAGGGTAATCGACATAAGGTCGGAGACAAGGTCAGGATCGAGGAATGCCGCCCGATCTCGAAGTCGAAGTCATGGCGGGTTGTAACCGAGGGCGCGGAAGCCTCTTAGGGCCCCGGAAGGATATAGACCGATGATTCAAATGCAGACCCAACTCGAGGTCGCCGACAACTCCGGCGCGCGGCGAGTCCAATGTATCAAGGTTTTGGGCGGCTCCAAGCGCAGGACAGCGGGTGTCGGCGACGTCATCGTGGTCAGCGTGAAAGAGGCGATCCCGCGCGGCCGGGTCAAGAAAGGCGACGTGCATCGCGCGGTGGTCGTGCGCACGGCCAAGGAGATCCGGCGCGAAGACGGTAGCACCATCCGTTTCGATAAAAACGCGGCGGTCTTGATCAGCAAGCAGGGGGAGCCGATCGGCACGCGAATTTTCGGGCCGGTGACGCGCGAACTGCGCGCGCGCCGTTTCATGAAGATAGTCTCTCTGGCGCCGGAGGTCCTCTAGATGGCCAAGACGTTTAAAATCAAGAAGGGCGACCGGGTGGCCGTTATCACCGGCCGCGATAAAGGCAAGAAGGGCGATGTGCTTCGGGTGCTGCGAAAGGAAAACCGGGTCCTGGTGCAAGGGGTGAATATGGTCAAGCGCCATCAGAGCCCGACGCAGACGGAAGCCGGCGGAATCATCGAGAAAGAGGCGGCATTGCACATCTCGAATGTGGCCCTGATCGACCCGAAAAGCGACCGGCCGACCCGCGTTGGGTATCGCCTGGAGACTGGTGGACGCAAAGTGCGTGTTGCCAAGCGCTCCGGCGAGGCAATAGATCTTTAGGCGAAGAAAGTTCGAACTATGGCGACGCGTTTCAAGGAACATTACGACAAGGTGGTTCGGTCCGCCCTCATGGAGGAGTTCAAGTACAAGAACTCCATGGAGGTGCCGAAGGTCGACAAGATCGTCGTGAATATGGGTGTGGGCGAGGCTTCGCAGGACGCCAAGAAAGTTCATGCGGCGGCCAAGGAAATGGCGCTGATCACGGGCCAGAAGCCGGTAATCACCAAGGCGCGTCTTTCAATCGCCACCTATAAGCTGCGCGAGGGAATGCCGGTCGGCTGCAAGGTGACTCTGCGGCGCGACCGCATGTACGAGTTCCTGGATCGCTTGATCACGATCGCCTTGCCGCGGGTCCGGGATTTCCGCGGTGTTTCGCCCAAGAGCTTCGATGGCCGCGGTAATTTCTCGATGGGCCTTAAGGAACAGATCGTGTTTCCCGAGATCGATTACGACCAGGTCGGTGAAATTCGCGGCATGGATATCGTGATCTGCACCACGGCCAAGACGGATAATGAGGCACGGTCCCTGCTAGCCGGGTTCCAGATGCCTTTCACGCGATAGACTGGAAGAGGATTGAATAGGAATGGCGAAGAAAAGCGCCGTTAACAAAAACGCCCGCCGGCGGCTATTGGCGGCGAAGTTCGCCACCAAGCGCGCCGCGCTCAAGGAGGTCGCGCGCGACCGGTCCTTGCCACCGGAGGAACGCTTTCAAGCGTTCGTGAATCTGGCGCAGTTGCCGCGCAACTCGGCACCGGTGCGGATTCGAAACCGGTGCCTGTTGAGCGGCCGGCCGCGCGGGTTTTACCGCAAACTCCGGTTATCACGAATCGCGCTGCGCGAGCTGGCCTCGACAGGTCAGATCCCCGGTATGGTTAAGTCGAGCTGGTAGGAAGAAGAGAGGGTACGCGCGATGGCGATGAGCGATCCTTTAGGCGATATGTTGACCCGCATCCGTAATGGGCAGCGCGTTGGCAAATCGGTTATCCAAGCGCCTGCATCTAAGCTGCGATCGAACGTTCTGGAAGTTCTGAAGCGGGAGGGTTATATCCGCGACTTCAGGACCGAGGATGAACGCAAGGGCGTGTCCGAGTTGCGGATAGAGCTGAAATACGCCGATGGTCTGCCTGTGATTCAAGAGATATCGCGGGTGTCCAAGCCGGGCAGGCGGGTTTACTCCAAGATCAAGGAGTTGCCGCGATACTACAACGGTTTGGGGATTACCATTCTGTCCACGCCTCGCGGCGTTATGTCGGATCAGGAAGCGCGCGCGGCGAACGTCGGCGGCGAGATCCTGTGCCGCGTATTCTAGGGAATTGAGGACCGTTAGATGTCACGTGTAGGCAAACATCCCGTCGAAGTGCCCAGCGGCGTTGACGTGTCGGTTGAGGGTATCGTTGTCCGTGCCAAAGGCAAATTGGGCGAGTTGACGTTCAAGGCCACCGACGACGTGCGGATTTCGATGGATGACGGCAAGGTGGTTGTCAAACCGGCGAACGACGGCAAGGCCGCCCACTCCATGTGGGGCACGGCGCGCGCGCGCGTTCAGGCCATGGTGACGGGCGTTTCGGAAGGCTTCACCAAGGAGCTGGAGATTAACGGCGTCGGCTACCGGGCCGCGGTTCAAGGTGACAACCTCAGCTTGCAGCTGGGCTTTAGCCATGACGTGAATTATCCGATCCCCGAAGGTATTTCTATCAAGTGCGCGAAGCCGACGAGCCTCACGGTCTCTGGTGCCGACAAGCAAAAGGTCGGCCAGGTAGCTGCGGAAATCCGCGCGTTCCGCCCGCCCGAGCCTTATAAGGGCAAGGGCGTGAAGTACGTGGGCGAGTATATCCTGCGCAAGGAAGGCAAGAAGAAGTAAAGCCATGTTGACTGTCAGACAAACCAGCCAGCGCCGCGGTAAGCGTGTGCGCATCCACCTCGCGCGTAAATCGAGGGGGCGGCCCAGACTATCGGTTTTCCGCTCCGGCCGGCATATCTATGCTCAGGTGATCGACGATGCGCGCCAGTCGACCTTGGCCGCCGCGTCCAGCGTGGACAAGGGCCTTAAGGGTAAGTTGAAGATCGGATGCGACAAGGCGGCGGCGGCCGAGGTCGGCAAACTCGTCGCCGAGCGCGCTGTCGCGGCCGGCGTCAAGGAGGTCGTATTCGATCGCGGCAAGTATCTTTATCATGGCCGGGTCAAGGCTCTGGCCGACGCGGCTCGTGAAGGCGGTCTGTCGTTCTAGGATTATCGATCGTGGCTCACGATCCCAAGGAAGTTTAAGCTATGGCACAGCAGCGAAGAGACTCCCGGCGCAGGCGCGACGACCGCGCCTCTCGCGAAGAAAGCGATCTGGTCGAAAAACTGGTCGGCATCAACCGTGTGGCCAAGGTGGTCAAGGGCGGTCGCCGGTTCGGTTTCGCGGCACTGGTCGTGGTCGGTGACGGCCGTGGCCGGGTCGGCATGGGCCACGGCAAGGCCCGCGAGGTCCCCGAGGCGATCCGCAAGGCGACGGAGAAAGCCAAACGCGGCATGATCCGTGTGCCCCTGCGCGAGGGCCGCACCCTGCACCACGACGTGATGGGGCACTATGGCGCCGGCCTGGTTGTGGTGCGTGCCGCCGAGCAAGGCACGGGTATAATCGCGGGCGGCCCCATGCGCGCCATTTTCGAGGCGCTGGGCGTGCAGGATGTGGTTGCCAAGTCGATTGGAACCTCAAATCCTCATAACATGATCAAGGCCACCTTCCAGGGCCTGAAAAGTAGCCAGAGCCCCCGGATGGTGGCCCAACGCCGCGGCAAGAAAGTCGGCGATATCCTGGGCGACCGGCGCGGCGCGACGGCCGAGGCAGTGGAGTAAGGTGCTATGAGTGCGGCGCGCAAGACGGTAAAGGTCACCCAGATAGGAAGCCCGATCGGCCGCAGGAAGGATCAGCGGGCAACGCTGATCGGCCTGGGACTGAATAAGATGAACCGGACGCGGGAGTTGGAAGACACCCCATCGGTGCGCGGTATGATCGACAAGGTGCATCACCTTGTGCGTGTCGAGGGCGAGGATCAGGCCTAGGTGCAAGCTCCGCGTGGCCAGGAATTGTGTAAGGCCGCTGTTTTTTGTAGGGACGAAGATAAATGAAGCTCAATCAATTGGCGGATCGGCCGGGTGCCCGCAAGGACGGCAAACGGCGGGGGCGCGGCATAGCTTCCGGTCTGGGGAAGACTTCCGGACGGGGGCATAAGGGGCAGAAATCGCGCCGTGGCGTGGCGATCAAGGGCTTCGAGGGCGGGCAGATGCCCTTGCACCGCCGCTTGCCCAAGCGTGGCTTCACGAACCTGTTCCGCAAGAATTTCGTGGTTGTGAACCTGGGCCGCCTACAGGCCGCGATCGATGACGGCAAGCTGGATGCCAAGAAACCCATCGATGCCGCCGCCCTGGTCGGTGCCGGCTTGGTCACGAACCCGCGCGATGGCGTGCGCCTGCTTGCAAAAGGCGATTTGAAGGCCAAAGTAAGTATCTCCGTGGCTGGCGCTTCCAAGACCGCGGTCGCGGCGGTGGAAAAGGCCGGCGGCACGGTTACGGTGGCATCAACCTCTTCCGGTTCTGGGGAAGCCCAGTCCGGGGACGCCAAATAAAGCTTTTTCACACTGGTTTGAAATCGGGAAGACATCGCATAACCCTTTATCCGATCTCATATTATGGCGGGCGCGGCAAAACTTGGCCGCGGTTGAAACCGCCTGGGGGCGGGGATCGGCCTAATGACTGGGAAAGTGAGCTATAGATGGCCTCCGCCGCCGAACAACTAGCTTCCACCATCAACTTCGGCGCCTTTTCCAAGGCGACCGAGCTGAAAAAGCGCATCTGGTTTACCCTGGGCGCCTTGGTGATCTATCGCCTCGGTACCTATATTCCGGCGCCCGGTATCGACCCGGCGATCATGGAGCAGATATTCCAGCAGCAGGCGGGCGGTATTCTGGGCATGTTCAACATGTTCGCCGGCGGCGCCCTGGGGCGCATGACGATTTTCGCCCTCAACATCATGCCCTATATTTCCGCTTCCATCATCATGCAGCTCATGACGGCGGTTTCGCCAACTATCGAAGCGCTGAAGAAGGAAGGCGAATCGGGGCGCAAGAAGATCAATCAATACACCCGTTATGGGACCGTGGTGCTGGCGTCGGTTCAGGCTTACGGTATTGCCGTGGGTTTGGAGGGAATGACCGGACCTTCCGGCACGGCGGTGCTGGATCCCGGCGCCTTCTTCCGCCTCACCACCGTGATTACCCTGACCGGCGGGACCATGTTCCTGTTGTGGCTGGGTGAGCAGATCACACAGCGCGGCATTGGCAACGGCATCTCCCTGATCATCTTCTCCGGTATTGTCGCCAATTTGCCCGGTGCCCTGGCCAGCACGCTGGAACTGGGCCGCACCGGAGCGCTATCCGCCATCTTCATCGTCTTCCTGCTGATCATGGCCGTGGCGGTCATCACCTTTATCGTCTTCATGGAACGGGCCCAGCGGCGGATCTTGATCCAGTACCCCAAGCGCCAGGTCGGGAATAAGATGTTCGGCGGGGAAAGCTCTCACCTGCCCATGAAGCTCAATCCCTCGGGCGTGATTCCGCCGATTTTCGCCTCGTCGCTGCTGCTGATGCCGCTGACCGTGGTCGGCTTCGCGGGCGGCGAGGGGCCGGAATGGGTGACCTGGATGACCACCTTTCTAGGCCGCGGCGATGTCGGCTATCTGGTGTTGTATATCGGACTGATCGTGTTCTTCACCTTTTTCTACACGACCATTGTGTTCAATCCGGAGGACACGGCCGATAATCTGAAAAAGCACGGCGGCTTCATTCCCGGCATTCGGCCCGGCAAGAACACCTCGGAATATCTGAACTTTATATTGGCCCGCTTGACCGCGGTTGGCGCGCTCTACCTTTCGATCGTCTGCATCATCCCGGAGATTCTGATCTCGCGCTTCGCGGTTCCCTTCTACTTCGGCGGTACCAGTTTGCTTATCGTGGTCTCGGTGACCATGGATACGGTTGGGCAGGTTCACTCCCACCTGCTGGCGCACCAGTACGAGGGCCTTATTAAGAAATCGAAGCTACGAGGCCGGCGCGGATGAACGTCATTCTTCTTGGGGCGCCGGGCGCCGGCAAGGGAACCCAGGCGAAGCGCCTGGAAGAAAGCCGCAAGCTGGTCCAGCTTTCCACCGGCGATATGCTGCGCGCGGCGGTGGCCTCCGGCAGCGATCTGGGCCGCCAGGCCAAGGGGGTCATGGATGCCGGGCAGCTGATGCCCGACGACTTGATGGTCCAGATGATATCGGAGCGAATCGATCAGCCGGATTGCCGGACCGGCTTTATCCTTGATGGCTTTCCACGCACCACGCCTCAGGCCAAGGCCTTGGATACGATGCTTTCCGGCAAGGGCTTGCGGCTTGACGCCGTGATCGAGATGAAAGTTGACGAGGACATCCTGGTCGACCGAATAACAGGAAGATTTTCCTGCATCGCGTGCGGCGCCGGCTATCACGATAAGTTCCAGGTGCCGGTCAAGGCAGGGGTTTGCGACGGCTGCGGCGGAACGGAATTCAAACGCCGCGCCGACGATACCGAGGAGACCGTTCGAACACGCCTTGAGGCCTATCGTGGCCAGACGGCCCCGATCTTGCCCTATTATCTGGAACAGGGGATCCTCAAGACGGTCGACGGCATGGCGGCGATCGACGAGGTTACCCGCCAGATAGAGGCTAGTTTAGCGCCATGACGGCCGTTGACTCGAGGCCCACGGCCCCTATAATCCGCGCGCTCTCGGCGCGACCGCGGCCGGGGTGTTTGGTGCGTGCCGAGTCGGGACCTGGGACCGGCGCTGATTTCATCATAGTTAGAATTAATTAGGAGATTCCAACGTGGCTCGAATTGCTGGCGTCAACATTCCGACGCAAAAGCGCGTTGTGATCGCCCTGACCTATATTCATGGGATCGGCACAACCAAGGCTAGGGAGATCTGCGGCTCCGTTGGCATACCGGCGGAACGGCGGGTAAATCAGTTGACCGACGACGAGGTGGTGCGGGTGCGCGAAGCCATCGACCGCAACTATACGGTTGAGGGTGATTTGCGGCGTGAGGTCGCGATGAATATCAAGCGCCTGATGGACCTGGGTTGCGTCCGCGGCTTGCGGCATCGCAAGGGCCTGCCGGTGCGCGGCCAGCGAACCCATACCAATGCCCGGACGCGCAAGGGACCCGCCCGGCCGATCGCCGGTAAGAAAAAGGTCGCCAAGTAACCATTGCCGGGCGACCGGACACAGACCAAGACTTGCATTTAGAAACGGATCAAGACCGCCATGGCAAAACCCCAAGCTCGATTGCGCCGCCGGGAGAAGAAGAACATCACTTCCGGTATCGCGCACGTCAACGCGACTTTCAACAATACGAAAATCACGATCACGGACGTTCAAGGCAATACGATTGCTTGGGCATCTGCTGGCGGTCAGGGCTTCAAGGGGTCGCGCAAGTCCACTCCTTACGCGGCCCAGTTGGCGGCCGAATCAGCTGGCCGTAAGGCGCAAGAACATGGCGTCCAGACCTTGGACGTTAACGTCAAGGGGCCGGGATCGGGCCGCGAGTCGGCGTTGCGCGCGCTTCAAACGGTCGGTTTCAAGATTATGATGATCCGCGATGTGACGCCTATTCCACATAACGGTTGCCGGCCACCGAAACGGCGCCGGGTTTAATTTATCCGGTGCGCCGCTAGGCGGGCCATCGTCCTTTTGAGCGAAAATAAGCGAATGACAGGGTCCGAAAGGGCTCCGTTCACGAACAACGGAATGAATTGATTCACGAAGGTCCCAAGTGGCGCGCGGTCTGGTCCGGCGCGCCGGATCTGAATACTGGAAGGTGGTGAGGGCGTGGTCGTGCTGCAGAAAAATTGGACGGAAATGATTAAGCCCAGCAAGCTGGATATCCAGCCGGGCTTCGATTCAAAGCGGTCTGCCAAGGTCGTGGCCGAGCCCTTGGAGCGTGGCTTCGGGATGACGCTGGGCAATGCCCTGCGCCGGGTCTTGCTGTCGTCTCTGCAAGGCGCCGCCGTGACCAGCATTCAGATCGATGGCGTGTTGCACGAGTTTTCGTCGCTGCCGGGTGTGCGCGAGGATGTGACCGACATCGTCTTGAATGTTAAAGGCATCGGCTTGCGGATGCACGGCGACGGCCCGAAGCGGATGCGTTTGCGCGCCGAGGGTCCGGGAGAGGTGACGGCGGGCCAGATCGAAACCGGTCACGATATCGAAGTTATGAACCCCGATCTGGTTCTCTGCACACTGGATGACGGCGCGCGGATCGATATGGAGCTGACGGTCGAGACCGGCAAGGGCTACATCCCCGGCACGCAAAACCGGCCCGAGGATGCGCCGATTGGGTTGATCCCGGTCGACGCCATGTTCACGCCGGTCCGCAAGGTCGCCTACAAGGTCGAGAACACCCGCGTCGGACAGGTCACCGACTACGACAAGTTAACCTTGGAAATCGAAACCAATGGCGCGGTGACGCCCGACGATTCGGTGGCACTGGCCGCGCGCATTCTTCAGGATCAGCTGCAACTCTTCGTGAATTTCGAGGAGCCGCAGGCCCGCAAGCACGAAGAGCATGCGGTCGAGCCGCCGTTCAATCGTAACTTGCTGCGCAAGGTCGACGAACTCGAGCTTTCGGTTCGCTCGGCCAATTGCCTGAAGAACGACAATATCGTTTACATTGGCGATTTGGTCCAGAAAACCGAAGCGGAAATGCTGCGCACGCCGAATTTCGGCCGCAAATCGCTGAACGAGATCAAGGAAGTCCTGACCAACATGGGCCTTCACTTGGGCATGGAAATTCCAAATTGGCCTCCGGAGAACATCGAAGACCTGGCCAAGAAATTGGAAGAACCCTTCTAAGCGGCGAAATATTCCGGGGCCAAGGGGGCCCCATCCCGGCGTACCGGAACTGGCAGGCGCCAGCCGCGGCGGCGGTTTAGTTAAATCGGTCTCGCGCGCGAGGCCTGGGATCGAGGAGGACGTAAGATGCGCCATGGATTTGCCGGCCGGAAGCTCAACCGCACCAGCAGTCACCGCAAGGCGATGTTCGCCAATATGGCGGTTGCCTTGTTGAAGCATGAGCAGATCAAGACCACTTTACCCAAGGCCAAGGACCTGCGCCGGGTCGTGGACCGTCTTATCACCCTGGGTAAGCGCGGCGACCTGCATGCCCGGCGTCAAGCCTTCTCGATACTGCGCGACGACGCCACGACGGCCAAGTTGTTCGGCGATCTGGCCGCGCGCTACAAGGAGCGCCCCGGCGGTTACACCCGGGTCCTGAAGGCCGGATTTCGCTATGGCGACATGGCGCCCATGGGGTTCATCGAGCTGGTCGAGCGTGACACGGAGGCCAAGGGACAAGATTCCGGCCCAACCATGTACGACGACGAGGACACGGCCGAGGGCGAGGAAAATTAGGGCTAATCGCGGTTTTGTGTCCGGAACGTGAATTTGAGGGGCAGCCGGCCGAAAGCCGCGCTGCCCCTCGTTATTTTGGGCTTTTCACGGCCAGCCGAGAGCCAGGCTTAACGTGAACGGCAGGGCCCCACTGGTTAGGCCCAAGACGCGGCCTTACTTATATGTGACGGGCACTTAAACTTGTGCCGACCCGTGGATAAGGAGGATAGGTTCGCTTTCATGCTCCGGATGGTATTCACCCTTTGTATTGGCCTGGCCGCGTTTGGCGCGGAGACCGGTGCCGCTCAGGCGCAAGACACGCAGGTGCCTGGGACACGGGAAGAAATCGCCCTGTCCTTCGCGCCGGTGGTCAGGAAAGTGGCTCCGGCGGTCGTGAACGTCTTTTCCAAGCGGGCGGTGCAGCAGCAGCGACCGGTCTCACCGTTGTTCGGCAATCCCTTTTTCCGCCGCTTCTTCGGCAAGAATTTTGGTATGCAGGGGGTCCCGCGCGCGCGCATGGAAAACTCCCTGGGTTCTGGGGTGATTGTTTCCCAAGACGGTTTGATCGTCACCAACCATCACGTCATCGGCGATGCGACCGAGATTAAGGTGGTGCTGGCCGACCGGCGGGAATTCTCCGCCCGGGTCGTACTGGCGGACAAGGGAACCGATCTCGCGGTCTTGCGTATAGATCCCGGCGACCGGGTTCTTCCCTACGTGCGTTTTCGAGATTCCAACGACGTGCAAGTGGGCGATCTGGTCTTGGCGCTCGGCAATCCTTTCGGCGTTGGCCAAACCGTGACCAGCGGCATCGTTTCCGCGATCGCGCGCACTCATGTCGGCATTTCCGACTACAGCTTCTTCATCCAGACCGACGCGGCGATCAATCCGGGTAACTCCGGCGGCGCGCTGGTCACGCTTGACGGCAAGCTGCTGGGCATCAACACGGCGATTTATTCGCGCGGCGGCGGTTCGGTCGGCATTGGCTTCGCCATCCCCGCGAACATGGTCCGCACCGTGGTGGACAGCGCCATCAACGGCCAACCGGTGCGGCGCGCCTGGAGCGGCTTGGCCGGGCAAAGCTTGACCAAGGATCTGGCGGAGGGCTTTGGGCTCGACCGGCCGGGCGGTGTGATCGTTAACAAGGTCTTCTCGGGCGGGCCGGCGGATGCGGCCGGGATCAAGTCCGGGGACATCATATTGGCGGTCGGCGGACAGCCGGTGCAGGATCTCGACTCCTTGAAGTTCCGCATTGCCACCGGCGAACTGGGGAGCCGGGTCGAGACCACGCTGTGGCGCGACAAAGGCAGAATCGATGTCAACTTGCCGCTGGTCACGGCGCCGGAAACGCCGGCCCGGGAGGAAACGCGACTCGATGGGCAGCATCCGCTCGGAGGGTCCTTCGTGGCCAATCTTTCGCCCGCCCTGGCCCAGGAACTCGACCAGCCAGGGGCATGGCAAGGAGTCATCGTTACCCGGATCCAGCGACGCGGCCCGGCTCATCGCCTAGGTTTTCGCCCCGGCGATATCTTGTTGAGCGTCAACGATCACGATATCGAAGGCGTTGGCGATTTGGTGGCCGTCCTCCAGCAGCCCTTGGAACGGTGGCTTATTTCGGTCGCGCGCGAAGGCCGTGTCCGCAGGTTTGAATTCGGCACCTGAAGAAGGCCGGGCCCATGATTTTCGGCGGATCCTTATGACCGGCCTTTTCGAATCGCAGGCTCCCCGGCCACTCGCCGACCGCTTGCGGCCCGCCGTTCTGGCCGACGTCGTGGGGCAAGACCACCTGATCGGACCTGAGGGGCCGATCGGCCGCATGCTGTCCGGCCATCGTCTGGCTTCGATGATTCTCTGGGGCCCGCCCGGCACCGGTAAGACCACGATCGCCCGGCTTTTGGCCGATACCTCCGATTTGGAATTCGAACCTCTTTCGGCGGTATTCTCCGGCGTCGCGGACTTGCGCAAGGTGTTCGAGCGCGCCAAGCAGCGCCGCCTGGCCGGGCGTGGCACCTTGCTGTTCGTCGATGAAATCCACCGTTTCAACCGGGCCCAGCAGGACGGGTTTCTTCCCTATGTCGAAGACGGCACCATCGTTCTCGTCGGCGCCACCACGGAAAATCCTTCGTTCGAGCTTAACGGGGCGCTTCTATCGCGGACCCAGGTTTTTGTCCTGAAGCGCCTCGACGACAACGCGCTCGAGGAGCTTCTGAGGCGTGCCGAGGCGCAGACGGGGCGCGGCTTACCGTTAATGGCCGAGGCGCGGGTTTCCTTGATCGCCATGGCCGACGGGGACGGGCGCTATTTGCTCAATTTGGCCGAGGAGATTTTCGCTCTCGCCCCGGGCGGCGATCTGGACACGGCGGGCTTGACCCAGGCGGTGCAGCGGCGTGCCCCGCTCTATGACAAGTCGCAGGAAGGGCACTACAACCTGATCAGCGCCCTGCACAAGTCGCTACGCGGGTCGGATGCCGACGCGGCGCTGTATTGGCTGGCCCGGATGCTGGCCGGCGGCGAGGCGCCGATCTATATCGCGCGCCGCCTGGTGCGCTTCGCCTCCGAGGATATCGGCTTGGCCGACCCGCAAGCCCTGGTCCAGGCTCTGGCGGCCTGGGATGCTTATGACCGCCTGGGGACTCCCGAAGGCGAGCTGGCCCTGGCCCAGGCGGTTCTCTATCTGGCCACGGCGCCAAAATCCAACGCGGCCTACGGCGCCTTCAAGGGCGCGCAGCGGGCGGCGCGCGATACCGGGTCCCTGGCGCCTCCGGCTCATATCCTTAACGCGCCGACCGATCTGATGCGCGATCTGGGCTATGGAAAGGGCTACGAGTACGATCATGACGCGGCGGAGGGATTTTCCGGCCAGGATTACTTTCCCGAGGGCATGGCCCGGCCGTCCTTTTACGATCCGGCCGAGCGCGGCTTCGAGCGGGATATTCGCAAGCGTCTAGACTATTGGGCGCGCCTGCGGCGGGAGCGCCAAGGCTAGCCTTGATATGACGATTTCACGGGCCTGCCATTCGTCGTTGCGGGTTGCGTCCCTCGCCAGCCGGCATAACTTATCCCCTGCCGAAGCAAGTCCATGACACGGTATTTCTCAAGGGCCGGAGACCGAATGACAAATTATTGCGTGCCAGAGCGTAAAGGTGCCGCCCTGCTGACACTGTCCGTTCAGCGGGACTTCCTGGCGCCCTGCTCGCCGGTCAGGGCCCATGGCGGGGAGCGCGCTTTGCCGGCCATACGCGACCTCGTTGAAGGGTTCCGCTCTCGTAATGCGCCGGTGTTTCATGCGGTTCGCCTCTATCGCCCGGATGGTTCCAATGTCGATGCCTGCCGGCGCCAGGCGGTGGAGGAGGGAATGCGGGTCCTCATGCCGGGGTCGCTGGGTTCCGAGATCCTCGATGAATTGAAGCCGGACCCGGCCATCAGGTTGAACCCCGAGCGGCTCATGGGCGGGCGTATGCAGGAATTCGGCCCGCGCGAATGGGTGTTCTACCGGCCCCGCTGGGGCGCTTTCCACGATACCCCTTTGGAGCGTCATTTGCGCGATCTGAACGTCACCACGCTGGTGGTGTGCGGCCTGAGCTTCGCCACCGGGACCCGGGCGACCATCTATGAATCCAGCGCGCGCGATCTTCGCACCGTGGTCGTGACCGATGCCCTGGCCAGCGCCACGGAGGACGGCGTCCGGGAAATGGGCCGGATGGGCGTTTACTTGATGACCAGCGATACCTGTCTTTCTTGGCTGTCTAGTAAAAAGCCGTCGAGCGAAGCGGCTTAGCGGCAATATTCTATTAGCCGGTTTGCAAAACCAGGCCTCCTTGCCCATCATCCGCCTATGAGCGGCGTGGTCACTATTCTGGTTGAATCGGACGAGGGAGACTTACGCCTGGACCGTTGGTTCAAGCAGCGTTTTCCGGCGCTTGGCCACGGCCGCCTGGAGCGCCTGCTGCGCACCGGTCAGATACGCATCGATGGGCGGCGGGCCAAATCAGGCACACGCCTGGCGCCGGGGCAGGCGGTTCGCGTCCCGCCCTTGGACGAACCCGGAACTTCCCCCGCCAAGCGAGGCGCCCGTCCGGTTTCACCGGTCAGCGAGTCGGATATTCGCCTTCTGCGTGAAGCCGTCCTGCACGAAGACGATTGGGTTATCGCCATGAATAAGCCGCCCGGCCTGGCCGTGCAGGGCGGATCCGGCCAGACACGCTACCTGGATGCCATGTTGGGTGCGTTCGGGGAAGGAGGCGATGCGCCGCGCCTGGTTCACCGCCTCGACAAGGATACCAGCGGGGTTCTGCTGCTCGCCAAGAGTGCCGCCGCCGCGCGGGCCCTGACCGCTAGCTTCAAGAGCCGACGGGCGCAGAAGGTCTATTGGGCCCTGGTTACCGGTACACCCGCCGAGTCTCGCGGCATGATCGACCTGGCGCTGGCCAAGCAGCCCGGGCCGGGCGGGGAGAAGGTCGGCGCCGCCGGGGAGGACGAGGGCGGCAAGCCCGCGCAAACCCTGTTCCAGGTGGTCGAGAAGCGCCGCGCCCTAACGTGGTTGGTGCTGATGCCGCTGACGGGGCGGACGCATCAACTCCGGGCGCACTGCGCGGCCATGGGGACACCAATCGCCGGCGACGGTAAATATGGCGGCCGGCATGCCATTCCCGAAGGCATGACCGCCGAGCTTATGTTGCACGCGCGCGAAATCGCCTTGCCCCATCCCGATGACGGGACGACCCTGCGGGTTACAGCGCCGCTGCCGCCGCATATGGAGGCGGCGTGGCGTAGGTTGGGATTCGACGAGCGCAAATCGGAGCGGGCGCTTACCGAGTTGTTGAATTTTGCCGAGGGCCGGGCGCATTCTCCATCGGGAACCAAACCCAAGGCCAAGAAGGCGGACCGCAGGACGGGCACCAAACCAGCCCGCCATAGGGCGCAAAAATCCTTAGCCAAGAGGCCAAAGAAATCGCCCGGCAAGCCATCGGGAAAACCGGTGGGAAAACCACGGCAAAAACCGGCGCGAAAGCAGACCAGCAAATCAATCCGGGGAGCGAAGCGAAGACGATGAAATTGGCCGAACTCGATACCCCCACGCTGATCTTGGACCGGCGGCGGTTGCAAGCGAACATCGCGCGTATAAGCGCGCGGGCCCACGATTTGGGTGTCGATCTGCGGCCGCATATGAAAACCGCCAAGTGTGCCGAAGTCGCGCGCCTGGCGACAGCGGGACATTCGGGCGGAATTACCGTCTCCACTTTGAAGGAAGCCGAGTACTTCGCCGAGCACGGCTTTAACGATATCGCCTATGCGGTCGGTATCGCGCCGGCCAAGCTGGCCAGGGTCGCCGCCTTGCATACGCGGGGCGCGCGGGTTTCGGTCGTCACCGACAATATCGACGTGGCGCGAGAGATCGGCGTGCGCGCGCGCGCCCTGGATGCCAGATTCGAAGTTATGATCGAACTCGATACCGGCGATGGCCGCGCCGGGATCGGGGTCGAGAGCGATGACTTGATCGCCATAGGCCGGGCCTTGCACGAGGCGCCCGGCGTGGTCTTGCGCGGTGTCTTGACACATGCGGGTCAAACCTACCAAGGCAAAAACATTGACGAGATCGCGGCGGTCGCCGAGGCCGAGCGCGCGGGCGCGGTGCGCGCGGCGGAACGGCTGCGTGCGGCCGGATTGCCGTGCCCCGTGGTCAGCGTGGGTTCGACCCCGGCCGCGACCCATGCCCGGAATTTGGGCGGCGTGAACGAACTGCGTCCCGGCGTCTACGTGTTCCAGGATGTCTTTCAAGCGGAGATCGGTTCCTGCGCGATGTCCGATGTCGCGGTATCGGTCCTGGCGACCGTCACCGGCCAGCACCCCGAACGCGGCGAGATCGTCATCGACGCGGGTGGCCTCGCGCTCTCGAAGGATCGCAGCACCGCCGGCGCGCCGCGCGATGTCGGTTATGGACTGGTTCTGGATTCGGCCTGCGGCGGCAGCTTGCCGGAAATGCATGTGGTTCGCGTGTCGCAAGAGCATGGGATCGTTAAGGCGGCGTCCGGTGTCTTGCCCTTCGATCGTCTAAAGCCCGGAACCCGGGTTCGCGTCCTGCCCAATCACGCCTGCTTCACCGCCGCCGCTTATGACGGCTATCATGCGATCGATGACGCGGCTGAAGACGTCGTTGCCTTCTGGCCCCGAGTGAACGGTTGGTAGGCCGGGTGAGTCATAGTTTTAGCCTGATTGTTTTCGATTACGACGGCACCGTGGTCGACAGCCAGCACATGATCGTACGCGCCATGTCCGAAGCCTTCACCGCCGCCGGCCTGGATCCGCCGGACGCCCAGGATGTGCGGCGCGGAGTTGGCTTGTCGTTAGAGCAAGCCTGCGCGATTCTTTTACCCGACCCGGATGATGCCGCCATGGCCGCGCGTGTCGCCGCCGGCTACCGCGAGGCCGCCTTTGCGCTACGCACGGGCCCAGATCACTATGAACCTTTATTCCCAGGTGTACGGGAGGTTCTAATGCAGCTCGACCAAGGCGAGGTTCTTCTCGGCATCGCGACCGGTAAATCCCAACGCGGCCTCTTGGCCAGCTTGGAGCGTCATGGGCTTCGACGCCATTTCACGACCTTGCAGACTGCGGACATGGCCGCCGGCAAGCCCCATCCCGAGATGCTGCACCGGGCCATGAGCGACGCCGGCGCGGCGCCTCATGAAACCGTGCTGATCGGAGATACGAGTTTCGATATGGAGATGGCCGGCAACGCCGGCGTGACCGCGGTCGGCGTGGCCTGGGGCTATCATGAGACCGGTGAGTTGCGCCAGGCCGGCGCGGCGGCCATCGTGGAGTCCTTCGAGGCGCTGCCCACCGCCCTTGCCACACTTCCGGCTAAGTAAGTCAGAGCGTGAAAATCAGAATCAAATGGGTATTGATGACGCTGGTGGCGATCCTAGTGGGCGCCAGTGTGACCGTCTATGCCGTCCTGACATCGCTCGATTTCGACGATCTTCGCGGCGTGATCGAGGCGCAGGCCAAGGCGGCGACGGGGCGAAGCCTTGGGATCTCGGGACCGATGGATCTTGAGGTTTCCCTATCGCCGACCCTTACAATCGAGAACGTCACCTTTGGGAACGCGGAATGGGGGACTTGGCCCGAGTTGTTTTCGGCCCGCCGTCTCGAGGTCGAGGTTGAACTCCTGCCCTTACTTTCCGGGGTCATCCTGGTGCGCCGCTTGGTCGCGGTAGAACCGGTGGTGCTCTTGGAAACCAACGCGCAAGGGCAGGGGAACTGGGTCATCGAAGGCTCCGGCACGGACACCGGCGGGCCGGGCACGATTCCCGCCTTTCACCGTATCGATATTCGAGATGGCCGCGCCATCTATCGCGATGGACGCAGCGGGCGAGAATTTCTTGTCAGCCTGCGGAGCCTGAATGCGCGCGCCGAAACCCCCGCCAGTCCGTCCCACGTGTCCTTAGAGGGTGTTTACAACGGCATTGGCCTCGTCGCCGAGGGGACCTTGGGTTCAAGAGATGAGCTCCTGAGCGGTGAGCGCTTTCCGCTCGACCTCATGATCGAGGCGGGAGAAACGTCCCTGAAGGCCAAGGGATCGATCGGCAATCTGGCGGCGGCCGAAGGAGTCGACTTGCGGGTGGACTTCAGCGGCACGCGCCTCTCCGACCTCGGCGCCTTGGTCGGCGAGGAGCTGCCATCCCTGGGACCGTACAACCTGACAGGGCGCTTGGGCGATACCAAGGACGGTATCGAGATCCATGGGTTTTCCCTGACCCTGGGCGCCAGCAAGATGGCCGGCGATGCCACGATTGCCTTTACCGGGGACCGGCCCGCGATAACGGCGAAACTGAAGGCCGAAACCCTGGATTTAAACGACTTCACAGAATCGGATGGCGGCGCGGCCGAGCAGGAGGGCGAGCCCGAAAGCGGCCGTGTATTCTCCAACCGGCCCTTGCCCGTGACGGTCCTCCAAGCCTTGGATGCCTTTGTGATACTGAGCGCCGAGCAGGCACGATTCGATGACAAGACCATGGTGTCGGACTTATCCCTTGTCCTTGAGTTGGAACAGGGGCGCCTCGATGTGCTGGATTTAGAGGCCGGATATTCGGGCGGCACCCTAAGCGGCAAGATAGCCTTCGATACCGCTCCCGCCGATCCGTCTCTCGGTCTCGACCTCCGCGTCACGGGATTCGATTACGGGCACTTTCTGCAGGGCAGGGATATAACCGACGGGGTTGTTGGAAAATTGGATGCGGAAGCCAAGCTGAGCGCGCTTGGCGACTCGGTTCGTGCTTGGGCGGGAAGCCTGAAAGGCCGGGTCGAAATTACCGGTGGCGAGGGGCGTGTCCGCAGCGATCTCCTGGGAGCCGGCGGCGCCGGTCTGGCCGATGTGTTTTCGGCTTGGCGCGAGGGCGAGGACGACTTGAAGCTGAACTGCGTGGTGATGCGCCTGCCCATCGAGGGCGGCGTGGCGCAGGCCGATGCCGTGCTCATAGACACTGCCGCCGTCACCGTCAGCGTGAGCGGCGAGGTAAACCTTGGCGAGGAGTCGCTCGATCTGAAGGTGACGCCTCAGGCTAAGCACACAAGCCTCATGAGCTTGGCGGTGCCGCTCCGGGTTGGCGGAACGATCCTTGAGCCCAGCGTTGGCCCCGACCCCCTGGGGACCGTCCTGGGGGCGGCCAAGATCGCCGGCATGTTCATTAATCCCTTGGTCGCGGGCGCCGTGATTGTCTTGGAGTCGGAGGCTTCGGACCAAAACCCCTGCCTCGCGGCGATCGATCCCGAGGCGGCCGCGAAACAGCGCGCCGCGCCGGGCGATGACGATGAGAACATCACACCCAAATAACGAAACGCCTTTAACGATTGAATGGGGTAAGCCACCTTGTCCCCCGCCAAGATGAAGCGCTTTTACAGCACGGTCGCGGTCCAGGGCGATGCCAATATCGGCGGCTTTGGCGTGACCCTCGATGGCCGCCCGGTCCGCACGCCCGCCAAGGCACTTCTTCGTGTGCCTAGCCGCGGCTTCGCCGATGCTGTCGCCGCCGAGTGGTCGGAACAAGGCGAGGAGATCGACCCAGGCGTCATGGCGCTAACCACTTTGGCTTGTACCGCCATCGACCTGGTAAGCGTCAAGCGGCCCCAAGTCGTCCAAGAGGTCGCGGCCTTCGGCGGACACGATTTGCTGTGTTATCGGGTAGAGACTCCGGCCGACCTGGCTGCGCGTCAGAACGCGGCGTGGCAGCCGCTTCTCGACTGGGCCGCCTTGAATCTAGATGCCCCCCTTAAGGTCACTTACGGCATGGTTTCCGTGGCGCAGCCGCCCGCGGCCCTGGAGAGTTTGCACCGTGCCGTCGAAAGCCTGGATGCTTTCGACCTCGCCGCGCTGAGTTGCGCGGTCAATGCGGCCGGCTCGCTGGTGATCGGACTCGCCCTGCGCGTTGGCCGCGTCGATGCCGCCCAAGCCTTGGAGGCGGCGCAGATCGACGAAGCCTATCAGTTGGAACGCTGGGGCCAAGATCCCGATACCGCGCGGCGGCGTGACGGTATCGCGGCAGATCTGGCCGCCGCCGCGCGGGCGTTCGAGGCCTTGCGTTCCTAGGCGGCCGCGGCCTTTCCCTGCCGCCGCCACATAACGAAGGCACCGGCCAGGGCGAGAACCAGAAGCAGCGCCATCGTCGTGCGCTGGGTTTCCAGCGAGCCGACCGTGCCCCGATATCCCTCTATATCGGCCGAAAGCGTGCCGATCTTACTTCGCGCTTCGTCCAGGCCGGTCTGGAGGCCGGCGGCTTCGTCCTGAGCGGTCTTTAGCGTGGCATCGAACCCGGATAGAGCCTTTGTCTTCCCCGCGACTTCGGCTTCTAGCGCCGCGATCCTGGTTTCGCTTTCCTTGGTTTGGGCAGCCAGGGCGCTATCTTTTAGCGCGCCATCGCTCTCAAGAGAGGCAAGGCGCGTCAGGGACGCTCCCAGCTTATCTTCCAAACTGCCTATGGCTTCGCCCTTTTCACCCAGGACGCTGGTCAGGGCGGCTAGTTCCGCCGATTTTTGGGCGACATTCGCTTTGAGGGATGCCGCCAAGCTGCTGGCACTCGATAATTTCCCGGTCAAATCGCCGAGCAGACCGCTTTTGCCGTCGAGTTGCGATTGAAGGCTGGCGAGTAGACCGTCTTTTTCCCCCAGTTGGGACTGAAGGCCGGACAACAGCCCATCTTTATCGGCCAACTGGTTTTGGAGGCCGGACAATAAGCCGTCTTTCACGCTTAGCTGGCTTTGGAGCCCGGAGAGGAGGCCGTCCTTGGCACTCAGTTGGCCTTGCAGGCCCGACAGCAGTCCGTCCTTCTCGCTCAACTGGCTCTGTAAGCCGGAAAGGAGGCCATCTTTTTCGCTTAGTTGGCCCTGCAACCCGGCGAGCAATCCATCTTTTTCACTAAGCTGGCCTTGCAGGCCCGACAATAATCCGTCCTTTTCGGAAAGCTGGCCCTGGAGCGAGCCTATGAGGCCCTCTTGTTGGCCCAACTGGCCTTCCAGGCCCGAGATCGCGGTATCTTTTTGGCCCAGTTGATCCTGCAAGGCTTGGATGTCGATTCCGCCCGCCGTTGGCAGGCTGGGACTGACCGCTTGAGCCACGGGCGGCGTTTCAACCGCGCTCGGGGCCGGGACTGGGGCTACAATGGAGGGCGCCTTGCCATCGCTTTCGGGCACCAGCAATTTAAGAAGATTGCTCTGCGCGGACGCGGCCGCTGGCGCGTAGGCGGCGAAGGCCGCCACGATGATCGGCGCGAGCGCCCGAACTGTCTTGCTTCTAGTCATGATCTCGTCCTCCCTGTCGCACGGGTCCGCTAAATATAGGTACAAGCATGTCCCGAGCCGGAAACCATAGCACGTTCTCCGGCCAAGGCGAGGCGGCCGGGCCGCCGTGAGACAGACTCCGCCCCCATGGTTGGCTGCTGGCCCCCACGAGGTCCGCGTGCTATCTGCATAAACGCCGAATATCCGCCGATTCAAAAGACGGGGAGCCGAGATGTACGAGATCGTCAAACAGCTTGAGGAGATGCGGGCCGGCGCGCGCGCGGGCGGGGGGGCCAAGCGGGTCGAGGCCCAGCACGCCAAGGGTAAGCTCACCGCGCGCGAGCGGATCGAGGTTTTGCTGGACGAAGGCTCGTTCGAGGAATGGGACATGTTCGTGGAGCATCGCTGTTCGGATTTCGCCATGGCCGATCAGCGTATCCCCGGCGACGGGGTGGTCACAGGCCACGGCACCGTGAACGGGCGGACCGTGTTCGTTTTCAGCCAGGATTTCACGGTCTTCGGCGGCTCGCTCTCCGAACCTCACGCCGAAAAAATCTGCAAGATCATGGACAAGGCGATCCAGGTTGGGGCGCCGGTTATCGGCCTCAACGATTCCGGCGGCGCGCGGATTCAGGAAGGCGTCGCCTCCCTGGCCGGATACGCCGAGGTGTTCCAGCGTAACGTCATGGCCTCCGGCGTGGTGCCTCAGATCTCGCTCATCATGGGGCCCTGCGCGGGCGGGGCGGTCTATTCCCCGGCCATGACCGACTACATCTTCATGGTCAAGGACAGCTCCTACATGTTCGTGACCGGTCCCGACGTGGTTAAGACCGTCACCCATGAGACCGTCACCCATGAGGAACTCGGCGGCGCGCTCACCCATACCTCCAAGTCCGGGGTCGCCGATCTAGCGTTCGAGAACGATGTCGAGGCCTTGTTGGAGGTGCGCCGCTTCGTCGATTTCCTGCCTAGCTCGAACCGCGCGCCGGCGCCGGTGCGTGCCGGCGAGGATCCCGCCGAGCGGGAGGAAATTTCCCTCGACACCCTGATTCCCTCGGACCCGGCCCAGCCTTACGACATGAAGGAATTGATCGGGAAGGTCGTCGACGAGGGTGAGTTCTTCGAGGTCCAGCCCGCCTACGCCGGCAACATCATCACCGGCTATGGGCGCATGGAAGGACACACCGTGGGCTTCGTCGCCAATCAGCCCATGGTGCTCGCCGGGTGCCTGGATATCGCCTCCTCGATCAAGGCGGCGCGCTTCGTGCGGTTTTGCGACTGCTTCAATATTCCCATCGTCACCTTCGTCGACGTGCCCGGTTTCCTGCCCGGCACGGCGCAGGAATACGGCGGTATCATCAAGCACGGCGCCAAGCTGCTGTTCGCCTATGCCGAGGCGACGGTGCCCAAGGTGACCGTGATTACCCGCAAGGCCTACGGCGGGGCTTACGATGTCATGTCGTCCAAACACATTCGCGGCGACGTGAACTATGCCTGGCCGACCGCCGAGATCGCGGTCATGGGACCCAAGGGCGCGGTCGAGATCATCTTCCGCAAGGACCTAGGCGACCCGGCCAAGATCGAGGCGCGGACCGAGGAGTACCGCGAGACTTTCGCCAACCCCTTCATCGCCGCCAGCCGCGGCTTCATCGACGACGTCATCATGCCGCGCCGCACCCGCTGGCGTATCTGTCACTCCCTACGCATGCTACGCGATAAGAAGCTCGAAAACCCCTGGAAGAAGCACGACAACCTGCCGCTTTGAGGGCTTAGCCCAGAGGGCGGCCGGTCAGGGGATAGCTGGGGTCGTTGTAGCCGTGGGTCGAGGCATGTCCGGGCGTCACCATGGCATCGATGAAGTCCTCGTCCTCGGGCGTTAGCTTATGCGCCAGGGCGCCTAGATATTCGTCCCAATGCGCCAGGGTGCGCGGACCGGCCAGAACCGAGGTCACGATGGGGTTGGCCAGGACCCAGTTGAGCGCGAACTGGCCGGCGGTCATGCCGCGTGCCTCGGCATGGGCCTTGATCCGCTGAGCATGCTCCAGGGATTCCCGGCGGAACTCGGTCTCCATCATGCGTTTGTCCTGGCGCGCGACGCGGCTTTCCCCCTTGGGCTTCGCGCCCGGCAGGTACTTTCCGGTCAGCACTCCGCGCGCCAGCGGGCTATAAGGCACGACGCCAAGCCCGAAATGCGCGCAGGCCGGCAGGACATCCACCTCCGGCACCCGGTTCATGGCATTGTAGTAGGGCTGCGAGACGACCGGGCCCGCCATGCCCATGGCTTCGCAAAGCCGCGCGACGTTGGCATGTTCCCAGCCGCGATAGTTGCTGATACCGAAGTGACGCGCCTTGCCGGCGGCGACGATGTCGCCGATCGCGCCCAGGGTTTCCTCCAGGGGTGTCGCGTGATCGGGCTTGTGAAGGTAGTAGATATCCACGTAGTCGGTTTTCAGCCGCGCCAGGCTGTCGTCGATCGCGCGCATCAACCACTTGCGCCCTAAACCGCCCATGTTGGGGCCATCGCCCATGACGTTGCCGGCCTTGGTTGCCAGGACCCAGGCATCGCGGTCCTTGTTCAAGAGCTTACCCGTCATGACCTCGGACCCGCCCTTGGAATAGGCGTCCGCCGTGTCGATGAAGTTGATGCCAGCCTCGCGCGCCTTGGCGACGATGCGCCCCGCGGCCTTCTCATCGGTACGGTCGGCAAACATCATGGTGCCGAGGCAAATCGGCGAGACGTGAAGGCCGCTACGGCCGAGTCTGCGCGTGTTCATGGGTTCTTCTCTCTTGGTATTTTAAATCTGGTCGTTTGAATTCGCGGAGACCGCATTAGCCTCAGCTTCGAGCGACTCCTTGACTGTCGCGCACTTGTTTTGCAGATGCATTTTCAGAATGTGGGCCAGGCGGGGGCCGTCGCGCTGGGCCAGGGCGTCCAGGATTGTTTCGTGTTCTTCCACCGCTTGGCTCCAACGCGACTGGGTCATGTTGGCGACATAGCGGGCGCGGCGTACCCGCCCGGCCAGACCAGCGTACATTCGCGTCAGAGTCGAATTTCCCGCGATTTCTAAAATGCGCTCGTGAATCTTTTGGTTGAGATGGAAGTATTCGGGCAGTTCACGGCGCGTGTAATGGAGCACCATTTGGTAGTGCAGGGCTCTGATTTCCGCGATCTCCTCATCCGTGATGCGAGCGCAGGTGAGTTCTCCGGCCAGGGCTTCCAAGGCCCCCATGACCGGGAACATCTCGTCGATATCGGCCGTGGTCAGAGCGGTCACCTGGGCGCCGCGATTTGGCAGGAGCGCGATCAGCCCTTCCGAGGCAAGGACCTTGAGCGCCTCGCGCAGTGGCGTCCTCGAGACCCCGAAACGCGCGCAGAGATCGCGTTCGGGCACCCGGATGCCCGGTTCCAGCGCCCCCTCGACGATCATGTCGCGCAGACGGCCCACCACCTCGTCGTGCAAGGTGGCGCGGGGGATAGGCGTTGCCGCTGGGACCGCCGCTTCGCCGGGTTGCTGGTTCAGGTTCACATCTTCCATGTTTCTCGGCTCCGTTATATCCGCTCGCCGAGGGCGCGCTCAAGGATTCGGACAACGTGGTGCGCCGTCCGTCCCGCGCCGTCCCTGATTTGATGACGGCAGGAGGTTCCGTTCGCGATTAAGAAGGTCCCGGCCCCGGCGGCGCGCACGGCCGGGAGCAGATCCATCTCGCCCATCTTCATGGACATCTCGTAAGTCTCGGCTTGGGCGCCGAAGGCTCCGGCCATGCCGCAACAACCGGACTGGATCGTTTCGGCGGCGAGACCCGGCACCAGCCCAAGAACCGTCTCAAGGGCAGACATGGTGGCGAAAGCCTTTTGATGACAATGGCCGTGAACCAGCGCGCGCGCGGGCTCGCTGTGTTTGAAGTCGAGGTTAAGTTTTCCGGCCTCGTGCTCGGCGGCGAGGAATTCCTCGAACAACACGGCTTGGCTGGCCAGGGTCTCGCTCTCCTTACCGGGCAGCATGGCCATGAACTCGTCGCGCAGGGTGAATAGGCAGGAGGGCTCCAAGCCGATCACCGGGATGCCGCGCTCGGCGAACGGCTGCAGGGCGTCCAGGGTGCGCCGGGCTTCGGCCTTGGCTTCATCGGTCAAGCCGGCGGCCAGGAAAGTCCGGCCGCAGCACAAGGGCCGCCCAGGATCCTTGGGCCGCGCCAGATGAATGCGATAGCCCGCCGCGGTCAGGACCGCGAGGGCGGCGTGCAAATTCTCCGGCTCGAAATAGGTGTTGAAGGTATCGGCCAGCAGCACGACCTCGCGCCCCTCCGCCTTTCCGAATTCATTTTCTTTAGGCGCGAAGCGGCCGCGCCGCCAAGCGGGTAGGGGGCGCCGTGCGCTGAGGCCAAGCAGGCGCTCGCTGAGCGCGGCCAAGCCCGGCACTCGGTCGCGCGCGTTGGCTAGCGGCGCCAGGGCGCTGAGCCAAGGCGCGTAACGGGGCAGGTAGGCGATCAAGCGTTCACGCAAGGGCACGCCACGGGTCTTCGCGCGTTGATGGAGGATCTCGGTTTTCATTCGCGTCATATCGACGCCGGTCGGGCATTCGCGCTTGCAGCCCTTGCAGCCGACGCAGAGCTTCAGGCTTTCGAGCATATCGTCCGAGGTCAGGGCGCCGGGCCCAAGCTGTCCCGAGAGCGCGAGGCGCAGGGTATTGGCGCGGCCCCGGGTGAGGTGCTGCTCGTCGCCGGTCACGCGGTAGGACGGGCACATCACCCCGGCGTCGAACTTGCGGCAGGCGCCGTTGTTGTTGCACATCTCGGCCGCGCCGCCCAAGCCGCCCCAGGCCGACCAGTCGAAGGCTGTATCCAGGTCTTGGACACGGTAGTCCGGCTTGAAGCGGAATAAAGCGCGGTCGTCCATGCGCGCCGGGCGCACGATCTTGCCGGGGTTGAGAAGGCCCGCCGGATCGAAGGCGTCCTTGACCGTCTCGAAGCTGCGCACCATGCGGGCGCCGAACATGGCCTCGTGGAATTCCGAACGCACCAGGCCGTCGCCGTGCTCGCCCGAGTGCGAGCCCTTGTAGTCGCGCACCATGGCGAAGGCTTCCTCCGCGATGGTGCGCATCTTCTTGGCATCGGCCTCGAGCTTCAGATTGAGGATCGGACGGACGTGCAGGCAGCCCTCCGAGGCATGGGCATACCAGGTGCCGGTGGTGCCGTGCTTATGGAAGATATTGGTCAGGCGTTCGGTGTAGTCGGCCAGGTCGTCGAGCGGCACGGCGCAATCCTCGATGAAGGAGACCGGCTTTCCCTCGCCCTTCATGGACATCATGATGTTGAGACCGGCCTTGCGGACTTCCCAGATCGCTTTTTGGAACGAAGGGTCTACCGCTTCGACAACGGCGCCGGGATAACCGAGCGATCCCATGAGTTCCCCCAGGCGCGCCAGATCGCGCAGTTGCGCCGCGCAATCCTCGCCGGCGAACTCGACCAGCAGCAGCGCTTCCGGCGCGCCCTCGACGAAACGGTCCAGGGTGGCGCGGTACAACGGGATATCGCGGGCCAGCTCGATCATGGTGCGGTCGACCAATTCGACCGCCGCCGGATTCAGGGCGACGATGTGCCGGGTCGCCTCCATGGCCCGATAGAAACTCGGGAAGTGGCAGACGCCCAGAACCTTGTGCGGCGGGATCGGTTGTAGCTCCAGTTCGATCGCGGTCGAGAAGGCGAGGGTTCCCTCCGAGCCGACCAGGAGGTGGCTGAGATTGACCGGCGTGACGCCGGTCAGGGCGTCGATGTTGTAACCGCCGACCCGCCGATGCAGCTTGGGGAAGCGGGCCGCGATCTCCTCCGCCTCGCCCCGGCCCAGCGACAGCAAGCGTTCGGTCAGCGCGTCTGGAGGGGCGGAGCCGGAAAGCTCGCCGAAGGCCGCACGCTCGCCGTTCATGAGGATGGCATCGATGGCGCGCACGTTGCGCCGCATGGTGCCATAGCGGATCGAGCGGGCGCCGCAGCTATTGTTCCCGGCCATGCCGCCGAGGGTCGCCCGGCTGCTAGTCGAAACATCGACCGGAAAGAACAGGCCATGGGGTTTCAGGGTTGCGTTCAGGCGGTCCAGGACCAGGCCCGGCTGGACCCTGGCGCGGCGGGCTTCGGCGTCGATCTCCAGCACCCGGTTCAAGTGCTTGCTCACATCGACGATCAGGGCCTCGCCGACGGTCTGGCCGCATTGCGAGGTGCCGCCGCCGCGCGGCAGGACAGGGATCCCTTCCTCTGCCGCGATCTGAATACAGGTACCTATATCCCGCTCGTCTCTGGGCACCACGACCCCGAGCGGCTCTATCTGGTAGATCGAGGCGTCGGTGCTGTAGCGGCCCCGGCTGAAGGCGTCGAAGAGCACTTCGCCGGCGATTTCCCGGCGTAGGCGCCGGGCGAGGGGGCTGCCGTCTCCACGGGGCATGGTCTTGGCCGCGCTCGCGCTCATTCAGCTTGCTCCACCGGCGGAAAAGGAACCGCTTTCGCGCCCATGGTCATTTTGAATGCAAAACAAGTTCACGGCGTGTGCTCGAATAATTGCCATGGAATAGCTCATAACATATTGTTATTAATGTATATAAAATAATAACATTCAAGAATGTCGGTAAAGCTAACTATGTTGATCGCCCCGATAATGTATGCATAATTCAAAAGATCGTTTTCGGCAAGTTTAGTTCCATGCGCCATGCGCATAATGTGTTTGACCGGCGGGGCCGCGCCCCAAGCGAATCAAGGGCTTAGGGTTGGAATCTTATGACAAGGCTTAGCGGGCGTCACTTTCTGCAAATTCCCGGCCCGACTAACGTGCCCGATCGTATCCTGCGCGCTATCGATCATCCGACCATGGATCATCGCGGACCCGGCTTCGGGGATCTGGGGCACGAGGTTCTGGCCGGATCCAAGGCGATATTCAAGACCGCCGGGCCGGTCGTGATCTACCCCGCTTCGGGCACCGGGGCCTGGGAGGCGGCGCTCGTCAACACCCTCTCGCCCGGCGACAAGGTGCTTATGTTCGAGACCGGGCATTTCGCGACCCTGTGGCGCGGCCTGGCGGAGCGTCTGGGTTTGGAGGTCGAGTTCGTGCCCGGCGATTGGCGGCACGGCGTCGACCCCGCTGTGGTGGAGGCCAAGATGGCCGAGGATCGGGGGCACCGGATTAAGGCCCTGTGCATGGTCCACAACGAAACCTCGACCGGGGTCGCGAGCCGGGTCGGCGCGGTCCGCGCGGCTATCGACCGCGCCGGGCACCCGGCCCTGTTTTTCGTCGATACCATCTCCTCGCTCGCCTCCATCGACTACCGCCATGACGAATGGGGCGTCGATGTCACCGTGGCGGGATCGCAAAAGGGCCTGATGCTGCCGCCGGGCCTTAGCTTCAACGCGATCAGCGAAAAGGCCCTCAAGGCAGCGGAATCGGCGCGCCTTACCCGGTCCTACTGGGACTGGCGGGAAATGTTGAAGGCCAACGAGCGGGGCTATTTCCCCTATACCCCGGCGACAAATCTTCTCTATGGCTTGCGCGAGGCGATCCGCATGTTGCTGGAGGAGGGTCTGGACAATGTCTTTGCCCGCCACGCCCGCCACGCCGAGGCGACGCGCCGCGCGGTGCGTGCCTGGGGCTTAGAGGTTTTGTGCCTGAACCCAGATGAGTACAGCGCTTCCCTAACCGCCGTCCTGTTGCCCGCCGGGCACAATGCCGATGATTTCCGCAAGACCACGCTGGAGCGCTTCAACATGTCCTTGGGCAATGGCCTGGGTCAGCTTCAGGGCAAGGCGTTCCGGATCGGTCATTTGGGCGATTTCAACGACCTCATGCTGGCGGGCACCCTGGCGGGGGTTGAGATGGGGTTGGCCGCGGCCAGCGTGCCGCACGAAAAGGGTGGCGTTCAAGCCGCCATGGATTTTCTTAGTGGCGAAGCCGCCGCTCAGGACGAACGGAAAGCGTGGGAGGGTACACAAGAAGCCCGCGCATCGTGAGCACTAAAAAACAAACCGAACAGGAGGTGGAAATGCGTTTCTTTAAAATTTTGAGCACGGCCGTTGTGGCCGGCTTGCTCTCCGCACCGGCGTTCGCGGCGGAAGTGGAACTGAAATTCGGCCACGTCGGCGCCCCGGGCTCGTTATTCGAGACCTCGGTTAACGAATTCGCCAAGCGCGTCAACGACCAGATGAAGGGCCAGGTAAAAATCGTGACCTTCGGGTCGAGCCAACTCGGCAAGGACAAGGAGCTCTTGCAGAAGTTGAAGCTCGGCACTGTCGATTTTTCCTTGCCGTCCAGCGTCATGTCGACGGTTAGCGATCAGTTCGGCCTGTTCGAGATGCCGTATCTGGTCAAGAACCGCGCGCACATGAGGCGGATCGAGAAAGAAATATTCTGGTCCGAGATCGCGCCCTCGGCCGAGGCCAAGGGTTACAAGGTTTTGGCGGTGTGGGAGAACGGCTTCCGCCACATCACCAACAACCTGCGCCCGATCGACCAGCCCGGAGACCTTCAGGGTATCAAGCTGCGCACGCCAAAGGGCGCTTGGCGCGTGAAGATGTTTAAGTCATACGGCGCGAACCCGACCCCGATGTCGTTCTCCGAGGTCTTCACCGCGTTGAACACGGGCGTGATCGACGGCCAGGAAAATCCCTTCGCCCAGATTCACAGCGCCAAGTTCCAGGAAGTTCAGAAATACCTTTCCCTTACCGGACACGTTTACACCCCGGCCTACGTCCTGGTCGGTAAGAAGAAATGGGATAGCTTGTCCGCCGACGTGCGTAGCGGCTTGGAAAAGATCGCCAAGGAATCGCAGGGCTTCGTTCATGAGACGGCCGCGGCACTGGAAACCGATCTGCTGAACAAGCTCAAGGCCGGCGGCATGAAGGTCAATACCGCCGACAAGGCGGCCTTCGTGAAGGCGAGTGCCGGGATCTACAAGGATTTCGCGGCCTCCGTGCCGGGCGGGCAGGAAATGGTCGATAAGGCTCTTAGCCTGGCTGACTGATCCTAAGTCAGCCAACTTGCCTTGGTGCGCCTGGACCCGATCAACGCCGGGTCCAGGCGCCCATTTTTTCCAGCGATCGCGGGCCCTGGCGATTAAGGGAGTGATGTCGAAGTGGGTAGTCTTGCGCGCACGTCGCAACGAGCGTCCCGGGCGCTTGAACGCTTGCTCGAGATTGGGGTTGTCGGTCTCATCGTCGCGCTGACCGTGGTGGTGGTGGTGGCCGTTGTCTATCGCAAGCTTGGCCATTCCCTTGCTTGGTACGACGAGGTCGCGTCGGTCATGCTGGCCTGGCTGACTTATTATGGCGCCTGCCTGGCTGCCTTGAAGCGCGCGCATATTGGTTTCGACGGTATCATCCGCGCGGTCCCGAGGGCTTGGCGCCTGGTCTTCGTGGCGATTTCGGAAATTTGCGTGATCTCGTTTTTCGCCATCCTGGCTTGGACCGGCTGGGTCGTGATGCTGGTTTTGGAAGGCGACACGCTTGTTAGCTTGCCCGGGGTTTCGGTTCAGATAACTCAGTCGGTCATCCCCATCAGCGCCGCCCTGTTCATCGTGTGCGAGGTTCTCAGTCTGCCCGGCTATTTGCGCGATCTGGACAGCTCGACCGGCGACGATTTTTCCCCCGGCGACGGCGACGGGTCCCTCGAGGGAAACCTGGCGCCATGATCATCGCGCTTATGATATTTGGGCTCGTCGCGCTCATCATGATCGATGTGCCGATCGCGGTGGCGCTCGGTCTGGTCGCGGTCATCTCGATGGTTATGACCCAAGGCGTGGATATCCTGCCGAACGTGGCCCTGGTCATGTTCGACGGCGCGACCAAGTTTCCGCTGCTGGCGATTCCGCTGTTCATCCTGGCCGGCGCGATCATGAATGCTTCGGGCATTTCGCGGCGGCTGATCACTTTTGCTTCGGCCTTGCTCGGCTTCGTGCGCGGCGCGCTGGCCATGGTCAATATCGCGGTCTCGCTGTTTTTCGCCGAAATCTCCGGTTCGGCGGTCGCGGATGTGGCCGCGCTCGGCTCGGTCATGATCCCGGCGATGCGGCGCAAGGGCTACCCTAAAGCTTTCGCGGCGGCAGTCACCTCGTCCTCCGCCACGCTGGCGGTCATCATCCCGCCCTCGATTCCCATGATCCTCTACGGAGTCATGTCCGATTCCTCAATCGTGCAACTTTTCGTGGCGGGCATTGTCCCTGGACTGCTGGGTGGCTTTGGCATGATGGGAGTCTCCTATTGGATGGCGCGGCGGCATAACTGGCCGGTCGAGGAGGTGTTCCAGCTTTCGCGTCTGCGCAGCACGTTCTTGGACGCTGTACCGGCGCTGGTGCTGCCGGTGATTATCCTGGGTGGCATCTTCGGTGGCATCGTCACCGCGACCGAGGGCGCGGGCCTGGCGGTCGTCGCGGCGCTCATCGTGGGCGGGGGCGTGTACCGGGAACTCAACTGGAGCTTCCTGCGCGAGGCGGCGATCGAGGGTGGCGTGCAGACCGCCGTCGTGATGCTGCTGGTCGCGGCCTCGGCTTTAATCGGCGTCTTTCTGACCGAACTGCAGGTGCCGCAGAAATTGGCGGTGGCGATCTTGGATTGGACCGACAACCGTTTCGCCGTTCTGGCCCTGCTCAACGTCTTTTTCCTTGCGGTCGGGCTGTTCCTGCATTCGGCGGCGGCGATCATCCTGGTCGTGCCGGTCGTCATGCCACTGGTTCTCGCGGTCGGCATCGACCCGGTTCACTTCGGCCTGATCGTGACGCTCAATTTGGGGATTGGGCAGCAGACGCCGCCGGTCGCCAGCGTGCTCATCACCGCCTGCGCCGTGGCCAAGGCCAACGTTTGGGAAGTCAGCAAGGTCAATGTCAATTTCGTCGCCATCCTGTTTGCGATCTTAATACTGGTGACTTACGTTCCGGCCGTGCCCATGACTTTGGTCGAATACTTTTACCGCTGAGCGGAGATCGTCTCGATGATCGACCTTATCCTCGTCGAACGCGACGGCCCCATAGCGACCGTCGTGCTCAATCGTCCGGACAAGCTCAACGCCATGACCAAGCCGATGTGGCGGGATTTGGGCGCTGCCTTGCGGGCCTTGTCGGCCGACGAGGACGTTCGCTGCGTCGTTTTGCGCGGGGCCGGCGGCAAGGCGTTCTCGCCCGGAAACGATATCTCCGAATTCGAGACCGAGCGCCACGATCCGGCCTCGGCCAAGGCCTATGGCGAGGTCCTGCATCACGCATTGGGCGCGCTGAAGGAATGCCGGCATCCGACCCTGGCCTTGATCGAGGGAATTTGCGTTGGCGGTGGATTGGAGATCGCCGCGCTCTGCGATATGCGGATCTGCGGCGAATCGAGCCGCTTTGGGGTGCCGATCAAGCGCTTGGGCCTGGTCATGGCCTATCCCGAGATTCAGGGCTTGGTCGATCTGGTCGGCCGGCCGGCGACCCTGGAAATTTTGGTGGAGGGCCGGGTGTTCGGCGCCGCCGAAGCCAAGGACAAGGGCCTGGTCAACCGTGTGGTGCCGGACGCCGAGGTCGCGCGGGAGGCCATGGCAACGGCGCGGCGCATCGCCGAGGGCGCGCCCTTGGTCGCACGCTGGCACAAGAAATTCCTGCGCCGCCTGGCCCAACCAGAGCCCTTGACCCAAGAGGAACTCGACGAGGGCTTCGCGTGCTACGACACTGAGGATTTTCAAATCGGGTACCGTTCGTTCTTGACCAAGACCAAGCCGGACTTCAAGGGCCGCTGAGATGCCCGAACGGCGCGGACCGCTGGCCGGACTGAAGGTCATCGAGCTGGCCCACATCATGGCCGGGCCGGTTTGCGGCTTGATGCTGGCCGACATGGGCGCGGAAGTCATCAAGGTCGAAAAGATGCCGGGCGGCGACGATTCGCGGCGCTTCCTGCCGCCCGCGATCGAGGGCGAAGCGGCGGCCTTCATGATGATGAACCGCAACAAACGCGGCATTGCCGTTGACCTCAAGCAGGACCAGGGGCGCGAAGTCTTGCGCCGCTTGCTGAAATCGGCGGACGTGGTGATCGAAAACTACCGCCAGGGCACCATGGAGCGCCTGGGGCTGGGTTACGAGTCCTTGCGGGCTGAAAACCCCGGCCTGATCTATTGCGAAATCTCCGGCTTTGGGCGCAGCGGCCCCTATGCTGAGCGCGGCGGTTTCGACCTGATCGCCCAGGGCATGAGCGGTCTCATGAGCATCACCGGAGAAGGCGAGGGGCGCCCCCCGGTCAAGGTCGGCGCGCCGGTCACCGATATCACGGCCGGTATCCTGGGTGCCATGGGTGTTCTGGCCGCCGTGGTGGCGCGGCAAAAAAGCGGCCGGGGACAGCGCGTCGACACTTCGTTGTTCGAGGCCGGGATCGTCCATACCTATTGGCAATCCGCGATCGCCTTCGCGACCGGCCAATCGCCTGGGCCCATGGGTTCGGCGCATCCGCTTAACGCGCCCTATCAGGCGTTTCAAACGGCTGATGGCTGGATCAATTTGGGCGCCGCCAATCAGAAAAACTGGCTGCGGGTGTTGGATGCCATCGAGCAACCGGAACTCAACGACGATCCGCGTTTCGCCGACAATGCCGCGCGCATGGATCACTTGAAGCACTTGGAACTAGCCTTGAGCGCGGCTTTCGCGAAGCGTACCACCGCCGATTGGCTGGCGCGTCTTGAGGCCGCCGGGGTGCCCGCCGGGCCGGTGCTGAGCGTGGCTGAGATGCACGAGGATCCTCAGGCGCGCGCGCGCGCCATGGTGCCGGCGCCCGAACATGCCCGCCTGGGGCCGGTCAAGACCATCGGCCTGCCGGTCAAGTTCTCCGAGACGCCGGGTGAAGTCGCCATGGGCGCGCCGTTATATGGCCAGCACACCCGCGCGGTCCTGGGTGAGCACGGCTATGGCGAAGCCGAGATCGACAGCCTGATCGGCCGGGGCGCCGTGGCCGCCGCCGAGGGGGCCTAATACCCTTAGCCCGGTTCGGCGGTGTTGGCCAAGGGGGTGCCCGCCAGATAGCGCCGCAGGTTTTCGCAAAAGACCTCGGCCGCCGCGCGCTCCCAACCGGTAAAGGAACCGGCGATGTGCGGGGTGGCGATCACATTCGGCAAGCCCCACAAGGGGCTGCCGGCGGGGAGGGGCTCGGCCGAGAAAACGTCCAGAACCGCTCCGCCTAGGTGATTTTTTTCAAGCGCGGCGATAAGTGGCGCCTCCTCGACCACACCGCCGCGCGAGACATTTATCAAGGTGCTCCCCGGCTTCATGGCGGCGATTTCCTTGGCTCCGATCAGGCCGCGCGTTTGCGCCGTCAAAGGCACGATCACCGCCGTGTGGTCGGCCTGCGCGAGGGCTTCGGCCAAGCGGTCAGCGGGATAGACGGCGTCGGCCGCGTCCATGGCGGCGCCGCTTTTGCGCACCCCGATAACGCGAAATCCCACGGTGCGCGCCAGCTTCGCGATTGATTTACCTATGTGCCCCAGGCCGACGACGCACAAGGTTTGGCCAGCGCTGACCGTGACTTCTCCGGCACTCCAGCGTCGCTCGGCCTGCGCGTGCATGAAGGCCGGCAACCGCATGTTCAGGGCGTAGATGGCGCCTAGGGTATATTCGGCGATGGCCGCCGACGCGATGCCGGCCGAATTGGTCACGGTGACCTGGGCCGGGTTCCAGGGTGCCAGATGATCGATTCCGGCACCGCCGTAATGAACCCAACGCACGCAGCTTTGCGCGAAGACCGGGGCGCGCGGATAGGGGCGGGGTTCGAACTTATAGCTGAGAACGACCTCAGGCCGCGCCTCGGCAACCGACTCCGCCAGGGCATCGTAGGAGCGGCAGCAGCTCACGCGCGCCGCCGGGAATCCTGTCTCGATCAGATCCAGGAATAACTCGGGCCGGTCGTGATGAACGAGGAGCGAAAGAGGTTCCGATGCGCCGCTTGCCACGATCATTAGCTCGCTACGCCCGCCAAGAATGTTAGGCGGGGGAATGGATGGGAAAGCGATCTAGGTATTAAAGCGTTAGACCGCTCAGGGCATCAACGGCCTTCAGGACCGCGCGGCCAATCAGGATGATGAACAACGGCGGCAGAATAAAGACGATCATTGGCACAGTCAAAAGCGCCGGCAGGCGGGCGGCCTTCTCTTCGGCCTTCATAATCCGCTCGTTCCTGGAATCCGCCGACATGACGCGCAGGGATTGCGCCAGGGGTGTGCCGTAGCGTTCGGCTTGCAGGAGCGTATTGACCACCCCGCGCACGCCGGGCAAATCGACGCGCAACATCAGATTCTGAAGGGCTTTGCGCCGGTCCGGCAGAAACCCGAGCTCAAGGCCCGTGAGGCTGAACTCGTCGGCCAGTTCAGGCGCGCTTTTCTCCATTTCTTGCGACACCCGCAATAGGGTGGCGTCTAGACTCAAGCCGGCCTCGGCGCAAATGACCATGAGATCGAGCCCGTCCGGCAGGGCCGTGCGGATATTATCGGAACGCTTTGTCGCGGCATTCTTAATGATGATGTCGGGCAGGTAAGCGCCAAGAAGAACGGCGCCGATGGTAATGGCAAGCTTACCCAGGGTGGCGAGGCCATAAAGGTTCAGGCCGTAAAACAGTGTCACTGCCACCGCGCCGAAGGCGAAGGGCAGGGCTACCTTAAGAAATAGGTAGAGGATGATCGCGTCCTTGGAGCGCCACCCGGCCCGCATCAACTTAATCGATATACGGCTGGCCTGGGCCGAGCGAAGCAAATTCAGCTGATCCACGAATCGGCGCATCAAGCCGAGCGTGGGAAGGCGTTCCTGCCGCCGCCGCGGCCCCACCATGCCCGCGCGTAAGGAATCGCGCTGCTCCCCAATCAGCTTTACCCGGCGCGCGCCAGGATCCTTGTGCAGCAAGGTAACCCAAACGGTTATGCTGATGGTCGCGGCGGAAAGACCGGCCATGAAGATCAGGACCTGATCCTGCGTGAACCCCAGTATTTCTAAAAATTCCGCGATCATATCTCGAACTTGACCATCTTGAACATGACACCGGCGCCCGCGAAGATCATGAACAGGCCAAAACCGATCATGGCCTGGCCGCGCGGATCGGAGAATAAGCCGATGAGGTATTCCTTGTTCACCAGGTAGATAAGCAGGGTCATGATGAAGGGGAGCGAACCGATGATATAGGCGCTGGCCTTGGCCTCCGAGGAAAGAGCCCGGATCTTTCGTTTCAACTGGCGCCGCCCGCGCAGGACATCGGTGAGGTTGCCGAGGGTTTCGGCCAAATTACCGCCCGTCTCGGCCTGGATCGAAAGGGCAATGGTGAAGAAGTCGAACTCCTGCAAGTTGACCCGCCGCGACGCCTCCCAAAGGATATCGTCCATCTGGCGGCCAATTCGTATGCCGTCGGTAACGCGCCTCAGTTCCAGCCCGACCGGGTCCGGGATCTCCTGCCCGGCGGTCTTGATCGATTCGCCGATTGGCAAGCCGGCTTTCAACCCGCGCACCATGAGGTCTATCGCATCGGGGAAATGCTCGATGAAGCGTGTCTGGCGGCGCTTGATAAGCCAGCCCAGAATGCTGTGCGGGAGGCTAAGGCCCATGGTGATGCCAGTCAGAATCGCGATCGCAGTTGGCGCGCCCGCCATCGTGCCGGTCAGGAACGCGCCGGCCATGGCGATCAGCAGGCTCGTCAGGACGTAAATACCGATGGAGAAGCTCATGCCAGCGCGTTCGATCCGCAGGCGCAGTACCTCTTGGCGCGGAAGAACACGCTTGAGCAGATTGTCGAAAAATTTTATTTCGCTGCCCTTTTGTTTTTGGCGGGCGATTGAGATTTGCGCCGCGTTCGAACCCCGCTTCTCGTGATGGGCTTTGACGGCCTCCATGCGCCGATAAAGCGGGGCGCGCTCATTGCCCGAGAACAGACCGAACAACAAGAGGATGCAGCCGATCGGTAGAAGCACGATAATCAAGGCTTCAGCACCGGCATCCGGCCCGCCTAGAAACTCGAATACATTCATCACATGCACTCCAGCAGGCGGCGGTCGAGGCCAAAGTAAGCCGCCTTGGCGGCGAAGTGGGGGCGCAAACCAGTCGAGTCGTAAGATCCTTTCAACATGCCGTCGAGACCCTCGCCCTCGAACTCATAGGTGAACAGGTCCTGAGTTGTGATGATATCGCCTTCCATACCGAGGATTTCGGTAATGTGGGTGATCCGGCGCATCCCGTCGCGCATGCGCGAAACCTGAACGATCATGTCGATCGCGGCCGCGATCTGCGTGCGAACCGCCTTGGCGGGCAAGTTGATGCCGGCCATGCCGATCATGTTCTCAAGCCGGGTCAAGGCCTCACGCGGCCGATTGGCGTGAACCGTGCCGAGCGAACCGTCATGGCCTGTATTCATGGCCTGAAGCATGTCAACCGCTTCCGAACCGCGCACCTCGCCAAGAATGATGCGGTCAGGACGCATACGAAGCGAGTTCTTCACCAAGTCCCGCATGGTGATCTCGCCCGTGCCTTCCAGGTTCGCGGGCCGTGTCTCCAGGCGCACGACATGCGGCTGCTGGAGCTGCAACTCCGCCGCATCCTCAATGGTCACGATCCGCTCACGCTCGTCGATCATCTGCGACATGGCGTTGAGGAGGGTCGTCTTGCCCGAACCGGTGCCGCCGGAAATCAGGATGTTGAGGCGACTGCGCGCGGCGATTTTCAGGACGGTGCCCATGGCCTCGGAAATATTGTTTTGCCGCACCATCAAATCGAGGGTGATGCCTTTTTTGGAGAATTTCCGGATTGAGATGGTGGGGCCGTCGATAGCCAGCGGCGGAATGATAATATTGACGCGGCTTCCGTCCTGTAGCCGGGCATCGACCAGCGGGACCGTTTCATCGACGCGGCGACCGATAATCGAAACTATGCGCCGCGCGATATTGAGCACATGCTCATTGTCGCGGAAGTGAACGTCCGACAACTCCAGCTTACCCTTGCGTTCGATGTAAACCTGCAAGGGGCCATTGATCATAATGTCGGTAATCGACTCGTCGGCGAGCAGGGGTTCAAGCGGCCCCAGGCCCAGCATATCGTCGAGGAGTAGCTCGACGAGGCTGAATTGCTCGAGCTGGTTGAGGCGCAGATTCTGCTCCGCGAGCACCTCGGATACGATTTCACGCAGTTGGAGAGATAGCTCGTCGCGTGGGAGTTGAGAAGCGGCCGATACGTCCAGACGGTCCATCACCGCCGGTTCGATCTTTATTTTTGTGCGCTCGACTGTCGCCGAGATTTCGACCGCCGGGGTCGCGCGAACCTCATTGCGCTCGCGCCGGAACTGACGCGGTTCCAGCGTTTCACCCGTGGCTGTGGCCAGTGTCCCCGGCTGATCGTCCTCACTTGGGGGCGGCGGGGCCAACGGGCTGTCGAACAATAGCCACCGGATGAGATCGGCGACCAAATTGCGGCGATCCAAGAGGTTGAGCGACTGAGAATCCGTTTCTGTCGCGGCGGTGACGATTTGCCCGATGCGAACCGCCAGTTCCGGGCGGGCAATACCCGCTAGATTCTGGCCTTCGAAGGCGCTTAGGACTTCTGGACGCAGCTCTTCGATATATCGCTCGAGGCGCTGAGCAATACTAGCGGTCGCCGCGCCGTTGCGTTGGGTTGACCCCGCCGAACGCGCGTTGCTCGTTGCGCTCTTCATTTCAGGCTACTTCCTTTTGAAGAACCGGCGCCAACCAGTCTTCGAGGAACCATCCGCGTTTCCATCGACCAAATCCGATACTCCCTCGGCTATCTTCCGGATCGCCTTGCTGACCTGGCTACGGGAGTTAATCTGCACCACGGGCTTGCCGTTGTTCGCGGCAAGATTGAAGCTCTTGGGATCGTCTGGAATCGTGAAATTGACCTTGTGGCCTAGGGCTTTCTGAAAATCTCCGGTGGTCATGGCCTGGAACTTGCCGCCGGTGCGGTTAACGACGACGAAAGTCGGCTTGCCGGGCGCGGTTTCCTCGATCCCGGCCATGAGACGCATGGTATCTCGCAAGCCCGACAGGGTGAGGTCGGTTACGAGCAAGATCTTCGAGCATTCCTCAAACACACGTTGGCGGACGGTAAAGGCGGATCTCGGTACGTCCGCCACGATGCAAGTATTGGTTCGGCCAACCGTGTCGAACAGAATGTCGATAGCATCCGCGTTGTATTCGATCTGCTGCGCGAGGGTTTCCTCGGTCGCCATTACCGATAGTTTGTCGGTTAGTTTCGCCGTCGCGCTCTCGATAAAAAGGCTATCGATCCGGTTTGGGCTTTCCAAGGCTTCGCGAAGGCCGCGGGTCGGCTCCAGGTCCAGTGAGAGTGCGACGGTGCCAAATTCCAGATCGAGGTCTATCAAGGCCGTTTTGTGGCTGCGGTCCTGGCTGATGAGCCAGGCCAGATTGACGGCGACGGTGCTGGCGCCGACACCGCCGCGCGAACCGACCACGGCAATCTTGTTGAGTTTATCTTCTGACGTATCCGTTGAAGCCGTGCTGTGCGTAGTTTCCTCGGTGCGGCACAGCGCCGCGGCCAAGGCCTTTTCCGTAACCGGCTTAATCAGATAATCGGTAATTCCGGCGCCTACCATCTCGCGGTACAAGTTGATATCGTTGATCGTGCCGATGCCGATTAAGCGTGTCTGCTCGCTAAAGGCCGCCGTTAAAGAGAGCATAGCGGTCAGCGGCGCGGAAGAATCGCCAATATCGACGATCAGGACCGTCGGGGTCGGGGCTTCGGACAGATAATCGAGGGCTTGCTGACTGCCGCCGTCGCGAACATAGGGATCGTCGAAAAATTGACGAGCGACCGACTCGACGACATCGTGCGTCTGATTGTCGCTGACGAAGGCGACGCACTCCGAGGCGATGTCGTCCGAACCTTGCGGGTCAAGGAATTTTTCTGCGGCACTCATACCTGGCTCATTCCGTACTAGTGGCGGACTGATTCTTGATTGGCGTGATTTTACCTTCACGATATCGAGTGACTCCCGATGCCAGCGCTTCGCCATCGCCGGGTCCTTGGGGCCGTCCGCGCTCCAAGTCGAGCGGGTCAACGACCATCCGCCCGAGCACCGAGGTGTTGGAGCAGCTCCAGATATGGGTCGGGCGCGGGCCGTAGATCGTCTTAGGCACGTCGCAATCAGGTTCGATGACCATGGCGCGGGTAACCGTCACGACGATGGCGTCGCCCGGCACGGTCATGGAGTCGATCGGGGAGGTAGCGACCGAAGGTTTCATGCCCAGGGTCGTGAGCCTTCCGGAAATCGAAGCTATCCGCGCGGCGGTAAGGACATCGTGTTTTCCGGCGGCCTTGCGCGGGCCGTTGATTTCGATCCGGGACAAGCGGTCGGCGCCGCTGTTCTGAAGGAATTTCGTAAGCCGGGCCACTTCGCTCGCTTTCAAATCGTCATCGCCGAACGCGAAGTTGGTTTTATGGATCATGGTAATTACCTCGGCCCGCGGTTCGACAATCGCTGGGGCCAGGCGGAGCATGGAATTATAGAGCTGGTGAGTCGAAACGACCTCGTTCGGCGGCATGCTGTCCGGGTTCAGAAAGCAGCCCGATAACGTTGCCATCGCTAAAGCGGCGCATAGCGGCCGGAATTGGAAGATTCGCGTGAGGTGGAACATCATCTCCCTGACCTCAATCTAGTATATATGTGGCCGCGCCCGTTTGCGTCCCGCCCACGGGTCCGACCGGAACTTCGACGGTTCGCGACAAATTGGCCGATAGATTCCGCGGGCGCTTGTTCTTTAGAGCGACGTTGGATTTTGTTAGAGGGTCGGTCGGTAGCGGTACATCGTTGTCCTCGAACGGCTCCACGATATAGGGCGTCACCAAAATAATCAGCTCGGACTCGTTTTTGCGGAACTGCTCGCTCTTAAACAGCTCGCCAAACAACGGAACGTCGGCGAGAAAAGGGATTTGTCGGATGCTGTCGCGGAAATCCTCTTGGAAGAGACCCGCGATGGCGAAAGTACGGCCGGACGCCAATTCAATTGTGGTTTCAGCGCGCCGGGTGGTCAGGGCCGAAATACTCAGACCATTCACGGATACCGCGCCCACGGCCGAGAGCTGACTGACTTCCGGGCGGACCCGCATGCTGATGCGCTCGTTACTTATCATTGTCGGCGTGAAGGACAGGCTGATGCCGAAATCCTTGAACTCGACGATGACCCGGCCATCTTCGTCAATGGTGGGGATCGGGAATTCGCCGCCCGCCAAGAAGCTCGCGGTCTCGCCAGACAGGGCCGTCAAGTTCGGTTCCGCCAGGGTTTTGGCCAAGCCGATTTCCTCAAGAGCGTCGAACAGGCTATTGATGGTCGCGCTCCCGACGTTGAGATTGGTTAATACACCGGCGCCGAATTGATCCCCGAACAGCGTGAACCCGCCTCCAGTGCGCACCGATCCCGGGTTCTGCAAGAACGTCTCGCCCGAGGTAAAGCTGAATTTTCCTTTGACGATGTCGAAGTTGAGGCCGAGCTGCCGGATCGCCGTGCGCGATACTTCCGCGATGCGGACCCGCACATTCACTTGATTTGGGTCCGTGACCGCTAGGCGATTGATGACTTCCTCGTTTTCACCGATGAAACGAACCGCGAGCCGGCGCACATCCTCCGCGTCGGTCGCGCTTGCGACACTGCCTTCCAAAACGATGGCGCCTTGCACGGAATCGACCGTGACGTTGCTGGCTGGCAACAGTGTATCGATGGCCTGGCCCAAGCTGCTTAAGTCGTGAGTCACGGAAAGATCGATATCGGCAATAACGTTTTCGTTCCGGCCGACCGCGAACAGCGTGGTCACACCCGGTGTCTTGCCGAAAACATAGACCATTCGGGATGACTTCACGGTGACATCCGCGATTTCCGGATTGGCGATGAAGACCGATGCCGCCGGCGCGGACAGGCGGACCAGGCGGCCCTGGTGGCGCGCGATCTCGATGCGCCCGTCGCTTTGGGTTATCGCCCGCTCCTCGGCAAGCGTGGCGCTGGGTGCCGGCCACAGAACTGCGCCGAACACGGCCATGAGCGCGAGTAGATGAAATCGAATTCCAGTCATCATTTGCGCCTACGGAATTTGAGCTCTTTGGTCTCGTTGCCGCGCGACACCTGGACAGTATCGAGGTTTGAAGCGCTTGGCCGCCACAGCAGCCGGCTGACCTCGGTGTCCCAGGTATGGGTCAGGCCGCGCGCCGGATCGGGCTCGGCCATCGGGTCTTTCGAGTTGGTTAGCCGCTCCAGCTCCGCCTCGTCCTTGGCCAAGCTGCGCAGGGCCATGGAAAGACGCCCGATTTCTCCTACTACGGCGAGCATCTCGGTCTGCTTGGGCGTAAGCTCCAAAGTCGCGTTCTTGAACACACGTGGATTACCCGCTTGGTCGTCAATGGATTGGTCGATGGCCAAAACGCGCACGTTGATTAAAACGGTTTCGCTCGCGCGCCTGTCGCTGCCGCCGCGTTTGACCGCGTGTGTCAAGATTAGGTCAATCCTATCGCCGGGAAAGACCAGGCCGGCGATGCCGGAGGTCGCGGTGACCTGTATTGACATGGCCCGGTACCCCGGCCTTAGTACCGCCGCGAGGAAGCCGCGGGCGCCCGCCTGAAGGATGCGCCCGCGAGAAACCGGTTCGCCGGTCGAAATCCCCTTGCGGACCACGGCGCCAAGCAAGTCGCTAATCGGATTGGGCAGGTCTTCGCGTTTCGGTTTTATGAAGTAGGTAGCCGGGACCGAATCACTCGGCCAGAGCTGCCAGCGCAAGTGCTTGTCTTGCAACAGGATTCCAGCGGGTAGATCGGCCGCCGCGACCAAGACCAGGGCGCCTTCGATCTTAGGCACTGGCGGTGCGGCGATGACCTGCGGGCGCTGGTTGTTAAGCCAGTCACGGGCCAAGTATGCGGTCCCGGCGGTCATGAGAACCGCCGCGACGATAAGGATAATATTTCGCGCTGACATGGCTTTAATTTACCTTGAGCAGTGTAAATGCCCCGTAAAGAGCCCCCACGGAGATAGCCGCGCCATAAGGGATGGGCTCTTTGCGTAGCTTCGGGATAGCGTCCTTAAAGCGAAAGAATCCGCTCGAGACGACATGCGGCAGGCAATGCTGTAACCAAACGAAAACAGTAATGGCTCCACCCGCCAGCATGGTTATTAGAGTAAAATCCAAGATGAATTCCGGCCCCGCCCAAAGCGATGCCGCGGCGAAGAGCTTTGCGTCTCCGCCGCCCCAGCCGCCCAAGGCGAAGAGCACAAAGGCGAAAACCAAGGCTCCGAATGCGATCAAAAGACTACCCGGCCAGTCGATAGGATGAGTCGACGACAAGATGTATGAAGGATAGAGCAGCACGATCGCCGCCGAGAACCGGTTAGGAATCGTTAAGGTAAGGATGTCGTTTACCCCGGCCGCGAAGACGAGGCCGACATATGACAGAATTGCGACTGTCGCCGCGATATTGGATGAGGTCACGTATTCCATTGCGCCGCACAACAAAAGAGGCCGGTGGCTATAGTCTGCCCCGGCCTCTCAATTAAGTCTTACTTCGGGGCCAGAAACTTCTTCGGTACGAACCCCTTTGCTGCTCTGGTTACACCGTGACGGCGCCCTGGAGTTCGCTCGAAACACGACCGAAAATCACAACCAGGGAGTCACCCATGGCGGTCAAGGCAGTAATTGCGGCCACCGACACGAGCGCGGCGATCAAGCCGTACTCAATGGCCGTGGCGCCCGAATCGTCGATATAGAAATTCTTGATGCTTGTAAGCATGAGACTGTCTCCTTCTAAAGCGCATCATCCAGGAACATTTCTACAAGGGTGGCATTAATAAAAGATGAAGCCAAAGAGAAAACAAACAAATGATTTTATCTAAATTGAGTATCATTAATATGCGCAGTAATAAAATCCATGTTATTTGATAGCATCGATGGTGTATATTGCCATATTACGGTTGTTTGGTGGATTTTAACTTTATTTATCTTTAGCGCGCACTTGGTTCGCGAGAGAAATAATTGGCTGGTAATATTTGGCCAAGCGCCCACCAGATCGCCAAGGTACCCGCGATCCCGGCATAACCGTCGATAGCATAGTGCCAGCCCAGGTGTACCGAGCCGATCTCGAGGAAGGCCAGGTAGGCGAGGGCAAGAACCAAGAGCCGCCGGTCCTGGCGCCGTGCGGCAAGAACCAAGAGCGTGCCCATGCTCAGATGCATGCTGGGCATCGCCGATATGCCGGATCCCGGGCGCAGATCGCCGGCCACATACATGGACCAAAGGTAGTTTTGCGTATCGACCGCGCTGAGGGTGGCTTGATCGCTGATCGCCGCCAGATAGGCCACCAAGTCGCGATAGGGGCTGGCACCGGCGGCGACGTGCTCGTAGTACACCGGACCGGCGGAAGAAAAGACGATGGCTGCGGCATTTCCCAGCAGTATCCAGGCTAGAACGCTGGTCAGAAGCAGCCTTTGGCGATCGGGGTTGGAGGTAAAAGCAAGCCAAAACTGCATCAAGGCGACCACGACCAGCCATGGGTATGCATATAATTCCGAGATCAGCCGGGTGACGAAGGGACTACCTAGGTAAGGCTGCAATAGTTCCCAAGGATAGGTGCCGCCATGTAGGAGCCGGTCGAGATCCGAGAAGTCCCGGTCCCACTTAAAGGGGTTGATTTCCGGTATCGATCGCTTGATTGACGAAACGACGGATAAGAAGGACGGGGTCAGTATAAGCACCGGAAGCGGGGTCAGGAACCGGCGCGGCGTCAGGTAATAAGCGCGGAAGTCGGCGGCCAGGAAGGAAATCGGCGCCGCCGGTTTGTGTGCGCGTAACACACTTGCGCCGCGCGCGGCGACGGCGACGGCCGCGAAGAACACGTAAAGCCAAAGCATGATCCCGCTGTAGAGGGTCAGTTTCATGGCTTGGCCGCTCCAGTGCCCAAACGCGATCCCCAAGGCGATATAGCCGAGCATGATGGCGATGAGCCATGACTGCTGTCGTATGACATCCAGGCCCGCCGCGACCCACGGCTCCATGACCTCCCAGCGGCCGGCACGGTTGGCCCGCGAGGTTTCGGTGGCCGGGAAGGGGGCCTGGGAATCGCTCATGGTTTAACCGCGCTCTTTGCCGGTGATAAGCGCTTAGACTGCCGCTTGCTTGAGTTGGGCCGCCTCGGGTCCAGCTTCGCTGTCCGGTTCTGCCGGGCGGTTGGCCCCGGCGGTCGCCTCGGTTAGTTGGATGGCCTCAAGAAGCGCCCTGAGCTCTTGCCGCGCGGCGACATGGCTCATGGCGAGGCGCAGATTCACATCGTCCCGTGGCAGGTCGAGGAGCGTCAGGCCGGACAGGAACAGCTCCCTGTAAATGACCCGCTCGCGCAGGCCCGGCCCTTCTTGAAAACCCAATGGCCCATGTAACTTGGCAAGAATCCGCGCCATGCTGCGGCGGTTCCTGGCGTCCAAGTTGGCAAGCCTGTTTCGCAGGACTACCCACTCTAATTCTTTCCGGCCGTGCGGCTTTCTCAGGCGCGCGTCTTGTACAAGTTCGCTGTAATGACTTGGCCGCACGAAGCGGAGAGGGTTATCGGTAACCTCGGCCAGGACGTCTAGGTCGATGAAACTATCGTTAATCGGTGTGACCAAGGTATCGGCGTAACCATGGGCCCAACGCGATAGGGGCGTATCGTGTCCGGGCGTGTCGATGACGATATAGTCGGCACACCTCGATTGTTTATCCAGGGCGCGATCGGCGCTTGCGTCCCTGAGCGTGTCCGCGTTCAGTGTCTCGTGGATGGGCATCGCCAGGTCCGGGGTGGCGCTTGCCGCGAAACGGCGGCGGTTTTCTATGTAGCGGGTCAGTGTCCCTTGCGGGTAATCGCAGTCGAAACTGGCGACCTTGTGACCGGCGGTCAGGAGAGCAGCAATTACGTGCATGGCGATCGTCGACTTGCCGGTCCCGCCCTTGCCGTTGCCAAGCACGATGATCTTCGCCGGGCCCAGGGCGATGCCCGGATTCCGAAGGCCGGATCCGGCACTTGCCGGGTCCCGCGGGGATAAGGTCTCCAGGTTAACGGCGGTTTGGGGCGGCTGGCCGCCACGCGGTTCGCCGCCCTGGTCCGGCGGCGCATAGGAGTCCTTGAAGCTCCAGGCCGCCGCCTTGCCGCATTTGGCCAGCAGCAGGCTGTCGAGATTCGCCGCCCTTGGTGGCGGAGTTCGCCCGGTCGCGCGGCGGAGAATGGCCCCTATGCGTGCCAGCAGCTCGTCTTTGTCGAAAGGCTTGGTGACATAGTCGTCGGCCCCGATTCCAAGGCCTTTGATTTTATCCTGCCGGTCGTCGCTGCCCGAGAGAATGAGGACCGGTGTGCGGATCCGCTTCGCCTGAAGCTGCTTAAGCACGGCGTGCCCGTCCATGTCGGGCAGGGAAAGATCGAGCAGAATGATATCGTTTTGATGCTTGCCGGCCTGTTCAATTCCGGCGGCGCCGGTATCGGCGACAACGCAAATATGGCCCCGTGATTTCAACAGGAGTTCGATGCTTCGGCTAACCGAAGGGTCATCTTCTATGATCAGTGTGCGCATATGCCAGAGTCGGGTTCACGAAGTGGTGGTTGGTGGAGATAGGTGCCTAGTGAATTCTATCCCCTAGGGTTTGGACATGCTGGAGGTGACGGGGATCCACCCATGAGGGCGATGGCCCCCGAATAGGGTGTGCCGTTCTTTTCCGTCGGTATCCGGTTGCTTAGACTTGAACGTCTTGGGGCGGCGCGCACGGCGCCTGCCTACCAGTTCCTCCACCGATTTCGTGAGGATCTCGGGAAGAGCACCGGGTAAATCCTCGGGCGGGAGCTGGCTGGGGTTGTTGTCATGTCCGGCAAGGCGTTCTTGGGAGTCGGATGCGTCCGTGGCCGCGCTTCGCGCTGGCGTTATCGCCGGGGCCGCTGGCGCCCGCCGCACCGAAAGCTCAAGAAGCTCGATTATGGCATTCAGCAGGGGCTTTAAATCTTCCGATACGCCATTGCGAAGCTCGGATCCCACGGCCTCCAGAGACCGGACCGGCGTCGATATCCCGGCTTTCTCGATCAAGCGATCCAGTGTCGATTGCAACGATTGCCGCTGCGCTTTTTCGCTTTCGTGCAGGTTTAGAAGCGTATCGACGCTCTTCAACAGGCGGTCGCTTCGCATCGACAGATGGACGACTTCCTTGGCCAGCTGAGTGACGTCTGGAACTTCGAAATAAGAATCGCGGGCGCTCGGGGCGGCGGGTATTTCCGGTTCCGCGACCACATGCACTTGCGGAACTATCGCGCCGGGCTTACCGGGTTGCGCGCCGTCGTCGTCGGGTGGGGCCGCGTTGGTTTGCGCGGTTCTCAGGGTGTTCATAGCGTGGCCGCGCCGGGGCCGGTGCTGCTATCGGCGATTTCGGGTTCGGATTTTATTACCAGGCAATCGACACCTTTTGCCTTGAGCTCGGCACACAAGGTCTTGGCGTTCCGTTCCGGGGCCAGCCGGGTCCGTAAGCGATAGACCGTTCCCATGTCGCCGCCTAGATCGGCGCGGCGCACATCCGGTTTGATGTCGCTCAGCAGGTCGCTTGCCGCACCTCGAAGCGAGTCCCAGCCGCGCCATGCCCGCTCTTCACTGGTATAAGAAGCGAACTGCACGGTGTAGGTGTCGCCGGTGGGTTCCGCGGGGGACGGGGCGCTTGTCCGTGGGATCGCCGCGCTAAGACGGCTTGGAGCTGGCATCTCCGGCATCTCCGACATCTCCGGCAACTCCGGCATCGCCCACTGGCGCTTGCTGGAGGGGGCCGCCGCCTCGGGCGCCTTGTTCATGGCGGCGCCGGCATCGCTTGCGGTGTCAAAGTCGGCGCGCGCCGTTTGCCGGCCGGGGAGACGGGTAAGCGGCCGTGGTGCCCGGACCGTTTGGGCGCGGGGCGTGGCCGATTGTGCCCCCGCTGGGGCGATCGATGTTGGTGACGCTGGCGACGGGGCCATGGCCTTGGTCAAGGCGGTGGGGGCGGTCAAGGGCCTAGTCGCCGGCTTTACGGCTAAGGGCCTGGTCGCCGGCGCGCCGGCCAAGGGCCTAGTCGTCGGCTTTCCAGTTGAGGGCCGCGCGGTCAAGATTGGCCGGGCTTCCTTGGGATCTGACTTGGCGACCGTATCGCCCATCGGCACCGCGCCGCTCTCGCCGGGCCCGTCCATGGGCCAGGAGCCTTGGGGAAAGGAAAAATCCAGGGCCGCCGGCGCGGTTGCGACTTGGGCCGTTTCTCCCGGATCCAGTGGCCGCGCTTGAGCTCGATCCTCGATATCCGGCTTGGCCGCCTCGAGAGCCTCCGCTTGTGCTTGAGCTTCCGCCTCGGCTTCCGCCTGTGCCTCGGCGAGCATGATCTCGGCTCGCGCCGTGGCGGCCAGACCTTGCGCCATGAGAAGGTTATCGCGGCTCATCTGTTCCGTGTTCGAATCCTTGGCCAAGGCTTCCAGAATTAACAGGCCCTGATCGTAACGTCCGGATTGAACCAGAGAGAGGCCGAGATTATTTCGTAGCGCGACATGTTGCGGCGCGACCAAAAGCCCGTCGCGGAAAGCTTTTTGGGCTTCCGCGTGGGCGCCCAGCAAACCGCGCGCGACGCCGACCGCGATATAGTGGCGGGGGTCCTTGGGGTTGCTGTTCAAGGCGGCCTGGAATTCAGCCAAGGCCAGGTCGTTCTGACCTTGGTCCAGATAGGTCCGGCCAAGACCGTAGCGCGCGTCGGCGTTGCTTGGCGATGTGTTCAGGATCGTGCGATAGGCCGCGATCGAAAGGTCCGGCTCATTCATATCGCCGAGTATGCTGGCCAATTCCAGCAGGGGCTCTGGCGCGCCAGGATCGATGCGGTGTGCCCGCTCGCACGTCGCCGCCGCCGTGGTCAGATCGCCGGCATCGTGCATCTTTTCGCAGAAACGCAAGATTTGGCCGGCGCCGCCGTCCACATGTGTCGGCAGGCCGTTCGCCGTCCTCGGGCCGATGCTGGGCAGGCTGGAGCAGGCGGACAGCAGAAGTAATCCGCCTAGAGAGGCTCCCCACTTAAAGGCGCGGTGCCCGGAATGTCTCAGTATCATAACTCGTTACCCTTCGCTATCGCACCCGTTGCCGCCTGGCATGAATTAGGTTTCCGGTTGGAAATGGCACAGCACATGATCCACCGTGTTTTCGTTGTCGCTGAACGGGAGGGCCACGGCGCGGTAATGGACAACGCTATTTACAGAGGGAAAGGTTTCAACGTCGTTCATAGGCCGGCTTTCCCGGACCACGGCGCCAGCTAAAGCCAAAAGCCATTGCAGCATCATGGGTGAAAGGTTGACGCGCCCCCTTCCGCGCAGGCCCGAGAGGCCGGGCGTGGTGGCTTGTCCCGACATGAATACTTTTTCCGGCTCCAGGGCCTGGCTGCCTGGACGGCACCGCATCAGGATGCTGTTGGGCCAGAATTCCGCGATGGTCGCGGCATTGATCTCGGAGCTTCTTGGGAAGCGCCGGGACGCTCTCAGCCGGGTCCAATACGCGACGATATCGTTGTCGCGGGGCGGGGCGGGGTTCGCGCTCGGCGCCGGCGCTGGATCGGCCGGTGCCTGACGTGGTACCGGCGCGCGCTTAGCCTGCGCGGATTGCGCCCGGCGTGCGACGCGCGAGATGGGATCGGATTTGGGTGCGGTTTCAGCCCCGCCGGTCTTTTCGTTATTGGACACCGCGGCAGGGGCCGGCGCGCGCGATTCCACTCGCGGCGGTGCCTGCGGCGGCGCAATTTGTCCGCGCGAAACCGGCGCCCGCTTGCGGATTTTTAGGGACATAAGCGATCCCGGCGCGCTGACTTGGCTCTTGGCGCGGGAAAACGGTTCGCCATCGGCGCTCTCGGCCGCGCCGTTGTCTTGATCGTCGTTTGGATCCATATGACCCAACTTTGCTCTCCTAAGGCTGTCCATTACCGGACAAGCCGCTGGCCTCGCGCGTCCGGCATTGGAAGCCGGCGGTCGCCGGCCTGTTCCAAGTGTTCCTCACGATCAACGAGGAAATCGTTAAGCGCCTGTACCAGGATGCTTTGCTGAGTTCGATCGGTGATGGCGCCTAGGACCTTAAGCTGGCCGTGCATGGCCTTCGTCAGGCGCAGGGAAACACGCACCCGGTCCTGTTTCGGGCGGGCAGGCTTGGCGCAAGCGCGCGGCGGCGGGGTCAAGCGCAGGTGCGCCGGAGAGGCGGTGTTCCACTGAATACGGTCCTGGGAGGAGCCACTGTATTCCCGGCCCTGGACCAGCATCGGGCGCGCCGTACCCTTACGGCTAAGCAGCCCGGTCGTGAGGAATGCCACACCCGCCATCTCACAATACCTCGCTCGTTGCCCTGCCTAGATGCTCAAAAGCCCGGTTTCCTCCCGCCAGGCGCGCATCGGGCGACATTTCCGCCCGGTGGACGCTGCGCGCCAGCCGGTCCGACAGGTAGTCCCATAGCTGCTCGATTTCCTCGACCGAGCGGGGATTGCAGCTAATTTCCATCACCGTCCGGCCGTCGATCATGCTCGAGGCGAATTCCGTGCGATGATGAATGGTCACCGGGGCCACGGTTCCCGCCTGAGAGAGGGCGATCGCGGCCTCCGCCGTGATCCGCGCGCGCTGTGTCGCACCGTTGAGAACAAAGACCAACGGCTTGTCCAGCTTCTCGCACAGATCGACCGTGGCGCCGACGGCGCGCAGATCGTGCGGGCTTGGCCGTGTCGGGATGATCACCAGATCGCACAGGCGCACGACCTGCTCGATCGTGGCCGTGATCGCGGGCGGCGTGTCGAAGATCAGCAACTCAATGCCGATCTCGCGCATCCGTTCGATGTCTTCGTGGAGACGCGAGATGAAAGTTTGCGCGAAAGCAGGCGTTTCATCCTCTCGGCAGTTCCACCAGTCCGACAGGCTTCCTTGGGGATCGGTGTCGATGATCGCGACCGGGCCCGCGCCAACGCGTTCCGCCTGGACCGCGACGTGGCCGGCCAAAGTCGTCTTGCCCGATCCACCCTTCTGAGAGGCAAATGCCAAAACGCGCATCGCCTTGGGGCTCCTGCTGTAAATATAACCGGCTACCGCGCTTTCCCGCGCCAGGCAGCTTCTTTGCCTTGGCGCGGATTATCGCTACTAGGCGTTAAGTTAGTATGGAGAGTGTTAAAAGTAATTTAATATAGAAAAACAGTCTTAATGTTTATGTGAATGATGTTAAAAATAAGTAAAACGAAGTATATTGTAATAATAGCCAAATATTACTACTGGAAAAAATCAAACCCGGTAGTGGCGCGAATGCAGGTGCCGCAAGCCGCCGTGTCCGTGGGGCGGTTCCACGAGTCCGGCTCTTTAAGGGGGGAGCCTAGGGCTCGTATCTCTTCCAGGTGGGGCCAAGGGCACGCTGAAATGCACGTAAAGCGAGTGAGAATGAGTAAATGCACGCATAATTAGAAGAAAATTAACAGCTATCTATAATTGTTCGGCTATCGGCAATGCACGCATGGAGTGTGCGCGGATTGGAGGGTGACATATTCAATTTCTTGGATGTGTCCGCTCCCGGTAGCTTTCTATTTGGTTTAGCGGAGGTCGACATGTTGGAGAACGTTGTTGGCGCCCAGGGCCCTGAGTATCCGGGATTTTTCCGATTTATTGGCCGCGAAACAAATTGCTCGGAGACGGGGTAATGACAGGTTCTTTTCAAGGGTTTCGCCTGAACCAGATCCGGACCAAGCTGGCCGGTCTGTTCTTGTTGTTCGGCATCGTGCCGGCACTGGTTCTTTTCGGGGTCTACATGTGGTCCGAGTCGGACTTCCGGCAGGCCGCCGGCGATCCCATGAAATACTCCGCCGTTTCGATCAACGACACGATCGACCGCAACCTCTTCGAGCGTTATGGGGACGTGCAGGCCTTCGGGCTCAACGCGGCGGCACAGGATCCGGTTAACTGGCGCGACCGCACGGCGGGCAACCCGCTGATCTCGGCCATGAACGGCTACATGACCGGCTATGGCATTTACCGCCTGATGGTGCTGGTCGATACCTCCGGCGATGTGCTGGCGGTCAACGATGTCGACCCGGGCGGCAAGGCGCTCGACACCCAGGCGTTGTACGGCCAGAGCTTCGCCGGCGCGGCGTGGTTCGAGAAAGCCATGACCGGGCAGTTCCTCAAGGGCAGCAACGGTCTGACCGGGACCGTGGCCGAGCAGCCGGCGGCCGACGCGGTGGTGGCTCGCTTGTATGGCGACGACGGTTACACCATGGTCTTCGCCGCTCCGGTCAAGGACCGGGCGGGGCGGACGATCGGCGTCTGGGCCAACTTCGCCGACTTCGCCCTGGTCGAGGGGATCGCCGGGCAGTTCTACCAGAGTCTTGCCGCCCGCGGCTATCCCAGCACCGAGATCACGGTTCTCGACCCCGAGGGGCGGATCATCGTCGACTACGATCCCAAGGGCCAG
>JAJFGJ010000006.1 GCA_021776175.1 Kiloniellaceae bacterium
GTGTCCGAAGTGAACGCCAGCCTCGAGCAGCTGGCGCATGGTGAATTCAGGAAGGGCCATGATCTCTCTTTTCCGGTTCTGCCGCCGCGGGCGTTGCATCCGTCATCCGGACACCGGAGCGACTCCCAGGGATGTCTCCCCCGGACGCCGCGCACCCGCGTGTGAATTTGAATGGGCCGGGATGTACCCCCGCAGGGGGCCGATTGCAAGCGAAATACCGCCCCAAGCCGCCCCCGGCCTGGCCTTTTGGCCAGAACCCAGCCTAGGCCAAAGGCGGCCCAGGGGCTCAGGCGTCCTGGACGTCCAGCCCTGGGATCGCCTTGATCGCTTGGCGGATTTCCGGGCCCAGGCGATAGTGGTCCTTCAACTCGATCTCAACCTCGTCGCGTTCGGCTGGCGCCCGCCCGGCCAGGTCCAGAACCAGAGACACCCGCCCCCGGCCCCGCTGGTCGAGCGCCAGAGTCGTCTTGAGGCTATCCAGGGGCCGTTCGTCCGTTAGGAAAATTTTCAGCCCCACGCCGGCCTGGGCCACGGCGGCATCCAGGGGCTCGATATCCTGGGCGGTCAGGCGCATGTCCTCACCGTCCCCGCGCGCCTCCAAGGTCACCAGAAGCGGGGCCGATCCATCCAAGAAATCGCGGCTGCGCGCCAACAGATCGGAGAACAGCATGACCTCGAAGGTCCCGCTGGCGTCGGAAAATTGCACGAAGGCGAAACGGTTGCCCTGGCGCGAGGTTCGCTCCTGTTTGCCGATGACGATCCCCGCGGCCCGCTGCCGCCCGCTGGCGCGCGCCAGGGCCTTCGGTAGCTCGACCGCCGGCACCGCCCGCAGGCGGGCCAGGCCGGCACCGTAGGCGTCGAGCGGATGGGCCGAGAGGTAGAACCCGATCGCCTCGAATTCCTGACGCAGGCGGTCCATGCTCGGCCAATCCTCGACCGCCGGCAGGGTCAGGTCCGGGGGACTGTTCTGTTCCACGCCGCCGAACAGGCTGACCTGCGCGCTGTCCCGGTCGTTGGCGGCGGCCGCGGCATGGCGAACGATGGTCTCGGCGGCTTCGTGAACCTGGTGGCGATTTGGGTTCAGGTGATCGAAGGCCCCGGCCTTGGCCAGATTCTCGATCTGCCGCTTGTTCAAACTGCGTGCGTCGACCCGCCGCGCGAATTCGCCCAGGGAGCGAAACGGGCCCTGCTCGGCGCGCTCGGCGATCATGCCGCGCATGGCGGCTTCGCCGACGTTCTTGATCGCGCCCAGGGCATAGCGGATCGCCCGCCCCCCGTCCGCCAGGGCCTCAACCCCGAAATCGGCCCGGGAGAGATTGACCTCGGGCGGCAGAAGCTGAATGCCCAGGCGGCCCAGTTCCTGGCGGAAAACATTCAGCTTGTCGGTATTGCCCATATCGAAGGTCATGGACGCGGCCATGAATTCGACCGGATAGTTAGCCTTGAGATAGGCCGTTTGATAGGCAACCAGGGCATAGGGCGCGGCGTGGCATTTGTTGAAGCCATAACCGGCGAACTTCGCGATCTGCTCGAAGATCATCTCCGCCTTGGCCTCGGGCACGCCGCGCGCGACCGCGCCTTCGATGAAGTGGCGGTGCTGGGCGTCCATTTCCGATTTGATTTTCTTGCCCATGGCGCGGCGCAGCAGATCGGCGCCGCCGAGCGAATACCCGGACAGCTCTTGAGCAATTTGCAGGACCTGTTCCTGATAGACGATGGTCCCGAAGGTTTCCTCCAGAATCCATTTCAGGCTCGGGTACATATAGTCGGGATCTTCCTTGCCGTGTTTCCGGGCGATGTAGCTGGGAATGCTATCCATCGGCCCCGGCCGGTAGAGCGCGACCACCGCGATCAGGTCTTCGAAGCGGTCGGCGCGCAAGCGGCGCAGGACATCTCGCATGCCCGAAGATTCCATCTGGAACACGCCGACGGTCTCGGCCCGGCCCAGCATTTCGTAGGTCTTAGCATCGTCGAGCGGAATGCTCGCGAGGTCGATTTCGCCGCCGCCTTCCTCGATTAGATCCAGGGTCTTGGCTAGGACCGACAGGGTTTTGAGGCCGAGGAAGTCGAACTTTACTAAGCCGGCCTTTTCCACATACTTCATGCTGAACTGAGTGACCGGCATGTCCGAGCGCGGATCGCGGTACAGAGGCACCAACTCGTCCAGGGGCCGGTCGCCAATCACCACGCCGGCGGCATGGGTCGAGGCGTGGCGGTAGAGGCCCTCGAGCTTCAGCGCGATATCGATCAGGCGTTGGACCGTTTGGTCCTCGCGCCGCATCTCCTGCAGGCGCGGCTCGCCCGCGATCGCCTCGGCCAGGGTCACCGGATTGGCCGGGTTATTCGGCACCAGCTTGCAAATCCTATCGACCTGCGGATAGGGCATTTGCAGAACCCGCCCCACATCGCGCAGCGCGGCACGGGCCTGAAGCTTTCCGAAGGTTATGATCTGCGCCACTTTGTCGCCGCCGTATTTTTCCTGCACGTAACGGATCACCTCGTCGCGCCGTTCCTGGCAGAAATCCACGTCGAAGTCCGGCATGGACACCCGTTCGGGGTTCAGGAAGCGCTCGAACAGCAGGCCCCAGCGCAAGGGATCGAGGTCGGTGATTGTCAGGGCCCAGGCGACCACGGACCCGGCGCCCGAGCCGCGCCCCGGGCCGACCGGAATGTCGTGCTGTTTGGCCCACTGAATGAAATCCGCGACGATCAGGAAATAGCCGGGGAAGCCCATCTGCTCGATCACGCCGAGCTCATAGTCGCGGCGCTCCTCATAGCGCTTGGCCGTGGCGGCGCGCGCCGTTTCGTCCATGTCCTCAGTGAAGACCTGGGCTTCCAGGCGCGCCTGCAAACCGGCTTCGGTGCGGGCCCGTAGTTCCTCCGCCTCGCTGCGCCCGGCTTCGGTCGGAAAGGCCGGCAGAATCGGATCGACCTCACGCGGGACATAGGCGCACCGCTGGGCGACCACCAGGGTATTGGCGACCGCCTCCGGCAGATCGGAAAATAGCGCGGTCATCTCCTCGGCCGACTTGAAGCGGTGCTCCGGAGTCAGGCGCCGACGGTCCTCGCTTGCCACATAGGCGCCCTCGGCAATGCAGATCAACGCATCGTGGGCCAGGTACATGCCCTCGTCGGCGAAGAATGCCTCGTTGGTCGCGACCAGCGGCAAATCGTGGGCATAAGCCAGATCGACCAGACGGTCCTCGATCCGGCTCTCATCGCTCAGGCCGTGGCGCATCACCTCGACATAAAGGCGGCCGGGAAAGACCCGCGCCAAGGCTTGCAGCGCCTCTTCGGCCGCCGGATCCTGTCCCTGGAGCAAGCGCCGCCCGATCGGGCCCGCCGGTCCGCCGGTCAGGGCGATCAGGCCCTGGTGATGAGCCTCCAAATCGCTTAGCGCGACCTGCGGCGCCTCGCCGGCCTCAGTCTCGAGATGCGCCTTGGAACACAGGGCCATGAGGTTCCGGTAGCCGGCCTCGTCTTGCACCAGCAGGACCAGCGGGTCAGGCGGCGGTGTCGGGGCCCCGGGCCGCGGCGCGGCCTCGGCCGTCAGGCCGAGCTGACATCCAACGATCGGCTGCACCCCGGCCTTGGCCGCGGCCAGCGAAAACTCCAAGGCACCGAAGAGATTACCGGTATCCGTGACCGCGACTGCCGGCATCCGGTGCCGACGGCAGAGCGCGGTCAGCTCCTCGATCTTGAGCGCGCCCTCAAGCAGCGAATAGGCGGAATGGGTGCGCAGGTGAACGAATCCAGCATGGGGCATGCCCTATTGATTCCATCACCCGGCCGCCGTGTCACTGTGGATTACTTTGGCAGCTGTTGGAGCTCTTCTTCCGCCACGTCGCCGACCGCGTCTTCGCATTGACGTGTGGGCTGCTGACCCGGCAGGTGCTTGGGCAACCGTTCCGACAAGAGCCTGATGTGGTCGGGCCCGATGCCGCAACAGCCGCCGATAATCTGCACCCCCATGGCGACCCATTTCTGAGCCTCCACCAGATAGTCTTCGGGTGAGATGACATTGACGAACTGCCATTCCGGCATGATGAAGCGGCCGCTGTGCGGATAGGCCATGGCCGGCCCGGGCCAGCGTGTGCGTAAAGTCTCCAGCGCCGGCACCATGACGGACACGTCACTGTGCATAACCCCGGCGACCACGCCGCCAACCGCCATGACCTTGTCAACGGCGTCGGCGAAGGGCGCGTCAATGTCGTCGCAACGCAGCAAGACAGTTTCGCCGTCGTCGGCCAGGCGGCATGAAAACCCGACCCAAACCGGCAGGCCGGTGGCCAAGGCGGCCTCCAGCGCGTAGACCGTGAAGGCCACGTCGTGCATCATCTCCAACGCTATCAAATCGACGCCGGCCTCGGCCAAGACCTCGGCCTGCTCGCGATAGCTGGCGAAGGCGGCATCCGGCATGACCGCCCGATCCTTGGCGTTTTCCGGCATGAAGCTGGACATGGACCCGGCGATCAGGACTTCGCGGCCATCGGCAGCCGCATCGCGCGCTTGCTTGGCCAGTTCGACGGCGCGCCGGTTCAACTCGACCACCCGTTCGCCCAACTTGGCCTGGGCCAGAACGTGGCGCGCGGTGCTAAAGGTGTTTGCGATGGTAACCGACGCCCCGGCGCGAATGTAATCTTCGTGAACCTGCTGGATGACTTCGGGATGGCTGGCGATCGCGGCCGCGCTCCAGGCGACCTTATCCATTGGCACGCCGCGCCGTTGCAGCTCGGTGCCCATGGCGCCATCGATGAGGATCACCTCGCCGGACGCGAGCCTGTACTCGAAATCCCTCTCGCCCATTCCCCGTAGCCCTGTTGAAGCGCGGTTCGCACCATGACGCCGCGCTTTTTGCTTTACGACGGCCGCGTGGCGCCCTGCCCGGGGCCGTCGGACCGTGCCCTAGCATAACACTCAGATATTTCAGCGCAATTACAACGCGTGCGCGGCCGTTCTAGGCGGCGGAAACGGCCCCGTTCTCTAAACGCAGGATCCGGTCCATGCTGGCCGCCAATTGCGGGTTGTGGGTCGCGATGAGAGCCGCCAAACCAGCATTGCGGACCAAGCCGATCAAGATGTCGAACACGCCTTGGGCAGTCTGCGGGTCCAGGTTTCCGGTTGGCTCGTCCGCCAAGAGAATCGCCGGCCGGTTGGCCAGCCCGCGGGCGATCGCGACCCTTTGCTGCTCGCCGCCCGACAAGCGCGCCGGGCGATGGTCGGCGCGCTCGGCCAGACCGACCTGATCGAGCAACTCGCGCGCCCGCGCGATGGCGTCCGCTTTGGCCACACCGGCGATCATCTGCGGCAAGGCAATGTTCTCCAAGGCGGAAAACTCAGGCAAGAGGTGATGGTATTGGTAGACGAAACCCACCGTGTCGCGGCGCAGCGCCGTGCGCGCGCCATCGTCGAGCGTCGACGCCGCCTGCCCCTTGATCGAAACGTCCCCGCCGTCGGCGCGCTCCAAGAGCCCGGAGATATGCAGCAGTGTCGACTTGCCGGCACCGGAGGGACCAACCAAGCCGACCAGTTCGCCGGGCCGCACCTCATAGGAGACGCCATTCAGAACGTGCAGCGCCCGCTCGCCTTGGTGGAACGTCTTGACGATCCCCTCGAGCCGCAACGCCGTCGGCACGTCGCTCTCCGCCGTATCACTCATATCGCAAGGCCTCGACCGGATCGAGCCGGGCCGCCCGCCAGGCCGGCAGAAGCGGCGCCAGGAATGACCAGAACAGGGCCATGAACACGACCTGGGCAACCTCCGCCCAATCGATCACCGCCGGGATTCTGGATAGAAAGCGGATCTCCGCGTTCCAGAGGTCGGTTCCGGTCAAGCTTTCCAGGACCTGACGGACACCCTCGATGTTCCAGCAGAACACGATTCCCAGTATCAAACCCAGCACCGTCCCCAGGAGGCCGATGCTGGCGCCACTGGCGAAGAAGATACGCAAGACCATGGCGCGGGTCGCGCCCATGGTGCGCAGGATCGCGATATCGCGCCCCTTGTCCTTCACCAGCATGATCTGGCCCGAGAGGATATTAAAAGCGGCGACCAGGATAATCAGCGACAGGATCAGGAACATCACGTTGCGTTCGACCTGAATTGCATTGAAGAAACTGGAATTCGATTGTTGCCAATCCAGGATGCGAAAATCCGGACCGACCGCGCCGGCAACCCGCGCCTTAACCTCGCGCACATTGTCCGGGTCTGCGACGAAGATTTCGATCGCGTTGGCGCGCTCCGGCAGGCGAAAGAAAAGCTGTGCTGCCGACAAAGGCAGGTAGAGAAAGGTGCTATCGTATTCGTACATGCCGACCTCGAACAGGCCGACAATCTTATAGGTCTTCAGGCGCGGCACTGTGCCGACCACGGTGGTGGTGCCTTGGGGCGAGACCACGGTAAGCCCGTCGCCGACCCGCAAGCCCATGCGTTGCGCCAGACGGCTGCCGACCAGGATCGCATCGCCGGCCCCGTTCGCGCTTTCGAGGAAGTCATCCAATGAACCGGCCACGATGTTGTCTGCGATCAGAGCGCGCTGTCGCAAATCCTCTGGCGAGACGCCACGAACCATGCCGCCCGAGGCCTTGCCGCGAGCCGTGACCATGACCTGCCCTTCGACCTGGGCGGTCGCACTGACCACGCCATCCAGCGCGCGCACGCGGCTCACCATATCGCCGTAATCCTCGATCGGGCGCGACACCCCGTAAACCGTGAGATGGCCGTTGACGCCCAAGATCCGGCTGAGCAGTTCCTCACGGAAACCGTTCATGACCGCCATGACGATAATCAGAGTCGCAACGCCCAGCGCGATGCCCAAGAGCGAAAACCCGGCGATCACCGAGATAAAGCCTTCCTGGCGGCGGGCGCGCAGGTAACGAATCGCGACCATGCGCTCGAAGGGGCTCAGGATCATGGTGAACCGGGGATCATAAGCGCGGGGGTAACAGTCACCGTCAGGGCATCAGTTTCGACAGGGCGGAGTCGAGAGAGAGTTCCTCGCGCGCACCGCCTTGCCGCCGTTTCAGCTCAACCTGCCCCTTTTCCAGGCCGCGCGGCCCGACAATAAGCTGCCAAGGCAGGCCAATTAGATCCATGTCAGCGAATTTGGTGCCGGCGCGCTCATCCCGGTCGTCGTAGAGGACCTCAATGCCGGCGCCGCGCAGCGTGGCGTAGATATCCTCGCAGGCCTTGGCACAGGCCGGGTCGGCGGCCTTCAGATTGATCAGGCCGACATGGAACGGCGCCACGGCCTCGGGCCAGATGATGCCGTTATCGTCGTGGCTGGCCTCGATGATCGCGCCGGCCAGGCGCGAAACGCCGATGCCATAGGACCCCATGTGAACCGGCACCTGTTCGCCCGCCGGGTTGGCGACCAAGGCGCCCAGGGGTTCTGAGTACTTGGTGCCGAAATAGAAGATGTGGCCCACTTCTATACCGCGCCGTTCCACCCGATTGCACTCGGGCACTTCCTTTTCGAACACGGCCGGGTCGTGTTTTTCGTCGGTGCGCGCGTAAAGCGCGGTCCATTCGGCGATGACCGGCTCCAGGTCCTGCTCATAGTCCATATCCTGGCCAAGCACGTCGAAATCGAGGAAATCGCCATGGCAATAGACCGCGCTTTCGCCGGTGTCCGCGAGGATGATGAACTCGTGACTGAGGTTGCCGCCGATCGGTCCGGTGTCGGCCTCCATGGGAATCGCCTTCAAGCCCATGCGCGCGAAGGTGCGCAGATAGGCCACGAACATCTTGTTATAGGCGCGCTTGGCGCCCTCGTAATCGATGTCGAAGGAATAGTTGTCCTTCATCAGAAACTCGCGCCCGCGCATGATACCGAAACGCGGCCGCACCTCATCGCGGAATTTCCACTGGATGTGGTAAAGCATCTTGGGAACATCGCGATAGCTCTTAACCGAGGTCTTGAAGATATCGGTGATAAGTTCCTCGTTGGTCGGGCCGTAGAGCATGTCGCGGCCATGGCGGTCCTCGATGCGCAGCATCTCCGGTCCGTAAGCATCGTAGCGTCCTGACTGGCGCCACAAGTCCGCCGACTGGATCGTCGGCATCAGCACTTCCTGGGCGCCGCTTCGATCCTGCTCTTCGCGCACGATCTGCTCGATGTTTTTCAGGACCCGGAAACCGAGCGGCAGCCAGGAATAAATCCCGGCGCTGGCCTGGCGGATCATACCCGAACGCAACATCAATCGATGCGAGACGATCTGCGCCTCCGAGGGCGTCTCTTTAATGGTCGGCATGAAATAGGCTGAAAGGCGCATCGGGGAACCCTGAATTAAGGCGCGAACCGGCGCGCGACAGCCCACCTGGGGCGGCGTCGGACCGGATGAAAATGACCGGCGAATGTATAGGAGAAGGCCACCGCTATGTCTATGGCGGCCCAGTCACGGCCGTCTGGAGAGAACCTCCTGGCAACGCCGGGCCAAGGCGGCCTGGGTTTCGTCCTGAAGGGCTTGGCCATTGAAGCGCGCGCTGCCGTCGGGAGCGACCTCCACCGTGCCGATTTGGGCATCGCCCTCGAAGGAACCCGCCTTGGCCGGAAAGCCGAAACGGTCCTGCAGATCGACTTCTATGTCGATCACGATGATCTCCGGCAGGGCGATCTTGTGCGCCCCGCCCAGATCCGCCGGGGTCACCGATCTGCCGTGTACGTCCACACCGGATTGATAGGCGACGCCGGGGTCCGCCACATGCACGGCCAAGCGCCGGCAATCCCGCTTGGCGATCCTAACTTCGCCGCCGCCATCACCCGCTTGAAGTGCCGGGATGTGCCAGGGGATCGTGGCGAGTGCGGCAAGAAGACAAATTCGGATCGTGAAACTCATGCCCGTACCTTGGCCGCGCCCTTTTAAGAAAGCTATAAACCGGCCCAGCGAAGCCGCCTATGGACCTGTATTCGCGGGATGTTTCTTGCAAATGCGCGCCCAATCGCGAAATAACGTGACGTGTATACCCCTTTCGAGGTAAGATAATCACAATAAAGGCCGAGCGCGACGTTAAGCGAGGGTCCGAGTTTAGGGAGGAGTCGCCGCAAGGCGATCACAAGGAGCTAAAGCTCCAATAATAATAAATACTTGAGGCCATTTTTTGGTTGGGCGGGCCACTTTGTGCGCTTGCCTTTTCTTTTTTCTCCCAGGGGGCGATTAGGGGCAGGGCGAACCGTCATTCCGGCCGGATCGATATCAAGCCGCTTTCGACCAGCGCCAACACGCCCAGCCAAACTACGCAGGAGATCAAGGTGGTGATGGCCGCCTTGCGCCATATCATGGGCCGTTCCGGGGCGCTGTCCGCATGCCCCTTCTCCGGTTGTTCCGGCACCTTCACACCCCAGGGCAGAACGGTGAGCAAAACCACCCACCAAATCATTATGTACGCCAATATGCCGTTGAACCAGGTAATGGCCCGTCTCCTTCATTACCGGCGATCCTTGGATCAGGCCTGTTCCAGCTCGATCAAGGTGCCGCAGAAATCCTTAGGATGCAGGAACAGGACCGGCTTGCCGTGGGCGCCGGTCTTGGGCTCGCCGCCGCCCAGCACCCGGGCGCCCGCGGCCTTGAGTCGATCGCGCGCGGCCAGGATATCGCCGACTTCGTAACAAACGTGATGAACGCCGCCTGACGGGTTTCGCTCAAGGAACGGCGCGATTGGCGAGTTGTCGCCCAGGGGATGCAAGAGCTCGATCTTGGCGTTCGGCAGTTCGACGAAAACGACGGTGACGCCGTGATCGGGCTCATCGCCCGGCGCCGACACCTTGGCGCCGAGGATATCGCGATACATGGCCGTGGCCGCCGCCAAGTCCGGCACCGCGATGGCCACATGATTCAGCTTGCCGATCACGCATTCACTCCGTGGGCGCGGCGGCGGCTACAGGGCTTAGGACCCGGTGTCGGCCAGGCTTGGGCGCTGGTTTTGGTCCTCGGCATCCCCGGCCCTGCCGACGGTTCCGACGATGGCGCCGCCCGCCTCGATCGCTATCCGGTCATAGCTGGTCTCACCGCGCACCAGCCCGCTGGCGGCCACGTCCAACTGTCCGGTTACGTTCAGGGTCCCCTCGAAGGTTCCGGCGATCATGGCGTGTCCAGTTTCAGCCGCGCCAAGGAAAGTTCCGCCCTTTCGGACCTCAAGTCGGTCCGTCTTGAGGGTCGCTTCCACCCGGCCCTCGACAATGAGCGCGCGGCAGTCGTCGATCTGGCCCTTAACGTGGATATCCCGCCCAACGATCAAAGTCCCCTCCGGCGCGCTATCCAGCGCGGCCGGGCCCGGCAGTGGCTGGCTTTGTCCGACAGCGACAATACCCTTGGGCAAGGGCCGGTTTCCTATCGGCTCTCGCGGGCGGCTGGGGATGGGCTGTCGCGGCGTCTGCGTAACGGTTTTCATTGTTTTGCACTCCCAGGAGGCGCGTATCACGCTCTTTGGAGCTAAGGTTAGCGGAGGCGGACCCGCTCAGACCAGGAGAAAATTGTGGCATTTGTCTCCAAGACCGGCGGCGCGCGCCCTGAATGAGGTATCGGCTTATGGTTCTTCTGGCCGTCAGCCCCCGTCCCGCCTATTTTCTCCCAAAGCCCGGCACACCTTTTCCAGTGGCGCCGGGACCCAGAGTTTCGCTCCAGGCGCTGAAAGGAAATCACATGGCGCGACGCCCTGCCGTCACCCGGAAAACCGCGCCCAAGGGCCTGAAACCGGTCGGCTTGGCCCTTCAAGGAGGCGGTTCTCACGGCGCCTTTACCTGGGGGGTCCTGGATCGGCTGCTGCAAGACGAACGGCTTGAAATCGAAGGGATCAGCGGCACCAGCGCCGGGGCCATGAACGCGGTGGTCGTCGCCGACGGCCTGGTGCGCGGCGGGCGCGACGGCGCGCGCGCGGCCTTGACCCGGTTTTGGGAGGCGGTCTCGCGCCTTGGCCGCTTCGGGCCGGTTCAGCGCGGACCGTTCGAGATCGCCAGCGGTTCCTGGAATTTACACGATTCACCCGGCTATATCATGTTCGATTGGGTCAGCCGCTTTCTTTCGCCCTATCAATTCAACCCGCTGAATCACAATCCGCTCCTTGAGATGCTGCGCGACACAATCGATTTCGATAACGTCCGGAGGTGCACCAAGACGCGCCTATTCATCGCCGCCACCAGCGTGCGCAGCGGCAAAATCCGGGTTTTCGAGAACCGGGAGGTCTGCGCCGAGGCGATCATGGCTTCCGCCTGCCTGCCGCACCTGTTCCAGGCCGTCGAATTGGATGGCGAGCCTTATTGGGACGGCGGATACATGGGCAATCCGGCGATCTATCCCTTGATCTACAACTGCGCGACGCGCGATGTCGTCATCGTCCAGGTCAATCCCATGGTCCGCGACGAGGTTCCCACGACCCCCCCCAGAGATTCTGGACCGCCTCAACGAAATCAGCTTCAATTCCAGTCTTATGCGCGAGATGCGGGCGATCGCCTTCGTCACCCGCCTCCTGGAAGAAAACAACCTCGGCGATTCCCGCTACAAGCGCATGTTGATCCACCGGATCGACGTGGCCGCCGAGATGAACGCCTTGGGCGCCTCCAGCAAGATCAATGCCGATCTGGAATTTCTGCGCCATTTGCGCGATCTGGGCCGGGCCCAGGCCGATGGCTGGCTGGCGCGGAACTTCGAATCCCTGGGCGAAAGCTCCACGGTCGATATCGGCAAGGACTACTTGTGACGAAAAGTCAGCCGCCGGCCGCGAGGGTCCTATACAACTCCGGCCGCCGCTGGGTCATGAGCGGATAGCGCGCGCGGACCTCTTGAATGAAATCGAGGTCGATGAAGGCGGTCACGCAATCCTCGCTATCGGAAGCGGTGGCGACGATCACGCCCCAGGGATCGACGATCATGCTGCGCCCGACGAAACCGATGCCCGACTTCGGCTCGATGCCGTATTGCCCCGAGGCGACCACGAAGGCCTGATTTTCGGTCGCGCGGGCGCGCAGGAAGAACTCCCAGTGATCGAACCTGGGGCTCAGGAAGGCCGAGGCGCAAACCAGAATCTCGGCGCCGTTGAGGGCCATCTCCCGGTAGACCTCGGGAAACCGCAGATCGCTGCACACCGAAAGGCCGATGCGCGCCAGATTGGTGCCGTAAACATCCAGGTTGCCGCCCGGTGAAATGGCATCGGACTCCCGGATGCCGCCCTTGATGTCGGTCCGGTTGGGCGCATCGAACAAGTGGGTCTTGCGGTAAACCCCGATAATCTCACCCTGGGGAGAAATCAGCGGCACCGAGTTGTAATAGGTGCCGTCTTCGCCGCGTTCGTACATGGATCCGGCGACGAACATGTTGTAGCGGCGCGCCTTGTCGGCCAGCATCTCGGTCGTGGGACCCGGAAACGGCTCGGCGATTTTTTCGTGCAGGCCCTTTTCGCTGAACCCCAGCCCGGTCCACAACTCGGGCAGCACGGCCAGGTCCGACCCGCGCCCGCCGGCGACATCGAGCCAGCCGGCCATCTTGTCCACGGTCGCCGCCTTTTCGCCGTCCACCGCTGTGATCTGTATGGCCGAAACCGTCAGTTGGCGTTTCTCGTCCATGGGTCCGCTCCAGGTTATTCCAACGCACCTTGGCGCATTATAGCAGGCCACGGCGGGTCAGCCTACCGGTGGCAATGCCCTGTCTCGTCTTCACCGCGTCGCGCCCTTTCACGCAGTTGCCTTGAAGGTTGCTTGGGACCATGGGGCTGCGGCAAGGCGGATCCACCGCCAGACTTTAGTCTGATCTTTTTCCGACTTAAGGCCGGTCGGATTCCCAGGCTTTCGCCCATTACGGAAACCTTCGTGGCGCGAGATACTTCCCGCATTGTGCTGAAGTGATAGCGCGTAGCACCTAATCCGTAGAGCCATTTTCGGCCCGTTGCTACCCTGCTTGCCGATAGTTCCGATGATGGGCTCCACAAGCAACTCGCACGGATCCGCACAATAAATTTGGAGGGAACCGAGATGAGAACCATAACGCCATCATTTTTAAAAGCGGGGATCATAGCTCTTGCGCTCACCGCGCTTGTGGGCACCAACGCAGCCTTGGCCCAGGTAGCCGTGATCGATCCCAGCCTCGAAGTGTTCCGCATCCGTTGTCAAATTGACGTCGACATCAACCCCGCCACGGGGCTGGCGGAGCCTAAAGTGCAGATCCAGGTAAAGGCGCGCGCGGACCTTCTAGATGGTCTACAAGTAGGAATCATGGTCGAAAATATATCGGCCGTCATTCCGCCGCTTCCTTCTGTTGTTAGCACCACATTCGATCTTGGTTCCGCAACGGCCGACTGGGACACTTTTCCGGACCCGGCGGCCCTCGATCCGTCGACGGTAATCGCCGGTGATTTTGTCGAAGCCGATGAGTCGATAAGGGGTACAGCCCAAGTTACCAGCACCGGGCAAACAGTGTCGGACGTTGCTCAATGCGTGGATAAGACATCGGCCCAGTTCAAGCAGCAAACCAAGGGCGTCTGCAAGTTGAAGGATTTCCTTCGCATGAAATGCAAATCGGGTGACATACTTCCCGACGGCACAATCATGCCATAAATATTGGGCACTAGTATTCCGGCGGGGCGGATGGGCAATCCATCCGCCCCGTTGCATACTTGAACTTAGAGAATTACTACCGGGTGTTCCGTCTCGCCGTTCTCGTACATGGACCCGACGACGAGCATGTTGTAGCGGCGCGCCTTGTCGGCCGCAAAACGGGCAACAATTCTATTCAAGCCCTGCTGTTCTCAGCTGATCCACCAAATGATCTAAATGCTTTCGATCCTTGTAGGGCTGCGAGTCGGCGAAGGCTGCCAGGCTGAACCCGGGCTTCAACGCCAGAACCTGCCGGGCAGCCCGCCGGGCCTCCTCGCTCCGCCCCAGTCCCACCGCGCTGGCAGCGAGAACCAGGTAGGGCTCGAGCTTGTTCGGCTCGAGCGCGATGGCGTCCTCAGCGGCGGCCATCGCCTCGTCATAGCGCGCGGCGCCGTGGTAGGAGACGGCAAGCACGGCGGGAAAGATCTGTGGGTGCAACGGGCTCAGGCGGAAGGCGTGCTGAGCATGATCGATGGCGTCGCCGGCCTCTCCCAAGTAGTTCAGGACACTGGCCTTCACGGTGAAAGAGGCGGGGCAGCTCGGCCGCGCGGAGACCGCCTCGTCGGCTTCGGCCTTGGCGTCATCGAATTCCCGCCTCAAGAGGTGCACCTGGGCCAGGATGAGGTGCGGGTAGCCGGTCACGTCCTCCAAGTCGATGGCTTGGCGAGCGAGCGCCACCGACTTGTCCAGCGACTGCGCCGGGTCGTCGCTCAATCCGAAAAAGGCAGCGACCCAGTGGGAAAGCGCCGCCCCCGCGTAGCCGACGGAAGCGCCGGGCTCGAGTGCGATCGCCTCTTCGAACAGACGCTGGGCTTCGCTGAGCTCTAGCTTGTTGGTGGCCTTCCACAGTTGTTGCTCGCCCTTATAGATGCATTCTTGCGCCGCCGGGTTCTTCAGCACATTGCGAATGATGCGGGCCATTTCGCCGCTAACCAGCTTGATATCCATGGCGGCGACAAGCTCCTCGGTGATCTCGTCCTGAAGGGCAAAGAAGTCGCCGTGATCGCGTAGTTCACGGTCGAGCTTATCAGCCCAGAGAAAGCGGCCGGTCGAAACCTCCAGAAGCTCCGCATTGATACGAATTCTGGGCCCCAGCTTGCGCACCTGTCCCTTGAGCAAATAACGCACGGCAAAGCGCTGCGCCAGTTCCTCGGCCGACATCTGCTTGGATAATTGCAGGGAGGGTGACTCGTCGTTCACGAGGATCAAACCGGGCAAGCGATTTAGGGCGACCGCTACACCATTGGTAAGGCAGTCGGCGAAATCTGCACCTTCGGGGTCGCTACCCAACGGCTCAAAGGGCTTGATCGCGAGGGTGGGCTCGTCCGCCCGCTTTAGCCTGGTCCTCGGATCTGTTTTGGCGTGTTGCTTCGGCAACTCCGGTTGATCCACGAGGACCCGATAGATGCGCACTGGCTTTGCCAGGCTCTTCACCTGCTGCTCACCGAGATAGTCGCAGCGCGCCGACAGCTTGTTGCCGATGGCGTCGTAAACTGATCCCGATAGGCAGATGCCGCCGGGTTCGGCCAGGCCCTCCAGGCGCGCGGCGACATTGACGCCCTCGCCGTATATATCCTCGCCCTCGACGATCACATCGCCCAGGTTGATGCCGATGCGCAGCGCGATGCGGCGATCCGGGTCCTGCCCGGTACTGCGCTCTGCGGTCTGCCGCTGGATCGTCGTTGCACAGGTCACCGCGTCCACGACGCTGGCGAACTCGACCAAGGTGCCGTCGCCCATCAGTTTCACCACGCGACCCTTGTGGGTGGCGATCGCCGGGTCGATCACCTCGCGGCGATGTTGCTTGACGGCGCGCAGGGTTCCCGCCTCGTCCACCTCCATGAGGCGGCTATAGCCGACCACATCGGCCATAAGGATGGCTGCAAGCCGGCGATTGAGGTTTTCCTCGGCCATGGTGGTCCCCCCAAGGATTTCCTTGAGCATTCTATTCGACATGTTTGATGATAGGGAGTCCCTAGTCGAACCGGGGCCGAAGGGCTGCTTAGGGTCAAAACCGGTCCTGGCAGGCCTCACCCAGTGACGTCAGTAGTCGGGCCAGCGCGAGCCTCCAGATCAAGAAGGCGGAGGTGACCGCGCGAAGGTCGGTTCTAGGGGGTAGAGCAGTCGTACCAGCGACGTAACCCGTACCGCCGCTTGTAGCCATGAGCGGAAGTCGACTTGTTGACGTGGGATTGTAGTTGTATGCGAGTTGACGCGGCGGTCTCCAATATGCAATTTCGAGGAAATCCTTGGATTTTCAGAAAGAGGACAGATTGGAGTAACCCATGGTCGCCGATTTGGTCTCTGGCGAAAGAGGTGCCTTCGCCGAAGTCGCGCAGGAGTCTTTCACCTTACCTTCGCGCTACTATCTGGAACCGGAAATTCATGCGCAGGAAATTCACAAGATATTCCAGAGGTCCTGGCTATACGCCGGGCATGTCACGGACCTGCCTGATGAAGGCAGCTATTTAACAGAGGACTTGGCCGGGCAGCCGATCTTGATCGTGCGAGCCAAAGACGGTCAGATACGCGCCTTCTTCAATGTGTGCCAACATCGCGGGCATATCCTTCTTTCCGGCCGGGGCCGACTCAAGGGGCGGATTGTTTGCCCCTATCATGCTTGGTGCTACGGTTTTGACGGGACCCTGCTGAAGGCACGCTTGACCGATAATGTTTCCGATTTCGACACTGGGGATTTTCGTCTCAAACCAATCCAGCTTGCAGTCGTGGCCGGCCTTATCTTCATCAACCTCGACCCGGAAGCCACGCCGAAAGACGGTGATCTTCGGGAATTCGAAGCATCGATCCTCGACCACCTCCCAGAGATGCCGCATTACGCCGCCCGTCATCGCTTCGAATTCGATATCGCGGCCAACTGGAAGGTTGTGGTGGATAATTTCTCGGAAGGCTACCACATTCCCGTCGCCCATCCGAAGTTAGCCACCCTCTACAACAAGCAGGGAGTCTCATCCCGGTTGGGGAAACGCTATAGCTTCTACCAAAAAACAGCTCGCTCGGGATTCTCCGACTTCGAGACCAAAGGCGACGAGCCTTATCTGACCTGGACTCTTTGGCCTAATCTCTGCCTCCTCAGCTTGCCCGGTAGTCCGCAATTGGTCGTGCTGCGCATGAGTCCCAATGGACCCGAGCGCTGCCTTGAGCGAGCCGACATCTACAGCCCGCCTGAATTGGAGAGCCCAAATTTGGAGGCCGTGGAATCGCTGTTCGCGGACATTTTCAATCGGGAAGATATCTCGCTTGTAGAGAGCGTGCAGCGCGGCTTAGCCAGCCTTGGTTACGATCAGGGCCGCTATGTCGTCGATTCCGAGGATTCCTGGTTCTCAGAGTCGGCGCTTCATCGGTTCCACCGTCAGGTATTGGACGCTCTAGCCGACGGGAACCAAGACTAAATCCGCCCAAATTAATCTCTGCAGGCCGAGCGGCCCTCGCTGCCGATTATGCCGAGTCTGCGCCATAGTAAAGTGCGGCGACGTGTTGCGCCTCGGCGAAGAACAGCCAGCGTTCGATCAACATGCCGAACATGGCCACCGCCGCGGCCAGGAATGCCAGGATCGCGGCGGCTGGCCCGTTCGCCACGGCGGCCACGGCCAGGCACAAAACCAAGGGCACGATGAAGCCCGCGAGCAAAGCGTAGATACGCAGCTTTTGGGCGTGCTTGCGGGCGACACGGAAACCCATTTCGCGCTGCACGTAATTGGTCTGGGTGTGCGCCGGCTCCCATTGCCGCACGGTGCCCAGCCGCCCCAAGCCGGTGGCGTGGCCGGTGTCGCGCGGCGCCTTAGCGGTATCGATGCTGTGCCAGTATCCAAACTTCGCCACCATGGCGAGCGACAGCGCCGCGATGCTCAGCCAGGTAAACAGACTCCGGCCCTCCCCGAACGCGATCACCAGGGCATTGAACCACAGGGCACCGGTCGCGACCGCCAAGAGAACGTAGACCGAGGTCACCCAGTCGTTATGCCACTGGCGGATAGTCTTCAGCGATTGATAGATCATCCCGGTGCAGTAAACGGTCGCAAGCGCGCCAACGGCCGCCGCGACGCCGAACAGGGCCCAAACGCCGCTGGTATCCTCCACGAATACCCACCCCATGGCGAAGAGTCCGGCGGGCACATAGGTAATCAGGGCCATAACCCCTTCGCGCGACAGCCAGGAACTGCGCCACTGGGTCACCGCCCGCCAGGCACGTTCCGGATGCCCCAAATGAAAGGCCGAGGAAGCCAATCCGAAGGTCACCATGGCGAAGGATAGGCCGAACCCGATCGCACCCATCACCGGATCGGCGGGTATGGCCCCGGCCACGGCAAACAGGCACAGCAGAATCATCAGGCCGTAGCCGGCGCCCGAGAACGTGGTGAAGAGCAACACGGAATATGCGGGATGCATTTTGCCGGTTCTCCTAGCGGGACAAGACGCGGTCTAGCCAACGGAACATGCCGTCGCCCGCCGCCGCGGCTGCGACATCGGCCGGCTCCAATTCCAATGGGCCGCTGTCCGTGGCCGCGCGCCGCTCGCGCGGCGGCAGATACTTGTTGACCGGGCGATATCCCAGACCGGGCATCAGATCGTAACCGCCGCGTTCGCGCACCAGGGTCGAAACGTCGCTTTCCGGATCTCCCAAGTCGCCGAAATGACGCGCGCCGGGCGGGCAAGCGCGCACGCAGGCCGGTTGGCGATCTTCGGGTTCCAGGTTTTCGTTATAAATGCGGTCGACGCACAGGGTGCATTTCTTCATCACGCCGTGATCGTCGTCGTATTCCCGCGCCCCATATGGACAAGCCCAGGAACACAACTTGCACCCGATGCAGGTATCGGGATTGACCAGGACGATACCGTCCCCGGCCCGCTTATAGGACGCCCCGGTCGGGCAAACGGTCACGCAGGCCGGTTCCTCGCAATGCAGGCAAGAGCGCGGAAAGTTCACCGTCATGCCGCCGGACCCCTGGGTGCCCGGGCTGACCTCGTAGCTGTGAACGCGATTGAGCCAAACCCCGGCCGCGTCCGCGCCATAGGGGTTTTGATCGGTCAGGGGCGCGCTGTATCCGGTCGTGTTCCATTCCTTGCAGCTGACCGCGCAGGCGTGACAGCCGACGCAGGTATCCAGGTCTATCACCAGTCCCAGTTTCTTGCCGCTTGAGGTTTCGGGCAGGCTGGTCATGCGCCGCCCTTTGACTTGTCTTTGAATTGCTCGCCAAAGCGTAAAATTTCCGGCGGCGGCTCCAATCCGGGCAAGCGATCCAAGGCGGCGAATACCGGGGCGCTGGCGCGCGCGTCGGCGGGAGCGATCCGCTCGACCTTGACCCGCAAATCGTACCAGGCGGCCTGCCCGGTCACCGGGTCGCTGTTGGAATACCGGTATCCGCCCCCGCGTTCGGGCAGGAGTTCGGATATCAGATGATTGAGCAGGAAACCCTTGGTGGCCTCGGGCGAGTCCGGGGCCAGGTTCCAGGCTCCCGCGCGCTTACCAATGGCGTTCCAGGTCCACACGGTGTTCTCGTTGACCCCGTCCATGAGCCGGACCTGTCCGCGCACCTTGCCGTGGGCGCTGGTAACCCAGACCCAATCGTCCTCTCCTATGCCCAGGCGAATTCCCATTGCCCGACTCATGTAGAGACGGTTGGCCCCATGGATCTGGCGCAGCCAGGCATTCTGCGAGCCCCAGGAATGGTACATGGCCATGGGCCGCTGAGTGACCGCGTGGAACTGAAACGCCTCCGTTTCGACCCCGGCATCTTCCAGGGGCGCGTACCAGATCGGCAAGGGATCGAAATAGGTTTCGACCCGGGCGCGATCCCGTTCCGGCGGTTGGCGCTCGCCATGACCCTGTGCCGCCAGACGGAACTTCTGCATGGGTTCGGAATAGATTTGCATGACGATCTGATCGGCGTGACCGATCAGGCCGAAAGACACCGCCCATTCCAAATACTCTTTGTTGGCATGGCGAAAGAAGCGTTGCGATTCCGGCAACTTCAAGTGCCAGAAGCATTGGTTCTCGACGTAGGTCTCCAGCTGTTTCGCATTGGGCTTGCCGCGCCCGTGGGACTCGCCGTCCTCCCCGCGCCAACCGGCGAGCGATCCTATGCCGGGCGCGCGTTCGTGGTTCACCAGGTAGTCCGCATAGCCGCCGGGATACTTCGCGCCGCCATCCTCCTTGACAAAACCGGGCAGTCCGATGCGCGCGCCAAGATCGATCAAGACATCTTGGAACGGGCGGACGTTACGGTCCGGTTGCACCACTGGCTGACGAATGGAATCGCCGGGCCCATCTGCCTCGCAGATCGGCCGGTCGAGAAGGGAAATACAGTCCCAGCGTTCCAGGTAAGTAGTATCGGGTAGAATCAGATCGGCATAGGGAACCGTCTCCGAGAAGAAAGCATCGGCGTAAATGAATTTGGGAATCACATAATCGCCTGTTTTCGGGTCGGTCTCGGTCAAGGACCGCAAGACACTGGATACGCTCATGGAGGAATTCCAGCTCATGTTGGCCATGTACATGAACAGAACGTCGATGCCATAGGGATCGCGCTTCGCGGCATTGGTGATGACCATGTGCATCATGCCGTGGGCGGCGATCGGCGCTTCCCAGGAAAACGCCTTATCGATCCGGCGCGGCGTGCCGTCTTCATCGACCAGCAGGTCTTCCGGTCCGGTTGGGAATCCCAGCGGCGGTCCGCCTAGAGGCTGTCCCGGTCCCACTTGATCCGAAGGCTTTAACCCCGGCGGTATGGGTTTGGGAAACGGCGGCTTGTAGCGAAAACCGCCAGGGCAATCGATGCTGCCGAGCAGGAGCTGGAGGATGTGAATCGCCCGGCAGGTATGAAAACCGTTGGAGTGAGCGGAAATGCCCCGCATGGCGTGCATGGCCACCGGGCGCCCGATCGTCTTTTCGTGGCGCCGCCCCGCCCAATCGGTCCAGGGAATATCGAGAACGATCTCTTCCTCGAAGGCGGCCTGGGCAAGCTCGGCCGCGATGCGCTTGATGGTCGCGGCGGTTATGCCGACCCGCTCCGCCACGGCCTCGGGCGCGTAGTCCTTGCTGGAATAGCGTTCCACCAAACGGCTGAAAGACGGGGTCGCCTTGCGCCCATCGGCCAGGGTGTACTCGCCATGGAAGGCCGGCGTGATATCGGGCAGCTTGGCGTTGACGGCCGCGCCGGTTTCGCGATCCCAGGCCAGGGGATTGCCCGCCTCGTCGCGCGCGAAGAGGCCATCGTCGGCGGCGCCCGGATCGTCGATTATCAACCAAGGCGCGTTGGTGTAGCGAACCAGGTAATCCAGATCGATCTTACCCGCGCGCAACAGCTCGTGGATCAGCGCGAAAACCAACAACCCATCGGTGCCGGGGCGGATCCCGATCCATTCGTCGGCGATGGCGGAATAGCCGCTGCGGACCGGGTTGACTGAAACGAACTTCGCGCCGCGCTGCTTCAGCTTGCCCAAGCCGATCTTGATGGGGTTGGAATCGTGATCCTCGGCCACGCCGAACATCAAGAAATAGCGAGTCCGGTTCCAATCGGGCTCGCCGAATTCCCAGAACGAACCGCCGATGGTGTAAAGCCCGGCGGCCGCCATGTTGACGGAACAAAAGCCGCCATGGGCGGCGTGGTTGGGGGTGCCGAAACGGCTCGCCCACCAGCCGGTCAAAGCCTGGCTTTGGTCGCGCCCGGTGAAGAAGGCGAGCTTGCGCGGATCGCGCGCCCGCACCTCGCCCAGCCACCCGGCGGCGGTCGAGAGCGCTTCCTCCCAGGTAATTTCCTTGAATTCGCCGGAACCGCGCGGGCCGACCCGCATCAAGGGGTTTCGCAGGCGCGCCGGGGAATATTGCTGCATGATTCCGGCCGAGCCCTTGGCGCAGAGCGCCCCCTTATTGACCGGGTGGTCGCGGTTGCCCTCGATATAGCGGACCGTGCCGTCCTTCAAGTAGACCTTAATGCCGCAGCGGCAGGCGCACATGTAGCAAGTCGTGCACTTGACCTCATCCGCGATCCTGGGCGAGGTTTCGACCTTCGGCTCGCCAGACACGCGACGCTCGGCCATTCTTAGTCTCTCCGGCTTTTTTGAGATCAAGGCAAGGCATCCGAGCGGGCGAATCGGCCGCTCTTGCCATCAATATGCCCGACCTATCGCCGCATTAACAACTGCCGAGGCCCCCTGGCCCCATGGAATACCGGGTGTTGCCGCCATGCCCCTAGCCCGCGCCGGTCACCAGGGCAAGCCAAGGCAGCATGGTCGCCATGGCGGCGAGATTCATGGCGGTGACCAAGCGCGCCATGAGATCGGCGTCGCCGCCAAGCTGCTTGGCCATGATATAGGCCGATGTGGAAACCGGCACCGCGCAACACACGATACCGACCAGGCTCGCCTGCCCGTCGAGCTCCAACAAGCGCGCCAGAACGAAAAAGAACGCAGGCAAGAGAATCAACTTTAGACCGCAGGTTATGGCCACGATCATGGGATCGGCGAACACCCGCCGGAGTTCCAGCGCCGCGCCGACCGAAAGCAGGGCCACGCCAACGGCCGCCGAACTGACAAACGACAGCGGCGCGCCGATCAGGGACGGCATGGGAGCGCCGCTCAGGTTCCACAGAACGCCGATCAAAGAAGCCAAGATCAGGGGATTGCCGGTCAGGGATTTCAGAAAATGCGCCGAGCCCGCTTCGGGCGCGCCGCCGCGCTCGCCATAGCGGACCAAGACCACGACGGCCAGGAAATTGACCAGGATGGCCATGAAGGCCAGGACCAGGCTGGCCATGGCGAGTCCGGCGGGACCGGTCAGGCTGCTCGCCAAGCCCAAGATCACATAGGCATTCATGCGGGTCGCGCCTTGAAACAAGCTGGCGAAGACCGGGCCCGAGAGGCCGAGTGGCCGCCGCAGCGCAAAGGCCGCGGCGCCGGTCAGCAGAATCGCCATAAGGACAGCCACGACTAAACGCCAAGTCGCCGCCATCGCCAGATCCGCCGTCGCCAGGGAATGCACCAAGAGGGCCGGAAGCAACACGAAATACGCCAAGCGCTCCAACCCGGCCCAAACCACGGGGTCCGGCAAGAGAAGGCGCCGCAAGGCATAGCCAAGCAGAATCGTCACGAAGACGGAGAGCAGGGATTCGGCGATGAGAACTATATCAACTCGTCCTTACGCTCATCGGTTTCGCCGTGGACGCTCATCGGTTTCGCCGTGGCGCCTTAGGGCCGGCGGGTCCAAAGTTGGGCGATCAGTATGCCCGTCACCACCAGCGCCGCGCCCGACACTTGGCTCAGGCTCGGCGGGATACCCATGGCCAAGAGAATGGTCAGCGTCACCGCCGGTATCAAGTTGAGGTACAGACTGGCCAACGGCAAGCCCAAGCGGGCCACGCCGTTATTCCACATCAAGACCGCGATCACGATCACGCCGTAGGATAGGAGCGCGATGAGCGACAGGTCCAGAACGGTGACCGATCCCCAGGGGCCATAAGTCTGTCCGCTGGCGGCGGCAAGGCTGTAAATAACGAGAAGAACCAGAGTGGCGGCACCCGAGGTGCGCGCGGTGATTTGCAGTTGCGACACCCCGCGCATCCAACGCTGCGCCATGAGGGAGTACCAAGACCAGCAAACCATGGCGAGGACGATCAAGGGCTCGCCGCCGCCCAATCGCAGAGGGGCGGCGAGCTTGGTTTCGTCGAACATGGCTAGAATGGCGCCCGGCACGACTATGGCGAGACCGGCATACAGCCCCCTGCCCGGCGCCACGCCCAGAACCACGCGCACGACCAGGCTGGCGACGATCGGCATGGAGGCGGCAAAAACGACTGCCGTGACCGGATGGCTGTAAGCGATACCCAGGGTATAGAGGGTGGCGAAGGAGGCCATGGCCGTTCCCAGCGTCATCAAACGCCAGGGCGCGATGGCTGCTTTAGCCGCTTGTGCAGCGCCGGGCCGCTCGAGCACACGCAACAGCAGCCAGAACAACGGCAAGGCCGCGACGTAGCGGATCATGGCTAAAAAGTACGGATCCCAACGCAGACTCAAGACCGTGATCGCCGGAACTGTCGATCCCCATATCAGCACGGTCACAATTAAGCCGAGCATGCCTGGCCAGCGGGCCGGCTCGGCCAAGGACGGGGCGCCTGCAATGTCAGGATCGGCTCCCTGCCTCGCCAGAGGCCTCGCGCCGTCCTCCGTCATACGCATCGCATTCTAGAAAATACCTTGCCGTGCCGGGTCATGCCCCGGCGAAGTTAAGCTAGCGGCCAGTGGTGGACCCGCGCAACGGGGTGCGCGCCTCCTGGCCCATGCGGCCCGGCACGTGGCGGGCGAGCCAGGCGCTTCCCAGCATGATGACGCCGCTTGCCACGAACACCGCGGGCAAGGCAAATACCTGGAGTAACGCCGCGTAAAGCGCCGGCATGGACAGCCGCGCCGCATCCCGGTAGGTCGCGAACACAGTCGTCATCTCGGCGCGCTCCCACGACCGCACGGCGCGCATGAAGGGCACATTTCCGGCGCCATCGGTAATGCTCGCCCCCCCGGCGGCGGCGATCAACAGGCCCGCGCCCAGCCACGGCGTGCCCGCGGCCAAGCCGACCGCCACCGTGAGCACGCCGGTCAAGGTGAAACCCAAGATCAGCAACCAGCGAAGACCGTGTTTGCGGCCGAGCCAACCCCAGAAGGTCACGGTAAACAGGAACGCCGAACCGGACGAGGAGATCACCCCCCCGGCCTCCTCGCCAAGGCCCGTGGTGACCGCGTAGATCGGCGCGTACATATAGAACATGCCCCACCAACCGGCCCGGCCCATGGCCAGAAACCAGGCAAGAACGAGGCGTGGCTGGGAGAAATAGCGCCGGACGAAGAGGAAAGGATTAGGCGGCGGGGCCTTGCCTCTCGGCACTGCCGGGCTTTCCGTCGCCCGCAGGAACCAGAAGTAACCAAGCAGTCCCAAGGCGAAGGCGCCGCTCGCGGCATAGGGCAGCCAATCGGCGACCCGGGTTTCCAGATAAATGCCGAGCACCGGCCCAATCAGCCAGCCGGCGCCCGAGAACAGCATCCGCGTCGGCTCGAAACGGGTGAAGGCCTGGCGCGGAACGTGGTCGAGGACATAGAGGTTAAGACAGATCGACGAGCAGGCGCCGCCGAACATATGAAGCGCGATACCCGGCAGCAGCGCGGGCAGGCTGTGAAGCGAGAGCAAGGGCGCGGCGCCGACAAAGCAAAGGGCGCCGAGCGTGAGGGCCCAGCGGCGTTGAAAGGTGCGGACCAGCCACGGCACGGCCAGGCTGCCCATCAAGCCGGCGATGCTGGCCGCGAGATACAGAATGCTCACCTTCTGCACATCGCCGAGAAGATCGTAGGCTTGCAGCGGCAGAACGGTGACCAGGATCGCGCGCGCCAGGGTATCGAGGGTGAACAACACGATGAACGCGGGGCCGCCGGCGCGAGCAACCGGGCCAAGCCAGACCGGGCTGTGGAAGTGCCTCACGGCCGCGCGGCCGTTTCGGCTAGTCCAGCGTCCTCATGGCATCGCATTGGCGGCAAGCCTTTTCGTACCGGGTTATGCCTCGATGTTATGCGCCGGAGGGAGTTAGGGCGACCCAGTTTCACGCATGGCTGCCCCGCATTCGTTGAAATACGATACAGCGCTTTCCCCCCGGCCCCTCCTTCACTAATTTGAACCGGTCTCCAAGAAAGAAGTGCCGATGCGCCGCCGTCCCCTAATCCCGGCTCTTGCCGCCGCCGCCGCGATGACAATAGCCGGCGCCGCCGCCTGGTGGCTGACTCCCACGCCAGGCGCGCGCGAACAGGCTGTTGGCGGCACGGCACCCACCCAGGCGCCGGTGGAAATCGGCGGCGCCTTCGAGATGACCGCCCACACCGGCGGGACGGTCACGGACAAGACCTTCGAGGGCAAGCTGCGTCTGGTTTTCTTCGGCTACACCTTCTGCCCGGACGTATGCCCGACGACCCTGAACACCGTCGCGCTCGCCTTGGACGCATTGGGAGATAAGGCGGCATCCGTTCAAGCGCTGTTCATCACCGTCGATCCGGCCCGCGACACGCCGGAAGTTCTCGCCGGCTACGCCCCCGCCTTTCACCCGGACATCCTCGGCCTCAGCGGCACGCCGGAGCAGACCGCCAGCATCGCCAAGTCGTACAAAGCCTATTTCGCCAAGGTCGAGGACAGCGGCGAGGATCCCAATACCTATTTGATGGATCACACGGTCTTCATTTACCTCATGGGCCGCGACGGCGAGTTTCTGTCCTTGTTCTCCTATCCCGCCAAGCCGGAAGACATGGCGCGGGAAATCGCCAAGCATTTGAAACAAGCAACGAGTTGATTCTGGAGATGAAATGAAACGCCTGATTATCGCCACCGCGGCCCTGCTGGCCGCCACGATTTGCGGACCGGTCCTGGCGGGCGAGACCACGGCCGGGACCTTGTCCTTGCAGCAGGCTTGGGCGCGCGCCTCGATAGGGCAGGCCAAGGCGGGGGCCGCCTACTTGACCATCGTCAATACCGGGGGCGAAACCGACCGCCTCCTCGCCGTCGCCACACCGGCGGCCAAGATGGCGCAACTGCACACCAACCTCATGAAAGACGGCATCATGAAAATGCGCCGTATCGAGGTTCTGGAAATCGCGCCCGGCGAACCGGTGGTCCTGCAACCGGGCGGGCTGCACGTGATGCTCATGGGGCTCAAGTCGCGGCTTATGGAGGGCGAGAGTTTTCCACTCCTGCTCACCTTCGAAAAGGCCGGCAAGGTCGAAGTGCCAGTTCAAATCGAGGCACCCAATGCCATGAAACCCTCAGGCGATTCCGCCGTGCCGGGGGATCACGTTCAAGGTTCTTAACTCCCCGATAATCAGCGCAGGCGGTTTATGATCGCATAGAGGGCGTCCAAGTTGGCGGCGCCGAGCTTGCGGCTACGCTCCGGCGACCAGCCCTCAGCCTCGTGGGGCGTTTCCAAGGTATCGTTGAACGGCATTTCCAAAGTCATGGAGAGGCAACCGAAAGCCTCGGCGGCGTACTTGCCGCACATTCTGGTGTTGGCCTTGCCGGGCCCTGGAACCGGATAGCCGCGCTCGGTTTGGAAATCCGGGCTGACCTGCTTGAGAGCCGTCTTGTACCCGTGAAACAACTCGCCCAGGCGGTCACTCCAAGAGGGGATTCCTTCTGGCCCGATCAAGAAATTGACCGGCAGGGTTTCGTCGCCGTGCACGTCGAGGCAAAAATCGACCCCAGTCTCTTGCATCTTTTGCCGCACTAGGAACACTTCGGGGCTTTTTTCCAGGCTAGGTTCAAGCCACTGCCGGTTGAGGTCGGCGCCGATTGCGTTGCCGCGCAGATGGCCGCGCCGGCTGCCGTCCGGGTTCATGTTGGGGACAACGTAAAACACGGCCTGGGCGAGCAGTTCGCGGGTCACGGGATCGTCTTCGTCCAAGAGGCGGGCGAGGAATCCCTCCATCCACCACTCGGCCATGGTTTCCCCGCAATGCTGCCGGGCGATGAACCAGCACTTTCGTTTGTCCTCGCCGTCTTCGCCAATGCGCAGCAGATCCATGTCCTGACCGTCGAGGGTCGAGCCAAGCACGCTCAAGCGCACCTGTTCGTAGCCCTGCACCACCGCGATCAAGTCCGCATGACGTTCCATGGAATAGGGGGCGAAATACGCGAAGTAGGCGGAATCGGTCTCCGGGGTGTGCCGGATCGTGAGGGTCGCGCCGTCATAACCGGTTTCGGCCCGGACCCAGGTCTCGCGATCCTCGGACACGGCCGCCCGGTAATCTTTCCAGCCGCCCGTGTAGGACGAGGCGCCCGCATTGATAATCTTCAACCGGCAAGCCCGCCCCGCGGCGCCGGTCAGGCGAAAGTAGAACCACTGAAAGTACTCGGCGCCGTTGTCTTTTTGAATCTCAAGGCGGATATCGGAAGGATCGTCGCAGGCAAGACAAGCGATGTTGCCGCCATCGAAATTACTGCTGATCTTCACGCGGTTCATCCAATCTTGAATTTAGCGAAAAAGTCGTTGCCCTTGTCGTCGATCACGATGAAGGCCGGAAAGTCTTCGACTTCGATGCGCCAGATCGCTTCCATGCCGAATTCGTGATAGGCGATGTTCTCGACTTTCTTGATGCAATCCCGCGCCAGGCGCGCGCCCGGACCGCCAATCGAGGCTAGGTAGAATCCGCCATGTTTTTTGCAGGCCGCGCGGACCTGCGGGCTGCGATTCCCCTTGCCCAGGCTGATCATGGAGCCGCCGGCCGCTTGCAGGACGTCCATGTAGCTATCCATGCGCCCCGAGGTCGTCGGCCCGAAGGAACCGGTGGCATAACCTTCCGGGGTCTTGGCCGGGCCGGCATAGTAGATCGGGAAATCACGGAAGTAATCCGGCAAGGGCTGGCCCGCTTGCATGAGGGACAGCACCTTGGCATGGGCCATATCGCGCGCCACCGTCAAGGACCCGCTGAGCGAAAGCCGGGTACCGACCGGATGCTTGGTCAGTTCCGCCAAGGTCTCCGCCATGGGTTGGCGCAGGTCGATCTTAATGGGTGCGTCGACCAGGGAATCCTGCGCGACATCGGGCAGGTATTTGGCCGGATCGGTTTCCAGGGCCTCGAGAAACACGCCCTCGGCGGTAATCTTTCCCAACGCCTGACGATCGGCCGAGCAGGAAACGCCGATCCCGATCGGCAGGCTGGCGCCGTGGCGCGGCAGGCGAATCACACGCACGTCGTGGCAAAAGTACTTGCCGCCGAACTGGGCTCCGATACCCATGTTCCGCGTCATTTCGTGGATATCCTCCTCCATGTCCAAATCGCGGATGGCATGAGGCTGTCCCGTGCCCTCGGTCGGCAAGCTGTCGAGGTAGCGGGTGCTCGCCAGCTTAACCGTCTTCAGAGTCATCTCGGCGCTGGTTCCACCGATCACCACCGCCAGATGATAGGGCGGGCAAGCGGCGGTGCCGAGCGAGCGGATTTTCTCATCGAGAAACGGCATCAACTTCTCTTTACTCAGGAGCGCGGGGGTGCCCTGAAACAGAAACGTCTTGTTGGCCGACCCGCCCCCCTTGGCGATGAACAGGAACTTGTAAGCGTCCTCCCCTTCCGCATAGATCTCGATCTGCGCCGGCAAATTGTCGCCGGAGTTCGATTCTTCGAAGGTGGATTTGGGAATAAGCTGGCTGTAACGCAGGTTCTTGTTCAGATAGGCGTCGCGTACGCCGCCCGCCAAGGCGGCTTCGTCGCCGCCCTCGGTCCAGACCCGGCGTCCCTTCTTGCCCATGACGATCGCGGTGCCGGTATCCTGGCACATGGGCAAGATGCCACCGGCGGAAATGTTCGCGTTTTTCAAAAGCTCGAAGGCGACGAAACGGTCCTGGGGCGAGGCCTCGGGATCGTCCAGGATCTTGCGCAACTGCCGCAGGTGACCTGGACGCAGCAGGTGGTTGATATCGGAAAAAGCTTGCTCCGCCAGGGCGTGCAGAGCCTCCGGCGCGACCTTCAGAATGGTCTGACCATTGAAGGTATCGGTTTCCACGCCGGTGTCCGAAATCTTGCGGTAGGGAGTCTTGTCTTCTCCCAAGGGAAACATCGGCACATGCTCCGGGCCGCCTGCCGCCTTATCCATCTTGCTCTCCAAGGTTCGCCCTGCCCCCCGCCGGGACTATGCAGCATAACGGGGCGGGGTGTGGTCGCTCAAGCGCCGCCGCCTACTTGGCGCGAACCGGGCTCCCGGATTTTGTTCATTGCGGCGCTCCCGGTCCCATGTAAAAAGGGTATTTGCATCAACCCTTTGTGACTTATTGGAGGCTGTTCCGCGTGCCGGCCGAAACAACAAACGGAATCGTTTATCACCCAGCCGAAATGCCGGAAGCAGGCAAGCTCGCGACCCTGGCGGATGGCGTGCACTGGCTGCGCATGCCCCTGCCCTTCGCGCTCGACCACATCAACCTCTGGGTTCTCGATGACGACGAGGGCTGCACCCTGGTCGATTGCGGCCTGGCGACGGACGAAACGCGCCATGCCTGGGAGGCCGTATTCCAAGATCCCGCCTTCAAGGGCCCGGTCCGGCGCGTGATCTCGACCCACTTCCATCCGGATCATGTGGGCCTGGCGGGCTGGTTGTGCGCGCGCTGGAACGTGCCGCTTTGCATGACCCACAGCGAATGGCTGACCGGGCGCATGATCTCGCTCGATACTTCACCGGCCATCGTATCCAGCCAGGCCGCGTTTTACCGCGCCGCCGGGTGCGCCGAGGATTTCCTGGCTGCCGTCGAGTCGCGCGGCAATGCCTACGCCAGCCGGATCGACCCGATACCGGCCGAATTCCATCGCCTGCGCGATAACGACACCCTATGTATCGGCGGGCGGTCCTGGCGGATCATGGTCGGGCGCGGCCACGCGCCGGAGCACGCGACCCTCTATTGCGCCGAGTTGGGATTACTGATTTCGGGCGATCAAATCCTGCCGCGCATCTCGCCCAATGTCGGAGTCTGGGCCAACGAGCCGGAGGCCGAGCCGCTAAGCGACTTTCTGGATTCCTTGGAACTCTTCAAAACCTTGCCGGCCGATACCCTGGTCCTGCCCTCGCACGACCGGCCCTTTCATGGCCTGCACCCCCGGCTCGACGATCTCGCGGCCCATCACGACGCCCGCCTCAGCGATCTGCTCGGCGCGCTCTACCGGCCCATGACCGCCATGGAGGCGGCGCCGGCCTTGTTCCGCCGCAAGCTCGATCATCACCAGACCGGTTTCGCGGTCGGCGAAGTCTTGGCCCACCTGCACCTGCTGCGCGCCCGCGAGCAGGTGACGCGAACACGAGAGGCGGACGGAATACACCGGTATCAACGCACTTGATTCAGAACGCATTCCAAATCCGCGATACTGTCCAGCACATGATCGGCCAGGGATTCCAAATCAGCCCGCTCTCCGGTTCCGGTTAGAACCGCGACCAGAAGTCCCACACCGGCCGCCCGGCCCATGTCCAGATCGTGCCGATTATCGCCCACCACCGCGATCTCCCGCGCGGACAAGCCCGTTTTGTCGCAAAAGGCGTGGACCATTCCGGGCTCCGGCTTCACGCCGTGACCGCTATCGTAGCCGGCAAAAAAATCAAAGTGGCCGAGGACATCGAAGCGGCCCAAGGTCGCTTCGATCCCGGCGGCGCTATCGCTGGTCGCGATACCCAAGGCGAGCCCGCGCGCCTTTAGCCGGTTCAGGGTCGGCGCGAGATCGGGTACCGGCACCGAACTGGTGCGCCCTTGGGTTTGAAAGATATCGTCGATCGCCTCGACCAATGCGGCGAGTTCCCAATCGGCCGCATGCGCGTGCCAGGTAGCGGCGATTTCGAGCGTGTTTCCGGCCGCCAGCACCGCATTGCCCGCGATCCGTCCGGTCCCGCGATCGTAACCGCCGATATGCAGGAGCCGCTCGCACAGATCGGCATCGCCGCGCGCGGCGGCCAGGGCGGCGGCCCGATTCGCCGGCATCCAGGTCGCGGCGTAGTCGAGCAAGGTGCCGTCCTTGTCGAAAAGAATACCGTGTATGGCCATGTAGCGAGCCGCGGCGATCAGGCTGGGGGCGGTTGTTGACCGGCCGAATCGGCCTGGCGCAGGATACCCCGGTAGATTTCCTCGTCCCCGCACACTCCGACCAGCCTGCCGTTATCGACCAGCGCCACCGGGTGCCCGCTAGCCTGGCGCAGGCGGATCGCGCCGTGCATCGACATGTCCACCGGCCCAAGGATGAGAGCGGCGCCATCGATAGCTAAGTTGTCGAGGGCATCGGAATCGGCATCGGGATCGAAGCGCAACATCTTCCCGGCCTTGCCATCCAGGGTCACGCCCTGGGGCGCGCCATCGCCATCCAGGGTAACCCGGAACCGCCCGCCACGATCCAAGAGCACGGAATCGCCGTCGCGCTTTAGGTCTTCGAGCGAGGTCATGAGCGACCCGCCGCGCAGAACGTTCAAGGGATTCATATGGGCGACGAACTCAGCCACGTATTCGTTGGCGGGGTTGAGGACGATCTCCTCGGGCTCGCCGTACTGGACGATGCGGCCCCCCTCCATGATCGCGATGTGGGTGCCGATTTTAAGGGCCTCGTCGAGATCGTGGCTGACGAAAATAATGGTCTTACGCAGCGACCTTTGCAAATCCAGCAACTCGTCCTGCAAGTGACTCCGGATCAAGGGATCGAGGGCGGAAAACGGCTCATCCATGAGCAGGATATCGGCGTCGGTGGCGAAAGCGCGCGCAAGTCCCACCCGTTGCTGCATGCCGCCCGACAACTCGTGCGCGAACTTGTCCTTCCACTGGTCCAGGCCGACAAGGCGAAGCTTTTCCTCGACGATTCGCGTGCGCTCCGCCTTGGCCGCACCGCGAAGCTCAAGACCGAAACCGACGTTCTCCGCCACGGTCCGCCAAGGCAGCAAGGCGAACTGCTGAAACACCATGGCGATCCGGTTCATGCGCAGGCGGCGCAGGGTCGCGGGATCGCAACGCGCCACATCGACGCTCGCGCCATCGTCCTTGACCAAGACCTGGCCCCGGCTGGTTTCGTTCAAACCGTTGACGCAGCGTAGAAGCGTGGACTTGCCTGAGCCGGATAGGCCCATGAGAACGCAGACCTCGCCTTCCTCGATGGAGATAGAGGCGCCTGCGACACCGACCACGCTGCCGGTCTCGGCCAAAATCGCATCACGGTCCTGTCCCTGATCGAGCAACGCCAAGGCGCGCTGCGGCTCGTCGCCGAAGATGACATCGACATCGCGGAACTCAACAGCTGGCACGATCTATTTCCCCTCGCCCTTGGGTTCGCGCTGCTTGCAGATGCGATCCAGCAGGATGGCCACGATCACGATCGCCAGGCCGGCCTCGAAACCCTTGGCGATGTTGACCGTGTTGAGGGCGCGCACCACCGGCTTGCCCAAGCCATCGGCGCCGACCAGGGCGGCGATGACGACCATGGACAGGGACAACATGATGCACTGGGTAAGCCCGGCCATGATCGTCGGCATGGCGTGCGGCAGTTCGACCTTCCAGAGCAGCTGACGCTTGGTTGCGCCAAAGGACTGACCGGCCTCTATCAGAGGTTTGGGGACCGAGGAAATGCCCAGATGCGTCAGGCGGATGGGTGCCGGAATCGCGAAGATCACGGTCGAGATAAGGCCCGGCACGACCCCCAATCCAAACAGGATCAGGGTCGGAATCAAATAGACGAAGGTCGGGATGGTTTGCATCAGGTCCAGAACCGGACGCAATCCCGTGTAAAGCCAAGGCCGATGCGCAGCGGCAATGCCGACCGGAATTCCGACCGCCATGCACACCGCGGTGGAAAACACCACCAGCGACAGCGTTTCGATCGTTTCGTCCCAATAGCCGAGATTGATGACCAGCAATAGCGCCGCGATCATGGCCAGAGCCATTTTCCAGGACCTGTGCAGTCCATAGGCCAGGGCCGCGATCATGGCGACCAGAATAAGCGGCGGGAACCACTGAAGGACGTCGATAAGACCCACGATCAGGAAGCTGAGAACATCGGCTATCAGATCGAAAAACCAAGCGGCATGATCGTTCAGCAAATCGACCATGCCTCGAATCCACTTGCCCAGCGGAATTTTATTGTCGGTCAGCCATTCCATGACGCCCCCGGAAATTTGGAACGCGGCCGGAGCCTGCCCGGCCCGGCCGCGTTCCGGTCGATTTTAGTTCGCCGTTAGAGACCCAGGTGCGACTTAGCCGCCGCCAGGCCGTTCTTGCCGTCCAGGGTCGTGACCCCGGCCAGCCACGTGTCCAGAACCCCCGGGTTCTTCTTCAGCCAAGCCGTGGCCGCGTCGTCCGGTTCCTCGCCGTCGTTGAGGATCGCGCCCATGATTTCGTTTTCCATGGCCAGGGTGAATTCTTGGTTCGCCAGCAGCTTGCCGACATTCGGACAGTCGCCGCTATAGCCCTTGCGGGTGTTGGTGAAGACCGAGGCACCGCCGAGATTGGGGCCGAACCAGTCATCGCCACCCGAGAGATAGACCATGTCGAAGTTGGCGTTCATGGGATGAGGCTCCCAACCCAGGAACACGACCGGGGCTTTTTTCCGCACCGAGCGCGCGACCTGGGCCAACATGCCTTGCTCCGAGGATTCCACGACGCTAAAGCCTTTCAAGCCGAAGGCATTGTCGTCGATCATGCTTTGGATCAGGCGATTGCCGTCGTTGCCGGGCTCGATACCGTAAATTTTTCCGTCCAGCTGGTCCTTGAACTTGGCAATGTCGGCGAAGGTTTTGAGGCCCGCGTCCGCGGTCGTCTTATTGACCGCCAAGGTGTACTTGGCGCCGAGCAGGTTCGCCTTGGCCAGCACCGCGACCGAACCGTCATCGCGGTAGGGCGCCAGGTCGGCCTCCATGGTCGGCATCCAGTTGCCCAGGAAAACATCGACATCGCCATTCTTCATGCTGGCATAGGTTACCGGCACCGACAGAATCTGGGCCTTGGGGCTGTAACCGAGGCCTTCGAGTACAACCGACGTCGCCGCCGTCGTCGCGGTGATATCGGTCCAGCCCACGTCGGAGAAGCGGACAACCTGGCACGCAGCCGGATCGGCCGCCTGCACCGTCGGCGCAACCAGTAGGGCGCCTGAAACCGCCCCTAGGGCCAAAATTTTTCTAATGGTTATCGCTGTCATTTCGCTCTTGCCTCCTTCTTTTTCATTCCTGTCCGCCTCGCAAGCGTATTCGGTTCGAATTGAACGGCGAATTCTTCGCAAGATCAATGACAATGCGACCAAGGGTCAAAGCGGCGATGTTGGCGCTAAGCGCGAGTCGCTCGATCTCTTGTCGAGCAAGAACGCTTCGTTTATAGTCGAATTATGGTTGAAATCCCTTATATCGCCAAGGCCGGGGCCCTGATTGGAGACCCGGCGCGCGCCAACATCCTCATTTCCTTGATGGACGGCATGGCGCGCACCGCGACCGAGCTTGCCTATATCGCCGGCGTTTCGCCGCAAACGGCCAGCAGTCATCTGGCCAAGATGGTCGAGGGGCGATTTATGACCATGGCCCGGCAGGGGCGCCACCGCTATTACCGTATCGCCAGCCCCCAGGTCATGGAAGCCATCGAGGTCTTATCCCGGCTCGCGGGCGACGCCCCTCCCCGTCATCGCAGGCCGGGACCGCGCGACGAGGCCATGCGGACAGCCCGGTTTTGCTACGATCATTTCGCCGGACGCTTGGGTGTCTTGCTGACCAACGGCCTCTTGGCGCAAGGGTACCTGATCCGCCAAGGCGACGATTTCTCGGTAACGGATTCCGGCGCCGTTCTTTTCGACAACTTCGGCATAGATCTCGCCTCGGCGCGCGGGCGCCGACGGGCCTTCGCCCGCGCGTGCATGGACTGGAGCGAGCGCCGCCCCCACGTCGCGGGGGCCCTGGGCGCCGCCTTGGCGGCAAGGTGTATCGAGCTCGAATGGGTCAAACGGGACTCCGGCAGCCGAACCATCGACATCACCGAAGCCGGATACCAGGGCCTGCGCGATACCTTTGGCGTGCTTCTCGGTGTCGGGCGGGCGGCCTAAGACTTGCTCCCGCCCATATGAAGCGGCTAAGTGGGATGCACCCCGAGCACGAAGGTCAAGCATCCCATGTCTGAGACGGAAGTTTTCGATTTCATCATCGTCGGAGCCGGGTCGGCCGGCTGCGTTCTGGCCAATCGGCTCAGCGAGGACGCCAGTATCTCGGTGCTGCTGATCGAGGCCGGCGGGTCGGACCGCAGTATCTTCGTGCAAATGCCGACGGCGCTCTCGATTCCCATGAACATGGCGCGCTTCAACTGGTTCTTCGAATCGGAGCCAGAACCCTTCATGGACGGCCGCCGTTTGCACTGCCCGCGCGGCAAGGGTCTTGGCGGCTCATCCTCTATCAACGGCATGGTCCACGTCCGCGGGCACGCTTGCGATTTCGACGAGTGGGAGGAACACGGCGCGTCGGGTTGGGCCTATCGCGACTGCCTGCCCTACTTCCGCCGGGCGGAGACCTGGAAGGGCGGCGCCGATGCCTATCGCGGCGGCGATGGTCCCCTGGCGGTCTGCAACGGCAACGAGATGCGAAACCCGCTGTATCGGGCTTTCATCGAGGCGGGACAGCAAGCGGGCTACTTAAAGACCGAGGATTACAACGGCGAACGCCAGGAAGGCTTCGGCGCCATGCACATGGCCGTCAAGGACGGCGTGCGCTGCTCAACCGCCAAGGCTTACCTCGGCCCCGCCCGTTCCCGGCCCAACCTGAAGGTGATCGCGAAAACACTGACCCATCGTGTGGTGTTGGAGGGCCGCGAGGCGGCCGGGATCGTTTATGAGCGAGGCGGAAAAATGACGACCGCGCGCGCCCGGCGCGAGGTGATTCTTTCCGCCGGTTCCATCGGTTCGCCCACCTTGTTGCAAGCCTCGGGTTTAGGACCGGCCCAGGTTTTGAAGGATGCCGGCGTGCCGGTCGTCCACGACTTACCCGGCGTCGGCGAGAATCTTCAAGACCACTTGGAGGTCTATTTCCAAATCCGCTGCACCCAGCCGATCACCTTGAACGGCTGGCTCGATCCCTGGCACAAGTTCCTGATCGGGGCGCGCTGGATCTTATTCAAGGACGGCCTGGGCGCGACCAACCATTTCGAATCCTGCGCCTTCATCCGCTCGCGCGCCGGGATCAAGTGGCCCGATATCCAGTATCACTTCCTGCCCGCCGCCATGCGCTACGACGGCAGGGCGTCATTCAAGGGCCACGGGTTTCAGGTCCACGTTGGCCCGAACAAACCGAAAAGCCGGGGCCACGTCCGCATCTCCTCCCCCGATCCGCGCGCCAAGCCAAAAATCCTATTCAACTACCTGGAACACGCGGACGACCGGGCGGCCTTTCGCGCCTGCATCCGCCTGACCCGCGAGATCATCGGCCAGCACGCCTTCGATCCCTATCGCGGCGCGGAAATCCAACCGGGCGCGGAGATCGTCGAGGACGAGGCCATGGATGCCTGGATCCGGCAAAACGCCGAAAGCGCCTATCACCCCTCCTGCACCTGCAAGATCGGCGGCCCAAGCGACCCCATGGCTGTCCTCGATCCCGAATGCAGGGTGCGGGGAATCGAAAACTTACGGGTTGTCGACTCCTCGGTTTTTCCGACTATAGCCAACGGCAATCTCAACGCCCCGACCGTCATGGTCGGCGAAAAAGCCGCCGACATTATCCTCGGCCGCCCGCCGCTCGCCCCCTCCAACGCCCCGGTCGCCATCGCGCCGGAGTGGGAGACCAAGCAGCGCTGATTCACGCAAAGGCAAGAGCGGCCGGTTGTGACGCGCGGTCAAAGAAGCTAGCCTTTTCGAAGCTTTGAGCGAGCATGGGAGGGTTCGATGATCTTGGGTGCGCCACCGCGTGCCGCGACCGGCAGGGAACCAGCGAATCCTGGCGACTGTCCGTCGTGACCGGGCGGTGCTGCCTGCTGCTCGTTATATTCTATTTAGGTCTGATCGTGGGCGGCTGGTTTACGGGGCAATGGTTTACCGGCCTTGCGGCGTTCGACGTCAACTCCTCCAATGAACTTGAAGTCAATGCCATGGTGATGATGGCGGTCGGTGTCTACGCCGCCGCCTCGGCGATCCCATTCGTACCCGGCGCCGAAATCGGATTTGCCCTGGTACTGGCGCTGGGCATACGAATCGTCTTCCTGGTCTATATCGCCATGGTCGGGGCGCTGTTGCTCGCGTTTTTCGTCGGCCGCTTCGTGCCGGCCCGCGTCACAGCCTCCGCTTTCGACTTCCTCGGGCTGCATAAGGCGCGCGACCTGGTGTTGAAAATGGCGCCTCTGACAGCCCAGGACCGGCTCGCCTTGTTAACCGATCGGGCGCCGGCCCGCATTATTCCTTTTCTGCTGCGGCACCGTTACATCGCGCTTGCCGTGCTCATCAACCTGCCGGGAAACACACTGGTCGGCGGCGGTGGCGGAATCGCGCTCGCCGCCGGAATGAGCGGCGTGTATTCGACCGCCGCCTATATGGTGACCATCGTGCTGGCGGTGGCGCCCCTGCCCATCCTGATCCTGTTTACCGGCTATCATCCCGGCGGGTGAGCGCGCAGGCCCTTACGCCTTCTTCTCCCACTTGCCGCTTTCGTCCTGCTGCCAATAGGTGACTTCGTGGCCGGCGTCCTTGAGGACCTGCCATTGATCGCGCGAGGCCGAGACCGTGTCGGGGTTCTTGCCGTCGAACAGTACCGCGCAAAGTTCGTATTCCCCGACCCGGTCCGAGGCGGCCCCATCGGTCAGGAACAGAATCTGGGCATCGTTCGGGCGCTCGTCCTTATCGCTTAACCAGATCGGCTGGTCCTCGGCGCGGCCGTCCTTGGCCGAACCGTGCGGCAGGAACCCCCGGTCGATGTAGGTCCACAGATAAGACGCCAGGGCCTCGGCCCGCTCGGGCGAGCCGGTCAGGACAACCGCGCGCTGGTCCCGCTCCAACGTCTTCTCCAGCATCTTGGGCAGCGCCGATTCCAGGGTGCTGCGGGTCAGATGATAGAAACGGACCTCGGTCATCTACTTTTCGTGATGATCCGCGACCCAGCGGTCGAGCAGCCGGACGCCGAATCCTGTGCCACCCTTGGGTACGGTCGGGGTGTCCTTGCTGGACCAGGTCGTCCCGGCGATGTCGAGATGGGCCCAGGGCGTGCCCTTTTTCACGAAACGCTGCAGAAATTGCGCCGCCGTGATCGATCCTCCGGCGCGGTTGCCGACGTTTTTCATATCGGCGGCCTGGCTATTGATCGCCTTATCATAGGATTCGCCGGGCGCGGCCAGGGGCATACGCCAGACCGGTTCGCCCACGGACTTCCCGGCGGCGGTCAACTGGTCCGACAATTTGTCGTTGTTGCTGAACAGGCCGGCATAATCGTGGCCGAGGGCGACGATGATCGCCCCGGTCAGGGTCGCCAGATCGACGATAGCGCTGGGCTTGAACTTCTCCTGCACGTACCACAGGGCATCGGCAAGCACCAGGCGGCCTTCGGCGTCGGTATTGATCACCTCGATGGTCTGGCCGGACATGGAGGTCACGATGTCGCCAGGGCGCTGCGCGCTCGAGGACGGCATGTTTTCCGCCAAGGCACAGATCCCGACGGCGTTGACCTTGGCCTTGCGCCCGGCCAGCGCGCGCATCAGTCCGGTCACGACGCCGGCCCCGCCCATATCCCACTTCATGTCTTCCATGCCGCCGGCCGGCTTGATCGAAATACCGCCGGTGTCGAAAGTGACACCCTTGCCGACAAAGGCGATTGGCCCCGCCTTCTTGCCCCTGGCGGCGCCCGCGCCCTTCCATTGCATGACCAAAAGCTGCGATTCCCGCGCCGAACCTTGCCCGACGCCAAGTAGCGCGCCCATGCCCAGCCTGCGCATCTCGCGCTCGCCAAGAACTTGCACGGTCACGCCAAGCTTTACCAGTTTCTTAGCTTCCGCGACTAAACTCTTGGGGAAAATAACATTAGCTGGTTCCGACACTAGGTCGCGCGTGAATGCCACGCCTTCGGCGACCTTCTCATGCGCCGCGAAGGCGCGCTTAGCCGCGGCTGGGTTCGCGACCATGACGGTGACGCTCTTAAGGCCGGGCTTGTCCGCCGGCTTCTCCTTGGTTTTGTACTTGTCGAAGCGGTAGGCGCGCAGGCGGGCACCCAGGGCATAGCGCACGGCCCGTTCCGCCGACTCGTGCGCGGCGCCCTCCAAGGCATCGACCATAAGGGTGACGCCGGGCTCGCCCGTGGCGCCCATGCGGGCGGCGACGGACCCGCCAAGGTTCTCGAGGTCCAAATCCTTCAAGTCTTTCGTTTTTCCCAAGCCGACCAAGAGAACACGGCTGTTGCGCAGACCGCCGGGGGCCACGAGATCCAGAATTTGACCCTTCTTGCCCGTGAAACGGCCCTGCTTGACCGCGCGGCTCAAGGTACCGCCGGCCGCCTTGTCCAGGGTTTCCGCGCTTGGCGAGAGCTTACGGCCATCCAGTACTCCGACGGCAACGGCGCCGGTTCTAGGCATTTTTGGTGCGGCAAAGGTGATTTTGACTTGCATGAACGACCCCTTGGCAATGCGGGAGAGAGCGATTGGGATAACCCGGCGTGGCGTCCGCCCCCACTGGTAGAGCAACGCGAGGCGATCCAGACATTGCGATATCCGGCGCGCCGGGGATGTGTCAATGTTTTGTCGCGCGCGGCCAGCGCCCCCCAGAACCTGACGAAGCCACTTTTCCTTTATGCCGCACCCGTTTATCGTGTGCGCCAGATGCGGGCAATCAACAGATACATCTTCACGCAAGCCTTCGTGGCGACAATTGCGATCACACTTGGCCTGACGTTCGCCGTTTGGCTGACGCAGTCGCTGCGGCTGATCGACTTTATCGTCAACCGCGGCCTGCCCGCGAGCACGTTCTTTTCGTTTATCGTCCTTCTGGTGCCGTCGTTCGTCGGCATAGTCTTGCCGATCGCAACGTTCTGCTCGGTGCTGTTCGTCTATTACAAATTGACCATGGACAGCGAGATCATCGTGCTGCGCGCCGCCGGCCTATCGCAACTTCAATTGGCCCGCCCGGCGCTAAGCCTGGGCCTGCTGGCCACCCTGGCTGTTTACAGCATCACCCTATATTTCCTGCCCGCCTCCTACCGGGCCTTCAAGGATCTGCAATACCGCTTGCGAAGCGATTTCACGACGGTCCTTCTGCAAGAAGGCACCTTCAACTCGGTGACCGAGGGAATCACGGTTTATGTCCGGGAGCGGGCCCCGAATGGCGAACTTCTGGGAATTCTCGTCCACGACAGCCGGGACCCCGGGAACCCGGTGACAATGATGGCCGAGCGCGGGGCGCTTGTGAGGAGCGGCGACAGCCCGCAAGTCATGATGGTCAATGGCAACCGGCAGCAACGCGATAAGGACAACGGCCGCGTCTCGATCCTCTACTTCGACCGCTATACTGTGGAATTGGCCCAGCTTCAGGAGACCGCGCTCACGCGCTGGCGCGGACCCAAGGAGCGCTTCATCATGGAGTTGTTCGCCCGCAGCGATAACCCGAACGATATAGCATACAGAAACGAGCTTATCGCCGAGGGGCATCAACGCCTGGTCATGCCTCTTTACTGCCTGTCGTTTGTCTTGATCGGCCTGGCCGCGATCCTGGCCGGAGAATTCAACCGCCGCGGCCAGACGCGGCGTGTCCTGCTGGCGATCCTTCTAATCGCGATTCTGGAAGCGCAATCTCTCGCCCTGCGCGATCTCGCGACCGATGCGGCCATGGCGATTCCGGCCATGTACGCGGGTGCGATCCTCCCGATACTGGGTGGACTATACGTGCTCGTCAGGACGCCGCGCCGCACCACCCGGCACGCACCAGAACTACCGGCGGTGCCGACATGAGCCGCGCTCTCAGCGTTCCAGGGATGCGCCGGCTACGCCTGTCGAGCACATTATCGGCCTATTTGGCGCGGCAATACGCATTCTGGTATTTCAGTTTTCTGTTCGGCCTGACCGGAATCATATTCCTGGTCACCATCGTCGATCTTTTGGATCGCTTGGCGAACAAGAATGCCTCGCTCGGCCTGGTGTTTCGGATGGCGGCGCTAAAACTCCCGTTCCTGGCGATCGAAGTCATGCCCTTCACCGTGCTTCTGGCCGGCCTGACTTGCTTCTGGCGGCTAACTAGGGCCCATGAACTGGTCGTGACCCGCGCGGCCGGTGTATCCATATGGCAACTACTGGCGCCGGTGTTAGGTGTCGCGGTTCTTGTCGGCGCCATCACGGTGAGCCTGTTCAATCCCCTGGCTTCAGTTCTCCTGGGACGCTTCGAGCAGCTTGAGGCGCGCTACGTGCGCAACCAGGCAAGCACCCTGGCGGTCTCGCAGAGCGGCCTATGGCTGCGTCAGGCCAACGAAGATGGGCAGTCCGTGATCCACGCGGCACGCGTGACCAACGATCCCTTGGTGCTCTTTGGAGTCACGGTATTTCACTTTTCCCAGCAGGACCGGTTTCGCGAGCGCATTGACGCCGAGCGGGCCGAGTTGATCGATAAGAAGTGGCTTTTGCACGATGGCCTGCGATCGGCCCCGGGTGGAACCCCGGATGAATTCAAACAACTCGAACTCGCCACCGAACTGACACACGAGAAAATACTGAATAGCTTCGCTCCACCGGAGACCATTTCGTTCTGGAGCCTGCCCGGCTTTATCGAACTCCTGGAAAACGCCGGTTTTTCAGCGGTCCGGCATAAGTTGCAGCTGCACCGCCTGCTTGCCATACCGATACTTTTCGCGGCCATGATCATGCTCGCGGCCACTTTTTCTCTACGCACTCAACGCCGCGGCAATGTCGGTTTTGTAATCCTGGGCGGTGTCATGACCGGCTTTCTGGTCTATTTCCTATCGAACTTCGTTTTCGCCCTCGGCCTTTCAGCCAAAGTTCCAGTGGTCCTCGCGGCTTGGACACCAGCAGGAGTTAGCCTCATGCTCGGCGTCGCGTTGCTGCTTCACCTGGAAGACGGATAGCGCTTGATCATGCCGGGGGGCGGAAAGTTAATGTTACGCAGTCTCGCAAGCGCATTCATGCTCTTGTGCGTCTTGGCGCCGGCGCCGGGGCTGGCCGCGCCAAGTGCGGCGAAATCGCCCGTGAGCGATGAACCGGCCCTGATTAGTGCCGATGAAATTACTTACGACGACAACCTCGGTGTGGTGACCGCCACAGGCAACGTCGAGGTATCGCAGGGCGGCCGAGTCCTATTGGCCGATACGGTGTCGTACAATCAGCGCAGCGAAGTCGTCGCGGCATCCGGCAACGTGACATTGATGGAACCCAACGGCGATACCATATTCGCCGACTTCGTCGAGCTGACCGACGACATGCGCGAAGGTTACATCCGCGACATTCGTGTTTTGATGTCGGATCGCAGCCGCCTCGCGGCAGCCAGCGCATTGCGTGGGGGCGGCCGCAAGACCGTATTCCATAAAGGCGTGTTCAGCCCGTGCGAGCTGTGCCGGGACGATCCAACTCGGGCCCCGCTTTGGCAACTGAAGGCCATGGAAATAGAGCACGATCAAGAGGAACGGGTCATCCGTTACCGCGACGCCTGGATGGAGATATTCGGCATGCCGGTCATGTACGTGCCCTATTTCGAGCATCCCGACCCGACAGTCGAGCGCAAGTCCGGTTTCCTGGCGCCGCAGATCGGCACCACGGAATTCCTCGGTACCACCTTTCAGCAACCCTACTACTGGGTCCTTGGATCGAACCGCGACGTTACCGTCGCCCCTCTCGTCACTTCTAAGCAGGGGGCGGTCCTTACCGGCCGCTACCGCCATTTGCTGCCACGCGCGCGCTTCGACCTGCGCGGCAGCGCCACCGTCGCGGACCGCGTGAATAACGACGGCACCACCAATACAGACAAATTCCGGGGCCATATCGACAGCACCGCGCGTTTTGACATTAACGATACTTGGCGGGCCGGCGCGGATATCCAGCGCGCCACCGATGACACTTACCTGCGACTCTATAACTTCTCCAGCGACCGCACCCTGACCTCTCGCGCCTTCGCCGAAGGTTTTAATGGCCGCAACTATTTGAGCGTTGACAGCTACGCCTTTCAGGGACTGCGCTCGACCGACCGCCAAGCTGAAACGCCTATCGTCCTGCCCTTTGTGGGGTACAATTTCGCCAGCGAACCGGGCGCCGGCGGCGGCCGCTATAAATTCGACGGCGACCTCCTGGTGCTGACCCGCGAAGATGGCCGGGACAGCCGGCGCATATCCACCATCACTTCCTGGGAACTGCCCTATACCAGCGGCATCGGCGATATTTATACATTGACGGGGCGGGTCCAGGCGGACGCGTACTGGACCAGCGGCGTCGATCCGAACAGCGATGACGTCAATCCCAGCGGCTCCACATCAAGCTTTTTGACCGGCCGTGTGTTCCCGCAGTTGGCGGCGAACTGGCGCTATCCCTGGGTTCGCAGTTCCGGAAGTGTTCACCAGGTTATCCAGCCCATGGCCCAAGTCGTCTTGGCGCCGGGAGGGGCGAATCCGGACGAGATCCCGAACGAGGACAGCCTCGATTTCGAATTCGACGATACGAATCTGTTCAGTCTGAACCGCTTTACGGGCCGCGACCGGGTCGACCCGGGATCGCGTGTGGATTACGGATTGAAATGGACCGCGAACGGTGAAGAAGGCGGGTTTATTAGCGCTTTCCTGGGGCAAAGCTATCGCTTGGATGAGCCGGATATATTCCCCGAGGATTCAGGAATTTCAGACCAGCTGTCCGATATCGTGGGGCGAGTTCAAATCACCCCGATGAACCAACTCAGCTTTACTTATAGGACCCGCTTGGATAAAGACGACTTCACGGCGCGGCGTAGCGAAGTCGATCTTCAGGTCGGCCCACCGGCCCTGAATCTTAACCTGGACTACGTTTTTGTCGCTTCCCAGAGCGGCGAGAGCGAGTTCGAAAACCGCGAGGAAATCAACTGGACCCTGCGGTCCCAGGTCTCGAGATACTGGTCTGTTTTCGGCGGCCAAAGGATCGATTTAGAGGCCGACGAAGCCAGGCAGGCGCGGATCGGCGCCACCTATCACGACGAGTGCTTTTTGGTCTCGGTCGTCGCTGAGCGGAACTTCTTCTCCGACCGCGAGATCGAGCCCGAGAACGCCATTTTCCTCAGCATCGTTTTCAAACACCTTGGCGGCATATCCGGGGCCGGGCTCAACACCGTACAATAGGCCTCTCGGGGCCGGTTTCCCGCCGTCGCGCGTTGTGCCCAGGCGCCGCGGGCATTATATTTGCCTGGCCGGAAGCGCCGGCGAAAACTAGTGGAGGGGTGCGCCGTCACCATGCCGCAAGCAGTCAAGAATGCCATAGTTTCCGCGGTTTTCTTCTTAACCGTGAGTTTCGAGGCTCCGGCGCAGGAAATCTCACGCGCGGCCGCCGTGGTCAACGACGATATCGTTTCCATGCTCGATGTGAAGCAACGCCTCCAGCTGTTGATCGTATCGACGGGCCAGAAAGACTCGCCGGAGTTGCGCCAGCGTATGTTGTCGCAAGTCGTTCGTAGCCTTATTGACGAGCGGCTTCAGGCACAGGAAGCCAAACGGCTATCCATTAAGGTGTCGGAAGCGCAAATCGAGAAGGCATTCAACGATATTTCCAGACAAAACAAGATGCCCAAGGAAGCGTTCCTGAAGCTCCTGCAATCTAACGGCATACTGGCTGATTCCTTCACCGACCAAGTTCGGGCGCAGTTAACCTGGCAATCCCTGATCGCACGCCGAATTCGCCCCACCGCCCAGGTTTCCGAAGACGAGGTCGAGGGCGCGATACGGCGCGTGCGGGCCAACAGCGGCACGACGCTACGTAATATTTCCGAGATTTTTCTCTCGGTTGACAATCCGGGCCGGGATAAGGAAATCTTGGGTAACGCGGAGCGGATTTTCGAGCAGCTTCGCGCGAAAGCGAAATTCGGCGCCTTGGCGCGCCAGTTCTCCGAGTCCGCGACGGCGCCGCGCAATGGAGAGGTCGGCTGGGTGCAAAAGGGGCAATTGCCGGCTGAGATTGATCTAGCCCTGGAAGCCATGGAACCGGGGCAAGTCTCCAGACCCATTCGGACCTTGGCCGGGTTTCATATCGTCTGGCTGCGCGATGAACGCCAAAGCGCGGCGGGCGAAGTCACGCTGGAGCTGAAGCAGCTCCTCTTCGCCCTTCCCGCGGAAGCGAGCGCCGCTCAACGCAAGGATGCGCTCGCCCGGGCCCAGAATGCGCGCACCCAGGTGACTAGCTGTCAGGACATCGATGCCCTGGCGCAAACTGTCGGCTCGCCGGGATCGGGCAGCCTAGGAAAAATGAAATTGACCGACTTGCCGCGCGAGATTCAAGAGGCGGTTAGCGGCCTCTCGAACGGCCAGGCAAGCGAGCCCATGGCCCTGCCCGCGGGCATCAGCGTCCTGGTCGTGTGCGACCGCGAGGACAGCGGTATCGATCGAAAACGTATCCGCCAAAGGCTCTCGGAAGAGCGGCTGAGCGTCGAAGCCCGAAAATTCATGCGCAACCTGCGGCTCGATGCCAACGTGGACATCCGGATATGACCCATGGCCGGCCGCGCCGGAAATAACCGGCCGGAGGCCGGCGGCGCCGCGAAAACACCTCTGGCCGTGACCATGGGGGAGCCGGCCGGCATAGCGGCCGAGATCACGCTCATGGCCTGGCGCGCCGCTCACGCCTGTCTGAACGAAGGCGCGGACGGCGCTGGCCCCTTCTTCGCCATCGCCGACCCCGAGCATCTACGAACCATGGCGGACAAGCTTGGCCTGGCGGTTCCCGTTACCCCCATTACGGCGGCCAAGGATGCGGCGGCGGTTTTTGAGCAGGCGTTACCGGTCCTGCCCCTGAGATTATCCAAACCCGTTCGCAGCGGAGACCTCGACCCCGCCCACGCCCCAGCGGTCATAGACTCTATCGAGCAAGCCGTCGCCCTTGCCATGGCGGGCGAGGCCGCCGCCGTGGTCACCAACCCGGTTCACAAGAAAGTTCTTTATGGCGCCGGTTTCCGGTACCCGGGTCACACCGAATTTCTGGCCGCGCTGGCGGGCGGCGGCGCCGCGCCGGTCATGATGCTGGCCTGTCCTGGTTTGCGCGTCGTGCCGGTCACCGTGCATTTGCCCCTCGCCAAGGCCCTCGCCGTGCTGTCCAAGGACGCGATCGTCCATGCCGGGCGGATCGCGGCGGCCGCGCTGCAACGAGATTTCAGCATCGCCAAGCCGCGTCTCGTGGCCGCCGGCCTGAACCCGCACGCGGGCGAGCACGGCGCCCTGGGCGGCGAGGAAACGCAAATCATCGCCCCCGCCGTCGCCGACCTGCGCGCGCAAGGCATCCAGATCGACGGCCCCCAACCGGCGGACACCTTGTTTCACGCCGAAGCGCGCCAGCGTTACGACGCGGCCTTGTGCATGTACCATGACCAGGCCCTGATCCCGCTTAAGACCATAGATTTCGAGAACGGCGTGAACATCACCCTGGGCCTGCCCTTCGTGCGCACCTCTCCCGATCACGGCACGGCCTTGGGCATCGCCGGCCAGGGCACCGCCAGCCCGGCCAGTTTGATCGCGGCCATGACCGCCGCGCGGCGCATGTCGGATGCGCGCGCACGAGCGTCGTGAGGTGGCCTTGTCTGACCCGGCTCTTCCGCCGCTGCGCGAGGTCATCGCCCGCCATGGCCTTGGCGCCCGTAAAAGCCTGGGCCAGCACTTCCTGCTCGACCTCAACCTGACCGCCCGCATCGCCCGCGCGGCGGGCGATCTTGAGCACGGCACGACGATCGAAGTCGGCCCCGGCCCCGGCGGCTTGACCCGGGGCCTTCTGGCGGAGGGCGCGGCCCAAGTCGTCGCTATTGAAAAAGACCCGCGCTGCCTTGCCGCCCTGGCGGAACTGGCGGCGGCCTATCCGGGGCGCCTGGAGATCGTCGCGGGCGACGCCCTGAATGTCGATGTGGCGGGCCTGGGCGCCCCGCCGCGATCCATCGTCGCCAACTTGCCCTATAACGTCGCCACGCCCCTGTTGGTATCCTGGCTGGGCGCCATCGCCCGGACTCCGGATTGTTTCGCCAACCTGGTGCTCATGTTCCAAAAGGAAGTCGCCGACCGCTTGACCGCCGCGCCTGGGACCAAGGCCTACGGGCGCATCGGCGTCCTCGCCCAATGGCTGTGCGAGGTGCGCCCCTTGTTCGATGTCCCGGCCCGCGCCTTCACCCCCCCGCCCAGAGTGACCTCAAGCGTGGTCGGTTTCTATCCCAGGCCGCACCCCCTCGCCCCGGCGCGCCTGGAAACCTTGGAGCGCGTGACAGCTGCGGCCTTCGGACAGCGGCGCAAGATGCTGCGCCAGAGTCTCAAGACCCTGGACGTGGACCCCGCCCCCCTCATCGCCGCCGCCGGCGTGCCGGAAACCGCACGCGCCGAGGAACTGGACGTGGTGGCGTTTTGCGCCATGGCGCGGGCCTTGGATGAAACGGCGGGCGGTTGGGGTTAGCTTCTGGCATACAGAAACTAGACCAAGTACAAACTTCAATTAGAGTACTGTCACGATGAACCCAATGTGACCTTGAAACTTGTACAATCGGTACCCGAGCTATCCGCTAACTTCTTAAGACGGGTACATGCTTCGAAAAAAAGTTCATTTGCCCCTTTCCAGTCGCCCTGTGACACGTTCCGGTTTGGATCATTACCTGCAACGGCTTTCGCGTCTGTGGTGATGGCGCCTCGGTACAGCGTAACTTTCGCCAAATTTATCGCCGCCTCCAAAGCTGTCTTGGCTCCGGCGATCGGATTTCCATCCAAGATGTGTTGGAGTAATCTTTCCCTGTAGTACCGTTTGGTAGGCTCGATGGCGATTTTGATGAACCAGAAAGTTTTGATTACGTAGTCAACGTACCAGAAATTGACATTGGTTTTCTTTCCAATTCTTTCGTCGAGGCGCGTCACCATCTTATCGAGATTGGCAAGGATAAGCCGCGCATCGTCCTCACTGTTAGGACCACTGTACGTTTTTACCGCATGTACGCCGTAAAGCCCCACGGCTGCCAGGATGTACCCAGAACGAAGCCCCCTCATAGAGGGATTCTCCGTATGAAAGACGGATTTCCCCAAAGCCTTGTCTGTAGCATCGTTGAAATTTACTTCAAGTGGCGACACACAGGCGTTAAGCGACATCATAAGAACCAGAATCGTGCCCAAGCGTGCTATTTTTTTCATTCTTTCTCTCCCTTTTCAGAGTCGCCACCTTGAGCCTAAGAAATTGTTTCTCTAGCCTCTCTCGCCTGTTCCGTGGCGTTTTCTTATTGCCTATGCTCCGCATGGTGACCATGTAACCCAGGGCGCGGTAGCATTCGAACTGCTTCTCGTCGAAAAACTGATCGCCCGTAGTTTGGTGCGGGAAGCTCGGGTTCTTTGCCTTGTAGTGGGCGATGTACGGATTGGAATCGTACAGCCGGTCGTCGACGCGGCCACGCGACGTCAAATAGGCCTCCTCCGTAAGCAGCGAGGCCTCGAGAGAATCGTCCTTCAAGAGCGAAGACTTCAGGTATATCAGGACGCCCTTTCGCCCCTTCGAATAGTGAATGGTGCCTATGGCGTGATGCTGCCTACCGGCACGGATCTTATCCAGGCCCTTAATTTCAATCTTGATACCCATGTCGATCTGGGCCAGCCGCACCACCTCTGAAACCGCGTCGAACTTCAGTTCCGGGTCGCACTCGCCGTCGCCGGCTATGATCAAGCGGCATTCCCGGCGCAGTAATTCGTAGATCCCCAGATTCTCGAAATGCCCACCATCCGAAATGTCCACGTTCCAGCTATCTGCATCCAACCGACCTAAAAGTTCATTGATTAAGTAACTAGGGCCCGCCCTATTGAAAGTATTGCTCGCTAGCCACCCACGTTTGGCCACGAATCTTGGGTTTGGCAGCCAGTAATTAAGGCGTACGTTGAGCAGGGCCATGATAAAGGCCAGCGGCTTGATGGTCGCTTTACCCGCGGTGGCAGCGAAGGCGGCGCCGGAAACGGCCATGGCCGTGCCCAGGTTGACGTGGGAACGAGCACGTTCCATATCCTTGGTCCTGCAATAGTCCGTCAGCGGACTGCCGATGAAGAATTTACTGAACACAAAGGTGTCCGCCTGGCGTCCGCGCCGGAAGTTCTCGTCAGGCGTCTTGAGGTTGATGGCCGCATTGATCAGATGGTAGGGGAAGTCCTTGGAATTCAGACTCGACAGATTCTGTGTGTCGTTGTGCGCTAGACGATCTTCGTTCACCGTACCATCTTCATTCTTTGCAAAACGGATCAGGTAAGCTTTGCTCAGGCGGTCACGGTAGAAGTTGTGGAGTGACGTGTAGTTCACGTCCACGAATAACAGAGAGTAAAGCCCAAGAGTGACGCCAACGACGGCATAAACGGCAATGATCATCATGGGCAGAACAGAAGCTGTTCCTATGGTTTCCGAAAACAGCAATCTGTCGGGCACCACCCTCAACAACCAATCGCTATAAGGAACCAAAGCCATTAGCCATTTGGGTGTCGCTAGAAACTCAGAAGGTATGTCATAGATTGGTACGTCAATAATCGCCCAGCGGCAGAGGTTGAGGTAGATCAGCCACAACAACAGGAAACCCAACAGCCCCAGCAGATACAGTCCCAATTTGCCGGCAAAACCGGAAATCCGTTCCGCGAGTTTGCCGGCCGATAGGGCGGACAGCACCGAGCCGGCGGTTCCCAGAATTGCAGCCCAATCTTTCCAGTGGAGACCGCTATTTTTTATATAATCTATGCGATCACTGAACCACAGGATTGCTAGGGGCTGGAATTCGAGAAAAGCGACTAAGGCAATGAGCGCAATCCAGAAGCCAAAGAATCTTCCTGTCCGGTCCCGTGACTTCCATTCCGAAGTACCGAAGTACTTAACTTTCTGGATCGACAATAGAGCCAGCGGATAAAACGCAAAAGCTATCACGAGAAAAAGTAAAAGAATTAGACTGCCCGCGAAGGTGTTGTACACAAGGAGCTCAAACGGCATCCATTGCCCAAACAAGCTCGCTTGCGGATTGGTACGTGGAGGGAAGATCAATATCGTAATGATACTTGCGAGCAGGATATAGGGAAGAATGACCAGAAGGTTGACCAGCACCCCCCGCAACAGCAGTGCCGGCATCCTGAGCAGATCCAGAATACCCTTCGGTGCGAGGTAATTTGCGTTGTTGCGAAGATGCAGGAAGGCAACGGGTTCCGGACACCCCTGTTCATGTTTAAAGGGGAAGCCAATTTTATGCTCGGAAACGGCGTTGGGTTTCCCTCCAGCACGTTTATCCATCATGCTTTTCAGGAAGGCGGCCTTTTCCGCCTGACGAATCATGAAGCTCGAAACAACTCCCAGCCCCTTCCTGAACCAGCCACGCTCAGGCGTTATACCAGAGGTGTTGAGAGAGCTCAGGCAACTGCCGAGGTATCCTCCGCCCGAAACCGTGGAGAGGTAGTCGATCGAACTCAGGAGTCCGCACTTCTCTAACGCCTGATAGACACCCAGATTGAAGGTGGCGGAGCGGATGCCGCCGCCAGAGAATGCCAAGCCGATGAGGCCTGGATGGCCGGCGTAGCTTCTCGTGCCTTCCGACCCGCTTGTCGCGCCTTCCGAATTGATTACCTCATCCCAGGCTTGGCTCTGACCGTCTTCAATCAATGTATCCAAGACAGATAACAGGACCTTTGATTCCTTGCCCTCTCTGGTTAAGCGTTCCCTCAAGGGAGGCAGGGCGGCTTTCGTGTCGGCGGTATCCCCCCGGCGCTTACTAACCGCCTTCAGTTCCTCTTTAAATACCTGCTTGAATTTTACGATCATTCCCCTGCTATTCTTTTTTTGGGATTTCCCAAACGATCCCCAATTATAGGGAAATCGATCCGGCGCTCCACCGGCAAGGGAACTACCTAAATTTGAACTCTAAGCGCCTGATGGTTCCAATAAACTATGGAATGCGAATTAACCGGAGTTCCCCGGATAACAGCTCTCACGCGCCGAAACACTTCTAGAATGTATTTTGGACGAGTAATGACACGCTTGTCATACCCCAAACGAGGTATACCCGTGTCCATTCAGAAAAACTATAAGTGGCTGCCCTTAGTAGTGTTTCTAGGGGACAGTATGCTAATTACAAGATTGCACAGAGACCGACGAACCCACCTAACTCCCCGCCCTTAGCACCTCCACAAAATCTCTTAGGCCCACTTGGCGCGGGCGCTTCAATCGTTCGGCGTGGAGGACTTTTTGTGCTTCGGCGACGCTGGTCTCGATGTCGGTATTCACGATCACGTAGTCGTATTCGGCCCAGTGGCTCATTTCGTCCGCCGCCTTGGCCATGCGCGCGCGCACCACGTCTTCCGGGTCCTGGGCGCGGGCGCGCAGGCGGCGCTCCAACTCGGCGGTGCTGGGCGGCAGGACGAAGACGCTGACCAGATCGTCGCGCGCCTTTTCGGTCAGTTGTTGGGTTCCCTGCCAGTCGATATCGAAGAGAACGTCGCGGCCTTGGTCGAGGGCTTGCGACACCGACGCGCGGGGCGTGCCGTAGGCGTTGCCGAACACGGTCGCGTGTTCCAACAGTTCATCGCCTTGGACCATGCGGTCGAAATCGGCCTGGCCGATGAAACGATAGTCCACGCCATCGCGTTCCTTGGGCCGCTTGGGCCGCGTGGTGATGGAGACCGAAAGCATGAGATCCGCTTCGCGTTCCAACAGCTTGCGCGAGATCGTCGTCTTACCCGCGCCCGAGGGCGAGGACAGGACCAGCATCAGGCCGCGGCGCTTGATCGGCTCCGGTATTTTTTCCTCGGCCACGATTCCCGCCCCCCTATTCGATGTTCTGAACCTGCTCGCGCAGTTGGTCGATGACGGCCTTCAGGTCCAGGCCGATACGAGTCAAGGCGACATCGCCTGACTTGGAGCACAGGGTGTTGGCCTCGCGATTGAATTCCTGGCATAGGAAATCGAGGCGCCGGCCGATGGCACCGCCCTCCGCGATCAATTCGCGCGCGGCGTCGACGTGGGCGCCCAGGCGATCCAACTCCTCGCGGATATCCGCTTTGGCCGCCAGCAGCGCCGCCTCCTGCGCCAGGCGTTCCTCCGGCAAGGCGGGCGAGGCTTGCAGAAGCGCATCGACCTGCTTGCGCAAGCGCGCGCTCAGCGCCTCCGGCTGGGTCGCGGCGCAGGCGCCGGCGGCCTCGCTGAGGCGGGCGATTTCATCCACCTGCCCGGTAGCCAGGGTCTTAAGCCGCATGCCTTCGTTCCGCCGCATGACGGCCAGGGCCTCGAGGGCAAGAATAAGATCCTCCTCCATGGCCGCCATCCGGATATCCAGTTGTTCCTTGGTCTCCTCTTCCTCGCTGGACTCGACGACACCGGGGAAAGCCAGCAGGCCATCGAGGCGCGGCGGTTCCGCGCGCACATGGGTTTCCAAGGACTGGACCATCTCGACAACCTGATCCAGCGCATCCCGGTTCAATCGCAGCTTGCGGGGCAGCTTGCCCCGGCTGACGGACAGGGAAATCTGCACATTCCCGCGCGCGCAGTATTTCTGGACCATCTTGCGCGCGACCGGCTCCAAACCTTCGTAACCGGAGTAAATCCGGCTCCGCACATCCAAGGAGCGGCCATTCACACTTTTGATTTCCCACGACCAGGTCAGCAATCCGTCGCCACCCTCCTGCCGGGCATAACCGGTCATGCTGGCGATGGGGGCGGTCTTAGCGGTCAAGATGAAAATCCTAGGTTTGCGGAATCGGTTACGGGGCGCGCGCCTTTATAGCCGCCGCTCTATCCGGCAACAAGGCAACCCCCATTCCAGGTCACACCCCCATTTCGTCGTCATCCCGGACTCCGATCCGGGATCTTCGGTCGAGACCGGGCTCGCACCCACCCAAAGGTCCCGGATCGGGGTCCCGGACGACGATATTTTTGTATAAGTCTTGGCGCCCTAGTATGGTTGTTGCTCCCATGATCTTCGAAAATCCCAAATCGATCCTGATCACCGGCGCGTCCAGCGGTTTGGGTGCCGCCTTGGCGCACGCCTATGCCGCCCCCGGCGTCGATTTGGCGCTGGGCGGGCGCGACCAAGACCGTCTCGAGGCGGTCGCAAAAGTGTGCCGCGCGGCCGGCGCCACGGTTCAGGCGCGGGCCATCGATGTTTTGGAACGCGAGCGGCTATCGGTTTGGATGTCGGAGATCGACGGTCAATCCCCGCTCGATCTGGTCATCGCCAACGCGGGGATATCTGCGGGCACCGGCGGCGTGGGCGAAACCGACGCGCAGGCCCGGCGGATCATGGCGGTCAACGTCGAGGGGGTACTCAACACGGTCCTGCCCGCCGTCGCCCTCATGCGCCCGCGCCGCCAAGGTCAGATCGCGATCATGGCCTCGCTCGCCTCCTTTCGCGGCTTCCCCGGCGCTCCGGCCTATTGCGCCAGCAAGGCCGCCGTGCGGGTCTGGGGCGAGGCCCTGCGCGGATACCTGCGGGACCAAGGCATCGGGGTCAGCGTCGTCTGTCCGGGCTATGTCGAAACGCCCATGACCGCCGTGAATAAATTTTCCATGCCCATGCTCATGAGCGCCGAGAAGGCCGCCGGGATCATTTCGCGCGGCCTCGCGCGCGGCCGGGGCCGCATCGCCTTTCCCTGGCCCATGTACGCCCTGGTCCGCCTAATCGCCGCCCTGCCCCTAGCCCTGAGCGATCCACTGCTCAGGCGCTTGCCGGAGAAGGATTGAGGCCCCTACTCCCACTCGATGGTGCCGGGGGGTTTCGAGGTTATGTCGTAGACGACGCGGTTGATGCCGCGCACCTCGTTGACGATGCGGGTCGCGACCTGGGCCAGGAAGGCGTGATCGAAGGCGTAGCTTTCGGCGGTCATGCCGTCGCTCGAAGTCACGGCGCGCAGGGCGCAGACCGATTCGTAGGAGCGCGCGTCGCCCATGACGCCGACGGTCTTGACCGGCAGCAACACGGCGAAGGCCTGCCAGATGGCATCGGAGAGACCGGCCTTGCGTATTTCGTCCAGGTAAATCGTGTCGGCCTTGCGCAGGACCTCGCAGCGCTCGGCCGTGACTTCTCCCAGCACCCGGATGGCCAGGCCAGGTCCGGGAAAGGGATGGCGGCCGACCAGGCTGTCGGGAAGGCCGAGTTCGCGCCCCAGAACCCGAACCTCGTCCTTGAACAATTCGCGCAAGGGTTCGACCAGGGCCAGGTTCATGCGCTCGGGCAGGCCGCCCACGTTGTGGTGCGACTTTATGGTGACCGAGGGACCGCCGGTATAGGACACCGATTCGATGACGTCGGGATAGAGGGTGCCCTGGGCCAGGAACTCGGCGCCGATGCGGCTGGCGTCCTCATCGAACACGTCGATGAAGGTGGCGCCGATAATCTTGCGCTTTGTCTCCGGGTCGCTGACACCGGCCAACTTGCCCAGGAAAAGATCGCCCGCGTCGCGGTGGATAAGCGGGATGTTGTAATGGTCGCCAAACAGGCGCAGGACCTCCTCCGCCTCGCCCGCGCGCAACAGGCCATGATCGACGAAGACGCACGTCAACTGCTCGCCGATCGCTTCGTGAAGGAGGACCGCGGCGACCGAGGAATCGACCCCGCCGGACAGGCCGCACACCACCTTGCCGCTGCCCACCTGGTCCCGGATCTTGGCGATGGCCCGGTCGCGGAACGCGGCCATGCTCCAATCGCCGGTGCAGCCCGCCACCCGTCCGGTGAAATTGGCCAGCAGCTTGGCGCCGTCCGGGGTGTGCACGACCTCGGGATGGAACTGCACCGCGTAGATACGCCGGGCGTCGTCGGCGATCATGGCATTGGGCGCGCCGTCGGAGGTGCCGACAACGCGAAAGCCGTCCGGCAAGCGCTCAATCCGGTCGCCGTGGCTCATCCAGACCTGATGCCGCTCGCCCTTGGCCCAAACCCCCTCGGTCAGGCCGCAGACGTCGGTAACCTCGACCATGGCGCGGCCGAACTCGTGATGTTCGGAAATCTCAACCGCGCCGCCGAGTTGCTGGCAGATCGCCTGCTCACCATAGCAAATACCGAGGATGGGCAAGCCCGTTTCAAAGACGGCATCCGATACCCGGGGCGATTCCTCGCTCGTGATCGAGGCCGGGCCGCCGGAGAGGATGATTCCCTTGGCGCCAAAATCGCGGATACGATCCGGGTCCACGTTAAAGGGCAGGATCTCGCAATAAACGCCGCTCTCGCGAACCCGGCGGGCGATCAACTGGGTCACCTGGGAGCCAAAGTCGAGAATCAGGATTCGGTCCGACATGGCGTTTCTATAAGGATTTTACGCTGTTTGTCTAGATGAGACCTCTTGGCAATCGAGGTACCTCAATCAATGCGCTGACAATTGCATCAATTCTCCACAGAGAATCGGCTTATCAAGCATGAAAGTTCGTGTTTTAATGAATTATAGCCCCTCCAGGTAGGAGTGTGGCCGCCCCGGGGAAAGAGGTAATCACGGATCGGCAACGTCCTTACAGGTTCGCCTGGATAATCAAACGTCGTGATAAGGAGACACCACTGATGGGCAAGAATATCGTCGTGTTTTCTGACGGTACCGGCCAAGAGGGCGGCAAGGGTACCAACACCAACGTCTACAAACTGTTCAACATGGCGCTCGACAGAACGCCGGAACAGATCGCTTTCTATGATCGAGGCCTGGGAACAGGCTGGCGAAAATTTACTGGAATGGCGGTTGGAGCAGGAATTTCGCAGAACATTATGGAATGCTATGAGTTTATTTTCGACAACTACGCTTCCGGGGACGAGGTCTTCCTCTTTGGGTTTAGCCGTGGTGCAACCACCGTCAGAAGCCTCTCGGGTTTTATTCATTTGTTCGGAATTCTGCCCAGATCCAGGCGCGAACTTATCAAGCAAGCTTACAAGATCTATAAGATAGCCGACAGCTCAAAACGAGAAAGCAAGGCCGCTGAGTTTGTCGCCAGGCATCACACCATGTGGTGCAAGATAAAGTTTGTCGGGGTTTGGGATACCGTCGCGGCGCTAGGCATACCAATAAAAAGCATCGACGTCCTAGCCGACCGGATTCCCTTCTTTGAGAACAAGTTTCACGACCTGCGTCTTAGCGCTTCCGTCAGACATGGGCGCCATGCGCTCGCCATCGACGACGAACGCCGGACATTTCACCCTACATTGTGGGATGCGAAATTGCATAACGGCCAAACGATGAAGCAAGTTTGGTTTTGCGGGATGCACACGGACGTAGGGGGTGGTTACGAGGAGCAACAGTTATCGGATATCCCCCTCAACTGGATGCTCAAGGAAGCAACGTCGCATGGCCTTGAGATTTATCCCAAACATAAACTTGAGATGGACCAGCAGGTCAACGGAACGATGCACAACTCGCGTGGTACCGCGTTGACAAGACTTTTTCGCCGGAAGGTCAGGTTCTGGCCGAAGGACACGCACGGCCAGCCTTTAGTCCATCAAAGTGTTTTGGAACGCTCATTAAACCAAATGAATAAGCCTGAGCCCGCTTACAAGCCATGGATTTTGGATGGCTCTTACAAGTATGACGTGGAACCAAAGCAAGCCTAGCAAAGGACCAAGCTAAACTTCATCAATGTCCGTACCTCACACCCGCCCGCCGCCTTGGTTCAGCCACGCCGGAAGGTCGGGCCAGACGTAGGCCGTTTCGTCCAGCGTGGTGCCGGCGAAGCGTTCCTGGCGCTCTGCTTTGCGAAAACCGCCCATGGCTTCATAGAAATAGCGGGAAGGATTGCCGCTTAGGACCCAGATCACGGCAGCGTCGGACTTTTGGCCGGCTAAAACCTCGAAAAGACCCATCAGCAAACGGCGCCCAATTCCATGATTTTGCCATTCACCACATACATAGAGGGTGAAGACTTCACCGGATGCCGGCCCACCCCTGGCGGGGCCGCAGGACCCGAAGCCGATAATTCGCGCCCCTTCAGGTTCGGCGATTTCAGCAACCAAGGCCGTCTCGCTGGGCCGCGCCCGGCCCAATGCCTCCGCCCATTGCGCCGCCTGACCCTTTGCGGTCATGCTCAATAAGTACTCTTCCGGCACCAAGCCGGCGTAGGTATCGCGCCAAGTCTCGACATGAACCCGCGCGATCCCCTGTACGTCGCTGGGGCGCGCTGGGCGCAGAGCAATCGTGGCACTCATCGTTCCGCGCCGCGTTCCAGAACGGCCACGAAGAATCCGTCGGTGCCATGACGCGCCGGGGTCAGGCGCAAACAGGACTCGCGGAAGGTCTCCGGGCCCGGATTTTCGGACCCCAAGGCCTCCGCCCAAACTTGCGCCGCCGGGAGCAGGGAAAAACCATCCCGCCCGTGTGAAAACGCCTCGATTTGGTGCTCGTTCTCCTCCGGCAGGACGGAACAGGTCACATAAATCAGCCGCCCGCCCGGGCGCACCAGAGTCGCGGCCTTATCGAGCGATCGCGCCTGAGCGTCGCGGTAGCCCGCGAGCCGCTCCGGCGTCAGTTGCCAGCGCGCATGGGGATCGCGCCGCCAGGCGCCCGACCCGGAACAGGGGGCGTCAACCAGCACCCGGTCGTATTTCCCGGCCTGGACTCGCAGCCAAGCCTCGCCTTTTAGAACCCGGCGCTCGGCCAAGTCCGCGCCCGCCCGGCGCAGGCGCCCCGCCGCCCGGTCGAGCCGGGCCTGGTCGACATCGAGAGCGATCAACACGCCTTGATTGTTCATACTAGCGGCCAGAGCCAAGGACTTGCCGCCGGCGCCGGCGCAGAAATCCACAACCGCCATGGCGGGGCGGGCATCGCACATCAGTGCCGCGATTTGAGAGCCCGCGTCCTGAATCTCGACCAAGCCATCGCGATAAGCCGGAGTGTTCTTAACCGCCATCTGACGCCCGGCCCGCAATCCAAGCGGCAAAAACGGAATAGACGCGGTGTCCATACCCGCTTGCGCCATGGCCGCGCGCACGGAGTCCCGGTCCGACTTCAGCGCATTGACGCGAAGGTCGAGCGGTGCGACCGCGTTCAAGGCGGTCATCTCGGCCTCAAGCTCGGAACCAAAAGCCTCGGTTAATTTTGGCGCTAGCCAAGCGGGCAACTCCAGCCGAGCCGCGCGTTCTTGGTCCGCGTGATCGAGGTCTTGCCCGCTAAGGGACCGCGCCAGCGCCCACTCGCGATCGTCGAGCGGCGCCGGACCGTATTGCGTCCCGTCGAAGAGAAGGCGCGTCCGTTCCGCGCCCAGTTCCATGGCCGAGGCGGCGATCGCCAAGTCCCGGCCAACCGGTTCGCCTGAAACCCCATCGACGCGGGCGCACCACCAGGAAAGCCGCGCGCGCCGGCGCAAGACCTCATAGACGCCTTCAGCCACCGCCCGGCGGTCCTTGGATCCCATGTAGCGGCGGGCGCGGGTAAAGGCATCCAGAACCCGATCGGCCGGTCTGTCCCCCGCCGCGACCAAGTCCAAGATATCGATCCGGGCTTGGATACGGGCGGCGGGCGTCATCTAGAGCGCTTTCCGGCCGAAACCGTCTTATTCATTGGTCCGGTAGTTCGGGGCTTCCTTGGTGATCGCGACCCCGTGGACATGGCTTTCGCGCAGACCAGCCCCGGTTATGCGCAGGAAGCGGCAATTGCGCTGCATCTCGGCGATTGTCTGGTTGCCGGTATAACCCATGGCGGCGCGCAGGCCGCCGGCAAGCTGATGGATCACTGTCTTGGCCGAGCCCTTGTAAGGTACGCGGCCCTCGATACCTTCGGGGACCAGCTTCAATTGATCCGCGACTTCCTGCTGGAAATAACGGTCCGCGGAACCGCGCGCCATGGCACCGACCGACCCCATGCCGCGATAGGATTTGTACGACCGCCCCTGGTACAGAAAAACCTCGCCGGGGCTCTCCTCGCTTCCCGCCAGAAGCGAGCCGACCATGGCGCAATCGGCGCCCGCCGCGATCGCCTTGGCCAAATCGCCGGAAAACTTGATCCCGCCGTCGGCGATGATCGGCGTGTCGCTCTCGCGGCAAGCCGCCACGGTATCGAGCAAGGCCGTTAACTGCGGCACGCCCACACCCGCGACCATGCGCGTGGTGCAGATCGACCCCGGCCCGATCCCGATCTTGACCGCGTCGGCCCCGGCATCGACCAGCGCCCGGGCGCCGTCCGCGGTGGCGACGTTTCCGGCCACGACCTGGGTCTGATTCGAAAGCCGCTTGATGACCCGGACCGCCTCCAGCACGCCATGGGAGTGCCCATGGGCGGTGTCGATCACGATAACGTCTATGTCGGCATCCAGAAGGGCCTCGGCGCGCGCGACCCCGTCCTTGCCGACCCCGGTGGCGGCCGCGACCCTCAGGCGTCCCTTCTCGTCCTTGGCCGCATCCGGGTAGGCCCGCGCCTTTTCCATGTCCTTGACGGTAATCAGGCCGATGCAGCGGTATCGGTCATCGACCACCAGGAGCCTTTCGATCCGGCGTTGATGCAACAGCCGCTTGGCCTCGTCGAGATCGACGCCCTCGCGCACCGTCACCAGGTTCTCGCGGGTCATGAGCTCGCTGACGGGCTGGCGCTTATCTTCGGCGAAGCGGACATCGCGGTTGGTCAAGATACCGACCAGCTTGCCGTCGCCCCGCTCGACCACGGGGATGCCCGAAATCTTATACCTGTCCATGAGGTCGAGCGCGGCCGCCAGGGGTTGCTCCGGGTAAATGGTCACCGGATTGACCACCATGCCGCTTTCGAATTTCTTGACCGCGCGGACCTCGTCGGCCTGACGCGCGATGTCGAGATTCTTGTGGATGACTCCCATGCCGCCCAGTTGCGCCATGAGAATGGCCATGCCGCGTTCGGTGACCGTGTCCATGGCCGAAGACAGCAAGGGAATGCCAAGCCGGATGGTCCGGGTCAGCCGCGTGCCTGTATCTGCTTGCTTGGGAAGGACGGCGGACTCCGCCGGCTCCAGAAGAACGTCATCGAACGTGAGAGCCACGCGTATGTCCATGCCAATACCTTTGTAGGTGAGTGGCGCCGCATCATACACATTGCCTTCGGATTGCCAAGGGCGATGGCGCTAAACTTCAGGGCAATCGCGTAGAGATACCGGTGGGTATTGCAATGTTTCGAGACGGCCCTTCGGGCCTCCTCAACATGAGGATACCTATGGATCAGAGGAACAACCTCATGCTGAGGAGGCCGCGTCGCGGCCGTCTCGAAGCACACCGCACCCAAATGCGGTAGCTCTGGGCTAATCTTGAGACTCCCGCCCCGCCCGACTCCCCCGGAATCCCGTGGCCACGACGTACATTTCGGCCGAATCTCCGCGGCTGGCCGGGGGTTTGACGTGGCGCACACTATCAAAGCCCTGCTTTAGGCGCGCGAGCAGGCCGGCCTCGGTTCCACCCTGAAGAACCTTGGCCACGAAGGCGCCGCCCGGGGCCAAGACCAGCTCCGCGAAATCCAGAGCGATCTCGACCAGACCCATGATCCGCAGGTGATCGGTTTTGGCGTGGCCGGTCGAGGGCGCCGCCATGTCGGAGAGGACCACATCCGCCTCGCCACCGAGTTCCGCGCGGACCCGGTCGAGGGACTCGTCCGTGCGCACATCCCCGGTCACCAGGATGGCACCTGCGATGTCTTCGATCTCGGTGACATCGATGGCGACGACCAGGCCCTTGGGTCCGGCCCGTTCCACCGACACCTGGGTCCAGCCGCCCGGCGCGGCGCCAAGATCGACCACGCGGGCGCCGCGTTTCAGGAACGAAATCTTGTCGTCGAGCTGCGCCAGCTTGAACGCCGAACGCGAGCGATAGCCTTGGCGGCGCGCCTCGGCGACGAAGGGATCGTTAAGCTGGCGCGACAGCCAGCGCCGCGACGACTCGCTGCGCTTCCCGCCGGGCGTCAGTTTTTGCCCGAGTCCCCGTCCGGAACCGCCAAGCGCGCCGCGGCGGTGGGCGCCGCCCTTGCGCGCGCCCGGCCCCCGGCCCCCGCCGCGCGACCCGCTCATGCGGTCCGGGTCAGGCCCATTGGCCGGAACTCCGGTGGCTAGCGGCTTCGTCCGCCGCCAGCTGCTGGGCCCCCATCATGGTGTAGAGCATACCTTCGCGTAGCCCCCGGTCGGCCACGCGCAGGCGTCCAACGGGCCACATGCGGCACACGGCCTCAAGAATCGCGCAGCCGGCCACGACCAGATCGGCGCGTTCCCAGCCAATGCAAGGATGGGATCGCCTCTCCTCATAAGTCATGGCGATGATTTGCCCGCTGATTTGGCGCACCGTCTCGAAATCCAGATAGCACCCGTCCACACGCGAGCGATCGTAGCGTTTCAGGCATTTGTGAACACCGACCAGGGTGGTCACCGTTCCCGAGGTGCCGAGCATCTGCAAATTCCCGCTCGCGACCAGTTCACGGATGTCCTGCTTGGCCTCGAAAGGGGCCAGGGCCTCGCGCACTTCCTCGACCATGGCGTCGTAGTTCTCAGCCGAGATGATATTGCCGCCGTATTTCTCGGTCAGAGTCACGACGCCTATCGGGATCGAATGCCAGCCACGCAGGCGCCGGGCACCGCAACGCCCGCTGGTGGGGTGGACCTGTTCCATGCCCTGAACGCCCATGCACGCGATTTCGGTGCTACCGCCGCCGATATCGAACACCAGGGCGTGGGCGATGGAGTGATCGAGCAGCGGGACGCAGCCGAAGAACGCCAGGCTCGCCTCTTCGTCATTCGAGATGATCTCCAACTCGATCCCGGTCTCGCGCCGGACCCGGTTTAGAAATTGGTCGCAATTGCTGGCCCGGCGGCAAGCCTCGGTCGCCACCGCGCGCAAGTGCGTTACCCCCCGGCGGCGGATCTTGGACGAGCACACATGAAGCGCGCTCAAGGTCCGGACCTGGGCCTCGTCCGATAGAAGCCCGCTCCCGTTCAGGCCCTCTCCCAAGCGCACGATGCGCGAGAAAGCATCGAACACGCGAAACCCCTCCCCGGCCCGGCGGGCGACCAGCAGGCGGCAGTTATTGGTGCCCAAATCCAGGGCGGCGAACACCGCCTCGCGTCCCTCTGTTTGGCGCGAAGCACCCGCTCCGTTCTTGGCAGCATATTCCGCCACGTCTAAAGCTCCCTTTTCGCGGCTCTAAATCCGACCGCGTTATTTGGGATATCCTAAACGCCATGGCCGCAAGTACGCCAGGGCAGGCGCGCCAAATTCTAAAAAACGTGACATCTTGGCACCGCACCGGCCAAGCGCGAAGCGCGGCCTAGCCGCTGGAAGCGCGGAAAACGGTTGAATTCCTTACCCCTGAGGGACTACATAGTTCAGGAATGGGCCGGTTCGATTGAACCGTCCATCCCGCCCCACTGGGGGATAGTTTAGCGGTAGAACTTCCGGCTCTGACCCGGACAGCCCTGGTTCAAATCCAGGTCCCCCAGCCAATCTTCATAACCAAGGCCGTCAAGGAGCGTTTCACGGCGCCATAAGCGCCGGTCGGCCCGCACTTCCCTTTTGAGACATCCCGGCTAATCCCGAAACAGGAGGTAGGCCTCTTCGCGCTGGTCCTCGAGTTGGCGGTTGGCCAACTTATTGGACGGCGTGAGAGCGAGGCTTCGCCAGGCGGCACTGGCCTCGGCCAAGGCGGCTTCGAAACGCCAACGGTGCAGAAAGTGCGCGCCTATCATGGCCCGCAAGGCGGCGCGCTGCTCCAGCGAAAAAGAGGATCCCTGCAATCGGTTCAGCTTGCTTCGCGCCACGGTCAGGGATTCGATCATGGCAAAGGCACGGGTCGTCTTTTCCAATGCCGGCTGCGGCGTGTCCAGCGCCCCAAGTGCCTCCTCCAGCGCGGCCCAGCTCTCGAAGCGGCGGTCTTTCAGGGCCGCCAAGGAGGCGCTGGAGACACCTTGCGCGGCGAGCTTCTCCACGACCGGCGGGGAAAGAACATAGGCGTGATCCTGAAAGACCCGCTGATTGAATACGTTCTGCAAGAAAAATAAGGAAATGAAGCAGATCGCGCCGGCGGCGATCGGGGTGGTGATCCAGCCCGATGCGATCCCGCCCAGGACACGCCAGCGAATACCGCGGCCGCCCTTGAGGAGGCCAATGCCGATCACCGCCCCGACCACCGCTTGAGAACTGGAGACCGGCACCAGGGGAATGGTCGGCAAGCCATTGGAGGCGAGTAAGTGCTCCAGCCCCTGGGAGGCGAACAGCAGCAGCACGATGGAATGGGACACGACGACCACCCAGGCGGCGAGTGGGGAAAGGGGAAACAAACCGGAACCCACGGTCATCATCACCCGCTTGGAATAGGTGAAGATGCCGATGGCGATCGCCAGGGCGCCGAGCAGGAAAAGCTGCTGGATCGCGGTAAAGTGGAACAGCTCGCTGCCGCCGAAAGCGGTAAAGGGGTTGGAGGGCACGAAGACGCCCATCACGTTGGCGATATTGTTGGCGCCCAGGGAATAGGCGCCAAGCGCGCCGGCCAGGATGAGGCCGCCGCGCGTATAGGCGTCGAGACGGAAGATGTGAAGCTTCGCCCAGGTGACCAACTTGCCGGTGAACTTGAACAGCAGAACCCCGATAACGCCCGCCAGCAGGGGGCAGGCGACCCAGGTGGCGAGAATCTTCATCAGCGAACCGCTGTCGGTCGGCGAGCCGGTAAAGAGGTTCCAGCCGATGATCGCGCCGACAATGGCCTGGCTGGTCGAAACCGGCAGGCCCAGCTTGGTCATCCAGTAAACAGTCAGGGCCGCGGAAAAGGCGGCCATGCCAGCACCGGCAACGGTGTTGACCGCCCCCAGTTTGCCAAGCGTATGGGCCGCGCCGGCGCCGGAGATCACAGCACCGAGGATGACGAAGATGCTGCAGACGGCGGCGGCCACCCAGAACCTCACCATGTGAGTTCCGACCGCGGTGCCGAAAACATTCGCCGCGTCGTTGGCGCCTAGCGACCAGCCGAGGAACAAGCCGCCGGCCAAAAATACCAGTATGGAAACTTCCACCGAACTCTTCCCGCGCCGCCTTAGATGGTGCGCTTGATGGCGTAGATCGTCAGTTTATCAGCCACGTCTTCGGCCATGTCGGAGATCCAGACGATACGCTCGGCGAAAAAGCGCAGATGGATCTTGTTGGCCAAGGGGAGATCCATCTCGAATATCTCCCGGCGAATCTTGGTGACCAAGACATCGGCGTCTTTTTCGTAGTAGTGAACCTTGTGCAGGTGGTCTTTGATGGTCTGAACGTCGCGGAAAAAGGCGCGTGCCGCCAACACCAGGGACTCGGCCGCGGCGCCGGAAAGCTTGGCCAATTCGCTGTAATACGGCCGCAGCGATTCGGGAATTTCGGGTGCTTCGGTGGAAAAGTAGAACAGGACGCTCTTAAAGGAATCGATAATCCCGTCGAGAGCTTCCAAAAGGGTGAGCACGTCGCCGCGGGCATCGGGAATCAGGGTCTCGTTGTACATCTGCAACTCGACCGCGAGGCCCAGCTTGTCGCCGCGTGCCTCCAAGGCAACCACTTGCTCGAGCCGCTGGTTAAAGCGCTCGCTGACGCCTTCGCTCATATAGCTGTCTATGGCCTGATCGAAGGCCATGGCCGATTGAGAGACCAGGTCGAGAATCTCGTCTACCTTGAGTTCCAACTGTTTGGTGCGCTTGAAGAGTTGAACAGCCATGGCCTTTCCCGGTTCCCTATTTTCGTGGAGACGTTCTAGCCTGCGAATCCAGCTAGGCCGGTTGAAATATCACACTATTGCCGTGACCGCCAAAGGTGCGTTTCACAAACGGTTAAAAAGCGCTAGCTTGGCCCGGCTTTAACCTGTGCGATCGGTGGAGGATTCCACATGTCGTTGGATTCCTGTTTCCCGGCAAACGCCAAGGTGGATTTGTGGTTAAACCCTATCGAACGAGCGAGGTTCGTTGGTTTTTTTCCGGCGCCATCCCCTCGGCCGTCACCAACTGGTTTGTCCGTACCTTGCCGGGGGACTGGCGGGAAGGCGCCCTGATCCGCGAGGACGTTTATCTTCTCGTGCCGGGAAGAGACGATATCGGATTGAAGTTCCGCAAAGATAGAGTTCAGTTGAAGTTGCGCTGCGATCGCTACCCTTTTTCGGTGCTGAAGGGCCGTATCTCCGGGGTGGAGACGGATTGGGAGCGCTATTCCTGGGCCTACGATAAAAAGGAAAACGATTTTATACGGGCCTTTTCCGGGCAAGCCGGCGAAGGCCGCAGGGTGGCTGTCGTTAAAAAGCGGCGCCAAAGGATCTATGACTTGATGCCGGATGGTAGACTGCGTCCCCTTGCGCCTAGGAAGAAAGCGAAAGCGCCGGTTTTCATCGAAGTGACCGAGATTGCCTTTCCCGGCTTTACGGGATGGAGCCTGCAGTTGGAACTCGTCAACCCGCATGCCGAGGTGCGCGGGCACTTGCCACTGGCTGCCGTGGAATTATTGCGAAAATTTCCCGCCTTACCTCTAAAGCGGCGTGGCAGCCTCGACTATCCGGCAATGATCCGGCGCCGGGCTCTTTCGCCCAAACGCGCGAAAGCTTGAACGGATTATGCTCTAGGCGCCGGTTTCCGCGCTCAAGAGTTGCCTTGCTCGCGATACGCAACGGCGCAGGTCCGCTTCGGCGAGGCCATCGACACGCATCACCGCCTGAACGATGGGATCGGCGATCAAATCCTCAAGGGCCGGTTCGCCCGAAAACCGGCCTCGGGTCATGGAATTGCAATCGAACATGGTCCGTCCTGTCATAAGCAGCACACCTTGGGAACCGCCCCAGGCCACAGTTCCTAAATATAAGGGACATGCGGCCAATCGTTTGTGACGCCGGTCACACTTCGATGCGGAATATAGCGATAACCGACCCCTGTCAGGACCGGCCTCACGCACTGTGAAAAGAGATGCTGGTGGCCCAAACCCGATGCCGCGATAGAGCTAACCGCACCTCCCAGCGTCGTGCGGTCTTCGCGAGGATTCAAGTCAATATCAAGAACAAATAAGTGTTTCCCCTTATTGAGCTTTAATAATTTCTTAACTGCTGCGGTTAAGTATGGTTAACGCGGCACAGGAAGATTTCAGCCTGAATCGCACCCTTCATCAGCCACGCCAGTATCAGGAGGTGATGATGGCAAAGTGGGTCTGGATCATTGGACTGGCGCTAGTTTTCAGCCAGGGGCCAAGCATAAGCGCTTCCGCCGCCCAAAATCGATCCTGCGACAAACGGCAAAGTGTCATCGGGCATCTAGCCAACAAATATAAGGAAGCGACTGTAGCTATCGGCGTGACCAATACCGGGGCCCTGGTCGAGGTTCTTTCGACCGGCGATGGTCTGACCTGGACCATCATTGTCTCGAACCCGGATGGCATGACTTGCCTGCTGGCGACCGGTGAAGGTTGGCGCTCAATCCATTCCAACCTAGCGGACCTGGAACCCGAGGCTTAGCCGGCCTGAAGCCCGCCGAACAACCAACCCCGTCCTTCCGTTCGTTCGCACGATAAGACCGCCGCAACCTCACACCAGCGCCACGCCTGGGCCACGATACCGATGGTTTCCGATACCGGTTTGCGCCAAGCATTCTAGATCGCCCCATCGCCAGTCAGATTCATAAGTGACTGGAACAGCGCTTTCAGGCCTTAGTTATCGTCATCTTTCTTCATCATCCGGTCATGGTGGCCATGATGGCCACGGCGGCCCATGTCGTCACGGTTGAGCGCACCGTCATCGTTGCGGTCCATCATCTTGACCATCCCCGAATAGGGAGCGGAGAATTCAGCCCCGGTGACCGCGCCGTCGCCATCGGCATCTAAATACTGGAAGCGGTCGACCATGCGCTCACGCATGGCGTCGAGCCAAAGAGCCTCATATTCCTTCAACTTCAGGGCCCCGTCACCATCCGTATCGAAACGGGCTAGGCGAGCGGCCCGCGCCTGGTCGATCTCCGTCTGCGTGACGGTGCCATCGCTGTTTGCATCGATGCTGTCGAACATACCCATCATGCCTCGGGCGCCGTACGGGCCCTGGCCCATGCCGTGCCCCATCCCGCGACCCTGCCCCATGCCGTGGCCCATGCCGTGCCCCATCCCGTGGCCCTGGCCCATTTCGTGGCCCATGCCGTAGGACGATCCGCCCCAGCGTTTTCCCTTCTCGCTGTGCGCTTGGGTGGCACCGGCGATACCCAGGCCGGCTAGAAGAATGGCGGCGCTGGCGACGATCGTGACTTTGGATCTGGTTTTCATCTCGTCCTCACTGGTTAGGTATTAAATTCCGCGATGACTATAATTTGGAGCCAGATTACCGAGTTTCCATGCCTTGGCCGGGGTAATTTGGTCGCGGATCGTCGCAAGACGGCGACGTGATACAATTGGATACAAATTTTCGTCCCCTTGTTGGGTGGCGCGCCTCATATTCAAACTTGGACCGAAGCCGACACTAATTTCGAGAGCCATGGAATCGACGCCTCATATCCTCGTGGTCGACGATCACCGCGACATCCGCGACCTCTTGGCCAAGTACCTGGGCAAGCACGGTCTGAGGGTCACGGCCGCCGAGGGCGGCGCGGCCATGCGGCGCGTCCTGAAGACCAGCGCCATCGATCTGGTCGTGCTCGACATCATGATGCCGGGCGAAGACGGGCTCAGCCTGTGCCGCCATCTGCGCGAGACCACCGGCCAACCGGTCATACTCTTGACCGCCATGGCGGAGGAAACCGACCGCGTGATTGGATTGGAAATCGGCGCCGACGACTACTTGACGAAACCCTTCAATCCACGCGAGTTGCTGGCCCGTATCAAGGCCGTTCTACGCCGCGCCCAAAGCCTGCCGCGAACGAGCGGCGCGGCGGCCAAGGGGCGCATCCGCTTCGATCGCTGGACCTTCGATCCCAACCGGCGCGAGTTGATCGACACCCAGGGCACCGCGATTCCCCTCAGTACCGCCGAAGCGCGTTTATTGAGCACCTTTCTCGACCATCCCGGAATGGTGTTGTCGCGCGATCAATTGCTCGATCTGACCCAGGGCCGCGCCGCCAAGGTGTTCGATCGCAGTATCGACAATCAGGTTAGCCGCTTGCGCCGCAAAATCGAGGCCGACCCGAAGAACCCGGCCTTGATACAAACCGTCTGGGGCGGCGGTTATCGGCTGGGCGCGGAGGTCGCGCGCACATGATCCGTTTCTGGCCTCGAAGCCTGGCGGGGCAAATGATCGCCCTGCTGTTGCTGGCCCTCGTGACCGCCCAGGCGATCAGCGTGTTCCTGTTTCTCGACGAGCGCCGGCACGCGGTCCGCGCCGCCGACCGCGCGCAGGTGTTGTCGCGGACGCTCTCTATCGTCCGGCTGCTTGGCGAGACCCCGCCGGAGCTGAGCGATCGAATCATTGAGACCGCGAGTGGGCCGCGATTACGCTTTTGGCTGGCCCAGGAGAGCGCCGTCGACGCCGGCGATCCGGCCCACCGCGACAATCCCCTGCGCCACCATCTGGCGGGCATGTTACGCGGCACGCAGGCGGAAAACGTCCTGGTTCGCATAGAAAACGCCGCGCCAGGCGCCGCCACGCCCTGGGGTCACATGATGCCGCGCCGGTGGCGGGAGCGAATGCACCACAACCACATGGATGACGGCGACGACAAGGATTCGGAGCAACCGCGGCATTGGCGCGACCGGCACCGCCCCGCTCCCTTGAGTTTAACCATCGCAGTGCGCTTGGCGGATCGCCGCTGGCTCAACGCCGCGACCTTGCTGCCCCCCGCCGCGCCGGCCTGGGCATGGTCTACCTTGACGTGGCTCGTGCTCATGGCGGCGGCGGTCACCGTTATCGTGGTCTTTTCGGTGCGCCGGATCACGCGGCCCATGCGCGCCCTGGCCACCGCGGCGGAACGCCTGGGCCGCGGCGAAGAGGTTCCGCCGCTCCACGAAGAGGGGCCGCGCGACGTTCGCCAATCCACCCAGGCCTTTAACGAAATGGTCGAGCGGCTCCAGCGGTTCGTGCGCGACCGCACGCGCATGTTAGCCGCCATCAGCCACGATCTGCGGACCCCCATCACCAGCCTTCGCTTGCGCGCCGAGTTTGTCGAGGACCCCGAGGTTCGGGAAAAGATCCTGGAAACCCTGGCCGAGATGCAGGAAATGGTCGAGGCCGTGCTGACCTTCGCGCGCGAGGATGCCGCGCGCGAGGCGACCCGTCCCATGGACCTGCCGGCGCTGATCGCCAGCCTATGCGACGACCTGGCCGACGGCGGCCTGGATGTACACTTCGCGGACACCCCACAGCACCTTTATCATTGCCGGCCGGTGGCCTTGAAACGGGCCTTGAATAACGTGATCGAAAACGCGGTCGCCTATGGCGCGCGGGCACGGGTCGCCCTGGCCGATCGGGACACGGCCTACGAGATCACGGTCGACGATGACGGTCCGGGTATTCCCGAGACCGAACTGGACCGGGTCTTCGAGCCTTTTCTCCGCCTGGAATCCTCGCGCAGCCGCGATACCGGCGGCGCCGGTCTTGGCCTCGCCATCGCCCGTTCTATCTTCCGCGGCCATGGTGGGGATATCGTCCTCGCTAACCGGCCGGGCGGCGGGCTGCGCGCGACGATCCACCTGCCAAAAATCCGCCAGGACGCCTGACGTCCACGGCACGGTTGTCAGATCGCGAGTGAGAAGGCCAAATGCGGACCATGAGCGATGTAACCAAGACCGGCGAGAAGGTGCCCGACTTCCATGAGGATTTCCGGGCCCGCCTGCACGACTTGTTCCTTTGGCGCCGGGACGTGCGGCGGTTCCGGCGCGACCCCGTGCCAGCCGAAACGGTGAAGGAATTGCTGTCGATCGCGGTCTTGGCCCCATCGGTGGGCTACAGCCAGCCTTGGCGCTTCGTCTCGGTCGAGGACGCGGCCCGCCGCGCCGCAGTTCGCGACAACTTCGCGCGCTGCAATGCCGAGGCCCTGGCCCAGCACCATGGCGCGCGGGCCGAGCTTTACGCCCAGCTTAAACTCGAGGGCCTGGACAAGGCGCCGGTTCAACTCGCCGTCTTTTGCGACGAAGGAACCCAGACCGGCCATGGCTTGGGGCGCCGGACCATGCCGGAAACCCTGCGCTATTCCGTGGTCATGGCCGTGCATACCCTTTGGCTCGCGGCCCGGGCGCGCGGGATCGGCGTCGGTTGGGTCTCGATCCTCGATCCCGAGGCCGTGAATCGGACTTTGGATATTCCCCAGGATTGGTCGCTGGTGGCCTATCTATGCCTTGGCTGGCCCGAGGAAGAACACTTGGACCCGGAACTCGCGCGCAGCGGTTGGGAGGACCGGCAGGAATCCGCCGGCACACTTCTGAAACGTTGAAATCAGCTAGGAAATTATATCCAGGAGCTCGCCAAGCAGGCGGTCTTCGGCCCTGATTATCGAGGCATTGGCCTGATAGCCGCGTAGCGCGGAGATTTGATTTACCAACTCGCGCTCCAGCTGAACGTTCGGCCGATTCACCAAGCCATTGGCGTCGGCATCGGGCGCGCCGGGCTCGAACCCTTTCACGGAGGGCGGATCGACAGGCACGGCCGTGGCTTTCACACCGCCGCCAACCTGCGACGTCAAGGCCACCCGATGAGGCACGAATTCACCCGCGCGCGGCGCGGCGCCGGGTTCGACGCCCCGACTACCCATGTTGACGATATTGCTGGCCGAGACCTCAAAACGCTTGGTCTGGGCGGCCAGGCCGGATAAGGCGGTACTGAAGATCGGGTTCATGGAACCTCCATCGGCGCGCAATGAAAGCACAGTAATTAAATTCAAATAACGATGCAACTAATTGTTATTATTATGATTTAATCTTGTATTTTAGCAACTCTAATGGTTCTTCGCCCGCGCCTATGCTCATGACGCCGGTCCGGGATGCGAATTGCGCAATGCCAAGCCCTTGTAATCTTATGCCGGAGAGATATATATCGGTTCGGAATAACAACTGCCCGGTAACAAGGCCGACATGGACATTCGAACTCTCTGCCTCGGCGTACTGAGCCGGGGCGACGCCACCGGATATGAGATCAAAAAGAGCTTCGAGGAGGGGCCTTTCGGCCATATCCACGCCGCCAGCTTCGGGGCCATCTACCCGGCCCTGGGCGCGCTCAGCGATGCCGGCATGGTCCTGGGAACGGAAATGGCCCAGGAAAAACGCCCCGATAAGAAGGTGTTCTCGATCACGGAGCGCGGACGCACGGCCCTGTGCGAGGCCCTGATGGCGCCCCCGGGCGAAGACAAAGTGCGTTCCGACTTCCTGTTTATTCTATTTTTCGCCCACTACTTACCGGTGCCGCGCCTGGCGGAGCTGATCGACAACCGGATCGCCTGGTACTGCGGCACCCTGGAGCGCATGGAGTCCTGCGATCACGAATCCAGCCGGCCCGGAGAAGTTTTCGTCCATGGCCTCGGTCTGGCCGTTTACCGGGCCGCCGCCGACTATCTCACGGCCAACCGCGAGCGCTTGCTTGAAGAAGTATCGGCGGGCGCCCGCATGGTCATCGAGTGATACGCGGGGACGAATGGCCCGAAATTCCGTATAGCTTTTTATCAGATTCGTATAACGACTTACCCGGGATTATATAAGAATCCGCATCATGAAACGCTCCTTCCTTATCGCATCCGTATTGGCCCTGGCGGCCATTGCTTGGATTGGATCCGGCCAGTTCGGCGCTTCCGATCGAACCAAGACCAGCGGAAAACCGCCCGCCGATTTGAGCGCGCGCGAGGCCGTCCCCTCGGTGCGGGTCCGGGTTCAGCGGGCCGAGGTCCGTCAGGCGCGCATCACCTTGCGAGGGCAGACGGAGGCGGACCGCAAGGTCAACATCAAGGCCGAAACGAAGGGCCGCATCGCCGAACTGAATGCGGAAAAAGGACGATGGGTGACCGCCGGCACGGTTCTGGCACGGATCGTCGCGGACGAGCGCCCCGCCCGCCTCGCGGAAGCCAAGTCCCGGCTGACCCAACGCCAGATGGAATTCAAAGCGTCACAGCAGCTTAGCGAGAAGGGCTTTCGCGCTGAAACACAGCTCGCCTCGGCACGGGCCAACTTGGATGCGGCGCGCGCGGCCGTGAAGGCGGCGCAAATGGCGCTTGACGATATCTCCATCAAAGCACCCTTCGACGGGCTGATCGTGGAACGCTACGTCGAGATCGGAGATTTCGTCGAAATGGGCAATCCCGTCGCGCGCTTGATCGATCTGGATCCCCTGCTGGTCGTGGTCCAGATCAGCGAGCGCGACGCGGGCCGCCTGACAATCGGTGCCCTGGCATCCGCGCGCCTGATCGCCGGGCAGACCGTCGAGGGGATCGTCAGCTTCATTTCACCGGAAGCCGATCCGGCGACCCGAACCTTCCGGGTCGAAACCGAGGTCGCGAACACCGATGGCGTATTGCCCGACGGCGCCAGCGCCGAGGTGACCTTGCCGCTCCAGAAAGTGACCGCGCACCGGGTATCGCCGGCGATTCTGACACTGAGCGATTCGGGGCGCATCGGCGTCAAGACCCTGGGTCCCGGCAATACGGCCGTCTTCATGCCGGTCCAGGTGATCGACGAAGAGGCCGCGGGTATCTGGATAACGGGGCTGCCGGAGCGCGTTACCGTGATCACCGTCGGTCAGGAGTTCATAAGCGACGGCCAGAAAGTGCGGCCCATAGACGAAAAGACGCTCGCCCCCTTTGTGCGCGGAACGGACAGCCCCAGCACCGCCGTCCTTCCCCGCGGCGGCGCGACATGAACGCGATCATCGACGCCGCGATCGGCCGCTCGAGAACGGTCATCGCCAGCCTGCTGTTGATCCTGATCGCGGGAAGCTACGCCTATGTGAACGTGCCCAAGGAAGCCGAGCCCGATATCCAGATACCGGTGCTTTACGTCAATATCTCCCATGAGGGGATTTCCCCCGGCGACGCCGAAAGTCTGCTCATCGAACCGATGGAAGAGCAGTTGCGCGACATCGAGGGTATCAAGGAGATGCGCTCCATCGCCTTCCTGGGCGGCGCTAACATCGTGCTTGAATTCGAAGCCGGATTCGATGCCGACAAGGCGCTCGCCGACGTGCGCGAGAAGGTCGATCTCGCGAAGCCCGAGCTCCCGGACGACGCCGACGAACCGACGGTTCACGAGATCAACCTCAGCCTGTTTCCTGTCTTGGTCGTCACCCTATCGGGCGAGGTGCCGGAACGCACCCTGCTGCGCCTGGCGCGCGACTTGAGCGATGAGATCGAGGGTCTGTCCAGCGTCCTCAGCGCCCGGATCGCCGGAGACCGCGACGAGGTCGTGGATCTGATCGCCGATCCCCTGGTTCTGGAGAGTTATAACCTCAACGCGGACGACATCATTACCGCGGTCAATCGCTCGAATCGCGTGATCGCGGCGGGCGCGATCGATACCGGGCAAGGCCGTTTCGCGGTCAAGCTGCCGGGCCTGTTCGAGACGGTCGAGGATATCCTCGACATGCCGCTCAAGATTAGCGGCGACGCCGTCGTGCGCGTGCGCGACGTCGCGAAACCGCGCCCGACTTTCAAGGACCCTAAGGGATTTGCCCGAATAAACGGCAAGCCCGCCTTGGCGCTGGAGATAACCAAGCGGACCGGGGAAAACATTATCGAGACCATCGAAAACGTGCGCCAAGCCGTCGAGGCCGCGCGGCAATCCTGGCCGGCCGAAGTTACGGTTACCTACAGCCAGGACAAATCCACTGGCATCCGCTCCATGCTCGCCGACTTGCAAAACAATGTGATGAGCGCGGTTCTGCTGGTCATGGTCGTCATTGTCGCCGCCCTTGGCTTGCGCACGGCGGGCCTGGTCGGCATCGCGATTCCAGGCTCGTTCCTGGCCGGTATCCTGGTTCTCGCCGCGCTTGGGTTCACGATCAACATCGTCGTGCTGTTCGCCCTGATACTCGCGGTCGGGATGCTGGTCGACGGCGCCATTGTCGTGACCGAATTCGCCGACCGAAAGATGATGGCGGGGGAACCGCCACGCACCGCCTACGCCTTGGCCGGAAAACGCATGGCCTGGCCCATCACCGCCTCGACCGTGACCACCTTGGCGGCCTTCATGCCGCTGTTGTTTTGGCCGGGCATCGTCGGCGAGTTCATGAAATACCTGCCGATCACGCTGCTCGCCACTCTCTCGGCGTCCTTGTTCATGGCCCTGGTATTCGTTCCCACCTTGGGCTCCGTTTTCGGGCGGCCGGGGGGTGGCGTGAACGCCTCCACCATGAAGGCGCTTGCGGCCACGGACGGCGGGGATATCGACCGGATCGGCGGATTTACCGGCCACTACGTGCGGGTCCTGCACGCAGCCCTGCGCCACCCGGCCAAGGTTCTGACGGCGGCGGTCGTGGTCATGATCGCCGCGCAAGCCGCCTACGCGAACTTTGGCCGCGGGATCGAATTCTTCCCCAAGGTGGAACCGGACAACGCGGCGCTGCAAATACACGCCCGGGGCAACCTTTCCATCTGGGAACGCGACGCCCTGCTGCGGCAGGTGGAGGCCAAAATTCTCGACCTTCAGCGCCAAACCGGAGAGCTGCATTCCATATATGCCGCCAGCGTCGCCTCCTCGGGTATCGAACGCGACGAGCCCGAGGATTTGATCGGCACGATTCAACTCGAATTCACCGATTGGTACGCCCGCCGCCCGGCCGATGAAATACTGGCCGACATAAGGCAACGCACGGCGCCCCTGGCGGGCGTGATCGTCGAATCCCGCAAGCAAGAGGCAGGCCCTCCGGTCGGCAAACCGATCCAAATCGAGATCGGGTCCGAATATCCCGGCCTGATAGAGCAGGCCGCGAAACGGGTTACCGGGGCCCTGGAGGCCATAGGCGGTTTCATCGACATGGAAGATGGCCAGCCGGTGCCGGGAATCGAATGGGAGCTACAGATCGACCGCGCGCAGGCCGCGAAGTTCGGCGCCGACGTGACATTGATCGGCAGCTACGTGCGCATGATCACCAACGGCATGAAGCTCGGCGACTTCCGCCCCGACGGCAGCAACAAGGAAGTCGACATCGTCGTGCGCCTGCCGGTGGCAGACAGAAACATTACCCAGCTAGACCAGATTCGCGTGCAAACGAAGATGGGCCTGGTGCCGATCTCCAACTTCGTTACCCGTACGGCCAAGCCGAAAGTCGGCTTGCTGCGGCGCGTGGACGGCCGCCGCACCATGACCGTGAAAGCGGATGTCGCGCCCGGCGTTCTGGCCAACGACAAAGTGCGGGAAATACGCGCATGGCTGTCCGCCGCCAACATGGATCCGCGTATCGACGTATCCTTCAAGGGCGAAGACAAGGAGCAAAAGGAAGCTCAACAATTCCTGGTCAAGGCCTTCGGAGTCGCCATTTTCCTGATGGCCATTATTCTGGTCACGCAGTTCAACAGCTTCTACAGCGCGTTTCTGATCCTCTCCGCGGTCGTCATGTCCACGATCGGCGTTATGACCGGCCTGCTGGTCATCGATCAGCCATTCGGTATTGTCATGTCGGGAATCGGCGTCATTGCGCTGGCCGGCATCGTGGTCAACAACAACATCGTGCTGATCGATACCTTCGACCGCTTGAAGCATACGGCGGCAACCCCGGCCGAGGCGATTCTGCGCACCGGCGCGCAACGCCTGCGTCCGGTGCTCCTGACCACCATCACGACCATCCTGGGACTCACGCCCATGGTGCTGGGCATGAACGTGGATTTCATCACCCGCGAGGTTCTGCTGGGCGCCCCCTCGACCCAGTGGTGGCGTCAGTTATCGACCGCGATCGCCTTTGGCCTTAGCTTCGCGACCGTGCTGACCCTGATCGTGACCCCCTGCGCCCTGATGGTGCGCGCGAATGCCGCGGCGTGGCGCGAGCGCAGGCGCGAGAGAAGCGCCGCGCCGGTCAAAGTGTGATCTAGTCGAATTCGTTATGTGTATTTTTTAACGGCCCGCGCGATTTCGCTTAGCAACTGCGCGCCGACTTCGCCGCCGTCTCCCTGAATTCGGTTCTTGAGTACGGTGCCGATGGCGTTGATATGAGCCTCGATCAACTTGCGGGTGTTGTCGGTAATTTTCATATCGGGATTCGCCGTGGCGTCGAACAAAGACTTGCCGAAATCGGTAATCAGCGGATAGTCGAAAGTGCTTCCCTGGCCGTGAAGTTCGTTCGCGATTTTATTGATATTGGCGACGTCCTTCCGGCTGGCCTTGCTGGGTTCCTTGGCCGGCCGCAGCTTCTCCAAAGACCGGGACATGGATTTGATATGCTTGTCCACCCAATCGGCATAGTCGCCAATAAGGTCCTGAATCCGCGCCTCGATCGCCCGAATTACCTGCGGGTCGAACTCAACCGGCTCACGTGCCGCGTTAGGACCGAGCTTCCTGCGGATCCGGTTGTCCGGGTAAAAATAGAGCGCGTGCACGTCATCGCGTAACTTGCGCACATCCGAATCGGGCTTCACGGTCTGAATCTGTTCCGGAGTTGTCTTGCGGCGCTCTTCAGCCACGGCGTAATTCGTGCGCCTCCGGTTGGGACCGAAGTAGCCCGGCGCCAAGACGTATTGGCGGCTCCTGTTGACCACCAGCAATATGTGTTCCGCCAGGGTTTTGGCGGAAAAAGGCTTGGCTAGAACCCCGGACACGCCGGTGTCCCGCGCCTCTCCCACGACATCCCTGCTGGCCACGCCGGAGACCATGATGAAAGGCACGAATCTGTCCGGCGCCCCTTCGCCGGTGCGCACCCAACGCAGGAACAGATTTCCGTTCACGCCCGGCATCATATAGTCGGACAAGATCAAATCGACCTCGCCCAAGACGGCTCCGACCGGGTCCGTGCGGCTCAGTTTCAGGCGCTCGATCGCACTCGAGCCATCCGGCTCGGTGATAATTTTCTTGATGCCGAGCGCGCCGAGCGTCGAAACCAATAACTTGCGCATGAACACGTTATCGTCGACGACAAGCACGCAAATTTTTTCCCAATTTAGATTTTGCATTTCCGTTAACCGCGGTCCGCCACGTGAAGGAAGAAGAAGGGGGTAGTTGGAATCATCTCGCGCGAGCCTAAGGTTGCCGACCCGCGCCTGTGCCAAGGGTATGCATGCCATGCCGTTTCAATAAACGGCGATATACCATCATCGCGACCGGTACGCTCGCTAAATAGACGAGCCCTATCGCCCCAAGCGTGACCCAAGGAGTGCCAATCAAAAAGGCCGCTAAAGCGCCAACGCCAATCAACGCCAGGCCAACATATCTGCGCGGGATCTTCACTCGCTTGGCGGAAAATGTCGGGACCGTGCTGACCATCAGCGCCGCGACCCCGGCCAGCATGAAACCATTGAACCACGCGGAACCCAACACACCCTCTCCCAGCTCGAAGCTGAGAACCATGGGCAGAAGCGCGAGCCCCGCCCCCGCCGGCGCGGGAACGCCGGTGAAAAAGCGCTCAGCCCATGGAAACGGCTTGCTATCGCCGAGGTTCACGTTGAACCGCGCGAGCCGCAGGGCGCACGACACCGCGAACACCAGAGCCAGGGCCCAGCCGATTCCTCCGGCGCCGCTCAGCGACCATAGGTAAACGATCAAAGCCGGCGCGACGCCAAAGCTGATCGCGTCGGCAAGGGAATCGAGTTGCGCGCCGAATTCGCTGGTCACGCCCATGAGGCGCGCGATCTTACCGTCCAAGGCATCCATGACCATCGCGAACACGATGGCCGCGATCGCCAGTTCCCATCGTTCGAGAAGAGCCATGCGCACAGCCGTCAAGCCGGCGCAAAGCCCCAGGAGCGTGAGCGCGTTCGGCACCAAGCGGCTGAGGGTCAGAACAGGAAGGCCAGGGCGCCGGCGCAAGGGCATTTTAGCGAACCTCTCCTACCCTGTTTTCTTCGCTGGAGTTCAAATCGGCCATAACAGTCTCTCCCCCGATCATGCGCTGACCCTTCGAAACAAGCGAAGCGACGCCGGGCGGCAGATATAAATCGGTCCGGCTGCCAAATCGTATGAGGCCGAATCGTTCGCCTGCCCGCACTGTCTGTCCGTCTCTTAAATTGCAGATAATCCGCCGCGCGATCAAACCCGCTATCTGAACGAAAGCAACTTGACGGCCGTCGTCCAAGGTCATGCGTACCAGTTGCCGCTCGTTTTCCTCGGACGCCTTATCGAGCGCCGCGTTGACGAATTTACCGTGGTGATATTTCAGGGCCGTGATGGTCCCGTCACAGGGAACGCGGTTGATGTGTACATCGAAAACACTAAGAAACACGCTAATGCGCGTGACGACTTCGCTCCCCATGTCGAGTTCGGCGGGCGGCGCCACCTGCGCGACCGAGGTGACCAAACCATCCGCCGGGCTTACAGCGAGGCCTTCGCGGACCGGTACGTACCGCGGTGGGTCCCTGAAGAAAAAGACGATAAAGACCGTTATCAAAACGGCGAGCCAAGCCAGCGGCGGGAAAAACAGAAACAACCCAAGGGCCACGACGGCGCTGGCGCCTATGAAAGGCCACCCGGCGCGATGTATCGGTACGAAAAAATCCTTCAGCAATATACGGCCTCGTTCGGTTCGATCCAGGGATTGGCGGGCCCAGGGCCCGTTCAGCTTGGCGGATAAGATAAGGTATACACGCCGAAGCGCAATCGGCACCGATTTTACTCTACCTTAAGCCCGAGCGTGTTACCGCAGTCGGGACACCACGCAAGGAGAGAAGATTGGCCTCTTCGAGCCCGGAAAACGACGCGAATCCCACGGCCGAGCCCGGGCATCTTCGGGACACGGTGGCCCTGGCCGCCAAATCGGACGGGCAAGTTCAGCTCGGGGACTTCGAGATCGACGAAAACGGGCGCCTGCGGCCGCGTCCCGATGGCGCGCCGATCTCGTTCGGCTTCTCCTACAATGGCATCGATTTCATAGCCAAGGTCGAACCCGGAACGGACGGGCGGATCAGCCTGGACGCGGAGCTCGGCAAGCTGCCATACCGGGCCGAAATCGGCGAACGGCGGCGGCTGACAAGACAGATCGTCAGGGCGGCCCAGGACCTGCCGCGCGGCAGAATCGACATCTCGGACACCTCCGACATGCATCTCACGGCGCGGATGGAACCGGCGGCGCTGCTAACGCCCACCGCGGTCCTCACGGCGCTGACCGCGATCCTGCTCGACTTCAAGCCTTACCTGGACCTTTTGCATGAGGTCATGCTGGCGCCCCAGGGCCTCGAACCGGGGCCTCCGGCCCTGAAAGCCTAAGTTCCTTAAACCGGCGCGCGGCCTGCGGATGCTCAATTTTGCGCCGGCACCATGAATATCTGACCCGGATATATGAGGTCGGGATCGCCGATCTGGTTTTGATTGGCGGCGTAAATGACCGAGTAACGCACGCCCTGGCCGTAAATACGCCGGGCGATCCGCCACAGGCTATTTCCAGGCTGCACGATCACGGCCATCTCGTCGCCCACGGCGGCCACGAGGTTCGCCCGGGAGAACGGCGACTCGACGCGCGCGACAACCTTGCCGGTCTCGTTCACCTGGTCGATACGCAGGCTATGCACGCCGAAGGGGACTTCACCGTCCAATTGCGCGCGCCAGCGACCAGCGGCCCCAACCACCGCACGTCCCGCCGGGCGGTCATCCAAATACAATAGCAAAACGGCCCCCGCCGCGCCGCGGCCACCGATCACGGCACGGCCGCGATCGTCGTAATCGACGGTCTCGAGTAACAGCGCCTTGTCGCCCAGATTTCTTGGAACCGGCTCCGGCGCCTGAATGATCCGGATGGCTCCCATGCCCGAGCGCGGCATGAGCACGGCAAGCGGCCGCAAGGTTTCCACCGCCGGGCTGGCGCTCGCGGGTTCCGGAACCGGGCTCGCACTGGAGCCGCTGGTTTCGGCGGACTCGACTGCCGGCGCGGGGTCCGGTGCGGCGATCCCATGGGCCTTCGCGGGGGCCGGTGCGGCGGTTTGGGTGGCTGGGGCTGGTGCCGCGGCCGGCGGTGCCTGGGCCAGGACCGGCTCGGCGATCTCGGGAGCCGAGGCGGCGGCCGGCGGTGCCGGGGCGGCGGCCGGCGGGACCGGGGCGGCGGCAGGCGGTGGCTGCGTCTTGGCGACCAGAGCCGGCGCCGGCACGTTCAAGACGACGATGTTTTCCGACAACAAAATTTCGCCGGAGGTCAGGCGGGATTCCAAGCTGAGTTCATGGGCACCGGGCGCGAGCGGCTCGCGCAGGACGATGACCCACTCGCCGTTTTCATTGGTCAAGACCTCGGCCAGGCCGAGCGTCCCGTCGATCAGGCGCACGGTACTGCCGGGCGTGGCCCGGCCGGCCACCACCGCCTCACCGCTCGGCTCCACCCTCACGACATCGAAACTTGGCAGAACCGCCACCAGGCCCGTTTCGCGGGGCGGCGCGACTTCGCGGGTTTCCACGCTCGGCTTCGCGGCGACGGGCTCCTCTGTTGCCTGGACGGCGGGCGCCGGTTCCTGAGGCGCGGCGCGCGCGACGGCCTCTTGACTATCTTGCTTTGGCGCCGGCGCGGCCTGAGGTTCCGGCGCGGGCTTGGGCGCCTGGGAGATAACCGGGCTAGGAGCGGATTCCGGCTGCGGCACGGGCACCGCCTGGGTCTCGGGCGGTTTCGCCAACTCGACCTGGGCGGCGATGGGCGTGCCGGGTTCAGCGCGCTCGAACCAGAAGTAACCGAGCGCGCCAAACAAGATAAGAACGGCCAGGCCGATAATGAGTCCGGTACGATTCAACTTCGAATCCTCTAAATGCTGGACGACAACCTGGTGCGCGTCCTCTAAATGCTGGACGACAACCTAGTGCGCGGGCCGGTCAGGCGCAATCTCGCTTAGCGGCCACGTCTTTTCGGGCTCACTCTGCCTGAGAACCCGACCCTAGGCGGGCGATGGGGGGTAAGCTAAACAAATAACTAGCGACTGCCGCGCGATCCTCGTCATTTAGGTAACTTGTACTTTCCTCTATCACGTCGGTCATGGCGCCGCCCGCGAAATCACCGTCCGGCAAAAACCCGGATTTTAGAAAGTAAGTTAAGTCCGTTTCGCTCCAGCCGCCGATACCCTGATCTGAATGAGGGGTGATGTTCGGCACTTTCTTGCCGTCCGGGCCGGCCGGGTTCCCGGACAAACGCCGTTCCCGGTCGGCGGCGCCAAGGAAATTGCGCGGCGTGTGGCACTCGCCGCAGTGCCCCAGGTTTTCGACCAGGTAAGCGCCCCGGTTCCATCGCGCGTCCTGGTCCGGATCCTCGACCCGATATCCCTCTGTGAAGAACAATAGTTTCCAGGGCCACAGGGTGAAGCGGTATCCAAAGGGAAACTTCAAATCGTGGGCCCGATTCGGCGTCGCGGCGGCCGGGCGGGAGAACAGATAAGATTTCAAGTCGCGCATATCGCGCGCGTTCATACCCGTATAGGAAGGATAGGGAAACGCCGGATAGTAGTGACGGCCGTCCGGGGCCCGCCCCTTGCGCAAGGCGGCGATGAATTCGTCGTCGGACCAGGCCCCGATCCCATGAACCGGGTCCGGAGTGATGTTAGGCGAGTAGAAGATGCCGAAGGGCGTCGCCAAGGCGCGCCCGCCGGCCAGGGGCGCGCCCTTGTTCTTGCTATCCGTATGACAGGCTTGGCAGCCGGCGGCGCGGAAGATGTATTCGCCACGAACAATGGCCGATTCGTCGCCGGCCGCCCGCGCGGGCTCCACGGACCCCAAACCCAGAACCAACAGCACGGCGGCCGCCCGGATATAGGACCGGCCGCCGCCGGCCCATGGGCCCGCGCGCCAGATCACCGGAGGCCGGCGTTTATTTCTTTTCCGCCCGGAAGGGCTTATGGCATCCGCCGCAGGACTTGCCGAGTTGTTGCAGACCGCCGCCGAAGGCCGAGGGATCGCCGGCTTGCGCGACCTTGACCAGATTGGCGCTGGCGGCCTGGAAAGCCTTCACCGCCGCGTCGAACTTCGCCGGCTCGGCCCAAATCGCGGGCAGCGCCCGGTTCTTGGCCTGGGACTCGTTGTCCGTGCCCTTGGGAAACAGGTGCGCGACGAGTTGGCTCATTTCCTGGATAGCCCGCGCATGGGCGGCGACATCGCCGGCGAAACTGACCTCGCCCTTGACCACGCCGGCAATGGCCCCGGTGTGCCCGCCGATCGCCTTCATGACCGCCTGGCGGTACTTGATAACGTTCCCCGGCTCATCCGCGGCAAAGGCTTGCGCCGTCGTCACGGTGGCCAAACCCAAAATAACGGCGAAAATAGCTTTCCTCATAGGTACTCCCTCTTGTTTTTTGGTGGTGGGCGCTCCGGACAAAACTCCAGATACAATCGCCCCGGAACTTGACGTCAGGGTATCGGTCCCGATATTGGCCGTCCAGCCCGTGCCACGTTATCTTGTGCTTTCAAGTGCCTATCGGCACTAAATTCACGAAACAGTGAACAACGAAAGGGACCGCGATGTCTGAGGTGAGTTCGCTTTGCGTCTATTGCGGATCGTCCAGCGAGGTCGACCCCCAGCACCTGGGCGCCGCGCGCGAAACCGGCCGCCAAGCCGCCGAACGGGGGATCGAAATCGTCTTCGGCGGCGGCCATGTCGGCATGATGGGGGCCCTGGCCGATGGCGCCCTGGCCGCCGGCGGGCGCGTGACCGGCATCATCCCGGAGATTCTCATGGCCCGCGAAGTGGCGCATGGCGGCGTGAGCGAGATGATCGTGGTCGATTCCATGCACACCCGCAAACGCATCATGTTCGAGCGTTCCGACGCCTTCTGCGCCCTGCCCGGCGGCATGGGCACCCTGGACGAAACCTTCGAGATACTGACCTGGAAACAATTGGGCCTTCACGACAAGCCCATCGTGCTAGCTAATCTCGGCGGCTACTGGAACACGCTTCTGGCCATGCTGGAATTCCAGACCGCCGAAGGCTATGTCCGGCCCGGGCAAATGGGCTTGTTCCAGGTCGCGATGCAAATCGAGTCCATCTTCGGCGCCCTGGCGGCATCTCCCACGCCCAAGACCCCGGGCGACAGCGAACGGTTCTAGGGCCTGGATAATCGGGTACTAGCCTAGGCTATGAACCGTTATCGCGCTAACTGTCGCTCCAGCGGCGATAGGCTTCCAGCATCTCGCGGCTGGTGCGGTCCAGCTCTTCGGCGTCGCTGGGGTTGCGTTGAGCGGCGCTCTTGTACGCATTGCGGGCATCGACGAATTCCACCAGCAAGCTTGCTTGATCCAGTGCGGTACCTGAGCGCCGCTGCGGGTGCGCGGCGGCGGCGATTTGCTCCGCCTCTTCCAAGGCCCGGTGCAGGCGGGCCGCGACACCGCTTTCACCGACCTCGTAGGCATGGGCGAAGGCCGCCAATATCTTGTCGGACAAGCGCCGGTCGTACTTCGGCGCCGGGTTCGCGACCAAGATGTCGGAGAGAAGCGGAAGAACAATGGTTTGTCGCATGTCGAGGCCTATATCTTTTCGGTGGCGGTGGAAACGCCGTATCCCGTTTTGTGTCACGGCGAACCCGAAAAATACGGCAGCGCCCCTTTAGGGCCCGTAAAGATGCAAACAAGCAGCGCGTTTTATGTTCGGAATCAACAAGGTAGGGAGTGCGATTTTGCTTGCCGCCGTTGATTACTTGTTAAGCAAAGGACGGGCACTCTTACCTCGTCGAAACATCAATTCGCAGGGGGTACCATGGCCTTGTCCAGGCGCGTCGTCGAGACCTTGCTCGACCTCGTTGAGATAAAGCTGAGCTGCATGGAAGTCCATGACCGCGAGGATACGCGCGAAGCGACATGCCTGGAGGCTTGCCGCCAAGAACTGAAAACACTGATGTCCGGCGGCGCCTCGACGTCCGACGGCGGAACCGTCGCGGCCTTTGCCAAGCGCGGCAGGGGACGCCGCCGCGCCACGGCCTAGCTACCTAGCTACCCTAGCTACCCTCTCCTATCAGGGATCGGGCGGTGTCCAACCGGGCGCCATGCCCTGAGGAATGGCCATTCCGCGCTGAACCGCCGGGCGCGCGGCCTGGGCATCGTACCAACGCTTCACATTCGGGAAATCAGGCAACTCTATGCCTTGCCAGGGATGGCGCGCCACCCAGGGCAGGGTCGCCATGTCGGCGATGGAATAATCCCCGGCCAGATACTCAACCTCGCCCAGGCGCTTGTCCATGACCCCGTAAAGGCGCCTGGCCTCGTTGGAGTATCGTTCGATCGCATAGGGAATCTTATCCTTGGCGAAACGCCGGAAGTGATGGGCCTGGCCCAGCATGGGCCCGAAATTTCCCATCTGAAACATCAGCCATTCCATGACCGCCGTGCGCGCGCCCGGCGCCCGGGGCAGGAACCGGCCCGTCTTCTCCGCCAGGTAGATCAGAATCGCGCCGCTTTCGAAGACACTGAGCGGCACGCCGTCCGGCCCTTCCCGGTCCAAGATGGCCGGGATCTTGTTGTTCGGGCTGATTTTCAGAAACGCCGGCGCGAACTGCTCGTCCTTGCCAATATTTACGGGATGAACCGTGTAAGACAGTTCCATCTCCTCCAAGGCGATGGAGACCTTGCGGCCATTGGGCGTACTCCAGGTATAAAGCTCGATGGTCATATCCGTCCTCTGACAATTAAATTCCGTTAAGCGCCTGTTCGAGATCGGCGATCAGGTCGCCCACATCCTCGATACCGATGGAAAGGCGCAGCAGGTTCGCCGGAACCGGAGAGTTCGCTCCCTCGACACTGGCGCGGTGTTCGATCAGGCTTTCGGTCCCGCCCAGCGACGTCGCGCGCACGGCAAGACGGCACCGGCCGGCCACTTCCAAGGCCTCGGCGGCGCCGCCTTTGACCTGAAAACTCAACATGGCGCCGAAGCCGCCCCGCATCTGACCCTTGGCGGTGGCATGACCGGGGTGGCTCTCCAAGCCCGGATAGAGCACAGCTTCGAGACTTCCATGCCCCTCGAAGTGCCGGGCGATAGCCAGCGCGTTGGCGCTGGCCCGTTCCACGCGAAGGTGCAAGGTGCGCAAACCCCGGTGCAACAGCCAGGCCTCGAAGGGGCCGAGAACCGCGCCGCCCAGGGCCCGGTTGGCGCGAACCCTGGTCCAGAATTCATCGGCGCGGGCGGTGACCAGCAGCCCGGCGACGGCATCGCCGTGGCCGTTGAGCGCCTTGGTCGCCGAATGCATGACCATGTCGGCGCCATAGTCCATGGGCCGGCAATGGACCGGCGTCGCCACGGTCGAATCGACGACCAAGCGGGCGCCCGCCTTGTGCGCGACCTCGGCGGCGGTAGCGATATCGACCACGTCCCAGGTCGGGTTGCAGGGCGTTTCGATCCAGATCAGCTTGGTCCGCCCCGGCTTGACCGCGCCCGCCAGGGCCGCCGGATCGGCCGCGTCGGCCAGGTCGAGACCGAGCCCCCAATCGGCGCAGAAACCGATCAGCCAGTCGCGCACGCCCCAGTACATGACTTTTTGCGCGACGATGTGATCGCCCGGCCGCAGGGCCTGAACCACGGCGGCGGCGGCGGCCATGCCGGAGGCCAGAAGCATCGCCTCCGCTCCTCCTTCCAGGCGGGCCAGCAAGGTTTCGACCGGAGGATAACCGGGATTGGAATCGCGGCTATAACCGGCCGCCGGATTGATCAAGCCGTAATCTTCGCCGCGCGCGTAATTGGTCGAAGGATGAATCGGCGGCGCCACGTCGCCGTTATCGTCCTCCGGCCGCCGGCCGCCGTGGGCTAAAAGAGTCGCGGGCTTCAGCTTCGATTCTTCGCTCATACGCCAGGGTTACCCGGCGGCGGGCGGAAAGCCAAGCGTGGGATTATCTCGCTACGGGCCCTCCGGCGCCGCGGCGGCACCAATCACATGCCCAAGCGCTTCATAAAGCTCAGATCGTAGGACTCACCGCCGGCCATGGCCGAGGAGGGTGCCGGCAGGTCGTGGGCATGGACGTGCCCGGCCCGGCAGCGCTCCAGAATGGCGCGTGCCTTGTCTTCCTGATCCTTACCGTGGGTCGCGACCCAGAACAGCAGGCCGCCACGGTCGAGCTGCTCCTGCAGGTGCTTGGCATGGTGTTGGTCCATGAACTTGGCCAGGACGCCGCCAATGAGGCCGCCCACACCGGCCGCCACCGCCGTGCCCAGGACGGCCACACCGATTGTCCCGCCGCTGGCCACGATCACGCCGACCGTGCCCAGCGCCCCGACGTAGGCCAAACCGCTGACGACCGCGGTCTCGGCCTCGACCCGCGAATCCTTGCTAATATAGACCGTCCGCGGGATCGACAGGTCGTCCTCGAGTTCGTCCACCTTATCGTATTTGTGGCCCAGCTTTTCTTCGACCGCGTGCTGGCTCGCGAGCAGGCTCAAGCTCGAACGGTCGAATCCTGAAATGAGCATTTCGTCGACAGCGTTCTGCAGCGACGCCTCGTCGTGGAATACGCCGACGGTTTCGCGTACGACATTCTCGGCCATTGTCTCGCCCTCCCGATCTGGAGATGCTGACTAGCCCCTCTTAAACCCCTCATAAATTTCCCATTGACATTGTAGCGCCAGTCTTAGCGGCCACGAATTGACCTAGCGCAACCCGTCGCGAGTTCCGCGCGGCCAGCGTCTCAGCGCCGCTGATACTGCGCGGCCCCGAACATCGCCTCGCGCGCCTTGTCGTCTATGGGCCCCTGGCGCCGTCGATCGGCCAGCACTTGAACGCCGCGCTCGACCGCCGGGCGGGCGGCGATACCCTCGAACCACTGTTTCACATTGGGAAACTCTCCCAGGTCGACACCCTGGTTCTCGTGCGAGCGCAACCAGGGAAAGGTCGCCATATCGGCGATGGTGTAGTCGTCGCCGGCCAGGTAGGCGGACTCCCCCAGGCGGCGGTCGAGGACCCCATAAAGCCGTTTCGCCTCGTTGGTATAGCGGTCGAAGGCGTAATCCAGCTTCTCGGGCGCGTAGATGCGGAAATGATGCGCCTGGCCGAGCATGGGCCCGACGCCGCCCATCTGAAACATGAGCCATTGCAGCGTCTCGTAGCGCGCGCGCGGCTCACGCGATAGGAATTGGCCGGTCTTATCCGCCAGATAAATCAGGATCGCCCCGGATTCGAACAGGGAAATCGGCTTCCCGTCCGGCCCCTCGGGATCGACGATCGCCGGCATCTTGTTGTTCGGGCTGATCTTCAGGAACTCCGGCTCGAATTGGTCCCCGGCGCCGATGTCGATGGGGATGACTTTGTAGGCAAGCTCCGTCTCTTCCAGCATGATATGGATCTTGTGCCCGTTGGGCGTCGGCCAAGTGTAAAGATCGATCATTCGTGTTTAACTCCCGTGCGAGTGGCTTTGCGCTTGGTGGCGAGTGAGGCACGCGAACCGGCAAAAAACAAGACCACCGGTTATTCACAGCCCGCCACTAGGGCCTGTGGACACTTAGGATGCCGCCGAGGCGGGATCGGATTATCCCACCCGTTAGGAGCGGGCGGCGCCGTGTGGCAGGCCCCCCACAAGCCGTTCGCGACGCGGCGGGTGGGATAATCCGGCCCGTCCCAACGGGATTGGGCCAAAATGACGCGAGGCCGCGTCGCTCGTCCTTGAATATGCTCTGCATGTCCTGCGTCCTCGCTCCTACCCTGGCGTAATTTTGGCCCAACCGCGACGGCATCCTAATTGTCCACAGGCCCTAGACAGAACACCGGCATCACGCTTATGTGGGGACATGGATCAAGCACTCAACGCCGATCTCGAACGCCCGGCCTTCGTGGACACCGCCGCCATGGATTGGCAGGCCAGCCCAAGCCCGAGCGTCTGGCGCAAACGCCTCGATCTTTTCGGCGGCGAGCAAAGCCGGGTCACCTCGATCGTGCGCTACGACGCGAAATCGAACTTTCCCGAGCACGCCCACCCCGAAGGCGAGGAAATCCTGGTGTTGAAGGGCGTCTTCTCGGACGAACACGGCGACTACCCGGCCGGCACCTACCTGCTCAATCCGCCCGGGTTCCGCCACGCGCCGCGATCGCTCAAGGGCTGCGTAATCTTCGTCAAGCTGCGCCAGTTCGGGGGCGAGCGGCGCAGTCACGTTGTCATCGATACCGGAAAAGCAAAATGGAAACCAGGACCGGTGCCCGGCATCGATATCCTGTCCCTGTACCGGCACAGCGCCCATCCCGAGACCATGGACTTGGTTCACATATCAGCCGGGGCGACGCTGCCGCGCCGGGAATTCCCTGGCGGCGTCGAGGTCTACGTGACCAAGGGCGGTTTCAAGTTCGACGGCAAGGAGCACAAGGAAGGCACCTGGTCGCGTATCCCCGACGGCGGTGAATTCGGCGCCCGCGCGATCAAGCCCTGCACCTTCTATCGCAAGTGCGGACACCTGAAGTTGACCATCGATTGAACCCGGACCTCAACCATCTCAATCAACCCATCGGTTTTCCAGTGCAAGATTGGACACCGCGCCCGCGGCCGCCGCGCGCGGCCATGGACGGAGCCTTCTGCCGAGTCGAAGCGCTGGACCCGGATCGACACGCGGCGGAGCTACATGACGCGAACATGCGCGACACCGAGTCTCGCATATGGACTTACCTGGCCTATGGCCCCTTCCATGACTTGGCCTCTTATCGCGATTGGGCGACGGCGGGTTCCCTGAGCGACGATCCCCTGTTTCACGCGGTGATCGATAAACGCACGGGCACGGCGGCGGGCGTGGCAAGCTATCTGCGGATCGATCCTGAGAACGGGGTTATCGAGGTCGGGCACATCAACTTCGCCCCGCCCCTGCAAAAGACCCCGGCGGCGAGCGAGGCCATGTTCCTGATGATGGCACGGGTCTTCGACGACCTTGGCTACCGGCGCTACGAATGGAAATGCGACGCCTTGAACGCCCCCTCGCGCGCGGCGGCCGAACGGCTAGGGTTCCGCCACGAAGGCCTGTTCCGTCAGGCCACGATGTACAAGGGCCGCAACCGCGACACCGCCTGGTACGCCATGACCGATAAGGACTGGCCTGAAATCAAGGCGGCGTTCCAGGCCTGGCTCGCGCCCGGTAATTTCGACGCCCAAGGCAAGCAACGCCGGCGCCTGGGCGAGTTGATCCGCCCTCGCAGCTAATCCCAGCTTGTTGGATTTCACCTAACCTCTTTCGTCGTCCCGGACTTGATCCGGGACCTTCGGCCAATCACGAGTCTCGGTCTATGAAAAGATCCCGGATCAAGTCCGGGATGGCGAAAAAAGCCGTGGCGCGGCGAGGTTTAATCGTGGTTCCAGGTGGTTGAGACGTAGTCCTTGTCTTCCTGGGTACGGCGTTCGAACTTCAAGAAATCGTAATAGCCGCAATGCCCCGGTCCGGGAAATTCCCGGCAGATCTTGGGCCGTGCCTTATAGACCGTGCATCCGCGCGTCTCGGAATCGATGAAGCGGCAGATGGTGCCGTAATGCTCGTCTTTTTGATGGCGCAGGATGATCTCGCCCTTGTCGTGGCCCTTCTTGGTGAACCTTTTGAGCGCCCTTTCCTCATCCACGCCGAAGTGTTCGGCCAGGCGCGCGATGTCCTTCTTCTTGACGACGATGCGGGCATAGGAGCAACAGTACGCGGGGCACTTGTCGCAGTTATAGAGGATCCTCGGGGGTTTCTTTTTATTGGGCATGGTAACTCTCTGGCGGTTCGGTCCGCATATATATAAAAACACGGCTCAATGGATACCCGGATCACTTCCGGTCACGATAACGGTTATGTCGGCGATCGCGTGGCCACACTAACCATGGACGCGCTTCTTGCAAGCACCGCCATGTCATGCCGCATCGTTTTATTCTCAGCCTAGTTTTTTCCGCAGAAGCTGGTTGACCATGGCGGGGTTCGCCTTGCCTTGACTCGCCTTCATGATCTGACCGACGAACCAACCGAGCACCTTTTCGTTGCCGGATTTGAACTGTTCGACCTGGCCCGGATTATCGGCGATTACCTGGTCCAACATGGCCTCGATGGCGCCGCTGTCGGAGATTTGCTTCAGGCCCTTTTCCTCGACGATGGCGGCGGCGTCCTTGCCGCTCTCCCACATGGCGTCGAAGACGTCCTTGGCGATGCGCCCCGATATGGTCCCGTCTTGAATCAGGTCGAGCAGTCCGCCCAGCTTGTCCGCGTCCACCGGCGACGCCCCGATTTCCACGCCCTCGCGGTTGAGGGCCCCGAACAACGCGCCGGTGACCCAGTTAGCCGCCTGCTTGGCATCGCGCGCGCCGCCTCCGGCTACCGCCGACTCGAAGTACGCCGCCGTTTCGCGCTCGGCAACCAGAACCCCGGCATCGTAGGCGCTTAATCCAAAGTCGGCGATGAAGCGCGTTTTCTTGGCATCCGGCAATTCGGGCAAGCCGCGCTTGAGTTCCGCCACCCAGCCGGCATCCAACACCACAGGCAGCAGATCGGGATCGGGAAAATAGCGGTAGTCGTGTGCCTCTTCCTTGCCGCGCATGGCGCGCGTCGTGCCTTTGTTCGGATCGAAGAGCCGTGTTTCCTGAACCACCTCGCCGCCGTCTTCGATCGCCGCGACCTGACGCTTGGCTTCGTGCTCGACCGCCAGCTTCGCGAAGCGGATCGAGTTCACGTTCTTGGTCTCGGTCCGGGTGCCCAGGTCTTCGCCCGGGCGGCGCACGGACACGTTCACATCGCAGCGCATGGAACCTTCTTCCATGTTGCCGGTGCAGGTGCCGAGATAACGCAGGACCGAGCGCAGCTTTTCCAGATAGGCGCCCACTTCCTCGGCGGAGCGCATATCGGGTTTGGACACGATCTCCATCAAGGTGACGCCGGAGCGGTTGAGGTCGATATAGGTTTGGCTCGGATGCTGGTCGTGCAGGCTCTTGCCCGCGTCTTGTTCCAGGTGCAGGCGCTCGATCCCAACCTCCTTGACCGAGCCGTCGGGCAGGTCGAGGGTCAAGGCCCCCTCGCCCACGATGGGTTCCAGGTACTGCGAGATCTGATAACCCTGGGGCAGGTCGGGATAGAAGTAGTTCTTGCGCTCGAATACGGAATTAAGATTGATCTTGGCGTTGAGGCCCAGGCCGGTCTTGACCGCCTGCTCGATGCTTTTCTCGTTCAGCACCGGCAACATGCCCGGCATGGCCGCGTCGACCAGGGAGACTTGGGTGTTAGGCTCGGCCCCGAAGGCGGTCGCGGCGCCGGAAAACAACTTCGACTCGGCGATCACCTGGGCATGGACCTCCAGCCCGATAACCACCTCCCACTCGCCGGTTTTACCTTGGATCATGGACATAACTTTCCGCTCACAAGTCACTCAAACCAAACAAAAGGTTTCACCACGAAGACTCGAAGACACGAAGAAGAAAAGAATTTACCGCATAATTCCTAGTTGGATCGTAAACAGCGCGCCGGTCTTCATTCATGCGGATTCCCAGAAACAAATTTCTTCGCGCAGCCTTCGTGTCTTTGCGTCTTCGTGGTAAAATTTATTTCCTACCGCCCGGCGACAAACGCGGGCAGCGCGTCGAAGCCGGCGGCGTCTTCCAGGACACCGGCCACACGCAGCATGGTTTCCTCATCGAAGGCACGGCCGATAACCTGCAGGCCGAGCGGCAGGCCGTTACCGGTCAAGGCCGCCGGGACCGAAATACCGGGCAGGCCGGAAAGATTGGCCGGGACCGTGAAGATATCGTTCAGATACATGGCGATGGGATCGTCCATGCGCTCGCCGATGGCGAAGGCGGCCGAGGGCGCGGTCGGGGTCAAGATGGCATCGACATCTTCGAAGGCTTGCGTGAAATCGCGAAGGATCAGCGTGCGGACCCGGCGCGCCTTGTTGTAATAGGCGTCGTAGTACCCGGCCGAAAGGACATAGGTGCCGATCATGACCCGGCGCTTAACCTCGTCGCCGAAGCCTTCGCCCCGGGTCGCCTCGTACATTTCGTCCAGGGTCGCGCCGGGCACGCGCAAGCCGTAGCGCACACCGTCGTAGCGGGCCAGGTTGCTCGAGGCCTCGGCCGGGGCGACGATGTAATAGGCGGGCAGCGCGTACTTGGTATGGGGCAGGCTGATATCGACGGTCGTCGCGCCCGCCGCCTCCAGCCACTTGATCCCGTCCCGCCACAAGGCTTCGATCTCGTCCGGCATGCCGTCCATGCGGTATTCCTTGGGAATACCGATTCTCAGTCCGCGCACATCGCCGGTGAGCGCCGCCTCGTAGTCGGGCACGGGTATATCGACACTGGTCGAATCCTTAGGATCGTGCCCAGCCATGGCGCCCAGCATGATCGCACTGTCGCGCACACCGCGGGTCAGGGGCCCGGCCTGATCGAGGGAGGACGCGAAGGCGACCACGCCCCAGCGCGAACAGCGCCCGTAAGTCGGTTTCTTTCCGACCAATCCGGTGATGGAAGCCGGTTGCCGGATCGTGCCGCCGGTATCGGTGCCGGTCGCGCCCGGTGCGATGCGCGCCGCGACCGCCGCCGCCGAACCGCCCGACGACCCGCCGGGCACCAGCGCGCGGTTATCGCCCTGGCCGCGCCAGGGGTTTTCCACATTGCCGTAATAGCTGGTGATATTGGCCGAACCCATGGCGAACTCGTCCATGTTGGTCTTGCCCAACATGACCGCGCCGGCGCGCCAAAGATTAGCGGTCACGGTCGATTCATAGGGCGGGACGAAGCCATCCAAAATGTGCGAACCGGCGGTGGTCAAGACGCCCTCGGTGCAGAACAAGTCCTTGATCGCGAGCGGAATGCCCTCCAGCGCCCCCGCCTCGCCCTTGGCCCGGCGCGCGTCCGAGGCTCGCGCCATGTCCAGGGCGCGCGCCGGCGTCTCGGTGATGAAGGCGTTGAGCGGCCGCGCCGATTCCATGGCCTCGATCGAGGCCTGCGTCAATTCCGTGGCCGAGAACTCACCCTTGGCCAGGCCATCGCGCGCCGCCGCGACGGTCAACTCGTTGAGGCGCGCCATTATTCTATGACCTTGGGGACGGCGAAAAAGCCGTGTTCGGATTCGGGCGCGTTCGCGACCACCTTGTCGCGGCAGCCGCCGTCGCTCACCGCATCCGCGCGCTTCGCCAGGCGCACCTCGACCACGGAAGTCATGGGCGCGATTCCCTTGGTATCCAACTCGCCGAGTTGTTCGACCCAACCCAGGATGCTGTTGAGTTCGCCGGCCAGCGCCTCCCGCCGTGCCTCGGGAACGCGGATACGCGCCAGCTTAGCGATATGCGCGACCGTGGATTTGTCGACCGCCATGAACCCCGCCCCATTGTTTGGAAACGCACGCGCCGGCCGGGGCCGCGCTATGTGCGAAAGCGGCAGGAAACTAGCACCCGGCCTAGCGGGCGGCAAGCAATGCGAGGGAGGCGTTGGGCGCCTACTGGCGCGTCAGAAGGCCTAGTTCGACGCGCTCGCCGCCAAGATTGACGACATATTGCATGATCTCGATCTTGGGTGCCTCGAGCGGCGCCTTTCTACCCGAGCTGGCGTCGCTGGTGCCGGCGCTGGCTTCCTGATTCCGGGACATCTTGCGGTAGTTCTCGGCCTGACGGGTCAGATCGCTGGACGCCCCTGAAACCGGCTCGGCGGCGACCAGCGCGATATAGTCCGCCTTGCCGTAACGAAAGCAATTGGTGAAGGGCACGATATAAAATATGTGCTCGTCGCCATTCGGCCCCCCGTACTCCAGATCGACGGTACAGCGTTTGGGACTGGCATAGATCAGTTTCCCGGCGGTCTGTCCCGGCTCGATCGTGTGGATCCGCAAGCGAACGGGCTGCGGCCGGTCATCGATCCTGATGATCGTCAGCCAGTCTCCGATAAGCATTCGCGGCGGAATCAGATTGCGCGACACCGCCCCGATATCCAGCCGGGCCGCCTGTGCGTATGCCGGAGCGACCGCGCCGAGCAAGCCCAGCAGGACAACCGCCGCGCTCAAGATCGATCTAACCGCTCCGCGTTCTATGGACTCTTGGCCCACGGGTTTCGCCATTCCCGCTATCCCTTCATTGGCATCGAGGCAGCGACACGCTAGACCAGAAAGGTAAAGATCGCGGTAATACCTAGGGCTAGGGCCTGTGGACACTTAGGATGATCGTCACTCTCGATACGCTGCCGGGCCTCCTGGCCCCGGGCCGCCGCCTGCTTGGCTTGGATGTCGGCGAGAAAACCCTTGGCCTGGCGATATCGGATTCTGCGCTTCGCGTGGCCTCGCCGCTGGAAACCCTGCGCCGGATCAAGTTCACCAAGGACGCCGAAGCCCTGCGTCGGGTCGTGGAGGACCGCCAGGCGGGCGGCCTGATCCTGGGGCTGCCGGTCAACATGGATGGCAGCGAGGGCCGGGCGTGCGAATCGGTACGCCAATTCGCCGCCAACTTGGAACAAATCGCCAAGATAGACCTACCCATGGCGTTTTGGGACGAGCGGCTATCCACCGCGGCGATTCAGCGCTTGCTGATCGACGAGGCGGACATGACCCGCAAGCGCCGGGGGCAGGTCGTGGATAAGATGGCGGCCGCCTACATCCTGCAAGGCGCCCTGGACGCCCTGGGGACGTAACGCCCTAACCGATGTAACCGCGAATCGCCACCGCCATGCGTTCCGGGTCCATGATCGGCGGAAACAGGGTCAGGAACTCGCCCTCCGGCCCCATGAGGTAGATGAAAGAGCCGTGCTCGACGATCGGTTGTTTTTGCAAGGTCCAGCCGACCAGCTTGGCCGAAACCTTGTAGGCCTTGGCGGCGGCGTTCAGTTGATCGAAACTGCCGGTCAGGCCGATCAATCGCGGGTGAATCTTGGCCACTGCGGGGGCCAGGGCCGCCACCGTGTCGCGCTCCGGGTCGATGGTCACCAGGATCGGCGCGATTCCCTCTCCCTCCGGGCCCAGGATATCCAAAGCGGCGGCCACGGCCCGCAGGCCGGTTGGGCAGATACCGGGGCAATTGGCGTAGCCGAAAAAAACCAGCATGTGGTGGCCGCGAAAATCCCGCTCGCTCACCGGCCGGCCGGTGTGATCGATTAGTTCGAACGGCCCGCCCGGATCGACCGGCAGGGGCGCCGCCCGGTCATGCTGCTTGGGATCGTGCGCCCCCGCTCCCGCAGGCAAAATGGCGAGGACCAGCGCGGCAAAGACGCTCAGCACGACGCGGCGCATGGTTTAGTCTCCCAAGAATTCTTTGTCGGCATCGAGCCCGAGGCCGAGTTTGCCGTGGCGCGAGATCAGGTCCTTCACACGGGGGTCGTTTTCAAACCACCGCTTCGCGGCGGCGCTGTCCGCCGCGACGTTATTGCGCTCCGCCCACTTGTTCGTGAAGCGATTGGCCCGTTTCCAGGCCCCGTCCGGCGCCTCGCGCACGAACTGCAAGGCCATGAAAGTGTACCCCCTGTTGGTCACCATCAGGCCATCGGCCACCACGCGCTTGGCGCAAAAGCCAATCAGTTCGTCCACCGCGCCCGCGAAGAACACCTGATTTTTCATGGGCAATATCAGACGGCCCTCATCGTTAAGCAGCCCAAGCTGGCGCGTGCCCCCGCCGCAATTGGCCGGGCAGTCGCCGGAAAGTTCGCACAAAATATCGACCACCTTGGCTTCGAAGCGCACCGCCTCCTCGCCGGGCAGACCCCACTTTTCCGCCGCCTGGGCGGCCGGCGATAAAACCGCCAGGGCCATAGCGGTAACGCCAATCAAATGCCGCATGTCCGTTACTCCCCGAACGGCTGTATGCCGTATTCGTCGTGGGTCAGGTTGACGATACCCTCGTCGCTCACGACCTGGCCGATGGTGAGATAGTTGATCCCGTCGCGCACATAGAGTTCGGCGTCGACTTCGACCTTGTGGCTTTGGATTTCCATCACACCGGGGTTGGCGACGCTGCTTGAATCCGCGCCCAGCTTCAGCACCGTATAGACCTTGCCGTCGTCGCCCTTGATGCCGACCGGAATGCCCCCGGCGGCGCACCAGATGGCGCACAGATGATGGGCGCTACCCTCGGGATACATGATCTCGGTCAGGTAGCACCAGGAATCGATAATTTCGCCGGTCACGCGCACCCGTTCCGGCTTCGACGGCGCCGCCTGAGCCGCCGCCGTGAACACGACCGCCGCAAGAGCCGCCAAGGTTATTGTCCGCATGGATGCTCCCTCGCATCATGGCGCGGCCGGGGCCGCGAATTTCTATCTTGTCATCAAAGTATAGGTAACCGGGCCGGTCAAATCCTCACGCGGAGATCACGGCGCGGGTCACAACTTCGCTAGCTAGGCCAGACTATTGCCGCCTTGACGCCCGGCGCGGCCGCGCGCCATCTTGCCGCGAACGTTTAGGCATATCAGCCGCGAGGAACTCATCTCCATGTCCGGACCGCTTACCGGCCTGCGGGTCTTCGATTTGACCCGCATTTTGGCCGGACCGACTTGCACCCAATTGCTCGGCGACCTGGGGGCCGAGGTGATCAAGATCGAACGCCCCGGCGAGGGCGACGATACCCGCAAGTGGGGCCCGCCCTATTTGAAGGACGAGGGCGGCGCCGATACCCATGAGAGCGCCTACTACCTGTCCTCCAACCGCAACAAGCGCTCGGTCACCCTCGACATCGCCCAGGCGGAGGGTCAGGCCCTGGCCAAGCGCCTGCTCGGCACCTGCGATATCCTGATCGAGAACTTCAAGGCCGGGGGCCTGGCCAAGTACGGCCTGGGTCACGGCGATCTCAAGGCGGCGTTTCCGGACTTGGTGTACTGCTCCGTGACCGGGTTCGGCCAGACCGGCCCCTATGCGCCTCGCGCCGGATACGATTATCTGGCCCAGGGCATGGGCGGCATCATGAGCCTGACCGGGGAACCGGACGGCGCCCCGATCAAGGTCGGGGTCGGCATCGCCGATGTCGTGTGCGGTCTCTATGCCTCGACCGCGATCCTGGCCGCCCTGCGCCACCGGGACGCCATGCGCGCGCAAGGAAAGCCCGGCGGTCAGCACATCGACCTCGCCCTGCTCGACACCCAGGTCGCCTGGCTGATCAACGAGGGGCTGAATTACCTGACCTCCGGCCAGGTGCCCCGGCGCATGGGCAACGAGCACCCGAACATCGTGCCCTACAAGGTGCTGCCCAGCGCCGACGGGCACTTCATCCTCGCGGTCGGCAACGATTCCCAGTTCCGTAAGTTCTGCGGCTTCGCCGGCGCGCCCGAGCTGCCCGTCGATCCGCGCTTCGCCACCAACCCGAAGCGCTGCGCCAACCGCGAGGCGCTCTACGCCATCCTGCCCGAACACACCGCGAAGAAGACGCAAGGCGAATGGCTCGAAGGCCTCGCGGCCCTCGGCGTGCCCTGCGGCCCGGTCAACGATCTGGAGCAGGTCTTCGCCGATCCGCAAATCCAGGAACGGGGCATGCGCGTCCGCGTGCCCTACCCCGGGGCCGAGGGCGGCACGGTCGATCTGATTGGAAACCCCATCAAGTTCTCCCAAACCCCGGTCGAATACCACCACCCGCCGCCCCAAATGGGCCAGCACACCGACGAGGTTCTAGGTGAGGAGCTCGGCCTAAGCACTTCGGATTTAAGCGATTTGAAAACGCGCGGTGTGATTTAGGCGCGTTTCAGCACCGCTGCCGCGCGCCCGTCCACGGCGGCCAGGCCGGCGAAGATCAGGGCCATGCCGGCCATGGCGGTCCAGTCCAAGCGCTCGCCCAGGAACACCGTGCCCAGCAGGATGGCGCTGACTGGAATCAGGAAGGTGACCAGCATCAGGTTGGTCGAACCGGCGAGCGCCAATATCCGGAAGTACAGAATGTAGGCGAGCGCCGTGGACACGACGGCCAGGGCCACGACCGCCGCGATGGCGTCCCAGCCGGGGTTCAGGGTCCAGGGCCGCTCGGCGATCAGCGCGATGGGGAGGACCAGTATCGTCGAGCCGCAGAGCATCCCGGCGGCGGGGATGGCCGGGGACAGGTGACGGAAGCGGCGTCCGTAGAGGCTGGCGCAGGCATAGGAGACCGCCGCACCCAGGATCGCGATCTGGGCGAAACCAGCAACGCCCAAACCGCTCAAAGCCTCGGGCCCGATCAGAGCCGCGACTCCGGCCAGGCCGAGCAGCACCCCCAAGACCCGGTTCGCCGTCATCTTCTCGTCGCTGGTCACGGCATGGGCCAGCAATACCGTGAACAGGGGTGTCGTGGCGTTGAGGATCGACGCCAGGCCGCTATCGATATGGACTTGGCCCCAGACGATCAGGCTGAAAGGAATGGCGTTGTTGAGCGCCCCCATGACCAGGAAGGCGAGCCACAGGCCAAGATCGCGCGGCAAGCGCTGGCCGCTCACCCGAATGACGATCAGCAGGACAATCGCCGCCAGGCCGACCCGGCACAAAACCACGGTCAAGGGCGGCAAATCCGTCAGCGCCACCTCGACAAAAAAGAACGAGCCGCCCCAGACGATGCTGAGGGCCACGATTAACAACCATTCCCGCGCGCCCATGGCCATGAGACTTCGCTCCACTTAAAATATGACAGAGCGCAGCCTTGACCGTCCCGCCCCGGCGGTCTATCCGGATCGTGCTTTACGCCGAATATCCCCATTTCGCCGTCATCCCGGACCCCGATCCGGGATCTTCGGTAAGGGCCGGACTCGCAACAACCCAAAGATCCCGGATCGTAGTCCGGGATGACGATCATTCGTCCTTAAGCCCGCCGGTTATCGTTTGAAGTGCTTGCCCAGCATTAAGCCCTGGCGCTGGTATGAGGAGCCCATATCCGCCCCATAGGGCCGGTCGGTGGGGGTGGCCAAGCGCTCGACAATGACCCGGCCGACGTTCTGGCCGTGTTCGACCATGAACGGGACCTCGTGCGAGCGTACCTCCAGCACGATTTTCGCGCCGTTCGGGCCGCCGGGCGAATATCCGAATCCCGGGTCGAAGAAGCCGGCGTAGTGGGCGCGAAACTCGCCGACCAAGGTATCGTAGGCGACCATGTCGGCGGCGTGGGTGTCGGGAATGGCCACGCTTTCCTTGGTCGCCAGGATGTGAAAATCATCGGTATGCAGAATAATTCCGCCACGTTCCGGCCTATAGATACGTTCCCAGAATGCATCCACGTCGTAGGCGTTCACCTGGTCGATATCGATGCACTCATGGGTTTTTCTCGCCTTGTACCCAACCAAGCCCGTTACCGGGTCGCCCCGTACATCGACCGAAAGCGCGATACCGTTGTCCTTGATATCCGCCGGCGCGTCCTCGGCGTGGACAATTTTTATCTCCTCGTTGAGGCGCTTCAAAAGCGCGTCGCCCGATCGCGGAGAGCCGCGGCGCAGCCTTATTTGGGCCAGCTTGGACCCCCGGCGAACCTTGACGTTGAACGATCGCGGCGCGACCTCGAGCCACAGCGGCCCGTTGTAGCGCTCGCGAATGGTGTCGAATTCCGTGCCGTAGTCGGTAATGACCCGGGCGAAAACATCGAGACGGCCGGTAGAGCTTTTGGGATTGGCGGCGCCGGAAACCCGCTTCCTTAGCCGCAGGGATTCCTGCAGCGGGACAATATAGACTTCGCTTTTGCGCAGCACGGCGCCGTCTTCGATACTGATTTTCTCCTCGCCGAGCAGGTCGATCTTGTCTTGGACCGTCATCTCGCGGCCAGGCAGGAAACTGGCCGGCACCTTGTAAGCGAAACTTCCAAGCCTGAGGTCAAGGCTTGAAGGCTGTATCTGATCTCGCGAGATTGGATCTTGCGCGACAATATCGCGGCGCTCGATCGCCGCCGCGATCCATTGCGCGGGCCAAATTCCGGACTTCGGTTCCGGAGAGTCGCCAAGGAGCGGCAATTGCTCCTGTGTCGCAAACTCACCCATTCGACGATGATCCCCGATCTCTTGGCCGCGAGCGGTGGCGACCGCTTTTCATTTTATCCCGATCCGCGATTCGCGCCTAGCGGACAAACGCCCGCGGCTCCATATCGCGTCCCGACTGTACTCCCCTCTTTCCCGCCTTGCCAGACTCCCGCCACGCTGTCATATACCCCTTTTAATGAGCCCGTCTTCGAGCACTCCTTTTTCCAGCGTTCCCTCCCCCCTCGGCTATGGCCACCGCCATCTTCTCGGAATCGAAGGGCTTACGGCGGACGAAATCGGGGTTCTGCTCGATCTTTCCGAAGGTTACGTCGCGCTAAGCCGCAGCCAGTCCAAGAAGACCGCGCTCATGCGCGGCCTGACGGTGATCAATCTTTTCTTCGAAACCTCGACCCGCACCCGCACCTCGTTCGAGTTGGCGGGCAAGCGCCTGGGCGCGGACGTGATCAATATGTCGGTTGCCTGGAGCGCGATTAAAAAGGGCGAAACCCTGATCGACACCGCCATGACCCTGAACGCCATGCATCCCGACGTGCTGGTCGTGCGCCACCCGGATTCGGGCGCGGTCAAGCTGCTGTCCGAAAAGGTCAATTGCGCCGTCATCAATGCCGGCGACGGCAGCCACGAGCACCCGACGCAGGCCTTGCTCGACGCCCTGACCATCCGGCGCCGGCGCGGCTCCCTGGCCGGTCTGGTGGTGGCGATCTGCGGCGATATCCTGCACAGCCGGGTCGCGCGCTCGAACATCCACCTGCTCACGGCCCTGGGCGCGAAGGTCCGCGCGGTCGCGCCGCCCACTTTAATGCCGACGGAGATCGAGAGCCTGGGGGCCGAGGTTTTCTTCGACATGCGCCGCGCGCTCGAGGGCTGCGACATCGTCATGATGCTGCGCCTGCAAACCGAGCGCATGCACGGCAGCTACGTGCCCTCGACCCGGGAGTATTTCCATTTTTACGGCCTCGACCGCGACAAGCTGGCGGCGGCCAAGCCGGACGCCCTGATCATGCACCCGGGACCCATGAACCGGGGGGTCGAGATCGATAGCGAAGTCGCCGACGATATCGACCGTTCGCTGATACGCGCCCAGGTCGAAATGGGCGTGGCCGTGCGCATGGCCTGCCTGGATATCCTGACCCGCGATCTGCGCCGCGACAACGCCCAGGCGGGCGGCGGATAATGGGCGCGGCAAGCAACGGAAACGGCCGCACCGCCTACCTCAACGCGCGGCTGCTCGACCCGGCCAGCGGACTGGACGCGACCGGCGCCCTGCTGGCCGAGGGCGCGCGCATCGCCGATCTGGGACCGCGCCTGTTCAACGGCGGCGTGCCGGAGGGGATAGCGGCGATAGATTGCGCCGGCGCCTGCCTCTCGCCCGGCCTGGTCGACATGCGCGTGCAGTTGCGCGAACCGGGCGAGGAACACAAGGAAACCATCAAGACCGCCGGCCTGGCGGCGGCGCGCGGCGGCATCGCCGCCATGGCCGCCCTGCCCAATACCGAGCCGGTGGTCGACGATGTTGCCGGAGTCGAATACATCGCCCGGCGCGCCCGCGAGGCCAAGCTGGTCAAGGTCTACACCTACGGCGCCGTGACCCGGGGCATGGAGGGCAAGGAGATCACCGAGATCGGCCTGCTGGCCGAATTCGGCGCCCGCGCCTTCACCGACGGCCTGAAAGCCGTGGCCGACTCCCAGGTCATGCGCCGGGCGCTCAGCTATGCCCGCGCCCACGATCAGGTCATCGTCCAGCACCCGGAAGATCCAAGTCTGGCCGACGGCGTCATGAACGAAGGCGGGGCCGCGACCCGCCTTGGCCTGGCCGGTATTCCGGCCGCCGCCGAGGCGATCATGGTCGAGCGCGACCTGCGCCTGGTGGAGCTGACCGGCGGGCGCTACCACGCCGCCCATGTCTCGACCGCCGCCGCCCTGAAGGCGATCCACGGCGCCAAGGCGCGCGGCCTGCGCGTGACCTGCGACACCGCGCCCCACTACTTCGCCTTGAGCGAGGCCGACGTCGGCGACTACCGGAGTTTCGCCAAGGTGTCGCCGCCCCTGCGCGCCGAGGCCGACCGCGAAGCCGTCGCCGAAGCCGTGGCCGACGGCACCATCGACGCGGTGGCCAGCGACCACAGCCCGCACGATCAGGAATCCAAACGCCTGCCCTTCGCCATCGCCGCCCCCGGCATCGCCGGGCTGGAGACGCTTCTGCCGCTGACCCTGGCGCTGGTCCACGGCAAGCGAATGAGTCTGCTCGACGCGCTCGCCCGCCTCACCCGCGGCCCGGCGGATATTTTGAAACTGGATGCCGGGCGGCTGGCGAAGGGCGCGCCGGCGGACCTGACCATCTTCGACCCGGACCTCGCATGGCGGATCGACCCGGACAAGTTCCTCAGCAAGTCCAAGAACTCGCCCTTCGAGGACTATCCCGTGCGCGGCCAGGCCCTGGCGACCGTGGTCGATGGCCGCATGATCTACCGCGCGGAGGGATTTGGCGGCGCGGCTGGTGCGAAGTAGGTAATTTACCAATTCCGTCGTCATCCCGGACTACGATCCGGGATCTTCGGGATGTAGCGAACCCGGTCTTACTCAAAGATCACGGATCGTAGTCCGGGATGACGAACTTCTGTTTATGAGTCGGTGACCTAAACCATGCCCGATCCGATTTCCTGGGAATTCGCCTGGCCCTATTTTCTGGCCGCCGTGGCCGGCGGCTATGTGCTGGGCTCGATTCCCTTCGGCTTGGTGCTGACGCGGCTCGCCGGGCTGGGCGATATCCGCAAGATCGGTTCCGGCAACATCGGCACCACCAACGTGCTGCGCGCCGGGCGCAAGGACCTGGCGGCGGCGACGCTTATTCTGGACGCGGGCAAGGGCGCGGCGGCGGTCCTGATCGCCGCCCACTGGGGCCCCGATATGGCGCTGATCGCCGCCCTGGGCGCCATGTTGGGCCATCTCTATCCGATCTGGCTCAGGTTCAAGGGCGGCAAGGGCGTCGCGACGGCGCTGGGAGTCCTGCTCGCGCTCGCCTGGCCGGCCGGCCTCGCGGCCTGCGCGACCTGGCTTCTGGCCGCGGCCCTGTTCCGCTATTCCTCGCTCTCGGCCCTGCTGTCTCTCGCCGCCGCGCCGCTTTACGTGTGGGTCTTCACGGGCGATTTGCAGTTGGTGCAACTCGCCACCATCGTCGCGCTCTTGGTCTGGGCCAGGCATCACGCCAACATCCGCCGCCTGCTGAAAGGCGAGGAGTCGAAGATCGGGCAGAAATCCGCGCCGAGTCCCTAACGCCTTGACGGACCGATGACAGCGAACCCAAGCTAACGTATGGACTCGTCCCCGATTACGCCTTCCGGCGGCACGCTAAGCCGCGCCGAGCGCCTGGACTGGCTGCGCCTGATCCGCAGCGAGCGCGTGGGGCCGGTCACCTTTCGCCAACTCTTGGCGCGCTTTGGCAGCGCCTCGGCGGCGCTGGAGGCCCTGCCCGGCCTGGCCCGGCGCGGCGGCCGCAAGGGGCCCTTGAAAATCTGCCCCAAGGCCGACGCCGAGGCGGAGATGGAAGCGCTGGAGGCCCTGGGCGCCCGCGCCGTGGTTCTGAGCGAACCCGCCTACCCGACCGCCTTGACCGCCATCGACGACGCGCCGCCGATCCTCGGCGTGCTGGGCCATGGCCATATATTGGAGCGCAAGTGCGTCGCCATGGTCGGGGCGCGCAACGCCTCCGCCAACGGCCGCCGCCTGGCGCGCCAGATCGCGGCCGAATTGGGCCAGGCGGGCTGGCTCGTCGCCTCGGGGCTGGCGCGCGGGATCGACGCCGCCGCGCATGAAGGCGCACTCGACAGCGGCACGGTCGCCGTGGTCGCGGGCGGCCTGGACGTCATCTACCCGAAAGAGAACGCCGCGCTTTACGATGCCATCAAGGCGGTCGGCGCGATCGTATCGGAGATGCCCCTGGGCACGGTGCCCCAAGCGCGCCACTTTCCCCGGCGCAACCGCTTGATCTCGGGACTCTCCCTGGGGACGGTCGTGGTCGAGGCCGCCCCGCGTTCCGGGTCCCTGATCACGGCCCGTTTCGCCGGCGAACAGGGGCGCGAGGTCTTCGCCGTGCCCGGCTCCCCCCTCGACCCCAGGGCCCGCGGCTGCAACCACTTGATCCGCGAAGGCGCCACCCTGATCGAAAGCGCCGCCGACATAATCGAGGCGCTGAGCGCCCTGGGCGGCCCCCACGCCATGGAGCGTAAAGCGCCGGAATTCCTGTCCGGCGCCGCCAATTCGCTGGACGACGCGGACTTGTCGTTAGCCCGCCGGGAGATCGAGGATTTGCTGGGTCCCACTCCGGTTGCGGTTGACGAACTGCTCCGGCAATGCCAAGTGTCTCCCCCGCTCGTGAGCATGGTCCTGCTCGAGTTGGAGCTGGCGGGCCGGATCGACCGGCATCCCGGCAACCGCGTGGCCACGATCGCCGGCGGCCCAAGCGGCATCTAGTGGGGTAATTTCACTAGGGCGGGCGGGCCGTCTTTCCAAAACCCATTCATGCCGAAACCTGGAACTGTACCGATAATGAAGGTCGTTGTCGTCGAATCGCCGGCTAAGGCGAAGACCATCAACAAATACTTAGGCGCGGATTACAAGGTGCTGGCCAGTATGGGCCATGTCCGCGACCTGCCGCCCAAGAACGGCTCCGTCGATCCGGAGGCCGACTTCGCCATGTTGTGGCAAGTCGATGGGCGCGGGGAAAAGCACCTGAAGGAAATTGCCCAGGCCACCAAAGGCGCCGAACAACTTATCCTCGCGACCGATCCGGACCGCGAAGGCGAGGCGATCTCGTGGCATATCGCCGAGGAACTGCGCCGGCGCAAGGTTCTGGGCGATACCGACGTTCAGCGCATCGTGTTCTACGAAATCACCAAAAAGGCGGTCCAGGAGGCCATGTCGCAGCCGCGCGAACTTAACCGCGAGCTGATCGACGCTTACCTGGCGCGCCGCGCGCTCGACTATCTGGTTGGCTTCACCTTGTCGCCGATCCTATGGCGCAAACTGCCGGGCAGCCGCTCGGCGGGGCGGGTTCAGTCGGTGGCGCTGCGCTTAATCTGCGAGCGCGAAGCGGAAATCGAAGTCTTCCGCGCGCAAGAGTACTGGAGCATCGAGGCCAAGGTGGCCAATGCCAAGGGCGAGACTTTCGCCGCCCGCCTGACCCACCTCAAGGGCGAAAAGCTGGACAAACTCAGCCTCGGAAACGAGGCCGCGGCCCAGGCCGCGGTCGGCGTTCTGGAATCGGCGCCCGGCTTTCGCGTCTCTTCGCTTCAGCGCAAGGAAGCGCGGCGCAACCCCTATCCCGCCTTTACCACCTCGACCCTGCAGCAGGAAGCATCGCGCAAGCTGGGCTTCGGCACCAGCCGGACCATGCGGCTCGCGCAGCAATTGTACGAAGGGATCGAGCTGGGCGGCGAGACGGTCGGCCTCATCACCTATATGCGAACCGACGGCGTAACCGTCGCCGGCGAGGCCATCGCGGGCGCCCGCCAGGTTATCGGCGAGCGTTTCGGACCCGACTACCTGCCGGCCTCGCCGCGTATCTATAAGACCAAGGCCAAGAACGCGCAGGAAGCGCATGAGGCGATCCGGCCGACCTCGCTCTCGCGCGGCCCCCGCGACATGGCCCGCCATCTCAACGACGACCAGCGCAAGCTTTACGATCTGATCTGGACCCGCATGCTGGCCAGCCAGATGGAAAGCGCGCGCCTGGACCAGGTCGCTGTCGATATCGATACCGAGGGCGGCACCGCGCGCCTGCGCGCCAATGGTTCGGTCCTCGTCTTTCCGGGCTTCCTGGCGGTGTACAAGGAAGGGCGCGACGACACCAAAAACGGCGGCGAAGACTCCGACAGCGACCGGCGCTTGCCGCAAGTCGCCGACGGCGAAGCGATCTCGCGCCGGGAAGTCCTGCCCGAACAGCATTTCACCCAGCCGCCGCCGCGCTATAGCGAAGCCAGCATCGTCAAGAAATTCGAGGAACTGGGAATCGGCCGGCCCTCGACTTACGCTTCGATCATCCAAGTGCTTCAGGATCGCAACTACGTGCGCTTGGAAAAGCGCCGCTTGCAGCCGGAAGACCGGGGCCGGGTGGTAACCGCCTTCCTCAGCAACTTTTTCAAGCGCTACGTTGAATACGGCTTTACCGCCGGCATGGAGGAGCAACTCGACGACATCTCCGGCGGACGCAAGGACTGGAAAGAAGTCCTGCGCCAGTTCTGGGCCGATTTCAGCACCGCCGTCGCGGGCACCAAGGATCTTTCCATCACCGCCGTGATCGACGCCCTGGACGAAGATCTTGGGCCGCATTTCTTTCCCATGGATCCCGAGGCCCCGGATAAGGACCCGCGCCTGTGCCGCGCCTGCGAAACCGGGCGCCTGGGCCTGCGCCTGGGGCGCACCGGCGGCTTCATCGGCTGCTCGAATTATCCCGAGTGCCGCTTTACTCGTAGTCTGGCCGTCGCCGGCAACGGCGAAGACGGCGAACTGGCGGGGCCGAAAGAGCTCGGCCTCGACCCCGAGAGCGGGCTCATGGTCACCCTGCGCAAGGGGCCCTTCGGACTTTATGTCCAACTGGGCGAACCCGCCGGCAAGGAAAAACCCAAACGAAGCTCCCTGCCCAAAGGCTGGGCCATTGAGGATGTGTCCTTGGAGAAGGCGCTGGCGCTGCTCGCCTTGCCCCGGACCATCGGCGCGCACCCCGATGACCGGGAGCCGGTCCTGGCGGGCCTGGGCCGCTTCGGTCCCTACGTGAAACACGGCAAGACCTACCGGTCGATCCCCGTGGACGAGGATGTGACCACCATCGGCCTGAACCGCGCGGTGACGCTCATCGCCGAGGCCCCGGCGCGGCGCGGCAGCTCGGGTAAGGAAATCGGCGTTCATCCAAGCGACGGCAAGCCAATTACCCTGCACAGCGGGCGCTACGGTCCCTATGTTAAACACGCTAAGGTCATCGCCTCCTTACCCAAGAATGCCGATCCCGATGGCTTTACTCTCGATCAGGCCGTCGAGTTGATCGCCGCGCGTGTCGAGAAAATGGGTTCGAAACCGGCGAAGAAACCGGCGAAAAAGGCGGCCAAGAAAAAGAAGCCAGCCAAGAAAAAAGCGGCGAAGAAGAAGGCGGTGAAAAAGAAGCCGGCGACGAAGAAAAAGGCCGCGGCGAAGAAAAAGGCCGCTCGTAAGGCGGGCTGAACAACCCGGTAAAGACACTGAAACCGAAACCGAAATCTAGAAAATCCCCGCCCGGCAAAAGCGCGCGCCGGCCCTCGGGGCAGCCTCCCCTGCCCAGCCGGGACAAGATTCTCGAATTCATTCGCGAGAGCCCGACACCGGTCGGCAAGCGCGAGATCGCGCGCGCCTTCCAAATCAAGGGCGCTGGCCGCATCGCGCTTAAAGCGATGTTGAAAGATCTGCGCCTGGACGGCAGCCTGGAACGCAAGCAAGGCCGCAAGCTGACGCCGCGCGGTCACTTGCCAAGCGTGGCGGTCATCGAGGTCACCGGCATCGACGAAGACGGCGAATTGCTCGCCCGCCCCGCTAGCTGGGAGGAGGACGGCCGGCCGCCGGTCATTTATGTCGCCCCCGATGGCCATAGCCGCGCGGCCCTGGCGCCCGGCGACCGGGTCCTGGCCAAATTGACAAGCGTCGGGGACAACGCCTACGAGGCGCGCACTATCCGCCGCCTCGCGAAAGTCGAGAAGCGCATCCTGGGCGTGTTCGAAGCAGCCGAGCACGGCGGCCTCATCCGCCCGACCGACAAGCGCGCCAAGAACGATTTCGCGGTCCGGCGCGAGGATACGGGCGGCGCGCGGCCGGGCGAACTGGTGGCCGCCGAGTTGCGGCCCGGCCGGCCCGGCGGACGGCACCGCCTGGGCCCGCGCGAAGCGCGCGTGGTCGAGCGCCTGGGCGACGTGAGCGATCCGCGCAACCTCAGCCTGGTCGCGGTCTACGAGCACGACATCCCTCTCGAATTCCCGCCCGAGGCCCTGGCCGAGGCGGAGCGCGTGGCCGCCGCGCCGGAGGGCAAGCGCGAAGACCTGCGCGGCGTGCCCTTGATCACCATCGACGGCGCCGACGCGCGCGACTTCGACGACGCGGTCTGGGCCGAAGCCGACCCGGCGAATCCCGGCGGCTGGCACCTGTTGGTCGCCATCGCCGACGTGGCCTGGTATGTGCGCCCCGGCGGCCCCCTGGACCGTGCCGCCTACGGCCGCGGCAACTCGGTCTATTTTCCCGACCGGGTCGTGCCTATGCTGCCGGAGGTTCTTTCCAACGGCTGGTGTTCCCTGCGCCCGGACGAGGATCGGGCCTGCATGGTGGCCGAGATGTGGATCGGCGCCGAGGGCGGTCTGCGCAAGTACCGCTTCGCGCGCGCCGTGATGCGCTCCGCCGCGCGGCTGACTTACGAGCAGGTTCAAGCGGCCCGCGACGGCCACGCCGACGAAACCACCGGCCCCCTCGCCGAGCCGGTGATCGCGCCATTGTACAGCGCTTATGAAAGCCTACTTAAGGCGCGCCAAAAACGGGGCACCCTGGAGCTGGACCTGCCCGAGCGCGGCATTGTCATGAACGACGACGGCTCGGTTAAGTCCATAGAAGCGCGCGCCCGCCTGGACAGCCACCGCCTGATCGAGGAATTCATGATCACGGCGAACATCGCCGCCGCCAAGCGCCTCGAGGCCCTGCGCCAGCCCTGCATGTACCGGATCCACGACCAGCCCGACCCGGTCAAGATAGAGGCCCTGCGCGAGGTCATGGCGACCATCGGCCTGCGCCTGGCGCGCGGTCAGGTCATACGGCCCGCCGCCCTGACGGCCCTGCTGGAAAAGGCCCGCGGCACGCCGGTCGCGGCCATGGTCGGCGGCCTGGTATTGCGGGCCCAAAGCCAGGCCGTTTACAGCCCCAACAATATTGGCCATTTCGGCCTGGCGCTGACCCACTACGCGCACTTCACCTCGCCGATCCGGCGCTACGCCGATCTGCTGGTGCACCGGGCCCTGATCGCGGGCCTCAAACTTGGCGAGGGCGCCCTGCCGGCGGACACCGAAGCCCGCTTCACGGAAGCCGGTGAGCACATCAGCACCACAGAGCGCCGGGCCGCCACCGCCGAGCGCGACGCGAAGGACCGGCTGACCGCTTCGTTCCTGCAGGGCAAGATCGGCGCGATCGTGCGGGGCGCCATAAACGGCGTGACCCGCTTTGGGCTGTTCATCACCCTGGATGAAAGCGGCGCCGACGGTCTTATTCCGATCAGCCAGTTACCGGACGACTTTTATGTTCACGATGAAGGAACCCATAGCCTCGTGGGACGCCGCTGGGGGCGCCGCTACCACCTGGGCGAGCGGCTTAGCGTGCGCCTGCGCGAAGCCAATCCCCTGACCGGGGGCATTATCTTGGATCTGGTGGAAAGCGGCCCCGAAGACGATGTTCGCGAGAATGTTAGCGCGGAGCGCTTGCCCAAGACGGCAAGTTCAGGCAAGGATTTAGCGAAGGGTCCGGAGCGTGGCCGCGCGAAAGGCCCATTGAAAGCGCGCGGAAAACCGGCAGGCGCCAAGCGGCGAGGAAAAAACCGGAGAAAACCCTGATGCCGGCGAAGATCGATATTAACTAAAAAAGAAAGGCCGTCTTTGTTTACTATAATATTTCATAGTAAATATAAAAATAGACACATTAACGTATTATTTAGATTTAGTTCTCGCATATAATTTCCACTTCGAATATTATCACGCCTCTCCGTAAATAAACCGTTAAAGATGGAGCGAAGGCGATGGGAGGTTGGGGTCAAAATCACCGGCGCAAGCCGGCCACACGGGTCTGGCGCCGCGCGGGGACGCTGTGCGCGGCCTTCTTCGTCGTTGCCTGCGCGACCCAGGATAGCGAATCGGCCGCCACGGCGGATCTGGGCCAGGCGCCCCAGTTGTTCAGTGTTGGGTACCGCGACATCGCCGATATCTATATTCAGGACGTGGCATCGGCCGATCTGGCCGTCGCCGGCTTGAATAGCCTGGCCAGTATCGACCCTGGAGTAACGGTAAGCCGCGACGGCGGCTGGATCCTGCTTGAGATCGGCGGCGACAAGGCGGCCAGCCTTTCGGTCCCCGGGCGCGGCGACACCGAGGGCTGGGGCGACCTGACGGCGGCCGCGCTGGACCTGAGCCGGCGCCGCTCCGCCGAATTGGGCGCGGCCGACCCGGAACAGCTTTACGAGATCGTGTTCGACGGCATGTTGGACAAGCTGGACAAGTTTTCCCGCTACTCCGGGCGCGAGGAAGCTCGCGACAACCGCGCCAGCCGGGATGGCTTTGGCGGTATCGGGGTCCGCATCCGGCTGATCGACGAAGGGGTGCGGATACTTTCGGTCATGAACCGGACCCCGGCGGAGCAGGTGGGCCTGCTCGACAATGACATCATCGTGAGCGTCGATGGGGATACCACCATAGGCCTGAGCCAGCGCGATGTCGTGCGCCGGCTGCGCGGCCCGCTTCGCAGTACGGTGGAACTTGGAATCCTGCGCGATGACGAACCCGGGCCTCTTAGCTTCCAGGTTTCGCGCGCACATATCGTGCCGCAGACCGTTCGTTATGCCAGATTCAACGGCGTTGCCCATATTAAAGTCAGCGGTTTCAACCAGAGCACGGCGCTCAATCTGCGCCAAACCATCCGCCGGGCGAATAAGGAAATCGGACCGGACCTAAGCGGCTATGTCTTGGATCTGCGCGGAAATCCCGGTGGCCTGCTCGACCAATCCGTCGCGGTATCGGATATATTCGTGACCGATGGCCGCATCGTCTCGACCCATGGCCGCCATCCGGACAGTCATCAATACTTCGATGCCGAGCCCGACGATCTGGCGGCCGACAAACCGATCGTGGTGCTGGTTAACGGAAATTCCGCCTCCGCCTCGGAGATCGTGGCGGCGGCCTTGCAGGATTCCGGCAGGGCTCTCGTCGTGGGGACCTCCTCCTATGGCAAGGGAACGGTCCAAACCGTCCTCAGGCTGCCCAACGAAGGCGAGCTGACCTTGACCTGGGCCCGCTTCCACGCGCCTTCCGGCTATGCCCTGAACGGCCGCGGAGTCATGCCCGACATCTGCACCGCCGAACTTGAGGCCGGAGCGGGCGTCGATACCGAGCAGATCCTGGACCGGGTCCGGGTGGGACAGTATCCGCTGTCCAGGACGCTGATCCGCCGCGACCTGGCGATCGGCGATGACAACGGGATCGCCGCGTTCCGGGCCAAGTGCCCGGCCTCTAAAGGCGCGGCCGGGGTGGAGCTCGAAGTCGCCCTGCGTCTGTTGCAGGACCCGGCTCTTTTCGCCAAGGCGATCGGCACCCAAGGGGCTACCACCGCACAGGCGCTGGCAAGCCCGCCGGTGCCGGGCATCCAAACCCAGTAGAGCCAGCGTGCCGCCGCGGCGCGGCGCGGGCTTGACTTGATCGGGCCTGCGGCTATCTTGCGCGCAAATCCGCCCGGCGCGGCGCGCCAGCAACGTTTCCAAGGATAATTCCATGGCCAAGCCAGCGACCCAATTAATCAAGATGGTCAGCACCGCCGATACCGGCTTCTTCTACGTGACCAAGAAGAACCCGCGGACCAAGACCGAAAAGCTTGAACTGCGCAAATACGATCCGCGCGTGCGCAAGCATGTGGTGTTCAAGGAATCGAAGATGAAATAACGGGGCCAGCCCCCGAATCTATGGGATCGACGGGACTACGGCGCCAGGGCAAAGGTGCCGCTTGAGTCCAGACCGCATTCCGCTTCCGCCGCGCACACTTGATTCCGACCGGCCCGCTTCGCCGCGTACATGGCGTTGTCCGCCCGCTTGAGCAGGCTCTCGGCCGTTTCCATGGGATCGCTCGTGGTGGCGATGCCCAGAGAAGCCGTGACCGTAATCGACGTACCGGCCTCAACGGCCGCGAAAGCTTTACTCTCCAGACTCTGGCGCAGCCGCTCGGCGACGCTTGTGGCGATGTCCAGGTCGGTGTTCGGCATGACGATGACAAATTCCTCGCCACCATAACGGGCCACCATATCGAAATCGCGGATATTGGCGCTTATGCGGCGCGTGGCTTCTTTTAGGACTTCATCGCCGGCCACATGACCGTGCCTGTCGTTCACGTCCTTAAAGTGATCCAGGTCCAGCATGATGACGGAGACGGATTTACGAGTGTCGGCGATCTCCATCACCTGCCGGTCGAGGTGGGCGTTCATATAGCGCCGGTTGTAGACGCCGGTCAGGGCATCCGTGTAGGCCATGGAAACGCTTTTATCCAACAGATCGCGCAGTTGACCGTGATAGCGCCGGCGGCGAATTTGGGTGCGGGTTCTGGCCAGTAGTTCGTTGCGGTCGAAGGGCCGTATCAAATAGTCGGTGACGCCCAGATCCATACCCTTGGCCAGTTCCTCCAGGTCGTCCGGGTTAATAATAAGCAGAATCGGGACATGCCGGGTTATGTCCTTGGAGCGGAACTGCGAGCAAAGCCTCAGGCCATCCTCGCCCGCCAACCGCAGGTTGACGATAATCAGGTCCGGGGCCGCGGCGTCGAGCAGCTTATCTGCTTCTTCGCCGGTTCGGGCGCGTTCGACAATGTGCCCGGCTTCGCTCAGATAACCGGTGACCTCCGCCGCCAGGATGTCCTTGCTTTCCAGCAGCAGGATACGCCCCGGTTGCACGTCTGCGGCGCTACCAACCACATCTTCCGATGACTCGATCTGCCCCGACGCCATGTGGCGCAGGCGCAACTCGTCCATCATGACCTTCAGGCGCGTCAGTGAGCGCACCCGTGCGAAAAGAGCGATATCGTTGACCGGCTTCGATAGAAAGTCGTCGGCGCCGGCTTCCAGGCCGCGCACCCGATCGTTGGCATCGCTTAGCGCGGTTACCATGACCACGGGGATATGGCGTGTCTTGGGGTCCGCCTTGAGGCTCTGGGCGACTTCGTAGCCGTCCATGCCCGGCATCATGACATCGAGAAGAATCAGATCCGGCGACTTGGCGGCCGCCACCGCAAGGGCGCTTGGCCCATCGTTCGCGGTCAATACCTCAAAGTATTCGGCGCTAAGCTTTGCCGCGAGCAAGCGGACATTCGCGGGGATGTCATCGACAACCAGAATGCGAGCCGACATTTGTTCCCGCCGTGTGGGTATTTAAACAAGAAAGCGCTGCACGGTCTCGATAAAGTGCGCCACCGAGATTGGCTTGGAAATGTAGGCTTCGCACCCCCCCTCGCGGATCTTCTCTTCATCGCCTTTCATGGCAAAGGCGGTCACGGCGACGACCGGAATCTCTTTCAGATTGTCGTCTTCCTTGATCCAGCGGGTTACCTCCAGGCCCGAAACCTCAGGCAGCTGGATATCCATCAGGATCAGATCGGGGTGGTGCTCACGCGCGATTCGCAGGGCCTCGATGCCGTCTTTCGTTTGCAGGATGTTATATCCGTGCGCCTCCAGTAGATCGTGGAAGAGCTTCATATTCAGTTCGTTATCCTCGACCACCAGAACGGTCTTGGACTCGCCATTGACTGCTTGGGACATCAAGTCATAGCCCTTTCGTATTCGCGCCGCCGTTATCCAATAAAAGTGCGGGCGAACGACGGGATCGAAGACCGCCGGATTCAACCAATTCGAGATTAGGAGAATACTGTTAACGATTGGTAAGGATTTCTCGCCTGGCCAAGGATCTGGCCAGAATCGAGACGCCAGCGGGCCTTCGGGTGTAGACTTGAAGCATGAGCGGTCCCGCGACCATGCGAATCGGCGTCGATCTCGGCGGCACCAAAATCGAGGCCTTGGCGCTGGACCTCGATGGGCGCCCGCTGCTGCGCCGCCGGGTGCCGACCCCCCGGGACGATTACCAGGCCACCTTGGAGGCCGTCGCGGATCTCGTCCGGTCCCTGGAGGAGGAGCTGAAGCGCCGGGGCAGCCTGGGAATCGGGGTGCCGGGGGCGATCTCACCCGCCAGTGGGCTGATAAAGAACGCAAATTCGACCTGGCTGATCGGCCGCCCCTTCGACCGCGACCTCTCGCGCGCCTTGGACCGTCCGGTGCGCCTGGCCAATGACGCCAATTGCTTTGCCCTCTCCGAAGCTGTCGACGGCGCCGCCGCCGGCGCGCAAGTCGTCTTCGGGGTCATTCTGGGCACCGGAGTCGGTGGCGGTATTATCGTCGCGAAACGCCCGATAGGGGGCCGGAACGCCATTGCCGGAGAATGGGGCCACAACCCCCTGCCCTGGCCCCGCGACGATGAAAGGCCGGGCCCCGACTGCTACTGCGGCAAGCAGGGCTGCATCGAAACCTTCCTGTCCGGCCCCGGCCTGGCCCGGGACTATACCGCCGCCACCGGCGAGACGCTCAGCGCCACTGCCGACACGGCGCTCAGCGCCGAGGCTATCGCCACCCTGGCCGGCCAGGGCGAGGATCGGGCACGCGCGGCGCTAGAGCGCTACGAGGATCGTCTGGCGCGCGGCCTCGCCCATGTCATCAACATCCTGGACCCTGACATCGTGGTCCTGGGCGGCGGCCTGTCCAAAATCGCCCGGCTGGCCGACAGGGTGCCCGAATTGCTCGGCGCTTATGTGTTCTCCGACCGGGTCGATACCGCCGTGGCCGGCGCCCATCACGGGGATTCCGGCGGCGTTCGCGGCGCCGCCTGGCTATGGGCAGAGGACGAAATGGACCGCGCTCTCGCGGTGGCGCCATGACTTCCCTGTGCCGGAGCTGTTTCGAGCCTGGCACCATGAACACCGGGGGGCCGCCGGCAAAGGCGCGCTGCCCCGCCTGCGGCGGGCACCGCTTGGTGAGCCACGACGAGCTGCACGATCTGAATATCGCGCACCTCGACTGCGATGCCTTTTATGCCAACGTCGAGAAACGCGACCGCCCGGAACTGCGCGACAAGCCGGTCATCGTCGGCGGCGGCCGGCGCGGTGTCGTCGCCGCCGCCTGCTATGTGGCGCGGGTTTACGGCGTCCATTCGGCCATGCCCATGTTCAAGGCCAGAAAGCTTTGTCCCGATGCCGTGGTGCTGCGCCCCGACATGGCGAAATATCAGCGTGCCGGACACCGTATCCGGGAGATCATGCTGGAAACGACACCGCTGGTCGAACCCCTGTCCATAGACGAGGCTTTCCTGGACCTCACCGGCACCACGGCCCTGCATCATAGCAGCCCGGCGGCGACCCTGACCCGTCTGGCCGGGAGGATCGAGAGCGAGGTCGGCCTGACGATCTCGATCGGGCTCAGCTACAACAAGTTCCTGGCCAAGATCGCCTCGGACCTGGACAAGCCGCGCGGCTTCGCGGTCATTGGGCGAGGCGATGCCGAGGCCTTCCTGATCGAGCGCCCGGTCGGCGTTATCTGGGGTGTCGGCAAGGCCCTGAAGCGGGCGCTGGAGCGCGACGGCATAAGCACCATCCGCGAGTTGCGCCAACACGAGGAAATCGCCCTCATGGCGCGCTATGGCGTGATCGGCAAGCGCCTGTACCGCTTCGCCCGCGGCCAGGACGCGCGCCCCGTGGAACCAAACGCGCCGGCCAAGAGCATCTCCGCCGAGACGACTTTCGATAAAGATGTCGCCGGGGCGGAGGCCTTGAGCGCCCACATCTGGCCCCTGTGCGAGAAGGTCGCCCGGCGCCTGAAACGGGCCGGCCTGGCCGGGCACGGCGTGACCCTGAAGCTCAAGACCGGCGACTTCAAGCTGCTGACCCGAAGCCGCCGCCTGGCGGACCCGACCTGCCTTGCCGAGGTCCTCTACCGGACCGCCAAACCCCTGATCGAGCGCGAGGCCGGCGGCCGCCGCTTCCGCCTCATCGGCATTGGCGCGGCCGATCTCGTGGATAGCGCCCTGGCCGACCCACCCGACCTGCTGAACCCGGACCGGGGCCGCCAGGCAAAGGTCGAGGAAGCCATGGACGCGGTGCGTGCGAAACTGGGCGACGGAGCAATCGGCAAGGGCCGGGGTCTCACAAACAGAACTTAAACCCAGCACCGGCCTGTCAGGCGGCGATGATTTTCCCGTCTTCGTCCAGTTCACGCTGCAGCCGCGCAATATCCGCGGAGGCATCGACGAGCAAGGCCGCCAATTCCTGCTGCATGGCCATCGCCCGTTCGAGCTTTTGCGCGATCGTGGCGGTCTCGGAAACGACCGGGCGAGATTCCATGCTGTGGGGTGTATCGCCCGTGAGCATCCAAATCAGCGGTACTTGAAGAATCCCCGACAGCTTCACGAGTCTATCGACACGAGGCTCGCAGCGGTCGTTTTCCCAATTTTCCAGCGTCTTGTTTTTGACCCCGACCCGGCGCGCCAATTGCGGCAAACTGAAGCCAAGTTGGGTGCGTGCCTGTTCGATTCTACGGCCGGTGGTTGAGTCGAGTGTGGATTCTGTCGTCACTTCATACCCCTAGTGAATTCTAAAAAGGCGGATACCGCGCGTATCGCGGGCCGAGTCCATATAGATACTACCACATCCGTCAAGTTGCGCCCAGGCCATCGCCATCGGCTGAACGTGCCTTGAGTTTAACCGAGCAGGGAGTTTAACCGAGCAGGTCGCTTGACGGTCTCCGGCGCCGCTTGGCGAGGCCCCGCATGGCCTTGGGATCGAAGGGGCGATCGTGACCGCGCGCTTCCTCCAGCAGCCAGGTCTTGAACAGCCGCACCTCCGGCCGCTCGATGGCTTCCTCCGGGGTCACAATGAAGTGGGCGTCGCGCGCCGGTATCGCGATATCGAAGGGTGCCACCAGACGGCCGTCGGCGAGGGCGTCGTCGACCATGGGCGACAGACCGAGCGCCACGCCAATACCCTCGATGGCCGCGCGCGTGGTCATCATGTGGAGATCGAATTGCAGGGCGCCCCCGCCCGATAGGCCCGAAACCCCGGCGGCATGGAGCCACATATGCCAGTTTTCCGGCTCGCCGATCATGTGGATGAGTGTGTGCTTGACCAGATCCTTCGGCGTGGCGAGCGGCAAGCCGCCATCGAGCAGCGCCGGACCGCAGACCGGGAACAGGGCTTCCCAGAACAAGCGTTCGGCCCGAAAGCCCGGCCACTGACCGGTGCCGTAGCGGATTTCGAGGTCGGTGCCGGCCTGACCGAAGGACAAACCGTCGGCGGAGGTGGTCATGCGCAGGCCGACACCGGGATGGCGGGCGTGGAAGCGGGCCAGGCGCGGCACCAACCAAAGGTAGGTGAGAGAGGTGCTGACCCGGACGGCGACCGGGCCGCCGCGGCCGCTGCCGAACAGGTCCTGGGTGCCCGCCGCCAGGTGATCGAAAGCCTGACGGACGATCGGCAGATAGCCGTGCCCGGCATCGGTTAGTGTGAGCGAGCGCGGCTGGCGCGTGAACAGCGCCGTGCCCAGCGCGGCCTCGAGTTGCTTCACCTGTTGGCTGATGGCGGCGGGAGTGACATTCAGTTCCTTGGCCGCCTCGGCGAAACTGGTGTGCCGCGCCGCCGCCTCGAAGGCACGCAACCAATTGAGGGGGGGCAGGCGGCGTTTTTTCAATGACATCGCGCTTGCTCATATTGCCTTAGCTTTTCTATTGCTTAGGACAGAAAAACCTAGTTTGTCAAGGGCATGCGACCCGGGCACCTTGAAGGCTTCCAAGAGCCGTCGCCCGAGGAGAAATTGTCATGCCCGAGTTCGATTTCGAAGAGGGATTCAAGCGCTACGACGCCGCCATGACCACCGGATCGGACGTCGTTTCCCTCATCGCCCAAATGCACGAATTCTCCATGGCCGCCACAAAGGCGCGCGGAGATGTGTTCTACACCGATGCCGACACCTTCGTGCGCGGCATCTGCACGACGGCGCGCGATCTGGGCTTCGACACGCCAAGCTTTATTTGGGACACCTACAACATCGAGGCCGAGGCCCTCGGCGTCGAGCTGGTGACCTTCGAGGACATGGCCCCGGCCCTCAGCAACGCGGTGCCGCTGATCGCGAACGGGGCCGACCTGGCGCGGCTCAAGACACCCGACCCGGCGACCGCCGGGCGCATGCCCTTCGTGGCCGAAGTCCTGCACCTGGCCAAAGTGTATACGGGCCGCCGCCCGGCACTGGGCTTCTGCGCCCCCTTCACCATGGCCGCGCATCTCATGACCTTCGAGAACCTGATCGTGCGGATCAAGCGCGACCCGGCCTTCGTGCACAAGGTCATGAACTTCATCGTCGACGAGGTTCTGGTGCCCTACTGCCGCCACATGCATAAGCAGTTCCCTGACCTGCCCGGATACGAAGGTTCCGACGCCACCGCTTCCCTGCCCTTCATCACTCAGGACATGCAGGATGAATTCGCGCTGGGCCCCATAGAACGCCTTCAGCGCCAGCTCGGTCTTCCCTGTTATGTCGACAACTGGTGGGGCGATTCCTACACCGACGACAAGGAGCGTTTTTGGGAAAACAAGCTGCGCGTGACACCGGCCTACTTCAAGATCCAAGATCCCGACCTGTGGAAGGTCGGGCTGGAAGGGCCCATGGACTTCGCGCGCCGCAAGGGCAAGTCGGTTGTCCTGGGTATCGACAACAACCTGTTCCAGAACGGCCCGGCGGAAGAAATCGAAAAGCGCGTTCATGAATACATGACGGCGATCGAGGAAAGCGGCGGCAAGGGCACGGTTTATTTTTGCAGCCTGTCGGCGGTCACCCCGCCAGAGTACGTCGAAGCGGCGGTCGAAGCGGTGCGTAAATTCCGCGCAGGCGACCGGCCCTGGGCCGGGCTGCACCGCGCCGGGACGCCCCAAGCGCGCGGCGAAACGGCCAAGAAGGACAAGACCGGTGCCGGCGTGGGCAGTGTTTCCAAGCCCACCCCACCGCTCTCGCCCACCGATGAGGCCAAGGAGCAACGCCTCGACGCGATCTATAACGCGGTCATGGATTACGACGATCTGAACTGCGCCCCGAACGTGCGGGAAGCGCTCGACAATGGCGTCGATGTTTACGAGATCCTCGACGACGCCCTCATCGCGGCCATGGACGAGATCGGCGGCATGTTCAGCGACGGCACCATCTTCGTGCCGGAAATGCTCATGGCCGCCAGGGCCATGAAGGCGGGCCTCAACGTCCTGCGCCCAATCCTGACCCAGACCGGGATGCCCCCCAAGGGCCGCGTCATCCTGGCGACCGTCCAGGGCGATGTGCACGATATCGGCAAGAACCTGGTGGGCATGATGCTGGAAGGCGCCGGCTACGAAGTATTCGATCTGGGCGTCAATCAGACCAAGGAGCAAATCATGGACAAGGCCGAGGAGCTGCACCCCAACGTTGTTGGGCTCTCCGCGCTTCTGACCACCTCCATGCCGGCCATGGCCAAGACGGTCGCCGCCTTCAAGAAGAAAGGCCTGCCCTATCCGGTAATCATCGGGGGCGCGCCGGTGACCGAGGCCTACGCCGAAGCGGTCGGCGCCGATGGCTACGGCGAGAACGCGCCGGGCGCTGTCGCCCTGGTCAACAAATTAGTGGACGGCGCCCCTCCAAGCCGCGAGCAGGCGGCCTAGTACTTGCGCTAGTCCGCCCATAGCGAATCCATGACCGGGCAATCCGGCACCGTGCCGCCTTCGCACTCGTCGGTAATACGTGACAGCGTGCGCTCCAGACGATTCAGGTCGGCGATCTTGCGGCGGACGGTTCCGAGATGGCTGAGGGTCAGATCGCGGATATCGCCGCAGGTGTAGGCCTTCGAATCGACAAGCGACAGCAGGCTGCGCAGTTCCTCGATGCTGAAGCCCAATTCCCGGCCGCGCAGGATAAACCGCAGGCGGCGCTGGTCCTCGACGCCATAGAGTCTGTGCCCGCCTTTCGAGCGGGCTGGCGGGCGCAGCAGGCCGATTTTCTCATAGTAACGGACCGTTTCCAGGTGGCAGCCGAAACGCTTGGCCAGCGTGCCGCGCGTGATCGGCGTGGGGGTGGCGGTAAGCGGCACGGCTGAAATATCCTCTTGCACCTGTAGTTACTACAGACCGCATACTAACCGCATGGCGGAGGGCGACACAAAGAGCGAAGAGACGGCGATACCAGCCGCCGCCGTGGTCTCGAACGAAATCATGACAACGAGAGGTGTGCCGTGAACGACCGCAAAATGCTTCGTGTCGGACTTGGAGGGGCGGTTTTCTCCCTGATCTGCTGTTTCACGCCTCTGCTTGTGATTCTGCTTACCGGTGTTGGGCTTTCGGCCATGGTTGGCTGGTTGGACTATGTCTTGTTCCCGCTTCTTTTTGCCTCCTTGGGGCTGGTCGCCTACGCCTATTATCTGCGTGGAAAACAGGACAAAACGCCGTCCGGTCCACGCGAAACAAAATCATGAAGGGCGTGTCCCCCGCCGCGCCAAAACGCGGCGGCCCTTACGACCTTGCCGTGATCGGTGCCGGGTCGGCCGGTTTCTCGGCCGCCATCGCGGCCGCCGACCAAGGCGCGCGGGTGGCCCTGATCGGCCACGGCACCATCGGCGGCACCTGCGTCAATGTCGGTTGCGTGCCCTCCAAGGCCTTGATCCGCGCCGCCGAGGCCATCCACCATGCCAACGCCGCACCCCGGTTCGCGGGGGTCTCTGCCGCCGGCCAGGTTAAGGATTGGAACGCCTTGCGGGCGCAAAAGGACGCGCTCGTCGCTTCTCTCCGGCAGGCCAAGTATATCGATCTGTTGCCTGCCTACAGCGGCATCGACTACCTGGAGGGCAAGGCCCGCCTTGAACATGGCGGCGCCGCGGTGGACGGACAGCACATCGATGCCGGCAAAATCATCATCGCCACCGGGTCGCGCGAATTCGTGCCGCCCATCCCAGGCATTACCGATGTGCCCTTTCTGACCAGCACTTCAGCCTTCGAATTGGAAAGCCTGCCCGAGACCATGATCGTGATCGGCGGCGGCTACATCGGCTGCGAGTTGGCGCAGATGTTCGCCCGCCTCGGCGTCCAGGTGACGATTGCGTTCCGCAGCCGGCTGTTGCCGGAGGGCGAGCCGGAAATCAGCGCGGCGCTCGCGGACATCTTTGAACAAGAAGGCATCGCCGTACGGCGGATCACCTCATACGACAGCATCCACGCGAGCAATGACGGCATAGCGCTGTCGGTGACCGTTGACGGCGCAGCCGAAATCCTCAAGGCGCGGCGGCTGTTATTGAGCGCGGGGCGCCGAGCCAATAGTGGCGGCTTGGGTTTGGCGGAAGCCGGTGTCGCCTTGACGGCGAGCGGCGGGATTAAGGTCGATGACCGCATGCGCACGACCAAGGTCGGCGTTTATGCCGCCGGCGACGTGACCGGGCGCGATGAGTTTGTCTACATGGCGGCTTACGGGGCCAAGATCGCGGCCGGCAATGCCTTGAACGACGATGGGCGGCGCTACGACAACCTGGCCATGGCGACGGTCGTCTTCACCGACCCGCAGGTGGCGAGCGTCGGTCTTACCGAGGCGGCGGCCAAGGCCCAGGGGATCGGCGCCAGGACCTCGGTTCTATCCTTGGACAATGTGCCGCGCGCGCTTGCCGCCCGCGATACGCGCGGACTTATCAAGCTGGTCGCCGAGTCCGCCACCGGCAAGCTGATCGGGGCTCATATCCTGGCGCCGGAGGGCGCCGACAGCATCCAAACGGCGGCGCTCGCGATCAAGCAAGGCATGACCTATGGCGAGCTTGGCGACATGATCTTCCCCTACCTCACCACGGTCGAAGGCTTGAAGCTTGCCGCTCAGACCTTCGATATGGATGTGTCCAAACTCTCGTGCTGCGCGGGTTGACCGCACTCCGGCTTGGAGACCGTTTCATCCATATCGGCGTGGCCAGGGCTAAACCCCAAATAGCCGCCCCGGTCCCGGAACTCCCTCGCCAACCCCGGCAAGCCGCAGCAGATGCCACGCGAGCGCCTGATTGCTGGAGACTACCGGCTTGCCCAGGGCTTCTTCCGCCGGCGCCAGAATTCCGAAGGTGCGCAGATTGGTGCAGGAAACAAAGACCGCGTCGCAGTCCGGCTCCGTGCCGATTTCCATGATCGCCTTGAGGGTGGACGCCTCGGAAATTCGCGCGACCACGCGATCTTGCACCTGATCGAAGGACCCAAATCCGGTAACCTGAAAGCCGTTATCCTCCAACAAGCGGCGCATGGCCTGGGATACTTCGGGCACGTAGGGCGTTAGAAAACCGAGCCTCTTAACATTGAGCGCCCGGCACCCCGCCACGACCGCTGTAATTGGATCGGTGACCGGCACCCCCGCATGATGCCGCCCCACCATTTCGGCGACCGCATCCTGGCCGATCACCGTCGCCCCCGACGTGCAGGCATAGCCTATCGCATCGAAGGAAACGGTTTTGGGCAGCAGGCTCGCGGTATCGGGCAGGTCCTTCTTCATCCGCGCCAAGGTCTCTTTCGTCACCAAGGGATCGTTGCGGATTCGCGCGTGGTACAACGCGATGGCGGGATCGCGATAAACCTGCCGTAACTCGTTCTCCAGGGTTTCATCGGTCTGAAGAATAATCGCGCCGAGGGTGGCGAGTCCCCCCGCCGTCCGATCGGTATCGAATGGGAGTCCCACGGGGCCGCCTATATCACCGGCAATTCCGGTGCCGCCCGTTCGCTCAACAAGACAGGGGCGTCTTCGGTAATCAGGATGTTTTCCTCGTGCACCATCATTTTGCCATTCGCCATGGTTAGACTCGGCTCCAGAGTAATCGCCATGCCCGACTTGAGGATTGTTTCATCCCAAGCACATATGGATGGCCACTCGGTTAGCTGTATTCCAAGCCCGTGACCGTAGCGCCCGATATCCGACGACCCGCCGCCGACCACATCGTGCATGGCGTGAAAGATATCGCGGCAGCGGATGCCGGCACGGGCGGCGGCCAATCCCGCCTCGGTCGCATTCCAGAGTTTTTCATATGCGGCCTTGGCCACGTCTTCCGCGCCTCCAATGGCGAAATTACGGTCGAAATCGCAAAAATACCCGCTTAGAGTCGCGCCGGTATCCAACATCAACACATCGTTTTCCCTAAGCGGTTCGCTTGACGGCGGGGATATCACATCCCCATAGCCGCCCTGCCCCGCGGCCCCGACAAGATAGGGCACGTCATCCGCCCCTTCCCGCAACAAGGCGATCTTGAAGGACCGGAATGCTTCGTCCAAGGGCTGCCCGGCATGGAAGATGTCCGGGCCGCGCGCGAAAGCGGCGCTGGCGATGGCGCAGATCTTTCGAAGAATCGCGATCTCGGCTTCCGATTTGATCATGCGCACGGATTTGACCAGGGGCGTGCAATCCACGAATTCCACCCCAATCGACGCGCGAAGCGCCATGAAGTCGCGCGGCGGCATCCGCAGGCTCGCCTCGTCGCCCATGGGCAAACCGACACGCGAATAGCCCTTGAGAGCTTCCACCAGCAGGCTAACACCGTCGTCCGTGGGATGCGGGGACGACCATGTCCGGATATCCCCGATCCAGGTCTTGCCCATGAGGTCCGCGCCAATACGCGGAATCACCGCTATGGGTTCGCCTTTACGAGGCACGATCAGAAACCACGGCCGCGTCGGACTTTGCCAAAACAAGGTACGGAAGCCGGAGAAATAGCGCACCTCCGCCTCGGTGCAAAAAAGCAATGCGTCGAGTTGTCGCGCCTGCATGGCGGTCCGCGCCTTCTCCACGCGCGCTTGGAACTCGGTTAGGGCGAAGTCACTCATTCGCCGCTACCCAGATGCTCAAAAGTTCGAATCCGAAGGCGCACGATCAGCAGCCGCCGGGAACGGCATCCAAGATTTTCAGGGTCGCACGCAAGGCGAAGTCGCCGTAATCGAGGATCAGGTCGTCGACAACGCCATTGGCATAGAGGCGAAAAGCCTGTTCATGCTCCGGTTCGGAGACCGTTTCGTCCATGCTGAAATAGGCCAGATTCATCCGCCACGATTTCTGGCCGCGCAGCAGCGGCGAATCGAGGGCATCCTTCGTGCCGGCGGGAATGACCTCCAACACGGCCGCGTTCACGAAGAAGATTCCCTCGTCGCCGGAGCCGTCGAAAACCACGCGGCCCAAGGTCGCATCGCCCCTCTCGGCCGCCTCGAGAAGAAGGAGCGAGTGCGCCGTGGGGAACAGGGTTCCCTCGGGCAACGCCATCGCCTCGCCCTGGGCTTCCTCACCCTCGGCGCCCTCAAGCGCCGCCGAACCGCCTAGGCCGGGCCCCGAAAGCTGGGCCGCGCCACGAACATCCTCGGGCGGCTGTCCGGTGTTCAAGCGGCGGATGAAATAGCGGTAATGGCTGCCATCCTTGGCTTCGAGGGCGCTTAGGCTCCACCCGAACTCGATGACCTGGCCCTCGCTCGCGATCAGGCGGACGTGGGTGCGCTGGCTCACGGTCCAATCGGTGCAGGCATCGGCCCACTCGAACTCCAGCTTGCCATGAGCCTGGGAGACCTGACCGCCGTTCGCCGTCTTGACCAGTGAAAGATCGTAGACCGCGCGGTGCGGCGCGGCCGACGGCGCCGCCGCGGCCTCGGCAAGCGGCGACATAATCAGGATCGCGAGCCCGGCGCTTGAGAACAGAGATCTTATTTGGGCCATAGATTGAAGCTCCGGGTGCGACGCCAGGGAACCGGCGGGAGGAATATGGCCGGACGGGTGTTCATGACGGCGCCATGGGCCGCAGCCTACACCAAGTCTCGACAAGAATGTCCCCTGGATTTCCTCCAGGTGGTCTCTAGGGGGCATTATTGTCGAGACTTGGGATAAGGTCCAGGCAGCCCCGGTTCAGAACCCGGCATTGTCGAGCAGCACCTCTTCGACAATTCGCGCCGACCGTTGGGCATCTTCGTCGAAATCGATGCCAAGGTCTTCGCCCCGGCTCCAGGCAACACGGCCGTTCAAATAGATCGTGAAGGGAAACTTGAGCGACACCCTTGCCCCGGCCGGCGGCGGGTGGCGCATGACGATTCGCGCGCCCACGGAAGAAAAAAGTCGAACCTTGCAAGCCTCGCCGCTATCGCCGGCATGAAGCGTGGCCGGCCAAGACGCCGGCCAACGCAGGAGATCGCCTTCCCGATCCGGGGGCGGTTCCAGATCATGGGGAAAAGCCGGCATGCGGCGATCGTGCCCAAGGCAATCGGCCGGGCTTGGCGCGAATTGATAAGCGCGCGCGCTTGGCATGGCCTCTCCTTCGCTAAGACTTCCCCGGCGCGGCATCGGCTGAACGCTCAATAGGCCCCGGCAAGCGCGGCCTTGGACAACAGGCCGCGCATCTGTCCCACCACGGTTTCCGGCGACGAGTCGAACTTCAGCCCGAGTTCTTCCCCTTCACGCCAGACCACGCGGGCGGGGAAAAATCCAAAATGACGCAAACCAAGACTAATGCGCGAGATCTCGGCCATGGGATCGACCAGCCTGATGCGCGCGCCGCCGGCCGAAAAATCGACCACGTCGCACAAGTTATCGACCTGAGTATCCAGCTTGGTATGAATCGACCCCATGAGGCAGGTCGGCAGCCGTTTATGAGCGCGCCGCCTTTGACGCTCGCTAACCTGCTTGGCCGGCCCCGTTAGCCGTCCCGGCTTAGACAAGCGAAAACGGCGCGCCAAGCCCTCCGCGCGAGGAACCGGGATACGGCGCGTCAGGACACGAAGCAGACCCATGCGGCGCTTGTAACCCTCCCCTGCCGCCTGCATGACCAGGACGGAAATTGGAACCGCCACGCTCGCCACCATGAGAATAACGGCCGCGACCGCCAGGAACCTCGACATTTGATCTTGAAATTCCATCTTCCACCTCCTGAGATCTTTTTGTTGACGACCGCGCGGCCGCTCCATGCCGCGGCGAGTTCGAGGACATTGCCGGCACGCGGGAGAAAATCTCGCACCGCCTTGAATTGCTCCAAGATAATTTACGGCTATTTATAAATTACTAAGAGACAAATATAGTACAAGAATATGCTTAATGTTATTACTGCAATAACTTCCGTATTGTACATCTATATTTATCATAAATTTAGTGCGATTTGCATATATTTCTTGTGGATATAAGAAAATCTCGTGTCTTGACGCCGTGTCCGGCGGCGCCCAGAACAGGGAAGTTTCCCACGCGGTTAACCAAAACAAGGCGCTCGAATTTCCTATGAGGATATGCGGATCGGCAACTTCCGGTCTGGCCGAGGCGGCGGCCGGAATCCTGGCGACACCTGATCCCTGGGAAAAGGCGGCGCTCAGCGCCCGGACAGCCCAGGCCTGGGCCAGCGGCCATCTTCATGAACGGGCACTTCCCGGTCCTCCGCCAGGGCGTCCGGCACGCCCCGATACGCCACCGCTCAGACCGCCGCGCGAGGTACCCCGGCGCCGGATCGGACCTGGGACCAGGGGCAGGATCGCCCTGCTGCACGCCCTGGCCCATATCGAGCTGAACGCCATAGACCTGGCCTGGGACATACTGGCGCGCTTTTCCAGCCTCCCCCTGCCGCACGCCTTTCGCGGCGATTGGGTGCGGGTGGCGGCCGAAGAGGCCCAGCACTTCCTGCTATTGAGCGAGCGCTTGACGACACTGGGCGCCGCCTATGGGGATTTCCCGGCCCACGACGGCCTGTGGGAGGCCGCCGAGGCGACATCCGGCGACCTGCTGGCCCGGCTCGCCGTGGTCCCCTTGGTTCTGGAAGCCCGGGGCCTCGACGTCACGCCGGGCATGATCGAACGGTTGAGCGCCGTGGGCGATAACGAAAGCGCGGATATCCTGCGCCGGATTTACGCCGACGAAATCGGCCATGTGACGATTGGGAAGCACTGGTTCGACCATATCTGCGCCCAGCGCGGCCTAGCCCCGGGGGAAACCTGGCGCGCGCTGGTCGCTACCCACTTCAAGGGCGCCATCAAGCCGCCATTCAATGAGCCCGCCCGCCGCCAAGCGGGTATGGAAGCCGGATTTTATGAACCGCTCGTACAACCTGCCGCAAATCATTGAATAATATAGATTATAACACGGGCGATTGGACCGCCGGAGTGATCTTTGGAGAATCCGGCGCGCCGGTTGCCGGACTTCTGGTCTGGGCTTGGCAGAGTCCCTGTTAGGTATTCACCAAGACCGGAAGTAGCGAGCGCTCGCCCTGAGTAAAAACCAGGGGGCGGGAGAAGAGCGCGGTTAGATTTCGGCGCAGGGTCTCACCATCGATCGGCTTGCTCATAAAGCCATGAACGCCCGCGGCCATGGCGTTCTTGAGTTGAGCCGCCGTCGCGTCCCCGGTCAGCATCAGCAGGGGCAAATGGGGATTGGGACTGTCGTCGGCATTGCGGAGCAAGCGTGTGAATTCGATTCCATCCAAGGGCACCATGTGCAGATCGCAGATGGCGACATCGGCAGGAAACGCGCCAAGCTTTTCGATCGCGTCCGCGCCGTCCTCGGCCATCTCGATTGAGCTAATACCCAGTTTGCAGAGCACTTCACGCAGATACAGCCGGGTCGTAGAGCTGTCTTCCACCACCAACACTTTTAGCGCCGCCAAATTCAAAACAAATAACGCCACTGCCTCACCCCCCTTCTTCGGTCCGCTATAGCTGAATTGAACTTTGGAAACCCAGCCGGACGTCCGATGACGTCCCGCTCGACCACCACTCATCCTTAGGCTGTCGGCCCCTCAACCCACGACGGCTTTCCTCTGAATATCGCCTCTAGGCTCCGCGTTACAGTACATTGAATTAAGTAAATCCAATATTAATACATAGATAAAATGAAATAACCCTACAATATAACGTGATATATATTATTATTGTTGTTACAAAACATCAGAACATACTATAGCGTTATTGTTAGATTTCAATTGATTATTAGAATTTCTCGCCCTATCGATCATGGATAGCGGTTTCTGCTTGGTAACTTCTGGCGGCCAGCCGTGGCCGCCGCCAAGTCAGACATTCAGCGCTGGACCCAGCGCCCAGGCGACGCACAATGGAAATTGGCGAGCACTGAGGAAATGCGTTCATGACCCGGGACCAATTCGATGCTTACTGCAGTGGCCTGAAAGCCGCCACCCACGTGATTCAATGGGGCAATGCCTCGGTATGGAAAGTCGGCGGCAAAATCTTCGCCATCTGCTCGAAGTGGGGCGCGGGAGACGGGCAGAAGATTAGCTTCAAGTGCGGCGATATGTCCTATGCGCTTCTGTGCGAACAGGACGGCATCGTCCCCGCGCCCTACCTGGCGCGCGCGAAATGGGTGCAGTTGGAAACGGCCAAGGCCATGAGTAACAAGGATATCAAGCTCTATATCCAGCAGGCCCATAGCATTATCACGGGCAAGCTCACCAAGGCCAAGCGCGCGGAACTCGGCCTTTAGACCTGCGCCTCCTCCCCGTCCTCGGTTTCGCCGCCCAGGCGGGCCGCGAGGGAGGCTTCGAGGAAGGCGTCGATATCGCCATCGAGCACGGCCTGAACATTGCCGGTCTCGACCCCGGTGCGCAGGTCCTTGATCATCTGATAGGGCTGCAGGACGTAGGAGCGGATCTGGTGGCCCCAGCCGATATCGGTCTTGGAGGCGGCCTCGGCGGCAGCGGCGTCCTCGCGCTTGCGCAACTCGAACTCGTACAAGCGAGCGCGCAGCATCTTCATGGCCGCGGCCCGGTTCTTGTGCTGCGAGCGATCGTTCTGGCACTGCACCACGATGCCGGTCGGCAAGTGAGTCATGCGCACCGCGCTGTCGGTCTTGTTGACGTGCTGCCCGCCGGCGCCCGAGGCGCGGTAGGTATCGATCCGCAGGTCCTTATCCAGGACCTCGACCTCTATGGCGTCGTCGACGACCGGATAGACCCAGGCCGAGGCGAAGCTGGTATGGCGGCGCGATTGGGAATCGAAGGGTGAGATGCGCACCAGGCGATGCACGCCGGATTCGGTCTTCATCCAGCCATAAGCGTTGCGCCCCTTGAAGCATAGGGTCGCGGACTTGATGCCCGCCTCCTCGCCCGCGCTCTCCTCCATCCACTCGACTTTATAGCCATGAGCCTCGGCCCAGCGGGAATACATGCGCAGCAGGATCTCGGCCCAGTCCTGGGCCTCGGTACCCCCAGCGCCGGCGTGGATTTCCAGATAACAGTCGTTGGCGTCGGCCTCGCCCGATAGCAGGCTTTCAAGCTGCTTCTTGGCTACCACCTCGCCCAGGGCGCGCAGGTCTTTCTCGGCCTCGGCGACGCTGGCCGCGTCATCCTCCATCTCACCCAACTCGATTAGGGTCAGGGCGTCGTCGAGGCGCTGCTCAAAGCCGCGATAATCGGTTATGGAGGTGTCCAGGAGGGTGCGTTCGCGCATCAGCGCCTGGGCCGCCTCCTGATCGTTCCACAGGTCCGGGTCCTCGGCGCGGACGTTTAGCTCCTCAAGCCGCCGCAGGGCACGATCCCAGTCAAAGATGCCTCCTCAGCAGCGCCAAGGACTGCTTGATTTCCTCAACTACCGCTTCAGTCTCAGCCCGCACGCGATGTCCTCCGGCAAACAAAAAAGCGCGAACCGACCCCGGCCCGCGCCTATAGATATACGCCCATCCGGCGCCCTGTCCATGCGCGAGTAGGTCTCTACAGCCCACACCGATGCTTCACCAGCTCGTTGCCCTTGTCGATACAAATCACCCCTCAAACACCCGACAGGCAGAGGTCCATGAGTTCCGCGAAGACACCACTGTCGAGGCTGTCGAAACGCCCCGCCAAGTCCTCGATCCGCGCCGCGCGCTCGCGCCCCAGAACCGGGTCCGCGAAGGCGTGGAACTTGGCCCCGATCTCGGCGTCCGAAAGCGGTGCGTCGGTGTCGCCGCGCGGGGTGCGGGCTTGGTCGGCAAACTCGCGGCCATCGGTCGTGACCAGAGTTACTTGGGCCCAGCGTTTCCCGACGCTGATGCGAGTCATTTCGGGATCGTCGATGAGTGTGGTCGCGCGGCTGATGCGCAGGATCTCGGGATCCTTCAGGGTTTCGGGCGTCAGTTCCTCGACGCCCATCCGCCCGCGCACAATCATGATCGCGACCGGGAAGGCAATGGCGTAGGTCAGATCGTCAAGGGTTGGCGGTTCGTGCCCGGCGAGCCGGGTCGCGTTGTGAAAGGTGCGGATCGAAACCGAGGCGATCTGCCCGGGGGTCAGCTCGTGGTTCCGCATTAAGTCAGCCACCGCATCGAGCGAAGGATGCGCCCAGCGGCAACAGGGATAGGCTTTGTAGTGGGTGTCCTCGACCGTCCGCCAGACAGTGCCCAGATCGGCCCAGAAGGGGGCCGCATCCGCACCCTCGCAGGTCAGCGCCGGGGCGCCGGTGAATCCCTCGCGCGCGAGATAGGCGGCCGTGACCCCCGAAGGTGCCCCCCACCCCACGCCATCGCGCAGCATGGTCGGAAAGTCGATGCAACGCATCATCTGACTGCGCGGGCCATGATACTCGCCGATACCCGCCGCGTGGCGGATCTCCTCAGCACCGCAGCCCAGCATCCGGGCGCAGGCCGCAGCAACGCCAACGGCCGTCCAGGCGCCCGAGGTGTGATAGTCGGCGCAGGTCTCATGCTGCACCTGCCCGGCCCGATAACTGACCTCGTAAGCGACCGCCAGCCAGGTGGCGAAATCGCGCCCGGTTATCTCCGCCCCACCGGCACGCAGGGTATCGGCGACCGCGAGAAGCGCCGGGAAGATGGCCGAACCGCCATGGCCCTTGTTGTGCGAGTTACCGTCATGGGCATCAATGCTATCGACCATGAAGGCCCCGGCCATGGCCGCGCCCGCCGGGCTGACCACACGCCCGTCCATCAGCATCCGCGCCGGCCCAGCGCCACCGGCGCCGAAGACCGCTAGCGCGCCCTGACGCGCAAGGTGCGACATCTCGGTGGTCGAACCGATGGCGGCCACGCCCAGGGTGTCGGCGAAGCTGCGCCTCAGCACCGCCAACAACGACCCGGGCAAGTCTTCGTAAGCCAGGGTCGTAGCGAAATCAGACATGCTCGGCGTCATGGTCGCCTCCTTCATTGCCCCGTGCACACGGGGAAAATCCACGCCCCTAGATATACGCCGGCCCGGCGCCCTGTCCATCCGTTGGAAGGGGATGCCACGAGCGGCATTAGAGGCCTCCGATGGCCTATACTGCGATCTCAATCCTGGTGAAGCGCCGATAAAACGCCCGCTACCGCGTTCGCGACCGAAACGGGCCGTTCGATCATGGTATAGTGGCCGCAGTTCGGCACCTGGGCGATGCTGGCCTTGCCCGCGCGTCGCCAAGCATCGAGCCACCGGGAGCGGGGAACCTCTTCGACCGGATGGCACTCCAGTTTAGCGGCTTCCACCAAGGAAGTGCTCTGCAATATCGCGACCGGGCAACCGACCTGTCTTAGACAGTCCGAGAACCTTGCGGTGTCCCAAGCGGCCATGGAGCCCCAATACGAGAGCGCGGCATCGCCCGGCAAGTTAATGGCTTGCCGGATAATTTCCGCGCGTCGGGTAGGCTCGAGACCTTCAAGTAAAAATTACTCCACGATCTCCATCATCGCCGCCGCCGCCCCAAGACGCCGGATCGCGGCCCGCATTTCTGCCATGACGGCGGCGGGACAAGCGGGCGCATGACTGCCGTCGACTAGAATAAGCCCCTTCACTACATCCGGCGCTCGCGCGGCCGTTTCCAAGGCGATCCTGGTTCCCATGCTATGGCCAACCAGAAGCGCCCCCGCACGCGGCAGTTTTTCGATCGCATCGCGCGCACCGCGTTCCACGGTGAAGGGTCCCGCCGTCTGCCGCCGGGCACCGTGTCCAGCGAGATCGAGCGCCACGCCACGGCACCCGGGATCGAGCAGCTCGCGGACCTCGTCCCAATGCCCGGCATCGCCCGCGAAGCCATGAATGAACAGCAGTTGAAAGCTCGCCAAGGGAGCCGGCGGCGTCATGTCAGCGCGGCAAGAATCGCTTCCGTCATCTCATCGCCGGATGCTGTACCGCCGAGATCGCGCGTTAGCACGTTTTCACGCAGCACGGACTCTATGGCGTTCTCTATGCGCCTAGCCAGATCGGGGCGGCCGAAAGAAGTGTCCAGCATCATGGCCACGCTCAGTATAGCGGCCATGGGATTGGCGATATTCCGCCCGGCGATGTCGGGCGCCGAACCGTGCACCGGTTCATAAAGCGCCAGCCGCTTGCCACCGGCCTTGGCGGGGCCAAATGAAGCCGACGGCAACATGCCGAGGGAGCCGGCGATCGCGGCCGCGCAATCCGACAACAGATCGCCGAACAGGTTGTCGGCGACGATAACGTCGAAGCGGCGCGGGTTGGTTACCAACTGAAACAGGCAATTGTCGGCATAGAGGTGTTCCAACGTGAGGTCCGGATAGTCACGGGCCGCGGCCGCGCTGGCGACACGCCGCCACAGCACACCGGTTTCCATGACATTGGCCTTGTCCACGGACGTCAAGAGGCCTTGGCGCCGCGACGCCAAGGCCATGGCGAAGGAAGCGATCCTCTCGATTTCGCTCTCGGTGTAGACTTGGGTATCGACGGCGCGGGTTTCGCCTCGGTGGGTCGCGATGCCACGCGGTTCGCCGAAATAGACGCCGCCGGTCAGTTCACGCACGATGATCAGATCCGCGCCCTCGATGCGTTCGGGAACGAACGGCGTCAAATGCGCAAGACCCGGCCAGGCGCGTACCGGCCGGACATTGGCATAAAGATCCAGCTCTTTTCGCAGCCGGGACAGGCCGCTTCGCGCCGTCGGGCCGCCCTCGATTTCAAGATCGTCCCAGGCGGGACCGCCCTCGGCGCCAAACAGGATGGCATGAGCGTTACGCGCCGCCTCAAGCGTGTCGTCGCGCAGGAACTCACCGTGCCGGTCGTAACAAGCGCCACCGGCCAGATCGTGAGTCAGGTGAATGTTGAGTCCCGCCCTCTCGGCGAGGTGTTCCAGGATTCGAAGCGCACCCTGGGTAACTTCCGGCCCAATGCCGTCGCCGGCGAGTACCAGGACATGACGGGGTCCCGCCTCTCCTTTACTTTCGCCCATTACGGCGCCGCGCCGGCGGACAGCCGCATCCAGGCATCGTCGCGTCCTCGCGCCCGGTACATGACGCGCAGTTTTGAATGGAACTCGTCAAGATCAACGTGACAGCTTCGGATATGACGGGTGCCCCGTCCGGGATCGAAGGCGGTCCGGCCATGCAACAGCCGCTGGTTGTTGAAAACCAGCATCTCGCCCGATCGCAGCTTCACCGTGATCATCCCTTCGCCGTCATAGAGAATGGACAGAAACGCCCGCAGGCTGTCGTAGACGGGTTCGACCTGATCCGGCGGTACGTCGAGCGGCGCCATGCCCCGGTCGAGAATCCGGATACCGCTGACCCGGCCATCCCGTTCGGTCCGGATCACCGGCGCCGCCATATGGAATGAGCGGCCTTCCCTCAGGGTGCGATGGAACCCGATGGGTACCCTGGTGAGCATATCGAAGGCATCGGGATCGCGGCGGCGCAAAAGCTCGGCGGCGTGCAGACCGTCAACCAGGGTCGAAGCGCCGCCATCCTCGCTCTGCGCCAGCACATGGAAAAAGGTGATGCTGGGCGGGTCGTGCCGGTAGGGTTCGTCGGTGTGGGGATCGAGCGCCACCGTCATGTCGGCGACAATCTCGGGATCCGGTTTCGATTGCAATTCGTAGATGCCGTAGTTGGTCATGCGCAGCGCCCCGACCAATCCAGCGATCGCCGGTGTTTCTTCCTTCGAGGGCGGCACGCCGCGAAGGATCGCGAAGCCGACATCGCGCAGGGTTTCGAGGAACGCCAAGTGCCGGTCCCCGTCGTCTCTCAACTCCGGATAAGACATGTACGGCAGCCGCGCCGCCATGTCGGCGCCCCACAGGGTAGGCTTGAACCTTCGCCGCTCTCTTTCTTTCGGCGACAGGCAGTGATTGCGGAGCCAGGCGGGATCGAAACGCGAAACATGATTCGGATTATCGATCCATCCGATTTCGATACTGCCGTCCCCGGTCACCCGCGCGCCGCTCACCGCCGGACGGCGGGGATAGTCGGTAAGGCGCACATGGCGGACCGCCGACTCCGTGTCGCCGCACATACCGCAGGAACAAGCGTTCAACAGCCACAACGGCGGGAAACGGCTCTCGTGGCCGTCGGCCCAGCGGATAGTGAGTGGCTGGTCCGCTTTGGCATCGACGGCATCGATGCGGTGGCGGGTGGGTAAGGACATGGCGTGCGTTCTTTCATCTCATTCAAGATAGAATCTATCGCTCCGCCAAAGCATCCACTTCGCCGCACCGATTGACAAACGAGAAGCACCCCCTCACAAGTTAGTTGAACTCAATCGTGCGAGGAACCGTGAGCGAACCCCTAAATCGCGAGGAACTATCGGCGCTCCGCGTCTTCGCGGCGGCGGCGCGGCTTGGCAGCTTCAAACGCGCGGCCGAGCATCTCTGCGTCACGCCGTCGGCGGTCAGCCACAAGATCAAGGAACTGGAGACCAGGTGCGGGGGCGCGCTTTTTAACCGCGGCGTTCGCCGTGTCACGCTGACGGCCGAGGGAAAGGATCTGGCCCAGGCCGCGTCGAAAGCCTTTGGCCAACTCGGCGAGGCGGTCGAGCGCATCCGGGGAAGTAGCGGTTCGGAGCCGGTTCGGATTTCCGTCGGGGCGTATTTCTCGGCGCGCTGGTTGATGCCGCGATTGATGTCCTTTCGGGCAAGCTATCCCGATGTCGATATCGACTTTCGCCACCAGGCGGGCTTTCCGGATTTGCGCGAACTCGACCTCGCCATCATCTTTGGGCCCGGCACCTGGCGCGGCGTGAACAAGCGCCGATTGATCGACTGCCGGATGACGGCACTGGGGCGCCCAGACTTGGCGCCGGCGCGGCCTTGCGGCGATCTCTCCATCTTCGCGCGCACACCCCTGATCCACTACCGCTCACGCACCGCCTGGCGCGATTGGCTGACCGAGGCCGGGGCGCCGCCGGACTTGGCGTCGCGGGGCCCCGTCTACGACGAACCCAATATCACGATCGAAGCAGCGGTCAGCGGCCAGGGATTGATCATCGGCTATCTGCCGGTCGGCGCCGCGGAAATCGACTCGAAACGCCTGGCCCCCGTCCATCCCCTCGAGGCCGCTTCGCGCGACGCCTATTGGCTGGTGACCCGCAAGGGCCAACCACCCGGAAAAGCCGCTGCCCTATTCACCGATTGGCTGATCGCGCAAGCAGACGAATAAGGTTACTCAGACGATAGCCGGAATCGCTCAGCCGCCCCGCTCAATACAAGCCGCTGGTGCCGCTGGGCGCTTCGCCGGACAGGGGATTGTAGCCGCCGTCGATGACGAGCTGCTCGCCGCTGGGCACGGTGCCGGGCTTGAAGGCTTCCAGGATCACCCTCTTGTCGCCGGGCCGGGCCAGACGTCCGGTATCCACGTTAAGGCGGACTAAACGCAAACCCTCGGGGATACGGAAGGGTATGGCGGGCTTGTTCTCCAAGGCGCCGGCCATGAAGTCGCGGAATATCGGCGCCGATACCGAGGAACCGGTCTCCTTGCGGCCGAGGCCGATCGGATTATCGAAGGCGGCGAAAACCCCGACCGCCAAGTCGGGCGAGAAGCCCATGAACCAGGTATCGGTACTGCTGTTGGTGGTGCCGGTCTTGCCGGCCAAGGGCTTACCGACGGAGCGGATGCGGCGCCCGGTGCCCCGCTGGACCACACCCTCCAGCATGGACACGACTTGATAGGTGCTGCCCGGATCGGCCAGCTGTTCCCGCTCGTCGGGCAAGTCCGGCGCCTCCTGACCGGCCCAGGACGCCGGCAGGCAGTCGGGACAGGCCCGCTTGTCGTGACGAAACACGGTTTTCCCAAGCCGGTCCTGAATGCGGTCGATCATGGTCGGTTCGATCCGCTTGCCGCCGTTGACCAGCATGGCATAGGCGCTGGTCAGCCTCAGTAAGGTCGTCTCCCCCGCGCCCAGGGCCATGGAGAGCAGCGGCGGCATGTCCTCGACCACGCCAAAGCGCACGGCATAATCGATGATTTTCTCCATCCCGATGGTTTGCGCCAGACGCACGGTCATGAGGTTGCGCGAACGTTCGATACCGATCCGCATGGGCGTCGGACCGTAGAATTTATTGGAGTAGTTGGCCGGCTTCCACTTGCCCTGCCCGGCACCTTGATCGATCACGAAGGGCGCGTCGAGAATGATGGTGGCGGGGGTATAACCGCTGTCGAGGCCGGCCAGGTAGACGAAGGGCTTGAACGCCGAACCGGGCTGCCGCCATGCCTGGGTCGCCCGGTTGAACTGGCTCTGCTCGTAAGAGAACCCACCGCTCATGGCGAGAATCCGCCCGGTGTGCGGGTCGAGCGCGACCAAGCCGCCGTTAATGCCAGGAATTTGACGAAGCCCGTAAGCATTTGGCTCGTAAGGTTTATTCTTGCCGGAGCTGGTGACCGGTTCGACCATGACCACATCGCCCGGCGCCAGGACGTCGCCCGGCGCCTTGGGTTTCTTGCCGACCTTCTGGCCTTTCAGCCACGGCCGCGCCCAGGTCAGCTCGGCCATGGGAATATGGCCTTGGCCGCCATCGGCGAGGGCGATCACGGCCCGGGAGGCATCGAGCGAAAGCACGGCCGCCAGGGACCAGGGCGACATCCCGCCCGGCGGCTCGACCGCGGCCAAGGCCTCGCGCAATACCTCCGGCCCGCCCTCCAGAACGGAGGGGTCCAGGGCCGTCACGGGACCGCGCCAGCCATGACGCCGGTCATAGGCGACCAAGCCGTCGCGCAATACCCGCTCGGCGATCTTTTGCAGGCGGGGGTCCAGGGTCGTGCGCACCGACAATCCGCCTTGATACAAGGCGGCATCGCCATAAGCCCGCGCCAGTTCACGGCGCACCTCCTCGACGAAATAGTCGGCTTGCACGATCTCCGTCGGGTCGCTCTGGTGGACCGCAAGGGGATTCGCCCAGGCCTCCTCGGCGTCTTGCGTCGAGATGCGGCCGTCATTCAACATCCGCCCGATGACCCAGTTTCGCCGCGCGAGCGCCGCCTCGGAGCGCCGGATCGGGTGATAGTTGTTCGGCGCCTTGGGCAAGGCGGCCAGGAACGCGGCCTCGGCCACGGTCAGCTCGTCGAGCGACTTGTTGAAATAATTCAGCGCCGCCGCCGCCACGCCATAGGATCCGAAGCCCAAATAGATCTCGTTCAGATAGAGATCGAGAATCCGTTCCTTGGTGAAGGCGCGCTCTATGCGCAGAGAAAGAATCGCTTCCTTGATCTTGCGCGCGATCGAGACTTCGTTGGTCAGAAGAAAGTTCTTGGCCACCTGTTGGGTAATGGTCGAAGCCCCAACCGGCCTGCGCGACTTACCCAGATTGGCCAAGTTGGTCACCACGGCGCGCACGATGGAGATTGGGTCGATACCCGCGTGGTGGTAGAAGTTCTTGTCCTCGGCCGAGAGAAAGGCGTTAACGACCCGCAGCGGGATCGCCTGGATCGGCACATAGACACGCTTTTCCGTCGCATACTCGGTCAGGAGGCGTCCATCCCCGGCATGCACGCGCGTGACCGTCGGCGGGTCGTAGTCGGCCAACTGGGTATAATCGGGAAGATCGCGGCCGTAGTAATAAAAGACGTACAACACGCCCGCGCCGCCCAAGAGGCCCAGAATCACGACAAGACCGAATATGGAAGCCAGAATTCTCAGAGCATCCTCCGTTTGGGTTAGGGCCCTATATAAACCAGATCGAACCTCGCTGACCGGGCGCGCCAGGGTCGGCAGGCTACGCGCGCACTCATTACTTTTTGGTAACCATATTTGATAATCCGGATGTGCTGGCGCTGAACTTTAGCAAGTCTGGCGTGTATCGCATCAATGTGGCGAGGTCATGTCTTATTCAAAGCCTTCTGCCAAGAAAAATACTCGTCAATCGCCCGCAAGGTGGCTCCAACGATGGTCTGCCGGTGCTTTGGCGTGCGCAACAGGCGCTCTTCTTTCCGATTGGACAGATAGCCGACCTCGACCAGGACCGAGGGCACAACCGGCGACTTCAGAACCGCGAATCCGGCGAATCGATGGGTATTGCGCAGCAATCGCGTGACCTTGCCCAGGTCCTTGACCAGCATGTTGGCGAAGCGCTTGGAAAGGTTCATGGTTTCGCGTTGGACCAGGTCCCGCAAGATATCGACCACCACCTCGGGCTGGCCGGTCAGGTCGATGCCGGCCACGATATCGGCCTTGTTTTCCTTAGCGGCGAGGGATTTCGCCTCCGCGTCCGAAGCGCTTTCCGAAAGGGTGTAGACCGAGGCGCCACGAATTTTATGGGAGTCGTGGTTGTTGGCGTGGACCGAAACGAACAAGGCGGCGCCATGGCGCTGCGCGATTTCCCTGCGTCCGCGAAGGCTAACGAATATATCCTTGGTGCGGGTCATGACCACGCGGTATTGCCCGGTCGCGGTCAAGCGCCGCCGCAGCTCCAGGGCGTATTTCAGCGCGATATCTTTCTCGTTGGCGCCCGATATGCTGCGCGCGCCGGGATCGACGCCGCCATGGCCGGGGTCGATCACGATGACCGGCCGGTCGTCGGTCCTGGGCTTTGGGGGCGCCAGCACGACGGCGCGCGGCGGCGCCAGCGGCGGCGACGACAAGAGGGGTGCACGACGCCTCCCGGCGAAAAAGGCCTTGCGGCTAATCGGCTCGATATCGAGAACGAAGCGGTGCGGATACTTGCCCTTCGGCGGCAGAACAAAAAGCTTCTTGATGCGGACCGGTTCCCGCATATCCAGGACCACGCGGCTGGTGCCGGGGGCGAAGAGCCCAAATCTCATGGCGGCGATCAAGCCGCCGCCGGGCATGTCAACGCCGGGCCGCCACTCCAACTCCGGCAGGTCGATAACCACACGGAACGGGTCGGGCAAGGTGAAGACCCGGTAGCGGGGCGCCTCCGTCAGTTCCATGACAAAGCGAATCTTGTCCGGGTGCTCGCCCACCCGGACGCCGGTCACCGAGGGTTGCCCCCATGCGGAGGACAGCATGAATACCCAAAGGCAGCAGGTCAAAGCGGCGCGGAACAAGGGTAAAAACGCTCCGTTGTCATGTTAAGCCAGAGGGTGCTTCCACATAAATACACGGCCCTTACGGCACAAGCCGGATATTCTTTTCGCGGATTCTTGAGAAAATATAAAGAGCCTCGGCCATGGCCCGCCATGCATTGTCATGATCGATAATCGAGTGTAGAACCAGCCACGCCAAGCTGATAATATCGCAAGGCGAATCGCTCAGCGACCGGGCCTAGGCCGTAATGGCCTTGGATATCGGGGGGACGTTAAGATCGGGCTGGGCGGTCTTGCCGGTTTCTTCCGCGAGAGACAGGCAAAGTTTTCCAGGCGTCGGTGCGACCGATTTCGGCCGGCGTCGCGTCGCTTGGCCGTCCCGGACCTTTGGGAGTGGGCCGGACTACGCAATTCATCGCCGGCCGGAGCCCGAGGCCCAGGCCGGTACCGCAATGTGCGCGGCGCCACCGGATACTGGCGGCGAACAGCGCATAACGGGCACTAGAGACACGGGCGCTGGAGACATAGGCGCTTGAAACACGGACGCTTGAAACATGGACGCTCGACATAAGATCGAACGTTTTTCTGAGAATATCGCGCCGCGCACCGCCCACTTGGCCGGTGTCGCCGGGCGCGTTCTGGAGTCTTCCTTGAATGACAAAAAGAATGTTGATCGACACCTCCCACCCGGAGGAGACACGGGTGGTGGTGATCAGTGGAAATCGTCTCGAAGATTTTGATTACGAAAGCACGTCGAGAAAACAGCTTAAGGGCAATATATATCTCGCCAAAGTAACGAGGGTTGAGCCGTCGCTACAGGCCGCCTTCGTTGAATACGGCGGCAATCGGCACGGATTCCTGCCATTCAGCGAGATTCATCCCGACTACTACCGCATCCCAATCGCCGACCGCGAGGCGCTGCTGGCGGCCGAAGTCGCCGAGGAGGTCACCGACGAGGCGGACTCCGCGGAATTGGACGCCGCGCCGGATGACGACTCGGACGAGACCGATAGCGCCGGGGAGGAGTCGCCGCGCGAGGAAGATGCGCAAACCCCGGCCGCCGAAATTTCCGCCGCCGAAGGCCCGGACGTAGAGGAACCGGGCGACACGCTGAACGGCGCTGTCGAGGAATTACCCGCCGAACCCAAGGTCGACACCCTGGGCGGGGACGACGACGAAGATGCCGCCCGCCGACGCGCTAATTTGATGCGCCGCTACAAGATCCAGGAGGTCATCAAACGCCGCCAAGTCATCCTGGTTCAAGTAACCAAGGAAGAGCGCGGCAACAAGGGCGCCGCCCTCACGACCTATCTGTCCCTGGCCGGCCGGTATTGCGTGCTCATGCCCAACACCGCCAAGGGCGGCGGCATCAGCCGCAAGATCGCCAACGCCAAGGACCGGCGGCGTCTGAAAGATATTCTGGAAGACTTGGGCATCGCCGAGGGTATCGCGGTGATCGTGCGCACCGCGGGAAGCGAGCGGACCAAGGCGGAAATCCGCCGGGACTACGAATTCCTATTGCGGCTTTGGGATGAAATCAGGTCGACGACACTGGCCTCGACCGCGCCGGCGCGCATCTACGAGGAAGCCAATCTGATCAAGCGCGCGATTCGCGACGTCTATCAAAGCGACACCGACGAAATCCTGGTCGAGGGCGAAGAGGGTTACAAGGCCGCGAAAGCCTTCATGAAGTCCTTGACCCCCAGTCACGCGCGCAAGGTCAAACAATACAAGGATCCGGCGATCCCGCTATTTTACCGCCATCAGGTAGAAAGCCAGATCGACGCCATGCACAACCCGGTGGTGCAGCTGCGCTCGGGCGGTTACATCGTCATGCACATGACCGAGGCCCTGGTCGCGGTCGACGTGAATTCCGGCAAGGCCACGCGCGAACGCCACATCGAGGAAACCGCGTACAAAACCAACCTGGAAGCGGCGGAGGAAGTCGCCCGTCAATTGCGCCTGCGCGACATGGCGGGCCTGGTTGTCATCGATTTTATCGATATGGACGAATCGCGCCACAACCGCGCCGTCGAACGCAAGCTCAAGGACGCCATGCGCCGGGACCGGGCTCGTATCCAACTTGGCCGCATCAGCCCCTTCGGGCTTCTGGAATTATCGCGCCAAAGGCTTCGGCCCAGTCTCCTCGAAAGCTCCACCGAGGCCTGCCACTACTGCGCCGCCAGCGGTTACGTCAGAACGGTTCAGTCGGTCGCGCTGCATATCCTGCGCGCGCTTGAGGAAGAAGGGATCCGGCGCGGGGGCGGCGAAATTATCGCGTCCGCACCGCGCGATGCCGCCCTCCACCTGCTCAATCAGATGCGCGATCGCCTGGTCGCCATAGAGCAGCGCTACGAGCTGAGCGTCCGGATAGTCACGGACGAGGCCTTGATCCCGCCCAACTACACCCTGAAGCGCGGCAGCACCGCGCCCATGGAAACCGCGGCGGCCCCGGAACGGCCCGCTGTCGAAGCGGCAAGCGAAGATGAAGATCGAAGCGGCCGCAAGCGCGGCCGGGGCCGGCGCGGTAGAAAACGCGGCGCCGATACGCAAGGCGAAGAGACGGCGGTCGAGGTCGCGGTCGAGCGCGAGCCGGACAAAACCGCCGCCGAGGCCAGTACCGGCGGCGATGAAAGCTCCGAGGAATCGGGCGAAGACAAACCCCGCCGCCGCCGCCGTGGAAAGCGGGGCGGCCGCCGCCGCACCCGGCGCGGGGCCGAGGATGGCGCCACCGCCCCTGCCGGCGACGGCGGCGAAGCGGCGGACGGGGACACACCGCGAGACGTTCCCGCCGGGACCGGACAGGAAGACGCCGAGAGCGCGGTAAAGGCGGATGCCGCCACGGACGCGGACTCGCCTTCGGCCTCCCAAGAACAGGCGGGTAACGAGGAAACCGCGCCGGCCAACGGCGCCGCCAAGCGCCCGCGTACCCGGCGCCGGCGCAGTCCCCGCCGCGAACGCGCGCCCGCGTCAACGGCAACCGAGGATGGCGCGGAAGCGGCCGGCGTTAGCGCCGGCGGCGAAGAGAAAAGCGACACACCTCGGCGAAGGCCGGCTAGAAGCCGCAAGCCGCGCCAAGCCGAAACCGTCACCGCCATGGAGCCACCCCAGGTGGACACGGCGCCAAGAGAAGCCGTGACCGTAGCCGTGGAAAGCAGCAGCCCGCCGGCACCGGACGAAGGCAAAGACAGCGCCCTTGCCGAGGCGGAACCGAAGCGGCGCGGTTGGTGGAATCGCTGGACCTAGAACGCTTTCCGGCTCACCGCCAGTCGCGAAGACGTTCGAGCGCCTGGACCATGTCGGCCTCGGGGCCGGCAAAGGAAAATCTGACGAAGCGGCCGCCGCGGCCGGGATCGAAATCGGTGCCCGGCGTCGCGGCGACACCGGTCTCCGCCAGCATACGCTTGCAAAACGCCTCACTGTCGTTGGTGCGCCGGGAGACGTCGGCATAAATGTAAAATGCCCCGTCCGCCGGCGCCAAGCGGTCGAAGCCCACTTCCGGAAGCTCCTTCAGCAGCAGCGCGCGATTGCGCCCATAGGCGGCCACGTATCCATCCAGCTCGTCCCGGCAATCCAAGGCTGCCTCGCCCGCGATCTGCGACAGGGTCGGGGCGGAAATAAAAAGGTTCTGAGCCAGACACTCAATCGGGCGCGTTAGATCTTCCGGCATGACCATCCATCCCAGGCGCCATCCGGTCATGGAAAAATATTTCGAAAAGCTGTTGATGACGATCGCGTCGCCGGTCAGTTCCAAGGCGGAAACCGCGCGCGCGCCATATGCGATTCCGTGATAAATTTCGTCCGAGATCAGGCGGATACCCCGGTCCCGGCAATAACTCACCAGGCTGGAAAGCTCGCTTCGGCCCAGCATGGTCCCGGCCGGATTGGAAGGGCTGGCGACGATCAGGCCATCGAGCGGTCCGCTCACGGCGTCCAACAATTCGGGAGTCGGTTGAAAGCGGTGCGCCATATCGGTTTCGAGCAGCACCGGCTCGACACCCAAGGCGGTGAGGATATTGCGGTAAGCGGGATAGCCGGGAGCCGCGAGCGCGACCCTGTCCCCGGGATCGAAGCACGACAGAAAAGACAGCAGAAAGCCGCCGGACGACCCGGTCGTGACCGCGATCCGGGCGGGATCGATTTCCAACCCTGCGGTCTCGCGGTAGTGGCGTGAGATCCGGGCGCGCAAAGACGGCAATCCGGCGGCGTCGGTGTAGCCGACCCGGTCGCCCTCAAGGGCCGCCCGCGCGGCATCGAGCGCCGCGCGCGGAGCCGAGGTTCCGGGTTGTCCGACTTCCAGGTGAACGACATCTTCGCCACGCGCGGCGCGCCGGTTCGCGGCGCGCAGGACGTCCATGACGATAAAGGGCGGCAGCCCCCCCCTGGACGAAACTTTCAACGCCATCTATTGCGCCATCTGCGCCAGGCCGTAGCCTCGCGGATCGCTCGCCACCTCGCAGGTCTCGCCATGGTCCTGGAGGCCAAGGGCGCAATAAAAAGCGTTCACGTGCCCCAGGGCCGAAACCACGCTCAGGGTGTGGCCCCGGCGGGCCAAGGCATCGCGCGCCGGAATTGCCATGGTTACCTCGTGGAGCACCGCGTCCGGCGCGCCGTTGCTATGAACGCGCGGCTTCAACATGGCCTCGCTGAGCGATCCTTCGTCCGCGACGGTGTCCAGCATGACCCGGGCCAGGGCCGTGGTGCCGACCGGGCCGCCGCCGCCAACCCCGGCGAAGCGCACGTCGCCGGTGGAGGTATTGCCGACGATCACGGCCGCCAGGGAAGTCGAACCATCGTTTTGCGATCGCGGCGGCGCGGCCAAGATGATCCCGGTCCCAACCGCGACCCGGCCGGCCCCGAACAGCCGGTTCATGGTGAAATTACACGCGACCGCCTTGCTGTACTGATCGCCGACCACGAAGCCGGCCGAATAGGCCTGGGTCGATATCTCCGCCGGCGGCGGCGCGAAACCGGCCGCCGGGGCGTGATGCGCCGGGTTGTAATCGGCCATCATCTGATCCAGGCGGCGGCTATCGGCCAGGGCCTCAAGGGATTCCGCGCTCGATCCGTCGGGTTGCATCCATTTCGACCGCTCCGCGTAGGCCCGCAGCGCCGCTTCCACGAAGAGATGATCCCGCTCGTCCTCCCCGGCCCCGGCGTAATCGCCCGCGTCGGTCAACAGGCCCCAGATTTGGGCGCCGACCACGCCGGCGGCGGCGCGCGGGGGGCTGAAATAGGCTATGTCGCGCTTATTCGCGGCCACGGCCATGGCTTCGGCCAGGCGTGGAACATTGCGCCGTACGTCCTCGGCGGTCAGCGGCAGGCCGGCGGCGCTCGAGGCCTCTGCCAGACGCGCGGCGAAGGGACCGCCGTGCAGATAGGGCGCGCCTTGGCGTCGAATCCCGCTTAGAACCGCCGAAAGCTCCGGCTGTACGATCTTTTCGCCGGTTGTCGCCAGGCGCCCGTCGCGGGCCGCGAACATTCGGCTGAGATCGGGGCTGGCCGCGATAAATACCGCGGCGGCGGCCAAATCCCGCGCGAAAGCCCGGCTGACCGGATGGCCGAATCGGGCCAGGCTTTCGGCCGGCGCCAGAAGCAATTCCCAGCGCAGGGAGCCGTTGCGGGCATGCATGGCCGCCATGGCGCGCATATTCGAGGGAACCATGCCGCCCGAGGGCGCCGACCGGGGCAGGAACTCGATCGCCTCGCCCCGCTTTTCCTTGCCGTCGAACATGACGCAGACCCCGCCGCCGCCCAGGCCGACGCGCGAAGGCAGGGTGACCGCCATGGTGAAATACATGGCCACGGCGGCATCTATCGCGGTGCCGCCGTTACCCAGGACCTCACGGCCGACAACGGTGGCGCGCGGTTCGTCGGCCGCCACCACCCCGGCGAAACCCTCGACCAGGCCAATTTTCCCCTGAACGCCCTTCTCGGCGCAGGCGCCAAGAAGGAGTGGCAAGGCCAAGCCCAAGGCCGGCAAGACGCGCGGCAAGGTCAGATCTCTGCAAAGGCGTTGAAACGTCACGGTCCGGTTGTTACCTGTAATCGAACGAGGAAAGAGAACAAGTGCGGCGATTACGTCTAGCCTCCCCCTTGGCCCCCTTGGCCATGATCCTGCTGGCGCTTCTTATAGCGGTCATTCCCGTGCGCGCCCAAGCCCAGAATTTGCAATTTATACGCGATGCGGAAATTGAAAATATCATCCGAATCTATGCGACGCCACTATTCCAGGCTTCGGGGTTCAGTCCGCAGGCGATAAAAGTCTTCCTGGTTCAGGATTCGTCCCTGAATGCCTTCGCGACCACGGGCTTAAGAATCTTCCTCCACACGGGCTTGTTGATGAATGCTAAGGATCCGCTGGAGGTTATTGGCGTGCTCGCCCATGAAACCGGGCATATAGCCGCCGGGCACATAGTCACCCGGCCCGAGGCGGCGCGCTCCGCCTCCACCACGGTCATGGCTTCCTATGTGCTCGGCCTGGCGGCCGCCCTGGCGTCCGGGCGCGGCGATCTCGGCACCGCCATCATAGCCGGCGGCCAGGATATAGCGATCAAGAGCGTGCTCAGTTATAGCCGCAGCCAGGAATCCGCCGCCGATCAATTCGCGGTCAACCTTCTGAATGGCACCGAGCAGTCTTCTCGCGGCTTGCTCGATTTCCTGCGCCTCGTGGGGGGGCAGGAAAAGCTGTACAGCAGCAATCAGAATCCATACCTGCGCACCCACCCGGTAACGGCGGAACGGATTTCATTCCTGGAGAATCAGATCGAGCGCTCGCCTTACGGACAGAAACAGGCGCCGTCCATACTGGCCGCGTTGCACGCCCGGATGCGGGCCAAGCTATTCGGCTTCATCGAGGCGCCGGAGCAGGTTCTGCGCCGCTATCCGGAGAGCGATACCAGCCTGGCCGCCCGCTATGCGCGCGCGACGACTTACTACCGCTCTGGGCAGACCGAAAAATCTCTGACTCTCCTGAACACCTTGATCGGCGACTATCCGGACGATCCCTATTTTCGCGAACTGAAAGGCCAAATCCTGTTCGACAACGGCCGCATTTCGGAGGCCGTGCCCGAGTACGAGACGGCTTCCCGCCTCCTGCCCGAATCATCGCAGCTTCACCTCGCGGCGGCCCAGGCTCGCCTGGAACTGGATAGCCCGGACCAGAACGAGGTAGCCTTGGATCATCTGATTAAAACCCTGCAACAAGAACCCGGCAATTCCTTTGCCTGGCGTTTGAACGCCATTGCCCACGGCCGCCAGGGCAATGTCGGCATGACGGCCTTGTCCCTGGCCGAAAGCGCGAACGCGAGGGGCCGGGCCAAGGAGGCGCTGGACCAGTCGAAGCGCGCCCAGCGCATTCTTCCCGAGGACAGCCCGGCCTGGCTGCGCGCGCACGATCTGGAGCGATTGTCGCAAAGGAAGGTCGACAAGGCGGCCAAGAGGTCTAACTAACCCCGATTTGCCGAACCGTCGCGCGGACGTCTATACCAGGGACCGCCGAACGGCACGCCCCCGCCGCCTCGACCATGCGGCGCAACCGAGGAGAATGTATCGATGCGTGGCTTATACCGAGGGGCGCTGGGAATAGGACCGGCGATGGCCGGCGCCGTGGCCCTGCTTTTGGCGGGATTCCTCATGACCGGCACCCCGGCGCGGGCGCAGCAGAGCATGCCGGGCGGCTTCACGCCCGAACAAGTACAGGGCATGGAGAGCATTATCCGGCAATACCTGCTGGAAAATCCCGAGGTCATGATCGAAGCGCTTCAGAACTATCAGCGCGGTCAGAGATTGGCGGAGGAGAAACAACAGCAGCAGGCTGTCCAGGCAAACCTCGCCGCCCTGAGGGACGACGCCGGCAGCCCTGCGGTCGGGAACCCGGCGGGCGACGTCGTTATTGTCGAATTCATGGATTACCGCTGCGGCTATTGCCGGAAAGTGGTCAAGGACCTGAAACAGACGGTCGAGGAAGACGGCAACATCCGCCTGGTCTTGAAGGAATTCCCGATCCTGGGACCGGCCTCCATTCAGGCCGCCAAGGCGGCGCTGGCGGCGGACAGGCAGGGTAAATACGAGGCCTACCATTTCGCCCTCATGACCCAGGCAGGCGATATGAGCGACCCCCACTTGATGCAGGTGGCGCGCGAGTTGGGCCTCAATATCGAGCAATTGAGGCGCGACATGGAGTCAGAGGAAATCCAGGAGATCCTCCGGCGCAACCACGACTTGGCCCGAGGCCTGGGCATAAATGGGACCCCCGCCTTCGTGTTCGGCGAGACCTTGGTGCGCGGCGCCGTCGATGCCGAAGCCATGCGCTCGCTCGTCGCCAAGGCCCGCGATAAGGCCAGTTGAACGCGGGCGGTTCCCGCACCCATGGGCTTGACGTTGCACCCCCGCCAGACGGTGTGTTAACGCTTGCTCAGCCTCAAAACCAGCGGAGTCGCGACTTGGCGAAGGCGCCGAAAATCCTGCTTCTGAACGGCCCCAACCTCAATATGCTGGGGACCCGGCAGCCCGAGGTCTATGGTAGCGCGACCCTGGCGGATATCGAGGCGATGTGCCACGCGCACGCGCGCGGCCTGGGACTGGCACTGGATTTCCGGCAGTCGAACAGCGAAGGCGAAATCGTCGGCTGGGTTCAGGCCGCGCACGGCAAGAACGCCGGCATCGTGATCAATCCCGGCGCCTACTCGCACACCTCGGTCGCTATCCTCGATGCCTTGCTCGCCGTCGAGGCGACAATTATCGAAGTCCATCTTTCGAACATTCACCGGCGCGAGGCGTTCCGCCACCATTCTTACGTATCGCAGGCGGCGCACGGCGTTATTTGCGGCTTCGGCGCCACGGGCTATCTTATGGCGCTCGATGGGCTCGCGCGGTTGATCGGCGGGACGAAAAAGGACGAAAAGAAGGTGTGATGGCCAAGCTGGAACCCGACGACAAGCTGATACGAAAACTTGCCGCCTTGCTCGATGAGACAGGCTTAACCGAGATCGAGTACGAGGCGGACGGCCAGCGCATCCGCGTCGGCCGCGCCGCCTCTGGCGTTGCCGCCTCCGTGGCCCCGCCTGGCGCCCCGCAGGCTCCGGGCGCCCAGGCGGCGCCGGCCGGCCCCGCCGCCGAAGCGGTCCCTCAAGGCACCATCGTTTCACCCATGGTCGGCACGGTCTATGTCGCCGCGGAACCGGGCGGAGCCCCCTTGGTCAAGGTAGGCGATCTGGTTACCGAGGGGCAGACGCTGCTGATCATCGAGGCCATGAAAGTCATGAACCCGATGACCAGCCCACGGGCCGGTAAGATCACACGCATTTTCGTCAGCGACGGCCAGCCGGTGGAATTTGGCGAACCCTTGATCGTCGTCGATTAAACGGCGGCGAAAAGCCCATGTTCGAAAAAATACTCATCGCGAATCGGGGCGAGATCGCGCTCCGCGTTCATCGCGCCTGCCGGGAAATGGGTATCGAGACGGTCGCGGTCCATTCGACCGCCGACGCCGATGCCATGCACGTTCGCTTGGCCGACGAAAGCGTGTGCATCGGGCCGCCGGCCAGCAAGGACAGCTATCTGAATACGTCGGCGATTTTATCGGCGGCCACGATCACCGGCGCCGATGCCATTCATCCAGGGGTTGGATTCCTTTCCGAAAACGCCGACTTCGCCGCCATGGTCGAGGAACACGGATTCGTTTTTATCGGGCCCGAGCCCGAGCATATCAGCCTGATGGGCGACAAGGTCGCCGCGAAACAAGCGGCGGGCAGCTTGGGCATCCCCCTGGTTCCCGGTTCCGACGGCGCCGTCGAATCCGACGAGGAGGCGATGGAGGTCGCCAAGCAGATCGGCTACCCCTTGCTGATCAAGGCCTCGGCCGGCGGCGGCGGGCGCGGCATGAAGGTCGCCAGGAACGACGACGAACTGCTACCCGCCTTGCGCATGGCCAAGTCCGAGGCCAAGGCGGCCTTCGGATACGATGTGGTCTACATGGAGCGTTTTCTCGGTCGGCCGCGCCATATCGAGGTGCAGCTTCTGGCCGACGGCCAGGGCAATGTCATCCATTTGGGCGAACGCGACTGCTCGCTGCAACGCCGGCACCAGAAGCTGCTGGAGGAGGCCCCCTCCCCGGCCCTTAACGAAAGCGAACGCGCGGCCATCGGCGAGCGCGTCATTTCGGCCATGAAAAAGCTCGGCTACCGCAGCGCCGGAACGATCGAATTCCTGTACGAGAATGGCGAATTTTTCTTTATCGAGATGAACACGCGACTACAGGTCGAGCATCCGATCTCCGAGGCCATCACCGGCATCGACCTGGTGCGCGAGCAAATCCGGATCGCGGCCGGGGCGCCGCTGAGCATCCGCCAATCCGACATCGCCTTTACAGGCCATGCCATCGAATGCCGCATCAACGCGGAAAACCCCGACACCTTCATGCCGTCGCCCGGCTTGGTGAGCGACTACCACGCGCCCGGCGGCCTGGGTGTGCGAGTCGATTCCGGCCTCTACAGCGGTTACCGTGTGCCGTCCCACTACGACAGCCTGATCGCGAAGCTGATCGTCCATGGCCAGACCCGCAACGAATGCCTCATGCGCCTGCGCCGGGCGTTGGAGGAATTCGTGATCGAAGGCGTCTCGACAACCATTCCGCTCCATCAAAGACTAATTCAGGCGAACGATTTCATTAACGGCGAGTATGATATCCATTGGCTGGAACGCTTCGTCGAATTGACGGGCGGGGAGACGGATTAGTTCAGGCTGCTGAACGGGCCGACATGCACCTCACCCCAGATGTCCTGCTAAGAGCCTACGCGATCGGCATCTTTCCCATGGCCGAGGGCCGCACCCATGCCGATCTGCATTGGATCGACCCCGAACAGCGCGGCGTTCTGCCTCTCGACAATTTCCATGTCTCGCGCAAGCTGCGCCGCAGGCTTCGCCGCGGCGACTTCGAAGTGCGTTGCGACAGCGCTTTCGACCAGGTCATCAAGGCCTGCGCCGAGCCCTGCGAAAGCCGGCGCGACACCTGGATAAACCCGGCGATCGAATCTCTCTATGGCGACCTTTTCCAGGCCGGCTTCGCCCACACCGTCGAGTGTTGGCGGGGCGGCGAGCTGGTCGGCGGCTTGTACGGCGTATCGCTGGGCGCGGCTTTTTTCGGCGAGAGCATGTTCAGCCGCGCCACCGATGCCAGTAAGGTGGCGCTCGCGCATCTCGCGCTGCGGCTTCGCCTGGGCGGCTACCAACTTCTCGACACGCAATTCGTCACCGAACATCTTCGCCGCTTCGGGGCCATGGAGATTCCCAGGGACCGCTACCGTACCCTTCTGGCCAAGGCGATCACCACGGCGGCGAATTTCCCGCTCGACGTAAGCCAAGATAACATCGAGGAATTCCTCGGCACCCGTGCGGAGCGCCAGCCAAAAACAGGGCAATCATAAATTATGGGTTTATAGGGAGACTAGAATGCTCTCCGTCCGTATTGACCCATACTCGACGATAGCGCCGAAATCCAATATAAACACAAATCCCATCGGTTTGCCTCGGCGAGAAGACTCATGCGAAAGATCGGGCACTCCAATTTTTTCGTTTTAGGAGGCTGAGTTTGAGCCCCCAGGACAGTTTTGAAATATTTCCTTGGAATGAGAATCTCGAAACCGGCATTGAGATTATCGATGAGCAACATAAAAAACTCATCGAGTTGCTGAACCAACTCACCGACACCTTGGTGAAGGGGGATGCCGTCGAACTCACCCGTGTCTTCGACGACTTAGCTGCCTACGCGAAATACCACTTCGAAACCGAGGAGGCGATCTGGGCACCATGTTTCGGTGACGATCCATGGCTGGTTTCGCATCAAGACACGCACTCTTCTTTTTTGCCAAAAGTGATCGAACTTAAAGAAGAGCAGGGCGACAAGCCGCTGGTAGAAATCGTTGAACACGTCGTTAAGTTTCTCATTCGTTGGCTTACGTTCCACATCATCAAGAACGACAAACGCATGGCCATCGTTATGCGCAAGGTGGAAGCCGGGTTCTCTTTAGAGGATGCGAAAGAAATTTCGGACGAGGAAATGAGCGGTTCGGCCCGCGTTCTGATCGATACCGTTCTCAATATGTACGATGCCCTGTCGTCAAGAACCATCGCCCTCATGCGCGAGAGGATTAAGCGCGAAAAAGCAGAAGAACAACTCCGGGAATCCAATCTCAAACTGGCGGACCTGGCGAAAACGGATCAGCTCACCGAGCTGTTCAACCGCAGGCATTTAGACGATATCTTCGAGAGGGAACTCCGCAGAGCCACGAGAGAAAAACGCTTTCTATCCTTCATCATGTTCGATCTAGATTATTTTAAGAAACTGAACGATCGTTATGGTCATTTCCACGGCGATTTGGCCTTGAAGAGGGTTGGGCAGGAATTAAAAGAAAATTGCCGCCGCCCGGGCGATTATGTTTTTCGCCTTGGCGGTGAGGAGTTCGGCGTACTGATCGCCGACCAGCTTTCACAGAACGTAAGGGAATTCGCCGAGAGGATCAGAACGGCGATCGAGGGCCTGAGCATACCGAACCTCGACAGTGAGGTGGCGGACCATCTGACGGTTTCCGTCGGTGCGGTCATTAAGGTGCCAACCTCCAAAGATACAGTGGACACTTATATGAAGGATGCCGATACCACGTTGTATCGGGCCAAGAAACTGGGCCGCAACCGGGTTGCCGTTTTGGATTGATCCGAGTGTAGAGGGGTGGTTATGACCTAACGCTCGCACCTCCTGGCGGGGAATAGTTTAAGCGGCTTTGTCGATTTTTCCGTCTAACGGTTTTTAGGACTTGGCGGTGGTCCGGCGGCCTGAGCCCCCTACATAGCGGGCGCGAGCAAGCGTCTGAAGACCCACATACCGAAGAACAAAGCCCCGATCGAACACACCACGGAAGCGCCGGCGTAAAGCGCGCTAAGAAGCAGCCGTCCGCGCTCATACAAAACCACGAAATCCAAAGAGAACGTGGAGAAGGTGGTGAAGGCGCCCAGGAACCCGACAACCAGGAACAGGCGGGTCTGAGTCGAGGCCGACCAGACCAGCGCCATGATCTCGGTCAGCGCCCCCATGGCGAAGGATCCGGCAACGTTGACGATCAGGGTGCCGAACGGAAAGGCGGTGCCCAGGAAATGGCCCGCAGCGATGAAAACAAGATAGCGGGCGGCCGCGCCCAGGGCCCCTCCGCCCGCCACGGCTAACAGCGCCTTCATGAAATCACGACAGAAAAGCTTGAGGCGAAGTCGATCATGGGCCTGCGCGATAACACTGACGGTCCAGACACTGTAATGGAGTCGGCCGGCGTTTACACCCGCCCATAGGCGCCGTGGGGAACTAGTTGTTGAGAATATCGTCGATCTCGGATTGATCCACGGTCACTTCGTCGCCGTGAATGATCGCACTGGCCACATCGACGAATTTGCGCAGGTTGTTGGTCGAGGTCGCGGTAGTATCGGCGATCAAGTCCTCGTTTCCGGTCTCCAAGGCCGCTTGGATCTTTTCCAAACCCCGGGCCACCAGCGCATCCATGGTCGCCACGGCGCTATCGAAGGGTTCGCGGAAACGGGGCGGCGCGTTCTCATAGGCCAGAATCGCCAAATCGCGGTCCGCGAAGACGCTATCCTGGAAGTGATCCACGTAGCTCTTGGGCCGCCAATCCTGGGCGTCTTCCATGCACTCCGGCATGGACGGAATCATTTCGATTATCATGATGATTTCATTGAAATGATTCAGATAGTCGGTGGCCAGCAGGCTGGTTTCGTTGATGTTCTTGCCCCGCACCAGGCGCGCCAGGGTACGCGAGTGACTCGGCGGCGCCGGTTGAGCCGCCACCCCGTTTTTTCCCCGCGTTTCTGCTCGATCGCTCAAAATCAACCGTCTCCGTCCTTCGGCGAGCCGTAATTTGGCCCCGGCGGCCGCGAAGGGATGCCCGGTCCAGCCAATATCAATAAGGCGTCAAATTTCCTAATTTTCGGTAATAATAAAACAGGAAATACTCGCATAAGCTGCATTGCGCTCAAGCCGCACCAAATGAGAGCTCGCCCTGGGCTTGATGTCGCGCCGCCGCCCGGCTTATTGGGAGCCCGCCGGTACCCGATCCGCCGGCGCCGCCCCGTCCTGGCTTGGGGGCGGTTCCGCCGTACCGCCGCCGATCAGTTCGCAATCGACGACCCAGACGTCGTAGACCGGATGCTCCAGGGCCGAGATCGCGGGCGAGGAAGCGAACATCCAACCGGTGAAAATCGTCACCGAGGGCGAATCCGGCCGGACATCGACGATCTCGAGAAATGCGGTGCTTTCAGGCGGCTCGGTCGGCGGCTTCTTTTTACAGGCGCGCGCCGTGATCTCCAGGGTGCCGAATCTGGCCACCGCGCCGATCGGGGCCTCGATCTTGGAGACCCGCGCCGTGGTCTTGTTCAGGCCCTGGAGGATAGCGGCCTGAAGGGGTCGCGAGGGCACGGGATCGAGCTCGGGCTCGGGCGCGGGCGGCGTCTCGGCCTGGGCATAGGCTTCGCCGAGCGGCGCGCACGCCAGGATAACCGCCGCAAGGGCGGCGGTCGCCGGCAGACAAGGCTTCACGGTCACGCGCCTCAACCCCAAGACAGTCCGTCTCCTATTCATGTATAGCCGATAGCAGGAATTCGTGAGGCTTGGCTTAAGCGCGCCCTCGCCGCGCCGTCATAGCCGCACGGCGGCTATTGCTCGGTCTTGGTGGCGCTCTCGGCGGCGCTGAAGATAAAGCGGCCCAGCAAGTCGACGACGTTGATGGACCCCTGGGTAAAGGTTATCTGCTCGCCGGCCTTCAAGTTCTCCAATTCGCCTCCCGGCTCCAGGGCCACGAAGTTGGCGCCGAGCAGCCCGTCGGCCAGGATCCGCGCCGAGGTATCGCGGGGCAAAAGGATGGTGTCTTCGATGGTCATGGTGACGACCGCGAAAAACGTGTTGGGGTCCAAGGTCTGAGTCTCGACGATCCCAATCTTAACGCCCGACATGCGCACCTCGGCGCCCGGAGACAGCCCGGAGGCGTTATCGAACTCGGCCGTTAATTGATAGCCGACACTGCTTCGAACCGTACCGCTTTGAAATACCATGTAAATAAAGCTGAAGGCGACCAGGAGAACCACGCCGCCCATCACTGTTTCGATCACGCTACGATTCATGGGGCCGCTTCCTCGCTAATGTCCTGTCTCTTGGCGAATTAAAATCGGCGCGGGTCTAGGGCCCACGGTTATTCCGGGCGCCAAGCCTGATAATCGCCGGTTCCCTTGGCGCGTTTACCCGCCGCCAGGGTATGGCCGGGAGGGCGGTAGGCTTCGGCGGTGCCGGTCGCGTTGGCTTGGTGTTCCTTCTGCCAGGGCTGGCGCGGCGCGCCGCCGGCCGGGGGCGCGGCCTCGACGGTGTGGTGTAGCCAGGCGTGCCAATCCGGGGGCACGCGGCTGGCCTCGACCTCGCCGTTATAAATCACCCAGCGCCGCTCCTTGCGCAGCGAATCGCGGTGCACCTGCCCGCCGCCCTTCTCGCGGTAATAGATGTTGCCGAACTGGTCGCGCCCGACCTCTTTTCCGCGAAGCCAGGTATAAAGCCGCGTTCCGATATGCGTGCTGGACATTGTCTCGACGATCCACCCTGTCGGCCATAATGAATCCGGTGCCGAATCCGCTAGAATCAGCGGCGCGACTATGTCACCTCGCGCGCCGCGCGTCCAGAGGCAGGGCAGAGGCGCGCGCGGGCCTTGCCTGGCGAGGCATATCTTTGGAACACTGGCAGATGCCATGACCGCCAAGCGCCTGCTGATCGTCGCCCACGCGCCCTCCCCCAACACGGCGCGGCTGCGCGACGCCGTGCTTTCGGGCGCGGCCTCGCCGGAGATAGGGAATGTCGAGATCGCCGTTAAGTCTCCCTTCGAGACCGGACCCGAGGACGTCCTGGCCGCGCACGCGCTGATCCTGGGGACGACCGAGAACCTGGGGTACATGAGCGGCGCCCTGAAGGACTTCTTCGATCGCTGCTACTATCCCTGCCTGGAGGAGACGCAAGGGCTGCCCTACGCCCTCTACATCCGTGCCGGTCACGACGGCACCGGCACCCGGCGCGCGGTCGAGAGCATCGCGAGCGGCCTGCGATGGCGCGCGGTGCAGGAACCGCTGATCCTGCGCGGCGACTGGCAAGACGGATTCCCCGGCCAGTGCCGGGAACTCGGCATGGCCCTGGCGGCGGGCCTGGAAGCGGGGGTGTTTTAGAAAAGGAGATTCGATCATGACCGCACCCAAGGACCTGCCTTACCGCATCGCGGGCCGGGAACTCGTCGCCGAGGCAGACGGCCTGCGCGTGCAGATCCTCACTCTGGCGGCGGGCGAATGCGTGCCCTGGCACTATCACAGCGAGGTCGCGGATATCTTCGTCGGCCTGGAGGGAACCACGGTGGTCGAAACCCGCGCCCCGCGCGCCCGTCACCTCCTCGGCCCCGGCGGGCACTGCACCGTCCCGCCCCTGACCGCGCACGAAGTCACCGGACTGGACGGCCGGCCCTGCCGCTTCACCATCGTCCAAGGCGTGGGGGAGCATGACTTTCATCCGGTGGGTGGCGATGATAAGGCCCATCCCTAGGCCCGTTTAAGGATCCTGCCCGTCATGCCCCTGCACATCGGAATCGTTGCTTGCTCCGCCGAGGGCGCGGCTCTTTGCTATAAAACCATCTGCACCCAGGGTGCGGAGCTTTACGGCCCGCACGCGCATCCCGAAGTCTCCATGCACACGCCCTCGTTCGCGGAGTATGCGGCCCGCAGCTATGACGAGGATTGGCGGGGGGTGGGCGAAATCATGCTCGCCTCCGCCAACAAGCTGGCGAAGATCGGGGCCGATTTCCTGATCTGCCCCGACAACACCATCCATCGGGCCTTGCCTTACATAGAGGCACGATCGCCCTTGCCCTGGCTGCACATCGCCGAGGTCGCCGCCGCCGAGGCCGCCGCGCGCGGATTCCAGCGCATCGGCCTGCTCGGCACGCGCTGGCTGGTCGAGAGCGAGGTCTATCCGGAAAAGCTCACGGCGCGCGGCCTGGACCATGTGCGCCCGGACAAGGGCGATTGCGAAGAACTCAATCGCATTATCATGGAGGAACTGGTTTACGGCGTCTTCAAGGCGGAGGCGGTCGCCGTCCATCGGCGGATCATCGACGGCCTCAAAGATGTGGGCTGCGACGCCGTCGTGCTCGGCTGCACCGAGATACCCCTGATCGTGAACGATTCGAATTCGTCCCTGCCGACGCTAGATTCCACGCGCCTGCTCGCCCGCGCGGCGCTACACCGGGCGCTTGGGTAAGAGTCGCGAAACAACCCGGATTCAGGTCTTACCCTTCTTCGCCCGCCCCTTTTTCTTGAGCGCGGCGGTGAGCGCCTGGGCGGATTCGGATAGGGGCGCGCGGTGCGCTTCGTCGAGGGGCGCCATGGTCTTCATGGCGCGCGCCAGCTCGCGCAAAACATCGGCGAGCAGGTAGTAGTGCAGGTGCATGGTCACCTCGCGCCGCGGCTCCGACCGGCGCAGGAGTTTGAGCATGACCTCCTCCTCGTCGGCTTTAACCTCGAAGCCGGAGGCTTTCCCGAACGAGCCCATGTAGACCTTCTCGGGGAACTCGATGGAGACCTCCGCCTTGTCCGTGATCGATTTCATGATGTCCCCCTTCGTGCCGGCCTATACTTGGTATAAGGGCATGGATACCACCGTCGGCAATAGAGAGATTCGGCGCGGGTCCAAAGGCGGGGGCCGTGAAGAACCTTTCCAGGCATCGGCCTTGCGGCCCGGAGCGCGGCAACGCCGGAAAAAAGCGGCCAAGTTGACCCCAATCAATGCCGCAAGTGTGAATTCATGCCTTATTTACAACCAAAATACCTCCTAGAAGAAAACACTGGTGGCTGGCCTCGGTCGCCGCCGATCCCTTGGCCGCGAGAAAGGGCACGGGGATATCTAGGCACTGGAATAGCAGCCATGGCCGATGGAGGTTCGAAATGACAAACGTGCAGCAACTGCTCAACATGAAGAGCCAGGACATCTGCCGCGTCGCGCCGGATGACACGGTGCTCGATGCCATCAGGATAATGGCGGAACGCGATGTCGGATCGGTGCTCGTCATGAGCGATGATCGACTGCTGGGCATATTCACCGAGCGGCACTACTCCCGGAATGTATTTTTGGAAGGCAAATCGTCGCCCATCACGCTGATCGGCGAAGTCATGACAGACAAATTCATCGCCGTCAGGCCCGAGCGGACCGTCGAGGAATGCATGGCGCTCATGACCGAGAAACGCGTCAGGCACCTACCGGTTCTGCGCGACGAGCGGGTAATTGGCGTCATATCGGTCGGCGATCTGGTGAAAAGCATCATTGCCGACCAGCAGTTCACCATCGAGCAGCTCGAACACTTCATACACGGCTAGCCAGGACCGATACCGGGATGGGGGGTAAGGAATGCCCGGCAACTTCCCGCCCGCGGCGTGACGCGCTAGACTCGCCCTCTCTTCGCCCCTACAAACCCGGCCATGGCTGATTTTTGGCGCGACTCGGGGTATCGGCTGCTGGAACGCGATGGGCGCGGGTACTTGGCCGTGACCGACGATTTCCTGCGCGCGTATTTCCAGCGCCCGGAAGTGCGCCCGGTTGAGGAATCCTGCGCGGCGGAGCGGGCCTTGCACGCGGCGCTGTTGAAAAACCCGCGCGAGGCGGTAACGGCGGCGCGACTCGGTGAACTGGACGACCCGGACGCGGGCGAGAACTACCGCGTCGTGCTCGGTTTCCGCGACCGTTTGCTTGCCGCGGGCACGCTGGAGGAATGCTATCTGCGGCTGTTCCTGCCCAGCAGCGACGCGGACACAGGCGCGCCGGTACCGCCGCTGTTCATCGACCAGATGGCCCATGTCATCGCGCGCGGTATTCTGGAGGGATGCGAGGACGGTCTGCGGGCGCGGGCCGGGGAAATGCTGTTCCGCGAGCAGAAGGTCACCATCGAGGACGGCACGATAATGGCCGCCGACGCGGAGACGGTCGATATGCACGCCACCTCGGGCGGTTTCGGCGACCTTGGCCGTTTGATCGCCGAGGCCCAGACGCCCCTGCGCACGGTCGAGCTGGATGTGCTGAGCGAGGCCAACGCCGGGCTCTACTGGGGCCGCGACCAGGCCCATGACACGGTGCTCGATCTGTCCTTCGCCGGCGCCGGGCTGGATGCCCTCTCGCGCCTGCTGGAATCCTGGATTCGCCACTTCCTGGATGTCGAGGTCTCGATTCAGCCGGTCCAGCAAATCACCGATGAGAAGTGGGTCTGGCACATCGGCCTCGATGCCGAGGGCAGCGCCCTCCTCAACGACCTTTACAACGCAGTCGAGGTCGGCGAGACCCGCCTGGCCCGCCTGCTCAGCCTGTTCCGGCTCGAGTTCGCGGACTCCAGCGTCATGCCCGCCGCCATCGCCGGGCGCCCGGTCTACCTGGCCATGGCCATGACCGAGCAGGGCGCCTTGCGCGTGAAACCGCAGAATCTGCTGGTCAACCTGCCCCTGGCGGAACGGGCGTGAGAAAGCCCCGGTAATCGGCGGAAAACCGGCGATCTAGTATTCATCCACCAAAATTAACCAATATCTTCTAGCGGACCACACTATGTTGTGGTTTAATCGGATCCGACCACAACACTTGTGCTTCCAGCTTTGGGGAGCCGTGGCCAGGTGGCGGTCGGCCAATGGCCCCACGGGGCCGGTTCGGGAACGAATCGGCGAATTCCGGATGGGTTTTGGCGCGGGGACAATACCCAGAAATTCTAACCGAGGGGCACCTAGAAACATGCGGATCGAACGCCGTTTCACCGAAGCCGGGCAAGACGTTTACGCGGGTATAGAGTTTCGCCGGACCGCCAGCGAAATCAAGAATCCGGACGGATCGGTCGTATTTCAGGCCAAGGACATCATGGTCCCGGCGTCGTGGAGCCAGGTCGCCTGCGACATCCTGGCGCAGAAATATTTCCGCAAACGCGGCGTGCCCAAGTTTTGTAAACGGATCGAGGAGAACACCGTCCCCTCGTGGCTGTGGCGTTCCGTGCCCGACGAGGACGCCCTGTCCGCCCTGCCGGAGAATGAGCGATACGAGGGCGAGCGCGACGCGCGCCAGGTCTTCGACCGCCTGGCCGGGGCCTGGACCTACTGGGGCTGGAAGGGCGGCTATTTCGATACCGAGGAAGACGCGCAAGCCTACCTGGACGAACTGCGCTACATGCTGGCACGCCAGATGGCGGCGCCCAATTCACCGCAGTGGTTCAACACCGGCCTGCACTGGGCCTACGGCATCGACGGGCCGAGTCAGGGCCACTATTTCGTCGATCACGCCAGCGGCGAGGTCGTGCGTTCGACCTCCGCCTATGAGCGGCCGCAGCCCCATGCCTGCTTCATTCAGTCGGTCAACGACGACCTAGTGAACGAAAACGGCATCATGGACCTTTGGGTGCGAGAGGCGCGCCTCTTCAAGTACGGCTCCGGCACCGGCACCAACTTCTCGCGCCTGCGCGGGGAGAGCGAATCGCTTTCGGGCGGCGGCAAGTCCTCTGGCCTGATGAGCTTCCTGAAAATCGGCGACCGCGCCGCCGGGGCGATCAAGTCCGGCGGCACCACGCGGCGCGCGGCCAAGATGGTATCGGTCGATATCGACCACCCGGATATCGAGGACTACATTAACTGGAAGGTGGTCGAGGAGCAGAAGGTCGCCGCCATGGTGACCGGCTCCAAGCTGTACCGGCGCCATCTGAGCGCGATCATGCAGGCGTGCCACGCCCAGGGCGCCGGCGACGGCGAGGCGGCCTTCGACCCCAAGCTCAACCGGGCCCTGAAGCTGGCGATTCGCGCCGCGCGCAAGGCGGAGGTTTCCGAGAACTATGTTCAGCGCGTTATTCACTTCGCGCGCCAGGGCTTTGAAAAAATAGACTTTAAAACCTACGACACCGATTGGGATTCCGACGCTTACCTGACGGTCTCGGGGCAGAATTCCAACAACTCGGTCCGGGTCACCAACGACTTCGTGGAAGCCGTGCGCCAGGACGGCGATTGGGACCTGATCCGGCGCACCGACGGCAAGCCGGCCAAGACCGTGAAGGCGCGCGAACTCTGGGACCAGATCGGTTACGCGGCCTGGGCCTGCGCCGATCCCGGCATCCAGTACGACAGCACCATCAACGATTGGCACACCTGCCCGGAAAGCGGTCGCATCAACGCCTCGAACCCCTGTTCCGAATACATGTTCCTGGACGATACCGCGTGCAATCTGGCCTCGCTCAATCTCATGGCCCTGCGCAAGGAGGGTGGGACTCTCGATGTCGGGGCCTTGGAACATGCCGCGCGCCTGTGGACCGTGGCGCTGGAAATCTCGGTGCTGATGGCGCAGTTCCCATCCAAGGAAATCGCCCGTCTGTCCTACGATTACCGCACCCTCGGCCTTGGCTACGCCAACATCGGCGGCCTGCTCATGGCCGCCGGCCTGCCCTACGATTCCGACCAGGGCCGGGCCGTCTGCGCCTCGATCAGCGCCATTCTGACCGGCGTCGCCTACGCGACCTCGGCTGAGATGGCGGCCGAGCTTGGCCCCTTCCCCGGCCACGGACCGAACCGCGAGGCCATGTTGCGCGTGGTCCGCAATCACCGCCGCGCGGCCCACGGCGAGGACGACGGCTATGAGCGGCTTGCCGTCCCCCCGGTGCCCCTGGACCGCTCCGCCTCCCCTTACCCGGAAGTGACAGAGGCGGCGGCACGGGCCTGGGACCGCGCCCTGGCGCTGGGCGAGACCCACGGTTTCCGCAATGCCCAGACCAGCGTGGTCGCGCCCACGGGCACCATCGGCCTGGTCATGGACTGCGACACCACGGGGATCGAACCCGATTTCGCCCTGGTCAAGTTCAAGAAGCTGGCCGGCGGCGGCTACTTCAAGATCATCAACCGCACGGTGCCCGAGGCCCTGCGCACGCTCGGCTACGAGGAAGCCCAGATTCACGAGATGGTCCGCTACGCCGTCGGCAACGGCACCTTGGAGGACGCGCCCGGCGTCAACCACGAACGCCTGCGCGAAAAGGGCTTCACCGATACCGCCCTGCAATTGATCGAGGCCGGCCTGGCCAGCGCCTTCGATATCAAGTTCGCTTTCTCCAAGTGGTCCCTGGGCGAGGAATTCTGCACCAAGGAACTTGGCCTGGACGCGGCGAAGCTCAACGAAGTTTCTTTCGACATGTTGACCGCGCTCGGCTTCACGGCGCGTGAGGTCGAGGCCGCCAACGCCTATTGCTGCGGCGCCATGACCCTGGAGGGGGCGCCGCATCTTCAAGACAAGCACCTGCCGGTGTTCGATTGCGCGACGCCCTGCGGGCGCAAGGGCACCCGTTCCCTGAGCGCGGAGAGTCACATCCGCATGATGGCGGCGGCGCAGCCCTTCATTTCCGGCGCCATTTCCAAGACCGTCAACATGCCCAACAATGCCTCGGTCGAGGACTGCAAGGACGCCTACATGCTGTCCTGGCGCCTGGGGCTCAAGGCGAACGCCCTCTACCGCGACGGCTCCAAGCTGTCGCAGCCGCTCGCCTCCAGCCTGCTCGATGGGGTCGAGGACGACGAAGAAGACGCGGAAGAAACCTTTAGCGAACGGGTCGCCGCCGCCCCGGCGCAAGCGCGCGCCGAACTGGTGGCCGAGCGCGTGGTCGAACGCATCGTCGAACGCCAGGTGAAACGCAAACGCCTGCCCTCGCGGCGAAAGGGCTATACCCAGAAGGCCGTGGTCGGCGGGCATAAGGTGTACTTGCGTACCGGCGAATACGAGGACGGCGCGCTCGGCGAGATCTTCATCGACATGCACAAGGAAGGTGCCGCCTTCCGCAGCCTGATGAACAACTTCGCCATCGCGATTTCCATCGGCCTGCAATACGGCGTGCCCCTGGACGAATACGTCGAGGCCTTCACCTTCACCCGCTTCGAGCCTTCGGGCATGGTCGAGGGCAACGACACCATCAAGATGGCGACCTCCATCATCGACTATTTGTTCCGGGAGTTGGCGATCTCCTACCTGGGCCGCGACGACCTCGCCCACGCGGAACCGGAAGACATGCAGCCCGACAGCATCGGACGCGGCGAAGCCCAGGGTGAACTGCCCGAGACCGAGCGCGACACCATGGTCGAAACGGTCCGGCGCATGGCCTCCAAAGGCTACATACGCAACCGCCTCACGGTGGTGAACGGGGGCGCCAATGGCGCCGGCGTTTCAAGCAAGAGCGCTTCGGCCGGCGGAGCGGGCGGCGCCACGAGCCGCGCCGCAAGCCAGGCCACAGCCGCCGCCGTCACGGCCGAGGTTCTCGTCACCGAATCGGTCAGCGTCGAAACGGCAACCGCCAGCATCCAGCTCGAGCGCCGCCGCGAGGCGCGCATGAAAGGCTACGAAGGCGACGCCTGCGGCGAATGCGGAAACTTCACCCTGGTCCGCAACGGCACCTGCCTAAAATGCGACTCCTGCGGCGGCACCAGCGGGTGTTCATGATAGTTGCCCCCCACGGAGACCTCTGCGAAATTTGAGCCGAGCGCGGCCTCGTCCTTCGACAGGCTCAGGATGAGGCCGCTGTAACTGACTTTTCCTCATCCTGAGCCTGTCGAAGGACGGGGAAAAGTTCGTTCCGCAGAAGCCTCCGTTGGGAGAGGGAATATTGCCGGAGTCGCCCCGGCGGCGGCATAATGATTTTTTGAAAAATGCCGGTGCCGTCATGAGCCAGGATCCGCTTCTCCAACCCTACCAGCTCAAACACCTGACCCTGCGCAACCGTTTCATGTCGAGTTCCCATGAGCCGGCCTATTCTCACGACGGCATGCCGGGGGATCGTTACCGGCATTATCATGTCGAGCGCGCCAAGGGCGGGATCGCCCTGACCATGACCGCGGGCTCGGCCGTGATTTCGCCGGATAGTCCGCAAGCCTTCGGCAACCTTCTCGCCTATCGCGACGAGATCGTTCCCCACATGAAACGCTTGGTCGATGAATGCCACGAGCACGGCGCGGCGGTGATGATCCAACTCACCCATCTGGGCCGGCGCACATCCTGGAACCATTCCGATTGGCTGCCGGTTCTCGCCCCCTCGCCGGTGCGCGAAGCGGCCCACCGTTCTTTCCCCAAGGAAATGGAAGACTGGGACATCGCGCGCATCGTCAAGGACTACGCGGCGGCGGCGGCTCGTATGAAAGACGCCGGCTTGGACGGTATCGAGCTTGAGTGCTACGGCCACCTCATCGACGGATTTTGGTCCCCGGCCACCAACCGGCGTGGCGATGACTACAACGGCGGTCTGGACAACCGCCTGCGCTTCGCCTTTCAGGTCCTGGACGCCATACGCGCGGCGGTCGGCCCGGCCTTCATCGTCGGAACCCGGTTGGTGGTGGACGAAGATTGGGAAAAAGGACTCAGCCGGGAAGAAGGTATTGAGATCAGCCGGCGCCTGGTCGCCAGCGGCCAAGTCGATTTTCTGAACGTCATACGCGGCCATATCGAAAGCGACGCCGCGCTCAGCCGGGTGATCCCGGTCGGCGGCATGCGTTCCGCCCCGCATCTCGATTTCGCCGGCGAGGTTCGGGCCGAAACCAAGTTCCCGGTCTTCCACGCCGCGCGCATCGGCGACGTGGCGACCGCGCGCCATGCCGTCGCCGAGGGCAAGCTCGACATGGTCGGCATGACCCGGGCCCATATCGCCGATCCGCATATCGCGCGCAAGGTGAGCGCGGGGCGGGAGCAGGACATTCGCCCCTGCGTCGGCGCGACCTATTGCCTGGACCGCATCTACGAGGGGCACGAGGCCTTGTGCATCCACAATCCGGCCACCGGGCGCGAGGCGGCGATCCCGCAGGAAGTTCCCAAATCTGAGTCTCCGGGCAAAAAGATTGTGATCGTCGGCGCCGGGCCGGCGGGTTTGGAAGCAGCGCGAGTCTGTGCCGCGCGCGGCCACGAAACGATTCTGTTCGAGGCGGCCAGCGCTCCGGGCGGACAAATCCGGCTTTTGGCGCGAAGCCAGCGGCGGGCCGAGATGATCGGCATCGTCGATTGGCGGGTCGCGCAGTGCGACCGCCTGGGCGTCGACATGCGGCTCAACAATCTCGCCGGCGCCGATGACGTGAGGACCGAGCGCCCGGACGTGGTGATCGTCGCCTGCGGCGGCCTGCCCGACACCGATATCCTGGACGCCGGCGGCGGCTTGGTGGTCAGCTCATGGGATATACTGTCGGGCGATGCCAAGCCCGGCGACAACGTGCTTCTCTACGACGACAATGGCGCGCACCCCGGCATGCAGGCCGCCGAATGGATCGCCGGCAGCGGCGCGGCGCTGGAGATCGTCTCGCCCGAGCGCTTCTTCGCGCCGGAGATAGGCGGGCTCAATCACGTGAAATATGCCGAATGCTTCGCCAAGCATGGCGTTCGCGTCACCATCAACACGCGCCTGCTTGGCATCGAACGGGACGGCAACGGTCTTCGCGCCACCCTGGGCAGCGACTATGGCACCCGGACCGAAACCCGCCAGGTCGACCAGGTGGTGGTGGAACACGCGACCCTGCCGCTTGACGACCTTTATTTCGAACTCAAGGAAAGCGCGATCAACCGCGGCGAGTTGGATCACGGCGCCTTCGTTAATTTCAAACCGCAAACCATCGCGGCCAACCCGGACGGCGCCTTCCGGCTGTACCGCGTCGGCGATGCGGTGGCGAGCCGCAACATACACGCCGCGATCTACGATTCTCTACGCCTCTGCCTGCCGATGTGAGGTCCTTAGACCCTAGCGCCCGCGACAAGTTGAAGAGACCGGACACCGGTCGCAACGCCTTGCCGCTCCTCGTCCACCCGGCTATCTTCCGCCGATCCGGGGCAACCCGAACCATCACCACATAAACGCGGGAGCAGACCATGGCGGGACAGATCGACGCACGGCTGAAGGAACTGGGTATAGAGATCGCGGTACCGGCGGCGCCGGTCGCCAACTACGTCGGATACGTGCAGACCGGCAATCTGGTTTTCGTGTCCGGTCAGGTCACGATCCAGGGCGGCGAGTTCAAGCACCAGGGCAAGCTGGGCGCCGGCATCTCGGTCGAAGAGGGCCAGGCAGCCGCGCGCCTGTGCGCGACCAATATCATCGCCCAGTTGAAGGCGGCTTGCGGCGGCGATCTGGACCGGGTTCAGCGGATCGTGAAGCTCGGCGGTTTCGTCAACTCGACCCCCGAATTCACCGATCAGCCCAAGGTCATCAACGGCGCCTCGGACCTGATGGTCGAGGTCTTCGGCGACAAGGGCCGTCACGCCCGCGCCGCCGTTTCCGCCGGCTCCCTGCCCCTGGGGGTCGCGGTCGAGGTCGACGCGGTGGTGGAGATTTCCTGACGCCGGCATGGCTTGCCACACACACCGCACCCCCCACCCCGGCCCTCCCCCTCAAGGGGGGAGGGGGAAGAAAGCCGCGCCCCCGTTCTCTTACCTCCCCCTTTTATTCCCTCCCCCCTTGAGGGGGAGGGTTAGGGTGGGGGGAATCGTGCCGGGGCTCGATCCTTACATGCTCAAGCTCGCACCCAGCCGCTCTGCCCGCTTGCCGTTTCTTAACCAGGGCGTGCGACCAATGACGCCATGACCAAGCAGCCCGCGAAACCGCCGCGCGAGGTAGCCGAATTCCTGGCCGCGCACCCGGATCTTGTCCATCTGGACGCCATCTTCGCCGATCTGTCCGGCGTCGTCAGGGGCAAGCGCTATCCGATCGCGCAGCTTGAAAAGATCATGACCGAGGGCCTGGCGTTTCCCGGCTCGGTGTTCCTGCTCGACACCATGGGTCACAGCCACGATCCCGCCGGTATCGGCTTCAGCGACGGCGACCCGGACCGCATCGCCAAGGTCATCCCAGGAACGCTCAAACCGGCGCCCTGGTCGGACCCGCCTTCCTGCCAGACCATGATCACCCTGGTGCGCGGCGACGGCGCCCCCCATGAGTACGAGCCGCGCAACGTCCTGGCCGCCCAGGCCGCGCGCCTGGCCGAACTTGGCCTGAAACCCGTGGTCGCCTTCGAGCTTGAATTTTACCTGATCGATCCGGCGCGCGGCGGCACCGGCGCGCCACAGCCGCCCCTATCGCCCGTCACCGGAGAGCGCGAAAGCGGAACCCAGGTTTACGGCATGGTCGAGATCGATGCCTACGCCGCGCTGCTCGACGAGATCGCCCGCGCCTGCGCCGCCCAGGATATCGAAACCGGCGCGATCACGGCGGAATACGCGCCCGGGCAGTTCGAGATCAACCTGCAGCACGTGGACGATCCCCTGCGCGCCGCCGACCAATGCGTCATGTTCAAGCGCGCGGTCAAGGGCGTGGCGCGCCGCCACGGCTATCAGGTGACCTTCATGCCCAAGCCGTACCTGGACGCCGCCGGCAGCGGCCTGCACCTGCATGTCAGCCTGCTCGACGAACGCGGGCGCAACGTCTTCGACGGCGGCAAGGAACCGGCCAGCCCGGTCCTCAAACACGCCATCGCCGGGATTCTGGATATCCTGCCCGAATCCATGGCGATTTTGGCGCCGAACGTGAATTCCTTCCGCCGCTACGTGCCCGATATCTTCGTGCCGATCCGGCGCTGCTGGGGCTTCGAGAACCGCTCGGTCGCCCTGCGGGTGCCCCTTGGCCCCGGCAAGGCACGCAGGATCGAACATCGCATGGCCGGCGCCGACGCCAACCCCTACCTGGCCCTGGCCACGGCCCTGGCGGGGATCCACCACGGCATCGCCAACAAGCTGGAAGCGCCGCCGCCAAGCGAGGGCAACGCGGGCTATGGCTACGACGAGTCCCTGCCCTTCCGGGCCCGCCGGTCGCTGGAGCGCTTGGCCGAATCGCGCGTCCTGGCTGCATATTTCGGGCCCGATTACATCGCCGCCTATACCGCCTGCAAGCAGGCCGAACTCGAGGCTTTCGAGAACGAAATCACGGCCAAGGAATACGCCTGGTATCTACAGGCGGAGTAGGGTCTCTAAGCCTCACGCATATGTGAAATTAGGAATATAATCATCGTATATACTTGCGCCCCGCTCGCACGGGGGCTCAAGAGTGAAAAATTGTTAAGGTATCGTAATTTTCTACTATTGCGGTGCAACAATTATGTCGCATTTTGCAGAAGTTGTTGCTAGTGTCCCCCGCATGAGCAGTTCAGAAAAAAATTCAAAACCCGAACCCGACCGTCAGTACGAGAGCAAGGCGCGCAAGTGCCTGAGGTGCCGTGACGAGTTCACGAGCACTTGGCCCGGTGAGCGAATCTGCCGGACCTGCAAGAGCTCCAGCGCTTGGCGCGAAGGGATCGCCGCCTGACCCGCTGAAGGCTACCCCACGATGCCTGCCGCTCTGCGGCCCCGGCGTCGCGGTTATCCTGATTATTGGGACAGAGTCGCCCGCCAAGTCATGGTGGGGGCAATCGTGGTTGTGCGTGCACGCTTGGCTTCGCTGGGCTTTCCGGCGCGGTTTGACATGCGCGGAACCCGGCGGAGGCTAGAGCCGTGCCCGACGACGGCGAAGCTATAACCCTGCGTTTCCTAGGCGGTATCGGCGAAGCCTCGCGGGAGGCTTGGAACGCCTGCGCGGGGGAAGATACCCCCTTCGTCGGCCATGACTTTCTGCGCGCCTTGGAAGCGAGCGGATCGGCCAGCGCCGAGACCGGCTGGTCACCGCGGCATTTGGCGCTCGACGGCCCGGACGGCGCCTTATTGGGCGTGGTGCCGCTCTACCTCAAGTCCCACTCCTATGGCGAATATGTCTTCGATTGGGCCTGGGCCGATGCCTATGAGCGGGCCGGCGGGCGCTATTATCCTAAAATGCAGGCCTGCGTGCCCTTCACCCCGGTGACCGGACCCCGCTTGCTGATCCGCCCCGATGCCGACCCGGGCGCGGTGGCCGCGACTCTGGCGGCCGGGCTGATCGAGGCCGCGCGGCAAGCCAAGGTTTCCTCGCTGCATGTCACCTTCCCCACCAAGCCCGAGTGCGAAACCTTGAGCGCGGCCGGCTTTCTTATTCGCCATGGCCGGCAGTACCGCTTCGAAAATCCGGGATACGCCAGTTTCGACGACTTTCTGGCCGCGCTGTCCTCGCGCAAGCGCAAGATGATCCGCAAGGAGCGCGCCAAGGTCGCCGAAAGCGGCATCGCGATCCGCGCCCTCACCGGGGATGAGATCGAAGCGCGCCACTGGGATGCATTCTTCCGCTTCTACATGACCACCGCCGACCGTAAGTGGGGCCACCCCTATCTGACCCGGGAATTCTTTCACCTCTTGGGCGAGACCCTAGCGGACCGCGTCGCCCTGGTCGTGGCCGAGGATCGCGGCGAGCCGGTGGCGGGGGCATTGAACCTGATCGGCGCCGACACCCTTTACGGGCGCAACTGGGGCTGCCTGGGCGACTACCGCTTCCTGCATTTCGAGGCCTGCTATTACCAGGCCATCGACTTCGCGATTCGACACGGCCTGAAGTACGTCGAGGCCGGAGCCCAAGGCGAGCATAAGATCCAGCGCGGATACCTGCCGGTCGAAACCCACAGCGCGCACTGGATCGCCGACCCCCAATTCCGCGACGCGATCGCGCACTTCCTGGACCGGGAACGCCGCGAGGTCAAAGCCGAGATGTCCCTGCTCGCCGATTACGGGCCGTTCCGCCAGGACGGGGACGTTTAATCCGGCGCTGGAGCCATGGCGCGCCGGTAAAGGTGCCAGGAAGCATGGCCAAGGACCGGCAGAACGACGAGAAGCCCGGCGAAACCCGATAGCAGGGAAACGCCGATCAAGGCGGCGATAACCGCGCACCAGACAATCATGGCGGCCGGGTTCTTGCGGACAACCTTCACGCTGGCGATCATCGCGGTCACGAAGTCGATATCGCGGTCGTAGAGCATCGGAAATGACGTCACCGACAAGGAAAAGACGGCCAGCGCGATGGCCGCTCCAACCCCATTGCCGATGGCGAGAAACAGCAGGCCCATGGGCGTGGTGAAGATCTCGGTCAGCAGTTCAGCGGCGCTGAACGATTTCAGGCCGAGGAAGCCGAAGAACAGCAGTGCCGCGATGTCCATCCAGATGAACAGCAGGAAGCCCGTGACCAGAGCCATCCAGCCAAGATCGCGCCCGGCCGCATGGCGCACCGAACCGAGAATCCTGCCCCAGGACAGCGCCTCGTCCTGTTCGAGACAGCGGCTGACGGCATAAAACGCGGTCGCGATAAAGGGCGCGATGAAAGCAAAGCCCGCAGCCAGGGGGTAAACCAGGTACGGCAGGCCAAAGTACAAAAGCAGCAGGATGAGGACCCATCCACCCAGGGCGTAGACGCCGCCGATGACCAGGCCGTAAAGGGGCGCGGCGCGGAAATCGCGCAAGCCGGCCGCCAGCACCTCCCCGACGTCGGCTATCGCCAGCGGCCGTACCGCCGGGGCCCCGGCCTTTGCGTTCTCCGTCATCCACATCTCCTAGACATACACGAGCCGCTGGAAAACGGCTGTCGCCAAGGAAAGATAGCGTCTAGCGGCAAGGATTGCCAAATGGCGGCTGGCGGAGTTCCCCTCACCCAGCCTGCGCAACCCTCTCCCAGCGGGAGAGGGAGGGACCCGCGTAGCGGGAGGGTGAGGGGATTCGACCGAAGCGAAGACACTCACCCGGACCAGGCTTCGATCGCTTTCTCCACGCTCAGTTCCCGAAATGGCGCGCGCGGTGCCGGAGCTTGGCCGTCGAAGAAGGCTGGAAACAAAACTTCGACACGCGCATCCGCGCCGCCGGTTTCCCGGACCAGACCGCGCGCGCGCATGTGGGGATCGTCCGGCACCTCGCCGGGTTCCAAGACCGGCTGAAAACAACAATCCACTTCGCTGAGGCGGTCTATCCAGGCACTCAAGGGCTCGCGCTGGATCGTGGCCGCGACCTCGGCCATGAGATCGTCTTGCGGCAAGGGATCGTGCTGGCGCGCGATCCAGCCGGGCTGTCCCAGGGCGGTGCAGAAGTTGGCCCAGAACTTTTCCTCCAAGGCGCCCAGTGCGATGAAACGCTTATCCGCCGTCTCGTAAATCCGATAGCAGGCCGCGCCGCCGTTGAGCAGCGCGCCTTCCCGCTCCGGCTCGAAACCCGCGCGGCGCGCGCCGGTCAATGTCATGGCCTGCCAACCGAGCACGGTTTCCGACAAGCTGACATCGATGCTGGCGCCGCGCCCGTCGCGCGCCCGGCGCAACAAGGCCGCCAGGACGGTCATGGCCGCCTGCATGGCCCCGGCGAAGTCGGCCGTCGGCGGGTGCGCGAAGACCGGCCGCCCGGCCGTGCCCGAGGTCGCCAGGCCGCCGCTCAAGGCCATGTAGGTGATGTCGTGGCCAGCGCGCCCGGCATAGGGGCCGTTCTGTCCGAACCCGGACAAGGCGCAGTGGATCAGGCGCGGATTGAGCGCCTGAAGATCTTCGGCCCCGAAACCCAGACGGGCCAGGGCGCCGGGCCGGAAAGATTCCAGAAGGACGTCGGCGCCGCGCACCAGAGCTTCCAACGCCGCCTTGCCCCGATCCGACTTGAGATCGAGGCGCACCACGGTCTTGCCCGCGTTGACGAGTTTGTAGAAGGCGGAAACGCCGTCGCCGTCGCGCGGGCCGAGGGCGCGCATGGGATCGCCCGCCGGCGGCTCGATCTTCACCACCTCCGCGCCCAGGTCGGCCAGCATCTGCGCCGCGTAAGGCCCAGGCAAATACTGCGATAGATCGAGAACGCGGGTGCCGGATAGGCAGCTCGGGGACACGGCCGGCGCCGTGCTTATTCGACCAGTTCGGGCGTGACTTTCTTGGCGTTGCCGCCCTTGCCGGATGGGCCTTTTCCGGGCGCGTCCTTGTTGGACGATCCCTTGCCCGAGGATCCCTTGCCGGGCCGGCGCTTGCGCGGCGGCTCACCGGCGGAAAAGGTGAAGCTGGGTTTGTCGCTGTCGATATCGACCCGCACCACCCCGCCTTTGGCGAGCTTGCCGAACAACAGTTCCTCGGCCAGGGCCTGCTTAAGGTGTTCCTGAATCACGCGGGCCAGGGGCCGGGCGCCATTGAGCGGATCGTAACCCTTGCGCGCCAGCCAGTCGCGGGCGGCGTCGCTGAGCTCGATCACCACATTGCGGTCGGCGAGCTGGGTTTCAAGCTGCATGACGAACTTGTCGACGATGCGCGACATGACATCGGGCGCCAGATTCTTGAAGCCGATAATCGCATCCAGGCGGTTACGGAACTCCGGCGTGAACATGCGGGTGATGGCCTCGGAGTCGTCGCCGACCCGCGCGTCGCGTTCAAAACCCATGGCGGGCTTGGCCATGTCGGCGGCGCCGGCATTGGTGGTCATGATCAAAATAACATTGCGGAAATCGACCGACTTGCCGTTGTGGTCGGTCAGCTTGCCGTAATCCATCACCTGAAGAAGGATATTGAAAAGATCGGGATGCGCCTTTTCGATTTCGTCGAGCAACAAGACGCTATGGGGATGCTGGTCGACGGCATCGGTCAGGAGACCGCCTTGATCGAAGCCGACATAGCCGGGCGGCGCGCCGATCAGGCGCGAAATCGTATGCCGCTCCATGTACTCCGACATGTCGAAACGGGTTAGTTCGATCCCCAGGGAGTTGGCCAATTGCCGCGCGACCTCGGTCTTGCCGACGCCCGTGGGGCCGGAGAAGAGGTAAGAACCGATCGGCTTTTCCGGCTCACGCAGACCGGCGCGGGCGAGCTTTATAGCCGCCGAGAGGGCGTCGATGGCATCGTCCTGGCCGAACACCATGGTCCGCAGATCGCGGTCGAGGTGTTGTAGCGCGGTACGGTCGTCCTTGGACACGGTCTTGGGCGGAATGCGCGCCATTTTCGAGATGACCGCTTCGACCTCTTTCACGCCGATGACTTTGCGCCGGCGCGATTCGGGTACCAGCATTTGCGAGGCGCCAACTTCGTCGATCACGTCGATGGCCTTGTCGGGCAAGCGCCGGTCGCCGATATAGCGCGCGGAAAGTTCGACCGCCGAGCGAATCGCCTCGTTGGTGTAGCGGACCTGGTGGTGTTCCTCGTAATAAGGTTTCAGGCCGCGCAGGATCTTCACCGCGTCCTCGATCGAAGGCTCGTTCACATCGATCTTCTGGAACCGCCGCACCAGGGCACGGTCCTTCTCGAAGTAGTTGCGGTATTCCTTGTAGGTCGTCGAGCCCATGCAGCGCAGCGCGCCGTTCTGCAACGCCGGCTTGAGCAGATTGGAGGCATCCATGGCCCCGCCCGAGGTCGCGCCGGCGCCAATCACGGTGTGGATTTCGTCGATGAAGAGAATCGCGCCCTCGAGCGCCTCCAACTCCGATACCACCGCCTTGAGGCGTTCCTCGAAGTCGCCGCGGTAACGGGTTCCGGCCAAGAGCGCGCCCAGGTCGAGGGCGAAGATCGTGTTGTCCCACAAGACCTCCGGCACCTGCTTCTCGACGATGCGCCGGGCCAAGCCCTCGGCGATCGCGGTCTTGCCGACGCCGGCCTCGCCGACATAAAGCGGATTGTTCTTGGTCCGGCGGCACAGCACCTGAATCGTACGCTCTATCTCATCGCTTCGCCCGATCAAGGGATCGATATTGCCCTCGTCCGCCTTCTTGTTGAGATCGACGCAATAGGCGTCCAGCGCCTCGCGTCCCTTTTGCACGACTTTCTCGCCGTCGGCGGATTCATCCGCCCCCTCGACGGTTCGCTCCTCGGATTGCCCGGCGACCTTGGCGATGCCATGGCTGATGTAATTCAGGGCGTCGAGCCGGCTCATCTCCTGTTCCTGCAGGAAATAGACGGCGTGGCTCTCGCGTTCGGAGAACATGGCGACCAGAACGTTGGCGCCGGTCACCTCCTCGCGGCCCGACGATTGAACGTGGATCGCGGCGCGTTGCAGCACGCGCTGAAAACCGGCGGTCGGCTTGGCGTCGCCTAGCTGGACCGAAATCAGATTGGCCAGTTCGTTGTCGATGTAGTCGTGAATATCCTCGCGCAGGCGTTCCATATCGACACCGCAGGCGCGCAAGACGGAAACCGCGTCCGGGTCCTCGGTCAGGGACAGCAGCAAGTGCTCCAAGGTCGCGTATTCATGCCGGCGCTCGTTCGCGTAGGCCAGGGCACGGTGAAGGGTCTGTTCCAGATTTGCCGAGAGCATCCGGCGCTTATTCCTTTTCTAGGGTGCACTGAAGCGGATGTTGATGACGCCGCGCGTAGTCCACCACCTGCGTTACCTTCGTTTCGGCGATTTCGTAGGTGAAGACGCCGCAAATTCCGACCCCGCGCTGATGCACGTGCAGCATAATCTGTGTGGCGTCGCTCCGGTCCTTGCCAAAGATTTGCTCCAGCACGTGAACGACAAACTCCATCGGCGTGTAGTCGTCATTCAGCATGAGTACTTTATACATCGAGGGCGTCTTCGTCTTGGGTTTGGTCTTGACGATAACGTCGGTCGATGACCCGTTTTTTCCTTGTCCGTCCTTTTCGCTCATTTCCGGCACGCCTGTCTCGGGGCTGGTCTTCCTATGGTCCCGGTCCGCTTCACCTCTGAATTCCCCATGATACCTAATTTGGAGCGCGGGAAAAATCCCCTCGATGCGCGTTATCTCGAATCTACGATTCATATGGAGACCCAAAGATTTATCCCAAGAGGGTTAACGAAATTAGGCCCGGCGATTACCGCCGAGCCTAATTTCATTCGTGATCGTATGCCCCCGAGCCCGCGGGCCCGTGAGCGGAAAGGATTAAGTCAGCTTAGCCCGCACCCGGTCATGAATCGGCGCCATGACGGTCTGGGTCAGTTCCACGGACATGCCGGTCAACTTGGCGAAACCCTCGGTCATATTCCCCAGGCTCTCGCGGGCGAAATTACCCTGTAGCACCAAGGCCTCCGGCAGGGTCTTGGCATGGAACAAGGCTTCGGTCAGGGCGAATTGGGCCTGCACCGAACCGCGAGCGAGGCTGGCAACCTCCTTGCCCAGACTTTCGGCGCCCTTGACGGCGATGGCGCCACAGCTCTCCAGGGCGGCTATCATCTCCCGGCCCTCGGCGATGGGATCGATCGCGCCGGCGGTCTTGCCTGGACGCCCTGACGGCTTGCCGGCCGGCTGAGCCTGGCGCGGCGACGGCGCGGCGGCGGGCTTGAGAGCCGGCGCCTGCCCGGCACCCTTGGCGTCGGTTTTCCGCACGATCTTTTTAACCGCCTCGGTCTTTTTGGCCACAACGGTCTTTTTGACCGTAACGGTCTTTTCAGCCGCCACGGCGGGTTCCACTTTCCTGGCCGCCACGGCGGGCTCAACCGGCATGGCGGCGGGCTTGGCCGCCTTGACCAGGGGGCTATCCACCCCTGCCGCGGCTTGAGCGGCCGCCGGCGTGCTCAGTGGAAGCTGTAGCCCCTCGGCCTTAGTCTTCACGCGTTTCGCGGCGATGGTCTGATTTTGGGCCATGTCTGGAGAACTCCTCGGTCTGCGGCTTCGGATTGACGGCAAGTCAGCTTTCCGCCTGGGATATGCTGCGATGCAACACAAACCAATTAGGCATCGCCAAGCCGTTTGTCAAGATTTCTTGCTGCGGCGCAACATGCCCGGCCGGGCCGCCGTGCCAGGGCCTCAGATCCGAGGCGCGAGCCCCAGCAGTCCATTCGCCCCTATCGCCAAATCGAAGCGGGGCGTGATGTTCTCCGTCCCGCCGCCGTGCGTCGAGCGGTCGACGGGCCCGACATCGCGGGGCGGATTCACGGCCACCCCGGTCGCGTCGTGGCCCAGCAGGATGGCGGGGAAGGTCAGGGCCGCGAAGCGGAAGTCGCCATAGCGCCAAGCGTTGAAATGCACCTCGCCGTCCCGGCAGCCGACGAAAAGCCAGTAAAACTCCTCGGAGGCCAAATTCATACCGGGCGGTGGCGGCACGAAGGCCGCGTTCCGGTTCAGGGCCTGATCCAGGGCGGCCAAATCCGAGGCATCAAGCCGGGCGGAGGCCGTGGTCCAGCCTCCCAGACTTCCCAGATCCGAGAAAGACAGCCCCTGCAAGGAGATGCCGCCGCCGCCCTGCACCCGGGCGGTGAAGGCCGCGCCGGCGCCGTCCGCCAGGATTTCGTAGGTCCGGACCTGGCGATCGTACTCGCCATTGTAAACCAGGCGGTACTGCCGCCGGGCGCCCGGCACGCAGGCCGCGCGTATATCGTCGCCGTTGAGATAGCTGAACCAGCCGGTTTTCTGGACGAAAGGCATCTCGATTCCGCCCCGGTATGCGCAGGCCGGGAGAAGCCCAAGCAAAACCAGGCACGCGGCGCCAAGAAGACGGCGCGCGCTCAATCTTTGCTCAACGCCAGGAGAGCCTCTAAAGCGAAACACGAGAACCTCTAAAGCGAAACACGAGGGCTAGACGCATCGATAATTAACCAAATTGCAAGGGCGGGACCATTACGCTGGACATATCTCGACCAAATACCTAGAATCTTCGCCTAAATCATTATGGGCTAGGCTTTTTTACTGAGGGCTCCGTTTGTTCCACACTATAGGCTGCAGAATTAAGATGGGTTTTCGGAACCTTCTCTTGCGCGCGGGCGCGACCGCGCTGGCCGCTGTCTTCACGATGCTCTTCGCCACCGCCGATGTCCAGGCGCGATACGCCACGATCGTGATCGATTTCGAGACCGGCGAAGTGATCAAGGAGGTCAACGCGGACACCCGCAATTACCCGGCGTCGCTGGTCAAGATGATGACCTTGTATATGGCGTTCGAAGCCCTGCATCTGGGCAATCTCACGCTGGATCAAGAGCTTCCGGTTTCGCGCCGGGCCACCGGCATGCCGCCATCCAGGCTGGGTCTTAAAAAGGGCGGCACCATCAAGGTCCGCGATGTCATCTTGTCCTTGGTGACGAAATCGGCCAACGACGCCGCGGTTGTCATGGCCGAGGCCCTGGGCACCAAGGAAAGCCGCTTTGCCCGCATGATGACCAAGAAGGCGCGCAAGCTGGGCATGAAGCGAACCAGTTTTCGCAATGCCTCCGGCTTGCCGAACCGGCGCCAACTCAGCACCGCGCGCGATATGGCGACCCTGGCGCGTGCCCTGATTCGGGACTTTCCGCAATACTACGAATATTTCTCCACCGCGGATTTCACCTATAACGGCCGCAAGTATCGAAACCACAACGGGCTGCTGCGTCATTACGATGGCACGGACGGTTTGAAGACCGGCTACACCCGGGCGTCGGGGTTCAATCTGGCCGCCTCGGCCGTGCGTAACGGCCGGCGCCTGATTGCCGTGGTCTTCGGGGGTCGTTCCCCCGCTTCGCGCGACCGGCAGGTTGCCCGGTTGCTCGACCAGGGCTTTAAGGCGACAGCGGACTTGCCCCTGGTCGCCAGCGCCGATTCAATCGTGGCGCGAGCGGCACGTGAAAGCGCTTCCGGCGCCAAGGCCGTGCCGGAGGCGCCGGCGCCGACCGATGCCGCGGCCTCGCGCCCGGCGACGGCCGAGACCAAAAACGAAGTGCCGCCTCCAAAGAGTGGGCGCGAACTGGCCTGGGGTGTTCAGGTTGGCGCCTATTACCGCTACCGCATGGCCGAAGCCGCGGCGATCAAGGCAGCCGCCAGAATCCCGGCGTTACTGGCCGATACCCGGATTCACGTGCCATCGATTCGCGGCCGCCGCGGACGAATCTACCGCGCCCGCCTGCTCGGGCTGACCCAAGCGGACGCGCGCGGCGCCTGCCGCAAGCTTGAGGCCTTGAAAACCGATTGCCTGGTGGTGAAGAGCCTGGCGACCGTGGCGCTGAAAAAACAAGCCACCGCCATCGCCACCAATTAGGTTTTTCTGAACATTCCGCCGCTCCGCCCGCCTTACAGACAGGTCGGCGCGCCCGCCGGTATCGTACCGGGCGCCAGGGAACTGAGCGCCCCGAAACGCGGCCGGAATACCGCGTTATGACGAAGCGTGGTCGATCCAATCAGATCCGGCGCCACGAATGGCACGTAGTCGTAAACCAGTTCCGCGAAGATCGCGGATTCGCCGTCGCGCATGGTGAAGTTGGGGGGCAAGGTCGCGCTGCTACCCGCCACGCCAAGGTCGCTAACCGCGCTGATGCCGCCATTTCCCACACACTGCCAGCTCACGGTTGGATTGCCGCCGGCTTGTGCGACGGACGAGATGATCAAGACGCCGGTGCCGGCCATATCGAAGGGCCGCATGACAAAGTCGGCGGCCTGATAAAGGTTCGCGACCTGGGTCAGGCTAATGGTTGAGTCCGTCTGCGCGATCAAGTCGGACATCGAAACGGCGGTCCGGCTCATCTTTTGCTGCAATAAGGCATAGCGCGAGATTTCAACGCCGCTCAAGAAGATCAGCGTGAGAAGCGGCATGAGCAAGGCAACCTCGACCAGGACGGTGCCGCTTCGCTCGGCGGCGAAACAACGCCAATGGCGGCGGAGGAATTTGCGGGCCTTGATTAACATCCGGTCGTCCCCGGGCCTGCCGGACCGGACAACACAACGCCCGGTGTGCCGAAGGGTTCGTTACGCACCGCGACACTCACCGACAATGGAATGGTCCCGTCCGGCCCAAAGATGTTCCCGATCAGCGGCGTGAGCGCCGACCAATCGTAGAACACTTGATAGAGCACGATGGAACCCGGTCCGCCCAATCCGGTCGCGGCCATGTCGGAATCCCAGCTCGTGTTGCCGTTGACGTCCGTATAGGGCTCGCCGTTATCGTATGAGCCGTTGTCGTTGTCGTCCACATAGGGCTCGGGCTGACCAATGGAATCGAAGCATGGATAGACGCTGGTGGTAATGGTGACGTTGTCGATGTCAACCAACCCGATCGTCGCATCTTGTATCTCTTGCCGGATAGCGTCGGTCCGCGTCATCCCGACAGGCTGAAAACCGGTCCGGCCAATACGCGAGGCGTTTTGCAAGCCCCCTTCCATCAAGGAGGTGACGAAGAGCACCATCATCAGATCGATGATGCCGGCGATCCCCAGAATCACGATCGGCGCGGCAAAGGCGAATTCGATCGCCGAACTGCCATCGTCCGATCGCATCAACCGCCGCCAAAGGGTGCGTAGTATCATGCTTGCCCTCGTCATACGAAGCCGTCTTACGAAGCGCACTTTAACGCATGATTGTGACGCACAGGTATGAACGAGATGTTAAAAATAAATAAAACCGTAAATAACATCAAGCATTACAAAATATGTCCTAATTGTTTTCAAATATAGAGTAATTTATCTCAATATATTACATACAATTTCTTGAGTTATTAATTTTTCGTTTATATTTCTGCCCCAAAATACTGCCAGCCAAAAGAATCCGGTCTCAGTCAAGAATGAGGTGCGAACGTGGTCGCTTCAATTCTCAGGCGTCTCCGCCATAGCCGCCGCAACCCTTTCAAGGACGAAAAGGGTAGCATGAGTCTGTTCATGGCCGCCGCCGTCGTTGTATCAGTCGGCTTCGCGGGCGTTACCGTGGATGCCATACGCGGCTATCTCGTGCAGTCCCGCTTGTCCGCCGCGCTCGACGCCGCCGGCTTGGCCGGCGCGCGCGTTATGTTCTCGGACACGCGCGACGCCGACATTCAGATGTACTTCGATGCGAACTTCCCGCCGGGATACATGGGCGCGACCGTTACCGGGCCAACCTTCACCGTGGACCCCGCGAACGAAATCCTCACGCTGTCCGCCCAGGCCACGATTGACACCACGCTGACCCAAATACTCGGTTACGATAACTTCACCGTGGGCGCATCCTCCGAGATCACGCGGCAGACGGAATTGCTGGATGTGGTTCTCGCGATTGACATGTCGGGATCCATGGGCTCGTCGCTTGGCGGCGGCACTCGTATCTCGGCCGCCCGCGATGCGGCTCATATACTCGTCGATACCCTCTACGGCGCCGACGGCCTGTCGCCGCTTCTCAACATTGGTATCGTTCCATGGAGCGGCAACGTCAACGTCACCAACAACAATCTTGCGTTCGACCCCGGCGCGACAACGACGGTAGCGGTGCCAAACTTTACCAACGCGGTAACCGGCGGCAGCCAAAGCTCCCTTTACGTCGCGAACAACTCCCCCGTCCCGCTGCTGTCGCCGCCGCCGGCGGCGGAGCCGTTCGACGACGAGAACGGCAACGGCGTGCGCAATTCCGGCGAGTCCTACACTGACGTCAATGGCAACGGCTTCTACGATAAAGAATGGCAAGGATGCGTTTTCGCCCGCTACACGAACGATGGCATCAACAACGACGCCGACCTGGACGCCGGTCCGATTGTCGGCGTCGGCGGCGTGGACGACTGGCCGGCGTGGGAAGTGGTCGACTGGCGGGGCGAACCGATCTCGGGCGGCACCTGCCCCTTAGCGGTCGCGGGCAGGGAATGCACTCCGTGCCCAAACCAGGGCATCACGCCCCTGCAAAACACCAAGGCCAGTATTGACGCCGCCATCGATCAGTTGGTCACACCCGGCGGTTATACGGAAATCATCGGCGGTCTGGCCTGGGCCTGGCGGACGCTGATTCCCGGAGCCCCCTTCACCGAGGCCGACCCGGACCCGGAAGGGCAACGCACCCAGGCCATCGTTCTGCTAACCGACGGTGAGTACACTGGGCGTTCGGGCGATTCTTACAAAACCGCGTTTGGGAACAGCACTTCCGCTCAGACCCTGGCTCACCCGCGCTTGCGCGCCCTGGCGACCAATATCAAGGCGTCCGGCGTGGTGATCTACACGATCCAGTTCGCCAACACCTCGGGCACCCTGGCGCAGTTGATGAAGGACGTCGCCTCGGGCCCCGACTCGCCGTTCTACAACCCGGCACCGACCGCCGCGGAACTTGAAAACGTGTTCGAGGAAATCGCGAACGATTTGTCGCAACTCAGGCTTTCCATGTAGGAGCGCGAGCTTCGCCGATCAGAGGCCGGACATCGAATCCAGATCGCCGGGAATGGGCAGGCCGCTCGCTGCAATCTGTTCCGTGAGCGCCGCGATCAATCGCCTTAGACCTTCGGCGTTCGAGGATTCGCACCGCGCGACCAGGACATCCTGAGTGTTGGACGCGCGTAGCAGCCACCACCCGTCTGGCGTGCTCACCCGCACCCCGTCGATCTCATCCACCCGCGCTTGCTTGGCCACAAGACGCTTGCGCACCTCCTCGATCACCGGGCGCTTACGCTCCTCGGGGCAGGGAAACCGTATTTCCGGAGTGTTGACCACCGGCGGCAGGGAATCGCGAAACGCCGCCATGCCCTCATGAGCGCGGCTCATTAGCTCAATCAATCGAATCGCGGCATAGGGCGCGTCATCGAAACCGAAATACCGGTCGGCGAAAAAGATGTGACCGGAGACCTCGCCCGCGAGGACCGCGCCGGTTTCGGCCATCTTCGCCTTGATCAAGGAATGCCCGGTCTTCCACATGACAGGAACGCCGCCCGCGCGCGCGAGTTCGTCGAACAGGACCTGACTGGTCTTGACGTCGGCGATGATCGTGGCGCCGGGCCGCCGCGATAGGATATCGCGGCCGTAGAGGATCACGAGTTGATCGCCCCACAAGATGCGTCCCTTCTCGTCGATCACGCCGATACGGTCGCCGTCGCCGTCGAAGGCGATACCGAAATCGCACCCCTGTTCCAGAACCGCCGCCTTCAACTGCTCAAGGTTCTCGGGCACGGTCGGGTCCGGGTGATGGGCCGGAAAGGTGCCGTCGATGACTTCGTTGAGCAGAATATGCTCGCCCGGCAAACGCTTGGCGAGGGCCGCCATGACCTCGCCCGCCGCGCCGTTACCGGCGTCCCAAGCCACCTTAAGGGTCCGCGATCCGCCCTCGAAGTCCTGGACCAGGCGGGTAACATAGTCATCGAACACGTCCTGCTCGCGAGCGTGGCCGGCACCGATTTCGAAGTCGCCCGCCGCCGCGATCGCGCCCAGGTCTTGAATGTCCTCGCCAAAGAACGAAGCCTTGCCCAGCATCATCTTAAAACCGTTGTAGTCGGGCGGATTGTGCGACCCGGTGATCATGATGCCGCCATCCGCCGCCAGGGTAAGAACGGCGAAATACAGCATCGGCGTCGGGCCGAGGCCGATTCGTATTGCCTCCAGCCCGCAAGCGGTTAGCCCCTCCACCACCGCCGCCTCGATCTCGGGCGATGAAAGCCGGCCATCGTAGCCAACGCAAACCGAGGCGCCGCCGGCGCGACGGACCCGGGTACCGAAGGCGCGCCCTAGAGCCCGCGCGTCGGCCACGGAAAGGGTCTGGCCAACGACGCCGCGCACATCGTATTCGCGCAGGATGGTCGGATCGAAGCGGTGCGTTTCAGGCAATGCTCCCGTTCCATCAGCCGCCATGTTGAGTCTCCCGCGTCTGATTAGGCCGGCCGATACAGACATAGTCGAAACCGGCGGCCAGCATTTCGGCCGGATCGTAGATGTTGCGCAGGTCGATCATGACCGGTGTCTTCATCGCCGCCTTGACGCGGTCGAAGTCCAAGGCGCGGAAAGCGTTCCATTCGGTCACGATCACCAAGGCGTCGGCCCCGTTCATGGTCTCGTAGGCGCTCTCGCAATAGTCGATACCGTTTATTAGCTTATTCGCTTCCTCCATGCCTTGCGGATCGTAAGCGCGGACCGTCGCGCCGGCGGCCTGAAGCGCTGGAACGATGTCCAGGCTGGGCGCGTCCCGCATGTCGTCGGTGTTCGGCTTGAAGGTCAAGCCCAGGACCGCGATGGTCTTGCCCTCGACCGAGCCGCCGCATCGCGCGATCACTCTCCGGGCCATGTTCTTTTTACGCTCGTCATTGATCTCGATCACCGATTCGACGATCCTCAAGGGCGCCCCCGCCTGCTGTGCGGTTCGCGCCAGGGCGACGGTATCCTTGGGAAAGCAAGAACCGCCATAGCCGGGACCGGCGTGCAGGAATTTCCGGCCGATCCGCCCATCCAGGCCAATACCGCGCGCCACGTCGTGCACGTCGCCACCGACTTTCTCGCACAAATCGGCGATCTCGTTGATGAAGGTGATCTTGGCGGCCAGGAAAGCGTTGGCCGCGTACTTGGTCAGCTCTGCCGATTCGACGGAGGTATGAACGATCGGCGTTTCAATCAGATAGAGTGGCCGATAAATGCGTTTCATTAATTTTTGGGCGCGCTCGGATTCGGTCCCGATGACGACCCGGTCGGGGCGCATGAAATCGCCGATCGCCGCCCCCTCGCGTAAAAACTCAGGATTCGAAACGACGTCGAAATCGGCGTCCGGCCGGGTATCGCGGATAATGCGTTCGATCTCGGCCCCGGTACCGACCGGCACCGTCGATTTCGTCACCACCACGGTGTAGCCGGTCATGGCCTCGGCGATTTCACGCGCGGCGGCATGGACGTAGCTTAGATCGGCGAAGCCGTCGCCGCGGCGGCTGGGCGTCCCGACGGCGATAAAAACCGCATCGGCCCCGCTGACCGCGTCCTTCAGACCGGTGGAAAAGGATAGGCGGCCCTCGGCGACATTGCGTTCGATCAATTCGTCCAAGCCGGGCTCGAATATCGGGATCTCACCCTTGAGCAGGCGTTGGATCTTAGCCGCGTCCGTGTCCACGCATTTCACGTCGATCCCGAACTCGGAGAAGCAGGCGCCGGACACCAAGCCTACATAGCCGGCACCGATCATCGCGATTTGCATTCAGCCATCTCCGTTGAAGATTTCTTTCAGGTGGTCGCGTCGCCGCCCGGGAGATCTTGAGCGTAGCGCCGCACGATATCCGTCATGTCCCGGGCCATGTCGTCGCGCGCCAAGGCGAAGGCGATGTTGGCCTCAAGAAAACCGGCCTTACTGCCACAGTCGAAACGCCGGCCATCGAAGCGCAAGCCATGGAAAGGCACCCGCCCGATCGTGCGCGCCATGGCATCGGTCAATTGAATCTCGCCACCGGCCCCCGCTTCTTGCCGGTCCAGTTCGGCGAACACCGAAGGATCCAGGATATAGCGGCCGATGATCGAAAGGGTCGAGGGCGCTTCTTCGGGCGCCGGTTTTTCAACCAGGCCCTTGGCGGCCGTGAGTTTACCCTCCTCGCCGGACACATCGAGGATACCGTAACGGTTAGTTTCCGCCCGCGGCACATTCATGACCGCCGCCATATTGCCGCCGACTGCCGCATAGGCGTCCATCATCTGTTTCAGGCAGGGTTCCTGGGCCATAACCAGATCGTCGGCCAGCAAGACCGCAACCGCTTCGTCGCGGACAAGGCGGCGCGCGCACCATACGGCATGGCCAAGACCGAGGGGCTCCTGCTGACGAATATATGCCACTTGGCCGGGCTCGAGCATCATGTCGCGAATCGCGCGCAGCTCCGTCTCCTTGCCACGCGCGCTCAAGGTGCCGGCCATCTCGGCGACATGATCGAAGTGATCCTCGATCGCCGACTTGCCGCGGCCGGTCACGAAAATGAATTCTTCTATCCCGGCGGCGCGAGCCTCCTCGACCGCATACTGAATCAAGGGCTTATCGACGACCGGAAGCATTTCCTTGGGCATGGACTTGGTGGCCGGCAGAAACCGGGTTCCAAGGCCGCCGACTGGAAATATCGCGGTACGCGGTGGGCGTCGCATCTTGTCCAATTACCGTCCGGTTGATCCGTGCAGGCCCGTTTCCGACGAACCAGCCATGTCCCTAATCGAATATCAAGTAAACGTAAACTTACTATAAGCACGCTCAAGCGCCGAGCAGAAGATCCTTGGCCTGGTTGATCTTGGCCGCCAGATAATTGGACCCGCCGTGATCGGGATGCAGTTTCTGCATCAGGCGCCGGTGGGACCGGCGGATTTCCTCCGGCGCCGCCCCCGCCCCGAGGCCAAGGATGTCATAGGCCTCGTCCCGGGTCATGGGAGCGCCAGGGGCGGCACCCGCTCCCTGGCCCTCCGAGGGACCGGCACCCGCCGCCTCGCGCCACCCGGCGCCATGGCGGCGATCCAGATACGCTTCCAGAACCGCGGCCGATTGCGCGTCGCTGGCGTGGCATTCGCGCCACAGCGCCAGCAAATCCGCCATCGCCATTTCGCCCAGGGTGCGGCCCTGAAACCGCCCCTCGGCCACCACCCCCTCCATGCCGCCGCTATCGTGATCCAGGGTCATATGCAGCATCCGGGTCCGGATCGACGAGCTTTGTCCGGGGCTCGGCCCCCGCGCCGCCTTGACCTGATTCCAGATCGCGCGCCAGCGCAGCAGGAGCGGGATCAGCATGGGCACCGAGACCGCGGCCAGAGCCTGGCGCCCTCCCCATATTAGATAACCGCCCAGCACCAGGCCCGCCCCGGCCGCCGCCCAGCGCAAAACGCCGATCACCTTGCGCGGCTCGCTGGCAATGAACCAGCGCGCGATAAGCAGGAATCCGGCCAGGAGGCACAATCCCAGGATGGAATAGGCAATCAAGAGTCTCTATCCCTCTCCCGGATTACTTGACTTGATGGGCGAGCAGGCTGACCGCGCCGCCCTTTCGTTGGCCATAGCTCTCCAAGGCCTTGCGGCCGCCGGCGGCGTACACCGCCACCGCCGACAACAGGTCGCGCAGGTGTTGCGCGCTGTTCGCGTCGAAGGGGCAGTAGGCGCCGCCGGAAAGGCGCGCGATCTGTTGAAAGGCCGAACGCGACAACGGCTCATCGCCCTCGTGAAACATGAAGCAAGGCACGCCGAGCAAGCCCAGGCGCCCGGCCAGGTGGCCCAGCTTGTCGATGTCTTCCTCGACGCAATCGCCAACGAAGACCAGGGCCGCGACCTTTTTACGCTCGGTCTCGCGGATGGTGTGTTTCAGGATCTTGGCAATCTGGGTCTGCCCGGCCAGGCAAAAAACCCCGGTCATGCGGCGCAGGAGGTCCTTCGATTGATTGATCCAGGGGCTCGCCTTGCATTCGCCGAAACCGCGGTAATAGACAAGTTGTATGTCCAGGCCCCCAAGGGCCGCGGTTTCCGCGAACATCTCGGCCTGTATATGGCTGGCGCGATCCCAAGCCGGCTGGCGGCTGGCGGTCGCGTCCATGGCGAAGACCAAGCGTCCCCGGCCCTCGCCCGCGGGCGCGGCGGGCGTCAGCGCGACCTTGCGCAGGAAGGCGTCGACCGCGCTTTGGCTCGATTTGTCTGGCAGCTTCTTGTCACCGGTCATGGGCCATCTTATCGCCTGGATTGGGATCGAAACAAAAGGTCTCGCACCTAAAATGGGAGCCCTCTCTAGCCAGTTCCAGGGCCAGGCGCCTCGCTGGATTCAGGCCCGGCGCTCTCGTCACCTCTAACGCCACCCGGTTCGGCCTCGCCCTCGCCGGCCGGGAAAGCGCCGGGCAGGCGCAGGCTGCGCAGCAGATCGCGGACCTCCTGCCGGGCCGCGACGTGGCTGAGACTAAGGCGAAATCCGGGCGATTTATCGCGCAGGTCCAGAAGGGTCAGGCCCTTGGGAAACAGTTCGCGGAAAATCACCCGCTCGCCGAAGCCCGGCGCGATGCGGAATCGGATTCGTTCCGCCAGGACGCCGAGCAGCGCCGCGACATCGCGCTTGTTGCGCGCGTCCACATGGCTCAACCGGTTCCGCATGACGATCCAGTCGATCGGTTTGAGCCCGGCCTTGGCCCGGCTCTGGCGTTGCTCCCAGACCATCTGGCTGTAGGTGCTCGGGCCCAGCACGGCGCGGCCCTCGACGTCGATCCGCGCCAGGACATCCAGATCCAGAAAGCTGTCGTTCAGCGGCGTGATCAAGGTATCGGCGCTGGCATGGCCGATCCGCGAGAGGTAGTTGTCGCTGCCCGGCGTGTCGATGACGATATAATCGCAAGCGGCCAGATCCCGCAGCGCGGTGTCCAAGGCGTCGCGGTCCTCGGCTTGAGCCCGGGTCCGCGCATCGGCCGTCGAAGCGTGAACACGGTGCAGGGAGGGAATCTCCAACTCACTTCCGCTCGAATCGGCATAGGCGCGCCGGTTCTCTATTTGACGCGATAAAGTGCCTTGGCGCGCGTCCAGGTCGATGCATCCGACGCTCAAGCCCCGCTTTAGCAGCGAGACCGTCACATGCATGGCCGTGGTGGACTTGCCCGATCCACCCTTCTCGTTGCCGAGAACCAGGATGTGCGGCCGGCCGGCGCCCCTCATGCCGGGCGAATCCAAATCGCGGTGTCGTGAAACACGGCGCCGCCGTTAGGCGGCCCGGAATCGGCGCTGACCAGGGTATTGATGCCCAGGCCTTCCTCGAAATCGGCATTGGGCCAAATGCTTTCGACCACCGCGACATCGGGTTGCAAGCCATCGAAGGGACGGACGCGCAAGACCACGGAGCCGAGGCGGTTGCCGAGCCGCGCTCTGTCGTCCGCCTTCAGGCCCAAGCGGGCACAGGCCTCCGGGTGGATCAGGACCGTGGGCCGGCCTTCCCGCTTACGGCTGCCCGGGGTCTCGGTGAAGGAGGTATTGAGGAAGGTGCGCGAAGGCGCCGCGACCAGTCGAAACGGGTGCGCGCCATCGGCGGCGTCGATGATCGGAGCATGGCCGGGCAGGCGCGGCATGGGCGCCGCGTCGCGGCCGACCCCGGCCCAATCGGGCTTGAAGTGGAACCACTTATCGGCGTGCCCGAAACCGTCCAGGAAATGCATGGTCTCGAACGGCAGGGCGCAATCCAGCCAGCGCCGCTCAAGCATGTTCCGGGCGTCCGGCAGGCCCGAGGCCTTCAAGGTCTCGTCGATGATCCGCCATTCGCTCATGGCGAAGCCGGGATGTTCGGCCCCCAGGCGCTTGGCGAGTTCGCAAATCACCGCGTGGTTGGGCCGGCATTCGGCGTGCGGTTCGATCGCCTTGCGCGCGACCTGCAGGTGGGTATGGCCGCTGGCGGTGTAGATGTCATCGTGCTCCAAAAACGTAGTCGCGGGCAGCACGATATCGGCCATGGCGGCGGTATCGGTCATGAACTGCTCGTGAACGCAAACGAAAAGGTCGTCTCGCCGGAAGCCGTCGCGCACCCGCGCCGATTCCGGGCAAACCGCCATGGGGTTGGTGTTCTGGATGAACAGCGCCGTGACCGGCGGCCCCTCGCCCAAATCTTGCCGGTCGCCGGTCAGGACCGGCCCGATACGGCTTTGGTCGAGCACCCGCACCGAGGGGTCGAGGCGGTCCAGCCCCTGGATCAGGGTCCGGTCCAGGGGGTAGATGGTGCTGCTGGCGTAAAGCGCGCCGCCGCCCTCATGGCGCCAGGCGCCGGTAATCGTCGGCAGGCAGGTCACCGCGTGCAGGTTCGACGATCCGTTGCGCGAACGCGCGAAACCGTAACCGACCCGGATGAAGCTGCGCTGGGTGCGGCCGTAGAGGCGGGCGAAGTCCACGATCTCCTGCGCCTGGAGGCCGGTGATCCCGGCCGCCCATTCCGGCGTGCATGTCGCGTAGTGGGCCTCCAACTCGGCATCCCAATCGCTATAGCGCGTGAGGTAGCCGCGGTCGGCGAAGCCTTCGGCCAGGAGAACGTGGCCGACGGCGGCGGCCAGGGCGCCGTCGGTGCCCGGCTTGACCATGAGGTGCACGTCGGCCTGCTCCGCCGTCCCGGTGCGGTAGGGATCGACCACTGCCAGCTTGGCGCCGCGATCCTTTCGCGCCTTGGCGATATGGGTCATGACATTGACCTGGGTCGAGACCGGGTTGCCGCCCCAGACCACGATCAGGTCGGATTTCGCGATCTCGCGCGAATCGACGCCGCGCCGCACCCCGACCCCCGCTTGCCAGCCCGAATCGGCCAAGACGACGCAGATGGTCGATTTCTGGCGCGAGTATCCCTTGACGTGGCGCAGACGCTCGATCCCGTCGCGCTGCACCAGGCCCATGGTGCCGGCGTAGAAATAGGGCCAGACGGTCTCGGCCCCGTGCTTCTGCTCGGCCCGGAGCATGGCTTCGGCGGTCGCGTCCAGGGCCTCGTCCCAGGAGATCGGTTCGAAGGCGGACATCCCCTCCCCCTTGGCGCCAACCCGCTTCAGCGGCGCGGTCAGGCGATCCGGGTGATGCACCCGCTCGGCATAGCGCGCGACCTTGGCGCAGACGACCCCGGCGGTATAGCTGTTGTCCCTGGCCCCGCGCACCTTACCGATGCGCGTATCCGAGAGACGCTCGACCTCCAAGGCGCAGGTCGAGGGGCAATCGTGCGGGCACACGGAATGGACGTATTCCGGGGCGGTCGAGGTATCGAGCGGCATGGCGGTTACGTAACCCGGCGGTTGAGCGGCAAGGAGGTGAGTCTAGCGCCCGAAACGGAGGGCTTCAAACACTCTGCCAGGACCGGCACCAAAACATGGTTAACGCCGCTCCGGCCAATTCCCTGTTATTCCCTGCCGAGCAGGGAATTTACAGGGGCCGCCCCAAGCCACGCCGGAGGCCGCCAGCGAGAGTAACCCGCGCCCCGGACGGCGGCCTAAAAAGGCTGGGGAAATGGCTCGCCTGTTGAAGGGGCGGGGGAATCGTTGGGCGATTTCTCATCGGCGTATCCCGCCCAGTCCGCATCGTCTATCCTGCCCCCATGCTCGAACGCGGGACCACTTACGCCGACACCCGCGCCAGGTTCCGCTGGCGGGTGCCGGGGCGTTACAACATCGGGGCCGATATCTGCGACAAGTGGGCCGGGGAGACGGACCGCTTGGCGCTGATTTACAAGCGCGCGCCGGGCGAGCCGGGAGCGGAGGTCGAGCGCTACACCTTTCGCGAACTTTCGCGCCTGTCGAACCGCCTCGCCAACGCCTTGGCGGCCCACGGCGTCGCGCGCGGCGACCGGGTCGGTATCCTCCTGCCCCAGGCGCCGGAGACCGCGGTTTCCCACATAGCAACGTATAAGCTAGGTGCAATCGCAGTACCGCTTTTTACACTCTTTGGGACCGAAGCCCTGGAGTACCGTATAAGCGACAGCGGCGCGGCGGCCCTGATCACCGATACGGCTGGGTTGGCCAAGATCGCGGAAATTCGCGAGCGCCTGCCGGCGCTCAAGCTGGTGCTGTGTATCGACGGCCCAAGGGAGGGCGCCCCCGGCTTCCACGAGGTCATGGCCCAGGCCCGCGACAGCTTCGCGCCCGCCGATACCCTGGCCGAGGATCCGGCGCTGATCATCTATACCTCGGGCACCACGGGGCCGCCCAAGGGCGCCCTGCACGGGCACCGGGTGCTGCTCGGCCACCTACCGGGGGTCGAGTTCCCGCACGAGTTCTTTCCCCAAGCGGGCGATCTGTTCTGGACCCCAGCGGACTGGGCCTGGATCGGCGGTTTGATCGATGTCCTGCTACCGGCCTGGCACCACGGCGTGCCGGTCTTGGCGCACCGCTTCGCCAAGTTCGATCCCGAAGACGCCTTCCGCCTCATGGCGGATTTCGGCGTGCGCAACGCCTTCATGCCGCCGACCGCGCTCAAGATGATGCGCGGGGTCGAAAACCCCAGGGCGCGTTTCGGCCACGACGTGCGCTCCATCGGCAGCGGCGGCGAAACCCTGGGCGAAGGCTTGCTCGACTGGGGCCGCGAGACTTTCGGTCTCACGATCAACGAGTTCTACGGCCAGACCGAATGCAATCTGGTGGTCGGCAATTGCGCCGGCTTGATGGCGGTCAAGCCCGGCAGCATGGGCCGCGCGATTCCGGGCCACGAGGTCGCCATCGTCGACGACGCCGGCACCCCCCTGCCCCACGGCGCCCACGGCAACATCGCCATCGCGCGCCCGGACCCGGTTATGTTCCTGGAGTATTGGAACAACCCCGAAGCCACGGAACGGAAATTCGCCGGCGACTGGCTGCTGACCGGCGACACGGGCACGCGCGACGAGGACGGCTATTTCCACTTCGCCGGGCGCGAGGACGACGTGATCACCAGCGGCGGTTACCGCATCGGCCCCGGCGAGGTCGAGGACTGCCTCTTGAAGCACCCCAGCGTCGCCATGGCCGCCGTGGTCGGCGTGCCCGACGATCTTCGCACCGAGCGCGTGAAAGCCTTCGTCGTCCTGCGACCGGGACACGAAGCCGGCGATGCCCTGGCGAGGGAATTGCAAACCCACGTCAAGTCGCGCCTGGCGGCCCACGAGTACCCGCGCGAGGTCGCCTTCATCGACGCCCTGCCCATGACCGCGACCGGCAAAATCATCCGCCGCGCGCTACGCGAGCGAAAGGAGCCCTGAGCACGCGCTTGAGTGCCCTCCACCGAAACAAGCGCCAGGGCTCGGCTCGCGACGGCCGATCGCGGCTTTCCCAGGCCGCCTAGTGGAGACTTTCGATCACATGAGGACAATCTCGCAACAAGTTGATTTACCTTACTTATACACGCCCGCCTGAGAAAATACCTGAAATGTGACTTGCATGTTTCCACGACCTGTTTTAGTTCTACTATAACTGGTTACACACGACCTTGGCGGTTCGCGCTGGTTTATGCCTAGCCGAGTTACTCCCAAGACAAGTGGCACTCCAGTCTACAAGTGGCGCCGCATGGTGCGGCGCCGGTGAGCCCCTCGAAGGGAGATACTATGGCTACCGGATCTGTTAAGTGGTTTAACGCCGTTAAAGGCTACGGCTTTATCCAGCCGGACGATGGCACCAAGGACGCATTCGTACACATCTCGGCGGTTGAGCGTGCCGGCCTGGACGGCCTGCGCGAGGGCCAGAAGGTTGAGTTCGAATTGGTTACCGGCCGCAATGGAAAGACGGCGGCGGAGAACCTGCAAGCCCTCGACTAAGAAAGCCCGCGACCGCCATCCAAAGGCAGGCGCCCACCGCGAGGTGGGGCCGCTCGGCCGGGTGGAGAAATTGGAAGGGAGCCATATTGGCTCCCTTCTTTTTTGCGGGACGGCCGAAGCCATCCAATCCGCAAGGCCGTCGTCCCGGACTCGATCCACGGATATCCGGTTTAAATTAGCGGAGGTAAATGTCCCCTCGGTAGTCATGCGCGGGCTTGACCCGCGTATCCATGGCTGTCGCGGCACGGGCACACGAACAGAGCGTTCCCCTGGGGATTGCCGCACTCAAGAAAGCATATATTTCAGGGACCGGCGGCGGCGGCACACCAAAGCATGGCTTCGCGTTTGCCAGGACCATGGATACGCGGATCAAGTCCGCGTATGACGCCGTGGAGGTGAGTTAGGCTTTACCTGCCACGCGGATTGCCTTCGCGGCATTCAATTCCATGGAGCCTCACAAGGCTAGGCCATGAGAGAAACCAAGGACATGTCCTCAGACCAGATAATTAAACCGGACAAATGGGTCAATAGGGTCGGAAAGGGCTCTAAATGCAGGCCTCTAAAACAGATTGAAGTTATCCCGGCCGCCACGCCGTTCGGGCGAATTGGCCGGGAACAGGGCCAGGGTAATTTGCGAGATCAGGCTCAGGAACGCCGGGTCCCTGGGCCCCAGAGGTCCCGCGACACTGCCCTTGACCGAGGTGATGACGACCTCGCGGGCACATAAGGCGGCCTGGACCCGGTCGGACTCCCTGGGCAGGCGGGCGCGGGTTTCAGTCGTCCCCGCGCACAGGCCATGGGCGCTGGTGCCGCGCACCGGGTTCATGGCGAACACCACCCGGTAGGGCGAGGTATAGTTTTCCGGCGCCTGGGTGAAGAAGGGCACCTTTTGTCCAAAGTGCGACTTCGCCGCCGTCTCGGTCACGGCCGCGTCGAGTGTGGCCTTGGGGCGGGCGAAGGGATTCCCGATTACCTCGACCAGCATACCGCCCTTGGCGGCGGAATAATTCAAGATGTCCGGCGTGTAACCGGCCGAACTGCCGCTCGGCTGAACCACCGGCCCTCCCGCGCAAGCGGCGGCGAAGGCTAGTACAATCGAGGAACCGGCGGCGCGTGATATCTTTGTCATAAGGAAAAATCCTCGCCATATCGTGGCGCATACCAAGGACGTGCAAGCGCGGTAGTTGTACGTTAGAAATCGGGACGGCATCCCTGAATTTAAAGAGACATCGAAATGACAAAGATTATCGACTATTATTTCTCTCTCAATTCGCCCTGGACCTATATGGGCGGCCCCCGGCTGGCGGAAATCGCCAAGCGGCACGGCGCCGAAGTCCGGGTCAAGCCGGTCAAGCTGGGCGTGATCTTTCCCCAGACCGGCGGCCTGCCCCTGCCCAAGCGCGCGCCGGTACGCCAAGACTACCGCCTGGTCGAATTGAAGCGCTGGAGCCGGTTTCTGGATCTGCCGCTTACCCTGCACCCGGCCTTTTTCCCGGCCGCCGAAGACCTGGCCGCCGGCTGCGTGATCGCGGCGGGGCAAACGGGGGGCGATCCCCTGGGCCTGAGCCAAGCCATTCTGCGCGCGGTCTGGGCCGAGGACCGCAACATGGCCGATGAAACCACGCTCTCGGAAATCGTCCAGGCCAGCGGCCACGATGCCCAGGCCATGTTCGCCAAAGCGCGCGAACCCGGGACCGCGGAGACCTACACGGCGCACACCGAAGAAGCCCTCGCGCGCGGTGTCTTCGGCGCCCCCAGCTACATTTTCAACGACGAATTGTTCTGGGGCCAGGACCGCCTGGACTTGCTGGACCGCGCCCTGGCCGGGTAACGGAGGCGGCGGCGGCGGCGGCGGCGGCAGCCGGATAGCCAGTGCCGGTACGGATATCCAGTAATTTCGCACCGTCCAGGCTTTTACCCACTAGGATCGGACATTCGCGAAAGCCCTCTAAATTACGCTGCCTAGACGCATCGGGGGCTCGATAGACTTGTGATCCATGTCAATGCAAATGGCGGCGGCACATGGTCGTCTTATCGCTATGGAAACGCCTCTGCCCCAAAGAAAACTATAGATGGAAGACCTTATCATGACCAGGAAGCGTGAATCCGAAACCCCGGAATCCTCCCAAATGGCGGCCCGCTTGGACGAGATTCCCGGCAAGGCGAAATCCTTTACCCGCAGGAAGACATTGCTCGCCCTGTTGGGCGCCGGCATCGGCATCGGCGCCGGTGGCGCCCTTTTCATCGGTTCCGCCAAGACCATGGCGAATGAGGTCGTGGTCTACAAAAACCCGTCCTGCGGTTGCTGCTCCAATTGGGCGAAACATTTACGGGCCGAAGGATTCGCGGTCGAGGTCAAGGCGGTCGACAACATGCCGGAAGTGAAGGAAATGTTCGGCACGCCGTGGCAATTGGAGTCCTGCCACACGGCCATTGTCGACAATTACGTCATCGAAGGCCACGTTCCGGTGCGCGAGATCAAGCGCCTGCTCGCCGAGCGCCCCGTTGCCAGGGGCCTCGCCGTCCCTGGAATGCCCGCCGGTTCGCCGGGCATGGAGGGCCGCTATAGCGACCCCTACAAGGTGATGCTGTTCCAAACCGACGGCTCGGCGAAAGTCTACGCCAGCTACTGAGGAAACCCCTGCCTTGGAGCGAAAAGCCGGCATTGAAGCCGGCTTTTCTCTATGAGCGCATCGCGTATCGTGACTAAGATACGTCCGGGCCGGCGCGATGGCGGCGGCCCCCATGCTTCGACAAGCTCAGCATGAGGTGTTTCGACAGGCTCGGCATGAGGTGTTTCGACAACCCGGTATGAGGGCCTCATCCTGAGCTTGTCGAAGGACGAGGCCCGGGCCGGTCCATCGTCTTTCTGGAATTAGGCAGGAGTGCCTCTAACTTGAACGCGCTTGATATCGCCGCGACGCTGGTTTCCCTGGCGGCCGCTTTCGGGGTTCTCAACCACTTTTACCTGCGCCTGCCCCCGGCCATAGGTTTGGTCGTGATCGCGCTGGTCAGTTCCTTGACGCTGATCGCCCTCGACGCGCTTATCCCGGGATTCGGGGTCGCCGAAGTGGTGCGGCGCCATATACTCGAAATCGACTTTTCCGGCGCCTTGCTCAAGGGAATGCTCGGCTTCCTGCTGTTCGCGGGGGCGCTGCACGTGGATTTCGAGGCCCTTCGCGATCAAAGGTGGACGGTGGCCCTCATGGCCAGCATGGGGGTGCTGATTTCCACCGCGATCGTGGCGTCGGGATTTTATTTCATGACCGGGATTCCGTTCCTGATCGCCTTGGTGTTCGGGGCCTTGATTTCGCCCACGGATCCGGTCGCCGTGCTCGGGTTGCTCAAACAAGTGAAGGTGCCCAAGTCCCTGGAAGCCAAGATCGCCGGCGAGAGCTTGTTCAACGACGGGGTCGCCTATGTGGTGTTTCTGATCGCCAGCGCCATGGCGTTCCGCGCCGCCGGCGAAGCCCCCATGGGCGCCCTCGAAGCGGGCCGGCTGTTCGTGGTCGAGGCCGGCGGCGGCGCGCTTCTGGGCGGGGTCTCCGGCTGGCTGGTGTTTCAGGTCATGCGGCGCATCGACGACTACGCCTTGGAGGTCCTCCTGACTCTGGCCCTGGTCATGGGCGGCTACGCCCTGGCGACCGCGATTCATGTCAGCGGACCCATCGCGGTCGTCGTCTCCGGACTGCTGATAGGCCACACCGGCGTGAAATTCGGAATGAGCAAGGAAACCCGGCGCTACGTCGATTCTTTTTGGCGCTTGATCGACGAGATCCTCAATTCGGTTCTGTTTCTGCTGATCGGGTTGGAGATCCTGGCGCTCACGCTCGAGGCGCGTTACGTCCTGCTCGGCGCCGCCAGTATTCCCTTGGTGATCGCGGCGCGTTTCGTGGCCGTCGGCTTGCCCATCGGCTGCATGGGCCTCAAGCGAAGCTTCACCCGCGGCGCCGTTCCCATCATGACCTGGGGCGGTCTGCGCGGCGGCATATCCGTCGCCCTGGTCCTGTCGCTGCCGGCTGGCGAGTACAAACCCCTGCTGCTGACGGTGACCTATGTGGTCGTCATCTTTTCGATTGTCGTCCAGGGCCTGACCATGAAACATGTGGTCCGCCGCTTTGTTCCTGAAGAACCCGATTAACCCCGCGACTTGGGAGCCCCCCTTGAGCAGCTTCGAGAAATACGACGAAACCAGCCACCACTACGACACCACGCGCCAAGCGGTCGGCAGTGAAATCATCCTTGGGTGTCTGGCAGGCCACGAGAAACCCTTAAGCGAGCTTAGGGTGCTCGATGCAGGGTGCGGCACCGGCGCCTATTCGGCGGCGCTCGTCGACCGTGTCGCCCACATAGACGCGCTCGATCTAAGCCAAGGCATGCTCGCCCAGGCCCGCGCGAAACTGGACGCGCAGGCGCGGGCCGGGCGAATCGGTTTCCACCAAGGCTCGATTACCGAGCTGCCCTTCGACAATGGCGCCTTCGACGCGGTTAGCATCAACCAGGTGGTTCATCACCTGGGCGACGCGGGGGAGAACTTCGTGCGCCTGCGCCAGGTAATAGGCGAATTCGCCCGGGTCCTGCGCCCCGGCGGCATCCTGGTGATGAACCACTGCTCGCAAGAACAGTTGCGAGACGCCTATTGGTACTACCGGCTAACCCCGAACGCCTATGGCGAGGTGCGGCGCAATTTCGCGCCCCTGGAAGCCTTACGCGGGTTTCTGGAAGACGCCGGCTTCGCCCCGCGCGGCAGCTTCGTGCCGGTCGACGCCATCTGTCAGGGCGCGGCCTATTCCGACGGGCGCGGGCCCTTGGACAAGGCGTGGCGCGACGGCGATTCCTTCTGGGCCCTGGTCGAGGCGCAAGAGCTCGCGGCGGCGCTGGACCGGGTGCGGGCGCTCGATGACGCGGGCAATCTCGACGCCTTCGTCGCCGAACACGACGCCCGCCGGCCCTCCATCGGCCAGATCACTTTCGTTTGCGCGGCGCGCTCAGGCTAAGGTGGCCGGGTCGACATTGCCGCCGCAGACGAGAAGGCCGACCCGCTCGCCGGGCTCGGGCCTGTAGGCGCCCGACAGCAAGGCCGCCAAGGCCGCCGCGCCGCCCGGTTCGGCGGCGGTGCGCAGGTTTCGCCACAGCCACATCTGGGCCGCCCGGATCGCATCGTCGGACACCAGGACGACCCCATGGACGTAGGCTTGCGCGAAAGGAAACATGAGCGCGCCGGCGCTACGCGCGCCCAGGGAGTCGGCGGCGAGACCGGAAACGTCCACATCGACCGGCATCCCGGCGGCGAGGGCGGCATGAAGGGCGTGGGAGGTCGCCGGTTCGACCGCGACCAGTTTCACATCGCCGCGATACCAGGCCGCCATGCCGCCGATCAGACCGCCGCCGCCCACGGCGACCAGGACCGTATCCAGATCCGGCGCCTGTTCGGCGAATTCCATAGCGACGCTGCCCTGGCCTTCCAAGGTTGGTATCGCGTCATAGGCATGAACCGCCAGGGCGCCGGAGCCCGCGATCCATTCCTGGGAGGCGCGCAAGGCATCGTTATAGCGCGCCCCGCCGACCACCGCCTCGGCACCGAAGTCGCGAATGCGGGCGATCTTCGCCGGCGCGGAGATTTCGGGCACGAAAATGCGCGCCGGCACCTCCAGCTTATGGGCGGCATAAGCGACGGCCGCGCCATGATTGCCGCCGGAAGCCGCGACCACGCCGGCCGCCGGCACCGTGGCGCCCAGGAGGTTGTTGAAGGCGCCGCGCGCCTTGAAGGAGCCGCTGTGCTGGAGCAGCTCGAGCTTGACGGTCAGGGGCGTCGCCGCCCCGAAGGCCTCGCCATCGGTCTCGATAATCGGCGTTCGCCGCACCCAGGGCGCGATACGCCGGGCGGCGGCCGCGATCGCATCGCGCGTGACCCGCGCCACCCCGGCATCGTGAGAGATATCGTTCATCGAGGCAATTTCAGTTGGATATCCGCCTAGTGGATTTATTGAAACAATCGAGTCCCCTCCCCCCTTGAGGGGGAGGGCTAGGGTGGGGGGAAGCGCGACCGCGCGTCACGCGACTCGTCTCCTGTTTTTCCGCTTGCCTGTTTTTTGCCGCCTCCCCACCCCCTCAAGGAGACCTCCGCGAAATTTGAGCCGAGCGCGGCCTCGTCCTTCGACAGGCTCAGGATGAGGGCCGCTGTGACTGACTTTTCCTCATCCTGAGCTTGTCGAAGGACGAGGAAAAGTACGTTTCGCGGAAGTCTCCCATGGGGGAGGGAGCGGTTATTGTCCTGGCCAATTCCCTAGGTAAAGGGCGAGCGGCGGCAGCCTCGATCGTGGCGGCGAAACACTAGGCGGCGCCGGGTGCCGCGATGGCGCGAGGGCGGCAGCCGCCGGCCCCTTTGCAGTGCCAAGCGCAGGGAACCCTCCGCCGCCTCGCCGCCGGGCCGCACCACGCGGCACCAGATTTTCCGGGCCGCGAACCGGGCGCACAAGGCACGGGCGCCCTGGCGCGACAAGGTTCCGCCCTGGACCCGGTAGTAGATACCCTTGCCCGGCCCCAGATCGGCCCGCGCGACCGTGAGGGTCAAACCGCCCAACAGCTTTCCATACAAGCGCCGCAAGCGGCGCCACTCATCCTCGGCGTCGCCGGGATCGCGGATCGAGGTCAGGTGGATGCGGTATCCGGGCGCCGGCGCCGGGCCGGCTTTGGCTGGGGGCGTCGCGCCGGTGCCGGCTGGGGGCGTCGCGCCGGTACCGGCTGGGGGCGCTGGTTTGACGCTAGCGGTTTTGCCGCGCGCGGCCAGGGCGGTTTTGCCGCCCGAGGCCAGCATGGGTCGCGCGCCCGCGTCCTCCGGTCCCTTGACATCGCACCAGACCCCGCGCGCGGCGATGGCGGCGCAGCGCGCCCGCGCGTCCTCGCGGGTCAAGATGCCGCCCTTGATCCGGTAATAAATACCCCCCTTCGCGCCCAGATCGGCCTTGGCCACCCGCAGTTCCAGATCGGCGAGCAGGCCGCCATGGATACGGCGCAGCCGCTCCCATTCGCCGCCCGCGTCCCGCGGATCGCGAATCGAGGTCAGATGCACGGAAAACCCCGCTCGCTCGCGCGGCAGACTCGTGGCGGCCTTTTCGGCCTCGGTCGCGGCCGGGGCGGCGGCGGGCGGTTTGGGCACCGGTTTCGGCGGCGCTTGAGCGGCCTTGGTTTCGGGCTTGGTTGTCTTTTTCGCCGCTTGAGCCGGGGCGGCGGGGGGCGGCGCGCGCGGTTGCGGCTGAGCCGCCAAGGGTTTCTGGGCCACCAAGGTACTCGGAACCCGCAACGCCAGTTTCGCCAGTCGGCCGCCGGCGATCCTGACATCGGGATGGTCGCCGCCAAGAATCGGGGCCCAGGTCGCGATAACCCGGCGATACAGGGCCAGGGCTTCCGGGTCGCGGTCCGTCGCCTCGTAAATCCGGCCCAGCTTGTTAAGGGTCCGCACGATTCCGGTTTGGTGGCGGGACGCCTCGCGCTCCTGAATCCTCAAGGCGCGTTCGTAGAGCGGCTCCGCGTCCCGGTAATTCCCGCTCGCCGCCTGGGTGCCGGCCAAATCGTCGATTATGGGGATCAAAGCCGGGTCGTTCAGGCCGAAACGAGCCTCGGCGAGTTCCAACGACAGCAAAAAATAGGGCAGGGCCTGATCGTGCTTCCCCGCCTTGGATAACTCCCGGCCGCGAGACATATAATCTTGCCCCCCGGTCTGCGCATGGAGCGCCCCCCACCACAACGGCAGGAGCGCGAGCAAGACCGTAACCAAGCGGCGATTCATGAGACGCGACACTAAACAAGCCTGCCGAGTCGCACATATAGATCATCGCCACCTCTCCGTCATAGGTTTGGCCCGTGGTCAGGCCGAGGCGGATGGGCAGGCCCTTGGCATCGACAATGGCTTGGATTTTCGTGGTATCCGCCTTCGGCTGCGGCCCAAACAACGAAATCCACCTTTCTTTGGGCGCAACCGGCGTGCCGGTGGACACGCACCCTGGAATCACACCGTCCCGTGACCGTGTCACTCTTTTATGGGTTCACGACCTAGGTCACCGACTCATTAAATCGAATCCATATTCGCAGTGAAGCAAGTTTAACGGAAGCGAGATAGTTGTCGTCTCGTTTGTCGTAGCGTGTGGCGACGGCGCGGAAATGTTTGAGTTTATTGAAGAACCTCTCGACGGC
>JAJFGJ010000007.1 GCA_021776175.1 Kiloniellaceae bacterium
CCGTCGAGAGGTTCTTCAATAAACTCAAACATTTCCGCGCCGTCGCCACACGCTACGACAAACGAGACGACAACTATCTCGCTTCCGTTAAACTTGCTTCACTGCGAATATGGATTCGATTTAATGAGTCGGTGACCTAGCCGAGATCGAAGCGTGTCACCATGTCGCCTAGTTCGTCGGTGACCTCCCGATTCAAATGGATGATCGCGACATCGTCCGGCAGGCGCTTCATATCCGGGTGATCGTCTTCGAGGCTGGTCAAGAGGGCCAGGGGCTGGGTTTCGGTTGGGGCGATGGCCCGCATCGCCCGCGCCAGATCTATGCCGCTCAGTTGGTCCATGACCGCCGAGGTGATGACCAGATCGGGTTGGGTCCGCGCCGCCAATTCCAAGGCTTGCCAGGGTGACGGCGTGGTGCTGACGCGAAATCCCAGGGCCCGCAGCTCCCCGGTGATCATCCGGCGGACCGCGCGTCCCGGCGCGACCAGCAGAACTTCCACCTGCCGCGCTTCCTTGACCTCGAAATCGCCGGCCGCCGCCGAAATGCCCGTGTGCGCGGGCAGGGCGCGCAGGATCTCGGCGGTCTTGCTATCGCCGGGGTCGCGGCCCTCCTCGACTATACCGCGGATGCAATCGATATAGGCCAGAACATGGGAAATATGTTCTTCGGCCAAGACCTTCAGTTCGGCGACGAAGTCTTCCAGCCGATGGGCGACGATGGTGATCGAGGGAAAGCCTAGCGACGCGGCGAGGCCCTTGATGCTGTGCGCCTCGCGCCGGATGGTCACTAAAGGGTCGGTGCCCTGCGTCCCGGACTCGGCGGTGGCCGCGGATTCCATGTCGTCCAACCGCTCGCGCGTGTCGGTCAGGAAGTCTTGCCTTAACTGGGCGAAGATATCATCGTCCAGGAAAGAAGCGGCGTCAGGCATGTTGGGCGGTCCGGGCATAAAGCAATGAGATTACCTCCGATGGTAGAGCTTCCCGTGTTAATAACAGCTTTAGATTGTTTTCAAATTAAGGTGACTGGTCCCCGATTACTGTCCGATAGTTTGTGTGCGTAGTATTCGGCGGGCGCCCGATGATCTGCTATCCTTTCCACCACACTAGCGAAGGACCAGTAGCGCATGGCACACCCCAAGATGGCCCAGGTGAAGGATGGGCCGGCGGCACCCCTGGAAATGAGCGCTACCGAGTTCCGGGCCCTGGGTCACGACCTGGTGGAGCGGATCGCGGATTTTCTGGAGCGGATTCCGCACCGCCCGGCGGCGCCGCACATGGCGCCGTCGCAGGCGCGGGCGCGCCTAGGCCAGGGCGGCCTGCCGGAGACGGGCGCGGAGCCAGGCGACTTGCTGGCCCGGGCGGCGGAGCTTGTGTTCGAGGGCTGCCGGATCAACGGCCACCCGCGCTCCTGGGGTTACGTCATCGGCTCGCCGGCGCCGATCGGGATGCTGGGCGACTTTCTTGCCTCGGCGGTGAATCCCAATCTGGCGTCCTGGGGCTCGGCCCCGGTCGCGAGCGAGATCGAGGCGCAATCGGTGCGCTGGATCGCCGACCTTCTGGGCTACCCGGACGATTGCGGCGGCCTGTTGACCAGCGGCGGCAACATGGCCAACTTCATCGGCCTCCTGGCGGCGCGGCGCGCCCACGCCGATTGGGATATCCGTAGCCAAGGACTGGCCCCGGCGGCGGGACGCCTACGCATCTATGCCTCGCGCGAAACCCATACCTGGCTGGAGAAGGGCACGGAGATCATCGGCCTGGGCACCGATGCCATCCGCTGGATCGCGACCGGGACCGATCTGCGCATGGACACCGGCGACTTGCGCGCCCGCATCGCCGCCGACCGGGCGGCGGGGGAGAAACCTTTCCTGGTGGTCGGCTCCGCCGGCACGGTCAGTACCGGCGCCGTCGATCCCCTGCCCGAGTTGGCCGCCATCGCGCGCGAGAACGATCTGTGGTTTCACGTCGATGGCTGCTACGGCGCGCCGGCCATCGTGGCACCGGACGCGCCGGCCGATTTGCAGGGCCTGCGCGAGGCGGATTCCCTGGCGGTGGACGCGCACAAGTGGCTGTTCGTGCCGCTCGAGGCGGGCTGCGCCCTGGTGCGCGACCGTCAGGGCCTGCGCGATACCTTCAGCTTCCGGCCGCCGTACTACCACTACGGCCAAGGCGACGAGGACCTCGTGCACTATCACGAATACGGGCCGCAGAACTCGCGCGGCTTTCGCGCGCTCAAGGTGTGGCTGGCGCTAAACAGCGCCGGACGCGCGGGCTATACCAAGATGATTTCCGATAACCTGCGTCTGTCGCGCCGGATGTATGAAGCCCTCGGCGCCGATCCCGAAATCGAAACCGCGACCCAAAATCTCAGCATCGCGACCTTCCGCTACGTGCCCAAAGACTATAATCCGGCCGAAGACGGCGAATACCTGAACGCCCTGAACATGACGCTCTTGTCGCGCCTTCAAGCGGGCGGTGAGACGTATCTCTCGAACGCGGTGATCGAAGGGCGGTTCTACCTGCGCGCCTGCATCACCAATTTCCGCACCCGCGAAGCCGACGTGCGCGCCCTGCCGGAAATCGTCGCGCGCGTGGGCCGTGAGGTGGAGCGGGAGATGAATGGAAATCGGTAGGGCGGGTTAGCGAAGCGTAACCCGCCGCATGCAGGTGAATGAATTGCATTCGGCGCAATACGCTCACGCTATTGCGCCCTACGATGGATTCTCTTCAGAAGGTTGCGGCGCCATCTCGGCGGTGTAGGGCGCCTGGGCGGTGATGGGTTGATAGGGTTCTTGATCTTCCTCCGGCGCCGCTTCGCTGTGCCTCACGCGATAGATGACAAAGGCGCCATAAAGCGCCGCGACCGTCATGGCCACGTACATAAAGGCTTTCGGTCCCGTGACCTGCGTTAAAACAGTCGCCAGTCCCGGCAAGACGATGCCAGAGAGCGACCAGGCCACGAGCAGAGTGCTGGACAGCGACACGTAATACTGCGGGTCGGCGCGGTCGTTGGCGTGGGCATTGGCGACCGCGTAGATCGATTCCGTGGCGCCGCTCCAAATGGCGAACACCAGGATCAGCCAAAGCAGACTCGTCCCATCCATGCGGGTCGCGATCGCCGCGCCCGCGATCACGATCGCCGACGCGGCGATGAGAACGTAGCGCCGGTCGGTGCGGTCGGAGATAGCGCCAAGCGGGTACTGGATGGCGATCATGCCGAACTGCATGAGGAACATGAGAAGGGCGATATCGTCCTTGGCGTAGCCTGCCGTCGCCGCGTAGATGGGGGCGAAGCCCGAGACCAGCATGGTCAGGCCGCCGACCACCAGCAACCCGGCCAAGCCGACCGGGGAAATTTCCCAGACCGAATGTATGGCGACGGAGACGCTTTCCGGTGGCGGGGGTGTTCTGAGGCGCGTCAGGCCGACCGGCAGGATTGCCAGGGTCGCGAAGAAGATGCTCAGCAAGGGGCCCTGCATGGACTCAAGCGAAATGAATTTTAGAAGAAACGAACCGGCGCCCAGGGCGATGACATAGGTCATGTAGAAAATGGCGATGACCTTGCCCCGCCATTCATTCCCGCAGGCATCGTTCAGCCAGCTTTGGCTGACGATAAAGAGGCCGGACATGGCGAAGCCGTAGAGGATGCGCGAGAGTATCCACAACAGCGGTTCGGTCCCCAGCGCGACGATCAGGACCGACAAGTTGACGGTCGCCGCCAGGGTCGCGAAGACCCGGGCATGGCCGACCCGGCGCACCAGGGGCCCGGTAAGAAGACACCCCGCCAGACCGCCGGCGCCCAAGGATGTCAACATGGCGCCCGCGACCCAAGGGTCGAAACCCTCGAACGCCAGCTTCACGGGAATGTAGGCGAACATGACGCCGTTCCCGGCCGCCATCAGCCCCATGGACAGAATGATACTGGCGACCGCCAAGGGGGGCGACGAAGTTTTCTTTTCGCTCAAGTTATCGCTCCTGTTCGGCCGGCAAACTAGAGTCCGATGGGCTGCCACCTCTTGGCGAATGTAAAGGGAATTTTGGGCCGGGTATCCGCTTCACCCGGCACCGGAGATTGGCATAGTATCGAGCCAGGCGTTGGAAGTTTGGAGGCGGCGGGCGATGGCGGAAGTATTCGAAGGCATGAAGCACATGCCCTATTGGTGGGAGGCGGCGCCGCGGCCCGCGAGCCCGGTGGCCGAGCTGCCGGCGGCGGTCGATGTGGCGATCGTCGGGGCCGGTTATAGCGGCCTTCATGCGGCGCTTGTTCTGGCCCAGGCGGGGCGCTCGGTGATGCTGTTCGAGGCCGGCCTCTTGGGCAGCGGCGCCAGTACCCTGAATGGCGGCATGGTCGGTCCCAGCTTTCACAAGCTGGGGATTCAGGGTTTGAAGCGCCGCTATGGCGAGGACCAGGCCAACGCCATCCTGCGCGAAAGCGTCGGTTTCGTCGATTTCCTTGAAAACTTCCTGACCGGCGAGGGTATCGACTGCGGTTTTCGCCGCGGCGGCCGGTTTCGCGGCGCCCTGACCCCGGCGCACTACGACGCCATGGCGCGCGACCTCGAAGGATTGGCGCGCGTGGCCGGGGTCGAAGGCGAGATGATTCCCCCGGCCCGCCAACATGAGGAGACCGGCTCGAAGCTGTTTCATGGCGGCATGGTCTACCGCCGCGACGGCGGTCTGCATCCGGGCCTTTATCACGATGGCCTGGTGGCGCGCGCGCGGGCCGCCGGCGCCGCCATCGCCGCCGAAACGCCGGTGACAGGCCTGGCGCGGCGCGGCGACGGCTTCATCGTGACCACGCCGCGCGGCGAGGTGCGCGCCGGCCAGGTGGCGATCTGCACCAACGGTTATACCGGCAAGCTGACGCCCGCCTTGCGGCGCCGGTTGCTGCCCCTGCGCAGCGCCATGATCGCCACCGAACCCCTGGCGCCCGAGGTCATGCGAAAACTGGTGCCCAAGGACCGGGTGCTCAGCGATAGCCGCCGGGTGGTCGCCTATTACCGCCCCTCGCCGGACGGCACGCGGTTTCTGTTCGGCAGCCGCGCGGCTGGCGGGGCCGACAACCCGCACGTCATCGCGCCCCATTTGCGCCGCCTGATGCTGCAGGTCTTTCCGGAACTGGCCACGGCCCGGATCGGCCATTGCTGGTCGGGGCTGGTCGCCTACAGCTTCGATCACGCGCCCCACATCGGGGTCTTGGACGGACTCCACTACGCCATGGGCTATTGCGGCTCGGGCGTCGCGCGGGCGAGCTATTTCGGCCACAAGCTGGGCCACAAGATGCTCGGCAACGCCGAGGGCGCGACCGCCTTCGACGGCCTGCCGTTCGAAACCCGCCCGCTTTACACCGGCAATCCCTGGTTCATGCCGGGGATCCTGTTATGGCACCGCCTCGCCGACCGCCTGGGGCGCTAGGGGATAATTCGCTAGCGGATTCTTTTCGGGGAACCGCGTTCAAAATCCCGGTAGTCCTACTCATCCCAACCCCGGCAGGGGCGGTGCCGCATCTTCGCGCGGGTGTTTTGGGAGGCTTTTGTGGCCTAGATCAATGCCGAAACGCATCAGATGTGCGTTCTTAGTGTCGCAGAACCAGTGGTGAGCTACGTCCGAGCGCCCTTAAGCGGAGCAAAGGGTTTTGGAGCGTTTCACAATGGGTGAGAAACTTGACATTAGTCCTGTCCGTTCCCTCCACCCACGATATGAAGAAGCCTTGGTGGCCAGTGGCCTCGTCGACGATGTGGGCGATATCATGGCTTTGGACCCGCACCCCTACCGCTACGCGGAGGGGGATTTCGTGTGCTGTCATGGCGATGCCGCGGAGGGTTTATGGGTGATTATATCCGGCACCGTTTCGGTGCGCGAACGTGGCCGAACTTTATTCGTTCGCCGGCGTCACGAGGTCGTGGGGGAACAAAACCTCTTAGGTAACGGATATCGGCGCTGGTACGATCTTGTCGTGAGCGAATGCCAAGCGGAACTTTTGAGGATTAATAAGACCGACATCGAACGGCACCCGCAATCCGACGTTCTGTGGCGCAACATCGCCAGGATTATTTCTCTAAAGCTAAAAAGCGCCAGCACAAAAACATCGACTCTCAGCCAGCAGCTTGAGGACGACACGCGCATCCTCCATGCCTACACGAACGAGTATGCCTTGAGCAGGCGCCTCCAATCGGGCGGCGGGCGATTGACGGACTACCATGTGGATCGCGCGATTATTTGGTTCTCCGATGTCGTCGATTTCAGCCGCCATATTCTACAATTGGCGCCCCCACGGACGGCCGATGTGGTTCAAAGGTTTTTCAATGCGCAATCCGTTCCGATCGATACCCATGGCGGGCACATAGATAAATTTATCGGCGATGGCCTCATGGCATTTTGGGTGTTGGCGGACGCGGAGGGCGCCGGGACGAAGTGTCTAGAAGCACTTGGTGCGGCGGAAGAGGCCGTCGAAGCCGTATCGCAAATCCGGATTGGGAATAATCCCCTCCATCTTCGCGTAGGGCTGCATATAGGTTTGGTGTTAAGCGGGGATTTTGGATCGGCCGTCCGCCATCAATTCACCCTGATTGGCCCTGAGGTGAACAAAGCGGCACGTCTGGAACAGGTTCACGAAAAGGATATAGTCGAGGGCGAGCCCGGTATCGGAGCCATACGGTTAAGTGCGGAGTTCCGGGAAGAACTGACCGACCCGATAAAAAAAAGATACGCCCGTCGCAACAAGGCCAATGCGAAAAATATTGGTGCGATCGAGTTATACAGCTGATGGGCTCTACTTCGAAAACATGACCCGGCGCGGGTATTCGGCGCCCCCTCCCGCCCCGATGGCGTGGACCGGCGGGGCGAAGCGTTCGGCCAGGGCGGCCGGGACGCCGCCACCCTATTTGCCAAGCGGCGGTTCGCGCGGGCGGGATCGCCAACATTTCTCCGGGGGCAGGCGCGGGAGCGGGGACAAGATTATGCCTTGATTAATTCGTTCGACCGAATTAATCTTGAAACTAGGGAGAGGAGGAAGGAGACTTATGGCGCGCGTGACCGCCGCGAAAGTTCAGGCGACAAGGGCTGGCCTGTTGGAGGCCGCCAAGGCGGTCCTGCGCGCGCAAGGCTATGCCGGCCTCACGACCCGCGGCGTGGCGGGCCTGGCCGGGGTGCCCATGAGCCAGATCCAATATCACTTCGGCTCCAAGGAAGGCATGGTCCTGGCGCTGTTCGAAGATATGAACGCCCAGCTTTTGGCGCGCCAAAACGCCATGTTCGCCGACCCGAACCTGTCCCTTTCGCAACAATGGGGCCTGGCCTGCGACTATCTGGATGACGATTTGGCCTCCGGCTACGTGCGCGTGCTGCATGAGCTCTTGGCGGCGGGCTGGGCCAATCCCGAGATTGGGCGGGTCGTGCGCGAGGGCCTCATGGGCTGGAACGGGCTGCTAAGCGAAGTGGCCCGCAAAGCGCAAGAAAACCATGGATCGCTTGGGCCCTTCACGCCCGAGGACATAGCCGCGCTTGTGGGGGCCGCTTTCACCGGGGCGGAGGCTTTTCTGCTGCTCGGGCTCGAAGAACAGGGCATGCCGCTCAGGCGCTCTCTGCGCCGGCTTGGCGGCGTTATCCGCATCCTGGAGGAGCAAGGCAAACAAGGGAGGTAACGATGCGCGCGAAACTACCCCTGACGGAAGGCGTGATCGATCGCGACGGCATCAAAATCCATTACGAGACCTATGGCGAGGGTGCCCATACGTTCCTTTTCATCCCGACTTGGTCGTTCGTTCACTCGCGGGCGTACAAGGCGCAGATACCCTATTTCAGCGAGCATTTCCGCTGCATCACATATGACCCGCGCGGTAACGGAAAATCGGACCGGCCCGTGGACCCCGAGGCCTACCGCCTGAAGGATTATGTCGGCGATGCCTTGGCGGTCATGGACGCCACCGGCACGCGGAAAGCCATCCTCTTCGGGTACTCTTTGAGTAGCGCCGTCGCGAACGCGCTCGCGGCCTATCACCCCGAGCGGGTCGAAGCGGTAATCATGGTCGGCACCAACTCACCCCTGGCGCCAACTTTCGAGCACAAGAACTACGAAAGCTTCGATTGCGATCTCGAGACGCACGAGGGCTGGCAAAAATACAATCGCGGTTATTGGCGCAAGGACTATCCAGGCTTCGTCAATTTCTTTACCCGTCAGTGCTGCATCGAACCTCACTCAACGAAGCATATAGAAGACATTACCGGTTGGGCCCTAGAGACCAACGCCGAGGTCATGATCGCCACCATGGACGTGAGCGAGGAAGACGATCTCGTGATGGACGAGGCGGCTTATAGGCGTATTGAATGTCCCATGCTGGCGATCCATGGAGAGAAAGACCCCATCGCACCCCTGGCAATTTCCGAAGCCGTGGCGAAACTGACCAACTGCGAGTTGGCGGTCATCCCTGGCGCCGGCCATGGACCGCACGCGCGCTACCCGGCGAAGATCAACACAATGATACGCGATTTCCTGGCCAAACACCTGGGTACATGGCGGCCTCGAAAGGCGAGCGGCGGTGCCGGCGCGGAAACCAAACGGCATGTGAAGCGGCCCAAGAAGGCGCTCTACCTCTCCTCGCCTATCGGCTTGGGCCATGCGCGGCGCGATCTGGCGATAACCCGCGAGTTGCGCAAGTTCCATCCGGATATCGCGGTCGACTGGTTATCGCAGGATCCCGTCACGCGATTCCTGGGCGCGAACAAGGAACGTATCCATCCCGCCAGTGCCAAGCTGGCCAACGAATCGTCCCACATCGAAAGCGAGTCCGGCGAGCACGATCTGAATGCGTTTCAGGCAATCCGCAACATGGATGAAATCCTGCTTGCCAATTTCATGATCTTCCAGGAGGTGCTTGAGCAGGACGATTACGATCTCGTCATCGCCGACGAAGCTTGGGATGTAGACCATTTCTGGCACGAACATCCCGAGCTGAAAAAAGCTCAGGTCGCCTGGTTCACCGATTTCGTGGGCTTTGTCCCCATGCCGGAAGGCGGCGCGCGCGAGGCCTTTCTGACGGCCGACTACAATGCGGAAATGATCGGCCATGTGGAAGGGTTCCCGGGCGTGCGCGACCGTGCGATTTTCGTCGGCAATCCGCAAGACATCGCCCCCCACGGTTTTGGCGAAGGCCTGCCGGGAATGCGGGACTGGGTTCCCCGGCATTTCGACTTCTGCGGTTATGTGCTGGGCGCGCACCCCGACGAGTTCGGCCCCAGGGAAGAACTCCGCGCCAGCCTGGGATACCGGGAGGATGAAAAGATATGCATTGTGACCGTCGGCGGCTCTGGCGTGGGCAGCAGTTTGATCCGGCGTATCCTCGCCGCCTATCCCATCGCCAAGCGCCATATCCCCGAACTGCGCATGATCGTGGTCACGGGGCCTCGTCTGGACCCGGCCGGCTTTGAGCTGCCGGATGGGGTGGAAGCGCGGGGTTTCGTGCCCGATCTGGATCGTCACTTGGCGGTGTGCGATCTAGCCCTCGTTCAGGGTGGCCTCACGACCACCATGGAACTTGCCGCCGCCGGCACGCCATTTCTTTACTTCCCGCTTAAAAACCATTTCGAACAGAACATCCACGTCGCGCACCGGCTTGGCCAGTATAACGCTGGTCGCTGTATGATCTACGACGAGAGCGATCCCGATCGTATTGCTCAAGCGATGGTGGAAGAGGCGGCCCACCCGAGGACATATCGCCGGGTCGAGGCGGATGGCGCCACCCGTGCCGCCACCATGTTAGCGGAACTACTGTAGTGAATAACTACTGTAGTGAATAGTGACCCTCGTTGAGGTCACACAAAAGGGAGAGAGAAATCATGATCGACTGGAAAATCAAAGGCCGTGAATTCGTGAACTGCAATTGCAATTACGGTTGCCCGTGCCAATTCAACGCGCTGCCGACACATGGCGATTGCAAGGCCGCGTGCGGTTATCAGATCGACGAAGGCCATTTCGGCGACGTTAAGCTCGACGGTTTGTTGGCGGCCGGTATGTGGTCCTGGCCCAAGGCCATACACGAAGGCAATGGCACACGGCAGTTGATCGTCCCGGAAAACGCCAGCCCGGCGCAACGTGACGCGCTGGAAAAGATCATGAGCGGCGCGGAGACCGAACCCATGACCACCATGTGGTCCGTGTTCGACGCCATGACGACGACGCGGCTGGAAACCCTGGTCAAAGCCATAGAGTTCGAGGTCGATGTGAACGAGCGCAGGTCGCGCTTGGTGGTGCCGGGCGTGATTGACGGCATCGGCGAACCGATCCGGAATCCGGTCACCGGCAACATCCACCGCGCCCGTATCGACCTGCCCCATGGCTTCGAATACGAATTGGCGGAGATGGGCAGCGGCACCACCAAGACCACGGGTGGAATAGAACTGGATTTGGTCAAGTCCTATGGCCAGTTCGCCGAGCTACATCTGTCCCACGCGGGAGTTGTTCGCGGCTAGGCGTCAAACATGAAAACCCCGGCGGCGGTTGCCGGCACACCGGCCTTGGAAAGAATACTGCGCCACGACCGCGCGATTGTCGTGGGCGGCCTCGCCGGTGTGGCCGCGGTGTCCTGGATCTATATTCTTGCCGGTGCCGGCATGAATATGGATACCGCGGCCGCCGGCGCCGGCGCCGGGGCGATGGCGATGGAAGCCGCCTGGACGCCAACCTACTTCGGCGCGATGCTGGTCATGTGGTGGGTCATGATGGTGGCCATGATGTTGCCCAGCGCGGTGCCCATGGTGCTGTTGTTTGCCGCCATCAACCGCAAGAACCGCGAAGCGGCGCGCCCCTATGTGCCAGCGGCGGCCTTGGCCGGGGGATATGTCGCGGCCTGGGCCGGGTTCAGCCTGGCCGCGACCACATTACAGTGGTGGCTGGACCGCTCGTCCTTGCTGTCGCCGGACATGGCCGGCAACACGGCTTACCTGGGCGCGGGGCTATTGATCGCCGCCGGGGTCTATCAGCTAACGCCGCTCAAGCATGCGTGTCTGCGTCATTGCCGCACACCCATCGATTTCCTTGGCCGGCGCTGGCGGCAGGGTTCCAGGGGCGCGCTCGCCATGGGCCTGGAACACGGTCTGTTTTGCCTCGGATGCTGCTGGGTGCTGATGGGGCTTCTGTTTTACGGCGGGGTCATGAATCTGTGGTGGATCGCCGGCCTCGCGGTCTATGTGCTGTTCGAGAAACTGGCCCCCTTCGGTCCCTGGATCGGGCGTTTTGGCGGGGCGGTCCTGATTCTGTGGGGCGTGTCGGTGCTGCTTGCCTAGCTGGAACCAGCCTTAATCGCCAAGGCCCATCAGGGATTCGGCGAAGTCCTGGGCCTCGAAGGGGCGCAGGTCCTCGGCCGTTTCGCCGACCCCGATGGCGTGGACCGGCAGGGCGAAGCGTTCGGCCAGGGCGACCAGGACGCCGCCGCGCGCGGTGCCGTCCAGCTTGGTGACCGCCAGGCCGGTGACCTTCACCAGCTCCTTGAAAGTTTCGACCTGGGCGTGGGCGTTTTGCCCCGTGGTGGCGTCGAGCACCAGCAACACATCGTGGGGCGCGCTCTCATCCAGCTTTTTCAGGACTCGGTTGATCTTCTGCAATCCGGCCATGAGATCGGCCTTGTTGTGCAGGCGCCCGGCGGTGTCGATGAGCAGCAAGTCGTCGCCCTCGCGCCGCGCGGTTTCCAGGGCGCCGAAGGCAAGACCCGCCGCGTCGGCGCCGGGCTTGCCCGCGACCACGGGGCACCCGGTGCGTGTCCCCCACAGCTGCAACTGTTCGATCGCGGCGGCGCGGAAGGTATCCCCGGCGGCGAGGCGCACTTTCAGCCCGGCGTCGGTGTAGTGCTTGGCCATCTTGCCGATGGTCGTGGTCTTGCCGCTGCCGTTGACGCCCACCACCAGGACCACATGGGGCTTGCGCGCCGGGTCGGGGGTTAGCGGCCGGGCAACCGGCTCCAGGATTGCGGCGATGTCGGCGGCCAGGGCGCGGCGCACTTCTTGCGGCGAGATGTCTTTATCGAAGCGGCTTTTGGCCAGATCGGCGGTCAGGCGCGCGGCGGCCTGGACGCCCAGGTCCGAGGTAATGAGCAGGTCTTCCAGATCGTCCAGCGCCGCCTGGTCCAGCTTGCGCTTGGTGAAGATGCCGGAAATACCGTCGCCCAGCTTGGTGGAGGAGCGCGACAGCCCCGCCTTCAGGCGCCCGAACCAGCCGCTCTTGTTTTCGCTCATGCCGCGCGCACGGCTTCCAGGCGGTCCAGGCCCGCCTTGGCGATCAGCGCCGGCACGATTTCGCCCGGCGCGCCGTGATCGAGCGCCACCGGCGCGAAACGCTCGCAGCGGCCAAAGCCCGGCTTCTCGATCAAGACCTGGGTCCGGGTCCCGACCTGGGCGGCGAGAAAGCGGGTCAGGGCGGCGGTCCCCAAGTCGCGCAAGACCTTGGCCCGCGCCTTGCGCTCCGCCACCGGCACCTGGGGCATGCGCGCCGCCGGGGTGCCGGGGCGGGCCGAATAGGGAAAGACGTGCAGGTAGGTCAGGCCGCAATCCTCGATCAGTTCCGCCGTCTTGGCGAACATCGCGGGCGTCTCGGTCGGGAACCCGGCGATCAAATCGGCGCCGAACACCACATCGGGGCGCAGGCGGCGTACCTCTTGGCAAAGCTCGACCGCATCGGCGCGGTTGTGGCGCCGCTTCATGCGTTTCAGGATCATGTCGTCGCCCGCTTGCAGCGAAAGATGCAGATGCGGCATGAGGCGCGGTTCCTCCGCCAGCAGGCGTAACAAATCCCGGTCCAGTTCCGTGGCGTCGATAGACGATAGGCGCAGGCGCTTCAACTCGGGCACCAGGGCGAGCAGGCGGCGGACCATTTGGCCGAGGCTGGGCGTGCCTGGCAGATCGCCGCCGTAGGAGGTGATATCGACACCGCTCAAGACCACCTCGGCGGTGCCGCCCTCGGCCAGGGCGCGGACCTGGGCCACCACCTCGCCCATGGGCACCGAGCGGCTGTTACCGCGCCCGAAGGGAATGATGCAGAAGGTGCAGCGGTGATCGCAGCCCTGCTGGACTTGCACGAAGGCGCGGGTGCGCCCGGCGAATCCCTGGATCAAATGCCCGGCGGTTTCGCGCACCGTCATGATGTCGCCGGCCCGGACCCGGGGGCCGTCGCCGCTCAAAAAACTTTCGGCGCGCAGCTTCTCGTCATTGCCGAGCACCAAATCCACTTCGGCCATGGCGGCGTAAGCCTCCGGGTCTATCTGCGCCGCGCAGCCGGTCACGATGACACGGGCTTGCGGGTGTTCGCGCCGGGCGCGGCGGATCGCCTGGCGGGCCTGACGCTCGGCCTCGGCCGTGACCGCGCAGGTGTTGACGATAACGCTTGGGGCCCCCTTCGCGGCGCGGGCGTGATCGCGCATGACCTCGGACTCCCAGGCGTTGAGGCGGCAACCGAAGGTGATGAGGGTGGGCTCGCTCATGTGTCCGGCTCAAGCAAGCTGGGGTCCAGGACGCCGGTGTAGGCGGTCGCGACTGGCCCGGTCATGACGACGTGGCCGTCCTCGCGCCAATCGACGTGAAGCGTCCCGCCGTCCAGATCGAGGGTGATGGCGCGCCCGGTCAGGCCGCGCCGCGCGGCGGCTACCGTGGCGGCGCAGGCGCCGCTGCCGCAGGCCAGGGTCAGGCCCGCGCCGCGCTCCCACACCCTTAGGCGCAGTCGGTCCGGTCCTGTGACTTGCGCGACCCCGATATTGGCGCGTTCCGGGAACAGGGCATCGTGTCCCAGCTTTGGGCCCAGGGTGGCCATGTCTATGGCGCCCAGGTCCTCGACGAAAAAGGTCGCGTGGGGGTTGCCCATACCGGTCGCCACCGGATCGCGCAGGGGCCCCGCCGCCAGGTCCAGGTGCAGGGTCTCCATCTCGCGCGCCAGGGGGATATCGCGCCAGCCGGTCTTGGCTTCGCCCATGTCGACGGAGATCGTGCCTGGCGCCGCCGCCTCGGCATGGAGCAGCCCGCCCAGGGTCGCGATATTCAGGCTTTCCGCCCCGGTCTCGGCCATGACCAGGGAGGCGGCGCAGCGCGTGCCGTTGCCGCAAGCTCCGGCCTCGCCGCCGTCCGGGTTGTAGAAGCGCAAACTCAACTCGGCGCCGTTTTGGCCCGGCTCCAGGATCACGAGCTGGTCGCAGCCGGCGCCGAAGCGCCGGTCGGCGATCCGCCGCCGTGCCGCTTCGCCGGGTGTAAAGGGCTCCTGCCTGGCATCGACGATCACGAAGTCGTTGCCCAGGCCGTGCATCTTGATGAAGGGCCGCGTGCTCATAGGCGGGTTATATGGCCCCGGCGGGGGCGGTGTCCATGGCGCGGGGTTTTATATAGGGCCGTCATCCCGGACTTGATCCGGGATCTTCCGCTCCCCCCCACACCGAAGATCCCGGATAAGCACCTGGCGGCGCTTTCCGGGATGACGGATGATTCCGCCCTACCTCGACGCGGTCAGGATGCGGTCCAGGCGATCGAAGTCGTTGAGGACCCGCCACGCGCCGCCGCCGTCCTCGACCCGGCGTTGCCAGTCTTCCAGGCGGGTCATGTATTCGCGCGGATCGATGTTGTCGCTCAAGAGTTTGGTGACGTTGAGGGCGACGATATCGAAGCCTAGGAGTTGCAGCGGGATATCGCGGATGTAGCCCTTTTTCAGGTCTTCCTTGAGGTCGGAGAAGATCAGCACCGTCTTGATGCCGGGGTTCTTCTCGTTCAGGTATTCGGCCGCTTGCAGCAGGCCGCCGGTGATGTCGGTGTGTCCGGCCGGTTTCACCTCGCGAATGAACTTGGCGATGGTCTCGCGGAAGTGGCGCTTCTGCCGGTTGGCCTGGCTGGGGCGGTCGTCGAAGGTCATTTTCGCGACGATATCCTTCTCGCTGAAGGAGCCGGTGTCGATGCGCGCGACGGCGAAGGAATCGCCGGGATCGAGCTTGGCCAGGATCGCGTTGATGAGCTGCTCGGCCTTGCGCAGCTCCTGGGTGTAGGTGCCCGAGGTATCCATGAGCAGATAGATGCCGCGGCCCTGGGGCGCGGGGTCCGAACAGGCGCTCATGCTCAGAGCGGCGGCGCCGATGACGGCGGCGGCGAGGATGGGTTTCAGGGACGGTCTCATGACGGCATCTCCCTTATGGTTGGCGCTTCGCCCGCGGGCATCCCGGCCGCGCGGCGCCCGGCACCGAATCCGGCGCGTACTTGGCGGTCGAGCCACAGCGGCGCGAAAATCAACAGATCGTAGACCTCGATCAGCATGGCGCCCTGACGCAGGACCCCGGCGATCAAATGCAAGGCCGCGGCCACGATCCGCAGGGCGCCCATGGCCAGGATTCCCAGAACCGTGCGCAGGGACTGAACGAAGGTCTCGAGCGGTATGGCGACGAAGACCAGGGCGAAGGGCAGCACGAAGCCCATGCCCATCTGGGCCGCGGTCGTGATCCAGACGAAGTCGCCGCCGAAGGCCACACCGCTCTCGCCGCGCAACAGCGCGGTGGTGGCCAATTCGTCCTGCAGCAGGATCTCGCGCATGTAGGACAGCCCGGCCTCGACGCTCGCCAGCATGAAAAGGATACCGAAAGTGACCCACAACATGCGCCGGCGCATGACATCGGGCAGCGCCCCGATAACCGGGAACAACCGCGTGATGCGCAGGGATTCCATCAGGAACAGGCCCATGGAAATCTCGACCAGAATAATCACCAGGGCCGCCACGTCGGCGGTCTTGACGGTGCCGATCAGGCTGTTGCCGCCGACCATCTCGCTCATGGGGCGGGCGATCAGGTGGAAGTTGATGGCCGCGCCGCCGACCGCGATGGCGAGCACGAAGGCGGAGACGAAAAACTGAATCAAGGACGACGAGGACAACTGACGGACCGCCGAATCCTCTTGGCGCAGGATGCTTTCGTATTCCTCTATCTGGCGGTCGACGATCTCGGTGCGCTGGGTCAGGCCCTTGATGCTTTTATCCAGGGAGGCGAGCAGCCGCAGTAGGCCGCGCAGGCCCGGCACCATGGTTTGCAGCCGCTTGTGACGCTCCTTGCTCGCTTCGCGATAGGCCTTGATCGCCTTGTCGCGCTCCTCGGTCAGGGTGTCCTGCACGCCTTGGAGAATGGCGGTCACGACCGGATCGCCGTTCGAGGGAATACGCGCCACCGCGTCGACCGCCTCGACCCAGCCGGGCGGGTTGGGCGGCACATCGGCGCTGTTGGTGTAATCGTCCATGATCTCGTTGAAGCTGTCGTTCATTTTGCGGTGCAGGGCCGGGGCGGTGCCCAGGCCGCGGTGCACGGCGCCGTCGATACGTTCGAACTCGCGCTCGACCATGCGCTCGGCCGCGTCCCGGCCGGCGGCCAGCAGAACCTCGCGGTTGCGCTGGCGCAGCACCCCCTCGCCCCTCATCAGGGCGGCGGCGGCCACGCGCAGGGCCCGGTACAGGATCCGGCTCAAGGTCAGGATCGCCTGGTGGGCGGGTTCGCGCGCGAAATACAGCACGACCGAAAGTCCCGCGATCAAAGCAAGCCACGTCAACATGGCGTTGGGCAGTTGTGCCAGCCCATCTGGAAACAGCATAATGACCTCACATCGCAATGAGAAAACAGTGACGCTCTTGAGGCGCTTCAATATCCGATGATCGATTATAAATAATGACGATGTGTTAATCTGACAAAATTTGCCTAAATACAAAAAAGCCTCAATAATACCACAGATATATCACAGGCAATATCTAGTTGTACTTTGTCTCATAAACTTTATTATTTTGGCGGAAATGGCCGGGTCCGGGGCCGCGTGTCGTATCGCCCATGGCAATTGACGGCGCCTGCGAGAGGGGTCTTAACTTAAGAATCATTTACCGGCATCGGGTTAGGGTCCGCCCGGTTCAGGTAATTTCTTTTAGTCTCAATGGGGGGGGAGCGTGGCCATGTTTGGAAACGGGCAATCTCGGCAAGCGGAAACTTCGAGCGCGCCTCTCATGGACCGCGCGACGGCATCGGCGGGCGGGTCGAAGACGGCCACGGCGAAAACCCAGCACTCGATCGTCTCGAGAGATCTCACGGTCACCGGCGACATTGTCACCACCGGCGATCTGACGGTCGAGGGCGCGGTCGATGGCAGCATCACCTGCCGCACCCTGACCTTGGGCGGGTCGCCCGACATCAAGGGCGACGTCACCGCCGAGACCGTGCGCGTCTGCGGCGCCTTTTCCGGCACCATCGCCGCCAGCCAGGTTCACCTGGTCAAGTCGGCGGTCATGAAGGGCGATATCCGATACCGCACCCTGACCATAGACCAGGGCGCCTCCTTCGAAGGCAAGGTCAAGCGCATGAAAGGCGCTCCCGCCTGAGGGCCGACGGGGATTGGGCTTGGACGGTCGCACCCCGTCACCGCCCGTTATCCCGGACTCGATCCACTGATGTTCAAGCGTTCCGCTGCGTTATGGACATGAAAGCGGCCCGTCCTCGGGCATCGTGACGACTTGGCGAGTCTGTCACCCCCACCCCAACCCTCCCCCGTCGAAGGGGGAGGGAGTAAGGGGAAGAGCCCTGCATTTATTCCCTCCCTCCTTGAGGGGGAGGGTTAGGGTGGGGGGACTTGCGGTGCTAAGAATCCGTTCGGGCGGGTCCGCGCTAACTTAAACCGGACAGCAGTGGACTTGATCCGGGATCTTCGGCTGGGCGGGAACTCAAGCGCGCGGTAAGTTTTTCACCACGAAGACACGAAGACTCAAAGACGCGCAGAAACGCAAAAGAACGCGACTTCGCGGCTTCTTAGCGTCTTTGCGCCTTCGCGGTGAACCTTCTTCCCTTCACCGCGTCTCGCGCGGTCCTGCCCCCTACCGGATGCGGAAATGGTTCCGGAGCGCGAGCAGGAACAGGAAAATCAGGATCGAGGATAAAAGCATTTGCATGCTGCCCATAAAGGCCACGAAGGACGGAATTATGGGTGAGAAGGACCCAGGCAGGTCACCCCACTTGGATTCATCCTTGGGATAGATGCCATAAAGGCAAGCATAGACCTGGCTGAGCTTGCCGGTTGAATCGAGGCCGAAAAACAAAAGGCCCTTGCGCAATGACAGGCCGAAGGCCGCCAACCAGGGCTCTCCTTCTCCCGCGATGCAAGAAAGGTCCAGTGTCGAGGTGCCGGCAAAAGAAAAGATGCGCGCTATGCTCCCGCCGATACCCGACACCGCGTGATAGGCACGCGCTAGGTGTTCACCAAGGTAGAAGCCGGTGAACAGCAGAACGCTGATGCCCCACCAAACGAGGGGCCGAACGAGGGAGTGGCCAAAATCGGAAAACCATTCATAGGGATAGCTGAAAACACTGGGCCAAAAATTACCCGCGATCCCGCGACCCGCCTTGATCTCGCCCCGGAAGAAATCCAGCTCTCGTGCGTGGTCGTGGCCTTGAATGGCGAGGCGCTTTAGCGACCGCCAACGCGCGGCGAGGTCCGATCTGGATTTAGAATTTGCTGCGCCATCGTTCTGACGATTGGGCGTTAAGCCCTCCGACTCGATATGTACATTGTCGAGCCGGGGAGCTTCTTCGAAATGAGCTTGCTCGAAATCCGGTACCTCAAGGAATTTAGCCCCGGCGAGCGAAAAGGAGCGTTCGCCCCGCATGGCGATGAATTTGGCAGCTTTCTTGAATTTAGCGTCTCGGAAGGTTGTAAAGCTCTTGAACAGAGTTTGACCAAACCTCACAGTTTCGGCGAAAGTCGCCTCGCCGAACAATGCGTTGCCCACGAAGACAGCCCCATGGAACTCCGCAGCGGCCGCAAAGGTCACCGCCATGAATCCCGCGTGGCTGGTGAAGGTCACCTTCTCGAACCCCGCTGCTCCGGCGAAAGTCGTCCGCTCGAACCCCGCTGCTCCGGCGAAAGTTGTTCCCCGGAAATCTGCGTTCTTCTCGAAGGTCGCCCCGCTAAACGTTGCAGCGTCTGCGAAAGTCACCGAGTCGAACCAGGCGATGCCCTCGAAGGTCGCCGCGCGGAAAGCAACAAGACTCTTGAAGGTCACCCCAATAAACAACGCGTCACCTCCTAAAGTCGCCCAGTCAAACAACGCGATACCTTGGAAGGTAGTCCCGCCGAACAACGCGTCACCCTCGAAGGCCGTCTTCTCAAACCCCGCGTCACCCTCGAAGGTCGCCCGCCCGAACCCCGCTGCTCCGGCGAAAATCACCCGATTGAACCCCGCGTATCCCGGAAACTTATAGCCAGAAAAGTCCGCTTCCTTTTCGAATTTATGGTCCGAAAAATCCGCCTTCGCCGCGTTGTGCCAAGCCCGTGTTTTTTCGTTCCAATCCTTTTCCCACGAACCCTCCACCCAAATGCCCTCCGCCTTCAGCGCGTCGCGCGAGGCCTGGCACGTATCGGCGTAGGCGTTCCAGGCGTCCTTTCCCTTGGCAAATAGGGCGAGGCTTTCTTCTTGGTTCACGCGGCTCCCTCTCGAATTCTGGCGTTGGCGTGCTTACAGCATAGCGCGGCGGGGCGGGGGCGGATAGCGGGTGCGCGCCCTCGTCCTTCGACAGGCTCAGGATGAGGGTGCTGGGGCCAGGGATTTGTCCTCATCCTGAGCCTGTCGAAGGATCGGTTCCGGCCGGTCGCGGGATGTGGGGCTAAGCGAAGGCCCCTCACCCTCCCGCTGCGCGGGTCCCTCCCTCTCCCTGGGGAGAGGGCAAAGCGAGGGCCTTCCCCCCGCTTGACCCACCCGCTCCCTGGGCCTATGTTCCGCCCCGTTCACGGGTATCGCCAGACGCCCGGCTCCCCAAGGGGCTAGAAACCTAGCCAAACAAAGGGGAGCTCCGCCGGTCCGCGAGTTTCGCGCGCCGGCGCGTTTTGCGTTTGGCCGATGCCCAGCCATGGCGTTGGCGGTGGAGTTTTCTCCACTTGTCATACCCGGACTTGATCCGGGTATCCATTGAGCCGCCGCAACATGGATCACCGGGTCAAGCCCGGTGATGACAACCTGTTGGATGTGTTGACTTATTTGCTTACGGCGGGAGCCGCGATTGTTCGATAGCCTTCAAGAACGCCTGGGCGATGTCCTCGGTCAGCTGACGCGGCGCGGCGCGCTCAGTGAGTCCGATGTCACGGCGGCCTTGCGCGAGGTCCGCGTGGCCTTGCTCGAGGCCGATGTCGCCCTGCCCGTGGTCAAGGACTTCGTCGAGAAGGTCCGGATCGAGGCGGTCGGGGAAAAGGTTCTGCGTTCGGTCTCCCCCGGTCAGATGGTCATCAAGATCGTCAACGACTGCCTGGTCGAGATGTTGGGCGCCGAGAGCGCCAGCCTCAATATCGAGGTCCCGCCCCCGGCGGTGGTCATGCTGGTCGGCCTGCAAGGCTCCGGCAAGACCACGTCTTGCGCCAAGATCGGCCTGCGCCTGACGGACAAGTCCAAGAAGAAGGTCCTCATGGCCTCCCTCGACGTGCGCCGCCCGGCGGCGCCGGCGCGATGTTAGGTGCGCGGCAGACAGGCCAATGTGCGCACCCTGGATATCGTGCCGGGGGAACCGCCGGTCGCCATCGCCAAGCGTGCGGTCCGCACCGGGGCCCTGGAAGGCTTCGACGTGGTGTTGCTGGATACCGCCGGACGCCTGGCCATCGACGAAGACATGATGAACGAGGCGGCGGCGGTGCGCGATGCGACGAAGCCGCACGAGACCCTGCTGGTGGCGGACGCCATGACCGGCCAGGACGCGGTGACCGTGGCCGGCGGCTTTCACGAAAAGATCGGCCTCAGCGGCATCGTGCTGACCCGGGTCGACGGCGACGCGCGCGGTGGCGCGGCGCTTTCCATGCGCGCGGTCACCGGCTGTCCCATCAAACTCATGGGTGTCGGCGAGAACCTGGACGCCCTGGAGGGTTTCCATCCCGAGCGGATCGCCTCGCGCATTTTGGGCATGGGCGATGTCGTCTCCCTGGTCGAAAAAGCGGCCGAGACCATCGACCAGGAAGAGGCCGAGAAGCTCGCCCGCAAGATGCAGAAGGGCCAGTTCGATCTCGACGATCTGGGCCAGCAGCTAAAACAGATGCTCAAGATGGGCGGGCTTTCGGGCATGATGGATCTCCTGCCCGGCATGTCCAAGGCGCAGCAGGATAAAATAAAGAACGCCAAGGTCGATGACCGTTCGATCAAACGCCAGCTGGCCATGTTGTCGTCCATGACACCGCTGGAGAGGCGTCGGCCGGAACTGATCAAGGCCAGCCGCAAGCAACGCATCGCCGCCGGCTCCGGGACCAAGGTCCAGGATCTCAACAAGCTGATGAAACAGCACCAGGAAGCGAGCCGCATGATGAAGCGGGTTCGCAAGATGGGTAAGAAAGGCATGTTGCGCGGCGGCCTTAGCAGCCTCATGCCCGGTAAGGGCGGTGGCTTTCCGCACTAAAGAATTTTAAAAACGTAGCCAAGCAACAACTCGATACAACGTTAAAGAAGAAGGAACGAAACAGACCATGTCACTCAGAATCAGACTGGCCCGGGGCGGCGCCAAGAAGCGGCCTTTCTACCGGATCGTGGTTGCCGATTCGCGCAGCCCGCGCGACGGCCGCTTCATCGAGAAGATCGGTTTCCACAATCCCATGGTGGCCAAGGATCACCCCGACCGCCTGCGCCTGGACGTGGAGCGCGCCAAGCACTGGCTGTCGGTCGGCGCCACGGCGAGCGACCGGGTCGGGCGCTTCCTCGCGGCCGCCGATCTCATGCCCATGCCCAATCAAAAGCGCCAGACCGCGAAGCATCTGCCCAAGGCCAAGGCCCAGGAACGCGCGGCCGCTTTGGAAGAAGCCAAGAAAGCCGCGGCCGAAGCCGCCGCCGCTCCGGCCGAGGAAGCCCCTGCTCCGGCTCCGGCTGAGGAAGCAGCGGCCGAAGAAACGCCCGCCGAGGCGTGAGCTTTAGGGCTGGGTTCGAATGCCGCGCTTGCGCCAAGTCCCCCCCACCCTAACCCTCCCCCTCGGGGGGGGAGGGGATAAAGGTGGAGCCCTTCTTCTTTCTCTCTCTCTTGAGGGGGGAATGGATAAGGGAAGGTCGAGCTTTCGTACTGCCTCCCTCGAGATGGGAGGGGATGGCGGCGCTCTTCTTCTTTCTCCCTCCCCCTTGAGGGGGGAGGGCCGGGGTGGGGGTGAGGTGCCGGGCTCGAGACGCGGTTCCTAGGCGCCGCCGTGGCTGCCGGGAACGAGCCCTCGAATCGGATCTGCCTGGGCGTGGTCGCGGGCGCTCATGGGGTGCGCGGCCTGGTGAAGATCAAGAGCTTCACCGAGACGCCGGGGGACCTGATTGCTTACGGGCCCCTGTCGGACGAGGCGGGAACGCGGCGCTTCGAGATCGCGGTCAAGGGCATGGCCAAGGGCGCGGTCCTGGCCTCGATCGCCGGGATCGGCGACCGGGACGCGGCCCAGGCCCTGAAAGGCACGGGGCTCTATGTGGCGCGCGCGGCCCTGCCGGCGCCGGAGGATGAGGAGGATTACTATCACGCCGATCTGGTCGGCTTGTTGGCCGAAGGCCTGGATGGCGAGCAAATCGGCAAGGTTACGGCGGTTCACAACTTCGGCGCCGGGGATTTGCTGGAGATCGCGCGCGGTGAGGACGGGGGCGATATCTTGATCCCCTTCACCAAGGCGGCGGTCCCGGAGATCGATTTCGAGGGCGGCCGCCTGGTGATCGACCCGCCGGTGGAGGTTGCGGTGGAGCCGGTGGCGGAGAAGAGCGATGGGTGAGCCGGTCAAGGCGCCCTGGACGGCGCGGGTCCTGACCCTGTTTCCGGAGATGTTCCCCGGCGTTCTGGGGGTCAGCCTGGCCGGAAAGGCGCTGGAAAACGGGATTTGGGCGCTCGATGTTCTGGACATACGGGACTTCGCGCGCGATAAACACCGCTCCGTCGACGATGCCCCCTTCGGGGGCGGGGCCGGGATGGTGATGCGGCCCGATGTTCTGGACGCGGCGCTCGAAGGAGCGCGCGAACAGGGCGGTAAGATGGCGGGCCCAACGATCTATTTGTCGCCGCGGGGCCGCTTGCTGGATCAGGCCCTGGTGCGGGAGATGGCGGCGGGTCCAGGGGTAACCCTGCTGTGCGGACGCTACGAAGGCGTCGATCAGCGGGTTCTGGAGGCGCGCGAGGTGGCCGAGGTCAGCATCGGCGACTATGTGCTCTCCGGGGGGGAGCCGGCGGCGCTGACACTGCTGGACGCCGTGGTGCGCATCTTGCCGGGTGTCATGGGCAACGAGGCGAGCCCGGTGGAGGAGTCGTTCGAACGGGGATTATTGGAATATCCCCACTATACGCGGCCTGCCGACTGGCACGGCCATTTGGTGCCGGAGGTCCTGCTCTCCGGTCATCACGATAACATCGCCTCCTGGCGGAAAAAGCAGGCGGAACAAGTCACGCGGGAGCGCCGCCCGGATCTTTGGGCGCGCCGGTCCCGGGCACTAGATGAAGACGCATAAGTCGAAGACAAGGGATAAAGACCATGAATACGATCGAGCGGCTCGAGCAAGAGCAGATGGCCAAACTGACCGCGGGCAAGACCATGCCCGATTTTGCCCCCGGCGATACCGTTAAGGTCAGCGTCAAGGTGGTCGAGGGAACGCGTGAGCGTCTCCAGGCTTACGAGGGCGTGTGTATCGCGCGTAAGAACCGGGGCCTGAATTCGTCCTTCACGGTCCGCAAGATTTCCTACAACGAAGGGGTTGAGCGTATCTTTCCGCTGTATTCCCCCATGGTCGATTCGGTTGAGCTGATCCGCCGGGGCGATGTGCGCCGGGCCAAGCTGTACTACCTGCGCGGCCGCCGCGGTAAATCCGCGCGGATCGCGGAGAAGACCACGGGCGCGGCCGGTAAGGCCGCCACCGCGGAGCGGGTCGCCGCCGCCGCCGCCAAGGCCAAGGCCTCCAAGGAGGTCAAGGCCGCCAAGGCTGCCAAGGCCGAAAAGGCGGCCGCGGCTAAGGCCGCGAAAAGCTAACGGCGGAGCCCCTTCATGCCGGCGCCGCGCACGCTATTCGATAAGATCTGGGACGCCCATGTGGTCAGCCGTCAGGACGACGGCACCTGCCTGATCTACATCGACCGTCACTTGGTGCACGAGGTGACAAGCCCTCAAGCCTTCGAGGGCCTGCGTCTCGCCGGGCGCAAACCGCGCCGTCCCGGCGCCGCCCTCGCGGTCGCCGATCACAACGTGCCGACAAGCGATCGCTCACACGGAATCGACGACGAGGAAAGCCGTATTCAGGTCGAGACCCTGGAGAAAAATTGCGCCGAGTTCGCCATCCCCTACTATGACGTCGACGATGTGCGCCAGGGCATCGTTCATATCATCGGGCCGGAACAGGGCTTCACCCTGCCCGGCATGACCATCGTGTGCGGCGATTCCCATACTTCGACCCATGGCGCCTTCGGGGCCCTGGCCTTTGGCATCGGGACCAGCGAAGTCGAGCATGTGCTGGTGACCCAGACGCTCATTCAAAAGCCGGCCAAGAACATGCGCATCACGGTCGAGGGCCGGGCGCCCTTGGGCGTGACCGCCAAGGACTTGATCCTGGCCATCATCGCCAAACTCGGTACCGCGGGCGGCACCGGGCATGTGGTCGAATACGCGGGCGAGGCGATCCGCGCCCTGTCCATGGAAGGGCGCATGACGGTCTGCAACATGTCGATCGAGGCCGGCGCGCGCGCGGGACTGATCGCGCCCGACGAAACGACGTTCGATTATGTCCGGGGCCGGCCCATGGCGCCCAAGGCCGGGCAGTGGGAAACCGCGCTTAGCTATTGGCGGACCCTGCCCTCGGACGAAGGCGCCACTTACGACACCGAAGTCGTCCTGAACGCGGCCGAGATCGAGCCCCAAGTGACCTGGGGCACCAGCCCCGAAGACGTGGTGCCGATAACCGGCCAGGTGCCCGACCCGGCGGCCGAGGGCGACGAGGGCAAGCGCGAGGCCTTGGCGCGCTCCCTGGACTACATGGGCCTGAGCGCCGGCATGGCCGCCCAGGACATTAAGGTCGATACGGTCTTCATCGGGTCCTGCACCAACGGCCGGATCGAGGATTTGCGCCAGGTCGCGGCCCTGGCCAAGGGCCGCAAGGTCGCGCCCGGCGTGCGCGCCATGATCGTGCCCGGTTCCGGCCTGGTGAAAAATCAGGCCGAGGAAGAAGGCCTGGACAAGATATTCAAGGACGCCGGCTTCGATTGGCGCGAGCCGGGGTGTTCCATGTGTTTGGCCATGAACGCCGATAAGCTGGCGCCGGGCGAACGTTGCGCCTCGACCTCGAACCGCAATTTCGAAGGCCGCCAAGGCCGCGGCGGGCGCACCCATCTGGTCAGCCCCGCCATGGCCGCCGCCGCCGCCTTCGCCGGCCACCTCGCCGACGTGCGGGAGTTGGTGTAAGATAAATATGGGTAGTGGCATTTAGTGGCCGGCTGGGAGATCGCAATTGCTGTTTACGGTGCGCTGCTTGCGACGGGGCATTTGTCCTGGACGATCTGGCGGAGTCATCGAGAGCGGGGCCGATTGACGCTGAGTTGGCACATGAGCCACGGGGTGAATAAGAATTTAGTGGGGACGTATCTCGCTGGCTTGGTGACCATAGTGAACACGGGCAGCAAACCCATATTTATTGGGTCTGTGAAATGCGGTACGAAAAACGATGACTTCTTTTACGCACCAAACTGCGACTCCCCTGGCAAGAAGCTCGAACCCGGTGAGTGGATCACTGAAACGTTTTCCGCTGAACTCTTGCTCAATAACGAGGTATCATCGCTTTGGGCAGAAGACTCGCTGCAGCGAAAATATCTCTTGCCGTCAAGCGGGTTGGCTGAAATGCAAAAAATTCTACGAGACGAACGTACTCGCCTTAAGTCAATAAATTTGTACCCAGAAGGTGATCCTGACTATTGCCTTAGGACGATGATGTAATGGAAAAATTCACCACCCTGCGCGGGGTCGCCGCGCCCTTGCCGATGGTCAATGTCGATACCGACAAGATCATTCCCAAGCAATTCCTGAAAACGATTAAGCGCACGGGTCTGTCCAAGGGCCTGTTTTACGAGATGCGTTTCGACGAGAACGGCAAGCCGAAAGACGGCTTCGTTCTCGATCAGCCGGCCTACAAGGACACGAAAATTTTAGTCGCGGGCGATAACTTCGGCTGCGGGTCCTCGCGCGAACACGCGCCCTGGGCGCTTCTGGATGCGGGCATTCGCTGCATCGTTTCGACCGGCTTCGCCGATATTTTTTACAACAACTGCTTCAAGAACGGCATCCTGCCCATCGTGCTGCCGAAGGAGCAGGTCGATATGTTGATGGACGACGCCCAGCGCGGCGCCAACGCGATCCTCTCCATCGATCTGGAAAATCAGGAGATCACGGGCCCGGACGGCGGCACGATCGAATTCGAGTTGGATCCTTTCCGCAAACATTGCCTGATGAACGGCCTGGACGATATCGGCCTGACAATGGAGAAGGCCGGCAAGATCGACGATTACGAGGCCAAGCAGCGAGATTCCCAGCCCTGGCTGGCGAGTTAAGACGGCGCCTTAATCCGTAACGCATTCAATGGGAGAGGGCGATCCATGCCTGCCAATAAGAAACTTCTAGTTCTGCCGGGCGACGGCATCGGGCCCGAGGTCATGGGCCAGGTCGGCCGCGTGGTCGAATGGTTCGGCGACCGCCGGGCGCTAAAATTCGAGATCGAGGAAGGCCTAGTCGGCGGCGCCGCCATCGACGCTCAAGGTACGCCCCTGACCGACGCCACCATGGACAAGGCCATGAACGCCGATGCCGTGCTGCTGGGCGCCGTGGGCGGGCCGAAGTGGGACAACCTGCCTTTCGCGCAAAAGCCGGAGCGCGGCCTGTTGCGTCTGCGCAAGGACATGGCGCTGTTCGCCAACTTGCGCCCCGCGATCTGCTTCGATGCCTTGGTGAGTGCGTCCTCGCTGAAGCCGGAAATCGTTTCCGGCCTGGACATCATGATCGTGCGCGAGTTGACCGGCGGGGTCTACTTCGGTTCTCCGCGCGGGATCGAGACCCTGGCCGACGGCACCCGGCGCGGCGTCAATACCCAGATCTATACGACCCCGGAAATTCATCGGGTCGCACGGGTCGGCTTTGAACTGGCGCGCAAGCGGGGCAACAAATTGTGCTCGGTCGAAAAGGCCAATGTCATGGAATCGGGCGTGCTGTGGCGCGAGGAAGTGACGAAGCTGCATGAGGCCGAGTACCGGGAAGTGGAACTTTCGCACATGTATGCCGACAACTGCGCCATGCAGCTGGTGCGCAACCCCAAGCAGTTCGACGTCATCGTCACCGACAACTTGTTCGGCGACATGCTGTCGGACCAGGCGGCCATGTTGACCGGTTCCCTGGGCATGTTGCCCTCGGCCTCGCTCGGCGATCCCGACGAGACCGGGCGCAGGAAGGCGCTTTACGAGCCGGTCCACGGCTCGGCCCCCGACATCGCCGGTCAAGGCATCGCAAATCCCATCGCCTGCGTCTTGAGCTTCGCCATGATGCTGCGCTATTCGCTCGATCTGGGCGGCGAGGCGGATCTGGTGGAAAACGCGGTGCGCAACGTGCTTGCCAGCGGCAAGCGCACCGGCGACATCGCCCTGTCCGGCGAAGCCACGCTCTCGACCGCCGAGATGGGCGCCGCCGTTCTGGCCGAGTTGGAGACGCTTGGGGCTTGAATCGAGCGGCTCCCAAAAGCGTTAATTGACGCTTTAGGTTGGGTTGCCTATGATTCGCGTCTTGGTTCAACAGCAGAAAGGAGGTGATCCGGTGTCTAAATCATTGGCTATGATCGCATTCGCGTTCGGAATCTTGGCCATTGCATCCGGATCGGCCCAGGCCGGTGGCGGTTGCGGTGGTACTTCGCACGAAGCGCAGAGCGCGTCCCTGGAGACCCAAACCGCCTCCACGGGCACCTCTTTGCCGCAAACTCCGAAACCCGGGACTAAGTCAAATTGACCTCGGGGTAGCCTATGCGATATGTCGGGAAGGCCGCCCCTAACCGGGCGGCCTTTTCTTTTGCCTACACCCGAAAAGGCGTTATTCCAGGCCGTGGCGCCGCAATTCGGCGCCGAGGCGGCCGGTCAGCCATAGGGCGAACATGCGAAAGTCACTATATAGAGACCAATAGGGATGAGAGAAACTGGCGGGGCGGTTGCGCTCGATAAAGGCATGGCCGGCCCAGGAGAAGCCGTAGCCGGCGATAACGGCGGCGGAGATAAAACGCAGATCCGCTAAAATCGCGGCGCACGCCAGGAAAACGATGGCCAGGCCCGTGCCGAGGAAATGCAGGCGGCGATTGCCGATACTGCGATGTTCGGCCAGGTAGAGCGGCCAGAAGGTCCGGTAGCTGTCGGTTCGGGTTTTCATGTAGCAGATATTATAAAGGGTGGTTTAGGACGATGGGATACAAAGTAGCGGTAGTGGGCGCGACCGGAGCCGTTGGGCGCGAGCTGCTGACGACCCTGGCGGAGCGCGAGTTCCCTGTCGGCGAGTTGGTGCCGCTGGCCTCGGAACGCTCTGCGGGTCAGGAAATCTCCTTTGGCGAGGACGAGGTCCTCAAGGTCCGCGATCTGGCGAGCTTCGATTTCAAGGGCACCGATATCGTGCTGTCCTCGCCGGGCGCCAAGGTCTCGGCGGAATTCAGCCCCCAGGCGGCCCGGGCCGGGGCGGTCGTGATCGATAACACCTCGCACTTCCGCATGGACCCCGATATCCCCCTGGTGGTGCCCGAGGTTAACCCGGACGCCATCGCCGGTTACGGGCGCCGCAACATCATCGCCAACCCCAATTGCTCGACCATTCAGATGGTGGTGGCGCTCAAGCCCCTGCACGAGATCGCGCGCATCAACCGCATCGTGGTCGCGACCTATCAATCGACCTCGGGCGGCGGCAAGGACAAGATGGATGAGCTGTTCAACCAGACCCGCGGCGTCTACGTCAACGAGCCGGTCAAGCCGGAGGAGTTCACCAAGCAGATCGCCTTTAACGTGATTCCCCATATCGATACCTTCATGGAAGACGGCTCGACCAAGGAAGAATGGAAGATGGCGGCCGAAACCAAGAAAATCCTCGATCCCGGCATCAAGGTCGCCGCGACCTGTGTGCGGGTGCCGGTGTTCATCGGCCATGCGGAGGCGGTCAATATCGAGTTCGACTCGCCGATCGACGAGGACGAGGCGCGCGAGGCCTTGCGCGCCGCGCCCGGCGTGACCCTGATCGACCACCGCCACGACGAAGGCTACGTCACCCCGGTCGAATGCGTCGGCGAGGACGCGGTTTTCGTCAGCCGCCTGCGCTCCGACCCGACGGTGGAATACGGCCTGACCATGTGGGTCGTCTCCGACAACTTGCGCAAGGGCGCCGCCCTCAACACCGTGCAGATCGCCGAGAAGCTGATCGAGGAGTATTTGGGCTAGGGTCTGTTGACCACTAGGCCGGGCTCATGGCCGCCGCTCGCGGCGATTGCCGCCGTGGAAGGGGATTGGACGGCCCGGGCCGTGCCTGTATGCGACGAAGATGTGCCAGACACAATCCCTAGTATGACTGCCCGTTAACCAACTACATTAACTAATCCTAAAGTACACGTCGACATTACAGTTAAATAACAATAAATTAGATTGACCGAACTTGCCGATTTCGCGTAGACTGCGTAACGAAGCCTAATAAAGTAGGCCATCTGGTATTGGCCTTTGACTCTAAAAAGGAATTTGCGGCTACGCATCGTGGCCGCTGGAACAGGTAAGACGTTGAAACGAACAGGTAAGGCGTTGAAACGATGAGTTCCCTAAAAAAAATACTGGCGGCGGCCCTCATTGCAGGGTCGGCGGCGTTCACGCAAACGGCAACCGCCTCGACAATCGGTATCGCCGTGGATGCGATCGGTAGCCTTAACGGGGTCGGCAACAAGGTTGTCAGGCCCCTATTGGGCCCAAATCCAGCGATCGAGTATTACATTCCACTGGGCACCGGCGATGGAACTTATGGTGTCGGAGGATTTGGAACGACGTCGGACACCGGGGCCGGTGGCGGCATCCTTACCATGATCCTGGCCTTTACGCCTGTTTCTCTAACCGGTTCTTCCCAACTTAATATTCTATTTGAAGACCTCGATCTTATAGGCGCCAACGATCCTTGGTATTTCCTTGAATCCATGCAGCTATTTAATGCCGATGGCAGCGATCTCACGGATCCTATTACCAGCATTTCCAGTTCGCTCGTGACCGGCGACCACGACACGCAGCAATTGTTGTCGCTCTCGCTCGGTGTGCTCGACGCGGACCCGCTCTTCTTGTCGATCAATTTCCAATCGAGCAGCCAATACTATGGCAGAAATACCCCCGAATACCTGATCGCATCCATATCGCCCGTCCCCCTTCCGGCGGCCGCGTGGATGTTCCTGACGGCGCTTGGCAGTCTCGGCATTGCTAGCCGGCGGCGTAAGCGCACGACGGCCCCGGCGTAGCCATCCACCAATATCGATTCCGGAATGGCGGTCCTTCGGGGCCGCTTTTCATTTGCTACGAAGGGCCGCTCAGGGTCATTCCGCGAGGCCCGCGCCTAGGCAGGTAAGGGCCGCCATCGTCATGCGCCCAGAGGCGGCGGATAGACAACCGCTCTAGGTCACCGACTCATTAAATCGAATCCATATTCGCAGTGAAGCAAGTTTAACGGAAGCGAGATAGTTGTCGTCTCGTTTGTCGTAGCGTGTGGCGACGGCGCGGAAATGTTTGAGTTTATTGAAGAACCTCTCG
>JAJFGJ010000008.1 GCA_021776175.1 Kiloniellaceae bacterium
GCCGCGCTCCAATTGCGCATGGACTTGACGCTCGCGCGATGCTCCAGCATTTACGGCAGCACGTGGTCATTAAACTGACCGATGGGTTTCTGGTCCCGTAAAAAAAACGACTCATTGGTCGTCATGGCTTCCGTCACATCGACCAGGAGTCCCTCGTTGTTGCCGGCGCGGATCACTTTGACCAGTTCATCGAAGTTGGCGAAGTTCCACTTTCGCGCAACCGGGTTAAGACGGCTCTCCATCAGGTAGGCCTTCTCTTTCGTCAGCGACAAACCGCTGCGCTTTTTGAGAAGGCTAGCGATAAACTCGAAATCACTTACATTCATGCCGCTACCCTCAGTGCAATCTTGCGTACATACGGCGCGATATCCATGAGCGGCAGCACGGCCGAGCATATGCCGGATGTCGCCACGGCGCCCGGCATGCCCCAGACAACGCTGGTAGCCTCATCCTGAGCGATAATGGAACCGCCCGCCGCCGTCACATCCTTCGATCCATCGCGCCCATCGTGGCCCATGCCGGTGAGCATGATCACCAATAAGCGCGAACCGTAGATCGGAATCATGCTGCGCAACATCGGATCGACCGCGGGCCGGCAGAAGTTTTCCGGTGCGCTGTCGACAATTTTGATCACATTGTGTTCGCTGCCACGCGCCACCGTCATGTGAAAACCGCCCGGCGCGACATAGATCTTGCCGGGCATGATCCGATCGCCATCCTTGGCCTCGGCCGCCGGCACGCCGCAAGTGCGCGATATGTGTTCAGCCAAAAGGGCGGTGAAGGTCGCCGGCATATGCTGAGTGATCAATATGGGGAGAGAAACATCCCGGCACAGATCCTTCAGCAGCGTGAACAAAGCCGGAGGGCCGCCGGTCGAGCTGCCGATCGCGATCACTTCGGGGCGCACCGTGGGCGCGGCGCGCAAAACGACCGGCCCTGGTGAGACACAGATTTTTTCCGGAACGGCGTGGGGCCGCGCGCCGATTCGCGGCGCGGCGGTTGTTTTCCCTCCCGCGCGGCCGCTGGAGCGCCCGGCCTGAGCCACGGCCTTGATCTTACCGATCAACTCGCTCCTGAAAGCATCGGCCGAGTGAATTTCCTTGGTCGAAGTAGGCTTGGTCACATAGTCGGCCGCGCCGTTCGCCATGGCGCGCAGACTGATTTCTGCATTCGCGTGCGTTAAAGTGGACGCCATGATGACCTGGACGCCAGGCTTTGCCTTAAGCAGTAGCGGCAGAGCGGTCATGCCATCCATAACCGGCATCTCGATGTCCAGAACCACGATTTCAATGTCTTGCGCGACCACCGACTTCAGCGCGATTTCGCCGTTGGCCGCTGACGCCATCACCTTGATCGCCGGGTCGGTTTCGAGGTTGCGGGCCAAAAGACCCCGAATGACGGCGGAATCGTCTACAACCATGACTCTATAAGGATCGCCTGATGGCATTAATCTTAACCCTGCCTGTCCGGTGCGGTTAGCTTTTGCCTTAGAGCAAACCAACCTGGGAGAATTTCGACTCGATAATCTCACTGTCGAAAGGTTTCATGATGTATTCGTTAGCGCCCGCCTGAATGGCTTCCTGGATGTGCGCCATGTCGTTTTCCGTGGTGCAGAACACAACTATTGGCTGGGCCACACCTTCCATGGCCCTAAGGTCATGAAGAAATTCGAGGCCGCTCTTTACCGGCATATTCCAATCGAGCAGAACCGCATTGGGCATCTGACGTTGGCAGGCTTCCAGTGCCTTCTGCCCGTCCTCGGCTTCGTCGATTTCGAAATCCAGGCCCTCGAGAATCTTTCGAGCTACCATGCGGACTACTTTTGAGTCATCGACAACCAGACAAGTCTTCATGTTCGCGCACTCCGTTACGCTGGAAAACGAGACGCCCGGCGTGGGTACTTCGCGTCAAACCGCCCGCGCCACGTCTCTTTCAACGCCCCCTTCAATTCGCGACCGCCTCCTTGTGCCCGTAGTCGAGCAAGCGGTTTACATCCAGAACAACCATAAGGTTCTCGTCCAAACGATAGATGCCGTCCGACACGGCCCGGAATTTCGCGCCCAGCGTCGGGGGGTTTCTATCGAAAGTTTCCGTGGAGAGCGCCAGCACCTCGCCCACGGCGTCGACGACGAGGCTATAAAGCTCACCCTCGTGTTCGGCCACGATGCTCATGGTGTCATCGCCGTCGCCACGCGGTACAAGGCCCAGGCGGGCCCGCATATCGATGGCCGTCACAACGCGGCCGCGCAAGTTCAAGGACCCCATCACTTCCGGCGGAGCAAGGGGAATTCGTGTGATCTGATACGAGCTGAGGACATCTTGTACCTTCAGCACGGGAATACCGAAAAGCTGATCGGCGATCGTGAATGTAACGAATTCCTGGGTCGCTTCGGAGTGCAAAGGATGTGCCGGTTCCGCCGCGGATTCTGTCGTAGCCGTCATGCCGCACCTCTAATTTCAGCCAAGGCCTCGTGCAAAGCGCCCAGCAGGGCTTCACGGTCGCTCTTGGCCACATAATCGACGAACCCGACCGCCCGGCCCCGGTCCAAATCCTTTTGCGTGGCAAAGGATGACAGCGCCACCATTGGGACATTGGACCAGCGTGTGTCATTTTTCACCGCTTCCGCGAACTCGAAACCGCTCATCCCGGGCATTTCTATATCGGATATGATGACGTCGAATGCTTCCCCGGCATCGCACCGCTGCAGGGCCTCGCTCGCGCTCGCGGCGCAGGAGACGTCGTAACCGGCCACGGAAAGAAGCGGTTGCAGCAGATTGCGGAAGAACGGGCTGTCATCGACTAAAAGCAGCCGCGAGGAATCCTCGTTGCCAAAAGAATCGTTGCCTTCGTTATCAAACCAATCGTGGAACGCCAACGTCAGATAGTGGGCGACATCCAACACATCCGTGGCTTGACCGTTGATCACCGCACTGCCGACATAGCCGACATCCTTGGATGTCAGTTCGATGTTGAGGCGGCCTTCCACGATGTCGACAATCTCATCGACGACCAGGCCCATGGTACGGTCCCGGTCTGTGAACACGAGAACCGGCTGCCGGCCCTCGGATGCAAGCTCCTTGGCGCCTTCCATCAGAACCAACGGCATGAGCTGGCCGCGGTACTGGATGACCTTCTGCCCATTGGAGATTTCAACCTTCTCCAACTCAACCTCTTCCAAGCGGGCAACCAGGCCCAAGGGAACCGCTTTCGAATTGTTACCGGCCGCACGGAACACCAGCATGGCGACCGTTTCCTCGTCCAAGCCCGCATGGCGATCGTTCATGACCTCGCTGCTTTCCTCGGCCAACTCAACCTCGCCGGTCGCGGACGCGATCCCGTTCGGATCCAGGATCATGACGACGCTGCCATCGCCCAGGATTGTGTTGCCCGAAAACATTTGGTTTTCGCGCATGATGCGGGCGACGGGCTTGACGACGATTTCTTCCGTGTCGAAGACACGGTCGACGATAATCCCGAAGGAATAGCTGCCAACCTGGGAGACGACGATAAAGCCCTCGCAGCTTTCGGATGGGCTGTCGCTCTTTGCCTTGGTCTCGGTGGTAATGCCGGCCTCGGATTCGGCCGTCGGCCCATCGGGCATGTCCGGTGCGTTCAGCTTCATCAGGTCGCGCAAGTTGACCAAGGGCAGCAAGCGGTTGCGCAAGCGCAGAACCGGCGTGTTGTTGATGCGTTCGATCTTATTTTCCGAGTGAACCGAAGCGCGCACCAATTCAAGCACGCTCAATTGCGGAATGGCGAAGCGATCGCCCGCGCACTCGACAATCAGCGCCGAAACGATCGCCAAGGTGAGCGGTATCTTGATGATGAAGCTGGTGCCCTTGCCCTCGGTGGAATTGAGTTCGACCGTGCCACCGATCTTTTCGATATTGGTGCGCACGACATCCATGCCGACACCGCGCCCGGATACCGCCGTAACCGCCTGCGCGGTAGAGAACCCGGCCTTGAAAATAAATCTTTGGATTTGCTGCTCGGTCATCGTCTCAAGTTCGGCCTCGGTCGCCAGGCCATTGGCGAGAGCCTTGTTCTTGATTACCTCGATCGGCAGGCCGCGCCCGTCGTCGGTTATCGAAATGACGATGTGGCCGCCTTCGTGATAGGCGCTCAGGACGACTTTGCCGGTTTCCGGCTTGCCGGCCTCGATCCGCCCCGCGGTCGTCTCCAGGCCGTGATCGGCGGAGTTACGGACCATATGGGTTAGCGGGTCCTTGATCAGTTCCAGGACTTGCCGGTCGAGTTCGGTTTCGGCGCCCTTCATCTCCAGATCGATCTTCTTGTCCAATTCGATCGACAAATCGCGGATGATGCGCGGCAGCTTGGCCCAAGCGTTTCCAATCGGCTGCATGCGGGTTTTCATCACGCCTTCCTGAAGCTCGGAGACGACGTGGTTGAGCCGTTGCAAGGGCGCCGCGAACTCGCTGTCCTTTTGTCCGCGCAGAATCTGCAGCAACTGATTCCGGGTCAGGACCATCTCCGAGACCATGGTCATCAGGTTTTCGAGCAACTCTACGTTGACGCGAATCGATTGATTGGCGACCGAAGATTCTCCGCCTCCCTTGGCCTCGCCAGCGGGCGCCGGTTTCGCGGCCTTGGCCGGCGTCTTCGCGGGTGCGGGTGCGGGCGCGGGCGCGGGTTCCGCCGCCGCGACTTCGGGAACCTCTGGCGCAGCCGTTTCCTCAGGGGGATCGCTTTCCACTTCCGCTTGGCTGTCCTCGACGGCCGCCGCCTCGCTCTCGGCGTCATCGCCAGGCTCGGCTTCGGATTCGGGCTCGGCGTCATCTCCGCCGTTCTCACCGTGTTCCGCATAGGCATTGAGACGGGCGATGAGATCGGAGTCTTCGCCTTCCGGCTCCGTCTCATTTTGCTCCAGGTATTCAAGTATCGAGCGGATTTTATCCAGGCACTCCAAAATCAGGGAGACCGCCTTTGGCGTGACATCCAGCTCGCCCTCTCGAAACTTGCCGAGGATGTTCTCACCCGCGTGAGCGACCGATTCCAGGCGCGGCAAACCAAGGAAGCCACAGGTTCCCTTGATCGTATGCATATAGCGAAAGATATTGCTGAGCAGTTCCTGATCGTTCGGGTTCTGCTCTAGCTTCACCAACTCGACATCGAGAACCGCGAGGCCCTCGCTCGTTTCCGTCAAAAATTCACTTAGGAGATCATCCATCGCGGCCGTCCCGCTGGTTATTTATCATCTGTTATCGGCGTGGCGGGTTTCGCTTGCCCCCCGAAATTTTCATTCTGAACGGTGACAAAAAGAGATTAAAATCCCCTTACTATAACGTGCGCGTTAATCGTACTGAGAACTTGAAACCCCAAGAATAACTATGAAGTAATTGAGTGAACTTCCCGTAAAGGTAGAGGTAATCCGGGTTTTAGATCCGGAAGTATTGCCGGTTCTTCACCCGGCTGATATGCCTTCTGCCCATGATCGCGAGAAGTTAGTGCGGTGAAATCGAAGTTGGTGGCATGAGCCGTTCCATTCAGATGCCGATTCCTGGAATCCCGGACCCCGGCGGGCCGGGCGAGCGCGCGGGCGCGGGGCACCGGCGCGTGGGCAAGCTGCTAAGGCTAAACAATCCCTTAACCTGGACATCCCTGCTCATCGCCGCCCTATTCTCGATTCCGGTGGTCAGCGTCTTGGCCAATGTCTTCGTGCCAAGTGGCGGTACTTGGCGGCACCTGGCCGAAACCGTTTTGCCGGGATATATCGCCAATACCTTAATGTTGGTGCTGGGCGTCGGGTGTGGGGTTCTGATCCTCGGCGTGAGCGCCGCCTGGCTGGTTACCATGTGCCGCTTTCCAGGCCGGCGGGTTTTCGAATGGGCGCTCATCTTACCTCTCGCGGTTCCGGCCTATGTCATGGCCTACACCTATACCGACTTCCTGCAGTTCACCGGGCCGCTCCAGACGATGCTGCGGGACCTGGCGGGCTGGGGGCCCCACGATTATTGGTTCCCGAGTATCCGCTCGCTGGGTGGCGCGATCGCTCTGCTCAGCCTGGTGCTGTATCCTTACGTCTATCTTCTGGCCCGGGCCGCTTTCCTGGAGCAATCGGTGTGCGCGCTGGAAGTTAGTCGCACCCTGGGCTGCGGCCCCTGGTCGAGCTTCTATCGCGTCGCCCTGCCGCTGGCCCGGCCGGCCATTGTCGGTGGCGTCGCCTTGGCCCTGATGGAGACCATCGCCGACTTTGGAACCGTGTCGTTCTTCGGTGTCCCGACTTTCACCACGGGTATCGTGCGCGCCTGGTTCTCCATGGGCGACCGGGTCGCGGCCGCGCAATTATCCTCCGCCCTGCTTTGTTTCGTGCTGGTCGTGGTGCTGATGGAGCGCGCCAGCCGTGGCCGGGCGCGTTATTATCACACCTCGGGCCGGTACCAGCATCTGCCCAGCTACAAGCTCAGGGGATGGCGTGCCGGTACCGCCAGCCTGGCTTGTGCCCTGCCCCTGTTCCTCGGCTTCGTCATGCCCGCCGCGATACTGCTCGCCATGACGATCGAAGCCGGCGATGCCCAGTTCGGCCCGCGGTTCCTGCGCCTGGCGGGAAACAGCTTCACACTCTCGGCGGTCACCGCCCTCGTGGCCGTCTTGTTAGCCGCCGTCATGGCCTACGGCGTCCGCTTGAGCCCCAGTCTATTGACCCGTGGGGCCAGCCGCATCGCGGCCATGGGATACGCCGTGCCGGGCACCGTGATCGCCGTTGGCGCGCTTATCCCCTTCGCCCTGCTCGACAATGCCCTCGACGCCTGGATGCGGGAAACGTTCGGGTTTTCCACCGGCTTGCTGTTGACGGGCACGATCGCGGCGCTCGTCTTCGCCTACCTGGTGCGGTTTCTAGCGGTCTCGTTAAACACGGTGGAATCCAGCCTAGGTAAGATCAAGCCCTCCATGGACGATGCCGCGCGGAGTCTGGGCCGGGGCCCTGGCGGCACCCTGGCACGCATTCACGCGCCGCTGATGTGGGGCAGTCTGCTGACCGCAGGACTCATGGTATTCGTCGATGTGATGAAGGAGCTTCCGGCGACCTTGATCATGCGCCCATTCAATTTCGACACCCTAGCGGTACAGGCCTATAACCTGGCTTCCGACGAGCGCCTGACCGAAGCCTCGACGGCCTCGCTCGCCATTGTCGCGGTCGGTATCCTGCCGCTAATAATATTGAGCCGGGCAATCGCCCGGTCGCGGCCGGGCGGCGCGGCGCGAAAGTAAGCGCCAGCCCGGCGGCGAACAGAGTCGAGACCTTGCGGTCGCGCTCTATTTCCAGCCGGCCCGATCGAAGATTCTCTGCGCCAGAGGCTGGTTCTCGCCTAGCGAGGAGATGCTGACGGTATCTTGCTTGAAGCCGCCCAGCGCCGCGAGTTCAGGCTTGGTGGCGACGCCTTCGACGACCGGGTATTCATTGTTGCCATCGGCGAAAATACGCTGCGCGGCCTCGCTGGTCAGGTATTCGATAAAGCGGATGGCGGCGGCGCCATGCTTGGCGCTGGCGAGCACCCCGGCGCCCGAGATGTTGACATGGGTGCCGCGCCCATCCTGGTTCGGGAACACGATCCCCAGCGATGCGGCGACCTTTCTATCGGATTCCTTGGCGCTCGAAAGCAGGCGCACATAGTAGTAGGAATTCGCGACCGAGACCGCGCACTGGCCCGCCGCCGTGGCGCGAAGCTGGTCGGTATCGCCGCCTTGGGGATCGCGCGCGAAATTGGCGACCACGCCCTTGGCCCAAGCCTGCGCCGCCGCCTCCCCCCTGGACGCGATGATCGAGCCCAGAAGCGAAAGATTGTAAACGTTGCCGCTGGAACGGATGCAGACTTTACCGCGCCATTTCGGATCGGCCAGATCCTCGTAGCTGACGATATCGCCAGGTCCGATCTCGTCCTTGTTGTAAAAAATGAGGCGGGCGCGCTTGGACAAACCGAACCAGCGCCCTTTGGGGTGGCGAAGAATTTCAGGAACCCGTTGTTCCAGAATACTTGAGCTGGTCTCCTTAAACAGCTTGGCTTGGTCGGCGCGCCACAACATGGCGACGTCCACGGTGATCAAGACGTCGGCGGGAGAGTTGGCGCCTTCGCTCTTGAGCCGCTCGATCAGGGCGTTCCCCTTGCCCTCGATCCGATTGATCTCGATCCCGGTTTGGGCCGTGAAGTCCCGGTAGAGCGTTTCATCTGTCTGATAATGGCGCGAGGTATAGATATTCAGCGCCTCGGCCGACCGCGCGGGGGCGCTAATAGCCATAGTTATCCCGGCCAACCCCAGGGTCATGGCTAAAGTACGTAAGCTTCGGGTCATTTTCCGTCCTTCCTGACTAATCGGCATCCACGAATGCGCAAGAGTCAAATATTGGCCATAGGCCAAGACTTAATCATGCGATTGATACTCATTCGCAGCAAGATATCCCATAAATTCCGTGTGGTCAAGCGGTCAATGGGGCGTCAAGCCATCCAGTTTAAGCCGGCCGGCCGCATCGGGCATTGGAGTGCTTCCAGAACATGCGGCGCCGGTCTTGACTCCATCGAACCCGGAGCGGCCCCAGGAAACCGCGGTTTATGCCGCAAAGTTGGCCGCGATGGTCACGGTCCCGGGCGTCCCTTCATCCACGTCGATGGCGCCGCCCATACGCTCGGCGATCCGGCAGGTGAAATAGGCCTGCACGTTGCGCGGCGTCAGGTCATCGGCCGTGGCCTCCGCGGCCAGGGCGGGCCGGACCTCGTCGCGCAGTGCCGCCCGGTCTCCCGAGGCCGTCACCTCAAGGCGAAGGCCGCCGCCGGTCGTCGAAATCTCCATGGCCAGACTGCCGCCCATGGGCAAGCCCTCGGACCCCAGCAAAAGCATATTGAGCAGCAGCTTGCTCAGGTCCTCGGGCGCGTCATCCGGGACACCCACGCTTGGCCACACTAAATCGATCTTGTTGCTATCGAAAAAACCCTCCGCCAGGCCGCGCAATTCATCGAGCCTGCCTCCAACCCTGGAGCCGGCCATGCCGAAGGCCAAGCGAAAATACTGCAGGGCCCGTGCCGCCCGCGCGCCGCTGTCCGCCGCCAATTTCAGGGCTTCCGGCCCCATGTCGCCCATATCGTCCTCTAGGAGCTCGAGCCCGTTATTGACCGCCCCGACCGGGCCCACAAGATCGTGGCATAGCCGCGATGACAGAAGTTCCACCACTCTCAAATCTATATGCACGTCCATGTCGTCCTCGTCCCTCCCGCGTTCTTCGAATAGCGCCCAGGCATATGCCGCTTGTCGTTGCGGTAGCGTTAAGTGTCGATGGTGGAACGCCTGCCCCGCTGGCCGCAGATTATACAGCATCTTATCCGGGGGAAAGCTAAGCCAGGGCTTCGGCGCGGAAATCCGGCGATCCCTTGGGCTGAAAAGAGGCCCCCCAAGGGCCGATAACAAAGTATTGTGATTGTTCCTGCCCCACACCGTGGCATACGATATGCCAGTTGGCGGAAGGCGCCGAAGCCGGGGAACTTATCGCCATGGGAGAGTTATCGCCTGGCCAGAGGGTCCGTCATCCCGCGCGGCCCGGCTGGGGCATCGGACAGGTCCAATCCGCCATTGGCAAGCGGGTGACGGTGAACTTCGAACACGCCGGAAAGGTACTGATCAACATCGAACACGTGACCTTGGAGGCGATCGAGGATCCCGCCGGTTAGAAACCGCGGAAAACCACACCTCACAACGGGTTGAACCCAGATTCACAGGACGCTTAGAGTGGCGGGCCCCCAGGCCGGCGCCAACTGGCGGGAACAGACTTAGAGCAAGGGACGAGGCAGCATCCATGGCGGAGAGTGTTGGACAAGGCGAACGGCCCGGGGAACGGGCGAACCACCCTGGTTCCGGGCGGCGCAAGGCGCCTAATTTCCCAAAGGGCCGGCAACTCGACCCCGATGCGCGCACGCGGGTTCGCGCGCTCCTCGCCGGGCATCCGCGCCAGCGCGATATGCTGATCGAATACCTGCACCTGATTCAGGATCGCTACGGCCACCTCTCCGCCGATCATCTGCAAGCCCTGGCGAAAGAGATGAAACTGCCCATGGCCGAGGTCTTCGAGGTGGCCTCGTTCTACGCCCATTTCGATATCGGGCTGGACGGCGAAAGCGCGCCGCCGGAAATCACGATTCGGGTTTGCGATAGCCTGACCTGCGACCTCATGGGCGCGCAAAAACTGTTGCAGAACTTACCGGCTCATCTGGGCGCCGGGGTGCGTGTCGTGCCCGCGCCCTGCATGGGCCGCTGCGACTGCGCCCCGGTGGCCGAGGTTGGCCACAACCATGTCGAGCGCGCCAATCCGAAAAACCTGAGCGAAGCGGTCGAAGGCGGGCATACGCATCCGCATATCCCTGAATATCGAGACCTGGCGGCCTACCGCGCCACGGGCGGCTATGGCTGCCTGAACGACTGTCTAAGCGGTGCCCGGCCGGTCGAGAAGGTCATCGAGGCCTTGTCCGATTCGGGGCTGCGCGGCCTGGGCGGCGCCGGTTTCCCCACCGGGCGCAAATGGGGCCTGGTGCGGGGCGAACCGGGCCCGCGCCTCATGGCGGTCAACGCGGACGAGGGCGAACCGGGCACCTTCAAGGACCGGCATTACCTTGAATCCGAACCGCACCGGTTTCTGGAAGGCGCCTTGATCGGCGCCTGGGCGGTCGAGGCCGAGGCCGTCTATATCTACCTGCGCGACGAATACCCGGCGGCCCGCGAAATCCTGCTCCAGGAAATCGCGGCCCTGGAAGACGCCGGATTGTCGCCGCACACCAAGTTGCATTTGCGCCGCGGCGCCGGCGCCTACATCTGCGGCGAGGAATCGGCGATGATCGAATCGATCGAAGGCAAGCGCGGCCTGCCGCGCCACCGCCCGCCCTATGTCGCCCAGGTCGGTTTGTTCGGCCGCCCAACTCTGGTCAATAACGTCGAGACCCTGTTTTGGGTCCCCTCGATCCTCACCCAGGGCGCCGCGTGGTTCGCGGACCAGGGCGCGGGCGAGAGCAAGGGCCCGCGCAGCTATTCGGTCTCCGGCCGGGTCGAGAACCCGGGCGTCAAGCTCACCCCCGCCGGGATCACGCTGCGGCAGTTGATCGACGACTACTGCGGCGGCATGGCCGAGGGCCATAGCTTCAAGGCCTATCTGCCGGGCGGCGCCTCGGGCGGTATCCTGCCGGCGAGCATGGCCGATATCCCGCTCGACTTCGGCAAGCTGGAACACCTTGGCAGCTTCGTCGGTTCGCACGCCGTGGTTATCTTGTCCGACAAGGACGATATGAAGGCGGTGGCGCTCAACCTCATGCGCTTTTTCGAAGACGAGTCTTGCGGCCAGTGCACGCCCTGCCGCAACGGCACCGAGAAGGCGGTTCAACTGATGTCCCAAGGGGTTTGGGACCGGCCCCTGCTCGAAGATCTCGCCGGGGTCATGGCCGACGCCTCGATCTGCGGCCTCGGTCAAGCGGCGCCCAACCCCCTGCTCAGCGTGCTGAAGCATTTCCCGGAGGAGCTGTCATGAGCGGCGCGATCGCATTCACTTTGAACGGCCAAGAGGTCGAAGCCGCGCCCGGAGAGTCGATCTGGCAAGTCGCGCAACGTCAAGGCGTCGAAATTCCGCACCTGTGCCACTCGCCGGAGCCCGGCTACCGCCCCGACGGCAATTGCCGGGCCTGCATGGTCGAGGTCGAGGGCGAGCGCGTGCTCGCCGCTTCCTGCGTTCGCACGCCAAGTGCCGGAATGAAAGTGCTCACGGCCAGCGAGCGGGCCAAGAAATCCCGCGCCATGGTGTTCGAGCTTCTGGCCGCGGACCAGCCGGAACGCGCCACGTCGCACGATCCCGATTCGAAATTCTGGAATTGGGCCGACAAGGTCGAGGCCGGCGCGAGCCGCTTTCCGGCGGCCGGAAAGCCCGCGCCCGATTCCAGCCACGGCGCCATGCGCGTCAACCTGGACGCCTGCATCAATTGCACCTTGTGCGTGCGCGCGTGCCGGGAGGTTCAGGGCAACGACGTCATCGCCATGGCCTTTCGCGGCCACGGATCGAAAGTGGTCTTCGACTTCGACGCGCCCATGGGAGAGAGCACCTGCGTCGCCTGCGGCGAATGCGTGCAGGCCTGCCCGACCGGGGCGCTGATGGAGGCAAACCTTCTCGACGGCGCCGGCACCCGCACCGGGTTCGCGGACCGTTCCGTCGATACGGTCTGCCCTTATTGCGGCGTCGGCTGCCAGATCAAGCTGAACATCAAGGACGACAAGATCCTTAGCGTCGATGGACGCCCCGGACCCTCGAACCAGAGCCGCCTGTGCGTGAAGGGGCGTTTTGGTTTCGACTACATCTCGCACCCTCACCGCCTGACCAAACCCATGATCCGGCGCGAGGACGCGCCCAAGTCGGGCGATATCCGGATCGACCCGGCGAACCCCTGGACTCATTTCCGCGAAGCGACCTGGGACGAAGCCCTGGACAGGGCGGCGGCGGGATTGAGGAAAGTCTTGGAGCGCGACGGCGGACCGGGCCTGGCGGGATTCGGTTCCGCCAAGGGCACCAACGAGGAAGCCTACCTATTCCAAAAGCTGGTCCGCACCGGCTTTCATACCAACAACGTCGATCACTGCACCCGGCTGTGCCACGCCTCCTCCGTCGCGGCGCTGATGGAGGGGATCGGCTCCGGCGCCGTGACCGCCCCCTTCATGGCGGCCAAGGACTCGGAATGCATCATCGTCATCGGCGCGCGGCCGGCGCAAAACCACCCGGTCGCCGCGACCTTCCTGAAAAACGCGGCGAAGCGCGGCGCCAAGCTGATCCTGATCGACCCGCGCCGTCAGGACCTGGCGCGCTATGCGGCCCACATGCTGCAATTCAAGCCGGGCCAGGACGTCGCCCTCCTCAACGCCATGATCCACACCATCATTGAGGAAGGCCTGACCGACGCGCAATACATTCAGGCCAACACCGAAGGCTTCGAGGAGTTGAAGGAACGGATCAAGGCCTTCAGCCCGGAAGAGATGGCGGCGGTTTGCGGTATCGACGCCGCGACCATCCGCGAAGTCGCGCGCACTTACGCGACGGCGCGAACCTCGATCATATTTTGGGGCATGGGGATCTCGCAACACGTGCACGGCACGGACAATTCACGATGCCTGATCGCCCTGTCCCTCATTACCGGCCAGGTCGGCCGGCCGGGAACCGGCCTGCACCCCCTGCGCGGTCAGAACAATGTCCAGGGCGCCTCGGACGCCGGCTTGATTCCGATCGTCTATCCCGACTACCGCTCCGTCGAATCGGCGGAAGTGCGCCGCGAATTCGAGGACTTCTGGGGCACGGAACTCGACCCCAAGCGCGGCCTGACCGTGGTCGAGATCGTCAACGCGATTCTCGAAAACCAGATCAAGGCCATGTACATCATGGGCGAAAATCCGGCGATGTCGGACCCGGATCAGAACCACGCGCGCGCGGCCCTGGCCAAGCTCGAACATCTGGTGGTGCAGGACATTTTCCTGACCGAGACCGCCTGGCACGCCGACGTGGTTCTGCCGGCCTCGGCGGCGGCGGAGAAATGGGGCACCTTCACCAACACCAACCGCCAGGTTCAGATCGTCCGGGCGGCCTTCGATCCGCCGGGCGAGGCGCGCCAGGACTGGGCGCTAATTCAGGATATAGCCCAGCGGATCGGCCTCGATTGGAGCTATACGCATGCCAGGGAAGTCTTCGCCGAGATGACCCGGATCATGCCCTCGCTCAACAACATCACCTGGGAGCGCCTGGAGCGCGAGGGCTCGGTCACCTTTCCCTGCGACGCGCCGGATAAACCGGGCAACGAAATACTATTCGGCGACGGATTCCCAACCAAGTCCGGGCGCGGCCGCATCGTGCCGGCCGGCCTGGTGCCGCCGGACGAGCTGCCGGACGAGGCCTATCCCATGGTACTGACCACCGGGCGCATGCTCGAACACTGGCATACCGGCGCCATGACCCGGCGCTCCGCGACCCTCGACTTCCTGGAGCCGGAAGCCGTCGCCTTTCTTAATCGGCGCGATGTGGAGCGCCTGGGAATCGCGCCCGGCGACATGATCACCGTCGCCACACGGCGCGGCGAAATCGCGATCAAGGTGCGCCAAGACAACGACGTGGCGCAGGGCATGATCTTCATCCCCTTCTGCTTCGCCGAGGCGGCCGCGAACCTGCTGACCAACCCGCAGCTCGACCCCTATGGCAAGATTCCGGAATTCAAGTTCTGCGCCGCGCGCATCGAGGCGCTTCACGCCACGGCGGCGGAATAACGCCGGCCCTATCGCCGGACGTTTGCCGTTGAGTAAGCGTCTTGCGACGCCTGCTCCAGCGAGTCCAGAGCCACCGCGGCAATAACGGCGATCGCAGCGGCGGCGAGCATTCCCGCGATGAATGATTTCACGTGATGTCTCCCGTTTATCCTGTGTTCCAAGCTATTCCCTATAGCAAAAAGCCAGCCGCGTCATTCCCAAGACGGCGGAAAGTGCTCTAACGGCCCGGCGCCGTGGCACGCTTTAGGTACGCGATCAGCTCTTGCCTGTCATCGTTCCGGGGCATGCGCTGTATCGGCATCTTACTGCCGGGCGTGTAAATGTGAGGTCCTTGCGCGAACAAGGCATCGATAGTGGCCTCGTTCCAGACCACATCGCTGTTCTTCAGGGCATTGGAATATGTATAACCGGCGACCGTGCCCGCGCGGCGCCCAAAAACGCCGTGAAGCGTGGGGCCGGCGCGCTTGGCGCCATCCGCGGTCAGGGAATGGCAAACCGCGCAGCGGCGGAACAGGATGGCGCCGCGCTCGGCGCCCTCGATCTCGGGCACAACCGGGCCCGCCGCGACCCGGCGCGACCCGTCGGACCCGATCTCGGCGCCGGTGGCCAAGTCCCAGACGCGCACGACTTCATCGGAACCGGCGGACAGCAGACGCCGCCCATCTGGCGTGAAGGCCAGCGACCACACGGGCCGCCGATGACCGAACAGGGCCCGGACAAAGGTTCGCGATTCCAGATTCCACACCATGATGGCGTTGTCGGCGCCGCCCGAAGCCGCGAAGCGGCCATCGGAAGAAACCGCGACCCCGAAAATCGGCTCTTCGTGGCCCGGCAGAGAGATAATTTCGACGCCCACCTCCAGATCCCAGAGGCGCAGGGTCTTGTCGACGGAAACCGAAACCGCCCGCTTGCCATGGGGCAGGAACGCGAGCGAGGTGACGCCGAAGCCGTGGCCGCCGAGATCCAGCAGCAGCGTGGAATCCGCGACCCGCCAGAGACGTAGATGCGAATCGTAATTCCCGGTCAGGAGGCGCCGGCCATCCGGCGAAAAAGCGACGGTATTCACATTGCCGCCCCGGGTCTCGATCACGGCACCGGGCGAATAGTCGTCCAGATTCCAGAGGCGCACACTGCGGTCCCACCCGGCCGTGGCGGCCAGGCGGCCGTCGGGCGACACCGCGACGGCCGCGATCTTGCCCCTATGCCCGTCAAAGCGATGCAGCGGCGCGCCGGTACCGGCATCCCACAGGCGCATGGTGGCGTCGTCGCTGACCGTTACGAGGCGTTTGCCGTCCGGCAGGAAGGCCACGGCATTGACCCCTGCCTCATGGCCCTCCAGACGGCGCAGCGCCCGCTGATCGGCGATATCCCAAAGCATGACGCTGTAATCGAAACTGGCGGTCGCGGCCATGTGGCCATCCGGCGAAACCGCCAAGCCCTTGACGAAGCCGCCGTGGCCCACGAGTTCGGCCCAGGACGCGCCGGCGCCCCCGAACACCGATATCGCCAGTGCCACCAGGACGCACGAAATTCGAGAGACCACTCCCGCCGTCATAGCTTCCAAGGTGCGGTAATGGGCGGGTCGCATCATGGATCTTGGCCGATCGAGGTCAGGTCGGCTTGGCGCCCCGGCACCAAGCACCCGAACGAAAAACGCCGGGGTGCATGGGGAAGCCGGGCTCTATTCCGCCGGTTGTCTGCGGCCCGCACTGGCCTCGCTCATCTCGCCGTGCACCTTCTCGTGCCAGAGATTGTGATGCTCGCGCGCCCAATTCTCATCGACCTGGCCGCTGCTCATGGCGGCGAAGGCGCCTTCCATGCCCAGCGAGCCAATGTAGATGTGCGCCAATATGATCGCGATCATGATCGCGGCCATAAAGGTGTGCCAGAGTTGCGCGTACTGCATATCCTGCAAAGGCGTGAGCGTTGTCGGCAAGCCGGCGCCAAAAACGTTCAGAAACGCGAAAATTCCCTCGAACATCGTGATCTCGAAAGGAAACAACATGGAAATCCCAGTCAAGGCCTGGGTGCCACCGCCCAATATAACCGACCAGAAAATGACCTTCTGCCCGGCGTTGAATTTATCAGAAGGCGGGTGAACGCCCTTGACGAACAACCCGCCGCCTTTGGACATCCAGATCAGATCGTTTTTGTTGGGGAGGTTGTGGCGGACCCAAAGCACGAATATCAGGACGACGCCGGCCATGAAAGCGAAGGCGATGTAGTTGTGCACGTACTTGCCGGCCATGGATATATCCGCGAAAGCTTCCGCGCCCAGGATCGGTAAAAGGACATGGCGGCCGTACTGCAGGTTTAAGCCCGTCAAGGCCAGGAGAATGAAGGAGACGGCGGTCAGCCAATGGGTGAAGCGTTCCACGCCGTTGAAGCGCTCGACGGTGTTGCCGCTCGGGCCCGCGTCGATCTTGATGCGGCCGCGAAGCGCGAAGAACAGGGCCAAAAAGCCGACCATGCCCAGCCCGGCCCAAACCCCGAACACCGTCATGGGCCCATTGCGCCACGCCCGCCAGGTATCGCCTTCCGACTGGATCATGACCCCGGCTTGCTTGTTGGGTATCGAGACCTTGCCTTGCAAGCCGTGGCGCACCGCGCGCCAGATTTGAGCGTCGCTGCTGGCGCCCAATGCCTCGCCCGGCACGTGGCCGCCAAGGGGTTGGGCCGCCTCAACGTCACGCCCTTGGGTTTGTGCCCCGGCCGGCGCGGCAAGGGTTGTGACCATGAAGCCCATGGCAAGCGCCACGGCGAATGCCACAAGGTTGGTCGCGAAATTATTACGGTGGGCGCTCATGATTTCGCTCATCCCTTCAAGTCAGCCTCTTGGTGTCCGCCACACTAGGTGCCCTGCTGCATCATCGTGCGTTGCCGCAAAATTTCTTTCTCTTGATCGCTCAAGGCTTGGTCCTTCTGGCCCAAGTAGGTTCCCTTCTCGTAATTAAGAACCCGGCCTTGTTCGGCCTGGTCACAGGCGGAAAGGAAAAAAACCGGGGCCAGGGCCGCCAAGAGCGCGAGCCGAAATTTGTTTCGTAGCATGTGGTTTCACCTCCGGGTCGGCGGTCCGCCGGTAAGGCATCCCGCCATGCGATTCGGGCTCCCCTGTGTCACGGCCAAGCGGCCGCGACGGGTCAGCCTTGGCCTGCCAGCCAGACTATTCCCCGCTCTGCGAATTGCACAAGCATGGTGAAGATTCAGTTAACATTCAGGGTCGCAGGGACGGCGGATACCCGCCGTCCCTGGCCCAGCCCCCCAAAAGGGTCTAGCTTTTCGCGCCTAAGAGCCGGACTTCTGCTGATAGGCAGTACCCCAGCCCCAAGCACCGGAACCGAAGCCGCGGGCGACAACGCGCTCGCGATAGATATCGGACACGATGGAGCCATCGCCGGCCAGCAAGGCCTTGGTCGAGCACATTTCCGCGCACAGCGGCAACTTGCCCTCGGCCAGACGATTGCGCCCGTACTTCTGGTACTCGGCCGAGGAGTGATCCTCATCCGGGCCACCGGCGCAGAACGTGCACTTATCCATCTTGCCACGGCTGCCGAAGTTGCCCGCCTGCGGATACTGCGGTGCCCCAAAGGGGCAGGCATAGAAGCAATATCCGCAACCGATACACAGATCCTTCGAGTGCAAAACCACGCCCTCTTCGGTCTGATAGAAGCAGTCGACCGGGCACACCGCCATGCACGGCGCGTCCGAACAGTGCATGCAAGCCACGGAAATAGACCGCTCCCCCGGCTTACCGTCGTTGATGGTCACGACGCGGCGGCGATTCACGCCCCACGGCACTTCGTGCTCGTTCTTGCACGCAGTGACACAAGCGTTGCATTCAATACAACGCTCCGCGTCGCAGAGGAATTTCATTCTTGCCATTGTTCAGTTCCTCCTTACGCCGGCTCAATACGGCAAAGACTGACTTTAGTTTCCTGCATCTGGGTAACGACGTCGTAGCCATAGGTCATGGCCGTGTTCGCGGCCTCGCCCAAGACATACGGGTCGGCGCCCGCGGGATACTTATGCCGCCGGTCCTCGCCCTGGAAATGCCCAGCGAAATGGAACGGCATGAACGCCACGCCTCGCGCGACGCGTTCGGTCACCATGGCCATGACCTTGACCTTGGCTCCCTCCGGTGTGTGAACCCAGATCATTTGTCCATCCCTGATGCCGCCGTTGTTGGCATCGAAAGGATTGATCTCGGCGAACATGTCCTGCTGCAACTCGGCAAGCCACGGATTGGAGCGGGACTTGTCGCCGCCGCCCTCGTACTCCACAAGCCGTCCGGAGGTCAGGATGGTCGGGAACTTGCCCGAGAAATCCTTCTTCTGGATCGATTCGTAGAGGGTCGGGAGACGATAGGCCTTGCGATCCTTGTAGGTCGGATAATCCTTCGTCAGATCGCGCCGCGGCGTATAGAGCGGCTCACGGTGCAGCGGAACCGCATCCGGGAAAGTCCAAACCACCGCACGGGCCTTGGCGTTGCCGAAGGGGGCGCAGCCATGTTTGATCGCGACCCGCTGGATGCCGCCCGACAGGTCGGTCTTCCAGTTGGTCTTGTCGCCCGCGACCTTCTCGATCGCCGCCCGTTCCGCCGCGGTCAGGTCTTTGTCCCAACCGAGCTTTTTCAGCATGGCCATGGAGAACTCGGGATAACCGTCCTTGATTTCCGAGCCGACCGGATAGCTGCCCTCGGCGAGCAAATTCTGGCCTTCGCGTTCGACCCCGAAGCGGGCCCGGAAGCACAGACCGCCCTCCGCGACCGGCTTGGAAGGATCGTAGAGCAACGGAGTCCCCGGGTGCCCCATCTTCGCCGTGCCCCAACAGGGCCACGGCAAACCGTAGTATTCACCGTCGACGGGACCGCCCACTGCCTGCAGCGTGGTCTTGTCGAAGGTGTGCTGATTGGCCATGTGGGCGCGCAGGCGTTCCGGCGACTGGCCGGTATAACCGATGGTCCACATGCCCTTGTTGAACTCGCGGGTGATGTCCTCGACCAGAGGCTCGCTCTCGTTGACCTTGATGTTCTTGAACATCTGGTCGGCGAAGCCGAGCTTCTTGGCCATGAGATACATGATCTCGTGGTCCGGCTTGGACTCGAAGATCGGATCGAAGACCTTATCGCGCCATTGCAGCGACCGGTTGGAGGCGGTCACCGAGCCGTAGGTCTCGAACTGCGTGGCCGCGGGCAGCAGATAGGTGCCGTCCTTGCGGTCGTGCATCGAGGCCGCGGCGGTCGGGTACGGATCGATGACGACGAGGAGATCGAGTTTCTCCATCGCCTTCTTCATCTCGACCCCGCGCGATTGCGAGTTCGGCGAATGGCCCCAGAACACCATCGCCCGGACGTTATCGGGCTGATCTATGTTGTCCTTGGCCTCCAGCACGCCGTCGATCCAGCGCGACACCGGGATGCCCTTGCTCTCCATGAGCTTCTTGGTCGCGAAGCGCTTGAGCAGGTAATCGTACTTGACGTCCCAGACCCGGGCCCAGTGCTTCCACGACCCCGTCTTCAGGCCGTAGTAGCCGGGCAGGCTGTGCGAGAGCACGCAGAAATCGGTCGCGCCCTGCACGTTGTCGTGGCCGCGGTAGATGTTGGCGCCGCCGCCGGCGGTGCCGATCGTCCCCAGAGCCAGACCGAGTACGCAGTACGCCCGGGTGTTGCTGCTTCCCGTCGTGTGCTGCGTGCCGCCCATGCACCAGATGATGGTGAAGGGCCGGTTGTTGGCCAAGGTCCTGGCGACCCGCTTGAGCTGCGAGCCGGGAACGCCGGTGACGCGCTCGGCCTCCTCCGGGTTCCATTTCTTGACCTCTTGCTTGATCTGGTCCATGCCCCAAACACGCTGGCGGATGAACTCCTTGTCTTCCCAGCCATTCTCGAAAACATGCCAGAGAATGCCCCAGATCAGCGCGACGTCCGTGCCTGGACGGAAGCGGACGTATTCGTCGGCATGGGCGGCGGTGCGGGTAAAGCGCGGATCGCACACGATAAAGGGCGCGTTGTTCTGTTCCTTGGCCCTCAGCATATGCTGCATGGCCACCGGATGCGCTTCCGCCGGGTTGCCGCCGATCTGGAAGATCGCGCGGGAGTTATGGATATCGTTGTAGGAATTCGTCATGGCGCCATAGCCCCAGGTGTTGGCGACACCCGCGACTGTGGTCGAATGACAGATACGCGCCTGATGGTCGCCGTTGTTCGACCCCCAGAAGGCATAGAATTTGCGGAACAGGTAGGCCTGTTCGTTGCTGTGCTTGGCCGAGCCGAGCCAGTAGACCGAATCCGGGCCTGACTTCTTGCGGACCTCGAGCAGCTTGTCGCCGATTTCCTTGATCGCGTCTTCCCAGGAGACTTTGGTCCACTTGCCGTTGACCATCTTGACCGGAGTCTTCAGACGGCGCTCACCGTGCGCGATCTCACGCACCGCGGCTCCCTTGGCGCAATGCGCACCCAAATTGAAGGGGCTGTCCCAGCCCGGTTCCTGCCCGATCCAGACGCCATCGCGCACTTCCGCGATCACGGTGCAGCCGACGGAACAATGGTTGCAAATCGATTTGACCTGCTTGACCTGGCTGGTTGCCGCGCCTTGCGCGGCTGCCTTTTCAACTCGCCCGAAGGAAAGCGCGGCCCCCGCCGCGACGCCGCCGGCGGTTAGGCCGGAGCGCTTGAGGAAGGTACGACGGTCAATAGCGCTACCGGATACACCGGCAAGCGCCTTTGACAAACGGGGGCCATTCGCAACCCCATTCGTCTTTTTCGTAAGCATTGACCTCTCCTGTCTTTGTTGTCCCTGCCGCCACCGCGGCCTGAATCCAATTGGAAGAATGCGTGCCTAGAAGCGCGCCAACTCGTAGTACGTCTTCACGTGGTCGGTCTCGGCATAGCCGGAGCCCTTCGCCGGAATTAAATCCGGCGCGGCCGCTTGGGCCGCGGAAGCACCGAGCCCCGCCGCCGCCGCGACACCGGCCCCAAGGCCGACCTTGCGGAAGAAGTCCCGACGGTCCAAGGACGCCGTTTCCTTCTTACTCATTTCATTCACCCCTTTATTCTGGCTGACGAACATTGCTTCAACTTCTTGGACGAATTGGGTATTCGATCTTTCCGGGCCGTCCAATCCCGTCAAAGATCGCCGATATGAAGTTCAAGCCGCCATTTCGAAGGCCTGACTTTCGATGGTCATAAACACCTTGCCGATGGTTCCAACCGGCATGAAAAGCGCCGCCGAGCGCGCGGCTTCGAGGTCCTCGAAAAACCGTGGCGCCCAACTGCCGATGTGGCGCGCGAAAAACTCCTGCTGGCGGGCCAGACTCACAGGTTCGCCAAAGGCGCCCGTGATCATGCCCGCCATGATCTCGCACAAACTGGCGATGTGATCCTCCGGCTCCTTGACCTGACCGATCCGCGCGATACCGAGCGCGGCCATATCGGCGCGCAAAATCGCGAGCGGTTTTTCATTGAGAAAGCCGGTCAGATAGTACGAACCGTAGGGCAGCAATTCGCCTTGCCCGACCCCGACGAAGAGGTCGAAATACTCTTGCTCCGCCTGTGCCGGCGTCGCGCCGCGCGCGGCCGCGGCCAAAGCCTTCACACCCCGGCCAAGTTCGGTATCGTCGCCCTTGAGACCGCGCATGAACTCAAGCCCGGACAGATCTGGAGATGTCGTCAGGAACCGCGCGAGCAGCGCATACCAGTGGGCCCGCAAGCGGTCTTCGTCGGCGACTTCGTGAGTGGCGTAATCTTCCGCCAAGAAAGTCCTCCCCAAGGGCCCGGTTGCATGAACCCCATGACCGATTAATTCGGTCTTTTTCTGTGCACTTCCGCAGCCAAGCCCCGAAGGACCAAGCCCCAAGCACGTAAAACCTATAATTATTCAAAGGTTATTGCCGCGCTTAGAGAGGAATTAGAAAAGCTTTCCGATAACGTGTCAAGAAAATGCGTTGCTGCAACCGCGAAGACACAAATTGCTATTAAACGTCAAATGAACGTTCAAAGAGGTTTTGACATGGACGTGACCACCGCGCGCCAAGGGCATAACCCTGATTACATTCGATTTTCAAATCGATTGGTATGTTTACTAGGCCAAGGTGCAATTATGACTATGCGCAATCGCACAAATGCGTGTCGAGCCGGTGACGGGCCGCCAATATCGACTTAAGAGCCCGGCGCCGGTCACGAATCCGATTCTGCGGGCCGTTCTCCTTGGTGTCCAAGGGCGGCGCGGCGGGTCTAAGGAGGACGCGTATGAGTGGCTATGAGGCTTAGCCGTCCACTTTGCCCCAGCGGCGCGCCAAGGCGCCACGCTTTCGATTTCCCGGTCCGGACACCGCGATTTGCTTGACCTCCTGCGCGGTCGGCGGCGGCGCGGCGGGTGAAGCGGACACTTGAGCCCTCTCCGCGGTCTCGTCGCCGGGCACATCGTGGCCAGGCTCTAATTCGGCGGGCGCCTCATCGGGTGTCGCATCGGCCACCCCGTCGCCGTCTTGGGTGGCTTCTCCAGGCTTTTCGTCCGCTTGGTTTTCGTCCGCCTTGTTTTCGTCCTCGTCCTCCATGAAGCCCTTGCCGACCTTGTAGAGGGTCTTCATGCCCTCAATGACCATCGCGGCATCGGTGAAGTCGTCGTCGTAGTCGTTCAAGCCGTCCAAATTGGCGAGGACGGGATCGAGCCGCCACAACCGCCGCAGGGCGCGGCGGCGCAGCGCTTCCGGCACGTTATCTCCTAGAAAGACCGTGAAATCGCCATCGGCATCCAGGGTATCGGGGTCCGGCAGGTCGGGCGCCTGCGAATCGGGCGGGCTTGCCGCCGTTTCCCCCGCCGCCGCGACCACGGGGCGCGCCGGCACTTGTTCAGGCCCAGCCGGAGCCAGCGGCTCAGTCGGGTCCTCAAGCTGTATCTCGCGCTTGCGGCGTGACCAGCGCGAGGCGAATCCCTCACCATTCTCCTTGTCCGATTCAGCCATTCGAATCACCCATCGCGCGCCTGCGTCGGCGGCTTGCGGACAAAAATTTCCTGCTCCGAATCGTGCTGCTTGCGTTTACGTTTGCGGAACGGTTCGTCGACATGGTGCTCGTCGACATAGCTCTGAACGAAGGTGGCGACATCCGGCGGCATGGGCACGGCCTCGACGATCTCCTCCCCGCTATCCAGATAGTCCTGCGCCTCGTAGGGGCTGGCGGTGACCAGAAAGGGCACGTATTCGTGCACGCCGTCGGCTTCCTCCTCGTCGCGCAAAACCACGAAAATGCGCGGCGGCGGATGGGAAAGATTGATCTTGTAGGCCTCCGTCTCCTTGCGGAACAGGGACAGGGTCAAGGTGCCGCTATGGTAATGTTCCCAGCCGTCCCCTTCGCGCAGCAGCTTCCAGGCGCTGGACGGATCGCAGGCCGGCGCGCCGGGAAAGACCCCGACCGGGCGCCAGGAGACATCCTGCCAGGGGTGGTCGATCTTGCGCCGCTCCAGCACCACGCCGAGCGGCAAGGTTTCCTCAATCGCCATAAACTATCGCCACCCTTTACAGCCGAATTGTCTTGCCACCGCGCGAACCGCCGGCGCGGTGGCTAACTATCGTCCGGCACGGGCCATTTGTCACCCGCTGAAGATTCCGGGGGAGGAGGTGCCCCGCGCGGCCGGAATCCGGGGAAAGACACTTCTTGACACAAGTCAATGCGAACGGTTCTTGTCTGAGATATGTCATGTTTACTATTGGAGGTAACTGCACCCTGCTTGCAAGCAAGGTACTAGGCTGTCGCATCAAACAGACAGGGAGATAAACATGCTAGAAGCCAACGAGAAAATAGTTCGTATGGGAAATCGTTCGCTTGCGATCCTGGTATGGATGGCCGTTGCGCTCGTCTCTTTTGGCGGCATGGCCTTGGTCGATGCGAAGCAAGCATCGGCCGACGAAGCGTCTCACGCTCATGACCTAACCAATATCTGGGCCATCGCCCGCGGTGGGCAGCTCTATGATAATTGGGCCGCGGTTCTGGAACGAGACCCGCCAGATCAGGCTCACCCCGCCTATCCGGCCGCTGGCAAGAAGAAGGGCAAGACCACTTGGCGCTGCAAGGAGTGTCACGGCTGGGACTACATGGGCAAGGACGGCGCCTATGCTAAAGGCTCCCACCACACCGGTATCAAGGGTGTGCGCGGCGTCGCCGGCAAGGAGCCCGCAGAAATCCACGAGATCATCATGGATGAAACCCACGGCATGACCAAGGAATTGATGCCGCACAGCGCCATGGAGAAGCTGGCCCTGTTCCTGAGCCGCGGGCAGATCGACACAGATCGCTACATCGACCGCAAGACAAAGGTCGCGCGCGGCAATCCCCGGCGCGGCGCCCAATTTTACCAGACCATCTGCGCGGTCTGCCATGGATTCGATGGCCGCGACATCAATTTCAAAACCGAGGAAAAGCCAGAATTCGTGGGCACCGTCGCCCAGAAGAACCCCTGGGAAGCTCTGCACAAGATCCGTTTCGGCCAGCCGGGCGTTGGCATGGTGGCGCTCACCGTGCTCGAAATGGACGACCTAGTCGACATTCTGGCCTATACTCAGAGCTTGCCGGCAAAGTAACGGAAAACGGGACGATCCAGTGCCCTGTTCGAAATCAGGGCACAGGAGTACAGCAATTATCAGGAATAGGAGATGAACATGTTAGGCGCTGTCGTGGATTTTAGCCGCACGAAAAGTCGTACGTCATCGTTTCTGGCGTTGACGGCCATCGCACTTGTCTCTCTCGGTGGCATGACCCTGGTCGATGCGAAGCAGGCATCGGCAGAGGAAGCGGTCACTACGGAAGCGGGGCGGATCGCCCGCGGCGGACGGCTTTACGACAAGTGGTTCAAGGTCACCGGCGCCGAAAAGCCGAAGCAAACCCATTCGGCCTGGCCTGCCTCCAACACCAAGAAGAAGGGCAATACCACATGGCGGTGCAAGTCCTGTCATGGCTGGGATAACCTGGGCGCGGACGGTGCCTATGCCAGCGGTTCCTACAAAACCGGGATCAAGGGTGTCAGGGCGATGGCCGGTGCCGATCCGGCCAAGATCGTCGCCGCCATGAAGGACGCGAACCACGGTCTCGCGGGCCTCATGAGCGACGGGGATTTCGCCGACTTGGCGCTATTCCTTAGCAAGGGTCAGGTCGATATGGACCGCTACATCGACCGCGCCTCCAAGGCCCCGAAGGGCGACCAGGCCAAGGGCCAGGCTTATTACGAAACCTTATGCGTCAATTGCCATGGCGCGCAGGGCATGAAGATCAAGAAAATGAAACCCCTGGGCCAGCTGATGAAAAACCCCTGGGAGATCATGCATAAGATCGTCTTTGGCCAGCCGGCGGAGGAGATGCCCGCCCTTTACGCTTTCGACCGCCAGGTGGCGGCGGATATCATGAGCTACACGGCGACCATGCCAAAAAAGAAATAACGCCAGACTTGGGGCCCCGGTTCGCTCAGCGGCCGGGGCCCCGCCTCCAACTCCTCCATCTCAAGCTATCTACATAGTTCGATGATAGGCAAACTGTGATCTTGGTTCTGGGCGGGAATTGCCAGCCCGCGGCAGGCTAAGACCGAATGGCCAGGGCATGGTCTTCCCGGAACGAGTGGCTCGCGAAAGCTGTTGCCTTGGCCTCTACGGAACGCTATCCATCCTGCCGCCCCCGGAACGCTAAATTCCTTGCTGCCGCCTGGCATCGCTTGACTTCCGCGGGAGGGCGCGGGGAATATATTCGTGCCCGGCGAACACTTGAAAATAGATAGACGTATTCGGAAATGGACCGCCTAAGGGAGCTTGAAGCGCAGTCGATCTATATTTTGCGCGAGGCCTACAACAAGATCGACCCGCTGGCGATGCTGTGGTCGTTGGGGAAAGACTCCAACGTCATGATCTGGCTGGCGCGCAAAGCCTTCCTTGGTCATGTGCCTTTCCCGGCCGTCCATGTCGATACCGGGAAAAAATTCCCGGAAATGTACGAATTCCGCGCCCGTTACGCGGCCGAATGGAACCTCGACCTCTTGCTGTTCGATTGCCCGCCGATCGAGGAGATCGACCACGGCCTACCCCCCGCCGCCCGCTCGGCGGCGCGCAAGACAGCGGGCCTGAAACGGGCCATCGAGGCCAAGGGTTTCAAGGGCGTCATCGCCGGAATCCGGCGCGACGAACAGGCGACCCGGGCCAAGGAGAGGGTCTTCTCCCCGCGCGATCTCACCGGCCAGTGGGATTTCCGCGATCAGACGCCCGAGTTCTGGGATCAGTACAAGACCGACTTCCCGCCCGGAACGCACATCCGAATCCACCCGCTCCTGCAATGGACGGAGATCGACATCTGGCGCTACATCAAGCGTGAGGATATCCCCTTGGTGCCGCTCTACTTCGCCCGCGGGGGCAAGCGTTACCGCTCCCTAGGCGACCAGGACATCACCAGCCCGGTGGCTTCCACGGCATCGACAATCGACGATATCATCGCCGAGTTGGAGACCACCAAGACCTCGGAACGGGCCGGGCGCGCCATGGACCACGAGCGCGAAGACGCCTTCGAGCGCCTGCGCGCCGACGGCTACATGTAGGGGAAGCCGCCGTGACTTCCATTGAAACCGAGGCGAACGCCGCGTCACCGGCGGCCTGGCAATCCGCCCTGAAGATCGTGATCGTGGGCCATGTCGATCACGGTAAATCGACGCTGATAGGTCGCCTGCTCCACGACACGGGGTCGCTGCCCGAAGGCAAGCTCGAGGAACTGAAGGCGGCTTCGGCGCGCCGGGGCGTGCCCATCGAGTGGTCCTTCGCACTCGATGCGTTCCAGGCGGAGCGCGACCAGGCCGTGACCATCGATACCACGCAAATCCGTTTCAAGACCGCGCGCCGCGACTATGTCATTATCGACGCGCCGGGCCATCGTGAATTCCTCAAGAACATGGTCAGCGGGGCGTCCAGCGCCGATGCCGCGATCCTGGTGGTCGATGCCGCGGAAGGGGTGCGGGAGACCACGCGCCGGCACGGATACCTGCTGCACCTCCTGGGTATCCGCCAGGTCGCGGTCGCCATCAACAAGATGGATTTGGCGGACTTCTCGCAGGCGCGCTTCGCCGAGGTCAAGGCGGAGATCGTCCGCTATCTGGATGGGATCGGCGTCACGCCCACCGCCATCGTGCCCATCTGCGGGCGCGACGGCGATAACATCGCGTCTGCCTCCCAACGCATGCCTTGGTACCAGGGGCCTGACGCGGTGGCGGTGTTGGAGGGTTTCCAGGCTCAGGACGCGGCCACGGACCTGCCCCTGCGCCTGCCGATCCAGGACGTCTACAAGTTCGACCGGCGGCGTATTCTGGCCGGGCGCATTGAATCCGGTGTCCTGCGAACCGGCGACACGCTGCTGTTTTCGCCCTCGAACAAGACCGCCAGGGTGCGCTCGATCGAATCCTGGCCCCAAGACGCGCGGCCGGGCGAAGCGCATGCCGGCGACAGCGTTAGCATCGTCCTGGAGGAACAGATTTTCGTCGAGCGCGGCGAGATCGCCAGCCACACTGAGCACCCGCCGCAATTGTCGACGGTGTTCCGGGGCACGGTCTTTTGGCTTGGGCACGCGCCTCTCGCCACCGGCAAGTCCTACAAGCTGAAACTGGCGACCCAGGAAATCCCGGTCACCGTTCAATCGGTGGAGAAGGTCATCGATACGGACAGCCTGGCCGCCGCCACGGCCGAGGAAGTCGAGCGCCACGAAGTCGCGGAGGTGATTCTGCGCAGCCGCCGGATCATGACACTGGATGAATTCCGCGCGATCCCGCGCTGTGGCCGCTTCGCCCTGATCGACGGCCACGAAACCGCGGGCGGCGGCATCGTCTCCATGGAAGGCTATCCCGACCAGCGCCAGGCCCTTCACGTCAAGGCGACCAACCTGACCAGCGTGGAACACGGCGTTGCCGCGGATATCCGCACCCATCGTAACGGCCATCGCGGCGGGATCATGTGGTTCACGGGTTTGTCCGGTGCCGGTAAATCCACATTGGCCATGGCGGTCGAGCAACATCTCTTCAAGAAGGGATATCATGTCTACGTCCTGGACGGCGACAATGTGCGCCATGGCCTGAACGCCAACCTAGGATTCTCGCCCGAAGACCGGGTTGAAAACATACGCCGCGTCGGCGAAGTCGCGGCCTTGTTCGCCGATGCCGGATTCCTTTGCATCACCGCCTTTATCTCGCCCTATCAGGCCGACCGCGACCGGGCGCGCAAGGCCGCCAGTGGTGACTTCCACGAGATTTACATAGAGGCCGATCTCGCCACTTGCGAGCGCCGCGACCCCAAGGGTCTGTACCGTAAGGCCAGATCCGGCCAGATCGCCGATTTCACGGGGATCTCGGCCCCTTACGAGGCCCCCATGAATCCGGAACTAACGATCGAATCCGGCGACCGGCCGATCGAGGAATGCGTTCATGAAATCGTGGACTACATCTCGCGGGCGTTCAGGCTAAACTAGCGCCAAGGAGGAGGCGGCGGACTCGCCATCGATTACTCGCCAACAATTATCTTACCGAAAGAGGACCGATGAACCGCGCCCTATCCTTCCCTTTCGCCCTCCTCCTGGGCTTCGCCGCCAGTGCCTGCGCCACCCCGCCCGCGCCTTTTCAGGCGGACGGCGGGCCCTGGGTCTCGGAGCTTGGGCGAGATCACGCCCTGGCCGGCAAGATTTGGTCCCGCGCCGCTGGAGGCTTCATAGATTCTAGCCAACTACTTGACAATATTATCGAATCCGATTTCGTGCTGCTGGGCGAGAAACACGACAACGAAGACCACCACCGCATCCAGGCCTGGATCGTCACCCAGTTGTTCACGCGCGGGCGGCGCCCGGCAATCGCCTTCGAGATGTTCAGGGTGGACCGGGCGGACGTCCTGCGCGACGCCATCGCGCGCCGGCCCCGCGATGCCGCCGGCTTGGGGCCGGTCATGGGCTGGGAAAAAAGCGGCTGGCCCGATTGGCGGCAATACCGGCCGATCGCGCAGGCGGCGCTCGATGCCGGAGCCCCGATCCTGGCCGCCGACCTGGCGCGCCCGACGATCAATGCTATCAGCAAGGAAGGCACCGGGGCCCTGGGCGCGAGCCTAGTGGCGGAATTGGCGCTCGACGGGCCCATGCCCAAAGAGATGGTGGAGTCCATGCGCCGGGAAATAATCGACGCCCATTGCGATATGCTTCCCGCCTCCATGATAGATCCCATGGCCACGGTCATGCGGGCCCGCGACGCTCATATGGCGGCCGTCTTGACCGGCGGCGCGGCGCTGGCCGGGCGCGACGGCGCCGTGCTCATCGCCGGCAAGGGCCACGCCCGCCGCGATCACGGCGTGCCCTACCACCTGGACCGCCTGGCCCCGGGGCGGAACACGGACAGCATCGCCATGGTCGAAGTCGCGCCGGGCGAAACCGGCCCCTCGGCTTACGCCGCGCGGTTCAATGCCATGGCCCTGCCCTACGATTACGTCTGGTTTACCCCCCGCCTGGACACGCCCCCCGCATGCGAAAGATTCGCCGACCAATTGCGCAAGGCCAAGGAACGCCACCAAAACAAGCGCGAAAGCGATTAGGCCTTGGCCTCGCGGGGAGGCGCTAGAGTGTGTTAACCTGAGGTCATGGCATTGTTCGCGCAAATTCCCAAGCCGCCGCCGGACCCGCCGCCCGAACCCTTCCGCAAACCGAACGGCGACGGTAAGGACGTGCCTGAAACGCCGCCCGTTGTGCCGCCGCTTCCACCCTACGAAATCCCGCCGGAGCCGCCGCCGGCGGTCAAGCGGACAAACCCGCCGCCGCCAGTTGCCGCGCCAGGGCTGGATATGTATAGACTACGGCGAAGCGGGCATTAAGACCCGGCAACGTTAGAATATGAGACACTGAGGGGGCGAAGGATCGCTGGTGCTGCACGCTGTTAGTCTCGGCTTGGTCCTCTATGGCACCTGGTTGCTGTTTTCCGGGATTTACACGCCGCTGCTGATGGGTTTGGGCGCCGTGTCCTGCCTGGCGGTCGTGGGAATCGCCCATCGCATGGATGTGGTTGATCGCGAGGGCCACCCGATTCACCTGGGTTGGCGCGCCCTTACCTATTGGATGTGGCTGGCGGTCGAGATCGTCAAGGCCAACATCGACGTCGCGCGGCGCATTCTCGACCCCAAGATGCCGATCGACCCCGTCGTGGTCACGGTCAAGGCCAGCCAGGGCTCGGAACTCGGCCAAGTCATCTACGCCAACTCCATCACCCTGACACCCGGCACTGTCTCGATCCGCATTAACGACAACGCGATCCTGGTCCACGCCATCGCCACGGAACTCGCCGAGGATATCCAGTCCGGGGCCATGGACCGGCGCGTGACGGCCATGGAGGGCGCCGGCCCGCCGCCATCGGAGGACGCTCGATGATGTTCTTCGCCGCCACCCTCGCCATCCTGGTCACCATGGGCCTGGCCCTGATCCGCGCGCTTATGGGACCAACCGTTTACGACCGGGTTCTGGCGGTAAACACCTTCGGCACCAAAACGGTCCTGCTGATCGCGCTGCTCGGCTTCCTGACCGGACGGCCGGATTTTCTGGATATCAGCCTGGTCTATGCCTTGATCAATTTCATCGGCACCATCGCGGTACTGAAACTCATCAAGTACGGCGACCTGGGAACGATCGGACAGGAAACGGAGCCTAAACCGTGATGCAAGTCGCGCTCGACATCCTAAGCTGGCTGCTTTTGATCGCGGGCTCGGCCTTCGCGCTCATCGGCGCGGCCGGTCTGATCCGCTTTCCCGACGTTTACGCCCGCATGCACGCCGCCGGCATCACCGACACACTGGGCGCCGGCTTAATTATCTCCGGCCTGATGATTCAAGGCGGTTTCACCCTGGTCACCGTCAAGCTGGCCGCGATCCTGATCTTCCTGCTCTATACCAGCCCGACATCGACCTACGCCCTAGCCAACGCCGCCTACAGCCGCGGTCTTCAACCCTTGCTCGGCAAACGCGATGCCGATACGGCGGAGAAAGAGTCATCGTAAACATCGTCGATATCGTCCTGCTGTCGTTCCTGGCGGTCATGGCCATGGGAATCGTGCGGCTGGACAACCTCTTGGCGGTGGTCATGCTGAGCGGTATTTACAGCCTGATTTCAGCGGGCCTGTTCGTCACCCTGGATGCCGTCGACGTGGCGTTCACGGAAGCCTCCGTCGGCGGCGGCATCGCCACGGTGCTGATGCTGGCGACCCTGGCCTTGACCGGCGACACGGAAAAGCAGGGCAAGGGCAAATTGCAGTTCATGCCCCTGGCCGTGGTCGCGGTAACCGGCGCACTTCTGATCTACGGGACCCTCGACATGCCGAGCTTCGGCGACGCCATGGCGCCGATCCATCAGCACGTCGCGCCGCGATATATCGCGGAAGCGCCTCAGACGACCGGTATCCCGAACATCGTCACCTCGGTTCTGGCCAGCTACCGGGGTTACGACACCATGGGCGAGCTGGCCGTGATCTTCACCGCCGGCATCGGGGTCATGTTGATTCTGGGCACCGGCCGGCGGCGGGACGACTGAGCCATGTCCATGCTTCATCGCCATTTCATTCTGCGCATTACCACCAAGCTGTTGATGCCGTTCATCCTGATGTTCGCGCTCTATGTGCAGTTTCATGGCGATTTCGGCCCCGGCGGCGGTTTCCAGGCCGGGGTGATTTTCGGCGCCGGTTTCATTCTCTACGCCCTGATCTACGGGATCGATGCGGCCGAGAAGGTCACGCCGCCGGGATTGATCCGGGCGGTCATGGCCCTTGGCCTGCTGCTTTATGTCGGCGTCGGCTACTTCGGCATGTTCCTGGGCGGCGCCTTCCTGGATTACAACGTCCTGCGGCACGATCCGGTCCACGGCCAGCACCTGGGCATAACCTTGGTCGAGCTTGGCGTCGGAACGACCGTCGCGGCGACCATGATCACGGTGTTTTTCAGCTTCGCCGGCCGGATGCGGCGCGGGAAGCGGCCTGAGTAATGGCGGATTTTCCCGGCCTCTTTAATTACTGGATTGTCATCGTCCTGATGATGACCGGTTTTTACGTCGTCATCGCGCGCGGCAATCTGGTCAAGAAAATCGTCGGCCTGAATATCTTTCAGACCTCGGTTTTCATTCTCTACATCTCCATGGGCAAGGTCGATGGCGGTACCGCGCCGATCATCGTCGAGGGGACCGTGGGCGCCGGCGTGACCTACTCCAACCCCCTGCCCCATGTCCTGATCCTGACCGCCATCGTCGTCGGCATCGCCACGACGGCCCTGGGCCTGGCCCTGATCGTGCGCATCAAGGAAGCCTACGGCACGATCGAGGAAGACGAAATCTTCGCCAAGGACGAACCGGAGTGATCGCCGCGCACCTGCCCGTCCTGCAGATCGTGGTGCCGCTGATCGCGGCCCCGATATGCCTGCTGCTGCGCCGGGGCTCCCTGGCCTGGGGTCTGTCCTTGGCGGTCAGCCTGGCGGTCCTGGTCATCGCCGCCAATTTGCTAACCCAGGTTCTCGAAAGCGGCCCGATCTCGTACCAACTTGGCGGCTGGGCCCCGCCCTGGGGTATCGAATACCGGATCGATGTGCTGAACTCCTTCGTGCTTTTGATCGTCGCCGCCATTGGCGCGGTCGTGCTGGCCTACGCGCGGCGCAGTGTCGCGCAAGAACTGCCCGAGTCCCAGCAGAGCGGATTTTACACCGCGCTTCTGCTCTGCCTGGCCGGCCTTCTCGGAGTCACGGTCACCGGCGACGCCTTCAATCTTTTCGTGTTTTTGGAGATCTCCTCGCTGTCGTCCTACGTGTTGATTTCCATGGGACGCGACCGGCGGGCGCTGACCGCCGCCTTCCAATACCTGGTCATGGGAACCATCGGCGCGACCTTCATCGTCATCGGCATCGGCCTGCTGTATATGGCGACCGGCACCTTGAACATGGCCGATCTGGGCGCACGCCTGCCGGCGGCGGGCGCCAGCCGCACGGTTCTCGCCGCCTTCGCCTTCCTGACCGTTGGGGCGACCCTGAAATTAGCCCTCTTCCCGTTGCATTTCTGGCTGCCCAACGCCTATGCCTACGCGCCCTCCGCGGTCACCGCGTTCCTGGCGGCGACCGCGACCAAGGTTTCGATCTACATCCTGCTGCGGTTCTTTTACACGATATTCGGCCCCGCCTTCGCGGCCGCCGACATCACGCTTCAAAGCCTGCTGATCCCGCTGGCCACGGTCGCGGTTTTGGTGTGCTCCACGGTCGCGATATTTCAGAACAACGTGAAACGCATGCTGGCCTATTCCAGCATCGCGCAGATCGGCTACATGATGATCGGCATCGGCTTCGGCACCGCGACCGGCCTGACCGCGGGCATTGTCCACCTGTTCAACCACGCGCTCACCAAGGGCGGCCTGTTCCTGGTGCTGGGGTGCGTGGTTCTGCGAGCCGGGTCGTGCCGTCTCGACGATCTGGCGGGCCTGGGCCGGCGCATGCCCTTGACCATGTTCGGTTTCGTGCTTGGCGGCCTGAGTCTGATCGGGGTGCCCCTGACCGCCGGATTCGTCAGCAAGTGGTATCTGGTCCAAGCCGCGATCGAACAGGGCAACTGGCTGGTGGCGGCGGCGATCCTCGCCGGGTCGCTATTGGCCTTGATCTATGTCTGGCGGGTGGTCGAGGCCGCCTATCTGCGCCCGGCGCCCGAGAACGCGCCCGAGGCCGCCGAGGCGCCCTGGTCGATGCTGATCCCGGCCTGGATTCTGATCGGCGCCAGCGTTTATTTCGGCGTCGAGACCTCGCTTAGCGTCGGCGTCGCGAGCGAGGCGGCGCGGTTCCTGCTGGGAGGCGCGGGATGAGCGGCGACGGCGCGATCCTGCTGGCGATCCTGATCCCCCTGGCCGGCGCGGTCCCAATCGCCCTCGCCGGAAGCCGGCCCAACCTGCGCGAGGCGCTAACCCTGGTCACGGCGGCCGCGCTTTTCATCGTGGTCCTGACCCTGGTGCCCGAGGTCGCGGCCGGAGACCGGCCCCGCGCGACCCTGATCGAGATGCTGCCGGGCCTGCCGCTCGCCTTCGAGGTCGAGCCCCTGGGCATGCTTTTCGCCCTGATCGCCTCCGGCCTGTGGATCGTCAACTCGATCTATTCGATCGGCTATATGCGCGCCAATAAGGAACAGAACCAAACCCGCTTCTACGTCTGTTTCGCCCTGGCGATCTCCAGCACCATGGGTATCGCGCTCGCCGGGAACATGATGACCCTGTTCGTTTTCTACGAGGCCCTGACCCTCAGCACCTATCCGCTGGTCACCCACAAGGGCAACGAGGACGCGCGGCGCGGTGGGCGGACCTATCTGGGGATTCTGCTATCGACATCCATCGGGTTGCAGCTTCTCGCCATCCTTTGGACCTGGCAAGTTGCTGGAACCCTGGACTTTACCCTGGGCGGAATTTTAGACGGCAAGGTGTCGGGCCCGGTCGTCGGCATTCTGCTGCTGTTGTACATGTACGGCATCGGCAAGGCGGCCTTGATGCCGCTGCACCGCTGGCTGCCAGCGGCCATGGTCGCGCCGACCCCGGTCAGCGCGCTTTTGCATGCGGTGGCGGTGGTCAAGGCCGGCGTCTTCACGGTCTTGAAGGTGGTCATTTACATCTTCGGCGTCGATTTCCTGCACCTTTCCGGCCACGGCCAGTGGCTCGCCTACATCGCCGCCGCGACGATCCTGATCGCCTCTCTAGTGGCCATGACCAAGGACAATCTCAAGGCCCGGCTGGCCTACTCGACCGTCAGCCAGCTCGCCTACATCGTGCTCGGCGCCGCCTTGGCGAACTTTTGGGGGATCATGGGCGGCAGCATGCATCTGGCCATGCACGCGGTCGGCAAGATCACCTTGTTCTTCTGCGCCGGCGCCATCTACACGGCGGCGCACAAGACCGAAATTAGCGAGATGAACGGCCTGGGCCGGGTCATGCCATTCACCTTCGGAGCCTTCATGATCGGGGCCTTGAGCATTGTCGGCTTGCCGCCCATGGGCGGGCTTTGGAGCAAGTGGTACTTGGCCATGGGCGCGCTCGAGTCCGATCAAATCCTGCTGGTGGGCGTCCTGATGCTGAGTTCCCTGCTCAACGTGGCCTATCTGATGTCGATTCCGGTACGCGGGTTTTTTGGCAAGGTCACGGGTTCGCCGGGGAGCGCCGAAGGCGCGGCCGTCGTTATCAAGGAAGCCCCCCTGGCGTGCCTGATCGCCATCGGCTTGACGGCAAGCGGCTGTATCGTCCTTTTCTTCGCCCCGGATGCGCTGGTATCGCTGCTCCGGCCTCTCGTATCGCCTTAGGGTCTGTTGGCAATTAGGATGGCACCGCGGTTGGGCCAGAATGACGCGAGGTTAGGAGCGAGGACGCAGGACATGCGGAGCATATTCAAGGATAAGCGACGCGGCCTCGCGTCATTCTGGCCCAATCCCTCTGGGACGGGTCGTATTATCCCACCCGCCGCGTCGCGAACGGCTTGTGGGGGGCCTGCCACACGGCGCCGTCCGCTCCTAACGGGTGGGATAATCCGATCCCGCCTCGGCGCCATCCTAATTGTCAACAGACCCTAGGGAATAGACCCATGAGTGACAAAGACCGCCGCCACGTCTTCGACAATCCACGCAACGTCAAGCGCGTTATCCACGCACTTTATGGCGTGTGCGCGGTTTCGCTGCTGGCCGAGTTGTTCATTCACCGCCACGTGGACCACCCGTGGGAGGCCCTGTTCGGTTTCTACAGCCTCTACGGTTTCGCCGCCTGCGTGGTCCTGGTTCTGGTCGCCAAGGAAATGCGCAAAGTCATCATGCGCAAGGAAGACTATTACGGTGACTAGCGTGGCGCCCTTTCTGGTCTTCTTTATCGGCGCGCTTTTCGTCGCGCTTAGCCGGGGAACCTTGCGCTCGGTCCTGCTTCTGGCCATCCCCCTGGCCGGGGCTTTCAATCTGCTGCAGTTCGATCCCGGAAGTTACGGCACCTTATCGCTGCTCGGCCACACCCTGACCCTGGTCCGGGTCGATAAGTTGAGCCTTCTCTTCGGCTATTTGTTCCATCTCGCCGCCTTCCTGGCGATTATCTTCTCCTTGCACGTGCGCGACCCGATTCAGCAGGTGTCCGGTGTGATCTACGCCGGCAGCGCCCTGGGCGCCGTGTTTGCCGGCGACATGATCACCCTGTTCGTTTTCTGGGAGCTCCTGGCGGTCTCCTCGGTGTTCCTGATCCTGGCCCGGCGCACCCAGCGATCCCAGGCCGCCGCCCTGCGCTACCTGATCATCCAGGTCCTGTCCGGCGTCATGCTGCTGGCCGGGGTGCTGATAATCGCCCATCGAACCGGGTCCATCGCCTTCGAGTTCATCGGTCTCGGCAGTCTGGGAAGCTGGCTTATCTTCCTCGCCTTCGGGATCAAGTGCTGCTTCCCGCTCCTGCACAACTGGGCGACCGACGCCTATCCCGAGGCGACGCCGACCGGCACCGTGTTCCTCAGCGCCTTCACCACCAAGGTCGCGGTCTACGCCTTGGCGCGCGCCTTTCCCGGCACCGAACTCCTGGTTTACATCGGCGCCACCATGGCCATGTTCCCGATCTTCTTCGCCGTGATCGAGAACGACCTGCGCCGGGTTCTGGCCTACAGCATGATCAACCAGATCGGCTTCATGGTCGTGGGTGTCGGCCTGGGCACCGCCCTGGCCATGAACGGCGCCGTCGCCCATGCCTTCAACGACGTGATCTTCAAGAGCCTCTTGTTCATGTCCATGGGCGCGGTCCTGTACAAAACCGGTGAGATGAATGGCTCCGCCCTGGGCGGCCTGTACAAATCCATGCCCATCACAACCGGATTATGCATCGTCGGCGCCGCCTCGATCTCGGCGTTTCCGCTATTTTCCGGTTTCGTGTCCAAGTCCATGGTCATGGTGGCGGTCCTGGAGGAAGGGCATCCCATCGTCTGGCTGGCGCTGCTGTTCGCCTCCGCCGGGGTGTTCCACCACGCCGGGATCAAGATTCCCTTCTTTGCCTTCTTCGCCCACGATTCGGGAATCCGGACCGGCGAACCGCCGCGCAACATGCTCATCGCCATGGGCATCGCGGCGGTGATCTGCGTGTTCAACGGCAGTTACCCCTGGCTGCTTTACAGCCTGCTGCCCTTCCCGGTCGATTACGAGCCTTACACGGCCGCCCATGTCTTGACCCAAAGCCAGCTCTTGTTCTTCTCCGCGCTCGCCTTCTGCTGGCTGAAACTCTCGGGGCTGTACCCGCCGGAACTGCCGGGCGTGAACATCGACGCGGAATGGATTTACCGCAAGATCGCGCCGGCGGCGATCCAGCGCCTCGGCGGCGCCCTCGGCACGCTTCGCCAGGGCGTCATGTTCCGGGCCCAGACCCGGCTGGAACGTTTCATCAGCCACATCTACCGCCACCACGGCCCGGATGGCATCATGGCCCGGACCTGGCCGACGGGAAGCACGGTACTGTGGGTGGCGGTCCTGCTGGGCGCCTATCTGCTGATCTACTTCTTGTGAGGGCTTAGATCCAGGTCCCACTCGGCGGCGGCGCCCAGGGTTTTAACGATCTCATCCAATTCCAGCGCCGCGGCATCGAGGCGGGCCGCTTCGGTGGCGCGCAGGACCAAGCGGGTGCCGATGTCGCCCTCGCGATTGAAGGGGTAGCTGCCCATTTCCACATCCGGGTAAATTTCCTGAAGGGCGCCAAGTTGCTTGGCGATTCGCCCCTCCCCCAGGGCCAGGGTGAGCGAGCGCGATAGCAGCGGCTTACCCCCGGACAGGCGATGCGCGATACCGTCGAACATGGCCTGCATGATGACGGGAATACCGGCCATGACGAAGACGTTTTCGACCTGAAAGCCAGGTGCCGTGCTGACCGGGTTGTCGATCAGGCGCGCGCCTTGCGGCGTATGCGCCATGCGCCGCCGAGCTTCGTTGAATTGGCCCGGCGGATAGTGCGCCTCGAGCCGCGCCCGCGCCTCCGGGTGCAAGATGAGTGGAATCCCGAAGGCCTTGGCGACGCAGGCGGAGGTGATGTCGTCGTGGGTGGGACCGATGCCGCCGGTCGTGAACACATAGTCGAAGCGCGCCCGCGCCCAGTTCAAGGTTTCGACGATGACCGGCTCGACGTCCGGGATCACCCGGGCCTCGGTGAGGCGGATGCCGATTTCGTTCAATCGCCGGCCCAGAAACGACAGATTGGCATCCTGGGTGCGCCCGGAAAGAATCTCGTTGCCGATAATCAGCACGCATGCGGTAACCGGCTTGTCCGTCATGGCGCGTTTCAGTTCTGGCTGTAGCCTTTGTCGCGCATGCAATCGCCGTAGAGGATGGAGCGCCGGTTCCGGCGTGCGAATTCGCTCATCCGCCCGCTTAGCTCCGCCACCCCGATACCGCTGGGATAGGCGTCGAAGGCGGCGCCGCTGTCCGATTCGATCCGCGCGTCATGGGCGATTCGTGCCTGCGCGAAACGGTAACAGGCTTCGAGATCGGCACGGTGCTGCGCGCTGGCCTCGTCGTCCTTGCTCTCCGGCACCAGCACGGCGCCGGAAGCCGCGCCCGGCGCCACGCCGGCGGGCGGCGGCTCCACGGGCGTGGGTTTCGCGGCGCCTGAGCGGTAAGGCTGCGCGCAAGCCACAAGCGCGAACCCGGCTAGCGCGAGTATCGGCAGGACCTTCAGGGATCGGACTTGGTGCTGAGTCAAGAATCTTACCCTAGGATATGGTGAAAGCGGAGAGCGCCGCGGAACGGCCCCCTATAACTGCGTCCTGGAACCCGAAGTTGCAAGCCTTAGGACCTGTGGACACCTAGGATGCCGCCGAGGCGGGATCGGATTATCCCACCCGTTAGGAGCGGGCGGCGCCGTATGGCAGGCCCCACACAAGCCGTTCGCGACGCGGCGGGTGGGATAATACGACCCGTCCCAACGGGATTGGGCCAAAATGACGCGATGCCGCGTCGCTCGTCCTTGAATATGCGCTGCATGGCCATCGTCCTCGCTCCTAACCTCGCGTCATTTTGGCCCAACCGCGACGGCATCCTAAATGTCCACAGGCCCTAGAGCATGAGTTAATACCAAAGGTCCGATTGAAAATCCGGGATTGGCGCGGTACCACCTGACCATGAAGTTTCCCGATCCCCTGCTGCGCGGACGCCTGCTGCGCCGCTACAAGCGATTCCTGGCCGATGTGGAGCTGGAGAGCGGCGCGGCGGTGGTCGCGCACTGCGCCAATCCCGGTTCCATGATCGGGCTGGCCCAACCGGGTGCCGGGGTCTGGTTGTCGCCGGCCCGCAATCCGGCTAGAAAGCTCAAATATTCGTGGGAATTGACCGCCGTCGGCGATCATCTGGTCGGAATCAACACCAGCGTCCCCAACGGCCTGGTCGCCGCCGCGCTCGAGGCCGGCCGGATCCCGGAATTGTCCGGTTACCCGGATCTGCGCCGCGAGGTCCGCTATGGCAAGAACAGCCGGATCGATATCCTGCTGGAGAGCGCAGGGCGGCCGCCCTGCTATGTCGAAGTCAAGAACGTGACCCTCAAGCGGGGGCCGGAAGCGGCGGAATTCCCCGATTCCGTGACCGCCCGGGGTACCAAGCACCTGAACGAACTCGCCCTCATGGCCGCCGGCGGCGCCCGGGCGGTCATGTTTTACCTGGTTCAGCGCCCCGATTGCGTGCGGCTGGAAATTGCCGCGGATATCGACCCCGCCTATGACAGGGCCCTGCGCGAGGCGCTCTCCCAAGGGGTCGAGGTCCTGTGCTATGGTTGCACCCTAAGCCCCAGCGCCATTGAACTGGATCGCCGCCTCCCCTTCGCCCTTCAGGTCTAAATAGGACAGGACGTACAGCATGGAACACGGCCAACCCGCGAAAATGCCCGATGCCGAGACCAACAGCATCGTGATCCACAATGAGCGGGACTTCGAAGCCATGCGCCGGGCCGGGCGTTTGGGGGCGGAGACCCTCGACTACATCACGCCGCACGTGGTGCCGGGGGTCAGCACCGAAGAACTGGACCGCCTGTGCCACGACTTCATTGTCGAACACGGCGCCGTGGCGGCGCCCCTCAACTATCGCGGCTTTCCCAAGTCGATCTGCACCTCGATCAACCACGTGGTCTGCCACGGCATCCCCAGCGACAGGAAAATCCTGCGCGACGGCGATATCATGAACATCGACGTGACCGTTATCCTGGGCGGCTGGCATGGCGATACCAGCCGCATGTATTTCCTTGGCTCGCCGAGCGTGAAGGCCCGGCGCTTGGTGGATACGACCTACGAGGCCATGATGCGCGGGATCGAGGCGGTGCGCCCCGGCGCGACCCTAGGCGACATCGGCCATGCCATTCAAAGCTTCGCCGAGGGCGCGCGTTTCTCCGTCGTCCGTGATTTTTGCGGCCATGGCCTCGGGCGCATATTCCACACCGCGCCGAGCGTCCTGCACTATGGCCGGCCGGGACAGGGCCTGACTCTGCGCGAAGGCATGTTCTTCACCATCGAGCCGATGATAAACGCCGGCCGCTTCGACGTGAAGCTCCTGGAAGACGGCTGGACCGCGGTGACCCGCGACCGCTCTCTCTCGGCCCAATTCGAGCACTCGATCGGCGTTACCGCGCAGGGCTACGAGATATTCACCCTCTCGCCCAAGGGCTGGCACCACCCACCTTACGGGACCTGACGGCACAAGGCGGCCTTCGCCAACAGACCATGAGCCAGGAAAAGCCTCACTACCACGGTCACCGGGAGCGTCTGCGCCGCCGCCTGCTCGACAAGGGTGCGGGCTCCCTGGCCGACTACGAGGTCCTGGAATACCTGCTGTTCGGCGCCAGGCCGCGCGGCGATACGAAACCCCTGGCCAAGGCCTTGCTCGCGCGCTTCGGCAACTTGGCCAGTGTGTTCAGCGCCAGCCCACGCGAGCTGGCCGCGGTGACCGGCGCCGGAGACGCCTCGGTCGCGATCCTAAGGATCGTGCCCGAGGCGGCCCGGCGCATGGCCCTGGAAGAAATCATGGACCGGCCCGTGCTGAGCTCCTGGAACCAGGTCATAGCCTACTGCCGGATCGTCATGGGACGGGAGAAGACCGAGCAATTCCGCCTGCTGTTTCTCGACACCAAAAACCGCTTGATCGCCGACGAGAAACAGCAGCAAGGGACCGTGAACTTCACCCCGGTCTATCCGCGCGAGGTGGTCAAGCGCGCCCTGGAGCTGGAAGCCTCGGCCCTGATCATGGTCCACAATCACCCCTCGGGCGACCCGGCCCCCTCAAAGGCGGATATCGCGATCACCCGCCAAGTCCAATCGGCGGCGGCCGAGCTTGGTATCGATGTCCACGACCACATCGTGATCGGCCGCTCGGGGCATAACAGCTTTAAAAGCCTGGGGTTGCTTTAGGCGGCCGAATAGCTGAACGGCCAGATAAGATCATCCAACCGGATTGCTATGAATAATCTCCTATCATACCACGTCTGGGGTATGACAGGGGAGTCATTGCCAACCAATATGAGTTCTGGCTGCGGCTCGGTTCGTGGGTGTGATATCCGATCAATCTAGAATAATAGGAACACATCCTTTCTTTTCATTATTGCAAAAGAAAAGGATGCAGATCATGCTAGAAATATTTCGGCATCTTCTTCACTGGAGGCTGTCTACGTTCTAGATTGACCATGAATATATTGTTTCTGATTTCTGTCTGTATTCGTGCATTTGCCCTGATTTGGGCGATCTGCTTCCACTTACGGATTGAATATTGGCAGGTCACCTGGATATGCGGGGCAGATGAAGAGAGGTTCCGGCCCCGGCCAAAGAGCCCGATGCTCCGCCTTCTAGGTCTCTTTCTCGTCTTTTCCATAGCCGCCTTGGTTTCAGTGCCGGGTGGGCGCGCCCAAACACGATCCGATGTCGGCAGCCTCACCGCCGCGTCTTCCAATAATTTTCCGCCGGTCAATCTTCTGGATAGCGAGGGCCGCTTGACTGGTTTTGGCCGGGAGCTTTCCACCGCGGTCATCAAGGCGACCGGCGGGGAAGTCTCGTATATTCATTCTTCCCGCTGGACCGAGGTCTTGGACATGTTGGCAGAGGGTAAGGCCGATTTTATCCATGACACGGGATACACGCCCGAGCGCACGGCGACGCTGGATTTCAGCGAACCGATCTTAACAATGCCGGAACGGATTTTCGTTCTAAAAGACCGTTTCGATATCGCATCACTGGACTCGCTGCGTGGCCAAAAAGTCGCCTGCGTCAACCAGCACATCACGCATTTATATCTCCAGAAAATACCGCGGATCGATTGCGTTGTCTTCGCCACCCCACCGGAGGGATTGAAAGCCTTAGTGGATGGCGGGGTCGATGCCTTCATCTACCCACGCCAAATCGTCCTCTACTATGCCCAGAAGACCCATGTCACCGGACGGATCAAAACCATAGGCGATCCGGTCCGCACCCTGACCTGGCATATGGCCGTCAAGAAAGGGAACCACGATGTCCTCGTGCGCCTTAACAACGGCATCGCAAAAGTAAAAGCCAGCGGTGAATACCACCGCATCTACGACAAGTGGTTCGGCAAGATCGCGATAGAAGGCCACATCCATAAAGAAATCGCGGTAACCATTGGTATTGTTTTGGCCCTTGGCGCCACGGCCGTTGGCGGCTTCGTCATTTGGAACTGGACCCTTCGAAGAACTGTCCGGCGGGCAACCGGGGAGCTAGCTGACAGTGAAAGGCGATTCCACCGGGCCTTCGAGTCTTCGCCGACCGGCAGTATCGTCATCGACGATTCCGGTATTATTGAGATCTTCAATGAAGAGGCTGAGCGAATATTCGGGTATTCGGCCGCGGACATCGTGGGCAAGAACGTCAAGTTGCTTATGCCGGAACCGGATCGAAGCCAGCATGATTCCGCCATGCAGGAATTTCTCGATACCGGCGAAGCCAAAGTGATTGGCGTTGAACAGGAGGTTTCCGGCCTTCGAAAATCCGGCGAGACTTTCCCGCTGGCTTTAGGGGTGGCGGAGTGCGGATATGGCGATCATCGTAAATTCATCGGAACGATCAGAGATCTGACTGAGCGCAAGGCCCTTGAGGAACGAGCCGAAAAATCGCGTATGGAAGCCGTGAGAACGCAGGAATTGTATCTGCGCGAACTGCAAGCGGATTTACACAAATTTTCCCGACTCAGCGATATGGGGCAGTTTTCAGCCTCGCTTACCCATGAGCTTAGTCAGCCCTTGACCGCGATCTTGAATTACCTGCAGGCGTGCCGCAAAATCATGGGCGGGACCGAGTCCAACACTTCCGTGAAAGTAGATGGGTTGATCGAAAAGGCGGTCGACCAAGCGAAACGGACCGCCAAAATACTGCACGGTCTTAAAGACATGGTCCATGATGGCGAACCTTCGAGAGCCATAGAAGATGTCAATACAGGCGTCGAGGAAGCCACGACTTTGGGATTAACCGGCTTGGTCAGGAGGGATTTAAGTGTTGAATTCAACTTCGCTAAAAAGAAGGTGCCGGTATTAATCAACAAGGTACAGATACAACAGGTGGTACAGAATCTGGTTCGCAATGCCGCCGAAGCGGTTGCCGATTCCAAGACGCGGCACCTCAAGGTGAGAACCGCGTACGATCGTGAAGGCATGGTCAGAATTTCCGTTAGCGATACCGGACCGGGCCTAACGGATGAAATGCGGGGTCGTCTCTTCCAGCCCTTTGTGACGACAAAGAGAGGTGGAATTGGTGTGGGACTCGCCATCAGTCAAACGATCGTTGAAGCCCATGGAGGAAAGATTTGGGCGGAGCCGAATGAACAGGGGGGAACGACTTTCCATTTTACATTGCCGGCCAGCATCCGCGATGAGGTGACCCTTGATGCATAAAGTGAAAGTTCTTGTGGTCGATGACGACAAAGCTGTCCGCGATTCCCTCGGCGCTTTGTTGGAGGTTAGTGGATTTTCCGTAGACTCATATGATTCGGGCCAGGAATTTCTGACTCACCGGGATCTTTGGGACGTCGGTTGTGTGCTCTTGGATGTCAATATGCCGGACGTGAGCGGGCTTGAGATACAACAAGAGTTAACTAAGAAGAGCGGCGCGCCTCCCATCATTATCATAACCGGTTTTGGCGATATCCCCATGGCTGTAAAGGCGATACGCGCCGGCGCCTTCGATTTTGTCGAGAAACCATTTGTCGACAAAACGATACTGGACAGTATCAACCGTGCGATTGATCAAAACCGGCACCCAAAGTCCGCGGAAAGTTCCACTGCGGAAGCCACGCAAAACCTGAAGAATCTTACCAAGCGCGAACGTGAGGTTTTGAGCTATCTGGTCGAGGGACTCCAAAATAAAGTCATTGCCTACCAACTGGGCATAAGTCCAAGAACCGTGGAGATTCACCGGGCGCGGGTAATGAGCAAAATGCAGGCGAAAAGCTTGTCCCACCTTGTCCGCATGGCTCTCGCGGCGGGTATCGCTCCCATTTCATAATAGAGACTCTTTGTTTTGTCCGGCGATTGAGAACCGGTAGCGGCCGCATTTCAGTTCGAGGCAAAGCAACGACCACTTGCACTTGCACTTGCACTTGCACTTGCACTTGCACTTGCACTTGCACTTGCACTTGCACTCATACGTATTATCCCTTACTTATTCATATGATATTCAACAATTAGAGTATTGGTATGAAAAAAATTCCACTAATCATAATTGTCGATGACGATGAAGAGGTTCGCGAATCTCTGGTCACTCTTCTAGATTTACTGGAATTCAAAACAGTTACATACTGCACTGGCGAAGAATTTCTCGAAAACCATAATTTCGATGAAAACGTTTGTGTCCTGCTTGACTATCGCTTGCCCGGGCAGAGCGGCGTTGAAATTCTTGAAACCCTTGCTGGGCAAAACATCTTGGTGCCGGTGATTCTGATTTCCGGCCAATTGAAAGAAGGCATTAGAAATCGCGCCCTGAAAGCCGGTGCCTTCGCCGTTCTCGATAAACCTCTCCTTCACGACCTGTTGCTTGAGACCATCGAAAAGGCATCGCGCGCCGTGAGTGACAAAAAGAGTGGCGTTTGAAGAGATACTTGAGCACCTGAAACCAGGCTAACCGACCGGTTAAGTGGAAGCGGGGCAGTTCGTCCAAGCGTCGGCGTCAACGTGGGTTCACGACCCACCCACATAATTTTTTATTATATATCAATAAGATAGGCGCGTTCAGCGCTTTGCGAAGCACCGTGTAGTGGCGGAAATTACGCATTTAGATACATGCATAGGTAGTAACCCTCATATACAGGAGGCATCGATCTAGGCTACATATTATCGTGCGCCAGTTGTTTTGACGGTTTTTAAATAAATCATAGGTTGTATTACCGGCATGCCAGTCGCTGCCACCTATGCGCCCAGCCACCACGATCTTGAACTGTGGCGTGACGTCCGCCGCCAATTGACAGGCGGGGTTCCATCGTCCCTGGATGAACACCGGGAGCCACGGCCAGGCCCTCGCCGGCGTTTGAAGCAGCGCATTCTCAAATCGGGCCCCGAATCGCTCACCGACGAAGAGTTGCTTGAGTATCTGTTGCTGGCGATCAACCCCAGTATCAAGCTCACCCGCTTGTCGGAGCGGCTCGTTCACCAGTTCGGCGGCATATCCGAGGTGCTGGACACGACCGTCACTCAGCTTTCCAGGATCGACGGACTAAGCAAAGCGACGATCGCGATACTCAAGATCGTGCCCGAGATCGCCCGGCGCATGGCCCTGGAAGAGGTCCTCGACCGCCCGGTCCTAAGTTCCTGCGACAAGGTTCTGGCCTACTGCCGGATCGCCTTGGGCCGCAAGAAGACCGAGCAGTTCCACCTGCTTTTTCTCGACACCAAGAATCACCTGATCGCGAACGAGAAACAGCAGCAAGGCACCGTGAATCACACTCCCCTGTATCCGCGCGAGGTGATCAAGCGCGCCCTGGAACTGGATGCCGCCTCCCTGATTATGGTTCACAATCACCCCTCGGGCGACACGACCCCCTCCAAGGATGACATCGCGATTACGCAGGCGGTGCAGGCGGCCGCGGCCACCGTCAATATCGCCGTCCACGATCACATCGTGATCGGCCGCTCCGGCCACAACAGTTTCAAGAGCCTGGGGTTGCTCTAGGCGCCGCGCCTCGGTTTATACCGAAAAGTACTTCGCCTGCGGGTGATGCAGAACGATGGCGCTGGTCGATTGCTCGGGGTGCAATTGGTATTCGTCGGACAGCACGACCCCGACCTTTTCCGCCTCCAGCAAGCGCAGCAGCTGGGTCTGCTCCTCCAGGTTCGGGCACGCCGGATAGCCGAAGGAGTATCGCGAGCCGCGATAGCCCTGCTGAAGCATCTTCTCCATGTCGCGCAGATCCTCGTGGCCGAATCCAAGCTCGGCGCGAATCCGCTTGTGGACGTATTCGGCCAGGGCCTCGGCCATCTCCACCCCCAGGCCGTGCAGGTAGAGATAGTCCTGATAGCGGTTCTCCGCGAACCAGTCGCGCGCCACGTCGGAGGCGTGCTGACCCACGGTGGCGACCTGCAGCCCAAGGACATCGCGCTCGCCGCTGTCCACATCGCGCAGGAAATCGGCGATGCACAGGCCGCCCTCGCGGCCCTGGCGCGGCAGGGAGAAGCGCGCGACCTCCTTGTCGCGATCCTCGGGGTCGAAAAGGATGACGTCGTTGCCTTGCGCGTTCGCGGGCCAGTAGCCGTAGGCGGCTTGCGGCACCAGAATGTCCTGCTGCTTGCAGATATCGAGCATGCGTTTGAGAACCGGGCGCAGTTCCTTGCGCGACCAGGCCATGTAGTCCTTGAGCGAACGCCCGTCTTTTCGGTAGCCCCAGTGGAATTGATAGACCATGCGCTCGTTCAGGTAGGGTACCAGGGCCTCGACCGGGACCCGGGCGACAACCCTTGGGCCCCAGAACGGCGGCTCGGGAATCTCGATACCCTTGCCTAGCTCCTGCCGGCGCAGCCGCGTTTCCTCGGCATCGACCGGGCGCAGATCGGCGGTTTTGGCGGCGCCGAGCTCGCGCTTGCGGTTCTTGGGCCGGGCGTCGTTCTGAACTTGGCGCGTGGCCATATGTTCATCGAAGCCGCCGTTGACCACCTTGTCCATGAGCGACAGGCCATCGAAGGCGTCGCGCGCATAGGCGACCCGGCCGCAGGCATAGGACTTGGCGCAGTCGCCCTCGACATATTGCCGGGTCAGGGCGGCGCCGCCGAGCATGACCGGAACGTCAACGCCGTCCATGCTCATGCGTTCAAGGTTCGCACGCATGATAACGGTCGACTTGACCAGCAGGCCGCTCATGCCCACGGCTTGCGCTTGGTGTTCCTCAACCGCCGCCAGGATGTTTTCGATCGGCTGCTTGATGCCCAGGTTGACGACGTTATAGCCGTTGTTGGTGAGGATGATATCGACCAGGTTCTTGCCGATATCGTGAACGTCGCCCTTGACGGTCGCCAACACCACGGTTCCCTTTTCCTGGCCCTCGATCTTTTCCATGTGCGGTTCCAGGTGACTGACCGCCGCCTTCATGGTCTCCGCCGATTGCAGGACGAAGGGCAGTTGCATCTTGCCGGCCCCGAACAATTCGCCGACCACCTTCATACCGTCGAGCAAGTGGACATTGACGATGTCGAGCGGCGATAGCTTGGTCATGGCTTCATTGAGATCGGCCTCCAAACCCTGGCGGTCGCCGTCGACGATACGATCCTTCAGACGGGTCTCGACATCGGCGGCGCGCTCACGCTTCTTGGCCGCTTGCGCGGTGCGGCCCTCGAACAAGGCGATGAAGGCATGAAGCGGATCGTAGCCTGGCGCGCGCCGGTCGAAGATCAAGTCCTCGGCGGTCTTGGCCTCCTGCTCCTGAATCTTGTGCAGCGGCATGATTTTCGACATGTGCAGAATCGCGCCGGTCAGGCCGCGCTTGAGGGCGTGATCCAGATACACCGAATTAAGGACATGGCGCGCCGCCGGATTGAGCCCGAAAGAGATGTTCGACAGGCCCAGAAAGATCTGACACTCCGGCATTTCCTGGGCGATTTTCTCGATCGCCTCCAGAGTCCACAGACCCAGCTTGCGGTCGTCTTCGTTGCCGGTGCAAATGGTGAAGGTCAGGGGATCGAAGATCAGATCCCTCGGCGCCAGGCCGTGGGTGTCGCACGCGAAGCCGTAGAGGCGGCGCGCGACCTCGACCTTGTGGTCCACCTCCTTGGCCATGCCGCCTTCGTCGATGGTCAGGGCGATCACGGCGCTGGCGTACTTGCGCGCCAGTTGCAGGCGCTGGGCCGCCGGCTCCTCCCCATCCTCGAAGTTGATCGAATTCAGGATCGGCTTGCCGCCATAGAGCTTCATGGCGGTTTCGATCACGGGCAGCTCGGTCGAATCGATGACCAAGGGCGCGTCGACCGAACCGCGCATGCGGCTCACCACCTCGGTCATCTCGGCGATCTCGTCGCGGCCGACGAAGGCGGTGCAAACGTCGATACCGTGCGAACCTTCCTTGACCTGTTCGACCCCCATGGCGATGCAGGCGTCCCAATCGCCCTGTTCCTGAAATTGGCGGAACTTCTTGCTGCCGTTGGCATTGCAACGCTCGCCGATGGAGAGGTAGGCGTTTTCCTGCCTATAGGCGACGGGGCCGTAAAGCGAGGCGATCCCCGGTATCCAGAGTGGCGTGCGTTCGCGCGGCGCCGGGCGCGCGGCGGCCCCGCCGCGCGCGCGCAACATGGCGTCCAGGGCGGCGATGTGATCGGTCGTGGTGCCGCAACACCCGCCAATCAGATTGACGCCGTCTTCCTCCAGGAAACGCTCCAGCCACTTGGCCAGCTCGTTCGGTGTCAGGGGATAGTGGGTCTTGCCCTCGACCAGTTCGGGCAGGCCGGCATTGGGTTGCAGCGAAATCAATCCACGCCAGTTTTCCGCCAGCCATTGCACATGGGGCGCCATCTCCTGCGGGCCGGTGGCGCAGTTCAAGCCCATGACCGGCACGTCGAGGGCATCGATCACGGTCGCCGCCGCCGCGATATCTGTACCGACCAGAAGGGTGCCCGTGGTCTCGACCGTGACCTGAACCATGATCGGCAGATCGTCTTTTCCAGCCTTGGCGCGCGCCGCCTTGGCCGCGTTGACCGCCGCCTTGATCTGCAAGGGGTCCTGGCAGGTTTCGATCAGCAGGGTATCGGCGCCGCCGGCGATCAAACCGTCGCACTGCACGGCGATGGCCGCCTCGATGCTGTCGTAATCCAAGTGGCCGAGCGAGGGCAGCTTGGTGCCGGGTCCGATCGAGCCGGCCACGAAGCGCTCGCGCCCGTCGCCCTTAAAACATTCCGCCGCTTCGCGCGCCAATTCGGCGGCCCGCTTGTTGATCTCGAAGGCCCGCTCCGCCAGCCCGTATTCGCCCAAGGTCACCGAGGACCCGCCGAAGCTATTGGTCTCGACCACATCGGCGCCGGCCGCGAAGTAGCCCTTGTGAACATCGAGGATCACATCGGGGCGCGATAGATTCAGAATTTCGGAACAATTCTCGTTGCCCCAATAGTCTTTATCGACCTGGAGATCGAGGGCTTGAATACGGCTGCCCATGGCGCCGTCGCATAGCAGGACTTGCCGCGATAGGGCTTCAAGAAAACGACTCATGCTAAGCGCGCGCCTCCAAACGCGGGCCGGTGAACGGCCCGCTGGCCCAGGGCGTCGCCGGGGCGTGAAGCATGCGGCAGATCGCGGTGGTTAGCTCGGCCCGGTTCAGGGTGTAGAAGTGAAACTCGTTGACCCCGTAGGCCTGCAGGTAGCGGCACTGCTCGGCGGCGGTCGCCGCCGCGACCAGACCGCGCGATTCCGGGTCGTCGTCGAGAGGTTCGAAAAGGTCGTACAGCCAGCGGGGCACCTTGGTGCCGCACTTGGCCGCGAAATCCACCAGGCGGGCGAAGTTCGTGATCGGCAAGATGCCCGGCACCACCGGGGCCTCGATCCCGGCGGCGCGCACGCGCTCCAGAAAGCGCAGGTAATCGGTCGGATCGAAAAAGAATTGCGTGATCGCGCGGCAGGCGCCGGCATCGAGCTTGCGCTTCAAATTGTCCAGATCGGCCTCGGCGTCGAGGGCGCCGGGATGGACCTCGGGAAAGGCGGCGACGCTGATCTCGAAATCGCCGATCCGCTTCAAGCCCGCGACCAGTTCGCTGGCGTAGGCGTAACCGTCGGGATGCGGTTCGTATCGCGCTTGCACGCCGCCGGGAGGATCGCCGCGCAAGGCGACGATGTGGCGCACCCCGGCTTGCCAATAGGCGCGCGCGATTTCGTCGATCTCGGCCCGCGAGGCGCCCACGCAAGTCAAGTGCGCGGCCGGCAAGATGCGGGTTTCGCGCAGGATGCGTGTCACCGTGCCATGGGTGCGCGCGCGGGTGCCGCCGTCGGCGCCGTAGGTGACCGAAACGAAGCGCGGGTCGAGCGGCTCCAGCTTCTTGATCGTCTCCCACAGACGCCCTTCCATGGCGGCGGTACTGGGCGGAAAGAATTCGAAGGAGATCGCCAGATCGGACTCCGGCTCTTCGCTATGCTGGCGTGAAACCTGGGTTGCCATATCCATCAATCCTTCAGTTCTTGAGCTTTCATGTTCCGACATCCCCTAGTGCGCCAGAGCGCGCGGTGTATCGCCCGGCCGGGACGCGCACCAGATCGCGACATTCAAGGAATCGCCCGGCAGGGTGACCGGGTCTTCCGGCACCAGCCCCGCCGATTCGCACCAAGCGCGCATATCCCGGCCGCTAAAGCCGAGCCAGCGGTGTAAGTGATCCTCGCGCAGGAATTCCAGATCGTGCGCCTCGAAATCGGCGACGATCAGCTTACCGCCGGGCCGCAAGACCCGCGCCGCCTCGCCGATAACCGCGCCCGGAGACTCCGCGAAATGCAGAACCTGGTGAATGACGGCGGCATCGAAAGACGCGCTGGGCACCGGTAACTGATACATGTCGCCTTGACGCACCAGGCAGTTGCGCAGGCGCGCCCGGTCGAGGTTGGCGCGCGCGACCATCAGCATGTCCTGCGACAGATCGACACCGACGGCGTGTTCGACACGCGGGCCGAGGACTTCGACGATCCGTCCCGTTCCGGTGCCGATATCGATCAGGTCGCGCGCCGGACTCTGGGAAACCAAGGCCAGCAAGGCTTCCTCGACTTCGCGCTCATCGACATAGAGCGAGCGGATCTGGTTCCACTTCGCCGCATTGCGGGCGAAGTAGTCGGCGGCGCGACGGGCGCGCGCGTTCACAATGGCTTCCAGGCGCTCCAGATCCAGCGACAGGGTCGAATCGTCGCCCGGCACCTCGTCGACCAGGGTTCGGGCCAGCTCCGCGCCGGAGCCGCGCTGGGCTAGGCGGAAGTAGGCCCAGGAGCCCTCGCGCCGGCGATCCAGCAGTCCGGCCTCGCACAGCAGGCGCAAGTGGCGCGAAACCCGCGGCTGGCTTTGCCCCAGAATTTGAGTGAGCTCGGAAACGGTCAGATCGCTGTGCGCGCACAAGACCAGAAGACGAAGCCTCGTCGCTTCCGCCGCCGCCCGCAAGGCCGTTAAGAGCTGCTCCATATCCCCTCTTCCCACCGCCAGGTTTTGCCGGGCGGCTCCACGATGGAAACATTATACAGAATGATATAAAGATATCTTTATATGTGCAAGCTTTTTCTATTGACCACCCATTACGGCATCAAGGATGCCGGTGGATTGTGGGGAGAAGCGGAAATCCTCTCATGAAAAGTGTTTTTATCTATTAATAATAATAGTTTACGTACACTTCCCGGTATTTTAACCTGCCAATTGAGCCCCCTGACCACTCCGAGTGAGGAAATAGACAATGGCAGCCTCTCACAGCACCTTTGGCGCGGCCGCTTACGGTGGCCCCGGATGGTCGGGCCGGGACACGACCCTGCGCCAGGAGATCGGATCGCTCTGGCGCGCCTGCGGCATGAGCAGCGAATGGGAACCCCTGCGCGAGGTCCTGCTTCATTGCCCGGGCCCGGAATTGACCCTTGGCGGGGATGCCGACGCGGCGCAGATGCTGGCGCCGCCGGACCCGGCGCTCGCCGCCGCCCAGCACCAGGCCATGGCCCAGGCCTATCGCGACGCCGGCATCGAGGTTCATGACCTGGCCCCCGGCGGGCCCGTGCGGCCGAACCAGATGTTCCTGGCCGACTTGTTCTTCATGACCCCGGAAGGCGCGATCCTCGCCCGCCCGGCCTCGAGCGTGCGCGCGGGCGAGGAAGTCGAGGTTCAGCGCCGCCTGGCCGCCCTTGGCATTCCCATCGTGCGAACCTTGCGCGGCGGCGCGACCTTCGAGGGCGCCGACGCCATGTGGCTGGACGACGAAACCGTTGCCATCGGGCGCGGGCCCCGGACCAATGACGAGGGCATAGAACAAGTGGCCGATGCGCTCGGCGACATGGGCGTAGACACGATCGCCGTCGATTTGCCCTTCGGGACCATGCATTTGATGGGCATGTTGCGAATCCTGGATCGCGATCTCGCCATCGCCTGGCCGCGTCGAACCCCGCACGCGGCGGTGGAAGCCCTGAGGGCGCGCGGATGCCGGGTCGAGTTCCTGGCCGATGAAAGCGAGGCCGGCGCCGGGAGCGCCTTGAACATCGTCACCCTGGGCCCGCGCCATGTGCTCATACCGGCCGGCAATCCCAAGACCCAGGCGTTTTACGAAAGCCTGGGCGTGGAATGCACCGCCGTGGAAGTCGGCGAGCTTGCCAAGGCCGCCGGCGCCGCCGGCTGCCTGACCGGCGTTCTGAGACGCGGCACGGACTAGCGCCTTGGGTTGCGGCCGGGCCGGGTGTAAACTGGGTCCCGTTGCTTTCAGTTTTTTCCGCTTAGCGCGCCGCCCCGCCGGGGCGCGATTTCCCGATCCCATCCTAAAGACCGCGAGGCGCCATGATCCCGCGTTACAGCCGACCCGAAATGACCCGGATATGGGAACCCGAGAACCGTTTTCGTATCTGGTTCGAGATCGAGGCCCACGCCTGCGACGCCCAGGCCGAACTTGGCGTCATCCCCAAGGCGGCGGCCGAAGCGGTGTGGGAGAAAGGCGCCTTCGAGGTCGCGCGCATCGACGAGATCGAGCGCGAGACCAAGCACGACGTCATCGCCTTCCTGACCAACTTGGCCGAGCACATCGGCGAGCCGGCGCGCTTCGTGCATCAAGGCATGACCTCCTCGGACGTGCTGGATACCTGCCTCGCGGTCCAGCTCGCGCAGGCCGGCGATCTGCTGCTGGCCGGGATGGACCGCTTGCTGACCGCGCTGGAAACCCGCGCGCGCGAGCACAAGACGACGCTGTGCGTCGGGCGCAGCCACGCCATCCATGCCGAGCCCACGACCTTCGGGCTCAAGCTGGCCGGCCACTACGCCGCCTTCGCGCGCGGCCGCGAACGTCTGGTCCAGGCCCGGGCCGAGATCGCGACCTGCGCCATCTCCGGCGCGGTCGGCACCTTCGCCAACATCGACCCGGCGGTGGAGCGCCACGTCGCCGCCAAGATGGGCCTGAAGATCGAACCGATCTCGACCCAAGTCATCCCGCGCGACCGCCACGCCGCCTTTTTCGCAACCCTGGGCGTGATCGCCGCCTCGATCGAAAACCTGGCGACCGAGATCCGCCACCTGCAGCGCACCGAGGTGCGCGAGGTCGAGGAATTCTTCGCGCCGGGGCAAAAGGGCTCCTCGGCCATGCCGCACAAGCGCAATCCGGTCTTGAGCGAGAACCTGACCGGCCTGGCCCGGGTGGTGCGCGCCGCCGTCGCCCCGGCCCTGGAGAACGTGACCCTGTGGCACGAGCGCGACATCTCCCACTCCTCGGTCGAGCGCGTCATTGGGCCGGACACGACCATCGCCCTCGATTTCTCCCTGCACCGCCTCGCCGGCGTGATCGAGAAGCTGCTGATCTACCCGCAAGCCATGCGCCGCAACCTGGACCGCCTGGGCGGCCTGGTTCATTCGCAGCGGGTTCTGCTCGCCCTGACCCAGGCCGGCATGAGCCGGGAAGCGGCCTACGCCACGGTGCAGGAAAATGCCATGAAGGTGTGGGCCGGGGACGGCGGCTTTCTTAGCCTGCTCAAGGCCGATTCCGGAGTCGCGAAGTACCTGGACGCGGACGCGCTCGACTCATGCTTCGACGAAACCGCCCACACCCGCCACGTGGACACGATCTTCGCGCGGGTTTTTAAACGGTAATATAGGCGACCATCAGCAATCTCACCGCACAGCGCGGGGCCGCGAATCATTGCCGCATAGCGTGCCGCCTGCGGCGTCCACACTTGGTGGCGATTTGAATCGACCCAGGTTTCATATGCGAGCCAACATATACTTCAACCTGGATTTTCCAGATAGACCTTAATTTCCGTGCCTTGGACTCCTGCCCAGATATAGGAATCAATATCCTACACCCGCCCTGGGGATCGGCCATGGCGAACCTGATGGGTGAAGCAAAAGTCAAGCTTTCTGGGTTGATTTCGACCGGTGCATGAAGCTTGGATTCTATGGCCGCTATGCACCTTTCCAATTGGCCTTGGTTGCCGTGCCAAGGAGCTCGATCCAGAGAATCTTGGCCTAGATTGATGATCTACGGTGAAAACTGGTTCCGACAGAGGCCGACAAAATTCACGGTGAAGCCAAAACACGGGGATAGGTGTGTCTATATAGCGAATCAACTGGCCGAATGAGCATCTAAAACAGACCGGTCGCAAAAGTTTTTTGTGAATGGCCACCAGTATACCCCGTTTAGGGCATGACAAATTATTTATTAGTTAACTAAATGTGGAGATTCCGGGGAAACCCTGTTCAAACTGTTGTTGTGAAGACGCTCGTAGGAGGTGGGACTCTATTTGCACAAGTGCTGGTTTGACTTACGGTTGAATCTTATAACTACTACCTGTTTCGCAAACACTTTTCGGTTCGTCACCTTGTGCACTTCCGCCTCAGACGATTGTTGCATGCACAGCAGCTTCATTTCCGGACACGGAAATGAAGCCAACCAATAAGGTGGGGATATGGGCACGTTTATCATGGCGGCCGCGATCACATTCTTGGCAATGATCTTCTGGCCATGGAAACATTTACCGAACAACACAACTCACGTGCCTTACAAATTACTTCGGTCTATTATTACACTTTCTCTGTCTATCTGTCTTCTCTTACTCACATCATGGGCTATCCAAGGCTGGAGTATGCCTTATGCAGAACAATTACACTTTAGGCTTGAACAGATCGTGTATTCACGAATCTCCCAGGTCTTTTTCGGGATCGGGTATGGCCTTACACTTTGGTATGTATTTGATATTTTCTATCTAAAAAAGAAGAAACTGAAAAAATCATCGCTCAACCTAAGCAAGGAGCATCACTACTGGCTTGCCGGGTCATTAATTACTTTCCTTTTATTTGGCATAGCGGCACCACAAATAATTGAACGGATTGGGTCTATAAAAGATATAAATTCTAAGGCAATACAAGTCAGCTTCTCCAATACCGAATCGCACGCAATATTTTCGGATAATATCACTGACAATAGATCGGCAGTAATAACCAATAGCTTTAGTGTACTATCTAACCTTCCACATCGGATACAGCAGGATATAATTTATATCGAAGAAGTAGAGATATATCTGAAAAATCAAGAATTATCTAAATTTGATCAACGCGGTGCTGTACCGAACCAGGGTGGTACCTTTCAGAAAGAATTGGAGAAAGAGTTAGATTCTCTCCGCGCGCTGGTAAAGAAAAAAAAGCAGGCAGTCAAATTCATGGAATATGCTATGTTACCAGTGACGCTTTGCGCGGAAGAAGCACGAACCCAATTAGTCGATATTGCTCTCATACGGCAGAAGATAAGGCCATTTTTCTTCGAACTTTGGAAAGTGATAAAGCATCCAAAAATAATTACAGAATCTAATGGTTCGGAAAAGCAAAACATATACAATAATCTTCTAGATGAACAAAAAAAGGCAATGGACGATATTGCGGAATTGATCACTATTCTTAAGAATTGCCCTCCTTATCCAGACAATCCTTATCCAGACAATCCTTATCCATACAATTTACTAGTAAATATTTTGGATGAGCCTAACTTTGTCGCAGGAATTGCCAAAGTGCTTGCCTTTAACAATAACTTTAACGCGGCCATAGATTTATTATCTGATCCAGATTTAGACGATGATTTTTCTCCGAACTACAATTATATATTATCAAATATGCTATTTAGCCGGCAAAGAGAAGCCGATGAATTTGCCAAACCAGCCTTTGGACTCTTGAAATTTTTTATGAACCAGAAAAATAAGATCGATGAAGTAAAGGCCGAATTGAATGAGCAAAAAAAGAGCCTGAACCAAGACGAAGAGGCTGAAGAGACCGAGTTGTCCAAGCGATCGGATTATTTAGAGGATATTGGGGAGCGCGCAGACAATGCGTTACTAATCGTGCATAACATGTTTGCTTACGGAACAGCACAAGCGGTTGCAGCAAATGACCGATCGGCGGAAAAATGGTGGATCAAAGCGCAAAATAGTGCGCAGCATCTTAATGAATTATTGGAAAAAGACTCGTTAAAAAGCAATCTGATGCCACTAGTTAGAAGAGCAAATATACTAGATACAATTTCATATGTAAGTATAGTACGGGAAATAAAGAAACCGCTGTCTAATATAAATTACCTGAGAATCCAGGAGGCTCGAGATACCCTCCATCAGGCAGAGGAAATATTGATTTCAGAAATCGAGAAGAATGAAGAGATTAAGAAACCGCAATCCGATGAATCTAATTTACTGAGAAGCAACATCGCAACTATTCGTCGGCATCAAGAAATTACGAGAACCCTCCTATCGGGCCGTGAATGAATAGGAAGGCTAGTGCGGTGGCACTGAAGTACGTGGCGTATATGTAAGGGCTTGCAGGTTTCTCGGCTAGGCGCGCGTCCGCCGCGACGTCGCACCGCAAGGGGCGCACGACGACGACCGAGAGGCCGTAACAGCAACGCAATTATCAGATGCTGCCGGTCTTTATTATCTCTCGTGCTATCACTTCCAGTGTAGAGAACTGTGATAAAGCAATAGCCAGTCCTATGACAAATAGCTTGAATTTATTACTTTTCATAACGTTCTCCGTAGATTCCAGTAAAACCCTACGCGCCCATGAACAACACTGTCAAGGTGCCAATCATGAAAGAAGGATCTGTCCGCTTGAACATGGTCGCTGAAAATCATTAATAATTGGGTAAATTATACATTCCTAATATATGAAACAATGATGCTCCTCACACAATGTGAAAAACAGTGAAGATGCGCGTTTTCTGAGCGTATTAAGCCCAATCGGCAGCGTTGCGAGACGCAGTCAGACCCAGCCGCCCAGCTATTCGTCCATTATCTGCTGCTTGGCGGCGTCGGTGAGTTCGTCCATCTTGTTGCGCAGGCGGTGGGCGCTCATATTCACGGTCTTGGTTTCGAAATCGGCCAGGACCTTGCGCAGTACATCCTCGTCGCCGGGCTCGTCGAAATCGGAAGAGATCACTTCCTTGGTATAAGCCTCGGCGTCGGCGCCCGAAAGGCCCAGCAATTCCGCCGCCCAGATGCCCAACAGCTTGTTACGCCGCACCTCGACCTTGAACTGCAACTCCTGATCGTGCTTGTACTTGTCCTCGAACGCCTTTTCGCGCTTATCGAAGCTGGTCATAAGGTGGAGCCTCCTGCTATTGCCGTCGTCCCGGCCCGCCCGGTCGGGGACGGAATGCAGGACGTTATATCTACTTAGTTCAGATAGGCAAATCACCGCGCCCCCGCAACACCTTCCAAGCCGGAAAGAACGAAAGCCGCCATGTGCACCCTGGTCGCCCTGCACCGCCCCGGACATCCTTGGCCCCTGATCCTGGCGGCCAACCGGGACGAGATGCGCGACCGGCCCTGGCGCCCCCCAGGCCGCCATTGGCCGGACCGGCCCCATACGCTCGCCGGCCTCGATATGCTCGGCGGCGGATCCTGGCTGGGCATAAACGATTGGGGCGTGGCCGCGGGTATTCTCAACCGGGCCGGATCGCTCGGCCCGCGAAAAGGCAAGAGCAGCCGGGGCGGACTTGTCCTCGCCGCCTTGGAGCACCGCGACGCCTCGGGCGCGGCCACGGCCATGACCCGCGCCGCGCCCGGCGACTACCGCAGCTTCAACATGGTCATCGCCGACCGGCGCACCGCGTACTGGGTGCGCCACCGCGCCGAGGCGCGAAAACCCGGCGACAGGACCCCCGAGATCGAAGCCTTCGAGCTGCCGGTGGGCTTGTCCATGCTGACCGCCCACGATCGCAACGATCCCGAGAGCGCGCGGGTGCGAAGCTACCTGCCCCGTTTCGAGGCGGCCGTGCCGCCGGACCCGCGCCGGGGTACCTGGGGCGCCTGGAAACGCATCCTGGCCAGCCGCCGCTTCGATCCCGCCGATGGCCCGCAAGGGGCCATGACGGTGGCCACCGAAAGCGGTTTCGAAACCGTCTCGAGTTCCCTGATCGCCCTGCCCGGCCTGCCGCAAAGCGCGCGCGCCAAGCCGGCGGGGCCAATATGGATGTTCGCGCCGGGCCGCCCCGACCGGACGCCCTTCGAGGAGATCCAAATTTAGCACCTTGGGACTGGGGACCCGGGGCCGCGATTGTACGGGCCCTAACCAATTGCTATGATCCAGCCTGCGGCCCCTGGGGTGTTCCTTTGGTTGGCGCGGCGGTTCCCAGGAGGGGGGTAAAATGCGACGCAGGCGTATCCACGAAGGCAAGGCCAAGGTCATGTTCGAAGGCCCGCAGCCCGGCACGCTGGTCCAGTATTTCAAGGACGACGCCACCGCTTTCAATAACGAGAAACGCGGAACCATTTCCGGCAAGGGCGTGCTGAACAACGCCATTTCCGAATACCTGATGCTTCGCCTGGCGGAGATCGGTGTCCCGACCCACTTCGTGCGCCGCCTCAATATGCGCGAGCAGCTCATTCGCGAGGTGGAGATTATCCCGATCGAGGTCGTGGTGCGTAATGTGGCCGCCGGGTCGATCTCGAAACGCCTGGGAATCGAAGAAGGCACGCCCCTGCCGCGGCCGATCATCGAGTACTATTACAAGAAGGACGAGCTGGGCGATCCCATGGTCTCGGAGGAGCACATCACCGCCTTTGGCTGGGCCAGTAACCAGGACCTCGACGACATGGTGCCGCTGGCGCTGCGCGTGAACGACTTCATGTCGGGCCTGTTCCTGGGTGTTGGACTACGGCTGGTCGATTTCAAGCTCGAGTTCGGCCGCCTCTGGGAGGACGACGAGATGCGCATCGTCGTGGCCGATGAGATCAGCCCGGATTCATGCCGCCTATGGGATATCAAGACCAACGAGAAGATGGACAAGGACCGCTTCCGGCGCGACCTGGGCAAGGTCGAGGAAGCTTATCAGGAGGTGGCCCGCCGCCTGGGTGTGTTACCTGACACGATCCCGGCGGAGGGAACCCGGCCAACCCTGGTCACGTGAGGCGCGGGGGTCGCGCGCGTCTTATTCCGGAAAATACCGTATTCCGAGAAATACCGTATTTCGTGAAATTCAGTCTTTTTTGCGCGGCTTCTCGGCGGGCGTTTCGGGTTCGTTGACCCAGACAACGTGGGGCCGGGAAATTCGGCCCTGCCGCCGAAGGATCGCGGCCACGGTGCCGGACACGCTGCCGGGCGATAATCGCGGTGGCGCCGAGTCGTGCGCGACCGGCAAGGCCCCGTTCATGACCAGGACCTCCTCCAGCGCCCTCAGCGGCTTAAGCAGATATGGACTAACCACCGGTTCCCTCGAACTTGAAATAAATAACAACTAATGAATAACCTAGCGATCCGTACACCATTTGGCAAGTATTAGGTTTTTATTCTTGTGGATGACGTTGTGGACAAATACCCATCTAAATGTCGTTAAGCACAAATAAACGCACACACTTTGTTAAATCCGGGAGAGTTCCGGCCGGCCGGCATACGGCTAATTGTCTCTTAAGTAAGTTATTATTCCTAACGCCGGAACGAGCCTGCGGCGAGGTCTGGGAAAGCCTGGGGTTTTGCCGCGCGCCCCGGTCCCCGGCCCCGCGCGCGGCCGCCCGCCCGGCGCGGCCATCTTCGGCCCAGGCCTTCTTGTCACGCACCGGGGCGGCGGCTAGATTGCGCGCCCCAGCCCTTCGCGACTCCATGCGAGACTCCAGGGGCATCGCCGCGTTTCGGGAGAAGCCGTCCCCGTGAAAGCCCACGTTCACGTCACCCTTAAACCGGGGGTCCTCGACCCCCAAGGCAAGGCCATCCATAAGGCGCTATCCGGCCTCGGCTTCGAGGGTGTCGAGCAGGTGCGCCAAGGCAAGGTGATCGAGCTTGAACTATCGGAAACCGATCCAGCAAGGGCCCGCGAGAGTTTGCGCGATATGTGCGAAAAGCTGCTGGCCAACACCGTGATCGAGAATTACGCCATAGAACTGGACGTTTAGTGCCGCCGAAACTTCAGATTGCCGAGGTGAACCCACATCATGCTTCGACAAGCTCAGCATGAGGACCTCACCCTGAGCCTGTCGAAGGGCGAGGCCCGCACGAAATGAAGGCGGCAGTCATCGTCTTTCCCGGATCGAATTGCGATCGCGACGTGCAGGTCGCGCTGGCCGAAGCCATGGCGCGCCACGCCCCGGGCACCGCCCCGGTCATGGTCTGGCACAAGGACGCCGATTTCGAGAAGGTCGATCTGATCGTCCTGCCGGGCGGTTTTTCCTATGGCGATTACCTGCGCTGCGGCGCCATGGCCGCGCAATCCCCGGTCATGAAGGAGGTCGTGGGCCGCGCCGAAAAGGGCGTGCCGGTGCTGGGGATCTGTAACGGTTTCCAAATCCTGACCGAGGCCGGGCTCCTGCCCGGCGCCCTGATCCGCAATGCCAGCCTGAAGTTCGTGTGCCGGGACGTGAACCTGCGCGTCGAGACCGGCCAGAGCCTGTTTACCAGCCGCTATGAGCAAGGCCAGACGATCCGCGTTCCCGTCGCTCATCACGACGGCAACTACATCGCCGGCGGCGAAGACGTGGCGCGCCTGGAAGACCGGGGCCAGATCGCCTTTCGCTATTGCGATCCCGAGGGCGCCTTGACCGGACCCTCGAACCCCAATGGCTCGGCCGCCAACATCGCGGGCGTGTTCAACGAAACCAAGACCGTGCTGGGCCTCATGCCGCACCCCGAGCGCCTGGCCGACCCGGCGCTGGGCGGCACCGATGGCCGGCCCATGTTCGACGGCCTGGTCGAGGCCCTATCGTGAGCGACGATACCGTGAGCAAAGTCATCCCTCCCAACGTCATCGCCCAACACGGCCTTTCGGGCGAGGAGTACGAGCGCATCCTGGAGATCATGGGACGGGCGCCGAACCTCCTGGAGCTTGGCATCTTTTCGGTCATGTGGTCGGAGCATTGCTCCTATAAATCCTCGAAGGTGTGGCTCAAGACCCTGCCGACCGCGGCGCCATGGGTGATTCACGGCCCCGGCGAGAATGCCGGCGTGATCGACATCGGCGAGGGACTGGCGGCCATCTTCAAGATGGAAAGCCACAACCATCCCAGTTTCATCGAACCCTATCAGGGCGCCGCGACCGGGGTCGGAGGTATCCTGCGCGATGTCTTCACCATGGGCGCGCGCCCGGTCGCCAACTTGAACGCCCTGCGCTTCGGCGACCCCGAACATCCCAAGACCCGGCACCTGGTGGCAGGCGTGGTCGAAGGCATCGGCGGCTACGGCAACTGCATCGGCGTGCCCACGGTCGGCGGCGAGGTCAATTTCGATCCCGGTTACAACGGCAACATCCTGGTCAACGCCATGACCGTCGGCATCGCGCCCCAGGACCGGATCTTCACCTCCCAGGCCAGCGGCATCGGCAATCCGGTCGTCTATACCGGCTCCAAGACCGGTCGCGACGGCATCCATGGGGCGACCATGGCCTCGGCCGAATTCGGCGAGGGCGCGGAGGAAAAGCGCCCCACGGTACAGGTCGGCGATCCCTTCACCGAGAAGCTTTTGGTCGAGGCTTGCCTGGAACTCATGGCGACCGACGCCATCGTCGCCATACAAGACATGGGCGCGGCGGGCCTGACCTCTTCGTCCTTCGAGATGGCGTCCCAGGGCGGTCTCGGGGTCGATCTCGATCTCGACCGCGTGCCGTGCCGCGAGGACGGCATGACCCCCTACGAGATGATGCTGTCGGAAAGCCAGGAGCGCATGCTCATGGTCCTCAAGCCGGAACGCGAGGAACTGGCGCGGCGCATCTTCGAGAAATGGGACCTGGATTTCGCGGTCATCGGCCATCTGACCGACAGCGGCCGTATGGTCTTGAAAATGCACGGCGAGATCGTCGGCGACCTGCCGATCGATCCCCTGGCCCAGGCGGCACCGGAATACCGGCGGCCCTACGTGAATACCCCACAGGCCCCGTCCCTGGCGCCCAGCGAGGTCCCAGCGCCGGCCGACACCGGAGCGGCGCTGCTGCGGTTGCTGGCCTGTCCCGATCTGTGTTCCCGGCGCTGGATATGGGAACAGTACGACCACATGGTCATGGCCGACACGGCGGCGCGGCCCGGCGGCGACGCGGCGGTGGTGCGCATCCACGGCACTAATCGCGGCCTGGCGATCACCACCGACTGCACCCCGCGTTATTGCCAAGCCGCGCCTCATGACGGCGGTATGCAAGCGGTGGCCGAGGCCTGGCGCAACCTGACCGCGACCGGCGCGCGGCCCCTGGCGGTGACCGACAATTTGAACTTCGGCAATCCGGAGCGGCCCAAGGTCATGGGGCAATTCGTCGGCTGCGTTCAAGGCATCGGCGAAGCCTGCCGAGCGCTGGACTTCCCGGTCGTCTCGGGCAACGTGTCGCTTTACAACGAAACCAACGGCAAGGCGATCCCGCCGACCCCCACCATCGGCGCCGTCGGACTGATCGAGGATCTGGCGCGCACCGCGACCGTCGCGTTCCAGGCCGAGGGCGAGGATATCGTCTTGATCGGCGCCGGCGAGGGACACCTGGGCGCCTCTCTCTATCTGCGTGAGATCGAGGGCCGGCGCGAGGGCGCGCCGCCGCGCGTCGATCTGGCGGCAGAGCGCCGCAACGGCGATTTCGTGCGTGGGCTCATAGAAAACGGCCAGGTCACCGCCTGCCACGATCTCTCGGACGGCGGCCTGGCCGTCGCCCTGGCCGAAATGGCCCTGGCCGGGTCGCTGGGCGCTGTTTTGTCCTTACCGGACGATGGCGGATTACCCCCGCTTCATGCATGGTTGTTCGGTGAAGATCAGGCGCGCTATCTTGTTACCGTGCCGGCGGCCGGCCCGGTGCTGAAGGCCGCGCGCGGCGCCGGGGTGCCGGCGGCCAAGGTCGGGACCACCGGCGGTGAAACGTTGACGCTGCCGGGTGGAGCGCCCATATCCTTGGACGAGCTGCGGGCCGCGCACGAGGATTGGCTACCGGCCTACATGGGCGATACGGCGGAAAACTGAACCGGCCTTGGCGCCGAAAGAAGGGATCACTTAGGCATGGCGATGTCACCGTCCGAGATCGAGAACTTGATAAAACAGGGCATCCCGGACGCCCAGGTCAATATCGAGGATCTGCGCGGCGACGGCGATCATTACGCCGCCTATGTGGTATCCAAGGCCTTCGAGGGTAAGACCCGGGTTCAGCAGCACCAGATGGTTTACGAGGCCCTGCAGGGACGCATGGGCGGCGAATTGCATGCCCTCGCCTTGCAAACCACGACCCCGCCCGAGAACTAGGCATTTAGGATTTAGGTAAGTGGCCGGACCCAAACGGGCCGCCCGGAAAACAAGGACGCGAGCAATATGGACAATATGATAGCGAAACGCATTCGCGAGGAAATCGACGCCACCGACGTTGTGCTTTACATGAAAGGGACACCCGTCTTTCCGCAATGCGGCTTCTCGGCCGCCGTGGTCCAGGTGCTCTCGCACATGGGGGTCAAGTTCAAGGGTATCGATGTCCTGCAAGACCCCGGCCTGCGTCAGGGCGTGAAGGACTTCAGTTCCTGGCCGACGGTGCCGCAGCTCTACATCAAGGGCGAGTTCGTGGGCGGCTGCGACATCGTGCGCGAGATGTTCCAATCGGGCGAGCTGGAAACCCTGTTCAAGGACAAGGGCGTGCCGGCGCAAGTGGCGTCCTAGGGTCTGTGGACAGGAAAGCGGCGCGTCTTCGGGTGCCGGGATTACTTGGCTAAACTGTCACCCCCACCCCGGCCCTCCCCCATCGAAGGGGAAGGGAGTTAGAGGAAGAGCATTGCCTTATTCTCCCTCCCCCCTTGAGGGGGAGGGTTGGGGTGGGGGACTTGCGGTTCCGGGAACCTGCTCGGGCGGGTCCGCATACGACGCGCGATTGAGACTAACTTCATGCCCCTAAAATACCTCGATCACGTCAACATCCGCACGTCGCGGCTTGCGATCATGACGGCATTCTATAAGGACGTGCTTGATCTCGACGTGGGTAAGCGCCCGCCCTTCCCCAGAGCCGGGGCCTGGCTCTATACGCCCGATGGCCGGGCGGCGCTGCACCTGGTCGAGGTCCCCAAAACGCCCGAGGCCGGTGAGCCGCGCATCGAACATTTCGCCTTCCAGGCCGAGCGTTTAGCCGGCTTCCTTTCTCACCTGCGAAAATTAAAGATCGCCTATCGGATTTCCCTTGTGCCCGGCTTGGAGCTGCGCCAAATCAACATTCACGATCCCGACGGGAATCACATTGAGATTGCCTTCGCGAAGACGGAAGAAGCCGACCTCAAGGATTACGCCCCAAACGGAGCTTAGCTCTTTTTCCCAACCACTCCCGCCTCGCCAGGACGATCATGCTCAGCGATTCAGGATTGCCTACATCCGCGGCGGCGGGTTCCAGAAATCCAACCCTGACGGCGGCCGTGGCCAATTGGCCGCTGTTGGCCGGCATGGCCCTGCTCATGGTCGGCAACGGCCTGCTGGTCAGCCTGCTCGGCGTGCGGGCAGCCAACGAGGGTTTCGCGAATCTGGTCACCGGCCTGGTCATGTCCGGCTATTTCGCCGGCTTCTTCGCCGGCACCTGGCTGACGCCCCGGATCATCGAGACCGTCGGCCACGTCCGGGTCTTCGCCGCCCTGGCCTCCATCGCCTCCATCGCCGCCCTGGTTCACAGCCTCTGGGTCGATCCGGTAAGCTGGATCGCCATGCGCGCCCTGGCCGGATTCAGCTTCGCCGGGCTTTACGTGGTCGCCGAAAGCTGGCTCAACGCGGGCAGCGGCAACGAGACACGCGGTCGCATGCTCGCGATCTACATGCTCACGCAATACAGCGGCCTGGCCATCGGACAGCTTTTGCTGACCGCCGCCGATCCCGATGGATTCGTGTTGTTCATCCTGTCGTCCATCGTAGTTTCGGCGGCCCTGGTGCCGATCCTCCTGAGCCCGCGTCCGGCGCCGCACTTCGAGGTCTCCTCGCCCTTGGGCTTGCGCGAGCTCGCTCGTATTTCCCCGCTCGGCGCGGTCGCGACCGTGATCAATGGCTTGACCCAGGGCGCGTTTTTCAGCCTTGGCGCCGTCTACGCCACCGCCATTGGCATGAACGTCGGCGGGGTAGCAATCTTCATGGCCGCGGTCACCCTGGGGGGGTCCTTACTGCAATGGCCGATCGGGCGGTTCTCGGACGCCATAGACCGCCGGCAAGTGATCGCCCTGGTCAGCTTCGGCGCCGCCGTGGCCTGCGTCGCGGCCGGGGTTCTGGCGGAGCGAAGCGTGCTCGCCCTGATCGTCGCGAGCAGTATCTTCGGCGGCCTGGCCTTGCCGGTGTATTCCTTGAGCGTCGCCCACACCAACGACCATCTGAAGCCGGATCAAATCGTCGCCGCCAGCAGCGGCCTGGTGGTGCTGTTCGGTACCGGCTCCATCTTCGGCCCCCTGCTCGCCTCGGCGGCCATGGACCTGAGCGGGCCCAGCGGTTTTTTCTGGTATCTGGCGGCCGTGACCGCCTTCCTTGGCACCTTCACCCTGTACCGCATGACCGCGAGCGAACCGGTCCCCATGGACGAGCAGGCCCCCTACGTACCGCTCATGGCCCGCGGCGGCGATCTATCGACCGGCGCCGAGTACGAAGAAGAAGAGCTTTTGGATTCGGGCGAAACTAGCGGCCGATAGGGGCCGCGCTGGGCCATAACCATCGCTGTAAAGCCATACAACTACTGAGCAATTTCGGCTCGCCTTCACCAAATAGTTACACCTTTAGGGTAACCACAATATAAATGTGAATACTATCGCAGGACGTCATATCAACCCGGTTTTTGGCAGGGTGATTTTACGTTCTTAAGAATTCAACACTTCTAATCGCGGCTCGCCGTGAGGCGGAATCGATTTCAGGAGGTTACCCATGGCACGCTCAACAGCCCAGCTTACAGGGGTCGAGAGAACTTTTCCCGACAGCGAGATCATCGTTTCCAAAACCGACCTAGAGGGACGGATCGAGTATGCCAACGATATCTTTCTCGACATTTCGGATTTCACGGAGAAAGAAGTGCTCGGCCAATCGCACAATTTTATCCGCCATCCCGAAATGCCCCGCTGCGTATTCAAACTGTTGTGGGACACGGTTCAAGGGGGCGAAGAAATATTCGCCTATGTGGTGAATCGCACCAAATCGGGCGACCACTATTGGGTGAACGCGCATATTTCGCCAAACCTCGATAGCAAGGGACAGATCATTGGCTATCATTCTAACCGGCGCGTTCCAACCAAGTCGGCCATGGACGTGATCAAGCCTTTATACAAATCGCTCATTACAGCGGAAACGCAATCTTCGGACCGGAAGCAGGGACTCGCGGCATCCTTTCAAATGCTGCTTGGCATCTTAAAGGACAAGGGCGTCCGCTATGACCAGTTTGTCCTATCCCTCTAAGGCTTCGTCCCCTTCCCCATCTAGTATAATGGAATGTAGTTATGTCAAATTTTAGTTCTGTTAACTTGAGTCTCCAGGCCAAAATAGCGGGACTTCTTTTAGCTGCGGCCATTTTGGCGGGCACTATAAATTCGATTTGGACTATCTTGGATTTACGCGCGACCACCCATCAAATAGCGGTGGACTACGGTACTCAATCTCACTCTGTCATCCCCCTTTTACAGGCGAGCAACGATATCCAAATGGACGTTGTTCAGGTTCAACAATGGTTAACGGATATTTCGGCAACCAGAGGCCTTGACGGCTTAAACGATGGTTTCGACTTAGCCGCTGAATACGCAACAAAATTCGAGGCCGATATTCGCAAGGCGGAAGCCTTGGCGGCAAAAATACAAAACAACGAGATACTTAACAAACTCACTGCCGCGCATCGCTCATTTTCAAGCTATTATGAGAATGGCCAGCGAATGGCCAAGTCCTACATAGCCGAAGGCCCCGCCGGCGGGAATGCCTTGATGAGTGCATTCGATGAGTCAGCGGAAGAAATTAACACCAATCTTCATGCAATCAAAATATTGGTCGACGATTTGGTGGCAGCAAATGTCAATCAGGTCGAACACGAAATTGCCGCCGAGGAAGGGCAAACCACTAGGGCTTTTATAATCTCCCTGATAATTTCGATTTTAGGCTTGGCGTTGACGGGGATGATCGTCTGGAAAATGTCCTCTATCGCAGCCATCATTTCTCGCTCGATAGCGTCACTGTCTACCGCGGCGGGCGGGGACCTTAATGCCCGTGTCATCAATTTACGCGGCACCGGTGAAGTCAGGGAGCTGCAACTATGTGTGAACCGACTGCTCGACCGCACCGAAGCATTCGCCAGAGAAGCAGGTGCCGCCATGGCTTCCGCGGCCAAGGGTGAATTTTTCAGGACCATCCAGCTGACAGGCATTATCGGCGATTTCAAGACTCGCGCCGCCATCGTCAACAATGGCCTCGATGCGATGAGGAATAAAACCGAGACATTCACATCGGAAGCCAGTTCCATGGGCAGCAATCTGCAAGAGGTCGTGCAGTCGCTTCGCGGCATGGCAACCCAAATACAGACGTCCGCGGAAAACATGCAGCAGACCGCTACCGATACCAGCCAGCAATCGTCCATGGTTTCAAATTCAGCGGGCGAAGCATCGGCCAGTGTGGGTAGCGTGGCGGCGGCGACGGAAGAATTCTCCACCTCGATCGGTGAAATTTCCCAACAGGTGGACCGGGCCTCGGAAATGGGTATCGATGCGGTTGAGCGAGTGAAAAGAGCCGATGTTACAATTCAGTCCCTTTCCGCGGCGGCAAATAAAATTGGTGAAGTTGTCGGTCTAATCAACGATATCGCCGAGCAGACGAATCTACTGGCACTCAACGCGACTATCGAGGCGGCACGCGCCGGAGAGGCCGGTAAGGGTTTTGCCGTCGTCGCTTCAGAAGTCAAGAATCTGGCCAACCAGACGGCCAAGGCGACAGAGGAAATCGTTGTCCAAGTTTCCGGCATGCAAAACGCCACCAGCGAAGCCGTCACGGCCATTGAAAACATTGGCGAGGCGATTAATGAAATCGCGGACACGGGGACGACAATCGCCGCGACCGTCGATGAGCAACGCTCCGTGGTCAACGAGATAAGTTCCAGCATTCAGCACGCTGTAAAGCAGGTCGGAGTTGTTGCCGACACGATTAGCGGGGTGGCAAGCGGCGCGGAAACCACGGTAACGTCCGTCGATCAAATTCAGTCTATTGTGCATGATCTGGGGCAGCGCGCGGAATCCATGGACAACGACGTGAATAGTTTCGTCGAAAAGGTTTCCGCCGCTTAATACATAGTGCCGGTTCATGAGCCGGCGACGCGCGGTTCGGGGGATTGCGACGGATTACGGTGACAGTGCATTCATTAGAGTGCCGTCACCGTAATTCCTGCTCCCGCGACAGCCGACGCCATCGCCCAACCCCCAACAAAAAAGCCGCTTAGCGTCTCCGCCAAGCAGCTTTCCTGATTTTCCCACACGCCGCAAGTGCGGCGCGGATGGCTATAACTCTTAGCGCGAGTAATATTCGATGACCAGATTCGGTTCCATCTTGACCGGATAGGGCACGTCTTCCAGTTTCGGGCCGCGCACGAAGCGAGTCTTCATGTCGTTGTGATTGACCTCGAGATAGTCGGGGGTATCGCGTTCGGGCGATTCGACGCCCTGCAAGACCAGTTCGAGCTCGCGGCTCTTGGCCTTGACCTGAATCTCGTCGCCGTCCTTGACCCGGTAAGAGGGGATGTTGACCTTCTTGCCGTTGACGGTGATGTGGCCGTGGTTCACGAACTGGCGCGCGGCGAACACGGTCGGCACGAACTTGGCGCGGTAGACGACCGCGTCCAGGCGGCGCTCCAACAACTCGATCAGGTTCTGACCGGTATCGCCCCGGCGCCGGGTCGCTTCCTGGTAAAGGCGGCGGAACTGGCGCTCGCCGATGTTTCCGTAATAACCCTTCAGCTTCTGCTTGGCCTGAAGCTGGGTGCCGTAGTCGGAAACCTTGCGGCGGCGTTGACCGTGCTGCCCCGGCGGGTAGTCGCGCTTGTTGACCGGGCTCTTGGGCCGGCCCCAGAGGTTGGCGCCCAGGCGCCTGTTGATCTTGTATTTGGACTCGATCCGCTTCGACATGAGCGGGCATCTCCTTTTTATGGCTTTTCGCCGTTGTCCCGGTAGGCCCAGAGATCTTTAAACCTCATGGGCGGGGCGCAGGGGCAAATCCCTCGGCCCGCGTTCCCGGGAAGAATCGGCGGACTATACGGCCCGGACCGCGCTTGTCAAACCCGATTACCCATGTGAGAAGACGGCCATGAGAAACCTGCCCGACCATATCAAAGGCTTGGCGATCACGATCCTGGGGGTTCTGGTTCTGACCCCGGACAGCCTTCTGGTGCGCCTGATCGGGCTGGATTCCTGGTCCATGGTTTTCTGGCGCGGATTCCTTCTGATGGTGGTTTTGACCCTGGCGCTGGCCGTTATTTACCGGGGCCGGACCCTGGCGCTTTTCCTCGCCATCGGTCAGACCGGGCTGGCCATCGCCGCGCTGTTCGCCCTCGGCTCGGTCCTCTTCATCCTGGCACTGCACAATACCAGCGTCGCCAATACCCTGGTGATCGTGGCCGCCGCGCCCTTGATCACCGCCATCCTGTGTTGGCTATTCCTGAGCGAGCCGGTGCCCACGCGCACCTGGCTGGCGATCCTGGGCGCCTTCGCGGGCATCGCGATCCTGGTCTCCGATTCTCGACACGGCGGCACCCTGGGCGGCGACCTGGCGGCCCTAGGCACGGCGGCCTGCATGGCCGGCGCCCTATCGCTGATCCGCCGGGCCAGGGCCCTCAACATGGTCCCCGCCATGGCCCTCAGCGGCGGTTTGAGCGCCTTGCTCGTGCTCCCCATCGCTTCCCCCTTCTCCATCGCCCCCGGCGAGGTTTGGATCCTGCTGGTCCTTGGGGTGGTGGTGCTGCCGGTCTCCTTCGGTTTGACCAGCCTGGGACCGCGCTATCTGCCGGCGCCGGAGGTGGCGCTGATTCTGCTTCTGGAGACCGTGCTGGGTCCATTCTGGGTTTGGCTGGTGTTGGCGGAGACGCCAAGCGTCCGGGCCCTGATCGGCGGCGCCGTGGTCATCGCCGCCCTGATCCTGCATTCCCTGGCCACCCTGCTGAAACCGCGGGGACGCGCCCCTAGGGCGCTTGGCGGCCAGAGGCCTTAAGAGGGCCTTAAAGGCTTCATGTTTTCATGAGCTTGGGCACAGAGGCGGGGAACCAGGGCCCACCCGTCCAATATCGCACAGGCGTTCCAACCCATGCGCGAAGGCAGAATCAGCGTCGTCGTTCCAGCCTTCAACGAGGCGGACAATCTACCGCTTTTGAAGGACCGGCTGACGCGCGCGCTTAGCCAGTACGGCGACGTCGAAATTCTGATCGTCGACGACGGCAGCCAGGATCGCACCCCGGCGATTTTACGCGGCTTCGCGGCCGGGGACCCGCGCTTCCGCTTCCTTTCCCTATCGCGTAATTTCGGCCACCAGAGCGCGCTCAAGGCCGGCCTCGACCGGGCGAGCGGAGATTGCGTCATTACCCTGGACGCCGACCTGCAACACCCGCCGGAACACATCGCCGAGATGGTCGATTGCTGGCGCGACGGCTTCGAGGTCGTGAACATGGTGCGCGAGGACGACCCCAAGACCCCGGCCTTCAAGCGCTGGACATCGAGGCTGTTTTACCGCTTCGTGAACTCGATCAGCGATTTCGAGATCCGCCCCGGCGCCTCGGATTTCAGGCTGCTGGACCGGCGTGTGGTCGAGGCCCTGATATCGCTCGAGGAACGCACCCTGTTTTTGCGCGGAACCCTGCCCTGGCTCGGCTTTCGCCAGTGCTACATCGCCTACACGCCGGATGAGCGCGCTCAAGGGGTGGCGAAATACAACTTCCAGCGCATGATGGCGTTGGCCCTGGATGGGATCACGTCATCCAGCACCCGGCCCTTGCGGTTCTCGACCTACCTGGGCGTGATCATGGCCGGTCTGGGGCTGACCTACGCGGGCTACGCCTTGCTGCTCAAGCTGTTCGCCGGCTCCGTCATATCGGGCTGGGCCTCGCTGCTGGTCGGGATCATGACCTTCGGCGGCGTCCAGTTGCTCATGCTCGGTATTCTGGGCGAGTACCTCGGCAAGGTGCTTACCGAGGTCAAGGGCAGGCCCAGCTACATCGTCCGCGAGCAAAGCGAAGCGGGCGCGCGATCCCAGGCGGAATTGCCCGTGGCCGCCATGCAGGCGCGGTTAAGCAACTCGGGTATGTAGCGCTAGCCCGCTTCGGCCCTAAATCCGGACGAAAATCAGAACGATGCCCGCCAGGATCAAGGCGATGCCGCCGGTGTGAACCACGCGGATGGCCTCGCCCAAGAACACATAGCCGACGATCTGTGTCGCGACCACGAGACTGCCGGCCGCGATCGGGAAAACGACCGACAGCGGCAAGCGGGTCAGGACGCTATACCAAATCAAGAACCCAGCGCCGTAGAACGCGAATCCCACGATAAAATCGGCCGACAGTAAGCCGCTGGCGCTCTTCAGTTTGAACAACCCAAAGGAGCTGACCAAAACATAGAGGGTGAACAATCCGATATTGACGATCATGGCGCCACCCCAAGCTGCGGCCGGTATATGGTGGTGTTGGGCCGGTAGCGGTAAATGTCGAAGCCGCCCTGGGATGGCAGCGGTTCATAGCGGGCCTGCACGTATTCCATGAGCCGGCGCCCGTTTTCGGTCTCGTAGGGGTCGTCGGGCCGGAAAAATACCAAGGCCGGGGGGTCGCGCCTAAGTATCCCAAGAACCGACCGCAAGTCGCTTTGCGTTCTTAGGCCGAATGCCGAATTGAAAAAGCGGGTCGGGTTGCGGCGGCCGGAAAGAAAGTAAAGCTCGGGATTAACCGGCAAGACCAGAATCGCGCCGTCCGCCGGCGTCTCGCGTTCGATAAGCGCGACCAGGGCCTCGTAGTCCGCGGCATCTTCCGAGTCCATTCGCACTCCGGCCTTCTTTATGCCGGGAGCTGCGAACGTCGGCACGCGCACCCCCGCCGCCACCTCCGACCATTCCCGGCTCATGGGTTGACCGGCCTGAAAATACAGTCCCGTGGCGCTCAAGAATAAGGCCAGCCCAAGCGATCCCCGGCGCGCCCAGGAAGGCCCCTCGGCGCAGAGCCGCAAAAAACCCGCGAAAGTCAGGGCCACCGTGTACATGAGATAGATCAGAACCTGGTAGTGAAGCGCGCCCAGGGCATGAAACAAGGCCAAGACGGGCAACAGATAGGGACGGGCGCCGGACGCCGCGCCGTGGCGGCGAAGCGCCAGCAGCGTCACGACCGCGGTGACCGGGGCGAGCAGGATAAGCACGACCATGTAGCCGCCGTTGACGACGCTTGCCGGATCGGCGGAAAAACCGGCGGACAGCGCCAAATACAGCAACATGGTGCCATAGCCCGACCTCTCGAAGAAGGGCAGCTGGGTCAGGGAGAAGGCGACGACCACCGTGTCGCCGATCCAATCGGAAACCGATCCGTTGATCAGGTGGTAGCCCAGCAAGGGCGCCAGGGCGAGGACGGCACCGCCAAAAATATACATCATCATCGCGGCGGTCTCGCGGTTGCGGCAATTCCCGTGAACCCCGGCCCAAACCATGATCGCGAGAGGCCCCAGACCGTAGAGCGCGGTGGCGAAGGGCGTCGTCTTGGCGAGCAGATAAACCGTCAAGCCCGTGCCCATGATCCCCAGCAAGCCGCGGCTGAGCCATAGGTCGGCGGAACGGCGCGGTCTTACCGCGCTGGGCGGCGCCTCGCACAGCAAATAGGTCAGCACGCCTATCCCCACCAGTACGCCGGAGAGCTGGCGGAACAGGAACAGGCCCATGAGCAAGAAACCCACGGCCAATAGCCGCCATGGACTCCGCCGGGGTATCCAAATCAGCGCCGCGATCAGGGTCGTGGACAGAAAAAGCGCGTACCAGTTGGCGGTCGGTTCCAGAAACTGGACGAAGGACAAGGCCGCCATGGTCACGCCCCCGGCCACGGCCATGGCCGTGCCGCGCGGCAGCAGGAAGAAGAAAACCAGACAAGTCTGAATGAAGGTCAGAAGCACCAGGGGATAGCGCAGCGCCACCAGCTTGGAGCCGAATATCGCCATGGCCGCCGCGTTGGCGAAATTGATGTAGCCCGCGTGAATATCCTGAACGTCCCGGTTCAGCACCTCCCCGGCCAAGATTCGCTCGGCGACATGGGCGTAGGCGCCGTCCGAGGGACCCCACCAAAACCGGTCGTGAAAATAGTACAGCACCACGGCCGCGAAGCCCGCCACGGCGGCCAAGGCAAGCGCCTGGACAGTGCGGGCCGGGATTTCGCCCAGGCGCGACCCGACGGCGATCCGCCCGAATAACGGATGACTAACTTGGCTCACTCAACGGTCCGATCGGCAAGGCGGGGCAAGGACTGCGAGTCTGGGCGCACCTTGGTAAAATTTCCGCTAAGCCGCGGTTCCCGATGGCCGGGGCAAGCCCCTATTCAGCCGGATTTCGGCCGTTTCTTGCCGATCAGGGCGCTGACGACGCCATGAAGACTGCGGACCTCCTGCTCGGTCAGATCGGCGCGGGTGAAGAGAGCGCGCAGATTGCGCACCATGGCCGGGCGGCGCTCCGGCGGGCGCAGGAACCCGGTATCCTCCAGCATCTCCTCCAGGCGTTCGAAAAAATTGAGCAGTTCCGCCTTGGTGGCCGGGCGGTTGGCGCCCATGGACAAGACCCGCGCCGGGGTCTCGTCTGCCGCCTGGTACCATTCATAGCCGATCAGCAGAACCGCCTGAGCCAGGTTCAGGGAGGAAAACGCGGGATTAAGGGGCACCTGTATGATGGCGCCGGCCAAGGCGACATCGTCGCTGGTCAAGCCGGAGCGTTCCGGCCCGAACAGCAATCCGACCTTGCCGCCCGCCGCCTCCGCCGCGCGCACCTCGATCGCCGCCTGACGCGGGGTCACCATGACATTGGTCATGTCGCGGGTACGCGCTGTCGCCGCGTACAAGCGCTCCAGGTCGGCGATGGCATCGCCCAGGGTGTAGAATACGCGCGCGCGCTCCAACACCTCATCGGCGCCCGAAGCCGCCGCTTCGGCCTGGCGGCTGGGCCAGCCGTCGCGCGGGCGGACCAGGCGCAGATCTACCAGGCCGCAGTTCAGCATGGCCCGCGCCACCATGCCGATATTCTCGCCCAGTTGCGGATCGACGAGGATAACCGCCGGTCCGCCCTGGGCCGCCGCCTTGGTTTTATCGGTGCCGGCCATTAGCGGCATCGATCCGGTGACTGAGAGCGCGCCCCCCCACCCTAACCCTCCCCCTCAAGGGGGGAGGGAACGAGGGGGAATCGCCCTTATTTCTCCCTCCCCCTCGACGGGGGAGGGCCGGGGTGGGGGTGAAGCGGTTGTTGTAAGAATCCCGGCTCATGCCAAGGTGCCCCCCGCCGCCACGTCTTCCTGCATCAACTTCCAGGTGATGCCGTCGTGGAGGGCGTTGAAGGAGGCATCGATGATGTTGGGCGACACGCCGACCGTGGTCCAGCGCCGCCCGTCCTTGTCGGCGCTTTCGACCATCACCCGGGTGACCGCGCCGGTCCCCGCCTGGGGCGTGAGGATACGCACCTTGTAGTCGGCCAGGCGCATGTCCTCGAGCGCCGGATAGAGCGGCAGCAAAGCTTTACGGAGCGCGTTGTCCAAGGCGTTCACCGGGCCGTTGCCGGTCGCGACTTCCATACGCTGCCGGCCGCCGGCTTCGATCTGGACCGTGGCTTCCGATTCCGTGACCAGCTCGCCGCGCGCATTCCAGCGCCGGTCGTCCATGATCCGGAAACGGGTCAGCTTGAAATAGCTGGGCACGCTTCCAAAGGCGCGCCGGGCCAGAAGCTCGAAGCTCGCGTCGGCGCCGTCGTAGGCATAGCCCTCGAACTCGCGCGCCTTGACCTGATCGATCAGGGCGGTGAGGCGCTTGTCGTCGACCGCGACATCGATGTCGAGTTCGCGGAAGCGGGCCAGCACATTGGCCCGCCCGGCCTGGTCCGAGACCACGAAATGGCGCCGGTTGCCGACCGCGGCCGGGTCTATATGCTCGTAGGTGCGCGGGTCCTTCTCGACCGCCGATACGTGGACGCCGCCCTTGTGCGCGAAGGCGCTGTCGCCGACGTAGGCCGCGTTGCGCGCCGGCGCCCGGTTCAAGAGTTCGTCCAGAAGACGCGACGCCCTGGTAAGCTGGCTCAACTGCTCGCCGGAAATGCCGGTCTCGAAATCGGTCTTGAGCTTAAGCGTCGGGATCAGCGAAACGAGGTTGGTATTGCCGCAGCGTTCCCCAAGGCCGTTCAAGGTGCCCTGAACCTGACGCGCGCCGGCCGTGAGCGCGGCCAGGGAATTGGCCACCGCGTTTTCCGTGTCGTTGTGGCAGTGGATGCCAAGGTGACTTCCAGGGATGCTCCGCGTCACCTCGCCAACTATGCGTTCGATTTCGTGCGGCAAGGTTCCGCCGTTGGTATCGCACAGCACCACCCAGCGAGCGCCGGCATCGTAGGCCGCCTTGACGCAGTCCAGGGCATAGGCCTTGTTGGCCTTGTAGCCGTCGAAGAAATGCTCGGCATCGAACAAAACCTCGGCCTTGTGCTTGAGGGCGTTGGCCACGCTGTCGGCGATCATGTCGACGTTCTCCGCGCGCGGGATTTCCAGCGCCACGTCGACATGAAAATCCCAGGCCTTGCCGAACAGGCAAATCGCCCCGGCCTTGGAATTGGTCAGGGCCGCCTGGCCGGGATCGTTGCCTGCGCTACGCCCCGGCCTGCGGGTCATGCCGAAGGCGACCAGGCGCGCGTTTTCGAGCGCCGGCGGCTCGGCGAAGAAAGCGTCGTCGGTCGGGTTGGCGCCCGGCCAGCCGCCCTCGATGTAATCGATGCCCACGGAATCCAGTGCCCGGGCGATGGCCGCCTTATCGGCGGCGCTGAAATCGACGCCCTGAGTCTGCGCCCCGTCGCGCAGGGTCGAATCGAAAAGATAAACGCGTTTATCGTTGCTCATGGTTGGGATTTTACAACAAAGAAACAGGGAAAAAATGTAACCACGAAGGCGCGAAGACACGAAGGCGTCCAGCCAAACGGGTGTTCATCCCTCGCACACATCGGTCTTCGACAAAGAACTTATTCATAAAAAACTTTCTTAGCGTCTTCGCGTCTTCGCGCCTTCGCGGTGATCCTTTTTGGTATTCACTTTCGCCGCCATGTGGTGCCCTGAGGCCCATCTTCTAGAATTATGCCGCGCTCCGCCAAGTCATCGCGGATGCGGTCGGCCTCGGCGAAGTCCTTGGCCTTGCGCGCCGCGATACGGGCGGCGATCGACTGCTCGATCTCCTCGGCTTCGCCATCGGTACCGCCTTTGAACCAGTCCTCCGGAGCTTGATCCAAGAGTCCCATGAGGCGACCAGCCGAAAGAAGCACGCCCTTGAGCCGGCTTTTTTCCGCCACGTCGGTCGCCTTGTTGAGCGCGGTGCCGATCCTGTGCATCTCGGCCAAGGCTTCGGGCGTGTTGAGATCGTCGGACAGGGCCGCGATCACACCTTGGGGTGGTCCCTCCTGCAAGGTTTCGACATCCGTTGTCGCACGCAGGGCGAGATAAAACCGGTCCAACTGCGCCTTGGTCTCTTTGATCTTGTCGCGCGTTATATCCAACGGTTGGCGGTAGTGGCCGGACAGGAGGGCCAGGCGGATCGCCTCGCCCGGCCAGCCTTCCTCCAACAACTGGCGCACGGTGAAGAAGTTGCCCAGCGACTTCGACATCTTCTCGCCCTCGGCCACCACATAGCCATTGTGCATCCAGACGTTGACGAAAGGCCGCCCGTCGTGGGCGCAAAGCGATTGCGCGATTTCGTTTTCGTGGTGCGGGAAGATCAGGTCCTGGCCGCCGCCGTGAATATCGAAATGCTCGCCCAGGTGCTCCTCGCTCATGGCCGAGCATTCGATGTGCCAGCCGGGCCGCCCGCGCCCCCAGGGGCTGTCCCAGCCCGGTTGCTCCGCCGTGCTCGGCTTCCACAGCACGAAATCGGCCGGGTCCTTCTTATAGGGCGCGACCTCGATCCGGGCGCCGGCGATCAGCTCGTCGCGGCTGTGCCCCGAAAGCCGCCCGTAGTCCGGCATGGAGGGAACCGAGAACATAACATTGCCGTTCGCGTCATAGGCGTGGCCGCGCTCGATCAGGTCCTCGATCATGGCGATCATCTGCGCGATGTGATCGGTCGCGCGCGGTTCGATGCTGGGCGCCATGGCACCCAGCGCCGCCATGTCCTCGTGAAAGGCTTGGGTGGTCCGCGCCGTGACCTCCTCGATGGTCTCACCGCTCTCCTTGGCGGCGACCATGATCTTGTCCTCGACATCGGTGATGTTCCGCGCATATTTCACATGATCCGCGCCATAGACGTGACGCAGCAGGCGGAACAGCACGTCGAAAACCACCACCGGCCTGGCATTGCCGATATGGGCCAGGTCGTAGACCGTCGGCCCGCAGACATAGAGGCGCACGTTCTTCGCGTCGATGGGCTCGAAGACCTGCTTCTCGCGGGTCAGGGTATTATGGAGATGAAGAGTCACGGGATTCCGGGGTGTCCAATTCGAGAAGGAATGATCTTGTACTTCGTCCCCCGGCACTCTCCAAGCCTGGAAACCCGGCTTGGAGGAAATCGGGGAAACATCCTGCAACCCGATTCTGTCGAAGCCTCATCCTGAGCCTGTCGAAGCCTCATCCTGAGCCTGTCGAAGGACGAGGGTGCTCTGTTCGGTTCTTGGCAAGGCGTGACAGGGCCTCGAAATCACCATCTATCAGAGCTTTCTTCTTCGCCCGGCTCCACCCTTTTAGGCGTCGCTCCGCAGCTATCGCATCTGTAATCCGGTCGAATTCCTGATGGTAGACAAGTTCGACGGGCCGGCGCGATTTGGTGAAGCCGCCATAGGTCCCGGCATTGTGCTCGGCGACGCGCCGCTCAAGGTCGCCGCGCGTGGAGCCGACGTAGTATAGCCCACCCGAGCAAACCAGCATATAGACGAACGCACTCACAAGATTAGGTTTCCGGTTGTAGAGCCACCATGCGGTGGCCTGATTTCCTCGTACTTCGACAGGCTCAGCATGAGGAAATCAGAAAATATCCTGTGCCTGCAACCCAACACACCCTCATCCTGAGCTTGTCGAAGCCTCATCCTGAGCCTGTCGAAGCCTCATCCTGAGCCTGTCGAAGCCTCATCCTGAGCCTGTCGAAGGATGGCGGGCCCAGCACCTGCCACCCCCTCTCACTCCGGCCCGCGAAAGCGGTTCACTATGGGATAGCGGCGGTCGCGGCCGAAGGCTCGGCGGGTGATCTTGACTCCGGGGGCGGCCTGGCGGCGTTTGTATTCGGCCGCTTCCAGCAGGTGCCAGATGCGGCGCACGGTCGCGCGTTCGTGGCCCCGGGCGGTTATTTCGTCGACGCCCATTTCCTCCTCGATCAGGCACTCGAGAATATCGTCGAGCTCGCCGTAGGGCGGCAGGCTGTCCTGATCGGTCTGGTTGGGCTTTAGTTCGGCGCTTGGCGGCTTGGTTATGATGCGTTCCGGGATGACGCGCCCGCCCGGCCCCATGGCGCCCCGGGGCAAGGACTGGTTGCGCCAATGCGAGAGGGCGAAAACGGCCGTCTTGTAAACATCTTTCAGCACGTTGTAGCCACCCGCCATGTCGCCGTAGAGGGTCGCGTAGCCGACCGACATTTCCGACTTGTTGCCGGTCGATAGCACCATGTGGCCCAGCTTGTTGCTGATCGCCATGAGCGTGACCATGCGCGAGCGGGCCTGAATATTTTCCTCCGTGGTGTCGGGGCCGAGCCCCTCGAAAACCGGCCGCAACATGGCCTCGAAGGCGTGCATGGCCGGCTCGATCCCCACGGTGTCCAGGCGCAACCCGAGCATGGTCGCGCACTCGGCGGCATCATCCAGGCTATCCTGGCTGGTATAGGGCGAGGGCATCATGACGCAATGGACCCGCTCCGGACCCAGGGCATCGGCGGCGATGGCGGCCGAGAGCGCCGAATCTATGCCGCCCGAGAGGCCCAGAACGATGCCCTTGAAACCGTTCTTGTTGACGTAGTCGCGCAGGCCCAGCATGAGCGCGCCGTAAAGCGGCTCCATGCCCGCCTCGGGCGCTTCGCGCTGGGCGTCGGCACAAGACCAGACGCCATCGCCGCCGCGCCGCCACGCGGTGACCGCCAGGGCCTCGCGGAATTCCGGCAACTGGGCGCGCAGGTTGCACGCGGCGTCGAGCACGAAGGAACCGCCGTCGAAAACCAGTTCGTCCTGACCGCCGGCCTGATTGACGTAAATCAGCGGCAAGCCGGTTTCGGTGACCCGGGCGACCGCGAGCTGGATTCGCTGGTCGGACTTACCGGCCTCGAAGGGGCTGCCGTTGGGGACGATCAGGATCTCGGCCCCGGATTCGGCCAGGCATTCGCAGACCTCGCCGTTCCAGATGTCCTCGCAAATGGGAATCCCCAGGCGCACGCCGCGAAAATTGACCGGCCCCGGCATGGGGCCCGCCTTGAACACGCGCACCTCGTCGAAAACGCCGTAGTTCGGTAAGTCGTGCTTATCGCGCCGGGCCAGGATCTCGCCGCCGTCGAGGACCAGCACGGAATTGGTGACATGGTGGCGCAGCGGCCCCTCGCGCTCTCCCTCCTCAAGCCAAGGCGCGCCGAGGAGCAATCCCGGCCCGCCGTCTCCGGTCTCCGCCGCCAAGAGTTCGACCGCCCGGCGCACCTCTTCCAGAAACGCCGGTTTCAAAACCAGATCCTCGGGCGGATAGCCGGACACGACCAGTTCGGTCGCGACCAGGAGGTCGGCGCCCAGGGCCGCCGCCTGGGCCCGGCGCGTGCGGATAAGGGCGGCGTTACCGGCGACATCGCCGACCGTCGGATTGAGCTGCGCCAGGGCTATGCGGAGAGTATCGGTCATGGCCGGTACTTATACGACCGGGCTCTCGGGTGGCAAGGCATCCTCCCGGCCCAGGTAGGCGCGCGGGCTGGCCCCCAAGGCCTTGCGGAACATGGCGATGAAGGCGGAAGGGCTGTCGTAGCCCACGGCGAAGGCCACGCCGGTCACCGCCTCGCCCGCGCTCAGGCGGGCCAGGGCCGCGTGCAGGCGGACCTGCTGACGCCAGGCGCGAAAGCCCATCCCGGCCTCGGCCTCGAACAGGCGGGCCAGGGTGCGCGCGCTGGCGCCCGCGGCCTTGGCCCAGTCCTTCAGGCCCCGTGGATCGGCCGGATCCGCCAAAATCGCTTCGACAATGGGCCGCAGGCGCGCCGCCCCCGGCATGGGCAGGTGCAAGGTCGCCAGGACCGGGGCCCGCAAGAGGTCCAGGATAACCGAGGCCAGGCGGGATTCCGGCCCCTGGGGCGCATAGTCGAGCCTGGCGGCGGTGAAGGCCGCGATCATCTCGCGCAGCAGCGGCGAGACGGATATGACCTGGCAGGCCCCCGGAAGCCCCTCCAGGCTCTCCAGGACGTAAAGCGAGCGCATCTCGACCTCGCCGACCATGTCGACCCGGTGCCGCATGCGGGCCGGAATCCAGACCGCCCGCTGGGGCGGCACCGCCCAGACACCCAGCGCCGTCTCGACCCGCATGAGACCGCGCCGCGCGTAGAGCAGCTGCGCGTGGTCGTGGTCGTGGGGCGCGACCACATGGCCGGCCGGGTAGGTTCGGGCATAGCCGACAACCGGATGGCCGGCACCGGGCAGCGGACGGCCCTCGGGGTCGAAACTCATTTGGCTGTTTCTCGACATTATTTGGCATTATGCCGATAGATTGCCACGACATCCAAGCCTATCTTAGGCGCTACGCCACATCCACATTGTCATTGCCGGGCTTGACCCGGCAATCCATCGCGGTCCGAGACTGGGTTTTCGATGGACCCTCGGGTCAAGCCCAAGGGTGACGAGGAAAATGTCGATAGATCTCGGAAAGCTCGTGAAATCCACCGTACCCTTGGGAACATCGCCGTGCTGAAACGCCTCGCCGGGATATGGCATAGCCTTCGCAACCGGGACTGGCGTTCGCCGGAGACCCTGTTGCTGCTTTTCGGCGCCGCGGGCTCGCTGTCCTTCGCCACCTGGATGGCGTTGCTCAACAACTTCGCGGTCGAGCGCGCGGCCTTCACCGGGGCCGAGATAGGGGTGCTGCAAAGTCTGCGCGAGGTCCCGGGCTTCCTCGCCTTCACCGCCATCTTCGTTCTGCTGATCCTGCGCGAACAGACCTTCGCGATTCTGGCCCTCGCCCTGCTCGGCCTGGGCACCGCCATAACCGGGTTTTTCCCCAGCGTGATCGGCCTAATCTCGACCACGGTGCTGATGTCTATCGGCTACCACTACTACGAGACCGTGCAGCAGAGCTTGGCGTTGCAATGGGTCGGCAAGGATCGGGCCCCAATCGTGCTGGGCCGGGTCATCGCGGCGGCCAGCGCCTCGGCGCTGCTGGGATACGGCCTGATATGGACCGCTTTCGAAGTCTTCGGCATGGATTTCCTGCCGGTCTATCTGGTCGGCGGCGGTTTGACGATCGCCGCCGCTTTCTTCGCTTGGACCGCCTACCCGCGCTTTCCCAGCAAAGTCGAGCAGCACAAAAAAATTATCCTGCGCAAGCGCTACTGGCTCTACTACGCGCTGGTATTCATCGCCGGCGCGCGGCGGCAGATATTCATGGTCTTCGCCGGTTTCATGATGGTCGAGAAGTTCGGTTATTCGGTCGGCGACTTGACGCTGCTGTTCCTGATCAACTACGCCGCCAATATCTGGCTGGCGCCCGCCATCGGCCGCTTGATCAAGCATTGGGGGGAGCGCCGCGCGCTGACCTTCGAATACCTGGGATTGATCGTCGTCTTCACCACCTATGCCTTCGTCGAGAATGCCAGCCTCGCCGCCGCGCTCTACGTCATCGATCACCTGTTCTTCGCCATGGCGATCGCGATCAAAACCTATTTCCAGAAGATATCCGACCCGCGCGATATCGCGCCCACGGCCGCCGTCTCCTTCACCATCAGCCACATCGCCGCCGTGGTGTTACCCGCCGCGCTCGGCCTCTTGTGGCTGGTCAGCCCGGCTTGGGTGTTCCTGACCGGCTCCGGCTTCGCGGTTTGTTCGCTGTTCCTGTGTCAGCTCATCCCGGCGGCGCCGGAACCGGGCAAGGAGACCCTCCTGGCCAAGCCCGCCGCCCAAGCGGCGGAGTAGGTAATTGCCAGACTTGATCCACTGTTGTCCGGTTTAGCTTTACCGGACCAAGCCCGAACGGGCTCCTGGCACCGCAAGCCCCCCACCCCGGCCCTCCCCCTCAAGGGGGGAGGGAGAAAAAGACAGTGCTCTTTCTCCTACTCCCTCCCCCTTCGACGGGGGAGGGCCGGGGTGGGGGTGACAGCCTTGCTAAGTCTTTCCAGTTTGCGAAGACGCGCGGCTTTCCATGGACCCTCGGGTCAAACCCAAGGGTGACGGTTTGGTGTTTATTGGGATGAAAATCCCCAGCAACTAGACGCCCCCGCGTTAATCGCGCGTCATCCCGGAAAGGGGCGCTAGGTGTCCCGCAGCAAAAACTCGCGGCCGACCTTGACGCGCGGCTCGCCGTCGTATTCCACGATGTCGGCGGTGGCGTAGGTCTCGGACCAGATCTCCGGCAGGTAGCTGCCGGTGCCGATCACGTCGATGGGCGCGTTCGCCTCGGCCATGAGCTTGCACTTGGCGGGCCCGAAGCCGGAGGAGGCGATGATCTTGACCCGGTCGAAGCCTTCGGCGTCGAGGGCTTCGCGCAGGGACCAGATGGCGGCGGCGGAAACCCCCGGCCCGACCAGGTAGCGCAGCTCGGTCTCGGTCCGGTAGCCGCGCACGGCGGCATGGCTGTTGCGCTCCAGCACCTCGTAGGAAGCCGGCGGGTCGAGGCCCTCGATAAAGCGGCTGCCCGGCGTATCGAGGCGGATCGACAGGCGCCCCCCGGTGGCGCGCTTGGCGAAGCGCCGGCACACGGTCAGGGCGTCCGTGACCTCGCGGGCGAAGTAGTCGACCAGCACGGTCATGTCCTCGTCGGGGTAGCAGGTATCGAACATCTCGGCGGCGCGCAGGGTGGAACCGGCATATCCGATCAAGGCGTGCGGCATGGTGCCCAGGCCCAGTTCGCGGCCGAAGTAGTGGGCGGTCGCGTGGGTGGCGTTGCCGATAAATCCGGCGGCGCCGACCTTGCGCTTGGCCCGCGCGGAACCGACGGCGGCGGCATAGGCCATGATCTCGGCCATTTCCGTCCCCGCGCAGTGGCGCGCGTCCATGGCCAGAAAGGCGACCTGGGGCAAATCGGCGCACATGGAATAGGCGTTGTAGGCGGCGACGCAGGGCGGGCCTAGCTTTTGCAACAAAAGCGTTTCCAGATCGGCGAGGTGGAGGAGCGAACCGGTCACATACATGATCGGCTCGCCGGCCCCGACCCAGCGGCCCTCCTGGTGGCGGAGATCGACCTTGAACGCGGACCCGCGCCTAAGCCCCACCGCCTCCAGCCAATTCAAGGCCAGGCGCGGCGCGGAAACCACCGGACGGCGCATGAAAACCGCATAGGTGACTTGGGTATCGCCGAAACGTTCCACCGCCTGCTTGGTGCGCAGAAAGTACTGGTCGGTCCAGTTGGCGATATCCGCGTCTTCGTCCGGCCAGACACTGGCGGGCCGTAGATTGATTGGGGCCCCATCAGCGGACATGGCCGGTCTCCATCTATTGCACCTAGTGCATCTATTGCGCGGCCGCCACCTGGCCGTTGTTGCGCGCCTGACGTTCGCTCTTGAGCTGTTCCGAAATCAGGAACGCGAGCTCCAGGGCTTGATCGGCGTTCAGGCGCGGGTCGCAGTGGGTGTGATAGCGGTCGCCCAAGCTGGCGTCGCTAATCGCCTGCGCGCCGCCGGTACACTCGGTCACGTTCTGTCCGGTCATCTCGAAGTGGACACCGCCGGCGTAAGTTCCCTCGGCCCGGTGGACGGCGAAGAAGCCGCGCACCTCGGCCAGGATACGGTCGAAGGGCCGGGTCTTGTAACCGGACGCGGACTTGATCGTGTTGCCGTGCATGGGATCGCAGGCCCACACCACTTTTTGCCCCGCGCGTTCGACCGCCCGCACCAGGGGCGGCAGGCCGGTCTCGACCTTGTCGGCGCCCATGCGCGCGATCAGGGTCACGCGGCCCGGCTCGTTCTCCGGGTTCAAAAGCTCGATCAAGCGCACCAGTTCGCCGGGGTCGAGGCTGGGGCCGCACTTCATGCCCAGGGGGTTTCGCACCCCGCGCAGGAATTCCAGATGCGCGCCGTCCGCTTGCCGGGTCCGGTCCCCAACCCACAGGAAATGGGCCGAGCAATCGTACCACTGCCCGGACAGGCTATCGACACGGGTCAGGGCCTGCTCGTAATTCAGCAGCAGGGCCTCGTGGCTGGTATAGAAATCCGTCTCGCGCAGTTGATTCACATCTTCGGGCGTGACCCCGCAGGCCTGCATGAAATCCAGGGTCTCTTCGATCCGGGTCGCCAGTTCCTCGTAGCGCTTGCCCTGCGGGCTGCCGGAGATGAACTGCAGGTTCCACTGATGAACCTTATGCAGATCGGCGAACCCGCCTTGGGCGAAGGCGCGCAGCAGGTTGAGGGTCGCCGCCGCCTGGTTGTAGGCGCGCACCAGGCGCGCTGGGTCGGGTTGGCGCACCGCCGCGTCGAAGTCTATGCCGTTGACGATATCGCCGCGGTAGCTGGGCAGTTCGACACCGTCCAGCACTTCCATGGGCGCGGAACGCGGCTTGGCGAATTGCCCGGCCATGCGGCCGACCTTGACCACCGGGCAAGCGGCGCCAAAGGTCAGGACCACCGCCATTTGCAACATGACCTTGAAGGTGTCTCGGATGTTGTCGGCCTTGAACTCGGCGAAGCTTTCCGCGCAGTCGCCGCCCTGGAGCAGAAACGCCTTACCCTCGGCGACCTTGCCGAGCTGTTCCTTCAGCCGCCGCGCCTCGCCGGCGAAGACCAGCGGCGGATAGCTCGCCAAATCCCGTTCCACGGCCTCGACCGCCGCCAGGTCCGGGTAGGTCGGAACCTGCCGGATTTCCTTACCGCGCCAACTATCCGGCGCCCATTTCATAACCATCTCAACCCTCGCTCATACCCATATGCGGCTCCCGCGCCCCCATCCGCGCGCCGCGCTTGGCCGTGGTTCTAGTCTTCTTACCGATAGTTTTCCACAGGAAAACCCGAGTGCCAAGCAATGCCACCGGAGATCGGCCGTGTCCCGCCAGGGGGTACCGGCCGGTCTTCCAAGAGGATATGATCGGTAAAGTGCGCTATAGTGCCCAAAGTGTAAGAGGTGAGCCCCGATGAATACGCCATTATTCCACATGATCGCGGGCGGCCCGGCGCCGGTCGCGCCTTACAGCCACGCGGTCGAGGCCGACGGCTGGGTCTTTCTGACCGGCCAGATACCGGCCGACCCAAACGACGACCCGGCCGCCCTGCCGGACGGGATCGAGGCTCAAACCCGCCGGGTCATGGATAACCTCGAGATCGTTCTCGGCGGCCTCGGCCTGGGCCTGGAGCACGTGGTTTCGGCGCGGGTTTTCGTGACCGAATTCAAGCGCGACTACGCGGGCATGAACGCGGTCTATAAGTCTTACTTCCCGGCCGATCGCCTGCCCGCGCGGACCTGTATCGGCGTGACCGCCCTGGCCCGCGACGCCCTGGTCGAGATCGACATGATCGCCCGGCGGCCTTAGGAGATAGAGCCATGATGTTCGCGATCGAAGGTCTCGACCACGTGGTCCTGCGAGTCGCCCATATGCCGCGCGCGCTTCGCTTTTACCGCGATGTCCTGGGCTGCCACGAGGAGCGGCGGGTCGCGAGTATCGGCCTGATCCAGCTGCGCGCGGGGGCGTCCTTGATCGACCTATTGCCGGCCGATGGCGCCCCTGACGCCGAGGCGGGCAACATGGATCACTTCGCCCTGCGCATCGAACCCTTCGACGAGACCGCCTTGCGCGCGCACCTGAGCGCCCATGGGGTCGAGGCCGGGGAGGTCGCGAGGCGTTACGGCGCCCAAGGCATGGGCCCCTCCATGTATATATCGGACCCCGATGGCAACACCGTCGAACTGAAGGGCCCGCCGCTTGCCTGAACTGCCCACGGCGCCGGGCGCCTACGTGCTGATCGTCGCCCTGGACCGGCCGCTGAGTTTGGCGCTGCCCGGAATGAAGAACGCGGTCCTCGAGGCGGGGGCCTATGCTTACTGCGGCAGCGCTTATGGGCCGGGGGGTATAAGCGCGCGGGTCCGGCGCCACCTGCGCCGGGACAAGAAACCCCATTGGCATATCGACCGCCTGACCGGGACCGGGCACATCGCCGCCGTCCACGCCATGCCGGGCGCCAAGGAGTGCGGCCTGCTCGCGCGTATCCTCGCCATCCCGGGCGCGGCGGTGCCGGTCCCCGGTTTCGGCAGCACCGACTGCCGCCGCTGCCCGGCGCATCTGGCGCGGCTGCCGGGAAAGACAGATGCTGAAGACATGGTCCGGTGGGCAAGTGAGATTTCGCAGAAAGGTGAGATATGGCGACCGACGCGCGCGGTTTAACGCTCTCGACCGGCAGCGAGGAGGCCGCCGGGCACTTCAACGCCGCCATGGACGACTATTTCCAATACCGGGTCAGCGCCGGCAAGAGGGCCAAGGCGGCGGTGGAGGCCGACCCCGGCTTCGCCCTGGGGCATTGCCTGCGCGGTTATCTTTTCATGCTGTTCGGTTCGACCGCGTTTCACGGTCACGCGCGCGCGGCCTTGGAGCAGGCCCAAGCCGCGGCGCCGGGCGCCAGCACGCGCGAACAAGCCCACATCGCCGCCCTGGAGACCTGGCTTGGCGGCGACACGGAAAAAACCTGCGCCCGGTGGGAGGAAATCCTGATCGCGCATCCCCGCGATCTGCTCGCGGTGCGGCTTCAGCACTTCGCTTTCTTTTGGCTGGGCCGCAGCGCCGAACTGCGGGGCGCCCCGGCGCGGGTTCTTTATGCCTGGGACAAGGACGTGCCGGGCTACGGCAACATGCTCGGCATGCTGGCCTTCGGGCACGAGGAATGCGGCGCCTACGCGGAGGCCGAAGCAGCCGGGCGCCGGGCGATGGAGTTCGACCCGGAGGACCTCTGGGCGCTGCACGCGGTCGCCCATGTTCTGGAGATGCAGGGCCGCCTTGAGGAAGGACTATCCTGACTCGACTTTCCCGCCCATGCCTGGGACGACCGCAATCCCTTTCGCGGCCACCTATGGTGGCACCGCGCCCTGTTCCTTTACGAGCGCGGCGAGCACGATGCGGTCCTGGCGCTCTACGACCACTCCATCCGCTCCGAGAAATCGGATTTCTATCTCGACATTCAGAACGCGGCGGCCCTGCTCGCCCGCCTCGAATTCGCCGGCGCCAGCGTGGGCGACCGCTGGGAAGAATTGGCCGATCACGTCGCCGCCCGCCTCGACGACCATGTTCTCGCCTTCACCGACACCCACGCCATGATGGCCCTGGGCGCGGCCGGGCGCCACGATCATGGCGCCCGCCTGCTGGCCTCCCTCGAAGCCTTCGCCGAAACCCCCGGCAACTCCTGCGCGCGCACCATGGAGCCGGTCGCGATCCCGATTTGCCGGGCGATCCTGGCCTTCGCTCAAAAGGATTACGGGCAAGCGGCCGATCTTCTTCTGCCCTTGCGTCCCGACTATATCCGCATCGGCGCCAGTCACGCCCAGCGCGACATTTTCCATCAGTTTTTGATCGAAGCGGCGATCGGTGCCGGGCGCCTGCCCCTGGCCCGCGCGCTTCTGTCGGAGCGGACCCTGCTAAAGCCCAAGGGCAAGCCCGCGTGGCGCAAGTACGTTCAAGTCCTGACCGCCATGGGCGAGCCGGGACCGGCGGCCGGGGCCGGGGCCGGGCCGAGGGTTAATATCAATTAACACAACAGCTTAGAGAAATACGGCCTCAATAATACCCCACCTCTTAACCGTTCCTTGAGCCGCCGAAGCTAGCCTGCTGGGCAACATAATAAGGCTAGGTTTTCGGGCCGAACCGCCGTGCGCGGCGGCGGCATTACGACAGGGGACCATGAGCAACGTGCCCACCGCGAAAGAACCGACCCCCGCGCCCGCCGGAAACGGCCAGGCCGCCCCGATACTCGCGCCACAACAAAGCAACGGCGCGGCCGCGCCGGCGACAGAGCCGCTGGAGCGTCTGGGGCGCCTGATTTCGGTGTCCGGCGCCCAAGCAGCCGTGCAGATCGGCCAGTCTCCCGGATCGCCCGGCCCGGAGATACCCCAGATCGGCGCCGTGGTGCGCATGCGAACGGCGCTGTCGACGGTATTCGGCATTGTCAGCCGTCAAAACATTCCGGCACCAAGTCCCGACGGCGGCGCGGCCGAAATGCGCATCATGGAAGTCGATCTGATCGGCGAATCCATCGCGCGGCCCGGCGCCGGAAAGCAAAGCTTCCAGCGCGGCATTTCGTTTCATCCCGGTTTGGGCGACGAGGTCTTCGCCGCCACCCCGGACGACCTGAAGGCCATCTACGCCCAGCCCGATACGCCCTGCGTGCAAATCGGCACCATCTGCCAGGACCAGACCTTGCCCGCTTACGTCACCGTCGACGAACTCCTCGGCAAGCACTTCGCGATTCTGGGCACCACGGGATCGGGAAAGTCCTGCGCGGTGGCGCTGATCCTGCGTTCGATCCTGGCCCGGAACACATCCGGCCACATCGTTCTGCTGGACGTGCATAACGAATACTCACAATCGTTTCGCGACAACGCCGAAGTCCTGCATTCCGGCAATCTGGAATTACCGTACTGGCTGCTGAACTTCGAGGAGATGTGCGAGATCGTCGTCGGCGGAAACCGGCGCGGCCGGGAAGCCGATGCCGCGATCCTGAAGGACGCGATCCTGCAAGCCAAACTCAAGGGTACCGATGCCGCCGACCGGGGAACCTACGTCACCGCGGACACCCCGGTCCCCTACCGCCTGTCGGATGTCGTCCAACTCATCGACGATGCCCTGGGCAAGATGGATAAGGCGACCGATTCCGTTTCTTATCTGCGCTTGAAGGAGCGCTTGAGCACGCTTCAAAGCGACACGAGATACGCCTTCATGTTCCCCGGGGTCACGGTGCGCGATAACATGGCCGCGATTCTGTCGCGCATTTTCCGGGTGCCGGTCGAGGGCAAGCCGATCACCATCCTCGATCTATCGGGCGTTCCCTCCGAGATCATGAACGTCGTTATCTCCCTGCTGTGCCGCCTGACCTTCGACTTCGCGTTGTGGAGCGATCGCGCGGTGCCGATCCTGCTGGTATGCGAGGAGGCTCAGCGCTACATGGGCGCCGACACCACCCAGGGTTTCGAGCAAACCAAACGCTCCCTGGCCCGGATCGCCAAGGAGGGGCGCAAATACGGCGTGTCCCTGGGTTTGATCAGTCAGAGGCCGGCCGACTTGGCGGTCGAAATCCTATCCCAATGCAACACCATATTCGCCATGCGCATGAGCAACCGTAAGGACCAGGATTTCGTCCGCGCGACCCTGTCGGAATCGACCGTCGGCTTGATCGATGTCCTGCCCACCCTGCGCACGGGCGAGGCCGTCGCGGTCGGCGAAGGCATGCCGACCCCGGCCCGGATCATGTTCGATCTCCTGCCCGAAGACGCGCGGCCCCATAGCGGCACGGCGGCCTTCTCCCATGCCTGGCAGAGTAACGACAAAGGCCAGGACTTCGTAGCCGGAGTCGTCGAACGCTGGCGCCGCCAGGAGCGCTGACGCCGAACTTCGTCCTATTCGGCGGCTATCTTCACGGCTCGGGTACCGGCTCGCGCATGGTGACGAATTCTTCGGCGGCGGTCGGATGAATCCCCACGGTGGCATCGAAAATCTGTTTGGTCGCGCCCGCCTTTATGGCGATGGCGATGCCCTGGATGATTTCGGGCGCGTCCGTGCCGACCATGTGCGCGCCGACGACTTTCTGACTGGCGCGGTCGACGATCATCTTCATCATGGCGCGTTCGTCGCGGCCGGAAAGCGTGTGCTTGAGCGGCCGGAAGGCGGAACGGTAGACATCGACATCGCCGAATTTCTCCCGCGCCCCGTGCTCGCTTAAACCCACGGTCGAAACCGTGGGGTGAGAGAAGACGGCGGCCGGCACGTCGGCGTGATCCATGGCCCGCGGGGTGCCGCGAAAGACGGTATCGACGAAGGCCATGGCCTCCTGGATCGCGACCGGCGTCAAGGCGATGCGGTCGGTCACGTCGCCGACGGCGTAGATATTATCCTGGCCGGTGCGCGAGTAGGCATCGACCTTGACCGCGCCCTTGTCCGTCAACTCGACCCCGGCCGCTTCAAGCCCGAGGTTTTGGGTATTCGGCCGGCGCCCGGTCGCGGCCATGACCAAGCCGGTTTCCAGAACTTCGCCATTGGAGAGATGCAGGGCCAGGTTCCCGTCCTTCTTGTCGATACGGTCGATGGTCGATTCGACGCGCAAGTCGACACCGTTCTTGACCATCTCGGCCGCCAGCGCCCCGCGCACGTCCTCGTCGAAGCCGCGCAGGATTTGCGGACCCCGGTATATCTGCGTGACCTTAACCCCCAGTCCATTGAAGATGCTGGCGAACTCACAGGCGATATAGCCGCCGCCGTAGACCGTGGCATGGTCCGGCAGAGCCTTGAGGTGAAACGCCTCGTTGGAGCTGATGGCGTGTTCCCAACCGTGGCCGGGCGGGAATACCGGATGGCCGCCGGTCGCGATCAGAATCGTTTGGGCGCTGAGCACCTTGTCCCCAACCTCCACCCGGTGAGCGTCCAGGAACCGCGCGTGCCCGCGATGGATCGTCACCCCGGCATCGTTCAGAAGTTTGACATAGATTTTTTCCAGACGGTCGATCTCGGCGTCCTTATTGGCGATCAACTTGGCCCAGGAAAAGCGCGCGCCTTCCAGGGTCCAGCCGAAGCCCGCCGCGTCCTCGAATTCGCCGTGGAAATGGGCGGCGTAGCTGAACAGCTTTTTCGGAACGCAGCCGCGTATGACGCAGGTTCCGCCATAGCGGTATTCCTCGGCGATGCCGACGCGCGCGCCGGTGCCCGCCGCCATGCGGGCGGCGCGCACGCCGCCCGAACCGCCGCCGATAACAAACAGGTCGTAATCGTAATCGCTCGCCATGGATACCTTCCGTTATGCGGATTTTTATTGAAGTGAAGCTGCTAGACCCCGCCCATGCAGAGGTACTTGACCTCCAGGTATTCGTCGATACCCATGTGCGAGCCCTCCCGCCCGACGCCGGATTCCTTGACCCCGCCGAAGGGCGCGACCTCGGTCGAGATGATGCCGGTATTGATGCCGACGATCCCGGTCTCCAAGCCCTCGCCAACGCGCCAGACCCGGCCAAGATCGCGAGCGTAGAAGTAGGCGGCCAGGCCGAATTCGGTATCGTTGGCCATGGCGATCCCCTCCTCCTCGGTCTTAAAGCGGAACAGAGGCGCGACCGGGCCGAAGGTTTCCTCGCGCGTGACCTTCATGTCGGTGGTCACCTCGGTCAGAATGGTCGGTTGATAGAAGGTGCCGCCGCGTTCGTGGCGCGCGCCCCCGGCCGCGATCTTGGCGCCTTTGCTGGTGGCGTCGGCCACGTGTTCCTCAACCTTTTCCAAGCCGGCCTTGTCGATCAAGGGGCCTTGGCTCACGCCCTCTTCCAGGCCGAAGCCGACCTTGAGGCCTTTCGCCGCCACGGTCAGCTTGGCCGCGAAAGCGTCGTAGACGCCCTCTTGCACCAGGATACGGTTGGCGCACACGCAGGTCTGTCCGGTGTTGCGGAACTTGCTCATCATGGCGCCCTCGACGGCGGCATCGAGATCGGCATCGTCGAAGACCAGGAAAGGCGCGTTGCCGCCCAGTTCCATGCTGACCTTCTTGACCGTGCCGGCGCACTGGGCCATCAGAACCTTGCCGACTTCCGTGGAGCCGGTGAAGGAAAGCTTGCGCACGACCGGGTTGGCCGTCACCTCGGCGCCGATTTCGCGCGCCGAACCGGTCACGATGTTCAGGACGCCGGCGGGAATGCCGGCCCGCTCCGCCAGTTCCGCGAGAGCCAGGGCGGAAAACGGCGTTTGCGAGGCCGGCTTGATCACGATCGGACAACCCGCCGCCAGGGCCGGGCCGGCCTTGCGGGTGATCATGGCGTTGGGGAAATTCCACGGCGTGATCGCCACCACCACACCGATGGGCTGCTTGATCACGACAATGCGTTTGTCGGCCTGGTGTTGGGGAACGGTTTCGCCGTAGATGCGCTTGCCTTCCTCGGCGAACCATTCGATGAAGCTGGCGCCGTAGGCGACCTCGCCCAGGGATTCCGCCAGGGGCTTGCCTTGTTCCAGGGTCATGAGGACCGCCAGGTCTTCCTGATTTTCCAGCATCAGGTTGAACCAGGTGCGCAAGATGCCCGCGCGCTCCTTGGCGGTTTTGGCGCGCCAGGCGGGCCAGGCGCGATTGGCGGCCTCGATCGCCCGCGCGGTCTCGCCCTGACCCATTTTCGGGACCGAGCCCAAGACGTCGCCGGTGGCCGGATTGGTGACCTCGAAGGAGGCGCCGTTATCGGCGCCGCTCCATTTACCGTCGATATAGCACTGCTGGCGGAACAGCGAGCCGTCCTTCAGATTTGGGGTGCCGTTGCCAGATATAGCCTGCGCTTGCGCGGTCATTGTCGTCCTCCGGAATTCGATATGGCGGGTTGGCGGGTTGGCCCCATGGGGCCTTGCCGCGACTATACGCCCGCCCCGGAAACGGCGAAAGGGCGTCCAGCCTCAGGCAGCGCCTCAATTTGAAGCCCTGCCGGACCAAAGCCCTCTATGTCCGCTTATTCGGGGTTGATTTTCAGATTTAAGCCCAAAGGCAGACATTGACACAGGATCACTGGCATCTCTGCTTTTGCCCCGGAGCAGAAGCCTAGTCATCCTGGCTACAGGACCGCAATGCGCTAATGGCTACCACCTCACTTGGATCCACGGCTGACAGCAATGCGGACGAACCAGTCCTTTAGTCATTATCTATCTTGAATAGTTAGCTGTGAACTCTGTCGGCACAAAGGCATATCATACCGTTGGGCATTAATTTCTGATAGAGGTTGTATTGGCGCAGTGGCATGACGAACCAATTGAGCACGGCAGTTCTTAAGGGTTTGGACCGATTCCATGGGACAGATTGGGTGGCAGTGATATGGGTTTTTGGAGAGACGGGTTTTCAAATGAAGAAATTCAATATGCACTCGGCAAGATTAGGCAATTCAGGAAGTTTTCGCCGGACGGCAAGGTGACACTCTCCGGCATTGGTGAGGTAGACGATTGGAGTGCGTTTTTGGTTTCTGCAACAGGGTTCTGCGTACGTACTGACACCCTTCGGGAAAAAATAATTCGTGGAGTTCTATTCTCATCTGAATTAGACGCAGACTTTTCTGAAACGGATTTCAAAAATATTTCATACCAACTGCGAAATAGATACCAAAATGAAGACACCGAAATTTACAAAGTTGTTTTTTCCATTTGGAACAAGCCTAATTTCCTTCAAGGTATAAAGAAATTCGATGATGTGACGATCAACTTCTCTCCTTCAAAACGAACGCGCATTTTTAAAAAAATTGCCCAAGAACGCGATCAGCAGCGTTTAGGCCAAAAGCTCCAGTATTTCTTCACCGAAGAGCGTCGGAACGATTTGAACCGGTGCTCAGTTTGCATCGCTCGTGTGAAGGCAAACAGCCCTGAGGACGCTTACGAACGCGCCTCTGAAGCGATTTATGAAATATTAGGTCTGATAAATCTCGCAAGAGACGCAGGAAAGGGCTGGCGCTTCTCCTTCCGGGCCAAGGGAATGCTACCGGTTTCAGAAGTACTATTGGGCCCTCACACAACCACGCACTTGAAAGATGGTAAGTTAACCCATGATGGCTTTTGGTATGAAAATTGGGTAGGTGCCCCAAAACTCTTAAACTTGAACGCCAGCTTACAAAGAGCTTGGTCATTGCGATTCAATCAGTTAGTCGAGGGTGTGTCGCAATCAGCATGGCGTCCACATTGCAAAAGGTCAGCGGCTCGGTATTTCAAAGCATTCTCAAATCCCAATTTGGAGGAATCGTTTCTTGATGGGTGGAGGCTTTTCGAAAATGTGACTGGCTCACGATTTGAAAAAGCTAAAGACCAAATTAACCGCGCATCGAACGTATTTGAAGATAATATTGATTACCGGATTGTCGGAAAGCATCTTGCGCTTCGTCGAAATCTGATCGCCCATGGACATCCGATCAAAACAGATGATGAGGAAGTCTTGGCGTTTCAAATGCTTCGGTTCGTTGTCCCTTACATGGAGGCTTACATTCTCAACGGATTTTCATTTAAATCGTTGGAGGACTTCTGGGAGTTTTTGGATTTGCCGCATTCCAGAATAGATAGAGATCAGGAACGGAATGAGTTGAATCGGCGGCTATCACTTCTCGACACTGCGGCTCTATTCCGTGGAGAGAGATCATGAGGAGGAGCGAAGTTGGCGCGTAAACTATAGCGCCTCGAATCGCAAATCTATCGCCAGTTTTTCCCTTGCCCGTTCGGCGGGCGTCACGGTAGCTATCGGACGCAAACTAACGTTTCTACACTTTCCGCAATGGGGCAGAAGCCTCCTCTGGGCAGAAGTGGCGGAATGTCGCAAATGGCTATAAGCGATGGTCCCAGCCACGCCGCCGGTACGACCGCTTTCATCCGCTGAACCGACATTCCAATCCGCTCGGCGCGCCCAGCGTGTCGAATTTCAAACTGAGCCCTACGGCCTCAGCACCGAACTAGCGAATATCTCCGCATCAATAAGCCCAGGCGGCGGCGGTGGGTTCTTCGTCGCGGCAGTGCACCGCCGGCTTGACCGGCGGGGCCGGGCGGCGGCGCAGACGGGCCGCGGTCGAGCGGGCGTCGGCGGCGGCCTGATAGCGGACCGTGATCCTGGCCAGCGCCGCGCGCCATGCGTCCGGGGAAATATCCGCCGGCACCTCGAAGGCGTCGAAGCCGCAGCGCACCAGGAACAAGGCCTGATCGCGCAAGACATGACCGGCGGCGCGCAGCTCGCCCTTAAAGCCGTAGCGCTCACGCAGAAGGCGGGCGCTGGAATAGGGCCGGCCATCGGTGAATTTCGGGAACTCGAGCGCGATGACGGTAAAATGCTCCGACTCCTCGGCGATCAGGCGCGGAGATTGATCGCTGCGCAAACGCAGGCCGATGGGCACGCCGGCCTCCATCAGGCTCTCGCGTTCCGCCTGCCAGCGTTCCAGGCTGACGATCGGCCAGACGCCCGGCGTCAGCGGCGCCTCGTCCTCGAGCGTGGTCCAGGGATCTTCGACGATCTGCGAATCTTTAATGAGCGGCATAGAGCTTCTCCTTGAATGGATCGAACCCGACGCGGGACAAGGCATCGTTAAAGCCTTCGCCGTCCTGGCGCAGGCCGATGTAGGTATCGACGATGGTCTCCACCGCATCGACCACGGTCTCGGTGGAAAAGGCCGGACCCACGATGCGGCCCAGGGCGGCGTTGTGATCGGCGCTGCCGCCCAGGGTGATCTGATAGAATTCCTGGCCCTTTTTATCGACGCCGAGGATGCCGATGTGGCCGACGTGGTGATGGCCGCAGGCGTTGATGCAGCCCGAGATCTTGAGCTTCAGGCCGCCGATATCGTGCTGGCGTTCAATCGCCGCGAAGCGCCGGCCGATACGCTGCGCCACCGGGATCGAGCGCGCGTTGGCCAGGTTGCAGTAGTCGAGTCCGGGACAGGCGATGATGTCGGATATCAAGCCCAGGTTCGCGGCCGCCAGGTCCGCCGCCACCAGGCCCTGCCACACGGCGTAGAGGTCCGCTTGGCGGACATGGGGGAGGACCAGGTTTTGTTCGTGGCTGACGCGGATCTCATCGAAACCGAAATCTTCGGCCAGGTTCGCCACCGCTTCCATCTGTTGGGCCGTGGCGTCGCCCGGCACCCCGCCCTCGGGCTTCAGCGAGACCGTCACGATGGCGTAGCCGGGCGCCTTGTGGGCCTCCACGTTGCGTTGCACCCAGCGCGCGAAGTCCCGGTCCTCGAAGCGCTTGGCCTCGAATGCTGCCGAGACCGCCGCCAGGTTCTCGAAGGGCGGCGGCGCGAAATAGGATTCGATGCGTTTCATCTCCTCTTCGGGCAGGTCGATGGACCGGTCCTTGAGGTTTAGCCATTCCTCCTCGACCTGTCGCGCGAAGGCTTCGGCGCCGATATCCTTGACCAGAATCTTGATCCGCGCCTTGTAGATGTTGTCGCGCCGGCCGAGTTCGTTGTAGACGCGCAGGATCGCTTCCAGATACGACAACAGGTGACGCTTGGGCAGGAACTCGCGGATCGTCGCGCCGATAATCGGCGTGCGTCCCAGGCCGCCGCCCACGATCACCTTGAAGCCGGTCTGGCCGCGCGCGTCGCGGACTATCTGCAAGCCGATATCGTGAAACTGAACCGCCGCGCGGTCGTTCGGCGCGCCGGTCACGGCAAGTTTGAACTTGCGCGGCAGGAACGAAAATTCCGGATGCAGGCTCGACCACTGGCGGATCGCCTCGGCGGCGACGCGCGGGTCCTCGATCTCGTCGGCGGCGGCGCCGGCGAAGTGATCGGCGGTCACGTTGCGAATGCAATTGCCGCTGGTCTGGATCGCGTGCATTTCGACCTCGGCCAGATCGGCCAGGATGTCGGGCGCTTCCTCCAGCTTGGGCCAGTTGTATTGAATATTCTGGCGTGTCGTGAAGTGGCCGTAACCGCGGTCGTAACGCCGCGAGATGGCGGCCAGCTTGCGCATCTGCCGGGACGACAAGGTGCCGTAAGGCACCGCGACCCGCAGCATGTAGGCATGAAGCTGCAAGTAAAGCCCGTTCATCAGGCGCAGGGGCTTGAACTCTTCCTCGCCGATCTCGCCGCTCAGGCGGCGCGCGACCTGCTCGCGGAACTGCTCGACCCGTTCCTCGACCAAGATGCGGTCGAATTCATCGTAGCGGTACATGGCCTAGTCCTCCCGCCCGCTCGGCCCGAAGGCGCGTATGACTTCCCGGTTGCTGGCCGGGTGCGGAACCCCGGCCTCCTCGCTCACCGCCATCAAGTAGGGTCCGACAACCCGCGTCGCTTGATCCAGCGCCTCGGCACGCGCGAGCAAGGCGGAGGCGCTGGCTTGGCCGCGCGCGGTTTCGGCTTGCACGACCTGGCGGGTCCAGGCACCGCCTTGGGTCAAATAAACCACCTGGCCATCGCCCAAGCGGTTCGCGGTCACGATCTGCGCGGTCATGTCCGTTAATCCTCCGTCCTAAACCGCGAGCGCGCGCGGCTGCGTGAATTCGCGGGCGGCTTCGGCGTGGCGGGCGACTTCGCCGATCACGATGATCGCGGGGCCGGTAACGGCCTGTTCTTCCATGAGCGCGGGCAAGCCGCCCAGGGTGCCGCTTAGGATGCGCTCATCGGCGCGAGTGCCGTTTTCCACGACCGCGACCGGCGTCGCCGCGTCCAGGCCATGTTCGATCAGGCGTTGCGCCGTGCGCGGCGCGGTCGCGACGCCCATGTAGACGACCAGGCTATGACGCGAGCGGGCGAGCGCGGCCCAATCCAGGTCCGGCTCGCCATCCTTGCCGTGGCCGGTGACGAAGGTGACCGCCGCCGCGTGATCGCGGTGCGTGAGGGGAATACCCGCGCTGGCGCCGCAGGCGACAGCCGCCGTGATACCGGGCACAACCTGGACCGCGATACCATGGCCGCGCAGGTATTCCACCTCTTCCCCTCCCCGACCGAAGATGAAGGGATCGCCGCCTTTCAGGCGCACGACACGTTTTCTCGCTTGGGCGAGATCGCGCAAAAGGGCATTGATCTCGTCTTGGCTCTTGGCGTGCGCGCCGCGCGACTTGCCGGCGTAAATCCGTTGCGCGTCGCGGCGCGCGCGGTCCAGAATTTCAGCGCCCACCAAGTTGTCGTAGACGATGACCTCGGCGTCTTGCAGCAGGTTCGCCGCGCGCAGGGTCAGGAGATCCGGATCGCCCGGACCGGCGCCGACGATGGCGACCGTGCCGTCCACGCGGCGGCGCGGACTCCGGCGATTGACCAGGGCCAGGGTCTTCTCCCGCGCCTTGCTTTCGCGCCCCGCCAGCACGTCATCGGCGATGGAGCCGTCGAAAAATTCCTCCCAGAAGCGGCGGCGCGCGGTGCCGCCGTCATGGAGCGCCTTGACCGCCCCGCGAAAACTTTCGGCGAGCCGGGCCAAGCGGCCAAGGCGCGCCGGCAACAGCGCCTCGATCCGCGCCCGCAATTTACGCGCCAGCACCGGCGCCGTCCCGGCGCTCGATATCGCCACCAGCACGGGATCGCGGTCGACCATGGCGGGCACGGTGAAGCTAGACAGCGCCGGACGGTCGACGATATTGACCGGCACGCCGCGCCTCTTGGCCGCTTCGCAAAGCCTGAGATCGAGATCGTCGTCCCCCGCCGCCCCTATGGCCAGGACGCGGTCACGCAAATCGCCCTCGACAAAGCCCCGGCGCCGGATCTCAACTTCGCCCTTGGCCGCCAGGCGCTCGATCTCTTCGATCGGGCCGCGGGTCACGACGGTGACCAGCGCTCCGGCCCGGCGCAGCAGGCGAATTTTCTGGGTCGCTCTCTCGCCGCCGCCGACCACGAGGCACGGCTTGCCGGCAAGATCAAAGAAGGTAGGAAAATAACGCATAGGACTCCGCTCCAGGTCACCAATTAAGGGCCCACGGAGCGAATCCGTGGCGCTTTAGCATTTGATGACGCGGTCGCAAGCTGCCCACTCAAATCCCGCGGGTCCATTTAGGGCCGGACCAAACCAAACAAAAAACCGCCTTGCGCGTTCGCAGGCGGTTTATCCATCTAACCGCCGCTTAGCTGAACTTAGCTGAGCGCCCGCAAGCAGACGGACTATAAATCGGCGCTCGCACAAACAATTGCTCATTGAAGGCGCGGATGTCAAGAATTTTTTATACACACAAAATTCGCGTAATTATTTCATTTCACACCTAAGATTAGTGTTTTTTTGTATTTGGCCGAAAGACGGGGACGTGCGCGCGCGCCCGCGCGTAACACACCATGGAGGCCGCGCTGAACCCGTACCCAGGCGCGATCGTTTCAAAGGAGGCTTTCATGACCCCAAGTTTGAAAACCGCGTTGCGTATCGGCGCCGTTCTCGCCCTCACGGGTTTGCTATCCGCGTGCCATTACTACGCCCCCAGCCCCCACTACGCTTCCAGGGGGCACCCTGGATACAGCGGCCACGGCTACAGTCAGGGTCACGGATACAGCCGCGGTTACAGGCACGGATACCGCTCGCGCTATCGCCACCGCCACCGCCGCCGTTCCCACGGTTATTGAATCGCCCGCACTTATTCGACCGTGACGCTCTTGGCCAGGTTGCGCGGCTGATCGACGTCGGTGCCCTTGATGACCGCCGTGTGGTAGGCGAGAAGCTGCACCGGCAGGGCGTAGAGGATGGGGGCGACGAAGGGGTGAATTTTGGGCAGCTCGATGGCCATCACCGCCCGGTCCCCGATCTTGGCGATCCCCTCCTTGTCGGAAAGCAGAATCACCTGCCCTCCGCGCGCCACCACCTCCTGAAGGTTGGAGGCGGTTTTTTCGAACAAGGGGCCCGAGGGCGCGCAGACGATGACCGGCACGGTTTCGTCGATCAAGGCGATGGGTCCGTGCTTCATCTCGCCGGCCGCGTAACCCTCGGCATGGATATAGCTGATTTCTTTCAGCTTGAGCGCGCCTTCGAGGGCGATGGGGTACATGTTGCCGCGTCCCAGATAGAGCACGTCTCTAGCCTCGGACACGAACTGCGCGATTTCGCGAATCGCCTCGTCGTGATTGAGGATCTCGGCCGCGCGGGCGGGCACTTCGGTAAGCGCGCTTGAAAGCTCCGCCTCCATATCGCGATCCATGACGCCGCGCGCGCGCGCGGTCGCGATCGCCAGACAGGCCAGAACAGTCAACTGAGTCGTGAAGGCCTTGGTCGAGGCGACACCGATTTCCGGCCCGGCGACCGTTTGCAGAACCATATCGGATTCCCGGGCGATGGCGCTGCCCGAGGTATTCACGATGGATAGGATCTTCTGTCCCTGGTCCTTGGCGTATTTCAGCGCCCCCAGGGTGTCGATGGTCTCGCCCGACTGCGAGATGAAGACCGAAACGCCGCCGTCAGGCATGGGCGCCTCGCGATAGCGAAATTCGGAAGCGATATCGAGTTCGACCGGCTGACGCGCGAGTTGCTCGAACCAGTATTTCGCCACCCATCCCGACAGATACGCGGTGCCGCAGGCGCTGATCGTTAGGCGCGGCAAGTTACCCAGGTCGAACGGCATCTCGGGGACTTCGATCGAGCGGCGAAGCGGATTGAAGAAGCTGTGCAGGGTATCGCCGATCACGCCCGGCTGCTCGAAGATTTCCTTCTGCATGAAGTGGCGGTACTGGCCCTTGCCGATCAGGGCGCCGGAAACAGCGGTCTGTATGATTTCCCGCTGCACGGTCGCGCCCATGGCGTCGTGGACGACGGCCGATTCCTTGGTCAGTTCAACCCAATCGCCCTCTTCAAGGTAGGTGATCTTGTTGGTCAAGGGGGCGAGGGCCAGAGCATCGGTGCCCAGATACATCTCGCCGTCGCCGTAGCCGACCGCCAGGGGATTGCCGGCGCGCGCGCCGATCATCAAGTCCTGGTGCCCAGCGAATACAATCGCCAGCGCGAAAGCCCCCTGCAAACGAACCAAGGCCTCGGATACCGCTTCGCGCGGCGTCATCTGCTGGTTAAGGTTTTCGGTCAAAAGATGGACGACGACTTCGGTGTCGGTTTCGGTTTCGAAGACGTGACCCTTTTGCGTCAGCTCGTCGCGCAATTCCTGAAAGTTTTCGATGATGCCGTTGTGGACCAGCGCGACCCGGTCATTGGCATGGGGATGCGCGTTCGCTTGCGTCGGGCGCCCGTGGGTCGCCCAGCGGGTGTGCCCGATCCCGATAGTGCCCTCCAGCGGTTCACTGTCGAGAAGCGCGGCCAGGTTCTTGAGCTTACCCTCGGCGCGCCTTCGCGCGATGCTGCCGTTCACCAGGGTCGCGATACCCGCCGAATCGTAGCCGCGATATTCCAAGCGGCGGAGCCCGTCCACGAGCAGCGGCGCGACCGGCGCGTTTCCGATAATTCCAATTATGCCGCACATGGGTTCAGTCCTCTTTTCCCCGCGAAGCCCGCGCCTCGCGTTCTTTCTTTTCCGCGCTCCGGCGTTCGCGGAAACGGCTGGCCGCGCCCGCCGCGTGCCGCTCCCTCCCACGGACGACGGCGATTTCGTCCGCCTCGATCTCGCCGCCAATCGCACTCCCGGCGCCGACAATGGCGCCGGCGCCAACATTTACCGGCGCGACCAGGGCGGTATTGGATCCGATGAAGGCGCCGGGCCCGATGGTGGTCCGGTACTTGGCGATGCCGTCGTAATTGCAGGTGATGGTGCCGGCGCCGATGTTGGCGGCCTCTCCGACCTCGGCATCGCCGATATAGCTCAGGTGATTGGCCTTGGCGCCGTCGCCGAGGACCGCGTTCTTGGTCTCGACGAAGTTGCCGATGCGCGCCCGCGCGCCGATCTCGGTGCCGGGGCGCAAGCGCGCGAAGGGACCGACGATCGCGCCAGTGCCCACATGCGCGCCTTCGAGATGGCAAAACGCGCGTATTTCCGCCTCGTCCTCAATCGTCACGCCGGGGCCGAAGACGACATTTGGTTCAATGGTCACGTCGCGCCCGATTTCGGTGTCCCAGGAAAACCAGACCGATTCGGGATCGGCCAGGGTGGCCCCACCGTCGAGGGCATGGGCGCGCAGACGCGCTTGCATCAAGGACTCGGCGCGCGCCAGTCCGGCCCTGGAATCCACCCCCAGAACCTCATGGGGATCGGCCTCGGCGCTGCGCACTTGCAAGCCATCGTCATGGGCCATGGCGAACACATCCGTCAGGTAGTACTCGCCCTTGAAATTATCGTTGCCAAGACGGTCCACGAGGTCATAGAGAACCGGACCGTCGCCGAGCAGGATACCGGCATTGCATAAACCGATCCGGCGCTCGTCCTCGCTCGCGTCGGCGTGTTCGACAATGCGTTCCACTTGACCGTCCGGGCCAGTGACGACCCGGCCATAGCGCGCCGTGTCGCCGGGGCGAAAGGCCAGGCCCAGGATCGCCGTGGCTCGCGCCCCGCGCCGCGCGGCGCGCATGGCGCTCAGGGTCTCCGGTCGCAGCAGCGGCGTATCGCCGAAGACGATCAGAACGTCGCCGGCGCCGCCGGCGCCGTGAAAGCCGTCCAGCGCCGCCTTGGCGCAAGCCACCGCGTGACCGGTGCCCAGGCGGTCTTGCTGGACCGCGATTTGGAAGGGCACGCCGGCATCCTTGGCCGCCGCCTCGACATCCGGCTCCATGCCCGGCGCGGCCACGATCGCCACCCGCTCAGGAGTCAAATGCGCGGCGGCGGCCAGAACATGTCCCAGCATGGTCCGCCCCGCCACCTTGTGCAGGACTTTAGGGCAGCGCGACTTCATCCGAGTCCCGAGACCCGCGGCAAGCACAACGACGGCAAGTTTTCGATCCGGCATAGGCACTGAATTAGAAGCCCTTGTGAATGCGCATTGAGAATGTCAATAAGGTTCCCCGAAACCGGCGGGAACATGGCATAGGTCCCGCCAAGCCGGCAAATCACCAATTATTAATTCAAGTTACATTCCGCGCGTTAGCATTGGCTTAACCTTCATACCATGACCCAAGAGACACACCGACCGGCACCGGTTCTGCTGTGCGATCTGGACGGGACCTTGATCGACAGCCTGCCGGACCTCGCCGACGCGCTGTCGGACCTGCTGGCCGACGCCGGCCGGCGCCGAGTCGCCGAGGACGAGGTCAAGGCCATGGTCGGCGACGGGGCCGCGGTCCTGGTCGAGCGCGGTTTCGCGGCCACCGGCTGCGTACCCGCGCCGGAGGACCTGCGCGCCCAGGTGGCCCGCTACCTCGCCCTCTACGAAAGCCGCATGACCGAGCGGACCCGGGTTTTTCCCGGTGCGCTCGACGCCCTGCGGGCCTTGCGGGCCGAAGGCTGGCGCCTGGCCGTCTGCACCAACAAGCCGGAGCGCGCGAGCCGGGCAATCGTCGCATCGCTCGGCATGGGCGGCCTGATCGAGGCCATCGCGGGCGGCGATACCTACCCGGTCAAGAAACCCGATCCGGGCCACATCCTGCGCCTCCTGGAGGCCATGAACGCAGGCCCCGGCGGCGCCATCATGCTGGGCGACAGCGGCAACGACATCGCGGCCGCCCGCGCCGCCGGCCTGCCGGTCATCGCCGTCAGCCACGGTTACGGCACCGTCCCGGCGCATGAATTGGGCGCCGACCGGACGATCGCGCATTTCGACGAATTGCCGGGCGCCATGGCCGCCTTGGGCGCGCGATTGGGGCCCCCATGAACGCCGGTTCTTGACACCGCTCTCGCCCCTGCCCTACATCAAGGCGATTCAAGACCAGCCCGTCACCGGGCCGGGCGCGTAGCTCAGCGGGAGAGCACTGCCTTCACACGGCAGGGGTCGCTGGTTCAATCCCAGCCGCGCCCACCATTCATTTCAATATCTTATGAGATTGTTAGGCAGGGTTCGGTCGGTTCATTTGAGCCACTTCAGCCGGGTGAAAGGGACTAAGGTGTGGGAGCCTGAGATCGTCGCGCTGGTCGTCGGCACCTTCCTGCTGGCCGGGTTCATCAAGGGCGTGATCGGCATGGGCCTGCCGGTGGTGGCGCTGGCCTTCCTCGGTTCGACGCTGGGGATACGCGAGGCGCTGACGATCATGATAATTCCGGGCCTCGCCACCAACATCTGGCAGGCCCTGGCGGGGCCGGCCTTCGGCACCCTTATCCGCAGGCTGTGGGGCTTTCTAGCGGCCGCCAGCCTCGGCATATGGTTCGGCGTCGGCGTCCTGGCCGGGGTGAAAAGCGATACCATGGTGGCGGTGCTTGGGGTCACGCTCTGCACCTATTGCGCGGTCACGTTGTTGCGCGCCCAGCTTCCGCCGCCGGGCCCGCGCGAATCCTGGATGTCGCCGCTGATGGGTGGGCTGGGCGGGGTCATGTTCGGCATGACCGGCATTATGATCGTTCCGGGCATCCTCTACCTGCAAACCCTGGGGTTCCGGCGCGATGTCTTCGTGCAGGCGCTGGGGATCACCTTTGTCGCCATCACCCTGGCGCTCGGCGTCTCACTGAGCGGACGCGGCCTGATGACCCAGGACTTGGCGCTGATGTCGCTGACCGTGCTGATCCCCACCGCCGCCGGGCTAGCGCTGGGCCAGCGCTACCGCCATCACATCTCGGAGGAGAGGTTCAAGCGCATCTTCTTCGTCGCGCTGCTCGTGATCGGCCTCGACATGCTGAGGCGCTCGCTGCTCTGAGTGGGAACCGAAATGACCCTGTAGGCGTTGCGGGCGGCCGTGGCCTTACCTTCCGGCATCCTTGCTCCCCCGCGGCCGCCCCGCTAGTGGCGCCGTCTGGCCAGAGCCAGCGAACCCGCGTGCGGCACCGGGTCCTGGCCCGCCAACTCGTCGAGCAATTCGGCATTGGGGCAGAAAATTCGCGGGGCGTCGTTGTTCATACCCCAGGAAAACCAGTTACGGCACCGTCTGACGTTGGTGCAGCAGGCGCAAACGTGATCGGCGTTTCTCAAGGCGTTCCAATGACTTCGCGCCGCGTGTTCGCGGTCGACGCCAAAGTGCTTGAACATGTGTGCCAAGCGCAGCCGGTGTTTGGCGTTGCCCTTGAAATCGGTGAAGAGATCGGGCCGGCTCTTGCCCAGCGAAGCAAGCAGGCGGTCCAGGTCCTTACTTGAGAAGGTGGTAAGGCTCCGCCCCAAGCGCCCGCCCGGCCGGAGGTTGGCGACCAAGTCCATCACGCGGGAGAACGCAGAGGCCGGTGCATCGGATTTGACCCTAAGCATTGCCATCTCCTTCGTTGAGACGAGATATGCCTTTCTAGCAGAGGTTAGGTTAACACAATCTTAGCCATAATTGAATTGTGGATTTACCCCACTCGGCATTTTCGCGGCTTTTCCCCGGCTAAAGCGGATGGCTGCGTGGGATTACTTGGCGTTCAGAACGATGCGCTGGCCGAAATCGTCGAAGGTGACGCGGAAATGTTCCAGAAAACTCATGCCCAGGAGCGCCGTCCGGCCCAGTTTCTCGTCGGCGATGAAGGTGACCGGGATGTCCTTGACCTCCGCGTGCCCGACCCGGACCGCCGCGAGTTTACCCATGCGCGCCGGCACCTTGCCCCCGGCGGTCTCGACGGTGCCCAGAACCAAGTCGGAGTCGCGCAAGCCGAGCAAGGGAATCGCGGAAATGGGCAAGACCACGGTGCTGGCTCCGGTATCGACGATCATTCTGCGGTTCGCCCATAATCCAGCCGGTCCGATCAAGACCGCGTCGACCAGGTAATGGGCGCCGCGCCGGGTGACGGGAACGCTGGATTCGGTCAACTTGGGCGCCCCGGCGCGCGCCTTGTCCAAGATGCGGACCCCAGAAACCCGGCCGGCCGAATCGCGGAAAATCATGAAGTTGAACCCGGCCAGCAAGACCTGCAGCCGTTGCTCCGGCGCTTGGTTCCCGGAATCCGGGCGGGAAGCCTCGGCGGAGCCTATTTTCTCCAGCCCGGTCACCGCGATGCCCTCGCCCGTGGCCAGGGCGCGTAATTGAGCCCGCAAGCCCTGGGCATCCTGGGCGGCGGCATCCTGCGCGGCGGCACCCGCCGCCAGGCAGGCAAGCACGGCCGCCGCCAGGCAGCGGCGGACTAAGCCGGCAAAGTTCTTGGGGGGCCAAGCGTCCATGGCCCACAGCTTAACGCGTAAGGGTGTAGCAATACCTTAGAGCATGGCGTGAAAAAAAGACGCCCCGCCGAAGCGGGGCGCCACAGGGTCGGGTGGGGAGTAATCAGGGGTGCGCTAGGCGCAGCCCCCTATCGGCCGAACGCGAGCTGGGGTTGATAGCCGCGCCGGCCAATCCTTCGAATAAGCGGCTCAAAACAACTGATTCAGCGTGAAACCGGAGGTTTGGATCAGAATGACCCAGATCAGGAACACGACTAAAACAATCGCCAAGCTGGCATTTAGAAACTGATCGATCATGTTGGTTAGCTCTCGATACTCAAACTCGATCCTGCTTTCGCATTCTTTCGCCGGCAGGGTCTGATGCCGGCCTGTTCCAAAACCGTCATGACCCTGACCCTGCGTTCGCGCCGTTCCTGCATCGCCTGTCTGAAGGCGGCGGCGCTTGGGTAAGCGATCAAAACGACCATCGAAACGACGATTGTGATTTCCAGTGTCTCACCGATCATGCGCGACCCCCTTGAGCAGGCTTAAAGCTGCCCGATTCCTCATGGCATGAGCGTGTCAAGGATGTGACAAAGATGGGTTAAGCTTAACGGAAATTAACCCTATTAAGCCCCGTATATGGGCCATTATTCCTTGGACTGGCGGCTCCGGCGCCAATCCCAAGGTGCCGTGAAAACACCGCGCCACAGACCCTTACCGGACTTCTGGGCCGCCGTTTCCTCGGCCAGGTAAGCGCTCCCCGCCCCTCGTTCCGCCAGGGCCCAGCCCTGGGCGACCATCCAAGCGGCAACGTCAAGCTGGCCAACGCCGGCCAAATAGCACACGGCGGGGCGAGCCCCATCCCCGGGCGCTTCTCGCGGCATGGCCTCGGGCACGCAAGTCACCCAGTGTCGGCCGAGGCGGTTGAGCAGCGCCCAGCGCGCTTCGAGGCCGCAGTTCCACTGGGTATCGCCAGCGCCGCAGGTTTGCTCCAGCTCAGGCCCATCGACCCCCGATAAATCGACCCGCCGGCCGGCGAAATCCAGCGTATCGGCATCGACGACCCCTGGGCGCCCCACGATGTGGCCGCCTTGAGCGCGCGATTCCGCCCCGCCCGCCGCCAGGAAGATCGAGAAGGTCATGGCCAGGAGCGAAAATTTTGCCTCAAGAGGGATGTTTGGAACCATTATCTGCGTATAACCATAGGTCTATCCTGGCACACAGGGACAAAATTAGGTAAGTCTCGACGATTATCGCATTGCAAAGATGTCTTGAGGAAGGAACCATTCATGATCCGGAAAATCGCGAAGCTCGCGTTTGCTCTAGTGACCGCCACCGCCCTGATGAGCGGAGCGGCCCTCGCTGGCGGCGACGCGGCGAAAGGTAAAAAGGTCTTCAACAAATGCAAGGCCTGCCACAGCCTGAAGGCCGGCAAGAACAAGATCGGCCCGTCCCTGAACGGCATCATCGGCCGGGCCGCCGCGACCGTGGAAGGCTACAAGTACTCCAAGGCCATGAAAGCTTCCGGCCTCACCTGGGACGACGAGACTTTGCAGAAGTATCTGACCAAGCCCAAGAAATTCATTCCGGGTACGAAGATGGCCTTCGCCGGATTGAAAAAGGAAAAGCAACGCAACGACGTGATCGCCTACCTCAAAGAAAAGGCCATGTAGGGCACACCCTACCTTCAACGCCGCGCCAGGGTCGGGTTTCGATAGCATCGGAACCCGACCCTAAGTTATCGATTCGCCGTGTGTCCCGCCCAAAACACGCGGGCGGCGTTTGTCCCGTCAATCTTACCCGCCCTTAACTTTTGCGGGGTTAGGCTCCGGATCTTGCAAGGAGCCGTGACAATGCCTTTCGTGGTCCGCGACCCATCGGGACAAATCTGCGAGGTCCACAACGCCCCCAACAGCCGGGCGCGCGAGGAACTGGCATCGCAAGACCTGGATCTGCGGCGCTTTCTGTCGCAGGCGGGCGGGCATGAAGTTCAGGGCGCGCTAGGCGATTCCGACCTGGGACTGATCCGGGTCCTCGAGGATTTAATCGCGGTCCTCATCGACAAGCGCATCATCGCCCTAACCGATCTGCCCGAAGCGGCCCAGCACAAGCTGGCGCACCGCTATGGCCTGCGCAGCCGCCTGGCCGATTTGCAGGGCATCGTCGGGGATCAGGACGAAATCCTTCTACCCTGAGGCACCGGCTCCCAGGCTCGCGCGCGATCGCGACTACTCAAGACCGGGTCCAAGCCGCCTCGCTGTCGGGTAGTGGGTCAGTTTGAAATCTCTATGGCCAATTGACAGCGCGGACGAAATCGCAATGGGCCAATAGATTCGCATGAAGATCGTAGGTTGGTTTTGGAAGTTGAATAAGAGCCACCTCGACCCCTGCCTTTCTTGCAAGTTTCATTGCGGGGATCATATCTTGATCGCCAGAAATCAATAGAATTCGATCTACTGTTTTGCGTTCAGCAAAATTTGCTATATCTAAGCCTACTCGCATATCCACGCCTTTTTGTTCAAAGACGGGACCAAAATCGGCATCCGTAAGCGCGGCACCTGCAATTGGAATATTTCTGGGTTTCCAACCACGAAATCCAATGGTCCCGCGCCGAACAGCAAAGCGTTCTAATTTAGCAAGATCACGTAGCCACTTATCATTTGATTGAAAGTTAGTTTCGCCACCTGAAACCGGAAGCTGAACCTTTCCCCTGAATTGGGGTGCGTCGTAATAAAGCACTCGGAGCAAATATTCCGCAGGGTCTATGCATTTTGGGGCCAACGCCTCAATAAATGCATTATCGTAAACTTTGCCCGCAGCCTTTACAGAAGCGCGGACATATCCTCCGTCCATAAGTAATGCGGATTTCATGGTATTGCCCCTAAAGCAAAGCCCCCGCCACGCGTAAGCATGACGGGGGCTGAGAATTGTCACCCCGAAGGGGCGAAAGGATTACGCAGATAATGTATATAGGTTATTACCAATTCGTCAATTCCTAATGAAACGATCCACAGGCTTTCCGTCATTCCCCGTATTTTGTCCGCTAATACCGTTAAGCTATTGATATGTATGATATTCTATTTCTTATATGGTCCACGTTTAACCGGCTTTGCCTCGGCATCCTCAACCAGCTTCACAATATCACCAATCTCCCAAAGACGATCAGACACGCCAGCCGCCATGGCCGGGGTCATGCGCAGCTTGGAATGGATGCGGACAAAATTGTAATACATCATATGCAGCGCGACGGCATAGGCGTGGTTCTCGACCTTCTTTGAGAACGCATTGGTCAGGCGGGTAAACCGGCGTATGTGCATCCTCATGGTCAGGTTGTGGCGCTCCACATAGGACGTGCTGACGTGCCGGGAGTCGGGATCGCCCTCGACCCGTGTCTTGCGTGCGCCTATGCACTGTGCGGGGCTGTAGCGGCCCTTGGCATTCTCAGGAGAAGCCCCGTACATCTTGACCAGCATGGCATAGTCGATATCTGGACCGAACGCGCCTTCAACCGCTTCCAGATATGCCTTATGGCCGTCGCTGGTAAGTTGGACCCGATTGGCTAGGCGGGAACGTAGATCATCCATGAACCACATGGCGCACTCACCGTCCCGCCCGCCGATCAGGTAGGACACGATTAGCTTTGAGTCGGCATCAATCGCCGTCCAGGTCCAAGTGTCGCCAGCGCCGTCCGGGGCCGCTTTCGCGCTCGGCACGTTCTTGGCCTTGGCGTAGGTGAAACTCCAAATCTCATCGACCTGGACCCGCTTGGCCTTCACGTCGCGCACGTTGGCATCGTGGTAGGCCATGCACGCCTTACCAGCGTCGATCAGCAACTTAGTGACCGTGTTCTTGCTGGCACCCGTGATCCGCGTCACGGCCCGGATGGACTGGCCTTCGCAGAGAAGGTGGAGGATTTGGGCGCGTTTTGATGTTGTTAGCCTGTTCATAAACTTAATATGCGTAAGCTAACGGTCAGTTTCAAGGGGTTAATGTGCAAAAATGCAAAAAATACGGCAGATTCTTCGATAATTAAGCACGGTGCATGATTCGGCGCTTGATAAGTGTTGTAACCCAGGGTAAATAAAAACCCGGCAGCGCCGTAATCGCTGCCGGGTTTTGTAACAAGCTCTGCAAAAGGGCCAAGATAGCGAGAGGTTCAAGAAGATGCCGGTCTTAGGTTAACACCTGCTCCAGAACCGAACGCGACTGGGGCTTGTCGTGTGGCGGTATGCGTGATGCGCCGCCACGCGACCCTTATATATTATATGGAGTCGCAAAGCAATGACAGATAAATCAAATGCTTACACTATCGTGATTGCTGACCTGAAACGCCAGCGAGACGAAATTGATGGAACAATTACCCGACTTGAAGCTATGGCAGCAGGAAAGCCTGTGCTGGCAAACCAAGCTGTCCAGCCGTTGCCAGATACTGGTGATCAGGGTCAGCCTGAGCCAGCGGGCGAGGTCGGCGACAACCCGTATTTGGGCATGTCTATTGTCGATGCAACAAAGTCACTGCTTAAAGCAAAACGTCAACCGCTAAGTCCTGCTGAGATTCTGAGGAATCTTGAAGCAGGAGGGATGCACCTGTCGGGCGACAATAAGGCCAATACTATAGGTTCCGTGCTGAGCCGCAGACAACGCCAAAAGGGTGATATTGTTAGCCCCAAGCGCGGACAGTGGGGCCTTAAGGAATGGTATCCAGGCCGAACTTTCGGCAAGAAAAATTTAGAACGGGAAAACACTAGCGAGACCAGCGAGCCTGAGCAGCCTTCCGAGCAGCATGAGAACGTTGTTCGGCACTCATTCGACTAGCCCTAGTCTTCCCGCCGGTCTTTCCGCCCTTTCGACCCCTCTCAACAGCAGAGGGGTCTTTTTTATCTAACTCTTCTGCGTCAACGTTATCGCTCGCAATATCAACGATCATCTTAGCGCGTTGGCTAAGGTCGCGGGGGCGGTTGGGTTTGCGAATCGTCATATTACCGCTGAAATTCCACATTCTTCGCAGTGAATATCTACATTTGCCATGCTACTCTTATTTCTTACAACCCTGAAACCGTCCGGCAATGATCTAATCGTCGTACCGCGATTTCCTTTCATATAAGCCCAGCCCTCTTCTTCAAGGGCGTCTGCGGTGCCGATCTTGCCACATTTTGGGCACTCAAGATTAATTTTGAACCGATCTTTTGCCATGTTTAGTAATATGGCGCTCGGTGGGGTTAATGCCAGAGAATGTCAGCCCCGGCCATTTTCAAACTGACCCACTACCCGCTGTCGCTTGCCGTTAACGACATAATATTGTATGAGGAATAGCCTGCCCAGGTGTTTTGAGTCCTAGGAAAAGCCCTTTTGCCCATCGCGCTGAAACCCGGCCCGCACCTGCAGGAGCCCAAGCCGCGTGTGGTTCAATTCAACAACCGCCGCTTCTCGATCCGGCTTGAACCCATATTCTGGCAAGCGCTGGAACAACAAGCCGAAAAAAGTAACATGCGCCTCGGCCGCTACGTCGGCGAGCTGGCCGAGGAGTTCAAGGGGCACAACTTTTCGTCCTACCTACGAGTCCTGTGCATGCTGGACAGTGAGCGGACACGGGCCCAGGCTAACCTCCGGTCCGGCCGTACCAGCATCCTCGATCTCGTATTGACCGCGTTCGAGCCGGGACTGCTGCTGTCGCGCTACCGCACGATCATTTCATACAATGCCGGTTTCCGGGACTGGCTGGGGCGCGATTACCGGCCGGCCGCCGGCAGCGAGCTGACCTCCGTCATTCAGGTACGCACGCGCAGGCCATTGAACGATATCTGGCTGGAGCTGATCGCCGGCACCATTATATCCGCCGATGTGAACATCCTCCACGTACAGCCCGGACGGGTGCTCGCCGCCCCGGCCCGCTTCGTCCGCGTGCCGGCGCAAGAGGAGGCCGAATTCTATGCCGTGTTGTGGATATCGACAGCGCGCAGACAAGGAGTCGTGGCGCCGCCGCGCGGAGTCGTGGCGGCACCGCGCAGACCTGCCTAAAACCTGAATTTCCAGCCGCTGGGGCGGCGATGTCAGACGCCGCTGGGATCGTCCAGGATCAATAGATCGACCGGGCTGTACACCGTAAGACCGCTCTCGAAACTATAGTAATGGAGGCCCGTCACCTCCATGCCGCCCATGGTCACGTGCTCCAGCGCGATACCGGCCCCGGTCAAGGCTTCGCTGGACAGCAAGTCGATCGGGATATCCTCGGCGGCGATCAGGACGACCTCGCCCGCGTCGTCGGGCAGCAGTTCTTCCAAGGTGAGAGAGACACGCAGGTCCACGGTATCGGAAAGCGTCGCCGCCCGCTCCAAGGCCGCGGAGTCGAGCAGCATGGTCGGGGGAGCATCCTCGAACATCCGGGTGCCGGACAACGCGATACCCTCGACCGTCCCCGAATCGGGTCCGGAGTCGCGCGTCTCGTATTCCGCCGTGGGTATCTTTTTCGCCATGTCGCCCTACCGCGCCCGATCAACCTTACTTGACGTGTATTCTTAGTTATTTACCCTCCCATCATCGAATCACATAGTGGTGATCCATACAAGTTTAATTGTTTTCAGCATGTTAACCTTAACAACTTGGTGCTCGCGATGAAGAACTTCCGGCCGCCGCGGGCTTTTTGGCCGCGAAACGAATCAGCGGGCTTCTTGGCCACGAAACGAAAACGGCGCCCGGCGCTGACCGGGCGCCGAAAGACGCGAAACCGCTATTTGCCCCGTCAGGCCCGCAGTGGGCCCCGGCGACGGTAAAACCTGCTTAGTCCTTAGTCGGGCTCAAGCCCTCGAGCCAGGATTTATGCTCGACTACCGCTTGCTCCGGCGCCCGCACGTTCACGGTATCCAGCAACAGGCCGCCGACCGCCAATATGCGGTACGAAGCCAGAAGCTCGTTGGTCTGCGCCGTGACCAGCTGGCCGCTGGAGACAAAGAGTTCGTTCTCGGCATCCAGGACGTCTAGCAGGGTGCGTTGCGCGACCTCGAATTGCTGTCGATACGCATCCCGGGTCTCGATATTGAATTGCACCGCGTCGCTCAGATCCTCGACCCGCTGCCGATTGGCCTCGTACGCGAACCAGGACTGGCGCATTTCCCGTTGCGACTCCAGGTAGGAGCGCATGCGCCGATTCTTGTTTTCGGCCACCCGCGCCAAGGCTTCCTGCCGGGCCGCGCGGTCGATGCCGCCCCTAAACAGGTTCCAGCGCAGGCGCAGCATGACCTGATTGTTGAACTCGTAGGTATTAATGCCGTCGCGGCCATCGTTATATTCGCTTTCCGCCTCCAAGGTGACGGCGGGGTAAAGCGGCGCTTCGGCCAAGGAAACCTCGGCCCCGGCGCTGCGCACATCGGCCTCGAAGATCTTGGTCGTCGGATTGTTGCTGCCGGCTAAGGAAACCGCGGTATCGAGATCGGGCGGCAGCACGCCTTGCGGGAATTCCACCGGCTCCAAGCTATCGGGGAATTGCCCGACTATACGCGTGAAACCCGCTTCCCCATCGCGCAGGTCGTTGAGGCTTTGGGTCAGCGTCGCGCGTGCGCGCGCCGCTCTGGCCTCGGTCTGTGCCACGTCGGCCCGGCTGCCGCCGCCGCCGGATTGGCGAAGGCGCACGGCATCGAGAATGGTGAGATGAACGTCGAGGTTGGTTTCGGCCAAGCGCACCAATTCGCGCTGGCGCACCACCTCAAGGTAGGCGCCGACGGCGTCGAGGGCCAGGAACTCGGCATTTTCCGCCACCCGGCGCGCCGCCGATTCGACACGCGATTTCTCCCGTTCGATGGTGCTGTTTGCCTCGAAGCCGTCGAAGATCCGCTGCTGGAGCGTGATCGAGGCTTCTTCCCGGGTCAGGGTCCGGGATCCGTCGCTGTTGTTCACGTTGGCGCGGCTGGTGCGGTCGTTGGTCCGCTCCTTGCCGATGCCCGCCGCGGCATCGATCTGCGGCAACCATAGACCGCGGGCTTGCTTCAGTTCCTCGCTGACGGCTTCCCGGTTGCTGGCCACGATCCCAATGTCGGGATTGGTCGAAATCGCGTGATCGACGGATTCCGATAATGACATGGCGTGGGCGGTCATCGCGCCAGGAAATGCGAACACCGACACTAGCAGCGCCGACCTAAAAAGGCCTGGCATCCCTGCTTTACCTAAGCGAAATAGCATTTCCCCCCCCTCGTAGCTCATACGCCCTGCGGCAGTGGGCCTCTGATTTAAGCAAATCAGTTAGTTAACAGTGCTTATTACGCCGCTTAACCGTAGTTTGTCAACGAAATCGGACATGGATGAAATAATCAAAGAGAGCAAATAACTCGTTAATCGAAAGAAATTAGCCGGGTTCCAGGCCCGATTCAACACGTTTGAAAAGAAGTGCCAAACCGCGCCCGGCGCGAATCGCGAGGGACTGGCGCCGGCCCGGCGCCTAGCGGCAGCGGTCCGGCGAACTCACCCGAATCGGGTACGGCGGCCATTTTACAATATCTTTACAATATCTTGGGTCCTTTGCCCAAGGCCCGCGCGGTGGGATAAATTAACCTATTCCCAAGGCAACTCGTATAATCGTGGTGCTTGATGTTAGTGTGACATTTCACGATATTTCGGCGGGCGCGGGCCCGCCAAACTAGGACCCGGGGCATTGGCCACGGGCCGGACGCGGGGGGCGGACGACTTGGCATGACAGCCGGAGAAAGCAAATCGGAGGCCGCCAAGCGTGGCACGGGGGAGCGCCGCGGCGGGGCGGACCCGCGCGCGGAGCCCGCGAATCCCAGCCAGGCGGCCGCGCCAAACCGCCCGAACCCAACCCACAGGCTCATTCAAGCGCTCGCCGCCGCCTCCCAACCGGACACGGAGTCGGGCACGGATAAGGGCACGGACAAGAACATCGAGCGCGCCCGAGCCCCCCGGGCCGCCCCCGGCCCCGCGGAATCGCCCGCCCCCCGGGCGCCGGCGGTCGAAGCGCCCGCCCGCGAGGATCGGATTTCGAGCCGCGGCGCGGAGCCTAAAACCGCGAAACAGCCGGATTCTTCCGCGCCCCCGGCGCCAACAAATACGCCCCCGGCGCCTTCCCCGAAGCCCGCCGCCGCACCCCCGGCGCCAGCAAATGCGCCCCCGGCGGCGCCGCTGACCGCCGGCGAGGTCTTGGAAGAGACCCCCGATTGGCAAATCCCTCCCTCCGCCGTCGATTTCATCGATCCGCTGCTATCCGCCTTGACGACTTTATCGGCGATCCTCCAGCGGCCTATCTCGGCGGAGGCGCTAAAGGCGGGCTTGCCGCACGATACCGCCACCTTCACGCCGGAACTGGCGATTCGCGCCGCCGAGCGCGCCGGCCTGAGCGCCCAGATCACGCGGCGCCCGCGCCTGACGAATATTCTCCCCGTGACCTTGCCCTGCATCCTGCTGCTCAAGGGCCAGAACGCCTGCGTCTTGCTGAGTTACCCCAAGGCGGGACAGGCGGAAGTGGCCATTTCCGAAGGCGGCGCCAACACCAAGACGATGCCGCTCAAGGAGCTGGAGGCGCAATACACCGGCTATGCCATTTTCGCCCGGCCGGAATACAAGTTCGACAAGCGCGCGTCGGATATTCGCCTATCGCAGCCGCGCGCCTGGTTCTGGGGCACCTTGGCGAAGTTCTGGCCGATTTACAGCCACGTTCTCCTCGCCTCGATCCTGATCAACTTGTTCGCCATCGCCAGCCCGCTTTTCATCATGAACGTCTACGACCGGGTGGTCCCCAACAACGCGCTGGAAACCCTTTGGGTACTGGCGCTGGGGGTGGTCACCGTGTTCGTGTTCGAGTTCGTCATGAGAAACCTGCGCACCTATTTCGTCGATGTCGCGGGCAAGAACGCCGACGTCATCATCGCCAGCCGGCTGCTGGAACAGCTTATGTCCATGAAGCTGGCGAGCAAGGGGCCCTCGACCGGCGCCATGGCGAATAACTTGCGCGAGTTCGAATCGCTGCGCGAATTCTTCACCTCCGGCACCTTGGTCGCGTTGGTGGATTTGCCTTTCGTATTCTTGTTCGTCGCCGTGATCTACCTGGTCGCGGGCCCGGTCGCCTTTGTCCCCCTGGCGGCGGTGCCGCTGGTCATTTTCGTTGGCGTGATCATGCAGTTCCCCCTGCGCAGCGTCATCGAAAAGACCCACCGCGAGCAATCGCAGAAGCACGCGCTTCTGGTCGAAACCATCGACGGCCTTGAAACCATCAAGGCAACAGCCGCCGAAGGCCGCGTGCAACGGTCGTGGGAGCGCTTCGTCGGGCTGACCGCCGAATCGTCCGGCAAGGCGCGCTTCCTGTCCGGCCTGGCGACCACCTTCGCGCAGGTTTCGATACAGCTTACCACCGTCGTCGTCGTGGTCTTTGGCGTCCACCTGATCGCGGCCGGCGAAATTACCATGGGGGCGCTGGTCGCCGCGACCATCCTGGCCGGGCGGTCCCTGGCTCCCTTGGGGTCCGTCGCCGCCATGTTGACGCGCCTGCAGCAATCGCGGGTCGCGCTGCGCTCTCTCGACGCCATCATGAAGTCCCCGGTCGAGCGCCCCGCCGACAAGACCTTCCTGCACCGGCCCCGGCTTGGCGGCGAGATTGAGGTCAAGGAGGTCAACTTCAGCTATCCCAATCAGGAAAGCCGGGCCTTGGACAATGTGTCCTTTATCATCAAGCCGGGAGAACGGGTCGGTATTCTCGGGCGCATCGGTTCGGGCAAGAGCACGATCGCACGCCTGCTGATGGGATTGTACGACCCGGAGGAGGGCTCGGTCCTGGCCGACGGCACGGATATCAGGCAGATCGATCCGGCCGATCTACGCCGCAACATCGGATACGTCTCGCAGGACAATTACCTGTTCTTCGGCACGGTACGCGACAACATCGCCTTCGGCGCCCCGCATTTGGACGATCAATCGGTGCTGCGCGCGGCGGAAGTCGCCGGGGTGACGGACTTCATACGCACCCATCCCCACGGCCTGGACATGCAGGTCGGCGAGCGCGGCATGAGCCTTTCCGGCGGCCAGCGGCAGTCCATCGTGATCGCCCGCGCGCTGCTGCTCGACCCGCCCATCGTGGTGCTGGACGAGCCGACCAGCAACATGGACAATTCCTCCGAGGCCATCTTCAAGCAACGCCTTGGCGACATCATGCGCGATAAGACCCTGGTGCTGATCACCCATCGCAGTTCCCTGTTAAGCCTGGTCGACCGCCTGATCATCTTCGACGGCGGCAAGGTCGTGGCGGACGGCCCCAAGGACCAGGTCCTGGCGGCGCTGAAACAGGGCCAGATCCGGTCGAACCGGGGTTAGGGCCTGTGGACACTTAGGATGCCGTCGCGGTTGGGCCAAAATGACGCGAGGTTAGGAGCGAGGACGCAGGACATGCAGCGCATATTCAAGAACGAGCGACGCGGCCTCGCGTCTAAGGACGAGCGACGCGGCATCGCGTCATTTTGGCCCAATCCCGTTGGGACGGGTCGTATTATCCCACCCGCCGCGTCGCGAACGGCTTGTGGGGGGCCTGCCACACGGCGCCGCCCGCTCCTAACGGGTGGGATAATCCGATCCCGCCTCGGCGCCATCCTAAGTGTCCACAGGCCCTAGAGCACATGTCCAGTCATCGAGAAGATCTTTTTTTCATGCCCGACGTGCACGCGGCGGCGCGCCGGCGCGGCCACCGTTTCGCCGGCATCTTGACGGTCATGACCTTCGTCTTCATTGGCGTGATGGGCGTTTGGGCGCACTACGCCATTTTGGACGAGGTGACCCGCGGCGAAGGCCGGGTCATCCCGTCCAGCAAAACCCAGGTCATCCAGAATCTCGAGGGCGGCATCTTGGCCGAAATCCTGGTTCGCGAGGGCGATGTCGTGCAGATAGGCGATATTCTGGTGCGAATCGACAATACCGCCGCCCAGGCCAGCTTCCGGGATCTTCAATCGCAACACTATACCCTACTCGCCACGGTCGAGCGCTTGGACGCCGAGCAGCAGGGCCGCGATATGAACATCAGCGCCGAGATGCGCGACAACGCCCCGATCGCGGTGGCCGATCAAGAATCCCTGTTCGATTTCCGGCGCCGCCAAATGCAGGCTCAGATCTCGGTCCTTGAGTCCCAGGCCACGCAGCGCAAGCAGGAAATCGCGGAAATGCGTAGCCGCAGCAAGCAGCTCAAACGCAGCCTCAATCTCGCGCTCGAGGAACGGGCGATCACCGCGCCGCTGGTTAGCAACGGCGTCATGCCGCGGGTGGAACTTATACGCATCGATCGTCAACTCTCCGATCTGGAAGGCGAGATCAGCACCATCGGCCTATCGATTCCCCGGCTGCGCGCGGCGGCCAAGGAAGCCAAGCAGCGAATCGAGGAAGTCCAGCTTAGCGCCAAGAGCGAAATCACCAACGAGTTGAACCGGGCACGCGCCGAGTTGAAATCGGTCCGCGAAACCCTGTTCGCGGGCGCGGACCGGGTCACGCGGACCGAGGTCCGCTCGCCGGTTCACGGCACCATCAAGGATCTAAAGGTCACGACTCTCGGCGGCGTTATCCGCCCTGGAGAGGACATCCTGGAAATCGTGCCCCTGGACGACCGCCTGTTGATCGAGGCGCGTATCCGGCCAACCGACATCGCCTTTCTGAGTCCGGGCCAAACCGCCGTGATCAAGGTGGCAGCCTACGACTTTTCCATCTATGGCGGCCTAAAGGCCAGCGTCGAGCAAATCAGTGCCGATACGATCAAGGACGAACAGGGCGAAAGCTTCTACCGGGTCTATCTGCGAACCGACCTAAATTCCATCACCCACCAAGGCGCCGAATTGCCGATCATTCCCGGCATGACCACGACGGTCGAGGTCCTGACCGGCAAGAAGTCGGTCCTGGACTATCTCCTGAAACCGATCCTCAAGGCCCGCGACCGCGCCCTTCGAGAGCGCTAAGCGGACCGGAATATGGTTAAGCGAACCGCCTGCCGCCGCACCGGCGGCAGCCGGCCGTGGAGGCCGCGATCCCGCCGTTAATCATTGATTGTCACCTATGTTCTATCTGTGGCTAACCATAGTCCGAAATCTTTTTTTCACCAGAACACGCGAGTCTGAGGAGACCCGGCCCATGCCGTTCCGGCGTTCACAGGTAGAGCGAAACTCAGGTGTTGTTCTGGCGCAAATCATCGGCTGTCTATGCGGCCCTCATCTTGGGGCTCGCGATCTCCGGCGCCACGCCGGCGCGGGCGCAAACCCTGGGCGATCTGGCCCGCGCCAGCAAGCAGCACGCCGCGATTCCCGGCACGCCGGGGACGTCGCGCGCGGGGCCGTCGCGCGCGGGACCGGGCGGGGCGCTGTTCGGCACCTCGGAATTCCGCTCGGAATCTCTCAAGGGCCTGCCGCAGTGGACCCGCGTGCTGAAAGAGGGGCGCCGTGAGCAGACCCGCTTCGCGGCCTGTATCCGCGACGCCGCGCGCTGCGCCACGCCGACCCTGCGCAACTGGCGCAAGATCATCAAGGCGGCTGCAAACATGGACCGCGCCGGCAAGATCCGCGCGGTCAATGAGTTCTTCAACCTCTGGCCCTACAAGGAAGACAGCGAAATCTATGGCCGCAGCGAGTATTGGGCGACGCCGGGCGAGTTCATGGCCCGCTCGGGCGATTGCGAGGATTTCGCGATCGCGAAGTACTTCGCCTTGCGCCAACTCGGATTCAGCGAACGGGAATTGCGGGTTGTCATCCTGATGGACGAGATTCGCGGAATCGGCCACGCGGTACTGGCTATTTACGAATCGGACGAGATCATTATTCTCGACAGTCTGTCCAATATGATTTTGCCGCACGCGCGCTATAAGCATTACCGTCCACAGTACTCGATGAGCGAGACCATCCGCTGGGCCCACGTCGGCGGTTACAAGAATAGGCCGGCGCCTGTCTACAAAGGCTTGGTCGCCCGCAAGAACTAAGACCGAACTTAAGATCGAGGCCCTTAGGTATAATTCGGAGTTAGACGATGGACCCGGCGGTGGGAATGGAGGCTCCGGGCACGCCCAGCCCGATGTCATCTGAAATACCGGCCGCCGCGGCGCGCCCCGGCGGTCCCCGCCTCCTCTTGGCGCGCGCCGGCTGGGCTTTCGCGATCGTCGCGGCGCTGGCCGTCGCGGTTCCCGTTATCCTGATAAACCTGGAACGCGCCAGTGTCTTGGACGGCCTGGAGCGCCGGTTGGGAATCCTGGCCCAGGGCCGGGCCGCGGTCATGGAGACCTGGCTGGAGGGACTGACCCACCCGGTCGACAAGGTGGTCGATAGCGAGTTATTCCGGCTGTTCGCGACTGAGGTCGACTTGTCCCTGGCCGACATGTCCGACTTGGCGAGCGGCACCCGCGACGCCGGCGCGAGCGCCAAGCCGGCGGAAAACAAACGCGCGCGCGGGGATACGATCGACGTTCCCCTGACCGCGCAAATCCCCTTCATGTCCCAGGTCCTGACCGATTTCGCCAAAAGCGAGGGCTATAGCGCCGCCGCCTTGCTCAACCGCAAGGGCGTGGCCTACGTCAACAGCGCCGGGGCGCCCGAGATCAGCGACCGGCAGCGCGCCATCGCCACCCAGACGCTCAAGAGCGGCGTCTTGCACTACGGGCCGCTTCGCGAAACTCCAGGCGGCTTGGCCCTCGACATTTTCGCCCCGGTGCTTAGCGCCCAAAGCGGAACCGACCGCGGCGCCCCGGTCGGGGTCGCGCTCCTGACCGCCCCGATCAACGAGCGCTTGAAGCAGCTTTTATCCCCGTCTCCCCTCACCCAAGCGGGCGAGCGGCTTAGACTGGTTCAGTCCACGGCGGGCGCCGCCTACGAGGTCGCCCCGCGCGAAACGCCGAGCCTGCGGCCGCTGGACAACAAAGCCTGGGATGGGCCGGCGCCGGTTACCGCCTTCGCCAAACGCGACGGCATCGCGGGCGTGGAGGTGTACTCCCTCGGCGTCGCGGTAAGCGGCCCGGCGTGGCGCGTGGTCCAGGAAATCGACGCACTAGCCGTGAGCGAACGTCTGAGCGGTTTCATCGCCGTCACGGTCACGGTGGCCGTGCTCATGGTTCTGGCCATAGCGGCGGTCTTCGGCGCCTTCTGGTGGCGCCTGGCCAACGAACACAGCACCGCGCTGGCGGATCAGTTCCGCCGCCTCGCCGCCCGGATCGAGGCCCAGAAACGCCTGCTCGACAGCATCAACAACACCATCACCGACCACATCGGGCTGAAGTCCCTGGACGGCACCTACCGCTATGTGAACCCCGCCTTCGCCCGCACCATCGGCAAGGACGTGGAAAGCGCGGTCGGTTTGGACGACGCGGCCATTTTCGGAACCGGCACGGCGCAGCGCTTGAAGTCGTCGGACCGGCGCGCCCTGGCCTCCGGCGCGGCGGTGACGGTCGGCGAGGAAGTTTACCTGGGAGCCAAGGCGCACCATCTGCAAATCACCAAGGTCCCCTATCGCGACGATGCCGGTGTCTTTTCCGGGATCGTGTCGGTGACCCGCGACGTGACCGAACTGGTCGAGGAACAGAAAAAGCACGAGCGGGCGATTCGCCAAACCACCGCCGCCTTGGTGCGCGCGGTCGAATTGCGCGATCCTTACCTGGCCGGGCATTCGCGCCGCGTCGCCGGTTTCGCGGTCGCGGTCGCGCAGCGCCTGGGCGCGAGCCCCGAGGAAATCGCCACCGTCGAGATCGCCGCCGATCTATCGCAAATCGGTAAGCTGGGGGTGCCGCGCGAATTGCTGAACAAGCCCGGCCGCCTGACCCCGGCGCAAATTAAAAAGATGCAAGGCCACCTAAGCCACGCGGAGGAGGTCCTGCGCGATATCGATTTCAATCTGCCGGTGCTGGAAACCATCATGGCCATGCACGAACGCCTGGACGGCAAGGGCTATCCCCAAGGTCTGTCCGGCGGGGAAATTTCCCTCGCCGCCAGGATCCTGGGGGCCTGCGATGTCTTCTGCGCCCGCCTGGAGCCGCGCTCCTACCGCCGCGGAATTTCGCTCGAAGCGGCCATGGAGATTCTGGAGAGCAACGCCGAACGCTACGACCCCAAGGTCATCGCGGCCCTGCGCGAAGCCGCGCAATCCGTCGCCGGCGAAAAACTGCTGGCCGACCTCGGCGCGGCTTAGGGCGCCGAATAAGGGTATTCACGGCAACCATCCTTCGAGACGCCCACTTTCGCGGGCTCCTCAGGATGAGGAATATCAGTAACCTGACCTCATCCTGAGCCGGGCCGTAAGGCCCGTGTCGAAGGATTGGCGCTGTAATTCCCGAGTTTTTCAGCAGCCTGTTCGAGCACTTTCCGCTTATACGGGCCAAGGCTCTGAACGTCTTCCTTTTGGCGGGCCGTGTCCGATTTTCCCTCAACGGCGGGCCTTGGCGCGGGGGCATTGAAATTTTAGCTCCTGACCCAACCCGGACTTCGATGCTGGGACTAAATTCGCCATAACAATATCTTCCAGCTGTTAAGATAGTCCATGCAGTCCGTAGCTATCTGGTTGGGCGCCTGCGCTTGACCCATTGTATCTCGGCAACTGATCGGCAACATCGAACCACGGGATGCGTTCGCCATACATTACATGCCGGTCTGGAACGAATGCCGCAGGATCGTCGAACGTACTGACGTAAACTTCGATAATGGTATTGCCGCCCCAATCCCCCTCGTATGAAAGAGGTGTGCCGCATTCTTGGCAAAAGGTACGCCTCACGCCGGGGGATGAGTTGTACACTTTCCGCTCGCCACGGATGAACTGCACGGCACTTGCCTTAAAATTGACGAACAGCACCACGGGAGCGCCAGTCGTCCCCCGACAGGAAGCACAGTGGCAGTATGGGACATAAAGCGGCTCGCCCGTCGCTTCGTAGCGGATTGCACCGCAATGACAGCCACCGTAGGTCTTCTTCGGTTCCTGACTCATGACGATCCTCCTTCGGCACAGGTTGCATTGCTTTAGCTATTCGAGGCATCTCCTCAACATTAGTCCAATATACACATCCTTGGGATGGGTGGCGTTTGGTCGTCAAATCAAGGTCTCTTAATAGCTGAGGCTGTTGAACAACTCGGATTTAGGCCAGCCTTTTGTGTCCGCTTATAGTAGGAGCGGGCATTTTTGGTGCCGCCGCCGGCCGCTTCGAGAGCGGTTTTGTGTTCTCAGGCTATTGGCTTCGGGTTTTTCGGCGTTGATCATACGGTTATTGGTATTGGCGGTGGTATGGCCGCGAGTTTTACCAGGCGTTTGAGGTTTTGAACGGTGGCAGCCAGCAGGAACTCGTCGCGCGCTCCGGTCAGGCCGCGCAATCGGAGCCTTGTGAGGGCGAGGATGCGCAGCGCCTGGGCGCGAGCCCCGAGGAAATCGCCACCGTCGAGATCGCCGCCGATCTATCGCAAATAGGTAAGCTGGGCGTGCCGCGCGAGTTGCTGAACAAACCCGGCCGCCTGACCCCGGCGCAAATTAAAAAGATGCAAGGCCACCTCAGCCACGCGGCGGAGGTCCTGCGCGATATCGATTTCAATCTGCCGGTGCTGGAAACCATCATGGCCATGCACGAACGCCTGGACGGCAAGGGCTATCCCCAAGGTCTGTCCGGCGGGGAAATTTCCCTCGCCGCCAGGATACTGGGGGCGTGCGATGTCTTCTGCGCCCGCCTGGAGCCGCGCTCCTACCGCCGCGGAATTTCGCTCGAAGCGGCCATGGAAATTCTAGAGGGCAACGCCGAACGCTACGACCCCAAGGTCATCGCCGCCCTGCGCGAAGCCGCGCAATCCGTCGCCGGCGAAAAACTCCTGGCGGATATGGAAACGGCTTAGAACGTTTTCCGGTTATACGGACTAACGCTCTGAACGTCTTCCTTTTGGCGGATCGTGCCCGCTTTTCCCTCTACGGCGGACCTTGGCGCGGGGGCGCTGAAATTTCAGCTCCTGACCCATAACCGACGTCGGGCGTCTTTTTTGATTGGTATTTTGGATGCAGAGTCCAAACCATAATATAGAGCGTTCCGCATCACTCGGAGTTACGACTATGAAGCAGATTACGGGAATCAACCACGTTGGGCTCAGGGTTCGAAGCCTGGAGACCGCAAGAGCATTTTACGAACAGCTCGGATTCGAGTTCATCGTTGGTCCGATCGGACCTGAACCAGTCGCAGTGATGTTACACCCTTCGGGTGTCAATATTAATTTCATCCTAAACGCAACATCCGATGCCTCGGCGAGCAATGTCCTCATGGACATACCGGAAAAACACACGGGGTTTACGCATATTGCACTCGAGGTCGATGATCTTGACGCAGTTCAGCAGCAACTAGCCGCTCGTGAGATTCCTATCACCGAAACCGTAGAACTACCGGACGGGACAGTTTTCATCTTTGTTCGCGATCCGGACGATAACGTCATCGAATTTCATAAACCGGCCTAAGATGAATAAAGAATGTCCGCATCTGGCTATACCCGGACTCTCTCCCCGAACAGGAACGACCACCGCTTTCATCCGCTACTCCGACATTCTCCCCCGCTTTCGCTGAATTGCAGGTTATGCTACGGTCTTCGGTGAATGATGGAAGTCTTCCGGGAATCCCAGATAAAACATAAGAAAACCGGAAGACAACAAACAATAGGCGACAGGGGGAAATCATGAAATTCAGTCTCGTGTTCTTTGCGGCCGCTTTGTTCGGATTTATCGGAACCGCCGCCGCCGATACGACCGATTCGAAATGGCAAAACCAAGTCGTCATCGCCAAGCAGGGCGGCCACTGCGTTGACGATCCGCGATGCTTCAACCGCTATCACCCGGACATCCCCACGGTCGCGCGGGCCAAGCCCGGCGACATGATCGTGTACCATACGCGCGACGCGCTGGATTCCGACCTGAGCCTCGATTCCGTCGCCGACGACGTGACCGCCGTCGATCTCAACCTCGTGCATCCCATGACCGGGCCGGTCCACATCGAGGGCGCCAAGCGCGGCGACGTGCTCGCGATCACGCTGGTCGATATCGCGCCGGACGAATACGGCTACACCGTCATCGTTCCCGGCTTCGGCTTCCTGCGCGATATCTATACCGAGCCTTACCTGGTCAATTGGCGGTTGACGCGCACCCACGCCGTATCCGATCAGATGCCGGGCATCGAGGTGCCCTACGAGGCCTTCATGGGTTCGGTCGGGGTCCTGCCCGGCGGGCCCGAGGTCGACACCTGGCTGGCGCGCGAGAACGCGCTCGGCGCGGCCGGCGGTATCGCCCTGCCGCCGCAACCGGTCGGCGCGCTGCCGAGCGCGGTCTGCGGGCCGCAAGGAAGCGCCAAGGACAAGTGCCTGCGCACCATCCCGCCGCGCGAGAACGGCGGCAACATGGACGTGCAGCAGATGCAGATCGGCACCACTCTGCTGCTGCCCTGCTTCATCGACGGCTGCGGCCTGTTCGTCGGCGACGTGCATTACGCGCAGGGCGACGGCGAGGTTTCCGGCACCGCGATCGAGACCGGCGCCGTGGTCACGGTGACGACGGAAATCCGCAAGGGCCAGGGGGCCTTCATCAAGGGCCCCGAGGTCGAAGGCGGATCCCAGATCAAGAACATGGAACCGTCGAAGTTCTATCAGACCATCGGCCTGCCCTTGAAGACGGCGGGCGAGGTGCCGGCTCCGCATACCTACCTGGAGAGCGAGAAGATCAAGAACCTGAGCAACCTGTCGGAGGATCTGACACTGGCCGCGCGCGACGCCCTGATCAAGATGATCGCCTATATCCAGCGCGAACACGGCCTCGACGCGGAGCAGGCCTACATCCTGGCGAGCGTCGCGGTCGATCTGCGGGTCGGGCAGGTGGTCGACGTGCCGAACTATGTTGTGACCGCGGTGCTGAACGAGGACGTTTTCGCGAAGTGAACCGGCGCCACGCCCTGCGGCTGTCCGCCGGGGCGGCCGCGGGGCTGTTGCTGAGCGGCCATACCCCCTATGGGCAGTGGGTCGTCTATCGCAAGAAGCATCTCCTGATCGGCAGCCACAAGACCGATCCCGTCACCTACGACCTGGCCAAGCGGGTGGTGGCGCTGCTCGCCGAGCACTTGCCGGCGGCCAAATCGCGGGCCGCCCGCGCCCCCGACGCCGGACGGCTGGCCAGCCTGCTCGGTACCGCGCAGATGGATGTCGCGGTCCTGAGCGCCCCGGACGCCGCCGCCATGATGCGGGGGAGCGGGCGCTTCGCGGCCTACGGCGCGATCGCGCTTCGGGTCCTGACGCCGGTCGATGGCCGGCTTCTGGCCGCCCGGGCCGACTTTCCCGCGCGCCATGCCTGGCTGGTCACCGGCGCCCTCGCCGGAACCGGCCTGGCACCCGTGCGCGAACCGCCGGACGATCCCGGCATCCCCTGGCATCCTGGCAGCCGCGCGTTCCTGGAAGGACGGCCGGAACCGGGCGACGATTAAGCGCCTGCTGTGGGCGCTGCCGGTCGATGGAACGGACCCTGCTGGCGTAAAGGCACACCAATCCCACGGAGAATGGGTCTAGTGAGCCGCCGTACAGCCACCGTCAATGGAAAGCGCGGTGCCGGTGATAAAGCCAGCCTGGTCCGAGGCGAGATAAAGGATCGCCGCGGCAATCTCCTCCGACTACCCGATCCGGTTCATGGGCGTATATGCATCCACCGCATCGCGCATGGTCGCGGCGGGATCGTCGGTCTTGTCGATCCAATCGCGGCGCACCATATCGGTGTCAATGTAGCCGGGGCAAACGCAGTTGATCCGCATGTCCGGCGCGAGTTCCGCCGAAAGGGAACGGGTCATCATCACCACACCGCCCTTGGATGTGCAATAGACCGAGTGCCCCGCCGTTCCCGTCAGTCCATACATAGAGGAAACGTTGACGATATTGCCCCGGCTTTCACGCAGGGCAAGCATCGCCGCGCGGCAGCAAAAAAAGGTGCCCTTGAGGTTGGCATTCATGGTCCAGTCATAGAACGCCTCATCGGCCTCCTCGATCGGGCGGCCCTTGCCAACACCGGCGCTATTGACCAGCACGTCGAGACCGCCGAGAGCATCGACGGCGATCCCGACCACCGCTTCGCAGCCTGCCACCGTCGCGATGTCGCCAGGCGCCGCGATCAGCCGCTCGCCGCCACCCAGCCTCTCAATGCCGGCGGCGGTGGACTCCACGGTTCGCCCATTTACCGCGACCCTCGCGCCGGCATTATGGAACGCCTTGGCCGTCGCCCAGCCGATTCCGCGGCTGCTACCCGTGACCAATATTCGCTTATCGTTGAACATCGTTTCCCCCTCGTTCTCGCGATAGATGGCAGAAAGCCTACAAAAGACGGCTAATCGCGTCCAGCCACAGCTTCGGCCTCTATTCGTAGAGGTAACGAGAACGGCTGAAAGCCGATGCTCACGTTGCCGCGCGGGTGGGGAGAACACAAAGGTTGCCGAAGCTTAATTTTGGCTACGAGAAACCACCCAAAACCATGTCCGTTAGTGGCACAGAACCGTAGCCCGGTACCGCGTGCCATGGCGGCCGTTTAGGCACGAGAAGCCATGGTTCGGGCCGGCTTCGCCATTCCCGCGCGTCCAACCTCGAACCCCGGCGCACCCGGTGCTTTCGCGAACCGGGCCCGGTCTGGTATATCGGGCCCGCATGTATCGATCTTTGTTCTCTCCCTCGATTTTATCCAGCGCCCAATCCCCGCGGCGCGGTCTTGGGGTTCTCGCCTTCGTCCTCGCGGCGGCGGGGTTTATCTCCGGGCCTTCGGCGGCGCAATCGCTTGAATCCAAGCTGGCGCGCCAGACCGGGCGCATCGAAGTCAACGCCATGGAATACCCCTGGAGCGCCATCGGCCGCTTGAACGTCGGCGGCCGGGGTCATTGCACCGGGTTTCTGGTCGGCGAGCGCAGCGTGCTGACCGCCGCGCACTGCCTATACGACAGCCGCCTGCGGCGCTGGCGCAATAACCGGGAGCTGCATTTCGTCGCCGGATACCAGCGCGACACCTACACCATCCATTCGCCGGTGTCGGCTTACCGGCGCGCCGCCAAGCACGACCCCGGCGCGGCGGGATCGACCGCCACGGCCCTTGACGACTGGGCGGTCTTGACCCTGGCGAAGCCGATCGGAAAGCAAGCCGGATGGTTGAGACTGCGCGCCGCGAACGCGAAGACCCTGGCCCAGGCCCGGCAAGGCGGGGCGCATATTCTTCAGGCCGGGTACCGCCGCGGCTGGACCCAGATCATGTCGGCCAGCCTGGGCTGTGAGATCAAGGGATTCTTCGGCGACAAGCGCGGCATCGCCCACGGGTGCGACCTGGCCAAGGGCGATTCCGGGTCGCCCCTGTTACTCTTGGCGGCGGGTAAGCTGAGCGTGATCGGGCTGCATGTGCTCGATCTTCAAACCAAGAACGGACACATGGCCGGGGCCTTGTCGGTGGCCATGTTCCGGCCCGGGTCCGGGCGGGCCGAGGCGGTGGAGGCCTTGCGCCGCTCCGGCGCCTCCTGGGGGTCCGGGCGGGCACCGGAACCTGGCGGCCAAGCGGCCCGCGCTCCCACCAGGACCGTGGCAACGCTGCTTCGCGAGCTTGGCCTTCTGGACGGACGGCAAGGCCATCGCGCCGCGATTGAAGCTTTCCAGGCCGGCGCCGGCCTGCCGGTGACCGGTAAGGCCTCGCTGGGCCTGCTCGGCCACCTGATCGCGGCAAGAAAATGATAACGATCGAAGCCTATACCTTGAATGCGGGCCGGCGCGCGGCTTGCCCCACCCACAGCCGATAGGAAGCCTGCCATGAGCGATATTTTTGTCGATGGGGTCCGTGCCGTCGCGGTGGCGAACGGCGTGGCGCGTATCGAATTGCTGCAACTCAAGCGCGGCGTGGACGCCAGCAAGCTGGAGCCGCAAGTGGTCGCGACCTTGTTGATTCCGGTTGGGGGCTTGCGCGAACTCGCGGCCCATCTGAAGAACAGTATAGAAAGAATCGAGGCCAACCAGCCGGCCGCCGCCACCGAGGCGACCAACAAGTCCGGCGATGTCGAAACGGCGCTGCGGAACCTCTGATATCGGCCGAAGGGCGCGCTAAGTCAGCCGAAGGGCGCGCTAAGATCCAGCGTGCCGCTGTCCAGTAGATCGTCCGCCTCCAGGCCGGTCACGCCTCCCAGGATCACGATGGCCGCGAAGTCCTCGCCGCTACCGGTGGTGTCGACCTCGACGATGGTATCGGAGCCGTCTTCGCTCAAGCGAACATAGTCATCCACATTCTCCGCGTCCAAGAGAGAAACGATACCGTCTTCTCCGGAAAGAAGGTCGTGGAGATTCAACACATCGCCCTCCCTGGCATCGAAATCGGCGATCGTGTCGCCATCGCCACCGTGATCCAGGATGAAAACATCGGCGCCCCGGCCGCCAAAAAGAAGGTCATCGCCAGGCCCGCCAAGTAGCACATCGTCCCCCGAGCCGCCGGCCAAGGTATCGTCCCCGGACCCGCCCCGCAGGATGTCGTCGCCGCTATCGCCGCGCAGAACATCGTCGCCGGAACCGCCCCGCAGGTCGTCATCGCCGGAATCTCCGCGCAAATCATCTTCTCCAGGGCCACCGTCATCCGAGTCGCGGTCATCGTCGTCATCGTCATCGCGATCTCGGTCGCGGCGGTCTCGGTCGTCGTCGTCGTCATCGTCATCGTCATCGTCATCGCGATCTCGGTCGCGGCGGTCTCGGTCATCGTCATCGTCATCGTCATCGTCATCGTCATCGTCATCGTCGTCGTCGTCGTCTTCGTCTTCGTCTTCGTCTTCGTCTTCGTCTTCGTCGTCTCCGCGTTCCCCGTGTTCTCCGTCCTCGCGGTCGTCGTCTCCCCCGGGCTCCGGGGTTTCTCCAGGAACGGGATCGTCGCCGGGCACAGGATCATCCTCGGGCTCGGGATCATCGCCGGGGCCGGGGTCCTCTTCGGGCTCCGGCTCCTCCTCGGGCTCCGGGTCATCCTCAGGCTCCGGGTCCTCCACGGGCTCGGGGTCTTCCTCGGACTCGGGGTCTTCCTCAGGCTCCGGGTCCTCCTCGGGCTCTGGGTCCTCCTCGGGCTCCGAGTCCTCCTCGGGCTCGGGGTCTTCCTCGGGCTCCGGGTCCTCCTCGGGCTCCGAGTCCTCCTCGGGCTCCGAGTCCTCCTCGGGCTCCGGCTCCTCCTCGGGCGCGGGGTCATCCTCGGGCGCGGGGTCATCCTCCAAGGGAGGGTCTTCCCCAGAAGCCGGCGAGGTTCCAGCGGCCAAGGCCGTGTCCTGGACCTCTGGGCCTTCCGGGCCTTGTTCCTGGGGCGCCTTGGCCGGAGAGGGCCCGCCGGGCAAGCCGGGACTGTTCTCGCCCAAATTCACAACGCGGTCCTGGCCAAGGTCCGAAGGTCCGTCTTCAACGCCGTCGATCACGCCCGAGCGGATCAACCCCTCGCCGTCGGGTCCGCCAAGGCTAGAGTCGCCCATATCCTCTTCATAAGCCCCGGCGCCCGAAGACAGCTCTTGCTCCTGCCCGGCGGCGGTTTCGACCGCGCGTTCACTGTTCAAGCTCTCCAAGGCCGCGATCAGGACGCCGGCGCCGAGGACCGTGCCGTCTTCCATAACGATACTTGGCGGCGACGCCGACTCGGCGGCCGAGGCAAATGAATCGAGCCGAACGACGCCGCCGTTCTGGAATTGAAGATGCAGGTCTCCACCGCGCAGCGCGGCCCGGCCTTCGGCGGAGGAAAAGCCGAACCTCAAGGTGTCGCCCGGCTTCACCGGGACGCTGATAGTCTCGCCGGCGGCCGGTGGATTGACCGCTACCTGCGGGCCCGCGCGCACGTCTGGTTCGGAAGTCGTTTCAGCCACAGCACCCACGCCTCGCGCCGAGCAGCGAGGTCCATGCAGAAGATATGGCTAAACAATAGATTAGAGAATACAAATACCGAATTAAATAACTAGATTAATTTGTCGTTTTAATTAGAATGTATTTTAGATAAATTGGTTTAATCATGAATTCGCGTTAATCAAACAAGTCTATATCCATTTCTATGTTTACATTATACTACAACAAACATGGAATGCCCTGTTTTAGCGGTAATCGATGGCGCGCGCCGGCCGCCGCCACGAGGTCCGAAGCGTGGGCGCGTGAGAGCCTGAGGTCCTGCTGTTGCCTCGCACCCTGGCCAAAAGGCTATGCGCCGGGCAGAACCCGATCCCGATTCCGGGCTATCGCGGCAGCCGCGATCCAAGAACCCACCGCCGCCACCGCGGCCGCCAGGATCAGCCCCGCCATATCGGCAGCCAGATCCGCGACGCTGCTGCTTCGGGTCGCGACGAAGCATTGCAAGCTCTCCGTGGCCACGGCGAAGCTGGCCAGGCACAACATACGGCCATGGTGGGACGGGCGCGGAAATGCGGCGAAACAGGCGACCCCCAGTAGAAGGAACATGGAGAAGTGGCCGATATCTTCGATACCGATGGGATAATGGTGGCGCGGGGCGATGATATGTTCCGGCGCGAGGGTGACCGGCGACGAAGCGCGCGGTACAGCCTCTTCCCCGCGCTCCGCGCGATCCTCGCCGGCCCCATCGCCGGCGGCTCTTGATCGGTGCGGGGATTGCTGTTGGAACAAATAATCGGCGACCGCCAGGACCCCGGTTTCGATTGGCGCGATCATGGGGCGGAATATGGGTTTCGGCACCAAGGCGCCGCCCAGAACCAAGGCCGCGATGCCCAAAAGAACCCCGGCGCGCAACGGGGTCGAGGCCCGGCGCGCCGCCGCCCACGCGGCCCACAGGCCGGTGGCGGCCCAGGCCGCGATCAAACCGCCCCGCAGCAACGTGAATGCCGGTCTTTGCGTCGTGGGAGCGATCTTCGGCGGCCCTATTCTCAGGGTGCCGGAATCGGCGCCGTTAAAGATGCGGACAAGAACGCGCCCCAAGCCTTGCCGAAGCGGTAGAACATCGCTCGCCGGACCGAACGGCCGGTCCGCCAAGACAACGATGACGTCCTTGGGCCAGTGGCGGAGAAAATTGCCGGCGCGATCGAAACTGAATATTTGCAGCCTTGCGTTCTGCCAATGCTTCGCCCCCGGTTGGAAATTCTCGGCCCCGATTCCCAGTTCGACTCTTAGGCCATCGGCGCCGTCCGGCACCTCGATAGTGGTTTCCACGGCGGCGAGGCCGCGTACCTGGCGTGCCGCCAGGCGCACTTCGCTCTTGGCCCCCTCTCCGGAAAACGTAAGGCCGCTTAACGACCGCCGCCAAAGGTGCAGGTCCTCGGGCGCCGCCATCCCGGGCGAAAGTCCCGTCATGGCGGCACTATAGCGCACGGAGGAATTGTGGGCGCCGTAGGTCGCGGCGCTCAAGATCGCCAAAACCACGACAATGGGGAGCGGCCAAAGACGGCCGCCGGCCAGACGGGCAAGGGACGCTCTAAGGTTCATCGCGACATTTTCCGCCGTAGCTGTAAAAAATAGCTGAGGCATTTTGTTTCATTATCATGACGATGGGCCGTTCGCCGATTTCTAAATAATTTCCCCCGCGCTTGGGATGCGTATTTTCCCCCGCGCCTGAGGTGCGCGACCGGTCCAGTTTAAATATTCGTTTGGTCTTTATAGCACCCAGGACCGTGCGGCCGTGGACGCCCGTGCCCGTCGCCGCCCAATGAAGCCCAATGGACGCCCAAGGCCGCCATCGAGGAAGCCTTGGTCATGCTTGGACGCACCTGGACATAGCAGAAGCCGGCGCGCCGGCGCGCGCCGTTCGGTTCTTTCCACGACGGCGAGTCTTCAGGGACTCGCGCTAAACCGCCGGCTTGATCTCCACGCCCTTGCGCAGGTGCCGCTGCCGGCCGAGGCCGATACGCTTGGCCAGTTTACGGCGCTGTTCGGAGTAGGTTTCGGCGACCATGGGATAATCGGGCGGTAATTGCCACTTAGCCCGGTATTCTTCCGGCGATAACCCGAATGCCGCGCGAAGATGGCGCTTCAGGGTCTTGAGGCGCTTACCATCCTCCAGACAGACAATGTATTCGGTCCTGATCGATTCCGCGACCGGCACCGCCGGCGCCGGGTTTGGCGTCTGGTCGTCGCCTAGTTTCGCCAAGGCATCGTGCACGCCGTTGATGAGTTCCGGCAGATCGGTCGCAAGGACGGAATTGTTCGAAACGTGAGCCGCGACGATACGTGAAGTTACCTCGAGCAAATTTGCATCGTTCTCTTTAACCGGCATGTTTCCCCCGAGTTCATAGAGTTTTTCTATTACAAAAATAGAAATCCAAGGGCCGTACGCTAGCTTTCTTCATTATGTAGTTAATAAGGACCTTAGGATTGCCTTATACAAACTGTCAACAGGATTGATAAGCTTGTGATTGTATCCGGCCTTTTGCGCCCACTTATGCCTGAATTTGGCTGTTTTTTGGAAACCTTGCCAAAGTATACCCAAGGCCGGAATTACCCGCGATTGTAACGAATCGGCGCCCCCGGCAGTAAATCTCGCGCATTTTCGACTCGGCGATCCGCCGCTACAACGACCCGGCGATCCGGCGCCATAACGAATTCTTGAAAGCTTTCGTTTACGAAAAACACCAAGGATCCTTGATTTAAGGCCCCGCCCAGCCCGCCCGCGCGGGTAAATGGCGGCGCATTATCGCGAAGGCCGAAGTACGCATGAAAGCCGGTGCCCTAGAAAAAGTGGAGCGGGTCAACCAGGTCTGGCTGGATGAAGCCATGGCATCCCATAAGGACTACATCCTGGGCAAGCCAGGGGGGCGGCGGATGTTTCTCAGCTTCAAGGACGCCCAGCATCTGAATTTCGCCGGCCACGATCTGGCCACGGTCGAAATGGTCGCCGGCCTCTTCGCGCAGGCGTGCTTCGCCGGCACCTCCCTCGCCCGCGGAGATCTATTCGGCGCCAATTTCGAACGCGCCGACATGCAAGGCGCGGACCTCACGCGCGCCGATCTGCGCGGCGCCAATCTTTCCGCCGCCAATCTGGAGAACGCCGTCCTGCGCGAAGCGGATATTCGTAACGGCTTCATCATGATTCAGGATAAGGACGGCGGCCTGGTGCCGGTGCGCGAGGGAACCTCCGATATGAGCGGCGTGAACCTCGCCAACGCCGATCTGAGCGGGGCGCGCCTCAGCCGGATCATCGGGTCGCGAACCAATCTCACCAACGCCAATTTCAAGAATGCCAAATTGATGGCCGCGAACCTTTCGGATTCGGACCTGCGCGGCGCCGATTTTTCCGGCGCCGACCTGACGGACACGGACATGAGCGGCTGTGTGTTCCAGGGCGCCATGCTGACCGGCGCGATGTTGAATAACACCAACCTGGAGGGTGCCGACCTGACGGCCGCGCATTTCGTGCCCGCCGATCTGCGCTATGCCAAGGCCAAGAACCTATGCCTCCCCAAATCGCTGCAGGAACTCGACAAAACCCTGCTTGAGATTGTCGAGGATCACGGCCGCTGGGTGAACACCCTTGGCGCCAAGGGGAACCAGGCCGACCTCTCGCGCGTCGATCTGCAAAGCCTCGACTTCTCGGGGGTCGATCTTCAGGCGGCGATCTTGTCATTGGCGAACCTGTCGTACACGGCCCTGCGGGCGACCCGCTTGATCATGGCAAATATGGAGAATGCCCTCGCCATCGAAGGCGACTTCAGCGATGCCGACCTGCGCGGCGCGCGCCTCAACGGCGCCAACCTGGTGCGCGCGAAACTGCGTGCCGTCAAACTCGGCCCGCTATCGCTCATCGGCATGGATGGGCACAGTATTTCCAGCAACCTCAGGGAATCGAAGTTGGACGGGGCGGATCTTTCCGGCGCCGACCTCGAAAGAGTCGACTTCTCGCGTGCGAGCCTGTGCAACGCCAGCCTGCGCGATGCCCGCTTTCACGATACCTGCCTTGTCGATGCCGATCTGACCGGCGCCGATCTAAGAGGAACGACGATCGAACTCGCCGACACGCGCGGCGCTATCGGTCTTCGCCTCTAGATCTAGAATCAAACCTAAGGGAATCCGCGCATGAAGGGCTGCCGAAGCTGCACGCACTGGAAAAACCTCGAAATCGACTTGGATCGCATCGACCCCGCGACCGCCAATTTACATGTCCAGATCGGCGCTTGCCAGCGTCACGCGCCGCGCCCCGGAGCAACCGCCGCCGCCGCCCCAGGCCCCGGCAACCTCGAAACCATGCCCTGGCCACGGACCGCCTCGGACGACTGGTGCGGCGAGTGGGAGCCTAATTTCCAGTAATTCCCAGCGCCGCCGGGCCATGTTGTCGGTTTGAGGTGGATCAAAGCACGGGCCCCTCAAACTGCCCACAATTCCATTCCATGACGTGGTACCCTGCCACAGGCAGCGTCATGATCGCATGGATTACGGAAAGGAACGCCCGTGAACGTCATGGAATGGACCCCGAAGATGAGTGTCGGTCTGGCGGAGCTGGACGACGACCACAAACAGCTTATCCGCGTCATAAATCAGCTCGGCTCGGACTATAAGTCCGAAGACCGGCGGGCCGCGATTCGCCAATCTCTGGTGGCCTTGCGCCGCTACGCGGAGTTCCACTTCGCGCGCGAGGAAAAAGTAATGATGGCCTGCGCCTACGCGCATCTGGAGGAACACCAAGGCGAACACCGGGATTTCGTTCAGCGCATTCAGGAACTAACCCGTCAATTCGATTCCGACCCCGACGACATGGCTGAAATCGTCAATGAGGAACTTATGAACTTTTTGCGCGATTGGCTGACCCAGCACATCATGATCGAAGACAAGGCCTATGGCTCCACCATCGAGAACAATCCGGCCGCCAGGGACGCGGCGAAGAGCTTTCAAGGCTCGCAGGTGTGGTGGTCTGGGTAGCGCCGCCGGGTTTATGAAAGGCGGCCCTGGGGTGCCTTTTCCTCCCTGAGCCGCCTTGGCGCCACCTGCCCGCGCCCGCCGGCGTTTGGCGTTAACCCTTCCCCAAGGGTGTCCAGGCAGTATCCCTTCGTCTAGGGTTAATATTCGCCAAGGTGCTGGCTTCATGGCCATCCGGGACAGTTATCTATTCCCCACGCTGGAGGCCGGCTCCTCGCGGGTGTTCAACGTCTGCTCGCGCTCCGCGCAACTGAGCAAGTCGATGAGCAACGGCGCCGAGTCCGCACAGGCCGCGGAGCCGGGATTCCTGTTCCTCACCCGCGAGCTCAATAACGTGATCCTGGTCAAGGAGGCGCGGCCAAGCCGCAAAAGCTCCCTCTACCACTACGATCAATCGATCGGAACCAAGCTCTACTTTCCGTACAACACCAGTCGAATTTACGATGGCGGTAAATCCGTTTTCATCGACGACCCGCAAATCCAACGCATCCTCAAACACCACGCCGGGCTCGATATCGACGAGAATAGCGATGACGCGGACCGGGACCTAAGCCTGATCCGATTGCTCGAGGAACTTCCTTCGCTCGACCCGTTCCTGGTCAAGGACAAGCTGGACATCGAGGGCATTAGCGCGAATGAGATCTACTTCCAGATTTCGGATTCCGAGTGGAAGGCGATTCAGGCGCACGTCGCGGACAAACTGAAACCGATTATCGCCTTCGCGTTTCCCGACTCGACAGACCAGGAAAAGGGGCGGTCACGGTTTCTCATGGAGAAGCTTTGGAACACCAAGGATATCGAGGCCCTGATACCGATCACGGATGCGTTCAATCTGCCACGCGAGGAGGCGAGCAAGATTTTCTCCGCCTGGAAAGGCATCATGTACTACGACTTCGAATATAACCGCAGCCTGCCGAACTGGCGGAAATACATCGAGTGGATGCAATCGGACGCTGTGCCGACCGATTTTGTCGACCGGGAACGGCGTGAACTGTTGCAGGAATTGAAAGACACGGTCCGCGCTCAATACAAAGAATCCTGGCAAAAGCTCATGCATATCTTTTCGTCGTACGAGGAATCTTACGAAAAGCTATTTGTGCTCAGGCAGGATCCTGGCCCCTTCATCGAATTCATGCGCTACGCGGTGAGTGCCTACTGGGTTCTGGGGTCGCACATGAGCGCCATCAATCATAGCGTGATCGTTTGGGAAATTTTGACCTCAGGCGCCTTCAAGCGGCGCGTCGGCTACGATCAGCTCTACAATCTCTTCGAGATGCAGCGCGAAATATTCAATAGCTGCCGCTGAGGCGAAGGCCGGACTACCCCAATGAAGCGAAGGCCGGATTATCGCACACGGTCCCGCGCGAAGATCGCCAGGGTTTCGATCAACCGGGTCAAGTTGGCCTGAAGCTTTTCGAAGCCTTGGGTTTTCTCGAAGGTTTTCTCGTTCATGTAAAGGCGCCGGTTGATCTCGATCTGCAGGCTGTGGCGCCCGTCGCGCGGCGCCGACCAGGCCCGCACCAGTTCCGCCCCCTTATAGGGATCGTTGACGCTGACCCGGTAGCCCTGGGCCGTAAGCGCCGCCCGCACGGCCGCGGTGAATTCCGCCGCGCAGGTCGTGCCGTCGCGGTCGCCCAGGGTGAAGTCCGGGCGCGAGATCCCCGGCCCCTCCGCCGCCATCTCGTTGCTCAAGGCCGGCATGGAATGGCAATCGATATGCCAGACCACGCCGAAGCGCGCGTGGGCATGGTCCAGGGCCCGGCGCAGGGTGTCGTGATAGGGCCGGTGGTAATTCTCGATCCGGCCCAGGACCTCGGCCACGCTCAGCTTGCGCCCATAGAGGGGCAAGCCGGGGGGATAGCGGCTCCACAAGAGGCCCAGGCCCAGGACGCTTTTCGGGCTGGGCGCGAGCGGCCCGGTCCATTCGCCCTCGATCATGGAGACATCCAAATCGCCGGCGGCGCGGTTGGGATCGATATAGCTGCGCGGGAACAGGGCCCGCAAAAGCGCCGCCCCCTGGGCCGGCGCGGCCTGGAAAAGCTCGTCGACAAAGGTATCCTCGGCCTTGCGCACCGCACTCACGGGCGCCAAGTGGTCGAAATCGTCGGGGTAGTCGGTCCCGCTGTGGGGCGAATCGAACACCAGCGGCAGTGCGGGGGCGGTCGGTGCGCGCACCTCAAGCACACGCGGGATAAGATGGTTTTTCATTTAGCCGATTGACCGAAGCATGAAAATCTCCTCCCCCCTTGAGGTAGGGAAATCGTATTTAACGCTGCCGTTCCGATAGTGCGTCCTTCGACAGGCTCAGGATGAGGATAATCGTGCATGGCATAAAGAAAGGTCCTCATGCTGAGCCTGTCGAAGCACGCACGGCGCCGATCCAAGCCTTCCTTCGGAATCGCCGCACCGCTATCGATGGCCCTCCCCCTCAAGGGGGGAGGGAGTTCTATTTTTTCGATCGTTCACCTAGTCACACCCCATCGTTCAAATGACAGGCGGATTGACGCCCCGGGGAGATCTCGCGCAAGGTCGGCGCCTCTTCGCCGCAGCGCCGGGTCGCGTGAGGACAACGGGGGTGAAAGTGGCAACCGCGCGGCGGGTCGAGGGGCGAGGGGATCTCGCCCTCGACCGGCAGAAAGTCCGAATGGCGGGTCTCCAGCCGCGGCACCTCGCGCAGCAGGGCCTTGGTGTAGGGATGATTGGGCGCCGCGAACAAGTCCTCGGTCACCGCCATCTCGACGATGCGGCCCAGGTACATGATGTAAACCCGGTCGCTGATGTGTTCGACCACACCCAGATCGTGACTGATGAAAAGATAGGTCAGGCCGAGTTCTTCGCGCAGCTTGATAAAGAGGTTCAATATCTGCGCTTGAATCGAGACGTCGAGAGCGGCCACGGCCTCGTCGCAAACGATGAAGTCCGGCCGCACGGCGAGTGCGCGGGCAATGCCAATCCTCTGGCGTTGACCGCCGGAAAACTGATGCGGATAGCGGCGCTTGAAGCTGGTGTCGAGGCCGCAGCGAAGCAAAACCTCGTCGACGTAGGACTCAAGCTCGCCGCGCGTGACCAGGCCATGAACCAGGGGCGCCTCGCCGACGATATCGCGCACCCGCATACGCGGGTTCAAGGACGCGAAGGGGTCCTGGAAGATCATCTGCGCCTTGAGCGCTACCGCCTTGGCCTCGGCGGGCGCCAGCGCCGCCACGTCGCGGCCGTCATAGAGGATGCGGCCCTCGCTCGGTGCCAGAATACCGGCGACGATCCGCCCCAGAGTCGATTTGCCGCAGCCCGACTCTCCGACCAGACCGACGACCTCGCCCTTGGCCACGGTCATGTCCACGCCGTCCAGGGCATGGACGGTTTCCTCGCGGATTGAAGACCCGAGCTTGTTGGCAAGCTTTCCCGCCAGGTCCAGGGTCTTGACGAAGCGTTTGGAAAGACCCTGGATTTCGACCAGGGCGGACCCGCTCACGACGCCGCCTCCACATAGGGGCGGAAGCAACGAACGCTACGCCCCGGCACCGGTTCGCTCGGGGCCGGTTGTTCCAGGCACGCGGGAGCGGCGCGCGGGCAGCGCTCGCGAAAGGCGCATCCCGGCGCCAGATTGAGCAAGGCGGGCGTCATGCCGGGGATCTGGTACAGGGGCGCGCCGCGCTTGTTACGGCTGGGCACCGAGCCGATCAGGCCCTTGGTATAGGGATGAACGGGATGGTCCAAGACATCGTCGATGGCCCCCGCCTCGACGATGCGCCCGGCATACATGACGCTGACCTTATCGGCCAGGCCCGCGATCACCGTCAGGTCGTGGGTGATCCAGATCATGGCCGTGCCCCGCTCCCGGCACAGCTTTTGCGCCTCGTGCAGGATTTGCGCCTGTATGGTGACGTCGAGGGCCGTGGTCGGCTCGTCGGCGATAATCAGATCGGGATCGTTCAGCAGCGCGATGGCGATGGCCACGCGCTGGCGCATGCCGCCGGAAAACTGATGCGGATAGGCCGCCAGGCGCTCATCCGGGGAGGGAATGCCGACTTGGCCCAAGGCATCGCGCGCGCGCGCGCGGGCCGCCGCCCGGTCGACCTTTCGATGCGCCAGAACCGTTTCCACCATTTGGGTTTCGATCCGCAGAACCGGGTTCAGGGTCATCATGGGATCCTGAAAGATCATGGCGATGCGGTTGCCGCGCAAGGATTGCATCCGCGCCTCGTCCGCGTTCGCGATATCCTCGCCCATGAATTCGATCCGCCCGCCGACCACCCGGCCCGGCGGATCGACCAGACCCAGGATCGAAAAGCCGGTGACCGACTTGCCCGAGCCGGACTCCCCGACCAGTCCTAATATCTGCGCGCGTTCGACCGAGAAACCGACTCCATCCACGGCCTTGACCACGCCGGCCTTGGTGAAGAAGTGAGTTTCGAGATTTTCGACCTTCAAGGCCGGCGCGTCAGTCCCCATGGCGCGCTATCTTTGCAGGCGCGGGTTGAGGACATCGCGCAACTGATCGCCGACCAGATTGATGGTGACGATGGTGACCAGCAAGGCGATGCCGGGGTAGATGCTAATCCAGTACTTCTGGCTGAGCATGTATTCGAAACCGTTGGCGATCAGCAGGCCCAGGGACGGCTCGGTGATGGGCAGGCCGATACCGAGAAAGCTGAGCGTCGCCTCCAGGGAGATCGCGTGCGCGGTCTGCACCGTGACCACGACGATGAGCGGCGGCAGGCAATTGGGCAATACGTGGCGGAACAGAATGCGCCGGTGGCCGAGGGCGAGGCAGGCCGCCGCCTCGACGTATTCCTTGCTTCGCTCGACCAGGGCGCTGGCGCGCACGGTGCGGGCGTAATAGGCCCACTGCACCGCGACCAGGGCGATGATGATCTTGTCGACGCCCTTGCCGAGCAGGGCGAGCAGGACCAGCGCCACCAGGATCGCGGGAAAGCTGAGTTGCACATCGACGACGCGCATGATCAGCGTGTCCGTGCGGCCGCCGAAATAGGCCGCGACCAAACCGATGGAACTGCCAATGAACATGGCGATCACGCCGCTCATCACGCCGACGGCGAGGCTGGTGCGCAAGCCATAGAAGATGGCGCTCAAAACGTCGCGCCCGGCACCGTCGGTGCCGAGCCAGAAAATCTGCCCGGTAAAGCCTTCGCTCCCGGGCGGCAGGCGGTTGTCGAGAATATCGACGGTCGCCAGATCGTAAGGATTAGTCGGCGAGATCCAGGGCGCGAAGAGGGCGATGAAGACGATGCCCAACAAGACCGCGAAGGCGGCGGTGGCGACCCGGCTTTCGAAAAAATCGGCGAGGAAACGGCGCAGTGGAGAATCGGACTCGCCCACGCGGCCCGGCACGCCGGGTTCTGTCAGCGCGCTCATGCCCGCATATCCCGCAAGCGAACCCGAGGGTCGAGCACGGAATAGAGCACGTCGACCACCAGGTTGATGAACACGAACATCAGAACCGTGATCATGAGATAGGCGACGATCACGGGGCGGTCCAAATTCTGAATCGATTCGATAATCAGCTTACCCATGCCGGGCCAGGCAAAGACGCTTTCGGTCACCACGGAAAACGCGATCAGGCCGCCGAACTCCAAGCCGATCACGGTCACCACCGGGATCATGATGTTCTTGAGGACATGAACCAGGACCACGCGGCGCGGGCTGAGGCCCTTGGCGCGGGCGAACTTGATGTAATCCTGGTGCACCACTTCGCGGGTCCCAGCGCGCGCCAGGCGGGTCACCAGGGACATCTTGAACAAGGCCAGATTGACCGCCGGCAAAAGCAAATGACGCAATCCGTCCAGTGTCAGGAAGCTGACCGGGACCCCGAACAGCAGCACGGTCTCGCCGCGCCCGGTCGAGGGCAGCCAGCCCAGCATGACCGCGAAGACCATGATCATCATCAGACCGACCCAGAAGGTCGGCAAACTAAAGCCCAGGATCGAACCGGACATGATGGTCTTGGCCGTGAGGGTATCGGGGCGCAGGCCGGCGTAGACGCCCAGGGGGATGCCGAACAGAACCGACAGGAACAGGGCGGAGAAAGCCAGTTCCAGAGTCGCCGGCATGCGCTGCACGATGAGTTGGAGCGCCGGCTGGCCAAAAATGAAAGAGCTGCCAAGGTCGCCCTTGAAGGCGTTGACCAGAAAGTACCAGTACTGCTCGTGCGCCGGCCGGTCGAGACCCAGGGCCTTGATCGCCGCCTCGATGTCGGCTTGATCTGCCTCCGGGTTGATCAGCATGTCCACCGGGTCGCCGACGATGTTGACCCCGAAGAAGACGATCAGGGACATCACCATGACGACCGCGATGCTTTGCATCAAACGGCGGATAACGAAGGCCGACACTTAGGCGTTTTCCTCGTATAGACGTCCGGTACAAAAAGCACGGGCCGGGCCGCACCAAATTCATCGATCGAAAACTAATCGTTTCGAGCTAGTGGGCTGACTGTAACCAAAGAGTCCCCTCCCCCCTTGAGGGGGAGGGCTAGGGTGGGGGGTAGCGCGTCCGCGCGTCAAGAGACTCTCTTACTGTTCCTGTGCCGCCTCTCGGTGGGCAAGTGGCAAGAATGCAAGGCAAAAAAAGAAAGAAATGAGTCGCTAGACGCGCTGACGCGCTTACCCCCCACCCTAACCCTCCCCCTCAAGGGGAACTATGTACTTGACTGAACACAATTCCTACCCATATATAATGGGAACAGGGAGTTAGTCATGTCATTACCTCGCATCTTCACTCACGAAACGACCGCCCGCCGCTTCCTAGAAGCTCAGCGCTGGCCCGATGGCCCACATTGCCCTTTCTGCGGGCAAGTTGACACCATCAAAAGCCTGCCCGCCAAGGGCTCCATGGGGCCGGGCTGGTATAACTGCCGCGACTGCCGCAGGAAGTTCACGATTCGCGTCGGCACGCTCTATGAGCGCTCCCATGTGCCGCTTCATGTCTGGCTCTATGCCACACACCTGCTTTGCTCGTCCAAGAAGGGCATTAGCGCCCATCAACTGCATCGCATGTTGGGCGTCACCTACAAGACCGCGTGGTTCATGGCCCACCGTATCCGCGAAGGGATGCGCGAAACCAAGCCCGGCCCGCTAGGCGGTAAGGGCAAGACCGTGGAAGCCGACGAAACCTATATCGGCGGCAAAGAGAAGAACAAGCATCGCAGCAAACGCAACAAGGCCAACATCGGCGGTCAAGGCAAAGCGGTCGTTTTCTCCCTGGTCGAGCGTTCGGGCCGCGTCCGCTCGCAGCAAGTTCCCGAGGTAAGCGCCAAGACGCTGCGCCCCGTGCTGGTTGCCCAGGTTGATCGCAAATCCTTCCTTATGAGCGACGATGCGGGCCAGTACCGCGTTATGGGGCCGGAGTTCGCCCGCCATGAAGTCGTGAACCACGGGGCCGGTGAGTACGTTCGTGGCGTGGCCCACACCAACACCATCGAGGGCTATTTCTCGATCCTCAAACGAGGGATCACCGGCACTTATCACCATGTCAGCCAGCAGCATTTGAAGCGCTATTTGGCTGAGTTCGATTTCCGTTACAACGAGCGTTCTGCTTTGGGCGTGAACGACACTGAGCGCACTGTCAAAGCCCTCAAGGGTATCACCGGCAAGCGCCTGACATATCGGCGGACTGGTGAAAGGCGAGTTGCCTAAGAGGCGTCTGACTTATCGCGAGGTTCTGGCGAGGCTTTTGTCTCGCCGCCCTTTTGGGTAGGCTTGTGAGGTTGCGGCGGTGTTTTCAGCATCCGCCGGACCGTCTCTAAGAACTTCGGATCGGCCGCTGGGTCGGGAGGCTTTGCCATGGCTCACATTATGCCAGCTTTTGATCGCTACCCCAAGGAGGCAGAATTAATTGGCAAAATCCTTGCAGGATATGGCGAACTTGAATTCAGCCTTTGCCAGTGTGTTAGTCAGGTCCACAATGACTTCGATATGGTTCTTAAGACCATGTATCGAGCACGAGGCGAAAAACAACGCATCGATATCGCTGATGCAATGGGGCGCAGCCAATTCTACATTCTGAAGCTAGGTGACCCATTTTCCGAAGCGATCGCCGATATACACGAATGCCGCAAAATCAGAAACCGATATGCCCATTGCAACTGGCATGACGATCTTACTGGCGATCTCGGGTTTGTTGATCTTGAGGAAATCGCCAAAGAAAACAGACCAGCCAAACTAGTTGATCTGACAATCAGGCACTTAAATGTCGCGATTCTATCTCAGCAGACTGATTATTTTTCCTACCTCGACCGGAGCCTGTCGTGTCTGAACTTTGAGGCCCAGAAGCGACGGGGACGAATTCGAACCCAGCCTCTGCCAATGCCGAAAACAATTCCACGACCACCTGCCTACAAATGACTAGCAATAAGCGGCGGCCAGATACGCGACAGACTGTCTCTGCCAAGATGTCAAAGACATCCCACGGCAAGTCAGTTGTTGCGCTAGCGCCGGCCTGTCCCGTTTCACATAGGGGGTCTTTTTGTGCAGTCACGTATATAACTCCCCCCTCAAGGGGGGAGGGGATTCTTTTTGCCGCGGCCAATCACCTAGGCCAAAAAAAGAAATCGGAACCGGGCGGCAAGGTTTTCGCTTGCCGCCCGGTCCCGCATGGGCCTAGTTCGAATGGACCTCGGAGTACAAGGTGCGTTCGTCCGTGCGCGGTGCGTAGCTGAGACCCTTGCGGGCGCCCCAGGTGCTAACCTGATAATGCAACGGAATGATGGCCAGAGTGCCGATCGCCCGTTCCGTGGCGTCCTGCAACAGCGCTTCGCGCTTGGCATCGTCGACCGTGGCCAAGGCTTCTTCGATAAGAGCATCGATCTTGGCATCGGAATGACGGCCGCGGTTCGACGACCCAAAACCCTGCGACTTGTCGTAGGTATGGATCAGGGACTTGAGCGGCGAGGAGGCCTCGCCGGTTCCCGCGCCCCAGCCGACCAGAACCAGGCTGAATTCCGGCGAGCCGTCGGGGCCGCCCCGCGAAGCGCGCTTGAAATAGACGCTCTTGGGCATGGTTTCGACTTCGGTGTCGATGCCGACGCGGGTCAGCATCTGGGCGATCGCCTCGGCGATCTTGGCGTCGTTGATGTAGCGGTCGTTGGGCCCGTGGATGGTCAGCTTGAAACCGTCCGGCACGCCCGCTTCCGCGAGCAAGGCCTTGGCACCCTTGGGATCGTAGGGTTCCGGCTTCAGCTTGGCGCTGACGCCGAAGAACCCGTCGGGCAGGAGTTGCCCGGCCGTGACCGCGACACCTTCCATGACCCGCTCGACGATCGCTTCGCGGTTGATCGCCTTCGAAAGAGCCTTGCGCACGCGCGCGTCGCGCAGCGGGTTCTTGATGGCCCCGCCATCCTTGGCTTGCACGAAGGGGGAATCGTCACGGAATTGATCGAGATGCAGATAGATCACGCGGTTCGACGGGCCCTGGCTGATCGACAGCTTGGAATCGCCCTTCAGGCGCGCGATATCGGGCGTCGGCACCTTGTCGATGAAATCGACATCGCCGGCCAAAAGCGCCGCGACCCGCGCCGGGCCGGATTTGATCGGCTTGATGACAACCCGCGACCACTCCGGCTTATCGCCCCAGTAGGCGTCGTTGCGCTCCAGGACCAGGCGGTCGCTGGGCACCCACTCGACGAACTTGAAGGGGCCGGTGCCGATAGCGGCCTTGCCGGAGTTGTAATCGGCGGTGGTGGCGCCGGAGGCCGCGGCCTTGGAGATGATCAGGACCTGCGAGACATCGTTCGGCGTCAAGGGATGCGGCTTCGCGGTCTTAACCCGGATCGTGTGATCGTCGACCTTGGACAAGGTCTTGTTCTTGGTGAAGGTCGCGAAACCCGAAGGGCTGTTGGGCACGTTGGGCGCGCGCTCGAAACTGAACAGCACATCGTCGGCGGTGAAGGGCTTGCCGTCGTGCCACGTAACGCCCTGGCGCAGCTTGAACTCCCAGGTCGTGCTGTCGAGCGCTTTCCACGATGTCGCCAGACCGGGCAGAAGGCGCTGCCGGTCGTCCTGCAAGATCAGAGTATTGAATATGCTGGCCAAAAAGGCGTTGTTCGGGGTTAGGTTGTGATAGTGGGGGTCGATCGCGGTCGGTTCGTTGGCGAGCCCGACCTTAAGCTCCTTGGCCCCCACCGGCATGGCGCTGACCATGGCAAGCGCCACGGCGGCACCGAATACGGCATTCAAGATGCGCATGAGTTTCTGTCTCCCTGTTGAAGGCAACTATTATTCACCGGCCGCTCGAACACTCGGCGGGCCTATTTAGATATCCTGCCGCAAAGGGCGGCCAGCGACAACCGGTTAGGGCGGCCCGAGGACCGAACTTATCACGCGTTGCATACGCTGGTAGCTCCGCTTGCAGCGGTCGTAGCCGGCCAGCCAGCCTATCCTTTGAGGATCGTTCTTGGACGGCGGCTCCACCTTTCGCGAGGTGTCGTAGAAGGGGCTTCCGGCAACCGTGTAACCGGCGTCGCACCCCTGCGAGAATCCGGCGCGGTAATCGGGCGAGCCCGGGGGCATGGTGAAGTCCGGAGTCGTGCATCCGGCCAAGACGCCAAGCGCCAGAGCCAGCGCCGCCATCGAACCGCTTATCTTCATTCCTGCCGCCCTCCGCATTGCCCGCTTGCCAATGCCGCCTCGCCAACGCACCGCGCGGGCGGCGCCTCATTTGTCGGCCGGCCGGGTAAAGAAGTCGTGAACCCAGCCACCGCAAGCCTAACGCCACGGCGCCCCGGATACCAGGGCGCGATCCGATCCCGCGCGATCCTCGGGACCGCGAGGGCGGCGCCGGGCCGTGCTATCGCCGCCTGGCCCTCAGCGGCCCTTCCATACGGGGTCGCGTTTTTCGGCGAAGGCGCGCGGGCCTTCCAGGTGGTCGTCGCTGGAATAGAGGCGGTCGACGCTAGGCAGCTTGCGCCCGGTTATCCGATCCAAGGCGTCTTGGAACGGCAGATCCTGGGTCTCGCGCAGGACCTCCTTGATAGCGGCGTAAACCAGCGGCGGGCCGCCGGCCAAAAGGGCGGCGAGTTCGCGCGCCCGGGTCATGAGTTGGTCCGCCGGCACGACCTCGTTGACCAGGCCCCAGTGCGCCGCCTCCACGGCCTCCATCCAGCGCCCGGTGTAGAGCAGGTCCATGGCGATGTGATAGGGGATGCGGCGCGGCAGCTTGAGGGTCGCGGCATCGGCGATGGTGCCGGCCCTGATCTCCGGCAGGCAAAAGCGCGCGTGCTCGGCGGCGAGGATGAGATCGGTGGAGAGCGCTATCTCAAAGCCGCCGCCGACCGCCATGCCGTTGATCGCCGCGATCACCGGCTTGTCGAGGCCCGGCAGTTCCTGCAAGCCGCCGAAACCGCCGACGCCGTAGTCGGAATCCACGACCTCCCCGCCCGCCGCCGCCTTAAGGTCCCATCCGGCGCTGAAGAACGTCTCGCCGGCGCCGGTGATAATGGCGACCCGCAGGTCCGGATCGTCGCGAAAGGCGGCGAAGACGTCCCCCATCTTACGGCTGGTCGCGACATCGATGGCATTGGCCTTGGGCCGGTCGAGCACGACTTCGAGAACCGCGCCGTCGCGGCGGGTACGCACTACGTCATCGGTCACTTGTCTTCTCCTTCACCAAGAACAATCAGGGCATCGGCGGCCAAGGCACCCAGGCCCCCGGGCCGCACCATGAGCGGGTTCACATCCAATTCCAGAAGGCTATCCGCCTGCGCCAGGGCGTAACCTTGCACCGCCAGGACCGCATCTATGGCGGCCTCGATGTCACCCTCGGGCTTACCGCGATAACCCTTCAAAAGGACACCGGCCTTAAGCGAGCCAAGCGCCCGCGCGATATCGTCGCGCGCCGCCGGCATCGTCAAGATTTTGCGGTCGGCGGTAAGCTCGACCAGGATACCGCCGGACCCCATGAGCAAATACAGCCCCAGGGCCGGGTCGCGGCCGACGCCCACGATCAACTCCGCCACCGCGTCCGTGACCATGGCCTCGACCAAAAGCGCCTCCCCCAAGCCGGAGAGCTCGCGCGCCGCCGCGCGCACCGCCGCGTCGCCGTCCAGGTTCAATCTTACCGCGCCCATCTCGCTCTTGTGGGTGAGTTCCGCGCCCAGCGCCTTGAGCACCACCGGATATCCCACGGCGCGCGCGGCGAGGACAGCGGCCTCGGGATCGCCGGCCACGCGGCCTTCGGGAACCTTCAAGCCATGGCCGCGTAGCGCCTGCTTGGCGTCCCACTCGCTCAAGGACCGCGCCGCGCCGGCGCTCGCCGCCTGCTTGACGATGGCGACCCCGCCCCGCGCGCCCTGGCGCGCCAGTTCTCCGGCATCGGCGGCGGTCTCCAGGGCATCCAGGGCTTCCTCGATCCCCGCGAAGGGCACGATTCCGGCGGCGGCCAGGGCCTCGGCGCGCGCTTCCGGCATGGATTCGGGCAGGCTCGCGGCCACGGCGGCCCGCCCGCCGCTTTGTTTCACGGCGGCGGTGAGCGCGCGTAGCGTGAGCTCCCAGTCGCTATCGTCGCAACGGTCCCGGCGCGGGAAATCCAAGACCAGCAGGGTCATGTCGAAACCAACCGCCATCATGGCGGCGAAAGTCCGTGTCAGCGCCGCCTCGTCGCCCCAGGAGAAGGTGTGATAATCGAGCGGATTGGTCACATGGACCAGCGGCGGCAAGGTCGCGGCGACCGTGGCGGTCTGGGCCGCGTCCAGGGCGCGCAAACGCAAGCGGCGTTCCGCCACCGCATCGGCGATCAGGGCCGCCTCGCCGCCGGAGCAACTCATGGAGGCGATCTCGCGGCCCGGCAGGGGGCCGCATACGTGAAGCACCTTGAGCGTTTCCAGGAACGCCGGGATCGAATGCGCGCGCGCGATACCGCAAGACTTCAGATAGGCATCGGCCACCGCGTCCGCCCCGGCGATCGAGGCGGTGTGACTCACGGTCAAGCGCGCCCCGGCGTCCGAGCGCCCGGTCTTGAGCGCGATGATGGGAATCCCCCGCGCGTGGGCCAAGGCGGCGGCGGCCCGAAAATCCGCCGGATTGTCGAAGCCTTCCACGTGCAGGCCGATGGCGCTGACCCGCTCGTCGGCGGCCAGGGCCGTAATGGCGGCGGCCAGGCCCACCACCGCCTGATTGCCGAGCGTGACCGCGTAACCGATGGGCAGGCCGCGTGTCTGCATGGTCAAATTGAGGGCGATGTTGCTCGACTGGGTGACGATGGCGACCCCGCGCTCGACCCGCTTGCCGCCGTGTTGATCCGGCCACAAGGGCACGCCGTCGAAATAGTTGATAAAGCCGTAGCAGTTCGGCCCCAAAAACGGCATGGGGCCCGCCGCGCGGATCAAGGCGTCCTGCAGCGCCCGGCCCTCGGCCCCGGCCTCGGCATAGCCGGAGGCGTAGGCGACCGCGCCGCCGGCCCCGCGCCCGGCGAGGGCCGCCATCAAATCGACGCTGCCATGACGGTTGACGCCCAGGAAGGCGGCGTCGGGAGCTTCCGGAAGTTCGGCGACATCGCGGTAGGCGCGCCGCCCCTCGACGCTCTCCAGGTTCGGGTGCAGCGGCCAGATTTCACCCTCGAATCCCATGCGGTCGCACTGACGGATCACCTCGGCCGCGGACTTTCCGCCCAGGACCGCGATGGAGCGCGGCCGCAGGAGCCGCGACAGATCGAGCCGCACGCCTCAGGCCCCGCGCGGCCGCAAAAGATCGCGCGAAATAATATGGCGCTGAATCTCGCTGGTGCCGTCCCAGATGCGTTCGACCCGCGCGTCGCGCCACAGGCGTTCCAGGGGCAGATCGTCCATCAGGCCCATGCCGCCGTGAATCTGCAAGGCTTCGTCGGTGACCCGCGCGAGCATTTCCGAGGCATAGAGCTTGGCCTGGGCGATCTCGCGGTTGGAGTCCAGGTTCCGGTCCAGTCGCCAAGCCGCCGCCAGGGTCAGCCAATCCGCCGCGTCGATCTCGGTGATCATATCGGCGAGCTTGAAGGAGACGCCCTGGAACTTGCCGATGACCTGTCCGAACTGCTTGCGCTGCGCGGCATGGTCGAGCGCCAGGCCGAAGGCGCGGCGCGCGCGCCCGACGCACATGGCGGCGACGCTCAGCCGGGTCGCGTGAAGCCAGGTGTTGGCGACCTCGAAGCCCCGCCCCTCCTCGCCCAGAATCTGCGCCGAGGGCAGACGGCAATCGTCGAAGGTCAAGATGCAGTTGTGATAGCCCCGGTGCGAGACCGAATTGTACCCAGGCAGGATTTCGAAACCCGGCGTGCCCCGGTCGACCAGAAAACAGGTAATGCGTTTTTTCGGCCCGCGTGGCGTTTCTTCCTCGCCCGTGGCAATGAACACGATCGCGAAGTCGGCGATGTCGGCATGGCTGATGAAATGCTTGGTGCCGTTGACGATCCAGTCGCCGCCATCGCGCCGGGCGGTGCATTTCATGCCGCGCACGTCGGACCCGGCCTCGGGCTCGGTCATGGCCAGGGCATCGAATTTTTCCCCCTTCACGCAGGGAATCAGATAACGCTCGCGCTGGTCCGCGTCGCAGGCGCACAGGATGTTGGAGGGCCGCCCCCACCAAACCGAAAGCGCCATGGCCGCGCGCCCCAACTCACGCTCCAACAAGGTGAAGGTGAGTTGATCGAGCCCGCCGCCGCCGAATTCCTCGGGGATATTGGGCGCGAAGAATCCCATGTCGATGACTTTGCGCTTGATTTCCTGGCCCAGTTCCGGCGCGACCGCGCCGCTGCGCTCGACCTCCTGTTCCAGGGGATAAAGCTCGGTCTCGACAAAGGCGCGAACCGTGTCGACCACCATCTGCTGTTCATGATTGAGACCGAATTCCATAGCGCTAAGTTCCGTTCTTGAGTGTCACGGCGCACCCCCCACCCCGGCCCTCCCCCACAGGGGGGAGGGAGGGAGCAAGAAGGAGAGCGCCGCCATTATCCCTTCCCCCTTTGAGGAGGAGTAAGAGGCAGAGCCGCTTCCCTTTGCCCTTTCCCCCCTTGAGGGGGAGGGCTGGGGTGGGGGGAACGCTGGAGCGTCTTGGCGATGGCGGTGAGTACGCCATCGAAATTCTCGAAGACCTCGTTGTTCCAGAATCGGACGGTTCGATAGCCACGCGCCGCGAACCAAGCATCCCGCTGCTCATCGCCTTTGGCCCGTGCGGCATGTTGTCCGCCATCGAGCTCGATAATGAGCCTGGCAGAGAGACACGCGAAGTCCGCGACATAAGGTCCGAAGGGTACTTGGCGGCGGAACTTGGCGTCGCCGATCTGCTGCCGCCGTAAGGCGGTCCAAAGGCGGTTCTCCGCTTCGGTCGGGTTCTTGCGCAGGTGCCGTGCGCGGGGCGAGGTCATGGCGCCATCCTAACTATCCGGTGCGGCGGCACGATACCCCCCACCCCGGCCCTCCCCTTCAAGGGGGGAGGGAGTAAGAAGGAGCGCGCCGCCCCAACCCTCCACCCAGAGGGTCGAGGGAGTAAGTGCGAGAGCGCCGCCATCATCCCCTCCCCCCTTGAGGGGAGTGAGAGGCAAAGCCGTTTCCCTTTGCCCCCTCCCCCCTTGATGGGGAGGGCTGGGGTGGGGGGTGCGGCGCTCATCGCCGATTCCCTGCCTGGTTTTTAGGTTTAGGCATGGCGATCGCCCGCCCGGCGGCTTCCGGCATGGGAAGCGCGGCGTGACCTTCGACGATCGGTTGCAACTTGGCGAGAACTTCCGCCGCCGCCGGGCAGGCGCGGCCATGGCGCGTATCGACGTGAAGCTGCATGTTCTCCGCGGTCGCCAACAAGGTTCCGCTTTCGGTCTCGAACAGCGAATGAAATATGTGGATGCGTTTCTCGTCGGCGCCCAATACCTGGGTCACGATATGCAAGGGCGCCCCGACGCCGGCTTCGCGCAGATGGCGGATATGGGTTTCCACGGTGTAGTAGCTAAAGCCCCCCCGGTGATACGTGGCGTCGGCGCCGATGTAACGCAGTAAGGATTCGGTGCCATCGCCGAAAACCTGCAAATAACGGCTTTCGGTCATGTGGCCGTTGAAGTCGATCCATTCCGGCAGGACCCGCGCGCTGTGCAGGCGCAGGGGTTGGCCCGGATCGTGGTCGACCTCCCTGGCCGCCGCGTAGCCGCGTTCGAATAGCGCTTTGCCATAGTCGGTCAAGACCGCGCCGGCGCCGAATTCATGGCCGCTCAAGCCCTGCATGACCGAAACCAGGCAATCGTCGCGTAGGCGTTCCCACTCGCGGATCGTCCGCCCGTCCGCTTGCGCGTCCGACTGGGCGACGATCTTGTCCAAGAGTTCGCCGGTCAAGTCCGGCACGTCCATGAGCTTGGACCAGGGCCATTTCAGGGAGGGTCCAAACTGGGCCATGAAGTGCCGCATGCCGGCCTCGCCGCCGGCGATTCGATAGGTCAGAAAGGTGCCCATGAAGGCCCAGCGCAGGCCGGGTCCAAAACGCATGGCGTCGTCGATTTCCTCCGCCGTCGCGATATCGTCGTTGACCAGCCACAAGGCCTCGCGCCACAGGGCCTCCATCAGGCGGTCGGCGATGAAGCCGTCGATCTCCTTGCGCACGATCAAGGGCCGCATGCCGAGCGAGGCGTAGAAGGCGGCAGCGCGGTCCTTGGTTTCCGGCGCCGTCTTGTCGCCGCCGCAAACCTCGACCAGGGGTATGAGGTAGACGGGATTGAAGGGATGGCCGACCAGGAAACGTTCCGGATGCGCGATTTCGGCCTGCAAGCGCGACGGCAGAAGGCCCGAGGTCGAAGACCCGATAATAACGTCAGGCCGCGCCGCCTTGGCCGCGCGCGCGAGCAGCGGGATCTTGATGTCTTCTTGTTCCGGCAGGCTTTCCTGAATGAAATCGGCGCTGGCGGCGGCGTCCTCGATATCGCGCGTCACCCGCAAGCGGCCGGGAGGACCGAGCGGCGCCAGGGTCATCTGGCGTGTGGCCCGTTCGGCATTCGCCACCACTTCGCCCAGTTTACGCTCAGCCTCGGGATCGAGGTCGCACACCACGGCGTCGAGGCCATTGAGCAGGCAACGCGCCGCCCAACCGGCGCCTATCACACCGCCGCCCAATAGACCGACCGTTTTAATTTCGCTCATTTCATTGTCTTCCACATCTCGCGCGTGATTCGCACCGCGTCACCCCCACCCCGGCCCTCCCCCCTCAAGGGGGAG
>JAJFGJ010000009.1 GCA_021776175.1 Kiloniellaceae bacterium
GCTGCGCCAGCGCCCTTTTCGCGACCCCCATCACTCGGCTTCGCTGGCGGCTCTGGCCGGCGGTGGCCTGCGCGCGAAACCGGGCGAAATCTCGCTCGCGCACCTGGGCGTGTTGTTCCTCGACGAATTGCCGGAGTTTCCGCGCCCAACCCTGGAAGCCCTGCGCCAGCCTTTGGAGACGGGGCGCATCGCCATCGCACGCGCCAACATGCACGTGACCTACCCCGCCCGGGTACAGTTTATCGCGGCGATGAACCCCTGCCGCTGCGGCCATCTGGACGATCCGGCCTTGGCCTGTGCGCGGGCGCCGAAATGCGCGCTGGATTACCAGTCCAAGATTTCCGGGCCCCTGTTCGACCGTATCGACTGCCATGTCGAGGTCGCCGCCGTCAGCCCGGCGGACCTTTCCCTGCCGCCGCCCGCCGAAGGTTCCAACGAGATTGCCTTACGCGTCTCGATCGCGCGCGAGCGGCAAACCGCGCGCTACCGGGACCTGCCCGCGGACCGCCGGCCGCGCACCAACGCCGAAGCCGACGGCACTCTACTGGAAGAAATCGCCGCGCCCGATACGCCAGGACGCAGGTTGCTGACCGAGGCCGCCGAGCGCATGAGGCTTACGGCACGCGGCTATCACCGCGTACTGCGCGTCGCGCGCACCCTGGCCGATCTGGAAGGCGCGCCAGACGTGCGCCGTCTGCACATCGCCGAGGCCCTATCGTATCGAAGAGTCGCGCCGGGGCGCGGCTAGGTTGCAGCTTTTTAACCGCCGCCCCCAAGATGGCGGCGGCATACCCCGCTTGTCCGCCTCAGCGCCGCATCATGGTCTCAAAGGCGACGCGAGTTGCGTGTCCAAACGGGCTAGAGCAATCGCAACTGACCTTAGCGGAAAGGCCCAGCAATTTCGCCACCTCTTCCGCGTAGTCGAGCATTGCCTTTTGTGTGAAGTCGGCCTGGACCTGAAATGCCTCCTGCAAATCGGCGCAGTGCGCCAAGGCGTCCTGGGTTTCCACATCCAGGCGCAAGCGCGCGCTCCCAAACTCCATGATCTCACGCTGCATCTCGGCCATGCCTTGCAGCATCGCTTCGTTCGCTTTGATCATGGCTTCCAGGGCATCGGTGTTGGTCACATACTCGACGCCGGCTTCGGTTGTCTCGGCCTCTTGAGAGGTCGCCGGGCGAGTCTTATGCGCCGCGGCTTGGGGCGTTTTATGAAGAGCCGCTTGAGTAGGTCTCCGCGGGCGATTGGGGGACTTGTCCTGGGTTTTTTGGACCGGCCGTGCCATGTCTGCGTCTCCGTCTGAAAGGATTTACGATGGCCGCCGCCGAACGCTCTCGCGACGGGGGACCTCCCATGACCGAACCGCGAGCGGCATGCTTTGGCTTATATTTAGAAACCGTTAACCATAAATACAATAGGGTTTTCTACCTGGAATCGGGAACACAATCCTTTCGTAAGCTCAGAGTCGCAATCCCTGCCGCCCAGCGCCGGTTTTCCGGCGCCGAGTTATCCCCAGGGACACGAACTTTTCATGACTATTTGTCGGCCGGCTTGATCATGCGGCCCAAGTTCTGGCCCGCGAAGATATGCAGATGGAAGTGCGGCACCTCCTGGTGCGCATCGCGCCCGGTGTTGGATAGAGCTCGGTAACCCGGCTCGGCCAAACCGGCATCGCGCGCGATTTTTCCGGCCGCGCGCACCAGAGCCGTTATTTCGGCCTCGCTGGCCTGCTCGGAAAAATCGTCGAAGGAAACGTACGCGCCCTTTGGGATTACCAGGATATGGGTCGGCGTTTGCGGATTGATGTCGTTGAAGGCCAAGACGTGGTCGTCTTCATAAACTTTATCGCAGGGGATTTCGCCCCGTAGAATCTTGGCGAAGATATTGTTTGGGTCGTATGCCATGGCCACGCGGCCTCCCGTTCCCTAGGTGCATGAGTATACCCGTCATGCCGAAAGGCTCACTCCTTCGGCCGCGAGTCCTTTTCGGCGATGCCCGACATCCCCTGGCGGGCCAGGAGCGCGGCCCAAATATCGGCCGGCGTGAGGCCACGCGCCGACCAGAGCACGAGCAGGTGATACAAAAGATCCGCACTCTCGGCGGCGAGTTTGTCGTTGTTGCCTGCGACCGCCTCGATCACCGTTTCGGTCGCTTCCTCGCCCACTTTCTGCGCAATCTTGTTGGTGCCCTTCGCAAACAGCTTGGCGGTATGCGATACGCTTGGATCGGCGCCGTGGCGGCTTTCGATGATCTCGAAGAGCCGGTCGAGCACATGGCCGTCGACCTCGTTCCCTCCGCTTATCCTACCACTCATTCGCACCTCGCCCATCTCGTTCCCCATCACCGGTATCAGGAATTCGCTTGCCTGTCAGCCCGCACCGCGACCCGCGCGCCGGCGCTAAGATAGGGGCCGGACCGGTACGCCCGCGCGGGACATGTGGGTCTTCGCCTCGGCGATCGAGTATTCCCCGAAGTGAAAGATCGAGGCGGCAAGCACAGCCGTCGCATGGCCATCACGGATGCCCTCGACCAGGTGGTCCAGCGTTCCGACCCCGCCCGAGGCAATGACCGGCACGGACACCGCATCGGCGATCATGCGCGTGAGGTCGATGTCGTAGCCCTGCTTCGTCCCGTCGCGGTCCATGGAGGTGAGTAGAATCTCCCCGGCGCCCAAATCGACGACCCGGCGCGCCCAGGCGAGCGCGTCGAGCCCGGTCGCATCGCGCCCGCCGTGGGTGAACACCTCGAAACCGCTTGGGCACTCTGGCGCTCGGGTCCGCTTGGCGTCGATCGCGACCACGATGCACTGGCTGCCGAATTTCTCCGCCGCCGCCTTAACCAACTCGGGCGAAGCGACGGCGGCGGTATTGATCGCGACCTTGTCGGCCCCGGCCAGAAGCAGCGCCCGCACATCTGCGACCGCGCGCACCCCGCCACCGACGGTCAGCGGCATGAAGCAGTGCTCGGCCGTGCGCGCGACCACGTCCAGCAGGATACCGCGGTTCTCGTGACTAGCTGTGATATCGAGAAAGGTTAGCTCGTCCGCGCCCGCTTGGTCGTAAAGCCGGGCTTGTTCCACCGGATCGCCGGCATCGCGCAGATCGACAAAGTTGACGCCCTTGACGACCCGGCCGTCTTTGACGTCGAGGCACGGGATAATACGCGCCTTAAGCATCAGGCCGCCTTTGAGTTCACCAGGGCCAAAGCACTGGCCGGATCGATGCGCCCGTCATAAAGCGCGCGGCCGCAAATGACCCCGGCGATCCCCGCGTCCTCGACCGCCATCAAGGCGGCAATGTCGTCGAGCGAGGCGACCCCGCCGGAGGCGATGACCGGAATCTCTAGGATCCGCGCGAGATCGCGTGTCGCTTCGACATTGACGCCCTGCAGGGCCCCGTCGCGGTCGATATCCGTGTAGACAATCGCGGCCACGCCGGCATCGGCAAACCGCCGGGCCAGATCATGGGCATCGATACCGCCGTCGTCGGCCCAGCCCTTGACCGCGACCCGGCCCGCGCGCGCATCGATACCGACGGCGATTTGACCCGGGAAGGCGGCGCTCGCCTGGCGCACGAGATCCGGTGTCTCGACCGCGGCGGTGCCCAGGATGACCCGGCGAACCCCGGCGCCAAGCCAATCCTCGATGGTCGCCATGTCGCGGATACCGCCGCCCAACTGCACCGGCACCCCGACCGCCGCGAGGATGTTTTCAACCGCCGTACGGTTCACCGGCTTGCCCGCAAAAGCGCCGTCGAGATCGACCAAATGGAGCCAGGAAAACCCGGCCTCGACAAAGCACCGCGCCTGGGCGGCGGGATCGTCGTTGAATACGGTGGCGCTATCCATCGCACCGCGCAGCAGGCGCACCGCCTGGCCGCCCTTCAGGTCTATCGCCGGGTATACGATCATGCCACGGCCGGTGCTTCGTCCCCAAGATCCTTGCAGAAATAAAGCCCGGTCCGCCATTTGCCCTCGATCAGGGCGTAGTGCGGGTGCGTGCCCCAGCGCCGATATCCCATGGTCTCGTAAAGCTTGATCGCGGCTTCCTGGGTTTCGCGCACATCGAGATTTAGGACCCGTAAGCCGGCGGCGCGGGCCGCGTCCTCGACTTCTTGCACCACCATGCGGGCCAGCCCGTGGCCGCGCGCCCAGGGGGCGATGAACGATGTCGTAAGCTGGCCGACGGTCGCTTGCGCCTCGTTATAGCGCGGCGGGCGCACCAATTGCGCCGACCCGGCGACGGTTCGATCCAAGCGGGCGACGAAGAGGTCTCGCTCCGGCACCAGGAGAACGCCCTTCCAATAGGTTTCCATGACATGGCGGGGCGGGGACTTGAGCCAGCCAAAACCGCCGCCGTCGGAGATCGCGGCCTCCGCCGCGTCACACAAGTCGTGCAAATCCGGCCCCGCAAATTCCGTCACCCGTTCGACCATCGTCGCCGGCGGGCCGCCCTGGATCGGTCCCTGGATCACGTCTCGGTCGTGACTAACACTCATGGATACCACCTCAGGAAATTTTGCAGCAGGCGCAGACCCGCCGCCTGGCTCTTCTCGGGATGAAATTGCGTGCCGATCATGTTTGCGCGCCCAACGGCGGCAACCACAGGCCCCCCGTAATCGACCTCAGCCAGAACCTGGCCCGGATCGTCCGGCCGCAGTTCATAGCCATGAACGAAGTACACATGGGGATGCGCGCCCAGGTCCGCCAGCACCGGGTGACCCTGGGCCCCGATCCGCAAATCGTTCCAACCCATGTGGGGTATTTTGAGCGCCGGGTCCCTTGGGCGCAATGCCACAACCTCCCCCGGAATCCAATCCAGGCCGGGATGATCGCCGTGTTCGCGGCCGACCCGGGCCATAAGCTGCATGCCGACGCAGATGCCCAGGAACGGGCGGCCCTTGGCGACAACCGCCTCGTTCAGGGCTTCGACCATGCCCGGCAAGGCGTCCAAGCCACGCCGGCAATCGCCGAACGCACCCACGCCGGGGAGGACGATGCGCTCCGCCGCCGCGACGGCTTCCGCCGAAGCGGTCACCACGATGTCTTGGCGCAAGCCCGCTTCGGCACTGGCGCGTTCCAGCGCCTTGGCCGCCGAGCGCAAGTTACCGGACCCGTAATCGACGATCGCGACGGTCATGTTTGCCCCCAGCGCCGAGAGACAAAATCCGGCGCGGTCAGATTCTCGGGTCCGGACTAAAGTTTGCCCTTGGTCGAGGGAATCGCGTCGGCGCGGCGCGGGTCGATCTCGACCGCCTGGCGCAAGGCGCGCGCCAGGCCCTTGTAGCAGGATTCCACGATGTGGTGGGCATTCTCGCCGTAAAGGTTCTCGACATGCAGGGTCAAGCCGGCGTGCTGTGCGAAGGCTTGAAACCATTCCTTGAAAAGCTCGGTATCCATCTCGCCCAGCTTGTCGCGCGGAAACGCGACCTTCCAGATCAGGTAGGGCCGGTTCGAGGCATCGAGCGCGACCCGGGTCAGGGTCTCGTCCATGGGCACGCTCGCCTCGCCATAGCGGCGGATGCCGGTGCGGTCGCCCAGCGCCTTCGACACCGCCTGGCCCAGCGCGATGCCGGAATCCTCGGTCGTGTGATGGAAATCGATGTGCAGGTCGCCCTTGGCCTTGAGCGTGATGTCGAACAGCCCGTGGCGCGCCAGTTGCTCGATCATGTGATCGAGGAAGCCGATCCCGGTCTTCACGTCGTAGACGCCGCTCCCGTCCAGGTTGACCTCGGCGGAAATCTGAGTCTCGCTGGTCTTGCGGTCGATCTTGGCCCGGCGCATGGGCGGTCTCTTTTCACTGAAAGGTTGCTTTTCGGCGCCCTTTTAGCAGGTAGGTAGGCCCGGTGCCAGGGTAAGCGGCGTCCAGTGAAGCGGTCGACCTTTTCCCTAGGTGCCCGGCATCCGGCTCCAGGCGACAAGGGCGAAAACCCGGTGGTCGACAAGGAGTGGGCCGCCAGGAAACTCCCGCTCCAATGCCTGCTCCAACTCGCGGTCGAAACGCGCCAATGTCTGGCGGTCCATCGCCGGTCCGACGGCCGCGCTGGCCCGGACCCGGCCGCGCCAGGCCGCGTGGCTGTAAGACAACTGCGTCGTGAAGGCGAAAGCATCCCAGTCGTCGAAGCCGGCCGCTGTAAGCTCCTTTGTCCAGTCGGGATATTGGAAGGTATTTTGGGTCTTCGCCGGTGGAGCCGGACTCAAGCGTCGGATGGTCTCGCCGGTTATTTCAACAATATTTCCGGGCCGGGAATGCCAATCGAGGCTGGCGATCAGGAGCCGCCCGGCCGGCCGCAAGACCCGGCGCGCCTCCACTGCGACCTTTGGCCGGTCGAACCAGTGCCAGCAGGTGGCCGCCGAAACCACGTCGAATGCCCCATCCGGCAGACCGGTCGTCTCCGCCCGTGCCTCAAGGTAGTCGATCGAGAGATTGGCGGCGCGGTCCGCCTTGCGTGCCTCCGCGAGGAGGGCGGCCGAGAGGTCCAACCCTGTCACTAGGCAGCCACGCTGGGCAAAAGCACGAGCCAAAAGCCCCGTGCCCGTACCAAGATCCAGGATGCGCTGGCCGCTGAGGCCGACACCGAGCGCTTCGATGCGCCGGAAAAACTCGGGCGGAAAGCCTTGCCGCCACAGGCCGTAATCGGGCGCGGCGCGCCCGAAATCAACCGGGAGCTGGGAAGCGGCTTGCTCGTGATCGGGCGCCATGCGGCGGAAACCTAATTTGAAGAGCGAGACTATGTATTTTAGCCCCATGAAGTAGCGTTGTCGCGACAATCCCTGGAAGGCGGGGCGATGCACGGCAGGCCGTGCCTTGACCTGGGGGCCCGGCTGGGCCATGTGTCATCCCATGTCCGAGACCCAATCCCAGACTTGGCACGGCACCACGATCCTTTCCGTGCGCAAGGGCGGCACGGTGGTGATCGCCGGCGACGGCCAGGTCAGCCTGGGCCAGACAGTTATAAAATCCAATGCGCGCAAGGTGCGCCGCCTGGGCAAGGGCGGCGAGGTCATTGCCGGCTTCGCCGGGGCGACCGCCGATGCCTTCACCTTGTTCGAGCGCCTGGAAGCCAAGCTCGAATCCTTTCCCGGACAACTGACCCGGGCTTGCGTCGAGATGGCCAAGGATTGGCGCACCGACCGTTACCTGCGCCGGCTGGAGGCGATGATGGCGGTGGCCGATAGCTCCGTCTCCTTGGTGCTGACCGGGACCGGCGACGTGCTGGAGCCGGAGGACGGTTTGATGGGCATCGGATCCGGCGGCTCCTATGCGCTCGCCGCCGCGCGGGCGCTCATCGACCGGGACGACATCGAGGCCGAAGCCATCGCGCGCAAGGCCCTGGAAATAGCGGCAGGAATCTGTGTTTACACCAATGACAGCATCATTATCGAAACCATCGCGGCCGGCTGAGACAACCGCGCAAGGCGCCGCCTTCAGCCCGCGCGAGATCGTCTCGGAGCTGGACCGCTTTATCGTCGGCCAGAACGACGCCAAGCGCGCGGTCGCCATCGCGCTCCGGAACCGCTGGCGCCGTCAGCAGCTCTCCGACGAGCTGCGCGAGGAGGTTCTGCCCAAGAACATCCTGATGATCGGGCCGACCGGGTGCGGCAAAACCGAAATCGCGCGCCGCTTGGCCCGCCTGGCGCAGGCGCCCTTTCTCAAGGTTGAGGCGACCAAGTTCACGGAGGTCGGCTACGTCGGGCGCGACGTCGAGCAAATCGTGCGCGACCTGGTCGAAATCGCCATCGCCATGACCCGCACGCGTATGGCCAAGGAGGTGAAAGCCAAGGCGGAGCTCAGCGCCGAGGAACGTTTGCTCGATGCCTTGGTTGGCGAGAACGCCAGCGGCGATACCCGCGCCAAGTTCCGCCGCATGATGCGCATGGGCGAGTTGGACGGGCGCGAGATCGAGATCGAGGTCGCCGATAGCGGCGGCATGCAGCTCCCGACCATGGACATTCCCGGCATGCCGGGCGCCAGCATGGGCATGGTCAATCTGAACGATATCTTCGGCAAGGCCTTTGGCGGCCGCACCAAGAAACGCCGCCTGGGCGTGGCCGAGGCCATGGACCTCCTGACCGCCGAGGAGAGCGACAAGCTGCTCGATCAGGAAGCGGTGACCAGCGAGGCCATCGGCGCGGTCGAGCAGAACGGGATCGTGTTTCTGGACGAGATCGACAAGATCACCGCACGCTCGGAGCGGGTCGGCGGCGACGTCTCGCGCGAGGGCGTGCAGCGCGACTTGCTGCCCCTGATCGAGGGCACCACGGTCGCGACCAAGCACGGCGCGGTCAAAACCGACCATATCCTTTTCATCGCCTCGGGCGCGTTCCACCAGGCCAAACCCTCGGACCTCTTGCCCGAATTGCAGGGCCGCTTGCCGATCCGTGTCGAGCTCAACGCGCTCACCCGCGACGACCTCAAGCGCATCCTGATCGAACCGGAAAACAGCCTGGTGCGCCAGTACATCGCGCTCATGGCGACCGAGACCGTGACCCTCCACTTCGGCGAGGACGCCATCGACGCCCTGGCCGACTTGGCGACGGAAATCAACGCCAGCGTGGAGAACATAGGCGCGCGCCGCCTGCACACGGTGATGGAAAAACTTTTGGAGGAGATCTCCTTCACCGCCACCGATCGCGGCGGCGAGCGGATCGAGATCGACGCCGGCTACGTGCAGAGCCAGGTCGGCGAACTCGCCAAGAACGTGGATTTGAGCAAGTTTATTCTTTAGCTCCTCGATAAGGCCGCTCGGACCTTCGTCCCGTCCACAACCCTCCAACCGAAGTTGCGTTCACAGTTCGATCGGGAACGAACTGAAGTCGCTTCCCTGTCTGGCTTCTACTCGCCAGGATGCGGGCACGGCGCACGACGCTAGCGTTGTCGCGCTGGGCCTTTGGGGAGTCGGGATGATGCCAGGCTATACCGCTGCAAGCGTCCGGAGTTATCTCCGGGAGCATTTCATATCGCTCGACGATCTTGCCAAGAAGGCGGGTTTGAAGCGCGGCCAAGTTTTAAATCTGATCGAATACCACTGTATCCCCAAGGCGTCTTACACGGTCTCGGAAACACAGACCATTTCATCCGACGTTTTCGGCGCCGCCCTCCTGGTGGAAAAACCAACTGAGCAGTATTTCCCACTTTCCGAGGTATCCTGGATAAGGCGCGCGCAACAATTTCCGGAAACGATGCCGCTGGAAGATATTGCGCGAAACCTTAAGGCCGCCTTCCGATCGGAGTACCGGGAGGCCATCGTCTGCCTTGCGCGTGAGAAGGGGCTAAACCCACGAAAAATCTTCACCGCCGACGGCTCGGTCAATGAGGCCGTGCTTGAGCGGTACTTTGAGGATACCTGGCAGGAATGGCGAAACGGGACCTACGGCGTCTGTGTCAGGCAAGCTGATTCTGTTGAGAGGATCGCCAAGAAACAAATCGCGGTGCAGGACTTGGAGCAATTGACGCACGGTGGTGCCAAGGACACCTTCACCGGCGCAGAAATCGCTCGAGTGCGAGACGCCATTATGAACTTTGACGACATCGCCATGCCCTTCGCCCCCCATGATGTGGCGATTTCGAGCCGGCAACGGCTGGTCAACCAAGTGCGGCCAAGATTGAAGAAGGTGGACTCGGCATTGACGGCGACACCTCCGGTCCAATGAATCATACCGGCTGACCCTGCTTGGGTATCTGGAGACACTTGCGGCGTTAAGTCGTGGCGTGCCTGTCATGTTTCCCCGCGCTTCACCTCCGCCATCATGCGTTGAATCGATTCCCCGGGCAGATCCTTGATCTTTTCCGCCAGCCGATTGGCGAACTCGGTCGCGTCCGCCGATAGACCGGTGGTATCGACGACGACCCGCGGGTGCGAGAGGTCGGCGAGGCGCTGCAGCGCCTCCGCCTCGTCCCAGATTATCCCTAAGTACTGACAGACCCGGTGCACGAAGCGCCGGTTCGGCCGGCCGCGCTGCCCGTGCTCCAGGGCCGAGAGGTAGGCCGGCGAAACGCCTAAGCCCGCCGCCATGTCCTTAAGCGCCAGGCCGCGCGCGGCGCGCAAATCGCGCATTTTCTCGCCAAACGGGGTCATGATTTAGCCCATTTCCTTACCGAAACGACATTTTACAGGTACAATCTCGCTCATTTCGCCTGCGAAACAAAAACTCAGGGGCCGTTTCGGCCGCGAAATCATTCCTCGTACACCCCTCGGCTCTTGTGCCAGTCCTCGATCGAGAGGTCCGGGTAGCTGTCGAAGTGCTTGTTGTCCGGGCCCGCCGGCACCTCGACCCAGGGCGCCTTGAAATCCAGCATGATGTGGGCGCGTTCGCGTGGTGCGGGCAGGGGCGTGTCGATGGCCGAGGCGAAGGGATAGACCCAATCCGGCCAACGCGGATCGGACACATAAAGCGCACTGCCGCAATGCTGGCAGAAATGACGCCGGGCCGGGCTGATTTCCCGCGGATCGCGCGCCGCGCCGCACGCCTGGTAGACACTCAAATGTTCCGCGCCTTCGACCTTTAGGGTCCCGGCGTCGCCCATGATGTTGATCGCGCTGCCACCACCGCCCGCCGTCTTGCGGCAGATCGTGCAATAGCAGTGCATGTAGGGCTGCGGCGTGTGCGATTGGACGGTGAAGCGGACCGCGCCGCAATGGCAGGACCCTTCGAGGCGCATGGCCGTCTCCGAAAATTAGTTAACCGCATTCGAGTTTAGATGAAGGCCGCGTGCGCCCGCAAGATTCAGGTTCGCGCCTTGCGCAGCAGCACATAGAGCGCCCCCATGCCGCCGTGACGCGGCTGGGCATAGTTGAAAGCGAGCACGCGGGCCCGGTTTTCCGGGTCGTTCAGCCAATGCGGTACCTGGGCGCGCAACACGCCACCGCCCCGCACGATGTCGCCCTTGCCGGTGACCACCACGATGCAGCGCTTGCCCGCGGCCTGGGCATCGGCCAGGTAGGCGGCGAGTTCGCGCCGCGCCTGATCTTGCGTATAGCCGTGCAGGTCCAGCGTGCCTTCAATCGGCGTCCGGCCGCGGCGCAGACGTTCGGCGCTGCGTTTGTCGAGGTCGGTGATGTCGCCGTGGCCCAAGCTTGGCGCCGGTGGCTTCGGTTTCGGCGGCGGCTTGGCAGGGCTTGAACTCGCGGTTCTTTTGACCGCGCGCTTCGCCGCAGCTTCGGGCGGTTTATCCGGGTGAGGTGCGGTTTTGGCTGGCGGCGCGACCGAGCTTGGAGGTTTCTTGAGCGGTTCGGCGTCGCGGGTGACCAAGTCCCACAGCGCGCGCTCCTCCCCGGAAAGTTTTGGATCGCGCCCGGTTTTACGGGGAGATTTCTTGCCGGGCACGGGATCGCGGCCCTTAGGGGCCATCGTCCGCGCCATTTCCGGGTCTATTCATTGGGCCATCCTCAACCAGCACGATATGCAGGCGGCGCGGTCCGTGGGCGCCCAGTTGGATGGTTTGCTCGATATCCGCGGTCCGCGACGGTCCGGTAATGAAGTTGACCGTGCGCGGCAGCTTGCCAGGACCATAGGCGGCGCGGACACGGTCCCAGGCATCTTCGTAGGGGCCAAGAATCTCAGACGCCTTGAGCATGACGATGTGCGTGTCGGGTAGAAAATTGAGCGTCGTCGGCGCGGTCTCGCCCGACAGCAGCATCAGCGTGCCGGTTTCGGCGACCGCCGCGAAGGCGCCGGTCAAGGAGGTCTCGTCGCTCGCCTCGGCGCGTCCGCGCGCGACCGTGAGCAGGGGCTGCGAGTCCCATGGGAGCGCATCGAGTTCGGGGTTGGGGGCGGCCCGCAGCCGGGGCGGCAGATTGTGCTCCTTGAGATAATCCGCGACCGCGCCCGGCACATCCTCCGCACGCGCCACGCGCGTTAGGGTCGCGGATTGCTCCACGGCCATGGCCTCAAAGAGGTCGACTTGCGCTTCATGGCCGACTTGAGCGCGCGCCGGTATGGGACCGCGTTTGGGAGCTCCCATGCGCGCCTCGACCGCGGCCCGCGCGACCTTATCGTCCGGCCTGCGTTTTAGCGCGCGGCGCACCGCACCCAGAATCGCATCCCGCCCGCTCATGGCGCGCGTCCGGCCTTGCGCTCGGCCCAAAGGGCCTGAAACGTCTTACCCTGGGGTGCGGGAAAATCGCGGTGCCGGGTCCAGCCCCCGGCGAACGGCAGCCAGGCGAAACGCCCCTTGCGCCGCCCAAGCGCACCGAGCACACGCATCTCCAACCCGACAAGCCAGTGATAGAGCGCCGGGCGGCATGCCAAGAAAGCCCAGGCCGCCAGGCCGTAACGCACCGCCGCCGGCGACAAGTGACGTTCGAACTCCCGCTCGCGCCAATGACGCATGAGCTTGGGCAGGGGGATACGCATCGGACAGACGCTCTCGCAGCGTCCGCAAAAGGTCGAGGCATTGGGCAGCGACCCGGCTTCCTCCACGCCGATGAGGGCCGGCGTCAGAACCGCGCCGATCGGTCCCGGATAAACCCAGCCGTACGCATGGCCACCGATCGCGTGATAGACCGGGCAGTGGTTCATGCAGGCGCCGCAGCGGATGCAGCGAAGCACCTCGTGAAACTCGCTGCCCAACATCTGGGTGCGCCCGTTGTCGAGCAGAATGACATGATATTCCTCGGGCCCGTCGGGATCCTCGGCTCGTTTCGGACCGCTGGACACCGTGGTGTAGGTCGAAAACTCCTGGCCGGTGGCGGAGCGCGCGAGCACGCGCAGAATCGTGCTCAAATCCTCCAGATTAGGCACGATCTTTTCCAGGCTGGCGACCACGATGTGCACCTTGGGCAGAACCTGGGTCAGATCGCCGTTGCCTTCGTTGGTGACGATGACCGAGGCGCCGGTCTCGGCGACCAGGAAGTTCGCGCCGGTGATCCCGACATCCGCCTTGAGGAACCGATCGCGCAAGACTTGGCGCGCCTCGTCGACCAGGTCGCGCGGCTCCGACAAGGACCGGCCCTCGGGAAATTGCGTATGCTCCTTACGGAAATCGGCCTCGATCAGATCCTTTGTCAGATGCACCGCGGGCGCGATGATGTGGCTGGGCGGCTCGTGCCGTAGCTGAATGATGTATTCGCCCAGATCGGTTTCGATCGGGGTAATGCCGTGGGCTTCCAGGTGGTCGTTGAGCGCGATCTCTTCCGAGATCATGGACTTGCCCTTGGTGACCGTCTTGGCGCCAACACGCTGACAAACTTCCAGGACTGCGGCGCGCGCGTCTTCCGCCGTCGCACACCAATGTACGTGTCCCCCGTTCGCCCGTACGTTTTGTTCGTAGCGTTCGAGATAGAGGTCGAGATGATCGAGCGTATGATTCTTGATGTCGCGCGCGGCGTCGCGCAAGGCGTCGAACTCGGGCAGGCGCGCGGCCGCCTTGGCCCGCTTGCCGATAAAACCCGACTTGACGTGATCCAGGGCGCGCCGAAGCTGCGGGTCGGCAACCGCGGCCTTGGCGTTCTCCTTGAATGTACGGGCGGTCGAGCGCATCGCCGGTTTCTATCCTTAATCCTTGGCCGCTTCGCCGATGGCGGGGCTGTCGGTCATACCGGCCAAAACCTCCGCGACATGGCGCGTCTCGACTGACGCGCCCGTACGTTTCAGCTTGCCGGCCATGTTCATCAGACACCCCAGATCGCCAGCCAGAAGCGTACGCGCCCCGCTTTTGGCAATGCAATCGATCTTGTCGCCGACCATGGTGTTTGAGATTTCCGGATACTTGACGCAGAAGGTGCCGCCGAAACCGCAACAGACGTCGGAATCCTGCATCTCGCTCAGCTTCAGTCCTTGCACGGTGGCGAGCAGCTGGCGCGGCTGAGCCTGGATGCCGAGCTCGCGCAGGCCGGAGCAGGAATCGTGATAGGTGACCGTGCCCGCGAAGCGCGCCTCGACCGCGTTCACCCCGCGCACGTCGGTCAGAAAAGAGACGAGCTCGTAAGTTCGCGCCGCCACTTGTTCGGCACGCGCCGACCAGGCCGGATCGTCGGCCAGCAAGGCGGGATAGTGCTCGCGGATCATGGCGGCGCAAGAGCCCGAGGGCGCGACCACATAATCGAAATCCTCGAAGGCCTTGACCGTCTGGCGCGCCAGGGCCTGGGTATCCGCGCGGTCGCCCGAATTATAGGCCGGTTGCCCGCAGCAGGTCTGCGCGCGCGGCGCCTCAACCCTGCAGCCCGCGTCCTCGAGCAATTTGACCGCCGCGAAACCCACACTAGGCCGCATCGTGTCGACCAGGCAGGTCACGAAAAGCCCGACGCGGGCGGGCGCCGGAGCGGCTTCTAGCGGCGAATCTTGCGGCACCTTGGGTGAGTATCCTTCTCGAAGCCCTCGCGGAAATGTCTCTGATCGATAATGCAGGCTGCCCGGCAAATGGCAAGCTGCGTCAACTGGTTGCCTTGCGCCGTTCCGCAACCGTCTTGGGGACCAGGATGTAAAAGCGGCCCTGCTGCTTCATGCCACCGGCATATTTAAGCGCCGGCCCGCCCGTGCCCCAGAAGAAGTCGGCCCGTAAGGGACCCTTGATGGCGGCCCCGGTGTCCTGGGCGACCATCAAGCGGCGCAGGGGCCGGGTCCCGCCAGGCCAGGTGGTGTCGAGAAAGACCGGCATGCCATAGGGCACGAAGCGCGGATCGACGGCGATGGAGCGCCCGGCGGTCAAGGCCACGCCTTGAGCCCCAATGGGGCCATCGCCATCGATCCAGCGAAAAAAGATGTAGCGCGCGTTGCGCTCCATGAATTCACGCCCCTCGCGCGGGTTGGCGCGCAGCCAATCGCGTATGCCCTGCATGGACGCCTGATTGCGCGCGATCTTGCCCGCGTCCAACAGCAAGCGCCCGATCCCGGTAAAGACACGCCCGTTGGACATGGCGTAACCGATGCGCCTTTCGCTTCCGTCGGGGAACCGCACTTTGCCGGAGCCTTGAATGTGCAGGAAGAAAACATCGACCGGATCCTCAGCCCAAAGCAGCTCCACGCCGCGCCCGGCGAGCAAACCGGCGTCGATATCGCGGCGAGCCGGATAAGGCCCTAGCCGTCCGCCGGCGACCTGCCCAACAATATTCTGGCCCTTCAATTTGGGCTTGAATGCGCCCAGGTCGACCGTGACCAGATCGTCCGGGCGGGCGTAAATGGGGGCCTTGAACTCACCGCCGGGAAACAGGGCGCCTTTCAGTTCGGCCTCATAGTATCCGGTGACGAGTCCGGTCTCGCCTTTGGGGGTCCGCATCTGAAACGGCACGAACCAGGTCTCGACCAAGCCGCGTGCCACGCTTAAGTCGGTAGCGGCCGTCTTATTGATCGCGGCACAGGGCGCGCGCCAGTCCGCGACCGTGCCGCCGACCCAGCCGGCGGCGCCGAGCCTTTGCTCGCCGGGCCGGCCCGCCAAGCGGGCGCAGGATCGGACCAGGGCCGGCAAGGCCAAGCCAAGCTCGTCTTGGGACCAGCCGGGCAGAGCGGCGAATTCAACTTGCGTGAAACTGAGCGGCGGGGCGGGCGGCGGCGCCTTTTTTTCACAGGCGGCAAGGCCGGCGACCATGGCCAATAAAACAATGGCGCGCGGCCAAGAACGCGGCCCGGCCAGACAACAAGACATGACGCGATCCCCTTTTCCCGACACCTGTAGCTATCCCGCGCCGGCACAACAAGAACCCGGTTATAGCGGATCGCCGCCCGGCGGTCTCGCGGTCTCTTGTTCGGGAGGCGCCGTCTTTCAGGAAAGCCGTCTAAGGGGAGTTGGGGCTGGCCTAATTCGGGCTTTGGGTCGCCACCAGGGTCCAGTTGGGATCGCGGCTGCGCATGTTGCGCGCGAAGGTCCACAGATCGGTCACCGTGGTCACCTGATTCCGGTCGCCGTCCACGGCCGCGCCCTCCTCGTCGGTCATGACGTTGATCTGCTCCGACACGAACTTGACGGTGACGAAGGCGGTGCGGCCCTGAAGCTCGGCCTCGACCAGGCTCGCCTCCTTGATGCCCACCAAGGTTGTCTCCAGGCCGTTGCCGGCTTTCTGCCGCTCTTCTATGGCGCCGGCGAAGTCGTCGTAAACGTCGTTTGCCAAGAGCGGCCGAAGAACGTCGGTATTGCCCTCGCTGAAGGCGGTGATCACCATCTCGAAGGCGCCCCGCGCGCCCGCCATGAACTGTTCCGGATCGAAGGTCTTGTCGGACATCTTGATTTGCATCAGCCCGGCGTCCAGGGGTGTCGCCGCTTGCTCCCCGCCTTGCCCCTCCTCGGAAGCCTGGCCGGCATTGGATCGGGTACGATCGGGCAGAGGTATGACGTTTTCGTCCGACTCCTCCTGATTCTTGGAGTGGGAGTCGTAGCGGGCGCCCGGCGGTTTCTCGTGTCCCGTGCGCTTACCCAGCACATTGCGCAAGCGCAAAACGAAAAAGGCCGCGATCGCCGCGAAAAGGATTATATCGAGAAACTGAAAATCGCCCATCAACCGTGCCTATGGCGCTATGAACCGGCCCCAATGGCCAGCGCATGCTATCTACGTCTAGTCTTAACGTGTTTAGGTTTAATCCGAGTTTATGGCCAGGGCTTGCCCAGGTCCACCCTGCCGATATCGCCTAACCGGGGATAGTTTCGACACCGCGGACCTTGTAGATGCGCGCCCCACTCCAACCTAAATAAGCAACCAAGGGGCAAAGAACAAGCATGGGTATTCTCCTCCTGGCCGCCTTTATTGGCGTGCCGCTGCTGGAAATCGCCGTTTTCATCGAGGTTGGCGAGGCAATCGGCCTGTGGCCGACCTTGGCCACGGTCATCTTGACCGCCATAATCGGGACCTGGTGCTTGCGGGCCCAGGGCTTGGCCACCCTGGCGCGGGCCCGGACTCAGATAGATCGGGGCGCGTTGCCGACGAAAGAGCTTTTCGATGGCGCCTGCCTCCTGATCGCTGGCGCCCTGCTTCTAACGCCGGGTTTCGTCACCGATGGCGTCGGATTCGTGCTGTTCCTGCCGGCCGCGCGCGATGTCCTGCGCGGCTTGCTGGCACGTCATTTCGAGGGCCGGATGGAAACGCATGTCCATGCCGGCGGCCGGGAAGCCCACGGACGCGGGCGGCCGGGAGCAACCATCGACGGCGATTTCGAGGAAGTCGCGGACCCGGACGACCCCCGCCACCCGCCGCTGGGCGGCGGCAATCCGGGGCCGCGGCCGTGATTCTAGTCCGCCACGGCCAATCGGATTTCAATGTTGTCTTTAACGAGACCCGCCAGGATCCGGGAATTGTCGACCCGGGATTGACCGAAGAGGGGATTCGCCAAGCCGGGACAGCGGCCGAAGCCATCGCCGGGCGCGATCTGCGCCGGATTCTGGCCAGCCCCTACACCCGCACCCTGCACACCGCCGACATCATCGCCACGGCCCTGGGCCTGCCGGTCGCGGTCGAGCCCTTGGTACGCGAACGCTGTTACTTCACCTGCGATATCGGTTCGCCGCGTTCGGACCTGATCGGCCGCTGGGGCCATTTCGACTTCGGCGAGCTGCCGGAGCGCTGGTGGCCCGAACCGGAGGAAACCGAAGAGGAGCTGGCGGGGCGCTGTCGAACCTTTCGCGCCGACATGGTCCAAAAGGAAGACTGGCGCCATGTTTTGGTGGTTTCGCACTGGGGCTTTATCCGCGGCCTGACCGGCGAGACCGTGGCCAACGGCACGGTCCTGCCGTTTGAACCCTGAAATGGTGGAAACGCTGGCGCGCGTTTCGGCCCAATCGGTTGTTCCGGTCCAGGATCCGTGATAGCCAAGCCGCCTCATTTGAACCCAAGGCATCCCGATGCGGGCGCCAGACGCGGGAGCCCCCCATGGCCACAGAGATTCAAGATGCGCCGTTTCAGATCCAAACCCAGTACATCAAGGACCTGTCCTTCGAAAACCCGGCCGCGCCCGAGGTTTTTGTCGCGCTTTCGCGCTCTCAGCCCGAGGTTAACGTCAACATCGACGTCACCACGCGACATTTGACCGAGCGCGTCTTCGAAGTCGTGCTTAATCTTCAAGTCAGCGCCAAGATAGAGGATAAAACCGCGTTCTTGGTCGATCTGCATTACGCAGCCCTGATTAACGTCCGCCAAGACTTCCCCGAGACCGAGATCGAGGCTTTGCTCCTCAAGGAAGGCCCGCGCTTCATCTTTCCCTTCGCCCGCGGCGTCGTGGCCGAAATCACGCGCGAAGGTGGTTTTCCACCGCTTTCCATTAATCCGATCGACTTCGACCGATTTTACGAGCGCAACAAGGGGGCCAAAGTCAAAGGCGGTACGAACGGCGAGGACCCCGCGGATTCGAGCGCCGAAAGCTGAGGGCGACAACATTTAGCGGCGCCAGATCGGATCCTTGATCGTCGTCAGCAGCGCCTCGTGCGCGCGGCGTTCCACCTCGCTTGGTGTGTGCGGGCGCGGCGCGCGGGCGGGCCGGGCGCCTTCGCGCCCCGCGCCGGGATCTTCGCCCCCCGCGCGCGCCAATTTGAAGCCCGGTTGGCGGCCGCCGCGCAGCTCTAGATAAACCTCGGCCAGAAGTTGGCAATCGAGAAGCGCGCCGTGAAAGCCACGCGCGGAGGTATCTATCTCGAAGCGCCGGCATAGGGCGTCCAGACTGGCCTGCGCCCCGGGAAACCGCCGCCGCGCCAGGGCGACCGTATCGATTGCCCGCGCCGGGTCGAGGGCCGGGGACCCGATCCGGGATAATTCCGCATTCAGGAATTTCAGATCGAAGCTCGCGTTGTGGATGACCAGGGGGGCATCCCCGATAAATGCCAGAAACTCCTCCGCCACCTCCGCGAATGTGGGTTGACCGGCCAGGAATTCACCGGTCAAGCCGTGGATCGCTTCGGCCTCCGCCGGCATGTCGCGTTCCGGATTCACATAACGCCGGAAGTGTTCGCCAGTCGGCACGAAACCGATAACCTCCAAGCAGCCGACCTCCACGATCCGGTGGCCCGCGCCAGGATCGAGCCCGGTGGTTTCGGTATCCAGCACGATTTCACGCGTTGTCGGCACGGCGGCGGTCATGTTCGCTCCCGAGTGCGGCGCCGGCATAGGACTGCCAAGGCGTGAATAATTTGCCGCAAGGCATGGCGCCGGCTCAAGCCGGTATCGACGATGAAATCGGCACGCGCGCGTTTTTCCCGATCCGGCACCTGCCGCGACAGGATCGCCTCCAGGCGCGCCACGGTCATGCCGGGGCGGGCGAGAACGCGGGACCGCTGCACGAAACGAGGCGCGCTGACCACCATGACCGCGTCGCAATGCCCATCGCCCCCGGTTTCGTATAGCAAGGGAATGTCCAAAACCGCGACCGCCAGGCCGCCGCGCGCGGCGCCGCGTAAGAACGCGCGTGCCGAGCGCCGTACCATGGGATGCAAAATCGCTTCCAGACGCCGCAGCGCCGGCGCGTCGTGGAAGACTCGCGCGCCGAGCAATTCGCGATCGACCGCGCCCTCCTTTGTCACGCCGGGAAACGCGGCCTCGACCGCGCGAACCGCCGCCCCGCCGCTTCCCATCAGGCCGTGCACCGCCGCGTCAGCGTCGTGAACCGGGATACCGAGGCGGCGAAGTGCCCGCGACGCAGTTGATTTTCCCATGCCGATGGAGCCGGTCAGGCCAAGTACGATCGGCCGCTTGCGATGCCTGCGCCGACGCATGGGGTAAATCACTCCCGCTTCAGGACGAAGGCGCGCAAGTCCGGCGTGACCTCGGGCATGACACCGAACCAGGCCTCGAACCCGGGGCGCGCCTGATGCAGCAACATGCCCAAGCCATCCACGACCGCGTGACCGCGCGCGCGCGCGCGGCGCAGGAGATCGGTTTCCAAGGGCGAATAAACAATATCCGCGACCAAGGCGGACGTGGGCAAATCGTCCAAATCCAAATCCAGCGCTTCTTGCCCGGTCATGCCCAGGCTGGTCGTATTGACCAACAATCCGGCGCCCGATAGCGCGGCGGCGCGCGCCTCCCACGGCACCCACGCCACCGGGCCGCTCATGTCCCGGGCCAAGGCCTCGGCGCGGGCCGGCGTGCGGTTGCATAAGCGAACCTCCCGCGCCCCGGCATCGAGCAGGGAAACAATCACCGCCCGCGCCGCCCCCCCGGCGCCAAGAACCACGGCCGGCGCCGCCTCCGCGCGCCAAGACGGCGCGCCCTGGCGCAAATTCTCGATAAAGCCGAAGGCGTCGCTGTTGCGCCCATGGATGTTCCCGTCCTTGAAAACCAAGGTATTGACCGCGCCGATCCGCTCGGCGGCCGGGTCCAAGCTATCGCACAAGGCCAAGGCCGCCTGTTTGTGGGGGATCGTCAAGTTGGCGCCGCGAAAGCCTAGTGCCGCCAGGGCACGTACCGCATCGGCAAAGGCTTCAGGCCGCACCGGCAGGGGCAGGTAAGCGCCGTCGATGTTATGCCGTTCGAGCCAATAACCGTGCAAACGCGGCGAGAGCGAGTGAGCGACCGGCCAGCCCATGACCCCGGCCAGGCTTGCGTGTCCGCTCAAGATCATTGCGGGATCGCCTTATGGCCGCGCAGATAACCGAGCAACGGCAGCAGCGGCAGGCCGAGGATGGTGAAGTAGTCGCCCTCCACGCGGCTGAAAAGCTGCGCCCCCAGACCCTCGAGGCGGTAGCCGCCGAGCGAACTCAAGACGCTATCGCCCGCCGCCTCCAGATAGGCCGCGATAAAGCCCTCTCCCAAGGGGCGGACTTCAAGTTTTGCCGAGGCGTTATGGTGCCATAGCCGGACGCCGTCGCGCAGCACGCAGACGGCGGTCCTCAAGACGTGGCCGCGGCCGCTCAGGGATCTAAGGTGCCGAGCGGCTTCATCCCGGTTGGCGGGCTTGTCGAACCAGATCCCATCGCATTCGAGAATCTGGTCGGCGCCGATCACGAGGGCCCCGCCATGGCGGCGCGCGACCTGGCGCGCCTTAAGCTCGGCAAGGGTCTCGGCGGCTTGCTCGGCGCCGGCGCCTTCACCAAGCAAGGCCGCCTTGACCTCGGCCTCGTCGATGTGCGCCGGGTCCCGCACCAAGGGTACGCCGGCATTTCGAAGTAGATCGTGACGCACGCGGCTGGCCGAAGCCAGCACGACCGAAACTTGCGACCCCGCTAAAGTGGGGCGCACGTTACCGGCAGGAGCGCTCATTCCGCCGCCTCCTGGTGGCGTGCGTAGAGGTTCATGACGGTCGCGGCGGTTTCCTCGATCGAGCGCCGGGTCACGTCGATGACCGTCCACTCGTTCTTGCCGCACAGCTTTCGTGCCATGGCAACTTCCTCGCGCACGGCGTCCGGGTCGACATAATCGGTCTCGTCCTGATCGCGCGCGATCATGCGCAAGCGGTTGCGGCGGATTTGCACCAGGCTGCCTGGCTCCTTGGTCAGTCCGATCACCAGGGGCCGCGTTAGGGAGAACAAACTGACCGGCAGCGCGCAGTTTGGCACGATCGGTATATTTGCCGCCTTGATACCGCGGTTCGCCAGATAGATGCAGGTTGGTGTCTTGGATGTCCGCGACACGCCCAGAAGCACGACATCGGCCAAATTCAATTCGTTCGGCAGTTGCCCGTCGTCATGGGAAAGGGCGAATTCCATTGCCTCCATGCGATGGTAATATTCTGCGTCGAGGGCGTGTTGCAGGCCTGGCCGGCCCGTGATCTCGGACCCGAACCAAGCCGACAGGCGATGTATGATCGGATCGAGAACCGGTATGCAGGGAACATTGAGGCGGCGGCAGCCGTCCAGCAGAACATTCCGCAGGGAATCGTTTACCAGGGTGAAGAGGACCGGCCCCGGCGTTTTCTCGATGCCCTTCAGGCATTTTTCCATTTGACCGCGGGTGCGGATCAGGCTCCAGACATGCTCTATCGGCTCTATATCGCCAAACTGTACCAAACAGGCGCGGGCCACCGAATTGATTGTTTCGCCGGTCGCGTCCGAGACTAAATGCAAGTGATGAGAGGTCATAACGGCTTATTTCCGCCAAATATCGTCGTTACCCACAGAGTGTCGCGCAATCCAATCAAAGACCGGGATAAATACCCCGGTTGTCGCGCTTGCGCGAATCCCATGCCCACGATCCCGATGTTTCGCGGGCATCTTTCATTCCGATCGCGGTCTTTTCCCTAGGTGTGACTAACTATGTCCGGCGACCCGATCGATTAACGCTTATCCCTCTTATCCACGTCTTGCCGGAACCGCGCAAGTCAGCGGAAATCGGGTCAGCGGAAAAATCTTCCACAGAGGAGCCCGCATAATTAGGCAAGCAGGCGCGCAGCTTCAGCATAGCGCCGAATAAGACGTGCATAACCCATGAATTACCGACATTCACAGGACCAACAGCTAAAACAGATTCCTATATTTCTTTTAGTTTTGTTATAAGAGGGGCTTGTTCACTGGCCCTGCCGCTTCACCCAAAAATCCAACCGGGACCCTTTCGTGATATCAGATCGTAAACCGCTTTTGCGCGCGCTTGGCGGCCAAACTTGCGGTCCGCCGCCCATATGGCTGATGCGTCAGGCGGGGCGCTATCTTCCCGAGTACCGGGAAACGCGAGCCCGTGGCCGCGACTTTCTGGACGTCTGCCTGACGCCCGACCTGGCGGTTGAAGTTACCCTGCAGCCGATCAGGCGCTACGGTCTCGACGGCGCGATCATGTTTTCCGATATTTTGATCGTCCCCCATGCCCTGGGCCAGAAGGTCTGGTTCGAGGAGGGTGCTGGGCCGAAATTGGAACCCCTGCGCCTGATCGAGGACTTAAAACAGCTTTCTCCCGGTGCCATGGCTCAAGCTCTGGAACCGGTTTACGAGACGCTGCGGCGTTTGCGGCGGGAGTTGCCGCGCGAGGTTACCTTGATCGGCTTTGCCGGTGCGCCTTGGACGGTGGCGAGCTATATGGTGGAGGGGGGCACGAGTAAGGATTTCGCGCTCGCCAAGACCTGGGCCTATCGCGCGCCGGAGGAATTCGCTCGCCTGATCGATCTTCTCGTCGATGCGACGGCGGACTATTTGATCGCGCAGGTCGAAGCCGGGGCGGAAGCCTTACAGATTTTCGATTCCTGGGCCGGGGTCTGGCCGGAGGACGAGCTTCGCCGCTGGTGCCTGGAGCCGATCAAGGAAATCGTCAGGCGGGTAAAGAACCGGCACCCGGACATTCCGATCATCGTTTTCCCGCGTGGCGTGGGGATTATGTACGAAGCCTTCGCGAACGAAGCAGGAGCCGATGCCTTGAGCCTCGATACCACGGTCCCGCTTTCCTGGGCGCGGGAGCATTTACAAGACAAGGTGGTTTTGCAGGGCAATCTCGATCCGCTGCTCTTGGTCGCGGGCGGAGAGAAGCAGAGGCAGGGAACGCGCGTCATCCTCGATGCCTTGGCGGACCGCCCATTTATTTTCAATCTTGGTCATGGCATTACCCCCCAGGCTTCGACCGATCATGTGGCGGAATTGATAGAACAAGTTCGGGCGTGGCGGCCCGGATCGTGAGTCGGGGATCATGAGTCGGGGGTTATGAGGCGGGGTCATGAGCAATATCGCGGTGGTTCTGTTCAATCTGGGCGCTCCCGATAAACCGGACGCCGTGCGGCGGTTTCTTTTCAACCTTTTCAACGACCCCGCGATTATAGAGAAACCGGCCCCGTTGCGATGGCTGTTGGCGCACATGATTTCCCGCCGGCGGGCCCCGGTCGCGGCGGAGATTTACGCCAAGCTGGGCGGCGGTTCGCCGCTGCTGGCCAATACGATGGCGCAGGCCCGGGCCTTGGAGCGGGCGCTGGGCGGGCAGGCGCGCGTTTTCGTGGCCATGCGCTATTGGCACCCCTTCAGCCATGAGACGGCGGCCGAGGTCAAGGCCTTCGCCCCCGAGCGCATCGTTCTGTTGCCGCTCTATCCGCAATTCTCCGGCACCACCAGCGGCTCCTCCATTGAAGATTGGAAGCGGGCCGCGCTTAAGGCGGGACTGAGCGTGCCCACTTCGGTTTTATGCTGCTATCCCCGCGATGAGGGTTTTTTGAGCGAGGTCGCGGAGCGCCTGCGCGCGGTCTTGGCGGAAACCGGCGGGGCCGCCGGGGGCGCGAAGCCCAGAGTCTTGTTTTCCGCCCACGGCTTGCCGAAAAAGTTCATCGCCGCCGGCGATCCCTATCAATGGCAGATCGAGCAGAGCGCGCGAGGCATCGTCGAAACCCTAGGACAGCCAGATCTGGATTGGCGCATTTGCTATCAAAGCCGGGTCGGGCCGCTGGAATGGATCGGGCCCTCGGCCGAGGACGAGATCGCCCGCGCCGGGGCCGATGGCGTGCCCTTGATCGTCGTGCCCATCGCCTTCGTTTCGGAACATTCCGAGACTTTGGTCGAGCTCGATATGGAATATGCGGCGCTGGCCAGGAACAAGGGCGTGCCGAGCTACCGGCGGGTGCCGACGGTGGACGACGGCGAACGCTTCATCGCCGGCCTGGCGGCGCTGGTACGCAAGGCCGCGGACTCCTCGAAAGAGCTGTCATCGGGTGAGGGCAGGCGAATTTGCCCGCCTGCTTGCGAGCGCTGCCCGCTTGGGGTTTGAGATATGGATGGTTTCCTGGGCGACTATTATCTTTGGGTCAAGGCGCTACACGTCATCGCCGCGATCGCCACCATGGCGGGCATGCTCTACCTGCCGCGTCTTTTCATCTATCACTGCGATGCCGAGGCGGGCTCCAAGCAATCTGAGACCTTCAAGGTCATGGAGCGGCGCCTGCTGCGCGCCATCATTAATCCGGCAATGACGGTGGCGATGATCCTGGGTCTCATGTTGGCGGCGGATCTGGACGCCTGGAGCGAGGGCTGGATGCAGGCGAAACTGGCCCTGTTCCTGGCCCTCGGCGCGGTCCACGGTTATTTTTCGCGCTGGCGCCGCGACTTCGCCGCGGACGAAAACCGCCATACGGCCAAGTTCTATCGATACATGAACGAGATCCCGACGGTGCTGATGATCGGCATCGTCATCTTGGTGATCGTGAAACCGTTTTAGGAAGAAATCGATTTTCGCCGCCGCTTGACGCGGAGCGGTGCTTGGAGTATCCACGGCTTGTTCCACCCCTTGCCGTTCGGCGGGTTAACCCTAGTTAATAAAGCGGTAACGGATTAACCGTAACCTGCACTGACCTCCATCCGTTTCGGCACGGGCGGTTCCGCCCCGACCATCGCGGCCCAGCATGGGCGCGACACCAATCTTCCCCCTTCTATCCGCACGTTTTTCCATTCCCATTCAGGCCCTACGTCCATGAACCTAGAAGAACTGAAAGCCAAAACACCGGCCGATCTGCTTTCCTTCGCCGAAGAACTGCAGATCGATAACGCGAGCACCCTGCGCAAGCAGGACATGATGTTCGCGATCCTGAAGCAAATGGCCGAGAACGACGTGCCGATCAGCGGCGCGGGCGTGCTGGAGATCCTGCAGGACGGTTTCGGCTTCCTGCGCTCCCCGGAATCGAATTACCTGGCGGGCCCGGCCGACATCTACGTCAGCCCCAGCCAGGTGCGCCGCTTCGGTCTGCGCACCGGCGACACCGTTGAGGGACAGATCCGCTCGCCCAAGGACGGGGAACGATATTTCGCCCTGCTCAAGGTCAATACCATCAACTTCGATCCGCCGGAAAACTCGCGCCACCGGATCAACTTCGACAACCTGACGCCGCTTTACCCAGACCAGAAAATCTCTCTCGAGAGCGAGGATCCGACCAAGAAGGACCTGACCACCCGGGTCATCGACCTGATTTCGCCCCTGGGCAAGGGCCAGCGCGCGATCATCGTGGCGCCACCGCGTACCGGCAAGACCATGATGCTGCAGAATATCGCCCACGCCATCGCCGACAATCATCCGGAGATTTATCTTATCGTCCTGCTGATCGACGAGCGGCCGGAGGAAGTCACCGACATGGACCGCTCGGTCAAGGGCGAGGTCGTCAGCTCGACCTTCGACGAGCCGGCCACCCGCCATGTTCAGGTCGCCGAGATGGTGATCGAAAAGGCCAAGCGACTGGTCGAGCACAAAAAGGATGTCGTTATCCTGCTCGATTCCATCACCCGCCTGGCGCGCGCCTATAACACCGTGGTGCCCAGCTCCGGTAAGGTCTTGACCGGCGGTGTCGACGCCAACGCCCTGCAGCGTCCCAAGCGCTTCTTCGGCGCGGCACGCAACATCGAGGAGGGTGGCTCCCTGACCATCATCTCGACCGCGCTGATCGATACCGGCAGCCGCATGGATGAAGTCATCTTCGAGGAGTTCAAGGGCACCGGTAACTCCGAGATCGTGCTCGACCGCAAGTTGGCGGACAAGCGCACCTGGCCGGCCCTCGACATCGGCAAGTCGGGCACCCGCAAGGAAGAACTGCTGGTCGACAAGGGCACGCTCAGCAAGATGTGGGTCTTGCGCCGCATCCTCATGCCCATGGGCCTGACCGATTCGGTCGAGTTCCTGGTCGATAAGCTCAAGCAAACCAAGAATAACGCCGACTTCTTCGATTCGATGAATCAGTAGGCGGACGAGGCGCTCAACAGCGGCTCAAGCTTGGTTGAAGTCACCCCTATTCCTAGTCATTGCCGGACTTGATCCGGCAATCCATCGCGGACCGAGACTCGGCTTTTCCATGGACCCTCGGGTCAAGCCCGAGGGTGACGGGTGGGTAAAATATTTTCTCTTCAAGCCTGAACGAACCGCCCTAGACCTCGAAAACCGTGCTTCCCGTCGTCTTGCGCGCTTCTAAATCGCGGTGCGCCTGTACCGCCTCTGACAGCGGGTAGGTCTGGCTGACCTCGATCTTGACCGCGCCGGACAGCACCACTTCGAACAACTCGTTGGCGCTGGCCATGAGGTCCTCGCGCTTGGCGGTATAGGCCATGAGCGAGGGCCGGGTGATGAAGAGCGAACCCAGTTGCCCCAAGCGGCCCAATTCGAACAGCGGCACCGGGCCCGAAGAATTGCCGAAGGTCACCATCATGCCCAGGGGCGCCAGGCAAGCGAGCGAGCCCTCGAAGGTGTCCTTGCCAACTGAATCGTAAACCACGGGCACGCCCTTGCCCCCGGTGATTTCCTTAACCCGGGCGGCGAAGTCTTCCTTGTTGTAATTGATGGTGTGGGTGCACCCGTGGGCGCGCGCGATCTCGGCCTTTTCGTCGGTCCCGACGGTGCCGATGATATTCACCCCCAAATGATTGAGCCACTGACAGGCGATAAGGCCGACGCCTCCGGCGGCGGCGTGGAACAACACCGTCTCGCCCTTGACGACACGCCGGGTGCGGCGGATGAGGTACTGCACGGTCATGCCTTGCAGCATCATGGCGGCGGCTTGTTTTTCATCTATGTCCGCCGGCAGCTTGACCAAGCGGTTCGCCGGCATGAGGCGGGACTCGGCATAGGCGCCGATCGGCGGCGAGGCATAGGCGACCCGGTTGCCTTTTTTCAGATCGTTCACACCCTCGCCCACCGCTTCCACCAGGCCGGCGGCCTCCAGCCCAAGCCCGGATGGGTATTCGAGCGGATAAAGGCCCGAGCGGTGATAGACGTCGATGTAATTGAGACCGACGGCGGTATGTTTGACGCGGACCTCTCCAGGGCCCGGCTCGCCGACCTCGACGTCCTCCCAGGACATCACTTCCGGGCCGCCGGCTTTCTCGATGCGAATTGCCTTGGTCATGTAACGAGGTGCTCCTTGAAAAAGTCGATCGTGCGTTTGTTGGCCAAGTCGGCCGCGCCGCGATCGTAATGCTGGCCGCCGACGCGGGCGAAAGCATGATCCTGGGATGAATAGTCATGCAAGGTGACAAGCGGGTTACAGCTTAAAGCCGCGGCGACGCTCTCTTGTTGTTCCGGCGGTACGAACTGGTCCTTGGCCGCGACGTGCAGCATCAGCGGGTTGTCTATCGCCCGCGCCTCGTCGAGGAGATCGGCCAAGCCGACGCCGTAGTATCCGACGCTCGCGTCCGCGTCGCTGCGCGTGGCCATGAGGTAGGCCAGCTTCCCGCCCAGGCAGTAGCCGATCGCGCCGGCCTTGCCGTTGCCGGCTTCGTGCGATCTCAAATGGGCGAGCGTTGTTTTCAAATCGCCGATGCCCTTGTCGACATCGAACAGCCCGAAGAGCTCGAAAGCGCGCTTCCATTCGGCGTCCGTCTTGTCGGTAATTTGAATTCCCGGTTCGATACGCCAGAAGATATCGGGGCAGCAGGCGAGGTAACCTTCGCCGGCCAGCCAGTCGCAAACATCGCGCATGACCTGGTTGACGCCGAATATTTCCTGCGCGACCAGAATCGCGGGCGCCGGTGTTTTGCTGGGCAGGGCCAGATAGGCGGCGAAGTCGCCGTCCGGCCCCTCGATAGTGATATCGGGCATGATATTCCCCCTGTGTCTTGGTCTTGATTTGGCGGGAGTTTAGCGCGGCCGCGGTCCCCCTGTCACGGCGGCCCTGGGCGCGGTCTTCTAAATAAGAATCGCGCCCTCGTGGCGTAGCAGGGCGAGTTTGGTTTCCGGGCCGCGGCCGCCGGAAAAGCCGCCCAGCTTGCCGTCCGCCGCCATGACCCGGTGACAGGGGATGAGGATCGCGATCGGGTTGCCGCCGCAGCCCTGGCCGACCGGCTGCGGCGCGGCGCCAAGACCGCGCGCCAGATCGCCGTAGGTCCGGGTCTGCCCGAAGGGAATTTCCTGTATCGCGCGGCATACGGCTTTTTGGAAATCGCCGCCGGGGGGATCGAGGGGCAGGTCGAAGTCGCGCCGCGTTCCGGCGAAATATTCTTCGAGCTGTTGGACCGCGCGTGCGAGCAGGGGGTGGCCCGGCTTGGCACGATCGGCCGGAATTTCAGGCTCTCTGGCCCAGGTCAGGCGTATGATCGCGCTGTCGTTGGCGGCGATGCGAAGCCTGCCGAAGGGTGACTCCATGACGCAGCTCGCATCGCCATCCCGCCCGCCGCTCATGGATCCGCGCCTAGCCCCGCGCGCAAGGCCTCGGCCGAGGTCAGGGGCAGGGAGCAGGTCGTGCCCCGGCACACGTAAGCCGCCGCGCCGTCTTTGCCCGCGCCCTTGCCATGGGCCGGATGGCCCTCGGGCAGCTCTTCGCCTGGCGCGACCGCTTGCAGCACGAGGTTCGGCAGGCACATCGCCTGTACGGCGGCTGTCATGTCGCGGGCGCGGGCGTCCGCCGGGTCGCCCGCTATCACGACCTGAAGGGCATCGCTCAGGAACTCATTGGCGTTGATGAGGCTTGCCAGAGGGAAATGATTACGCGCGACCTGGCCCGAGAAGGCGGCAATCAGGGCTTCAGCGCGGTCGCGGTAGTGAATTTTGCCGGTCAGGTAATAGAGCCGGGTTAGAACCTCGGCCATGATTCCGTTCCCCGACGGCGCCGCGCTGTCGTGCGCGCTCTTGGGGCGCACGATTAATCGCTCGGTGTCCTCGGCGGTCAGAAAATACCCCCCCGAATCGGTATCCCAATAATAACGATCCAGAACGCCGGCCCAGTCTTCGGCCTGGGCGACGTAGGTGGATTGGCCGGTCGTCTCGGCCAGGGCCAGGGCGGCGGCCGACATAAAGGCGTAATCGTCGAGCACGCCGGGATGCGCCAGGCGCCCATGGCGCCAGGCATGTTTGAGCCGGCCGTTCTCGGTCATGGTTTCGGCGACGAAAGCGAAGGCACGGCGGGCGGCCTCCAGCCATTCAGGAGTCTTGAAGACCGGCGCCGCGCGCGCCAGGGCCGCGATCATGAGGCCGTTCCAATCGGCTAGAACCTTATCGTCCCAGCCCGGCCAAATGCGCCGCGCGCGAACCTCCCTAAGTTTTTCCCGGCAGGCGGCGAGGATGTTTTCTTCGGATGGGGGGCGCATTTCCGGCGCGTGGGAGCGGTTAAGGATGGTCGCGCCCTCCCAGTTACCGCCGGGAGTGACGTCGTAGGCCTTCTTGAAGGCCGCCGCGTCGGGCCCGAGAACGGCATCGATTTCCGCCTCGCTCCAGACATAGAACTTGCCTTCCTTGCCTTCGCTATCCGCATCCAAGGTGCTGGCGAAGGCGCCGCTGGGAGCGGTCCCCGTTCCGTCGGCGTCGGCGATCATTTCGCGCAAGACCCAGGCAGCGGTTTCGCGCACGCGCTGCTCGAACAGGGGATTGCCCGTATCCTGCCAAGCCCACGTCAAAAGCTCGATCATCTGCGCGTTGTCGTAGAGCATTTTTTCGAAATGCGGCACCAGCCAGCGGTTATCGACCGCATAGCGGGCGAAGCCGCCGCCCAGATGGTCGTAGATCCCGCCTTGAGACATGCGCGACAGGGTGAGGGTCACGCCATCGCGGAAGCTTTCCTGCCCCTGACGTTTCCACGCCCGCCACAAGAGTTTTAGGGCCGCGCATTGAGGAAACTTCGGGGCGTGACCGAGGCCGCCCTCGATAGGATCGACTTCGCGCAGCAAGTGCACGGCGATATTGTCGGTCGCTTCGCGGGTAATGGCGCTGGGTGGAAGGGGCGCGGCAAGGCGCCGCATGGTGTCTTTAATGGCGGTGGTGTTTTTTTCCACGCGCGCCCGGTCGCTCCGGTAGACCTCCGCGATGGCTTGCAGTACTTGCGCGAAACCAGGCCGGCCATAGCGCGGCTCGGGCGGAAAATACGTGCCACCCCAGAACGGCTCCCCATCCGGGGTCAAGAATACGGTTAGAGGCCAGCCACCCTGTTCGCCGAGTAGTTGGATTGCCTGCTGGTATATGGCGTCGATGTCCGGGCGTTCTTCGCGGTCGACCTTGATGTTGACGAAGAGGCGGTTCATTCGCGCGGCGATTTGGGCGTTCTCGAAGGATTCGTGAGCCATGACGTGGCACCAATGACAGGCGGCGTAACCGATCGATAAAAGAATTGGACGGTCGCTTGCGCGCGCGGCCTCGAAAGCGTCCGCGCCCCAAGCCTGCCAGGCCACGGGATTGTCTTTGTGTTGCTGGAGATAGGGGCTGGTGCCTTCATCCAGGCGGTTCACGAGAGGCGTAACGGTGTCGGTCATGAAGGGGCGATGGCTCCTGGGATGTCGAAGACGCCCGCCGGGCAAGTGACGGGATTGTATAATTGTTCTATATGGGAGACCCGGCGCGCTCGGCTCAACCCATATTGTATGATGGCACCGGAGAAGCAGGGCCGCGATTGATTTCGACCGAACACCGGCGGAAGCCTGAACACGAATGACCGATAAAGTGGGTGCGACATAAGAATGAAACAAGAACAAAAAGAAAACTTACCGGATGCCGTGTTGGACCCGCCCGGCTATTACGCTTGCCATGTATTCTGCTGCACCAATGAACGGCCCGCCGGTCACCCGCGCGGTTGCTGCAAGGAAAAGGGCGGCGAACGTCTGCGGAACTACATGAAGGCAAGGGCCAAGGAATTGGGCTTGCGGGGTGTGCGTATTAATATCGCCGGCTGCCTCGACCGCTGCGAACTGGGGCCTACCATGGTGATTTATCCTGAAGGAGTGTGGTACAGCGTTCAGACGACAGAGGATGTGGACGAGATCCTGAAGACCCACGTCATGGGGGGAGGCAGGGTCGCGCGGTTGATGTTACGGCCGGAAGACGATCCTTCCCGAGCCGATGACGGGTGATCGTTACGCTAGCGAAAAGAGGTCTCGGGACGCTTTTTGCCGGACGGAAAAAACAGTCCGGATGCGAAACAATATCGTTTGCGCATGCCCGCCCGGCCGCCGCGGATGTGAGGTTGGCCTCCCATGAGCGACACCATCTTCGCCCTGTCCAGCGCCCCCGGGCGCGCGGGCGTGGCGGTTGTCCGGATCAGCGGGCCCCACGCCGGAGCGGCCTTGGAAGCGCTGGCCGGGGAAGTGCCGGCGCCGCGCGTGGCCCGCTTGACATCCCTGCGCGATCCGGGGACCGGAACCGCCATAGACCGCGCCTTGATCCTGTGGTTTCCAGGCCCGGCTAGCGCCACCGGCGAAGATGTCGCGGAGCTGCATTTGCACGGCGGCCGGGCGGTGATCCATGGCGCGATCGAAGCCTTGAGCGCCGTGCCGGGTTTGCGCCCGGCCGAGGCCGGGGAGTACACGCGACGCGCCTTCGAGAACGGAAAGCTCGATCTAAGCGAGGTCGAAGGCTTGGCCGATCTGATCGAGGCCGAAACGGCGGCGCAACGAGGACAAGCCTTACGGCAAATGGGCGGCGCCCTGTCCCTACGCACGGAGATCTGGCGCGAGCGCCTGGTACGGGCCTTGGCGCACCTGGAAGCCGAGATCGATTTTGCCGATGAGGAGTTGCCCGACGGGCTGGAATTAGCGGTTCGTTCCACCATCGCGGCCTTGCGCGAAGAAATGATGGCGGCCCTAGACGATGGGGGACGAGGAGAACGGATTCGGGATGGATTGAGCGTGGTCATCCTGGGCCCGCCCAATGCCGGGAAGTCGAGCCTGCTTAATGCCTTGGCGCGCCGGGATGTGGCCATAGTTTCCGAACATGCCGGGACCACACGGGACGTGATTGAGGTTCATCTGGACCTGGGGGGCTATCCCGTGACGTTTTCCGATACCGCGGGACTGCGCCGCCTCCAGACGGGTGGGGAGGCCGAGGCAGTCGAAGCGGAGGGTATCAGCCGGGCGATATCGCGGGCGGCGGCCTCTGACCTGAAATTGGCCATGTTCGATATCCGCGCCGCCCGCGAACCGGACGCGGCCACCCTGGCCGTTTTAGACCGCGACAGCCTGGTGGTCCTCAACAAAGCGGATCTCGCGCACGAGCCCGTGGGGATCGAGATCGCGGGTCATAGGCCCAGCATAGTTTCGCTCGCCACCGGCGAGGGCCTGCCTGAACTGATCGCGCGCTTGAGCGAGGCGGCGGCGCGGCGCCTTGAAAATCCGGGGGCTGCGGTCGCGATTACCAGGGCCCGGCACCGGGCGGCCTTTGGCGATGCGGTTGACGCCTTGGAGCGGTCAATGGCGGCGCCGGCCATAGAGATGGCGGCGGAAGATCTTAGGCTGGCGATCCGGGCGCTCGGGCGGATCGCCGGGCGGGTCGATGTGGAGGAGGTGCTCGACGTGATTTTTCGGGAGTTCTGCATTGGTAAATAAGCGGCATGAGTGTTTCACGTGAAACATTCCTCAATTTCCGGCCCAGGGACTATGGTGTCGTTTGACTCGATGCCGGTTGCTTTTTAGGTTTCGGCCATGACTTTCTGGGATGTGATCGTTGTCGGAGGCGGGCATGCGGGCTGCGAAGCCGCGGCGGCGGCGGCGCGCATGGGCGCGGCCACGCTCCTGCTCACTCACAAGCTCGAGACCATAGGGGTCATGTCCTGCAACCCGGCCATCGGCGGCCTGGGAAAGGGCCATCTGGTCCGGGAAATCGATGCCTTGGATGGGATCATGGGGCGGGCCATCGACCGGGCCGGCATTCAGTTTCGAGTTCTGAACCGGAGTAAGGGTCCGGCGGTGAGGGGACCCCGGGCGCAAGCCGATAGGGAACTCTACCGCTCCGCCGTCCAATCGCTGCTGAGCGAACAACCGAACTTGACTGTTCGGTCTTGTTCGGTCGAAGACCTGTGGCTCGATCGGGACGGCCGTTGCGCCGGGATCGTGACCGCCTCCGGCGAAAGGCTGAGTGCCGGCTGCGTCGTCTTGACCACCGGAACTTTCCTGGGCGGCGTCATTCATATCGGCGATGAGAGCCATGGCGGCGGAAGGGTCGGGGACGCGCCGGCCTTGGGTTTGTCCCGGACCTTGAAGAATTTAGGTTTCGCTCTCGGCCGGCTCAAGACCGGGACGCCGCCGCGCTTGGACGGCAGGACCATCGATTTCGCCGGACTTCAGGTTCAGGACGGTGACGAAACGCCGGAACCGTTTTCGGCTTTGACCCCGCGCATCGAAGTCCGGCAGGTGCCCTGTCACATCACCCATACCACGGCGGAGGGTCACGACCTGGTCCGCCGGAACCTGCACCGGGCGCCGATCCACACGGGTCAGATCGAAGGGACGGGACCGCGCTACTGCCCCTCCATCGAGGATAAGGTCACGCGTTTTGAAGATCGGGAGCGGCACCAGATTTTTCTCGAGCCGGAAGGCCTGGAAGACCCCACCATATACCCAAACGGTATTTCGACCTCCCTGCCTCGCGATGTCCAGGCCGCCTTTCTCAAGACCATTCCGGGGCTCGAGAATGCGGCGATGTTTCGCCCTGGCTATGCGATCGAATACGACCATGTCGATCCGCGGGAGCTGGCGCCGGATCTCCAGACCCGGCGCGCGCCGGGCCTTTTTCTCGCCGGGCAAATCAATGGAACGACGGGCTACGAGGAGGCGGCGGCACAAGGTCTGATCGCCGGGGTCAATGCGGCGGTAACCGCCGGGGCGATGGGCGCGCGCGCGATTTCCGGGCCCGGCCGGACCTTGGTGCCGGACCGGGCACAGGCATATATCGGTGTCCTTATCGACGATTTAACGACGCGCGGTATCGCCGAGCCCTACCGCATGTTCACCAGCAGGGCCGAATACCGCCTGCATCTGCGCGCCGATAATGCGGACCAGAGATTGACCGGCCTTGGAATCGAGTTTGGCTGTGTCGGGAGCGCGCGCCAGGATCTGTTTCGGGCCAAGATTCATGCATTGGCGAATTTACGGAGCCGATTAAGCGAGCTGCGCGCGGCGCCGGCAGATCTCGCGCGCCACGGCATCCCGCTCAATCGGAGCGGGGAAAGGCGTAGCGCGCTCGACCTACTCAGGATTTCTGGAATCGATGTTGTCCGGCTGACGCGTATTTGGCCCGGCCTGGGGGAGGTCCCCGCGGACTTGGCCGCCCTGGTCGAAACCGAAGTGCTTTATCGGGGGTATCTGGAGCGCCAAGACGCCGACATTCGAGCTTACCGGCGGGACGAAGCCCTACATCTGCCCGCCGCCCTCGAATACACCGAGATCGGGGGGTTGTCGAACGAAGCCCGCGAAGCCCTAACCGCCGCCCGCCCCGCGACCCTGGGGTCGGCCTCGCGCCTGCCGGGAGTCACCCCCGCGGCCCTGGTGGCGCTGTTGCGCCATGTGAGGCGGGGCGGCCAAAGCGCCGCCTAGGGCGTTTTGAATATGGGGACCAAGAAAACCTATGGCCCAGAGGAGCTCAAAAAGTTCCTCGATGTTTCACGTGAAACAATGGCGCGGCTGGAGCGCTATGCCGTTCTTCTGGAAAAGTGGTCCAGGGCTATCAACTTGGTCAGCAAAACCAGTTTACCGGATGTGTGGCGCCGTCACATGTTGGACTCGGCGCAACTCCTGACGCTACTCCCTCCGCCGCCGGAGGGGCGGCCCAGGGTTCTTATCGACCTGGGCAGCGGCGCTGGATTTCCTGGCCTGGTCCTGGCCATCCTTGGCGTGGGCGAGGTGAATTTAGTGGAAGCGGACGCCAAGAAAGCCACCTTTCTTCGCCAGGTGGCCCAGATAACAAATACCACCGTCAAGATTCATAATATGCGTATCGAGGACCTCCCGGCGATCCCGGCCGATATCCTGACCGCCCGGGCGCTGGCCCCCTTACCCCGACTTCTGGAACTGGCCGAACCCTTCTTCCAAGGCGCAGAATCGACCGGGCCGAACGAACAACCGAACAAGCAGGCGAACATCGAGACGAACATATTTTCAGGCCAAGGCCCGGCGCAGCGGCAACCCATGGGGCCCACGGCTATCTTCCTGAAAGGTAAGAATGCGGATCGGGAATTGACCGACTCAACCGAAAAGTGGATGATGCAGGCAGAGCTTATTCCAAGCCGAAGCGATCCCGAGGGCCAAATCATCCGGCTCAGCGGACTCGCAAGGAAGGGGAATCTATCGTGAATTACGAGGTAATTCAACAGCTTAGGCTTGATTCGCTAGATCCGGAGCTGGCGCGCGGACGAATCTTGGCGGTCGCCAACCAAAAGGGCGGTGTCGGCAAGACGACCACGACCATCAATCTCGCCACCGCTTTGGCGGCCTGCGGTAAAAAGGTGTTGGTCATAGACCTGGACCCCCAGGGGAACGCCAGCACCGGCCTGGGGATTCGCGCAGAGCGGAGAAGTCATAATATTTACAACGTCATCGTCGGGGGCATGCCCCTTGACGACGCGGTTCTGGAGAGCCGCGTTCCAGGTATGTTCGTGGCGCCATCCGATGTCGATCTCTCGGGCGCCGAGTTGGAGTTGATCGACTTGGCGGAGCGCGAGCGCCGCTTGCGCCACGCGCTCGCGGGGTCCGCCCAGCGTTACGATTTTATTTTAATCGACTGTCCGCCGGCGCTGGGTTTGCTGACGCTCAACGCCCTGGTCGCCGCCGACGCGGTCCTGGTACCGCTCCAGGCCGAGTTTTATGCTCTGGAAGGGCTGTCGCATTTGATTCGCACAATTAAGCGGGTCACGCGCGCCCTGAACCCCACCCTGGAAATTCAAGGAATTGTGCTGACCATGTATGATCGGCGCAACAATCTTTGCGATCAAGTCGCGCAGGATGTTCGCGCCCATATGGGCGATATGGTCTACGATACGGTTATTCCGCGAAATGTCCGGGTTTCCGAAGCACCGTCCCACGGTAAGCCTGTTCTGATCTACGACATGAATTGCGCCGGGTCCCAGGCCTATATCCGCTTGGCTAGGGAGGTCCTGCGCCGCGAGCAGGGGCGCGGACCCGTTCCCGCCCTGGCTTCTTAATAACCACTCAGGCCCGCCATGGCCCCCATCGACGAACCAGCGAACCCCGGCGATCTGTCCAAGCGAACAAATCTGGGCCGTGGCCTTGCCGCCTTGTTCGGTGAAGAAACCGAAGACTATCAAACCCTTGACAATGTTCGCTCGGGCAAGAGCGTGCCTATCGAACATGTCCACCCGAACAAGAATCAGCCCCGGCAAGTCTTCGACCAAGACGCCTTGGCGGCCCTGGCCGAATCCATCGGCGCCAGCGGAATCTTGCAGCCGATTTTGGTCCGGCGCCATCCGGAGCGCTCCAGCGAGTTCGAGATCGTGGCCGGGGAGCGCCGCTGGCGTGCCGCACAGATGGCCAAGCTCCACGAAATTCCGGTGCTCATCCGCGATCTGACGGATTCTGAAGCCCTGGAGCTGGCTTTGGTGGAAAACGTCCAACGCCAGGACCTATCGCCGATCGAGGAAGCCGCCGGCTACCATCGCTTGATCGAAGAGTACCAACATACCCAGGACGCCTTGTCGAAGGTGATTGGCAAGAGCCGCAGCCACATCGCCAATACCCTGCGATTGTTGAAGCTTCCCGATTCGATTCGCACCTTGCTCACGCAAGGTAAGCTGAGTGCCGGCCATGGCCGCGCCTTGCTCGGCGCCGAAGATCCCGAAAGCCTGGCTAAGCTTGTCGTCGCGCGGGATCTAAATGTGCGCCAGACGGAACGCCTCGCCCTGGACAATCGTGCCGGTTCCGGAACAAAGGCTCGTAAACGAGTGAAACCCGGGCCCGCGCCCAAGGATCCGGACACGATCAATCTGGAACGCGATTTGACGGCTCTCTTGGGACTAAAGGTATCGATCGATTTCGCCGGCGAGTCCGGCTCCGTGACCATCCACTATCGAACTCTTGAGCAGCTCGACGATGTTCTGCGCCGCCTGAACCAAGCCCCCGACGATAAAAGCGCGTAAAATCTAGAATCCGGCCCGGCGTGCGCGCCGCCTGGATCCACAGGCCCGGGTTATGGCGCTCAAGGCTTGGGCGCACAAGAGTTCGCCCGGCGCGCCGCTGCGTTTGCAGGCGCGCTCGGCCTCAAGCAGCCTAGCCAAGGCCTTGCCGAGGTTATCGGGGGTCAAGACTTGCACCTGAGCCCGAAACCGTGGCGCCACTTTCCAGAATGGTTGCGGGCGCAGCTTTTTCATGGCGGCGTCAAGCGACGTGCCCTGAGCGCACAAACCTGAAACCAGGTGAAGGCGCAGTATATGACGGGCTACCGCGCGCAGGATCGCAACCGGGTTGGCGCCTTCGCGTAAACTCCGCGACAGGGCGCGATCCACGGCCGGGAGATCGCCGTCGCCAAGGGCATAGGCCAGATCGTCCATGGACAGGGCCGCGCTATCGCCGATACAGGCCCGCGCATCTTCAAGCTCGACTTGACGCCGTGTCGGATCCGCGTCGAGCCCTCCGGCGCCCATGTATAAAAGCAACTTGTCCAGCTCATGCCGGGTGGTCATGCGGTCGCCGCCCAAGTTGGCGGTCAAATATGCAAGGGCATCGGGTGAAGCACTCAATCCGGCGTTGCGCAGGATTTGTCCGATCAAGGCCGCAAGCGCGCGCTCGTCATCGCGGTAGCAGGGCAGGGCGGCGGCCCCGGCGGCGGCTTCGAAGATCTTGCGCAGGGCGGAGCGCGCGGGCAAGTCTCCAGCTTCGACCACGACCAGGGAATCGCCTGGCGCGCCGGCAAACAGCCCCTCAATTGCCGGCGCCGAGGTATCGTCGGCGTCGCGCAGGCGCACGGCGCGGCGGCCGCCGCCAAAGGCCATGGCCGCCGCTTCGTCCACCAGGCGCGCCGGGTCGGACTTGGTTTCCGCGTTGGTCATCTCGGCGACGCGAAAAGGATCGCCTGGATCGCCCGCCACAAGGGTGGTGAGCGCGCGCGCCCGCTCGCGCACCAAGCCGCCGTCCGGACCGTAGAGCAAAACCGCGCGCACCGCCGCCGGTGGCGCGCGCAGGAAGCGATCGATATCTTTTGCGGCGATCTTCATGTCCCGGATTTAGAATTAAGCCGTGCGCCGAATTGCGGCGGTCAGCAATCCGGCCCCGATCAAAAAAGACCCGCCAATGCGATTGACAGCCGTCATGGCCGAAGTCGATCGAAGCCTTCGGCGTAGCTCGCCGGCGAAAAAAGCGTAAAGGAGGGCGTTGATAACCCCCAAAACGACAAAAGTAGCACCAAGCAAAATCAACTGCGGAACCAGGGCCCGATCTGGGGCGAGAAAGTGCGGCAGGAAGGCGACGTAAAAGGCAATCGACTTTGGATTTAGCGAGGTTACGAACCATGTTCGCGCCACCATGGCCCGCCCCTCACCACTTTGCGGTGTAACCGCATCGCCGTCCTTGGGCGCCACCGCGTCGAGCGGTACCGCCGGGCTTCGCCACATCTTGACTCCCAACCAAATCAAGTACGCCGCGCCGGCCCACTTCAAGACGGTGAAGAGCGTGGCCGAGGCCGCTAAAATCGTCCCCAGGCCGATCAGGGAAAGCGTAAGGCTGGTCAAGTCCCCCAGACCGACGCCCGCGACACAGGTCAAGGCCGCGCCCCGGCCGCGCGCCAGAGCATAGGACACGATCAGAATGACGGTCGGTCCCGGCACCGCCAAGACGGCGATGGTGGCTAAAACGTAGCTGAGATACAATTCGGCCGGCACCGATAGCCTCCTTCGCAAGGGTCGCTATGGGACCCAGTGAAGACAGACGGCGCGGGCACGGTCAATCGCCGGTTTGGTTTGGGCGCGAAGATGCGAGGCCCTATCCAAAGGTCCTATTTCCGGGCGAACCGGGCAAAGTACACCGCCAGGCGATTGCTGACTTCATCGGATAATTCGCGCAGAGCGCGGTTTCGCGCATCGGATTCCGAAAACAAGGTCGCGAACTGGCTCTCAAGTATATTATAGCTGTTGATGGAGCGGCTCCGCCCCTTGAACAGCTCTTTTCCCGAGCGCGCGTCGCTCAACACGAAATCGGCGAAAACCGTCAGGTTGGAACGAGTTGCCGTCTCGTCCTTACGGATACCCAACTCCTCAAGCGTTTCAGATATCCGTATATGCAGACTGTAGTCTGGACTGCTGGGCTGTCCGCGCGGATTGAGGCGGTCGCGCAGCAAGTTGTGCAGCTGCTGCCCGACCCGGTCGGGCAGCGGTTGAATCCGGACCTTGGCCAGGAGGTCCTGGGTCCTTTGCCCGCTGTCGTTACGGCCATAGAGAGGTTGAAAGCCGCAGGCCGAAACCGCCAGCGCCAGAATGAAAACGCCGCCGGCGATGCCGGCGCGCCGCAGCCGTTCAAACCACGACATTGACGATCCGGTTTTTAACAACGATGACCTTTCTAAGCGCCTTGCCTTCGACCAAGCGTTGAACCGCCGGGTCGGCCAGCGCCTGTTCGCGCGCGGCCTCCTCGCCGCTGTCGCGCGGCAACTCGATGGTTGCCCGCAACTTGCCGTTGACCTGAACCGCGACGGTCACCGACTCATCGATAACCAGCGCTGGATCGGACTCCGGCCATGGCAGCTCGACGAGCATATCGGCGCGGCCCAATCCCCGCCACATTTCTTCCCCCAGGTGCGGCATCATGGGGGCGGCCAAGCGGGCCAGGGTTTCAAAGGCCTCGCGCAACGCCCAATAATCATCGCCGCTCTTGGCTTGAAACGCGGCCACGGTGTTGGTGAACTCGTATATCTGCGCGACCGCGCGGTTGAATCTAAAGGCCTCGATATCTCTCGTCACACTATCGATTGCCTTGTGCGTCGAACGCCGCAGGGTCCCGCCCTGGGCGCTAAAATTAGCCGGTGTGGGGGCTCGCGCAGGAGGCAGATGAGGCGCGGCTTCGCCGATCAGGCGCCACAGCCGCTGGGTAAAGCGCCAAGCACCCTCGATCCCCGCCGCGGTCCATTCCATATCTCGTTCCGGCGGACTGTCGGACAGCATGAACCAGCGCGCGGTATCGGCGCCGTAGGTTTCAATGATTTGCTCGGGATCGACCGTGTTGCTCTTCGACTTGCTCATTTTTTCGGAGCGTCCCACCGTGATCTGGCGGCCGCTATCCCGGTGAACCGCGGAGCCATCGGCCCGCTTATCGACGTCATCCGGGTGAAGCCAGCCGCCCCCCTCGCCGCGGTAGGTCTCGTGACAGACCATGCCCTGGGTAAAAAGGCCCGCGAAAGGCTCGTCATTGGCGGTGTAGCCGAAACGCTTCAGGCCGCGCATAAAGAAACGCGAATACAAGAGATGCAAAATCGCGTGCTCGATGCCGCCGATATATTGGTCGACCGGCATCCAGTGGTCGACCATGGCCTGGTCGAGCGGCTTGTCCTCTTCGCGGGGGCAGCAGAAGCGGGCGAAATACCACGAAGAATCGACGAAGGTGTCCATGGTGTCGGTATCGCGCTCTGCCGCCGCGCCGCAGGACGGGCAAGCTGCGGTTTTCCAAGTAGGATGATGGTGCAGGGGATTGCCCGGTTTATCGAAACTTACGTCATCGGGCAGCAGTACCGGCAAGTCATCCTTGGGAATCGGCACCGGACCGCAGGACGGGCAATGGATAATCGGGATCGGGCAGCCCCAATAGCGTTGGCGCGACAGGCCCCAGTCGCGGAGCCGGTACTGGACCGTGCCAGCGCCGATGCCCTCGGCCTCAAGGCGGGCTATGACAGCCTTTTTCGCGTCCGGCACGCTCATGGCGTTCATGAAACCGGAATTATAGATACTGCCGTCGCCAACATAGGCGGTATCGCCCACCGCGAAATCCTGGGCATCCGCGTCCGGCGGCAGGACCACCGGCAAAACACCCAGATCGTATTTGCGGGCAAAATCCAAGTCGCGCTGATCGTGCGCGGGGCATCCGAAGATAGCGCCCGTTCCATATTCCATAAGCACGAAATTGGCCACGTAAAGGGGCAGCTCTTGGCCTTTAACGAAGGGGTGCAGCACTTTCAGCCCGGTGTCGTGACCTTTCTTCTCGGCGGTCTCGATAGCTTCCTCGCTGGTGCCCAGGCGATCGCACTCGGCAATGAAATCTTGCAAGCCCGGGTCGGAGGCCGTCAGCTCCGCCGCCAGGGGATGGTGCGGCGATATGGCGAAAAAAGACGCGCCGTAAAGCGTATCGGGCCGGGTCGTGAAAACTTCGAGCGGCGCCTCGCGGCCGGCGATCTTGAAGGAAACCCGCGCGCCCTCGGAACGCCCGATCCAGTTCTTTTGCATCAGCCGGACCTTCTCCGGCCAGCGGTCCAGGCTTTCGAGGGCCTGCAGCAGGTCTTCGGAAAACTCGGTGATCTTGAAGAACCACTGCGAGAGCTGGCGCCGTTCAATAGGCGCGCCGGATCGCCAGCCCTTGCCTTCGACGACTTGTTCGTTGGCCAGAACCGTATGGTCCACCGGGTCCCAATTGACCCAGGATTCGCGGCGGTAAACGAGATCGTGTTCCAGGAATTCGAGAAACAGACGCTGCTGATGCCGGTAGTAGCTGGGATCGCAGGTCGCGATCTCGCGTTCCCAGTCGATGGACAGGCCCATCATCTTGAGCTGCCCACGCATGGCGGCGATGTTCTTGCGGGTCCACTCGGCGGGGGGCACGCCGCGTTCCATGGCCGCGTTCTCGGCGGGCAGGCCGAAGGCGTCCCAGCCCATGGGGTGTAGCACCGAGAACCCGCGCGCGCGCTTGTAGCGCGCGATTACGTCGCCGATGGTATAATTACGCACATGGCCCATGTGGATGCGCCCCGAGGGATAGGGGAACATCTCGAGGACATAGTATTTCGGCTTCGACGCGCCGCCGGGCTCGCCCGCGGGCTCGGATTCGTGTGCCCTGAAACAGCCGGCGCGCTCCCACGCGGCCTGCCACCTGGCCTCGGACTCCTTGAAGTTATACCGGCTCATGCTTGTTCCAGGGGGGTGGGTGCGGGATCAGACTGTCGCGGGCCTTCGGCCTGAGCCGACGCGGCGCCGATCGGGTGAGAATAAAGCCAGTGACGCGGCCAAGGATTTAGCGCGCCTATGCTTTCGCCGCCGCCGCCTTCTATTCCAGGCCGGCGATGCGAAGCTGGCGTGCCCGCACGAGGATCGCGTTTTCCAAGTCGGCGCCCGTCTGCGGCTCGACACCGGCATCGGTCCAAGCGCCATCGTCGCTGAGTGCCTGCCTGAACACGCTCGTGCGCAGGCCATCGGCGCGCAGCTCCCGGCCAAGAATATAGACCGTGACCTTAAAACGCTCCCCGCGCGTATCCGGCGGTGTGTACCAATCGGTGATGATGACGCCACCGAAGGGGTCGGCCGAGGCCAGCGGCATGAACGACATGGTATCCAAGGACGCGCGCCAGAGGAAGCTGTTGACCCCAATGCCGTTGCCATTGCCCTGAGCGGGATCCGGCGGAGCGTCGTTTCCTAGGCCCAAGCCATCCGTTCCGAAGACGCTCCCGTTATTGCCGTATCCGCCGGCATGGCTGCCCTTGTTGCCCTTGCCGAAGGTGTCCGGGTATTCGGTGTTGGGATCGGCGTATGCACAGGCCGTCAGAAGCGCGGCGGCCAAACCCAGAGCGCCGAACCCACGTAGAAAGGAATATATACCCTTGAACTTCATCGTGCCCATCGCAGTTTCCACGGTTCATGCCGGCAAGGCGATGCCATGCCCCAACACGACCCGTGACCTCTCTTCCCAAAGCTCCAGGCATCTTGCATAGCGCAAAACGCGGCTACGCGCAATGTCTTGGCGCCCAGGAACCTAGACGCCCGGAAGGGGTTTTTCAGTATTCCCAGGCAAATTCCCGCGCCATTTCGGGTGGAATCGCCTCCCAAGCCCGTTTTCGTCGAGCTTCGGTGAAAACGTGCCGCCACTCCTGCGTCTCGCCTTGGCGTAGGTGAACGGTCTCGGCCTCGGCGTCGGCCGCGAAGCTGGCGCGCGGGATATCGTAGAAATCCAGGGCCTGGGCGAAGTAGGAATCGGGCTCGGTGCGAAAGGTTTCGAAGCTCATGAACAAAACCGATAAGGGTGGCTGCGTCCGTGCCGCGATGTCCTGCCAGCCGGCCAGGAAGCGGATCTGAATCGGCAGATAATGCTCGATGCACCAATCGATGGTTGGCTCCAGCCCCGCATCCAAGATTGCGGCAGGGGGCACGATCTTGCGCCACAAGGGGCCCATGACCCGCTGACCTACGTCGTCGCGCACGAAATGGGCCCAGGATAGGGCGGCCTGTCTGGGGTCGCGGTGATGCACGATCAAGCGGTCGATCCCGGCGTTTTGCAGGGTCGCGACGTTATGAGCCGTCGGCCCAATATGCTCCTTGACCGCAACCCCGCCCTTGGCGGCCTCCACGACGCGCGAGGGAACCACGCTGCAATCCGGGAACAATCCGAGCGAGAAATAACATTGGGCCAGGCCCAGGCCTTGCGCCAACTTGTTCCAAATGCTCTCGCTCGCCGATTTCGGCAGGGTCGTGATTACCAGGGCCGGCATGCCGCGCGCGATACTTGTCTCGCGCCGGGTATTGAATTCGACCGGGTCCGCGCGGATCGGATTGAGCGGCATGATCAGCCCGTCCATCAGGGCCTCGGCCTCGCCCTGGCGGTTCTGCGCCAGCAAGAAATTAGCCAGCGTGGCGCGCGAGCGCATGTCGTCGGGCTGGCGCTGAACGTGGGCGCGGGTCAGGTCGATCGCGCGCGCTAAATTGGCCTTGCCTTGCGCATCGTGGCCCTGGCGATAGTCGATGGATGCCAACATCACCAGCGTATCCACATGGTCCGGCGCGACTTGGGCGACGCGCTCGTAAATTTTTCGGGCAGCGACTAAATCGCCCGTGACATGCTGCTTTTGCGCCATGCTAAAAGCTTTGGGCAGGGAGATCGTTTGTGTCATTTCGGGCGCGTCACTCAAGGGTGTTTATCCAATTTTTCCGGGGCGGCGCGCGGAGTATGTCGAACTTGGGCCACCTCGGCAAGAATCCGGGATATCCTATCTTGGGCGCCCCTGCCCGCCATCGCTGTACGCGCCAATGTCGCCATGTTAGGCTCACGCCCCCTTGGTGAATTCGTGGCGACGCCCCTTCGGGCGCGCGGAGGTTGGGTGTCCATGTCGCTGCTGCCACCACCGGCGGAACCGCGCCGATTGGGCGCGGGCGATCATGTGCCCGATCTTGCCTGGCTCGATACGCGGGGCCGCCATTTCACGCTCAAGCAATCGGCTTATGCTGGCCGCGTAAGCGTCATTTTAACTTGCCCGGCCCCTATTGGCGCGGGCGCTCAACGTGAACTGACGAAACTGCGCGATCTTGACGATAAATGGCGCGCCCTGGACATCCAGGTCATTGCCGTGACACCCGCGCCGGCAGGGGAAAATGCCGCGCTGACCGCCAAGCTGAATCTGCCGTTTCCAGTGCTGTCCGATGCCAGTTTTGCCCTTGGCCGCGCCTTGGTCCAGGATCCCGCCGCCAAATCCTCAAGCGCCAGGAGGAAGTCTGGCGCCTGCGCGGTCGCGATTGTCGATCCCAATCGGCGGATCGAGAAGCTGATTGCGCCCGCCGGAGACGGCCGCCAGGCAATTCGGGCCTTGAACTACTGCGAAAAGCGAGCGGCCGCGGGGCGGCGAATAGAGGAAACCGGCGCCGCCGAGACCGCGCCGGCCAGCACCGGGCAGGCCCCGGTTCTTATTTTGCCCAAGGCGATCGACCGCGACCATTGCGCCCGCCTCGTACGGGCCTTCGAAACCGGGCAAAGACGCGATGGCGGGGTGGCAAGCTCCGAACACGGAAGCAATGTAGCGATAGAAAAGATCAAAGTTCGCCAGGACGTGGCGCTTGCCGATACTGGGCCGGTGGCGAAAGAGCTCTTCGAAACTTTCCGCCATCGCTTGTTCCCGGAAATAAAAAAGGTTTTCCAGTACCATGTGACACGGGCGGAAACCCTACGTCTGGGTTGCTATACAGCGGAGTCGGGGGGCCACTTCGTGCCCCATCGCGACGACACCACGCCCTATACCGCACACCGGCGCTTCGCCATGTCCATCAATCTAAACTTCGGCGAGTATGAGGGCGGCGGCCTGCGCTTTCCCGAATATGGCCCGAACCTTTACCGCGCGGACACCGGTGCCGCGGTGGTCTTTTCCTGCTCGCTGCTGCACGAGGTGACGCGGATCACGCGCGGCCGGCGCTTCGTCTTGCTCGGTTTCTTTTATTCCGAAGCCGAGCAGGCGATCCGGGAAAAACTTTACTCCCCAGACAACCTGGCCGGGCAGCCCGGCTCCTAGGGGTTTGGAAACGCGCTGTGGTAAAAATGCCACGCACGCCGCCCATTGCCTTGGCGAATCACCCAGATTGCTTGACGAATGGGGTGTTCTCCGGCCCTATTCCCGCGTGTTTCCTAAGGTATCTATCTTGGTGAGGGGGCACGCCTAGTCTGCCGGTGACTGATGCGAAAAAAGCAGCAGGGGAGCAGGCAGAATATCAATGCATCTACAGCTGTAGAGAGGCGGAGAAGCAAAATGAGAAAGCAACTACTTCTTGGTACAACGGCCCTGCTGGCCGGTGCCGTGGCCATGCCGAGCTTTGCCTCGGCAGAGGATCCACTGCGCCTGTCGGTTCGGGGCTTTAAGAACGAGTACTTCGGTATCGGCGATGTCGATATCGACAATGGCCCGCCCATGAACTCCACTGGCGAGTTCAGCGACGGTGAAATCCAGTTCAGGGGCTCGACGGCTCTGGACAACGGCCTGACCGTTGGCGTGCAGATCGAGCTGGAAGCCGATTCTCGTGGCGACCAGATCGACGAAGCCTATGCCTTTGTCGAAGGCGGTTTCGGTAAGATCGTGATCGGCGGTGAGAACCTGGCCAACTACAACACCTTCTGGGGTGTGACGGCGCCGAACGTCGGTACGCCGATCAACTCCGGTTGGATCACGGTTTTCGTGCCTCCGCCAGCCGGTCATGAGCTCAGCTTCCGTTCGACGATCACCACCACGAACGTCGATATCGGTAACGATGAGAACTCGATCAGCTACTACTCGCCGCGTTTCGCGGGCTTCCAGTTCACGGGCGGTTACGCGCCAACCGTGAACGATAGCGGCGAAGGCAAGACCTTCACCGGCTTCGAAGCCAACGAGAATACCGAGTTCCACAACGCCTTTGGTGTCGGTTTGAACTTCAACGAAAGCTTCAACGGCGTCAGCCTTAAAGTGGCGGGTGGCTACAACCGCATCGAGGCGCCGAACGAAGTTGAGGCCCTTGGCGGTGACGATGTCCAGCAGTTGAAGGTTGGCATCAACATCGGCGTTGCCGGGTTCTCTGTCGGCGGTTCCTACGCCAACGAGTTCGACGGCAAAATCATCACCGATGGTGCCGGCGGCATCAAGCGGAGCGAGGAAGGTCAGTCCTATGACGTCGGTGCGAGTTATTCGACCGGCCCCTGGGGCGTTAGCGCGACCTACTTCCACGGTGAGTGGGAAGGCGACGTTGGCAACGGCGACGAGGAAGTCGACGCGTTTGTCGGTGCTGTGTCCTACGCTCTCGGGCCGGGGATCAAAACTTCGTTCTCCGTCATGTACGGCGCACTCGAAGACGATGCGACCGGCGACGAAGGCACGGCGACCATGGGCATCATCGGCCTGTCCGTCAGCTTCTAAGAACGATTACGTCACGACTTCGAGGGGGCGGCTTGGCCGCCCCCTTTTCTTTGGCGGAGGGGTCTCAGGCACCACACGTTAGGCGTGGGTTCTGGCCGGCCTCGTCATCCCGGAATTCCGCCGCAAATCCGCGACCCGGGAACCCCACGGCACACCAGCCGATAGACAGGCCTCGGCTCCGCTCCACGACTCGGTCCCGATAACGCCGCTAGGCTCTGTCCGAGCTCTTGCTTTGTGTGCCGAAATCCCCATCTTATACCAAATCTCGTTGATAATGACCTATAGAGACGGCTTACCGAGGTTTTCGGCTAGAAGCGTGCGCCGTGGCGATGCCGGGCATCGCGAGGCGGGCGCGACGCCGTCCGAAAGCCTCGGTAAGCCGCCGTTCCGGTCGCCTAGGCGGGCCGCCTAGGCGATCTCTATGAGTCATTATCAACGAGATTTGGTATAAGGGCGTTCTCGCGCCGTCGCGACGCGATTGACTTGAGCCAAGGCACCTGCGCGGAAGATCGAAGAATATGCCCGGTATCCTTTGGCTCGCATCCTTTCCCAAGTCCGGAAATACTTGGTTGCGGGCCTATCTAGCCAACTTGTTCAGCAATCCGGCACGCCCGGTGCCGATCGACGAGTTGCCCAATTACGTGCTCGGCGACAATTTCCTGGTTCACTATGAGCAGTTCTCCGGCCGCAAGGAGGACCAGCTCTCGGCGGAAGATATCGCGCGCCTGCGTCCCCAGGTGCATCAATGGTTCGCGGCCTCGCGGCGCGACACAGTGCTGGTCAAGACCCATAACGCCTGTGCCTTGGCGGACGGCCAGCCTTTGATCACGCCCGCCGCGACCGCCGGGGCGATCTATGTCGTGCGCAACCCGCTGGATGTCGCGGTGTCGTTCGCCAGCCATTACCAGGTCACAATCCAGCGCGGCGTCGACTTGGTGTGCGACGAGGCACACATCTTGCCGTCCATACCGGGCCAGTTAGAACAGGTTTTGTTGAGTTGGTCGTCCCATGTGCGCAGCTGGACCAAGGCGCCGGACATGCGCCTGCATGTCATGCGTTACGAGGATATGGCACGGGCACCGTACAGAACCTTCGCGGCGCTATCGGGTTTTCTCGGCCTGCCCGAGGAGCGCAAGCGGATCAAGCGCGCGATCCGTTTCAGTTCGTTCCGCGAGCTCAAGAAACAGGAGCGGGAAACCGGCTTTGTCGAGGCGCGGCCGGACGGCAAGGCCAAGTTTTTTCGCGAGGGCAAGGCCGGCGGCTGGCACACGGCCCTGAGCGAAGATCAGGTGCGCCAGATCGTCGAGGCGCACGGCGAGACCATGGCTGAATTCGGCTATCTAAAGGCGGATGGCACACCGGCCGACTAAAGCCGCCACGTGGCCGGCGCGGTGAAATACGGCCGGCGGATAGGCGATGCCGGGACTGCGGCTTAGGTTTCCGGGCCGGCCGGTTTCTCGCGCGGGTCCGCCGATTCGAAGAACAGAAGCTGAAGAAGGCGGCCGTTCTCGATAGAATCGCCGAAATCCACGCCGCTGGTATGCCACATCCAGGGCCGAAACAAGACGCAGCGGTTGAATTTCATGGGTAGAAACATGACCCGTTCCCAACGGTCGAGATGATGACCATCGTCGTAGATGAGGTGATGCACGACTTCCTTGCGGGTCTCCATGCCGTAGATTTGCCGCGCCTCTTCGTCGGTTAGCGGCGCCCGGTCGGTGCGGTATTTCCGGTGGCGGAAGAATTCCGTCCCGCCCTGGCAGTCCTCATCCCGCGTCAAATAGACCAAACCCGCCCAGGTTTTTCCGATGTCGATATGAATCTCCGCCGGCCGGTGCATGTTTTTGAGCGAGTAGCGGCAGCATCCATGGGTGCTGCGGGCCGCGCCAACGACTTTTTCACGCAGAATGAAGCTGAACATGTCGTCCGCGTTTGGCGGCAGGATAACTTGCCGCGACGTGCGGCCGGGATAGAAAACCTCTCCCTTGGGCTCAGGATAGGTTAGGCCTATCGCCGCTTGGCGAACCGCTTCGGGATCGGCGTAGAAGTCGTCTATGATCATCGCGGTTTGCTGCATCTTCACCCATCCCGGCGGCGCCGGCGCGGCGGCCGCGCTAAAGAGGCCCGCGGCGCCATTATGCGCCCCTCAAATTTCTGGTTCGCCTGGTTCAAGCCGGTACCCGTACTCGGACATGGTTTCCCTGTGAGTCGCCAGAATACGCTCAATCTCGTCGGCGCCCAAGGACTCCCGCCAAGCTCCAATTTTTCCGGCCCGGAAGAAAGGCGCTTTACCGTCGGGCCGGGCATCCTCGAAGCCATCTTCGCTTTCCTGCTTCTGGAGCCGGTCGAAGCTGCTGAATTCGATCGCGCGCTCGATACGAGGGGCGTCTTCCGGTAATCCCAGAAATCGTACGATCGCGGCGAAGGTTTCATGTGGCGTTCGCGCCATGTCCTCATAGCGCACCACGTGAAGACGCATGCCGGGCGCACGGGTCCAGCTATGTACGTGTCCGGACCAGCTTCCCAAATAGCGCCGCATCAGGCCGCCGCCTGGCGGCAGGGTGTTTTGCGGATCGCACAGCTGTGCCGCCGCGCGCGCGGCCGGGATCTGGAAATGGTGTGCGTAGGAAACCGCGACATCGAGCGGATTGCGCACGATGTAGATCGCGCCCGCCGTGGCCGCCGGCGTAATCAGCGGAAAACCGTCGACGGTGGCCGCGGCGTTGTGGGTTTTCACGAACACGGTGTCTTTGGAAGCGGCGGTGAAGCCTTGCTGCACGGCGGGTCTCAGGCGGAGCAAGTCCGTGGGCGAGAGGCCGTCCGCGTCCTGCCCGGCGCAGCGTACATAGTCGGAAATAAAGTCGTCGGCCAGGCAGTAACGGCTCAGTTCGTTAATCGGAACCGGGTGCTCCGCCGGTTCGGGCCCGCTGAACAGGTTCGCCAAGAACGCCCGCAGCCAAGTATTGCCCGATTTTGGGTAGGACGCGAGCCAACAAATTCCCGCCAAGGTATCGTATCTCCCTGCTAGCGACAGCAACCTAAGGTGGCCCGAGCCACGGGCGCGATGATATGGTGCGCGCGACCCTGTACGCAAATTATTCAAGCTCCCGGAACCCGACGGATGCATGCCGAAGCGCCGCTTGCTAAAACTATCGCCGCTAACCTCGCCGAGGTGCGCGCGCGCATCGCCGCGGCGGCCCATGCCGCCGGGCGCGACCCCGCCGGCATCGCGCTGGTCGCGGTCGGCAAGACCCACGGGGCGGCGTACATAGAGGCCGCGCTCGGCGCTGGCCAAAGGGTGTTCGGCGAAAGCCGGGTTCAGGAGGCGCAGGGCAAGTTCCCGCCGTTGAAGTCCGCGCACGGCGATCTGGTGTTGCACCTGATCGGCTCGCTGCAAACCAATAAGGCACACGAGGCGGTCGCGCTCTTCGACGTGATCGAAACCCTGGACCGGCCCAAGCTGGCGCGGATCTTGGCCAAGGAAATGGACAAGGCGGGCCGGCGGCCGGAATGTTTCGTTCAGGTGAACACCGGGGAAGAACCGCAAAAGGCTGGCGTCCTGCCGCTCGAGGCCGATGAATTTATTGCTTTCGCGCGCGACGATCTCGGCCTGCCGGTAACCGGTCTGATGTGCATTCCGCCGCTGGACGAGGAACCGGCGCTGCACTTTACCTTGCTGGCCGCCATGGCCGAGCGCAACAAGCTGGCGCACTTGTCCATGGGCATGAGCGCCGATTTCGAGGCGGCGATCCGTTTCGGCGCGACCCACGTGCGAGTCGGCACCGCGATCTTCGGCGCCCGCGAGCCGCGATGAGCGATACGCGGGAACCGCGATGAAGAACCTGATCGAAGCGGTCATTTTCGACATGGACGGGGTTTTGTGCGGCTACGATTTTGCCGCCCGCCTGGACCACATGGCGCGTCTTTGCGGATGCTCGGCCCGCGATATCCGCGCCGGAATTTTCGATTCCGGCTGGGATGATCTGAGCGACCGGGGGGAGATCGATACGGCGGCGTATCTGGCCGGTTGTTCCAAGCGCCTGGGCACCGATGTTTCGCGCGCCGCTTGGCTCCAGGCGCGCGCCGCCGCCATGACCGCGAGCCAAGAGGCTCTCGCGCTCGCCCGGTCCTTGGCGGCGCGTTTACCGGTTGCGGTTCTCACCAATAACAACCGGATCCTGGCCGAAAATCTGTCCGGGATTCTCCCCCAGGTGCCGGAGATATTTGGCCAACATGTCTATTTTTCCGCCGTTCTGAGGCTGGCAAAGCCCGACCCGGCGGCGTACCTAGCTGTCATGGCGCGCCTAGAGGTGACGGACCCGGGGCGGGTTCTGTTCATTGACGACCAGGCGGGCTATATAGCCGGCGCGGCGCGCGCTGGACTGAAGACCCACCTCTTCAGAGGTGTGGCCGCGCTACGCGCCGACTTGGCCGAGCTAGGCTTGGCCGTCGTTTAGGTAGAAGGGGCCGGGCCGGGAGAAGAGGTCCTCGTAATGGACCAGAACCGGTTTTCCCAAGGCGCAGGGCGCGCCGTCCCGCCAGGCCCATTCGCCCCGGTCGCAATTCGCCGCCCTGACATAGCCGTTGATATAGGCGCGCCGGTCGATCGGCGCCGTGTTGGGCCCGCTGCCGTGTATGGTGCACAGGTGCCAGAAGGCGACGTCGCCGGGGGCAAGCTCCAGATGGACCAGCTTGGCGGGGTCCAGCTCCAGGGCCAGGAGGTCGGCTTCGCTCATGTCCACGTCCATGATGCGGCCGCGTTCGGGGAAGTCCAGGGGCCCCAGCTTATGGCTGCCGGGATAGACCGTCAGGCCGCCGTTGCCGGGGCCCTGCGGATCGACCGCGATCATGGTTTGAACGTAGGAATTTCCAGCATCGCGATAGGCCGCAGCGGGACGGCGAAAGTGGAAATCCTGGTGATAGCCGAAATCGACCCTGGCCGCCCCCGGCGGCTTCCAGTGCATTTGGTTGATGATCTGTTTCAGGTTCCGGCCAATCAAGGGCGCCAGGATTTCGAGCAGGCGCCCGTCGGTCCGAAAGGCCGCCAAGACCGGATCGATATAGGCGGGCCACTGAACGAAACGCACGATACGATCCAGAACAGGGTCGGGGGCGATGTTAAAAAAAACGTTCCGGTCGCGGTACGATACCCCGTGGGCAAGGCCTTGGGCGTAGATACGGTCGAAGGCGGTGGCGAGGGCCACGATATCCTTGGGACCGAAGACCCCCCTGACCACGGCATAGCCCAGATCGCGGTATTGCGATACGGCGTCGGGGGTCATCCCGGAGTTGGAAATTATCGCGGTTTCCCGCGTGTTATTGGTCACTTTGGGGGTCCTCGTGGCCGCCTGACCGTCGTCGCCGAAGACCTATATTGCCTCAATACCCCCTAAAACTTGCTAACAAGAAGCCCCACGATTTTTAGGCACCGTAGCCGCTTGGCACACGTGGAAAAGCGATCGGGGTATTTGGTGGAGCCGATGAGGAGTTACACAGCGTGTGTTGGCTCTCGGCTATCCGCGCACAACAGACCGGATGCAAGCGCGATTGGCGGCCTTGGTAACCAACCCGGTAATCCGGCTTTGCGCATACAGGTTCCGATGCGAGAGATATTGATACAAATCATCGACATTTCTACTGCTTAGTGCCACCACACTTCCCCACAACACGTATTGCGAGGCCGTGAACATGCACCTCGTTTGTACGACATGGTTGAGGCTATTAACGTGCGCCGCGCTTTTTTTGGGCGCACCCGGTCTAGCCGTCGAAGCCAAACCTCCTGCCGAGCGAATCAATCTCCAAGGCCCGATGCGGCTGGCGCTTGTTCCGAATGGCGATGTCGTGGTTTCCGACACAAGGGGACGGAAGGTCATTCTGCTTTCTGGGCCGAAACTGAAAGTCAAATCCTCGTTCGCCATCAAGCACCCGGCGCGCGATGATCCGGACAGACCCTTTGGGGTCGCTTGGGGCGCGGGCCGGTTGTTCGTAGGGAACGACACGACGGGAGATGTCGAGGTCTATGTGCCGGGCAAGAAAGGAACCTGGACCAGAACAGGCCGGCTAGGCGCTACGGACGGTCTCGTTCCGAACCCAAGCGATATCGCGGTCGATGAAGAGTCGGGCCTGGTGTTCGTGGTCAGCACCGGAAAGCGGGCGGTCGTGGTATTCGATATTGGCGGCCCCTTGGTCGACATTATCGACGGCCTGGGACCGGCTCCCGAGGGCCTGACCCGCCCTATGGGAATCGCACTGGATACGGTGGGCCAGCGCATCCTGGTCAGCGACTATGACGATCCGGCGATGGGCGTCGCTGCCCGGGTGCAGATCTACGGCTACGATGGGTCCTACCTTGGAAGTATTCAGGGCGATACGGAACAGGAAGGCTTCGCTTTTTACCGCCCCCAGGGCCTCGCCTCGGATGGCGTCGGGCACATCTTTCTGGTGGACAGCGTGGCCAGCCGGGTCCTGGTCTTCAATGACGTCACGTTTGACGGTATCGCGACTCTCGGGGGCAAGGGCTCAGGGTCCGGACAACTATCGCTGCCCATGGACGTGGCGATCGAGCCCGGGACTCTGAACCTCCTCGTCACTGACAACCTGAACCGGCGTGTCGAGGTGTTCAAAAAAGGGGGGCTGGTGCCATGAGGCGGCATTTGCGTTCGTTCGGCTTGGCGCTCGCGGCCGTGCTGCTTGTTTTGCTCGTGCCCCAGCAGGGAGGAGCCCTCAACCCGGTTCACGGATGCGCTTCCTGCCATGACCTGCACGGCGGTTTTTCCATGCCTTTGCTCGCTGGGGCGTCGGTGGAGGAGACCTGCATGTCCTGTCACAGCGTCGCCATCAACACTACCGAGCCGGTGGCCGTCCACGAGCAGAATTCATGGAACGAGTACGCCCACTACAGGGTCGAGTGCCTTGATTGCCACAACCCCCATAGCGACCAGGCCAACTGGCTGGGCGCTCACGACGACGGCCCCCCCTTGCCGGCCTTGCCTCCCGTACCTCCCGTCTGGCAAGCGAGCACGGCCTATGCCGTGGACGACTTCGTTGTCTCCACGGCGAACATCGTGGTCTCGCCGCCGACGTATAGCGCGCGCAAATACAGAATCACGACGGCGGGAAGCTCGGGCGCAATCGAGCCGGTTTGGAACGCCAGCATCGATGGTACGACGAACGACGGCTCCGTTGTTTGGACCGCCGAGTACTTGTGGACGCCGGGGATGAACATCATGTTGATCGGCTGGAGGGTATCGAACGGCGCGGCGGACATGTGGGGCGCGCTCCCGGCCGGGGCGGCGGTCGTATACGCCTACACCTACGACCCCAACATCATTCCGCAACCGCCGGCGAACACCCTTTGCTCAGACCGAAAACCCAGACGAACCGACATCACGCCCCTGGCGAACGAATGCTATACGAGGGAGTGGCGGCGCGTGGTCTTCGAGCAGCGCGGCAGCGACTATAATCCTCCGTACACAATCCATGGGCACGCAGATGATGACTTGGACGCAAATTTGGTTTGGGATGGTATTTGCGAGACCTGTCATACCTTGAACAGTGGGATCGGCCACCACTACAACGACGGTACGTCCGACGGCCACCACGACGGCGAATCCTGCACAAGGTGTCATTTTCACGACAACGGCTTCATCAAGTAAGCGGTGGCTATGTTGCCTCTCGGCTATCCGGGCGGGATTGAGTAGCTCAGCATCTTTCTGATCGTGCGGGGATCAATCCCGGCCCGCCGAGCCGCTTCCCGCTGGCTCAGCCCATCTATCAGCACCGCGTGGCGCACCCGCGCATACAGTTCCACTCGCTTCATCCTCCGCCCTTCGCATCAACATGCAATGGGCAATCGCTGACGGAATTTTACTCCGGCGCAACCAGAATTCCCGGCCGCTTCAGTGAGGGATTATTGCTCCGGCGTTCTGGGTTCAACGTTGGTTTCTAAAGTTTGGTGCGTCAATAATTGCGCGGAGAAATCGCACCAGCCCATTTCGACAATGCTACCCTGAGATGTCCCCATGTCCATACATGACGGCGTTCGTTCAAAGCAAACGAGCGGGGTCAATGAGGCACGTTCGTCAAACCTCGTTGGCTTTAGTGGCCAAGAGAACGGCTTGGGTTCGGTTGCTCACCTTGAGGCGTTTTAATATGGCGCTGATGTGCGCCTTCACGGTGCTTTCGGTAAGCTTCAACTCGCGGCCCAATTCCTTGTTCGACCGACCCTCGCACAGAAGGGAAAACACTTCCTGCTGTCTCGGAGACAACTGGGGGAAAATAGAGGCCCTAGGGATGGGTTGCGCCGAATCGAGTTGTCCCTCGCCTATAACGCTGGCGGGAAAACAAGTCCCACCCGCCGCCACAACGCGCACCGCGCCGGCCACGAGTCCGATGGTTGCCGCGCTGTCTATAACGCCCGCGAGCCCCTGCTGCGCCGCGTGGCGCGCGCGGGAACAGAGTTTGCCGCCACACAGCATGACCACCGGGACCTCGGCCCTTTTGTGGAACAAGCCCTTCACGGAATCGAGACAGTCGCCGCAACCCTCGGCGTTTGCTTCCGCGTTGACCAGCAACACATCGATCCCTTTTTCATCGGAAATTTGGCGTATGGCCTCATCGACGCCCTCCACGTTGGCGACGTGAAGGCTGGCATCCTCGTTCGCGAGCGCCAATCTGAGACTCTCTCGGTGCAGGTTGGAGCCACCAACGATAGCAATACTGAGGCCATGGTCACGTAGATCATGGTCCGGCGCGGCTACAGGTCCGGCATCCCCTGATTCGATTGACTCGGTATTTATCATTTGTGTCTCAGTCATGGCCGCTGCGCCCTTGTTCGAATTGCGGGTCCGTATCCACAGCCGTACTCGTGTTCATCGGTTAAATTGACCTTGGGTTTGCTATAGATGGTCCTTGCTATCGTATGCGAGAATCTATGGCTTGTTCGCCCGCCCCCTGTTAATATGCATATAGTTTACTACTTAAGATTTGTTTCCAAATGGTTAATGGAATCAGATTCAAGTGAACTTTTTGCCATATCGGCGGATTTCCCCTGCCGCAGGGCTGATTTTGCCAGGTGAATCTTCAAGTTAGCCCAGGACCAAAGTAGGATTTATTGAAATGAGATTGAACGCTATCAAGTACTTTAGTGCTGTTTCTCGCTATATTACTAGGCTAATTGTGTAATACCTTCCTGCTCCACGCTATGCTCCCTCATAGATCAAGACATAAGGACAATTGCCCATCATGATTACTGTGGCATTCACGATATGGAAGCGATTTCTCTGTATATTGCGTCCCGGTATCTAGTCCGAACATAAATTTTATTTCGGATAGGAGTGAAGTGTCTGCCATGACAAATTCGCACTTAGACCCCAAAAACCGCGAAAAGACGGCGTGCTCGACGGTCGAGCCAACGGAAAAGCTCCAAGATGAACAGAGCGTATGTATCGTTAAATTGGAGCGCGCCATCGAAACATTAAAGAACCACGACAACCCCAAGATCCGTGAAAAACTCGATTCCACGGTCAAGATGCTTCAATGGGCGGCCGACGAATTGAGAGATACCGTTCCCGATACCCCCATTGATCCCGAACGCATCGCCACCATTAATCGTCTTCTGCGGCAATACAGTTAGACTTCTTCACGACGAGTCCTTGGGGATCTCCCTGCCCATTCCCTCAGGCCAGAAAGCGCTCCAGCAATGGCAACAGCTGCTTTTTATTTTTTATGAGATCGGCAATGGTATAATGGCCCAGAGCTTGGAGAAAACAATCCCGCGCCTCTAGCAGCGCAATCTTGACCGCGCAACTCCCGGCTATGGGGCACGGCACAGCGTTGCATTCCATGATCGCGAGCGTCGGTTCCATATCTTGCACAACGTCGCTCAGGTTGATGCTTTCCGGCGGCTTAGCCAGGCTCATGCCGCCGCCTTTCCCCCTCTGGGTGTTAAGATAGCCGAGACGTCCCAAACGGTGGACGATCTTCATCAGATGGTTCCGCGATACCGTGAAGTTCCGAGCCACCTCGGCGATCGTCACCTTGTCACTATCGTGCAGAGCCAAGTACATGAGTACGCGCACGGAATAGTCAGTATGACGGGTTAGCAGCATGTGTTTGCTCTCAAAGGCATTCCAGGAGATACGTGTCGAATCAAAATGAAAGAATCGATCACGTCCCCCCTATGAGCATTATACATGCTCAATAAATATATGTATTTGGGAATTCAACTCTCGGATATACGGGACCATCTCATCCCATCAAGTAATTCAAATTTATTAATAAATCAAGTTTTTGTGTTCCACCACATCTAAACCAGGAGTTAGCGGCAATAAGCTATCAGTTCAATCTGTGCCATCATATGATTTGTATAATGCATCCCCCTATTGTCAGATTCTTGTAATAAACCCGCTTCGACTAAACAACCTCCCGAGCCACAGCCTCTAGTGAATAATCAGGGCTGACTGGGCACGCCGGCGCACGCGAATAACCGGCCCTCTGTGCCGCCGTACCGGACCGGCACGCGCAGAATTACGCGAATCTCTCTACCCTGGGCCGATGCCATCTTGGTCAGCCTTTCGGCGCGCATATGCTTTGATCTTAAGTATGAGATTAGTCCAAAAGTCATGGTATAAATATAAGCAGAACATACAATAGTATTATTACATAGGACATAATAGTCATTAGTGCATCTATTCTTCTTGACTACAATGGCGTTAACAGTACAGATAGATTCTTTATCTAATAATTTCCTACAAGATTGTTTCAAGTGTCAGCTTGCATAAGCAACCCAGGTAAAACCTGCATGATCTCGGTTGCCAGGGCCCGTCTGCCGCCACTCGTAATTTTGGAGACCGAAATCATGGCATCCGTCGTCAAGTCAATTGGCCTGAACCAGATCCGGACCAAGCTGGCCGGTCTGTTCTTGTTGTTCGGGGTGGTTCCCGCCCTGGTTCTGTTCGGGGTCTACATGTGGTCCGAGGCGGATTTCCGGCGGGCCGCCGGCGATCCCATGGAAGTCGCCGCCGTTTCCATCAACGACACGATCGACCGCAACCTCTTCGAGCGTTACGGAGACGTGCAGGCTTTCGGCCTCAACGCGGCGGCGCAGGATCCGGTGAACTGGCGCGACAACACGCCGGGCAATCCCCTGGTCGCGGCCATGAACGGCTACATGACCGGCTATGGCATCTACCGCCTGATGATGCTGGTCGATACCTCCGGCAATGTGCTGGCGGTCAACGATGTCGATCCGGCCGGCAAGCCGCTCGACACCCGGGCGCTATACGGCGAAAGCTTCGCCGGCGCCGCGTGGTTCGAGAAAGCCATGACCGGGCAGTTCCTCAAGGGCAGCAACGGCCTGACCGGGACCGTGGCCGAGCAGCCGGCGGCCAATGCGGTGGTGGCCCGCTTGTATGGCGACGACGGCTACACCATGGTCTTCGCCGCGCCGGTCAAGGACCGGGCGGGGCGGACGATCGGGGTCTGGGCCAACTTCGCCGACTTCGCCCTGGTCGAGGGGATCGTTCGGAGCTTCTATGAGGGCCTAGCCAAGCAGGGCATGGAGAAAACCGAGATCACGGTTCTCGACCCCGAGGGGCGGGTCATCGTCGACTACGATCCCACGGGCCAGGGCTGGAGCGTGTACGAGCGCGACATGGCGGTCATCGGCAAGCTCAACCTGGCTGAGAAGGGTGTCGGCGCCGCCGTCGCGGCGGTCAAGGGCGGGACCGCCTGGATTGTCGCCACCCATGCCCGCAAGGGCGTCGAACAGGTCGCCGGCTATGCCCACAGCGCCGGCGCCTACGACTATCCGGGCATGGGCTGGTCGGTTTTGGTCCGGTCCTCGACCGCGGACGGTTTCGCCACCGTCAACCGCGTCGAGCTGCTGATGGAAGTGGCGATCGGGATCTCCATGGTCGCGATCCTGCTGCTTGGCATTTTCATGGGGACCGCCGCTGCGCGGCCGATCCGTGCTATCTCCGAGGCCATGGACAAGATCCGCGATGGCGACACCAACGTCGATCTTGAGTCCAAGTCGACAGACGAGATCGGCGAGATGTACACCTCGCTCAAGGCCCTGCGGGACGAGGTTGGTAAGGCCTCCCAGCTCGGCCAGATGGTCGAGCTGATGCCGACCGGGGTGATGCAGTGCGATCCCAAGACTATGGAGATCACCTACCTCAACAAGTTCTCGCGCGAGACCCTGAAGAGCATCGAGGAACATCTGCCGATCAAGGCCGATCAGCTCCTGGGTCAGTGCATCGACATCTTCCACAAGAACCCGTCGCACCAGCGTGCCCTTCTGGCCGACCCCAAGAATATGCCTCATAGGGCCATGATCACTGTCGGTCCGGAGAAGCTGGACCTTCTGGTCACGGCGATTAACGACGAGCAGGGCAATTACGTTGGACCGATGTTGACTTGGAGTGTCGTGACCGACCAGATCGGTTTGGCGACCTCGGTCAAGGAGGTGGTCGAGATTGTGGCCGCGGCCGCGACCGAGATGGAATCGACCGCCCAATCCATGTCGGCGACGGCCTCGGAGACCAGCCAACAAGCGACGGCGGCGGCGGCCGGGGTCGAGGAAGCAACCACCAACGTGCAGACCGTGGCCAGCGCGGCCGAGGAACTGTCGAGTTCGATCAGCGAGGTGTCGCGTCAGGTATCCGAGTCGGCAAGCATCGCCCGCAACGCGGTCGAGGAGGCAACCCAGACCAACTCGCAGGTCGCGGGCCTGGTCGAGGCGGCACAGAAGGTCGGCGACGTGGTCAGCCTGATCTCGGACATCGCCGAGCAGACCAACCTGCTGGCGCTCAACGCCACCATCGAGGCGGCGCGCGCCGGCGAGGCGGGCAAGGGCTTC
>JAJFGJ010000010.1 GCA_021776175.1 Kiloniellaceae bacterium
GGGCTCGTCCAGAATAATGACCTCCGGGTCGAGCATGAGCAGGCGGCCAAGCTCCAGCAGCTTCTGCTGGCCGCCGGACAGGGCCTGGGCATATTCGTTGCGCAGGTGCCCGATGGTCAGGAAATCGAGGACTTCGCGGGCATTCTCTTCGATCTGCTGCTTGCTGAGCCCGTGGTCCAAGGCCAAGGCCGGGACGTAGAGGTTTTCCAGGACCGACATGCGGCGGACCGATCGGGTGACCTGAAAGGTGCGCCCCAGGCCGACCCGGGCGACCTCATAGGGTTGCAGCTGATCGGTGCGCTGGCCGTTCAAATAGACCGTGCCGCTGTTGGGCTTGATGGCTCCGTCCAGGATGTTGGTCAGGGTGGTCTTGCCGGCGCCGTTAGGCCCGATCAGGCCGATCAGCTCGGGCCCCTCGATCTCGAAAGACACGCCCTTGAGAACGTGAAGCCCGCCGAAGCGCTTGTTCAGGTCCGTGACCACCAGGTTGGTCATGCGGAACCCTCCGCGCCCTTGCCCGCCGCGACCCGCTTGGCCACGGTCTCCTTGGCCACGTCGCCGCGGGTGAAGTATTCGATCATGGGCGCGATCAGGCCGTTGCGCGAAAACCGCAAGGTCAGCATGAGCAGGATGCCGAACACCACCAGGCGCCAGATAGTCATGTCGAGGACGAAGGGCCCGATTTCGAAGGAGTTGCGCAGTATCTCAAGCACGAACTCGATGAGTATGGCGCCGATGGCCGCGGCAACGAAGTTCTCGACCCCGCCCACTACCGCCATGGCGACCACCAGGCTCATTTGCAGGATCATCATGTTGTTGGGCGAGATAATGGCGACGTAGTGCCCGAATGTCGCCCCCGCCGCCGCCGCCATCATGGAGGTGATGACGAAGACCATAACCTTGTAGCGGGTGGTGTTGACCCCCAGGGCCGCCGCCGCGTCCTGGTCCTCGCGCAGGGCGCGCACGAACAGGCCGAACTTGGACTTCGCCAGCCAGGCCAGGATGGCGAGGCAGAGCAACAGCAGGAAGAACATCACGAAATAAGACGGCAGCTTGTCGGTCTTGTCGTAGTGACGCCCGAACAAGGTAATGCCGTCCCTGAATATATAGGGCAGTTCGATTCCCGCCTGGCCCCGGGTGATGGCGATCTCGCCGCTGACTGCGGCGCGCAGGATTTCCGCGAAACCCAGGGTGAAGAGGGCCAGGTAGGCGGCGCGCAGGGGCAGGACAAGAAGTCCGATCAAGAGGCCGAAAATCCCGCCCATGACCGTGCCCAGCAGGATGCCCAGCCACACCGGCATGGGCGTGACCTCGACGCTGCCGTCCCAAATATCCATGGCTTGAACAAGGCAGTTCTGGACCAAAGTCGAGGAGGTGACGCCGATGGGATCGACAACCACCAGATACATGCCGCCGATGGCGAATTCGGCGCAGAGGTTGGTCGGCTCCGGCGTCAGGAAGAAATAGTGGCAAAACAGCGCCGTGGTATAGGCCCCGACGCCGGTGAAGCCCATGTGGCCAAAGGAAAACTGCCCGGCATAGCCCGATAACATGGACCAGGACGACGCCAAGATGGCGTAGAAGAACCCGGTTATCAGCAGGTGCATGATGTAGGGGTAATCGCTGGCGGTATAGACAAACGGGAAGGCCATGAAGAAGGCGATCAGGAGCGCGCCGCCCACTTGCGGCATGTGTTGCTTTTTCATCAGAATTTACCGTGGGCGCCGCCGGCGAAGCGGCGTCCGAACAACCCGGTCGGCCGCAACAGCAGGGTCAGGGTCAAAACGATCATCCCGTAGGCGGGGATGTAGGACGCCGCGCGCTGGGTATCGGGGACGCAGCCGGTGCCCGCCGCCTCCACCAGGCCGACGATAATCCCGCCCAGGAAGGCGCCGGGCAGGGAGCCCAGACCGCCCAGAACCACGATCACGAAGGAGCGCATGGCCGGGATCGCCCCGACTTGCGGTAGCCAGGAAAAGGCCTGCACCAGCATGGCCCCTGCCAGGGCCGCGATCATACCGCCCAGGGCAAAGGCCAGCATGTTCATGCGGTCCGGGTTGATGCCGGCGATGGCCGCCGCCTCGCGGTCCTGGCTGACGGCGCGCAGGGCCTTGCCGGTCCAGGTCCGGTGCAGGAAATACAGCAAGGCGCAGAGCACCAAGATGCACATGACCGCCGCCGTGAAGCGCGGGTTGGAGATCGACACCGTATCGAACAACTGCATATTCCCGCGGCTGGTTTTGATTAGCCAGGGGTCTTCGACCGAGGGCAGGCGGAGAATCGGAAAGTCGATGAAGCGGCGGGCCTTGAAGGGGTTGGCCCCGGCCACGGCCTGAACGAAATACTGCAGGGTGAAGGCCAGGCCAAAGGTGATGAGGATACCGTATTCGACCGGCCGGTCGATCTTGCCTTCGTACATGGGGGTCAGGAACAAGCGCTCGAAGGCGGCGCCCAGAGCGAAGGTAATCGCGCAGGCGGCCAGGATGGCGATGGCCGGATTGACGCCGGGAAACCAGACCGCGGTCATGAAGTAAACGATCATGCCGCCGATCATGTAGAACTCGCCATGGGCGAAGCTGACCACGCCCAGAATAGAAAAGATCAAGGACAGGCCCAGGGCCATGAAGCCGTAAATGATGCCGATAATCAGGCCGTTCATGATCTGCGAGGCGACGAAGGAGCCGTTGGAGACGCAGTTATTGCTGGGGTCGGCCAGCCCAAAGGCGATGCCGATCAAGCCGACCGCCGCCAAGGGGGGGATCACCAACAGTCGTTTGCCGATTTCCGGGGTCTTGATCCACAGAGGCGCCAGGCCGAAGGGACCCGCCGCCGCCCCCATCATGGCGCCGACGAAGCCGGCGTTGGAGGTATCGAGATCCCGCCGCAAGTAGACCCGGCGGGTGACCAGGCTGCCGGCCACGGCCCAAAACACCATCCAGCCGATGACCGACCAGAATATATATGAAAATTCCACGCGCGCCCCCGCCCCGAGTTAGACTTTAGCGATCGTACTGCAAAGCAATCCGCCGGCGGCCATGGCGCTATGCCATTTCGCCGCCGGCGGATTATAACGCGGCTAAAGCCGTTTCACTTATTTGACGTAGATCGCATCGCCATTCTTATAGACATCCGGCCAGACGATCGGGGCATCGACTGAGTTCTGCCCTTCCTTCTGATACTGGATCATGGTCATGGCGGGGTCCGGCCACTGATGCCACCACTCGTCGCCCTTGCTGTCGGCGCTGGGGTCTTTCTGGGTGCCATAGGGGAAGTAAATCCGGCCCAGAACGCCATCGTAGGAGATGTTCTCCAGGGCAGTGACTATCTTGGGGCCGTCGGTGGAGCCGGCCTCGTTCATGGCCTGGGCCAGGATCACGACCGAATCGTAGGCTTCCATGGCATAGCTCTCGATAACGCCCCGGCCGGTCGCGGCCATATAGGCTTCGTTGAGGGCCAGGGCCTTCTCGCTCCACAAGGTCGGAGGCGTGCCGATACGTTGCACGAAAGCCATGTTGCCGTCGGGCACGTTTTCCCAATAGGCCTTGCTCTCAAGTGAGACCTGACCGGCCTGGAAGGGGATGTCCATGGGCCCCATACCGGCATCGGCGGCCTGCTGGGTGAAGTTGTACCCGGCCTCGCCGGTGGCCAGGACGATGATGTAGTCCGGATTGCCGGCCTTGATGCGCTCGACAATGCCGGAATAGTCCTGGGTGCCGATATCGACGCCGAAGGTCTCGGCCGCTACGCCGCCCGACAGCAGTCCCTTGGTGGTCTCCGCCGCCGCCGGAATTCCATAGTCGGTATTCTCGGTCAGGATGGCGACCTTCTTGATGTTGGGGACCAAAAGCGCGGCCTGCCACAAGGTGGCGGAGGCCCAGGAGCTCAAGGGCGCGATGCGGAAGATATACTTCTGCTTGTCGCCGGTGATGGTGTCGTTCCAGGTCTCGGCGAAGACGACCGGGATGTGGCGGTCGTTGGCGATGTCCTTGGAGCCCACGCCGACGGAGCTATGATAAGCACCGCCAACGGCGACCACGCCGTCCTGGGTGATGAACTTTTCCATCAAGGCCTTGGCCTTTTCCGGCAGGCCTTCGCTATCGCCGATCACGATCTTGACGTCGCAACCCAAAATGCCGCCGGCCTTGTTGATGTCCTTCTCGGCCAGCAACATCGCCGCGCGCATTCCTTCACCGGCGCCAACCGCGCCAGGAGCGGACAGCGGCGCGATGCCGCCGATCTTGATCGGGCAACTAGCCGCCAGCGCGGTGGTCCCGGAAAGCGAAATCGCCGATAAGGCCGCCACAGCGGCAAAGCTAACGGCGGAAATGCGCCAATTATTCATCTTCATCCTCCCTTTGGATTTCCAGCACGACCTATGGGGAACTTACCGTCCCACTTACCCTGTAACCGCACTGATGTCATATTTCATGAGCGCTATGAATTTTCGTATTATCAAACTCAGGGCACAAATGGAAGGGAAAACCGGCGCCGGGCGCGATGCGGCCAGGGCTAGGGATTCAGTTGTGTGAGGCATTTCGGGCGGAAATCTTCCGCGAAGGCTCTCTAATGCGAATGCCTGGAAGCCTTCTTTTTTGGCCTGTCCCTCGCGACCAGGCCCTTGACGACGCCGGCATGTTCGGCGCCCGGACCGGCGCAAACTCCCAGAATCCTCGCCTCGCCCTCTCCGGCGGAAACGTAGGCATGGCCCATGTTGCTATCGAGATAGATGCTTTCGCCGGCCTTGAGCGTAACCGGCTCGTAATACGCGGTATGAACCTCGATCACGCCCTCTAGAACGTAGATGAATTCCTCCCCGGAATGGCGGAGTAAATCTCCGAATTCCTCCATGCCGCGCGCCTTGACCCGGACCTCCATGGGGACCATGCGTTTATGCAGCAAGTCCGCGGAGTGATAATGATAGTTGTAATTCGGTGTCGATTGCCGCCGGGTTTCGCCACGGTGGGTGATCGTCCGCCGGCCGCCGATGGGCCGGATGTCTTCGCTGGTGAAGAGTTCGGCCAATTCCACCCCGAGACCCTCGGCAAGTTTCAGTAGATTGTCGTAGGTCAAGGATGTCTGGTTGTTCTCAACCTTCGACAGCGTTGACGTGGCCAGCGCGGTCATCTCGCTAACTTGGTTCAGGGTCCAGCCGTTTTGTTTGCGCAGTTGACGCAAGCGGCCGCTTAATCCCGATTTCATTGCGATGGTCATGTCTCCCCGCCGACCATGCTTGTTTGCCTCAGCTGGCACTGGCAAATAGTCTTTTTCCAAATTCGAAAATAGTTTTACGATACGAAATAGTCAATGTGGCCGTGCCTCTCTTCGAAGGTTTGACGGAACCGGGTGATGGAACGCTGTGATTTCCTTGTCGTGGGAGCCGGGATCGCCGGCGCCTCGGCGGCCTATGAACTCGCCGCCTCGGGCACGGTCATGGTGCTGGAGAAAGAAAGCCAGCCGGGCTATCACACCACCGGGCGCTCGGCCACCCAATTCCTGGAAACCTATGGTAACGCGGTGGTGCGGGGTCTAAGCCGCGCGAGCCGGGCATTCATTTTCACGCCCCCGGAAGGATTCGCGGAGCAGAGCCTCGTATCCACGAGGCCGGCCCTCTTCATCGCGCGCAACGACCAACTGGAAACCCTCGCACGCTTCGAGGACGAAGTCCGCCGCCTGGCCCCCAATGTCGAACGTCTTTCGGCGGCGCGAACTCGCGAGGTCGCCCCGGCCTTGAAAGAGGGCTACGTGGCGTCGAGTCTGATCGAGCCCGAGGCCATGGACATCGATGTTCACGCGCTCCATCAGGGCTACTTGAAGGGCCTGCGCCAGCGCGGCGGCAAGGTGGCGGCGAACGCGGAGGTGACGGCGCTTTCAAGATCGCATGGCGTGTGGATCGCGCAGACCCCGGCCGGCGACTTCTCGGCCCCCGTCGTCGTTAACGCCGCCGGCGCCTGGTGCGATTCGTTCGCCCATCTCGCCGGCGCGCGTCCCTGCGGATTGGTGCCGAAGCGGCGTACCGCCATCACCGTCGAAGCGCCAGCAGGGTTGGATATCTCAGCCTGGCCCTTGACCATCGACATTGATGAGCAATTCTACTTCAAGCCCGAGGCCGGGCTTATCCTGATGTCTCCCGCCGACGAAACGCCGTCGCCGCCCTGCGACGCGCGCCCGGAGGATATCGACGTGGCAATCGCCGTCGACCGCATCCAAACGGCGACCACGCTCACGGTTCCACGCATCGCGCATAAATGGGCGGGGCTGCGCAGCTTCGTCGCCGACAAGACTCCCGTGCTCGGCATGGATGACGAGGCCGAAGGTTTCTTCTGGCTGGCCGGACAAGGCGGTTACGGTATCCAAACGGCACCCGCCATGGCCCGCGCGGCGGCGGCCTTGATCGTCTCCGGCGTCCTGCCCGAAGATTTCGCGGAACAGGGCCTACGAGAATCGGCTCTGGCACCGCGACGCCTGCGGTAACCAAAGCATGACCCGGGGAAGTACCGTCCCTATCGGCCCCGCATCCTCAACGCTGCTCTTTCTAAGGATCGCCGTGGCCGCCTGGGCGATCGCGGTGCTTTCGCGCTCCGGCGGCGCGTTGGCGGAAACGCCCGTCTCGATTGAGCTCGTTCTCGCGGTCGACACCTCGTTGAGTGTCGATGATATCGAGTTCGATTTGCAAATGACGGGCATGGCCCAGGCCTTTAGAAACCCCGATATCATCGACCTGATCGGACAGCAAGACGGTGTCGCCGTGGCTCTCTTCCAATGGAATGAAGAGGCCGATACGCGCCATGCGATTCCCTGGCATCTGTTAAAGAACCCGGACAGTATCTTGTCCTTCGCCGCCAAGGTTGAGGCCCTGGGACGCGCCCCAGCCCGCAAATTCACCGGCATTGGCAAGGCCTTGGAATACGGCGTTCGCCTCATCGCCGGAAACGCCTTCGCCGGGCGGCTGTTAAAGATCGATATATCGGGCGATGGCCGCGACAATATCGGCTCCCTGCCATCGGCCGCGCGAGAGCAGGCTAAAGCCCTGGGGATCCAGATCAACGGCTTGCCGATCCTCATCGACACCTACGCGCTGGATGTTTATTACCGCGACAAGGTTATCCTGGGACCGGGCGCCTTTATGGAAATCGCGAACGACTACGACGATTTCGCCCGCGCCTTCTTGCGCAAGCTCCGGCGCGAAATCACCCCCTCGATGAGCCGGCACATGCCCCTTTCGCGCCCGCCGGTCCAGCAAGCTGTTGGAGACCAAGGGGGTGCGGCTTGAGAGCGGCGCTCACGGCAACCTTGATTCTGATGGCGGCGCCAGGATTCGGCGCGCTTGGTGGCGCGCGCCAAATCGCATCGATCCCCATGTCATGGGCGGTCGAGCGGATCGCGGACTCCGGTACCGGAGACAGAATCTGCCTGGTCGTCTCCCACGGCCGGGACGTAACCGCCCGCCTGGCCCGGGAAAACGGCGCGGAGACAGCGGCCTGGTCGGTGATCGTGGGTCACGGCAATTCCCCCGGATCCCTACGCTACTTGCGGATCGGCAAGGCCTATTTCACATCCGACCGGCCGAGATTTCGCGGCGCCGAGGCCAAGGAGATCGTGGAGCGCCTGAAATCGCCAGGCGAATTCGTGTTCGAATGGGCGCGGCACCCCAGCCGCGCCAAACGCGGGGGCCTGTATGGAACCGGGGATTTCGCTGCGAAGGCCGCCAAGTGCGAAGCCTGGGTTCGCGGCACCCGGATCTAGACCCGCATTAACCCCACAGCGCCGGGTCGGGCGGTAAGATCGTACTGCCCTCGTAGTGCAGCCCAGGGTCACGGTCCTTAGCCAGTAAAAGTGGCCCGTCGAGATCGACGAAACTCGCCAACTGGGCGACGACCATCCCCGGCGCCATGGCCAAGGAGGTGCCGACATTGCAGCCGACCATGATACCGAACCCCAGCGACCTCGCCTCCCGGGCCAGGGCCAAGGCCTCGCTTAAGCCCCCGGCCTTGTCGAGCTTGATATTCACGTAGTCGTACTTTCCGGTAAGGCCCGCGAGCGAGGCGCGATCGAGGCACGATTCGTCCGCCGCCACCGGAATAGGACTGTCGAAACCTTCCAGCATCGCATCTTGACCGGGCACGAAGGGCTGCTCGACAAGTTCGACACCGAGCGCCGCGAGCTTGGGTAAATAATCCCGGAACTGCGCCTTGCTCCATCCGGTATTGGCATCAACTGAAATCCGCGCGCCAGGCGCGGCTTCACGGACCGCGGCGACGCGCTCGGGATCGCCCTCGCGGCCGAGCTTGAGCTTCAGTACCGGGCGGTCGCGGTTGGCCTTGGCGGCCGCGCCCATCTTCTCGGGCGAGCCGAGCGAAATGGTAAACACCGTGGTCACCGCGCGTAGCGGTTCGTCCAGACCCGCCAGGCGATACACGGGCGTGCCGGTCAGCTTGGCTTCCAGGTCCCACAGGGCACAGTCAAGAGCGCAGCGCGCGGGCCCCATGGGCAGCAATTCTTGCAGTTCAATCCGGCCCAAGCCGGATTCGACGCGGTTCCGGACGGCCTCGATTTGATCGACGACAGGTGTGCAATCGGGAAAGAACGCATCGGCGCGCTCGCACTCGCCACGGCCAAGGGCGCCGTCCTGTTCGATCTCCACGACCACGACCTCGCCATGGTCCTGCACAAGACGGGAGATGACGAAGGTCTCGCGCAGGGGCCACTGCTGCGCGTATACCTTTAATTTCCTCATGGTCTTATTTCAGTTGGTCGACCAGTTTGGCCACCCCGGTACGGACCGGATCGACGACAGGGACGCTGAGGGCATTTTCAAGTTCCGCCATGGCCGTCAGGGCCTCGTCCTCGCCGAGATTGGAGGAATTGACCGAAAGCCCAACCAAGGCGGCGTTCTTGTTTGTGCGGCGCGCGACTTGAAGATTAAGCGCGATCACCTCTTCCAAATCCGGTATCGGATAGTCCTGGTAGTCGCCATCGATGGCGGTGCGGCCAAGCTCATGGCACAGGACCAGGGCGTCGGCTTGCGCGCCATGCAGCAAACCAAGACTGACAGCGGCATAGGCCGGGTGATACAGCGAGCCCTGACCCTCGATCACATCCCAATGATCGGCATCGTTTCCGGGCGCCAACACCTCCACCGACCCCGACAAGAAGTCGGATACGACGGCGTCGATCGCCAAGCCGGACCCCTGAATCAGAATGCCGGTCTGCCCAGTCGCGCGGAAGGTCGAATTCACCCCGCGCCGGCGAAGTTCGGCATCGATCGCTAGGGCTGAAAACATCTTACCGACACAGCAATCCGTGCCCACGGTCAGCAGGCGCTTGCCCGCCCTCCTGCGGCCATTACCGCAGGGCAAGTTAGGCGGAGGCTCACGAACGTCGAACACACGCGATCCGGAGCTCGCCACCGCCGCCGCGATTTCCGGGACCGAGCCGACGCGCACGTGCAGACCGCTGGCAATGTCCATGCCCGCCTCAAGCACCTCCACGCACAAGGAAACCCAGCTATCGGGTAGATACGCGCCGACTGGCGCGAGGCCGATGACGAAAGTCGCGCAGCCGGCCGCCGCCGCATCCTTCACGGTCATATCGGGAAGCCCGAGATCGACGGCGTTTTCGTCCAAGCGAAGCTGTGCCCGGCAATTCTCCGGGCGCCAGTAGGCCACACCGGCCGCCGTCTTGGCGTCGATAGGGCTCGCGGCCGCGCCGACAAAAAGCAGGTAGGGTTTTCTCAGCTCAATCGGATCGGTCATGAAGGGGCCTCGCCTATTGCAGCTTGCTTAGGTATTGCTGAACGAAATCGCAATCCACCAAACCGGCGTAGGCATCGATCAGGCGCTTGGTGACGGCGCCATAGAGCGCGCCGTCGCCGACCGTCATGCCGTTGATGCTGGAGATCGGGCAGATGCACAGGCTGGTCGAGGTGATAAAGGCTTCATCCGCGTTATAGCCGTCGAATAGATCCAGATCGGCCTCGCGAAACGGGATTCCCAGCTCGCGCGCCAGGTCGATGACCGTCTGGCGGCTAACCCCCGGAAGGACGAAATTCTCTCTCGGCGTCAATAATTCGCCGTCGCGCACGAGGAAAATATTGCTGCCAAGCCCTTCGCACAAGTTGCCGTCACGGTCGAGCAAAATGGCCCAGCCATTGGGATTCTGGGCGCGGACTTCCAGATCGCCCATGATCAGATTGAGGTAGTTGTGGGTCTTGGCGCGGGGCGTCAAGGCGTCCGGCGATGTCCGGCGCACCGAGGGGATAACGACCGGAACACCGTCTCGGTAGTAGTGCGCGCGATCGGCCACCGGCATGGGCAAGCATTCCACGATGACGGTCGGTCCATAATGATTCCAATTGTCGCCCTCGACCTTGAGAACGCCGCGTGTCACGCGCTGTCCTACCCAGCAATCCTCGTCGCCGCCGTAGAGGTGTATATTCTCCTCGACCACCCTCTTGGTGATGGCGGTCATTTCTTCGGGGCTCATACCGGGATCGAGCCTTAGGGCCCGCATGGAGCGGTAGAAACGCTCGATATGATCCTCCAGCTTGAAAATCCGGTGCTTGAACGTGCGGGTTAGATCGAACGCGCCGTCGCCGAACAGAAAGCTGCGCTCGCGGTACGGTACCAGCGCCTGGCTTTCTGGAACGTATTCGCCGTTGAAATACACGATTCGTTCGTTCGCCAATTTACTCATGACTCGTTCCTTCGAATAAGGCTCTAGCAGCCTGCTAGAACGCCACTTGGTCGCCGCCTTTGAGATCCAGCATCTCGCGCGCCTCGTCCGGGGTCGCTATTTCTAGGGATAGTTCTTCCAAAATGCGACGGATCTTGGCGACTTGCGCCGCGTTCGACGGCGCCAGTTCGCCCTTGCCGAGATAAAGGCTGTCTTCCAAGCCGACACGAACATTGGCGCCCATGGTCGCCGCGTAGGTGCAAAACGGCATTTGGTGGCGCCCCGCAGCCAGAATCGACCATTGATAGTCGGAACCGAAAAGCTTGTTGGCGATCCGGCGCATGTGCATGACATTCTCCTGATCCGGCCCGATGCCGCCCAAAATCCCGAAAATGGTCTGCACGAACAACGGCGGTTTCACCAATCCCCGATCGAGAAAGTGCGCTAAATTATAAAGATGCCCGACATCGTAGCACTCGAACTCGAACCGGGTTCCGCATCCTTCGCCCAGCTCCTTCAAAATACGCTCGATATCGCCGAAGGTGTTGCGGAATATCGCGTCGCGCGAGCATTCGAGAAAGGGTTTTTCCCAATCGTGCTTGAAGTCCGGATAGCGGTTCAACATCGGATAAAGCCCGAAGTTGATCGATCCCATGTTCAGGGACGACATCTCCGGCTTCGCATGCATGGCCGCGGCAATTCGTTCGTCCACGCTCATGCCCTGCCCGCCGCCGGTGGTGATATTGATAACCGCGTCGCACTGCTGCTTGATGCGGGGCAGGAACCGCTTGAACACCTCGGGATCGGGGGTCGGTCGGCCGTCGATGGGATCGCGGGCGTGGAGATGGATGATCGAGGCGCCCGCCTCGGCGGCGGCCACCGACTGCTCGGCGATCTCGTCAGGCGTTAACGGCAGGTGCGGGGACATGGTGGGGGTGTGAATCGACCCCGTGACGGCACAGGTGATGATCACTTTCCTGGAGGCTACGGCCATGATGGGTTCCTCTCCGATGCTTCGCCGGCGAGCCGCAAGGGACCCGTGGGAGATTGGCTGGTGGCGCGAGTGTGCCTTGCCGACGGCGCCGCGTAAACAAACCGATGAAGAGAGGGAGCGCGACCGACGCGGCCCCAAGCGGCCCTAGGGCGCGATTGGCAGTCCAATAACGATGGCCAAGCCGCCGGCCGGGCGGTTTTCGGCCCAAACCTGGCCGCCGATCGACTGCAAATTTCGCCGCACGATCCACAAACCGATGCCAAAATGGCGTGCGTCCGATTCAGCCGGATGGTCTTTTTGGCGGTCGCGGAGCGAAACGTAGCGCTCGAAAATCCGTTCCAGGTTCTCCGGCGCGATGCCTGGGCCGCGGTCGCGCACAATGAGAACGGCACCGCTCTTGGCACGCCGCAAGTCGACCCTGATCTCGGCGCCCTCCGGGGAAATCTCAACCGCGTTATCGATAACGTTTTCGATCACTGTTTCCATCAGGTCTTGGCCGGCGCGAATCACGATCTCCGGCTGGACACTCATGGACAGGGTTAAATTCCGGCTGGCCAAGCTGTCCGCGTAGGCCCCGAGCATGCGCTCGACCAAGCGGGAGAGGTTGATCTTTTCACGCGTCGCATCGAGCAATTCAGCCGTCGCTTGGTCGAGACGGCGGGCGCTGGCGACCAGATAGTCCAGGCGGTCGACGGACTCCTCGATGACTTCCAGCGCCCGCTTTCCGCGCGGGTTGTCGCCCGGGATAAACCGGTGCAGCGGTGCTAGGGACTGGCGCATAATCGCGATCGGGGTCTTAAAGGCGTGCGCGTTATCTTCCGCCGCGCGGCGCAGGGATTCCGCCGAATCGCTCAACGCGCCCGTCATGCGGTCGAATTCCTCCGCGACCTCCGACAATTCCGGCACTTCGTTCTGGGCGGCGAAGCCCTTGACGGGGCTGCGGCCCTCGCCGATGCCGCGCGCCATGTCGCGAAACCGCATGATGCTGCGCCAGATCGAATAGAACAGGCCGAAAGTGAAAATCGCCATGCCCAAGTAAATGGCCGAGGCGACGCGCACCTCGATGGTTTTCCAATAAGGCTGATCGATCGCCGTGCCCAGCATTTCAGTCGATTTGTGGGTCGTGATCACGGCCCAGCACCCGGCCTTGGTCGTAACCGGGGTGATCGAGGTCAAGAGCTCCCCAGCATCGCTGCCTTGCAGGTGGCGCAGTGCGATCGGCACCTGCATCTGGCAGGATTCGGCCAGCTTATCCAAAACGCCGCGTTCGATCAGGCGATCGCGCTCCACCTTGAGGGTCGCGGCGGGAACCGGGGGTTCCGACGCGACAAAGAAAAAGTCTTCCAATCCGTGCTCGCTGGCCGGGCGGAACAGGACCTTGATACCCGCGAAGTTGGCCGCGAGGGGCTTGACCGCGTCGTTCAGTTCCGGCAGCGGCGAAGGGTCCTCGCGCGACAGCAAGGGGCGCAGACCTTCCGCGATCAAGCGGCCCTGCGCGCGCACACTATCCAGCAGCAGCCGCCGTTTTTCCGAGTCGGCCTGACGAAATTCCGAATACAGAATCACCGGCACGGTCATGAAGACAAGAAGAAGCAGGACCAGCTTGCCGAGCAGAGACCGGGTCGCCCCGCCTAGCGGCCGAAGCTTTTTACGGTGGGCGGATTTAACCTTGGTGAGCTTGGCTGCCTGTTCGGCCCGCGCCATCCTCACTCAACCTCGGTCCGCGCTCCCGCTTGCCCGGCCGGTCCGCCTGCGCTGGCGCTGGCTTCGGCGCCAACCTCACCCGGTTCATCCCGCCAGCGATAGCCGAAGCCAGGGTAATTATCGATCCGATCGAAATCCTCATCGACATCGCGAAACTTCTTGCGAATCCGCTTGATGAAGGAGCGCACATTGGCCCGGTACCCTTCTTCTCCGAAGCCGGCCACGAAATCCTTACCGCGGACGATGTCGTAGATCTGCCGGTAAGTAACGTCCCGGCCCGAGCGGGTCACCATAAAGCGGATGATGGCGAACTCGCTGAGCGTGAGATCGACCTGCCCCTCCCGCCAGTAGGCCCGATGAATGCCCAGCCTTAGCTCAAGCGGCCCGCGCCGCACGTTGCCCGCGGCATCGGCCTCGCCCGCGCCGTGGGTTCCGGCTCCCACCAAGGCCTTGGCGCCGTCGGTAATCAGCTTGAGCCGGCCGAGAATGATCTGTAGCCGGCGCGATTTATCGATGAAATCGACCGCGCCCCATTTCAGCGCCGCCTCTTCGTAGATTTCGTCGCTCAGCATGGTCAGGAAAATCACCGGGGTCTCGACCCGGGTTTCGCGCAACCGGCGAAGAACCCCAAGACCGTCCAAGCCGGGCATGCGCCAATCCAGCAGGACGGCATCGGCCGGGTTTCCATCGCCGAAAAACGTCAGAACGCTTTCACCGTCCGGGAAGTCGACAACATCGTATCCTTCCTCGACGAGATTTAGGCCTAAAGACTCGCGGAACAGATCGTCATCGTCAACGATGACCACACGCGCCGGCTGCGGCTCCTGAACACTGGCGGCCAACGACATCACCGATTACCCCGCATCTTGTACATCCCTTTCTTGCAACAAGTCGGCGAAACAACGGCGCAGGACCGGGCTGGCGCGATTGCTGACCTTAGCCGCGCCGGTATCGCTGGTACTGCTGGCTGTCTGCACCGGCAACTCCGGCTCCTTGCCGGTCACCTCGTAAGTCAGGACCCGGAACACGCTGTCATCCATGCTCGGATAGAAAAATACGCTGAACATGCACGATCCGCCGTTGTAGGCCCAAATCTTGGCTGGCGGCTGTTCCATTTTTAAGGCAGGATCGCCGAGCAGCGCCTTGGTGGCCTCGAAATCCAAACCGACCAGCAAGTCCGGGTCGGGTTCGGCCACGACCGCCGGTTCGCTTCGATCGGGCTTGCGCCGCGGCATCGGTGGGTTGGCGAGGGCGACCTGGGATTTCGCCGCCTCCTCGTTGTCCATCCCCCACATTATCTCATCCGTAGCGGGGTCTTGGTCGGGCAACAGGTCGGCCGATTCCCGCGCGCCCGCATCGGCGGGCGCGTCGGGGCGCTGCAGCAACGCCAGATCGGCGCAGGCGCTCAATCCAAGCATCGCCAACGCCGTTATCCCAAGGCGGCCCATCATCGCACGTATCCTGACAATCGCACTTTCAGGCCTCTTCCGGACCCTGGCGCCAATTCTGCGCCCCGACAGTTTAGAGAATGTTAACAAATCCCCAAGCGGTAGCATAACGGATAAACTCGGACCCGTCGATGCAGCCAGGGAAATGTGGTTAAAGGCCTAATTTTACAAGTCAAATTTGTGGCAGATTGACCGCTTTGCAGTTCTAGCGGTCCAGAACCAGCGTATCCCCGGCATCCCAGGAGCACCACAGCGCCTCGCCGATGCGAAACGAGGGCCGCGAGGTGCGGGCCACGTTGCGGATGTTGGCACTGATCGACTGGCCGCTATCGAGCCGCAGGTAGACGTGGCTGGTATCGCCGAAATAGGCGACTTCGCTGACCCGGCCATGGTGCGAGATTCGCCCGCCAGGCGCCTCATCGCGGTGGATTCGTATTTTCTCGGGCCGCACCGCGATATCTATATCCCAGGGATCCGGCCCCGCCCCGGGCCCCGCGGCACCAGGGCTATCCGCCGAATGCGGCTCCTGGCCAGGCAAGGTTAGGCGGCCCAACCCCTCGACATCGAGCTTCAATTCCGTGCCGTGCCTAGCAATGACCCGCGCACGAAATAGATTCATCTTGCCAATGAAGCCGGCCACGAAACGGCTATTGGGAAATTCGTAGAGCTGGGCCGGCCCATCGACCTGACGCACCTGCCCCGCCTCCATGACCGCGATCCGATTGGCCATGGACAGGGCCTCGTGCTGATCGTGGGTCACGATGACGAAAGTAATTCCGACCGCGTGCTGAAGCCGCACCAACTCAAGCTGCATGGCCTCCCGCAATTTGGCGTCGAGGGCCGACAAGGGCTCGTCGAGCAACAATACCTTGGGCCGCTTGACCAGTGCCCGGGCGAGCGCGACACGCTGGCGCTGGCCGCCCGACAGCTGATCCGGTCTGCGCTCGGCCTGTTCACTCAGGCGTACCATCTCCAGGGCATCGCGCACCCGCTGGCCGATTTCTCCAGACGGCGTCCCCGCGACCCGCAAGCCATAGGCCACATTGTCGAACACGCTCATGTGCGGGAACACGGCGTAAGACTGAAAGACCATATTCACGGGCCGCCGGTTCGGTGGGACCTCGGCCATGTCCTGGCCGTCGATCAGAATGCTTCCCCGGTCAGGTGTCTCAAACCCGGCCAGCATGCGCAGCAGCGTGGTCTTGCCGCAGCCGGATGGGCCAAGAAGCGCGAAAAATTCGTTCTGGCGGATGTCCAGGGATACCCGGTCGACCGCCGTTACGGTGCCAAAGCGTTTCGACACGCTCTGAATGGATACGGTCACCGGTGACTCCGACATGCGCGCTTACCCTTCTTGTTTATCTTGAGGCGCCTGAAAGCGCATGGCCAGCACGGTGGCGATAACGGTTATGACGATAAGAATCGTCGAGGCCGCGTTAACCTCCGGCGTCACGCTAAATCGGACCATGGAGAATATCTTGACTGGCAGGGTGATGGTGTTCGGGCCAGCGGTAAAAAACGTGATGACGAAATCGTCGAGCGATAAGGTAAAGGCGATCAGCCCGCCGGCAACGATACCTGGTTTTAGGTAGGGCAACACGACATCCCTCATGGTCTGCCACTCGCTGGCGCCCAGGTCCTTGGCCGCGTCCTCGAGCTCGCGATTGAATCCGACCATGCGGGCGCGCACGATAACCGCGACAAAAGGAAACGAAAAAGCAATGTGCGCGATGATTATGTTGCCAAGGTTGAACGGCCACGTCAGGTTCGTCGGCCAACCCACACGCGCGAAGAAGGCCATCATGGCCACGCCCATGCAAATTTCCGGGATCACGATCGGTAGAACCATGAAGCCTTCGTACGCGGACTTGCCGGGAAATTTGAAACGCCAGAGAAATATCGCCACCAACACCCCCAGCAGGGTCGATACAGCTGTGCTAAAGACGGCGATGCTGAGCGAGTTGACGAAGGCGTCGATGAGGCTGTCGTTGTTCCAGGCTTTCTCGTAGTACTTCAAGGTGAAACCACGCCACATGATATTTCGGCGGCTGTCGTTGAAGCTGTACGCGATCAGAGTGAGGATCGGCGCGTAGAGAGCCAGGAATGTGGCCGCCACCAGAAATCGCATCCACCAGCGCCGGGTATAATCCAAAGGTCCGATCAGGTTACGCGGCGATCCGTGTGGGCGGCGGACGGGGGCGGTCATCGCTAGACCTCCAGGCCCTGCTTGCGGCCAACGACCAGGGCACGCAGCGCCAGGGCCCCAAAAGTCGCATACATCAATAGAAACGAGAGAGCGGCGCCGAAGGGCCAGTCGTTGGCTGATTTGAACTGGCGCTCGATCACGTTACCGATCAACTGGCTGTCCGTCCCGCCAAGCAGATCCGGGATGAAAAAGGCGCCTAGGGCTGGAATGAATACAATAATCACGCCCGAAAGCGCGCCGTGCCAGGTAAGCGGAAAGACGACCGAGAAAAATGTCCGCCAGTGCCCGGCGCCGAGGTCGAGGCTTGCCTCCAGGTACGACCGGTCGAGCTTTTCAATATTGGCGTAGAGCGGCAGGACCATGAAAGGAAAGAAGGCATAAACAATGCCGAGACTGACCGCGAAGTTGTTGTACAGCAGTTCCAGCGGTTCGAAGCGAGCGCCCATCAACCCGTAACCGCCGAGCCCGATGGCTCCCAGCAAGCTATTCGCCTGGTCCCAGAACCATTCCAGGGTAAAGTTGACGTACCCCCGGGTCCGGAATACCGCGATCAAGGCATAGGTCCGGATCAGGATGTTGATCCAGAACGGCACCATCAGCGCCAGCAGCAGATACGGTTTCCAACGACTTGGCGCGAAGGCGATGGCGAAAGCGACGGGATAACCCACAATCAGGCACACCATGGTCGCCGCCGCCGCCATCCAGATGGATTTCCAGAATATTTCGAGATACAGCGGTTGCAAGGCGCGCGCATAGTTGTCGAGGGTTCCCGTGATCGCGACGTCGAGAAGACCGCGTTTCTCGCCGAAAGAAAGCACCCAAACCAGCGCGAGCGGCACGATGAAAAACGCGACAAGCCACACGCTCGGCGAAAGGTTCAAGACCCAGAAGACCAGCGGATTCTTACGCCAGCTATCCATCCAATAGGGCTCTCCGCGCGGCTTGACCGGCGCCGCGGCACTTTTCGCGAAAGCAACGGGGCGGCCCGGATATAACCGGGCCGCCCCGCGGCAACGCTAGGCGGCGAGAATTCGCGTCAAGGCTTCATCGCGCAAACGCTGCGCCGCTTCGCCCTTGTAAACCTCGGGCTCGCAACGCGCCAAGGTCTCCTCGGTCGGGAAAATCGCCGGGTTCTTGCTGTAGTCGTCCGGCAGCAAATTCCGCGCCGCCTCGTTCGGAGTCGCATACTGAATGAAATCGGCGATCGCCGCGCCGGCCTTGGCATCGAGAATGAAGTCGATGAACTTGTGGGCGTTTTCCGGGTGCGGCGCGCCGGTGGGAATGGCAAGCGTATCCTGCCAGACGATGCTGCCTTCCCTGGGCACGACATAAGCGAGATCGTCGTCTTCTTCCATGACCTGAAGGATGTCGCCGTTCCATTCCATGGTCAGGTCGACCTCGCCGGACAGCAACAAGTCCTGGCCGTTGTCCTCGGCGAAAACCTTGATGTGCGGCTTCTGCTTTATGATCAGCTCCTCCGCCGCCTTAATTTCTTTCGCGTCGGTCGAATTATAGGAATATCCGAGATATTTAAGCGCCATGCCGATGGAGGCGTTACTGCCGCTGAGGAGCGCGATCCGGCCGGAATACTTGTCCGAATCCAGAACCCACTTCCAGCTATCGGGAACCCCTTCGACCTTCGATTTTCGATATCCGATACCCTGGGTGCCCCACATGTAGGGCATGGAGAACTTGCGGCCAGGATCGAACGCCGCGTCCTGAAATGCCTTGGAAATATTTTTCCTAAAGTTTGGAATTTTGCCATGGTCTAGCGGACTCAACATTTTCGCCTTGATCATGCGCTCGACGTAATCGTTGGTCGGCACGATCAGGTCGTAACCGGGGTTGCCCTCTTTCAGCTTTGCGAACAGCTCGTCGTTATCGGCGAACAGGTCCATGGTAACCTCGATACCGGCGTCGTCCTTGAAGTCGCTGAGCGTATTCTCGCCGATATAGGTGTCCCAGTTGTAGAAGTTCAGCTTCGGCTCCTCGGCGCCAAAGGCAAACTTAGGGCCGATCGACAATCCAGCGGCGACAGCCCCGGTCCCGGCCAGGAACGAACGGCGGGAAAATCTCTCGACACGCCTATTTTTCATGGATTCAAGCCTCCTGAATTGTTATCCAGCGCGGGATCGGCAAGTCTTGAAAAGCCTGCCCTGCGGGTGGTTTCCCCGTGCGTCACAGGATTCAACCTTGACGGCCGGTTCTTTGTCAACGAATGCCTTACTCTGAGGAGCCCTGATTATTTTGGCCACCGCACCTGTTTCGAGGGATGGATGACGAGCGACACCCCGGCAAGACCGGCAGGCAAGGACCGGAATCTCTCCAGGACCCAAGGGGCCGCCGGCGTGACCGCGGATGCGCGCAGACGCAGGATTTTCAGCGCTTTTTTCTTCCTCATACCGGTCAGTAGCGTTCTTGCATCGCAAAGCGTCGTGCCGCTACTTCTGATCGCGGCCGCGCTGCTGGCGGTCACGATCTGGCGCGCCACGGGGGGGAGAAACCGCTGGCCGCGGCCGGACCGGGGCCTGACGGCCGCGCTAGGAGTCTTGGTGGCATTTTGCGCCCTGGCCTCTCTTTGGGGCTTCGATCCGCCGCGCTCGTTCCTGCTGGCCGGGCGTATCGCCGCCCTGCTCGCCGCCGGCCTGTTCCTGCACGCGGCCCAACGTCACCTCGATGAAGCGGCGAGAACCCAAACCGGCAACTGGTTGCTGGCGGGCACTGTGTTGGCCTTGGCCCTGCTTTACCTGGAGCCGATCTTCGACTACCCGATACTGAGCTTACTTCACGAGCCGGCGACATTGGCTAAAACCGGCGAGAGTCTGCTAAGCCGGGGCGCCACTGCGGCCGCGATCCTGTGCTGGCCGGCCTGCGCCTTCCTCTGGCGCCGTACCGGCGCCCTGACCGCCCTTTGCGTGCCGGCCGCTGCGTTCACCACGCTGGCTTTCCTGAGCAGCCTGTCTGCGGGTTTTGGCCTGCTTGCCGGCGCCGCGACACTCGTCATCGCCGGAACTCACCGCCGGGCCGGCCGGATCATCTTGGTCGTGGCAACCTTGGGCGCCATGATGGTGAGCCCGATCGCCGGGCAGAAATTTTACCAGGCCCAATTGCAGAACGCCGAATGGCTACCCAAATCGGCCGCGCACCGGGTCGAGATCTGGCACTTCACGGTCCAGCATATCGCCGAGAAACCTGTCCTTGGCTGGGGCTTCGATGCGTCGCGCGGCATGAAACGGCTTAGCGCCGAAAATGAAGCGAGCGGCCGGAGCCCGATCGGCCTGCACCCGCATAATGCGCCGCTGCAAATCCTGCTGGAGCTTGGGATCGTGGGGGCGCTATTCGCCCTGGCTGCGGCCTGGGTCCTGATCCAGCGCCTTGAAACCCTGCCTAGACGGGAGCGAATCCTAGGCCAAGCCGCCTATATCGCGTCCTTGGCGATCTCCTGCACGGCCTACGGAATCTGGCAGAATCAATGGTTGGCCCTCTTGATATCCGCGGCTTTGGCGGTTTCGCTGACCGCCCCGGCTTCAGCCAGCGGGCAAGCGCGTCAGTAGCCGTTATAGCCGCGAAGCCAGGCGACGAAGCGCGGCAAGCCTTCCTCGATGCTTGTGCGCGGTTCGAATCCGAGATCCTGGCGCGAAGCCTCAATGTCGGCGAAGGTATCCGGCACGTCTCCGGGTTGTAAATCCTCGAAGACCTTGACCGCCTCGCGTCCGCAAGCCTTTTCCATAATCTGGATAAAATCCATCAACCACTCGGAGCGATGGTTGCCGAGGTTATAGACCTTGTGCGGCGCGCCGGCGCCTTCCTCGGCCTTGGGCGGGAGGTCCAGGGCCGCCAGGACACCGGCGACGATGTCGTCGATATAGGTGAAATCGCGCCGCATATTGCCGTGGTTGAAGACCCGAATCGGCTGGCCCTCGAATATCGCCTTGGCGAAAATATAGGCCGCCATATCGGGCCGCCCCCAAGGGCCGTAGACGGTGAAAAAACGCAAACCCGTCATCGGCAAGCCATAGAGATGGCCATAGCAATAGGACATCAACTCGTCGGCCCGCTTGGTCGCGGCATAGAGCGAAACCGGGCTTTCTACCGAATCTTCGACCGAGAACGGCAGCTTGGTGTTGCCGCCGTAGACCGAGGACGAACTGGCATAGACCAAGTGGCGTAGCTTGGGCAGGCGGCGGCAGGCCTCCATGACCGTCAAATGTCCCATGACATTGGTCTGGACATAGGCGTAAGGGTTTTCAAGCGAATAGCGAACGCCAGCCTGAGCCGCCAAGTGGACGACCCCATCGACTCCCTGCTCCACCCCGGCCAAGGCCATCATCGCGTCCCGGTCCGAAATATCGATCCGGTGGAACGAAAAGCCGTCGCGGTCCCGTAACTGGGCGAGCCGGGCTTCCTTAAGCTTGGGATCGTAATACGCGTTGAGATCATCGATCCCGATGACTTGCTCGCCTCGATCCAAGAGGGCGGACGCGACATGAAACCCGATGAAGCCGGCGCCGCCGGTGACGAGAGTGGCCATGGGACAGGTGTTCTCACGAACTTTAAGGGTTTATAACGATAATGGCCTGTCTTAGCGTGCCGCGCCGCCCGGCTCAAGCGACGGCCGGAACCTGTGCCTCCCCAAAGAAATATTCGGACACAGGCTCGTTATGACAAATACAACCATAGTACCGTTATCAAGCGATTGACAAAAATGCCGCGCGGGGAGAGCTTGCGCGATGATCACCTGGAATTGGCGAATTGATGAATACTAGCCCCAAAATCGCGATCATCGGGCTCGGCTATGTCGGCCTGCCCCTCGCGGTCGCCCTGTCGCGACGTTATCAGGTCACGGGCTTCGACATCGATTCGCGGCGCATCGAGGAAATCGGATCCGGCCACGACCGTACCGGAGAGGTCGAGGGCAGCATCCTGCGCTCGGTTACGACCTCATTCACCGCTGAATCCAAGAACCTTGCCGGCATCGACATTTACATGGTCACCGTGCCGACACCGGTCACCGCGGACAATCTTCCGGATTTAAGCACAATCCAGGCCGCGTGCCGGACCGTCGGGGCGGTCATGGCCAAGGGCGCGACCGTCGTTTTCGAAAGCACGGTCTACCCCGGCGTGACCGAAGATATATGCGGCCCGCTCCTGGCCGAGGCCTCGGGCATGGTCTGCGGCCAGGATTTCTTCCTGGGTTATTCGCCGGAACGCATCAATCCGGGCGACCGGGAACACACGGTCGATCGCATTACCAAAGTTGTCGCCGGACAAACGCCTGCGGTCGCCAAGATGCTGGCCGAGGTCTATGGCAGCATCACCAGCGGCGGCGCCTTTATTGCGCGCGATATCAAGACCGCCGAGGCATCGAAAGTGATCGAGAACGCGCAGCGCGATATCAACATCGCCTTCGTCAACGAGATCGCGACCATATTCACGGCACTCGGCCTATCGGTACATGACGTGCTCGAAGCTTCCGGAACGAAATGGAACTTCCTGAATTTCAAACCTGGCCTGGTCGGCGGCCACTGTATCGGCGTCGACCCCTTCTACCTGGCTCACTGCGCACAGCAGATGGGACTGAATCCCAACGTCATCCTGGCCGGACGCAAGGTCAACGACAGCATGGCCGGTTTCACCGCCGAGGAAATCCTGCGCCAGCTCGCCTCCGGCGATTCGCCCGAACCGGCTCTTCGGTTCTTGATTTTGGGCCTGACATTCAAGGAGGACGTGCCGGACCTGCGCAACACCAAGGTTGTCGATCTGGCCGCGCGCTTGCGCCAGGATGGGCATCAGGTCGATATTCACGACCCCATGGCCGACCCGGCGGAAGCCAGCGCGCATTACGGAATCGAACTCCTGACCAGTTTGTCGGAAGGCGGCGGCTACGACTGCGTCGTTGGCGCCGTGTCTCATTCCGCTTACGCCAACTTGACCGGCGAAGCCTTGGCCCACTTGCTCAAGCCAAGCGGACTCCTAGCCGATATAAAAGGGATGTGGCGTGGTATGGAGCTACCGGCGGACGTGCGGTACTGGCAACTTTGAGCCCTAAATCCATATGCGCCTCGACCGCCGCGTCAACACAGGCATTGAACTAGCGTTATGTGCGGAATCGCGGGCTTTATCGACATAAGGCGGCAACTTGGCGGCGAAGCCATGCACGCCATGGCGCTGGCCATGTCCGATTCCTTGCGCCACCGCGGTCCGGACGATGGCGGCACCTGGATTGACGTGGAAAACGGCGTTGGCTTCGGTCACCGGCGGCTTTCGATCATCGACCTCTCGCCCGCCGGCCACCAGCCCATGGCCTCGCACAATGACCGCCATGTCATTTGCTACAACGGCGAAATCTATAATTTCCGGGAACTTCGCGGCGAACTGGAAGCCAAGGGTGCGCCGTTTCGCGGCCACTCGGATACCGAGGTTCTGCTGGCCGCCATCGACGCCTGGGGCGTGGCCGGCGCGCTGAAGCGGTGCAACGGCATGTTCGCCTTCGCGCTCTGGGATCGGGCCGAGCGGTCGCTGATTCTGGCGCGCGACCGCCTGGGCGAAAAACCGCTCTATTTCGGCTGGGCCGGAGGCGCCTTCCTGTTCGGATCGGAGATGCGCGCGCTTGCCGCCTGGCACGATTTCGCGCCCGGAATCGACCGCGGCGCCCTCGCCCTATCGCTGCGCCACAACTACATCCCGGCGCCCTATTCCATATACAAAGGCATATACAAGCTGCCGCCGGCAACCATCCTGAACCTGACGCCGGACCTACAAAGCCGGGATCCGGGACTGGAGACCCTGGCCCGCCGGTTCGAACCTTACTGGTCGGCGCGCGAGGCCGCCGAGCGGGGCAGCGCCGAGCCGTTTTCCGGCAGCGATGGCGAGGCGGTGAACGCCTTGGACACCTGCCTGCGGGCCGCCGTAGATAGCCGCACGGTATCAGATGTGCCGCTGGGCGCGTTCCTCTCCGGCGGTATCGATTCCTCAACCGTCGTGGCCTTGATGCAGGCGCAATCGGCGAGGCCGGTGAAAACATTCAGCATCGGCTTTCACGAGGCCGGGTTCAACGAGGCCGAACACGCCAAGGCTGTCGCGGCGCACCTGGGCACGGACCACACGGAACTCTACGTGACGCCGAGCGAGGCCCAGGACGTGATACCGAATCTACCTGAGTTGTATGACGAGCCTTTCGCCGATTCGTCGCAAATTCCGACCTACCTGGTTTCGAAGCTGGCGCGCGGCAAGGTGACGGTCAGCCTGTCGGGCGACGGCGGCGACGAACTTTTCGGCGGCTACAACCGTTATGCCTGGGCCGAAACCATCTGGCGCAAGATCGGGTGGCTTCCGGCGCCTGGGCGCCAAGCGTTATCGAAAATTATGACCAGCGCCGCCCCGCGAACTTGGCAGCACCTGTTCGACGTTGTGAATCCAGTCATGCCCGGTCGATGGCGCCAAGAACGGGCTGGTGAGAAACTACACAAGTTGGCCCGGATTTTGAGCACCAACGGGCAGGAAGCGCTCTACATGCGGCTTCTCTCGCACTGGAGCGATCCCGCCAGCGTGGTTCTAGGTTCCGAAGAACCGGCCACGATCCTGACCGATTCGTCGCGCTGGGCGCGGCTGGATTCCTTCACCGCGCGCATGATGTATCTGGACACGGTCAACTACCTGCCGGACGACATCCTGACCAAGGTCGACCGCGCCAGCATGGCGGTCAGCCTGGAGGCGCGCGTGCCCCTGCTCGACCACCGGGTGGTCGAATTCGCCTGGCGCCTGCCCATGCACATGAAGGTGCGCGATGGGCAGGGCAAATGGGCGCTACGCCAGGTGCTAGAACGCTATGTGCCGCGCAAGCTGATCGAGCGGCCGAAAATGGGCTTTGGGGTGCCGATTGACCATTGGCTTCGCGGCCCCTTGCGCGACTGGGCCGAGGCGCTGCTTGACGAATCGAGGCTGCGCCGCGAAGGTTTCTTCGACCCCGCGCCTATCCGCCGGCTTTGGGCGGAACATCTTTCCGGACGCGCGAACTGGCAATACGACTTATGGGACGTTCTGGTATTTCAGGCCTGGCACGAAGCCCAAAAGCGAAAGCATGACAAGGCAAGCAGCTCCGCATCGTCCCAAGCTGTTGTTCACGGTTAACGACGCCGGATTTTTCCTCTCCCATCGCCTGCCGGTCGCCTTGGCCGCGCGCGATGCCGGATATGAGGTTCATATCGCGACCGCGCCGGGCGCGGCCGTGGCGCGCATTCGCGATCTAGGATTTACCCACCACCCGGTCCCACTCAGTCGGCGCGGGCTCAACCCGGTGGCCGAGGCTGGCACGCTCTGGTCCCTGTACCGTCTCTACCGCCGCCTGCGGCCGGCGCTTATCCATCACGTGACTGCCAAGCCAGTGCTCTATGGCGGAATCGCGGCGCGCTTGGCCGGAGCGCCCGCCGTCGTCAGCGCCGTCAGCGGCCTGGGTTATGTCTTCATTCATCGCGGCTGGAAGGCGGGCTTGCTGCGCTTAGCTATCAAAATAGGATACCGTTGGGCGCTAAGACGGCGCGGCGCCCGGGTGATCTTTCAAAACCCGGACGACCGGGAGACATTCTTGACCCAAGCCATGGCCGCCGCCAAAGACAGCGTCCTGATCAAGGGTTCGGGCGCCGATGTCACTCGCTTCATCCCTTCGCCGGAGCCGGAAGGCCTGCCCGTCGTGGTCTTGCCTGCGCGCATGTTGTGGGACAAGGGTGTCGGAGAATTCGTCGAGGCCGCGCGGCACCTGAACAAGGACAACCCCTGCGCCCGCTTTGTCCTGGCCGGCGATACCGACGGTGGCAACCCAACGGCCGTCCCGGCGGCCGACCTGCGGCGCTGGCAAAATGAGGGCGCGGTCGAGTGGTGGGGTTTTCGCAGCGATATGGCGGCGGTTCTTCAGCAGGCGCATATCGTGTGCCTGCCTTCGTACCGCGAAGGCTTACCCAAATCCCTGATCGAGGCCGCTGCATGTGCCCGGCCCATCGTTTCCTGCGATGTGCCGGGCTGCCGCGAAATCGCACGCGCGGGCGAGAACGCGCTGCTGGTGCCGCCGCGCGACTCCACCGCCCTCGCGAAGGCCTTGGGGCGGTTGATCGGCGATGCCACGCTGCGCCAAGACTTTGGTGCGCGCGGACGTGAAATCGTCGAGGCGGAATTCTCCCTGGACCGGGTGATTGACGAGACCCTGGATCTCTACGCCGCGCTGATGCGTGAAACCGGAGGGCGGACCCCATGTCCTCCCGCTTGATCCTGGTGACCGGGGCGCGCGGTTTCGTGGGCCGGCACTTGTGCCGCATCCTCGTGGACGCCGGATATCGCGTGCGCGGTACCGTGCGGGCCGGCCCACCGGACCCGGAGCCGGGCATTGAATACCGAGCCAGCGGCGATATTACCGAAGACTTAGACTGGCGTCTCCTCTTGGGGGGCGTTGATGCAGTCGTTCACGCGGCAGCGCGCGTGCACATTCAAAGAGAGCCGGACACGGAACCTCTGGCGGCTTTTCGCCGGACCAACGTTGCGGCGAGCGAGGCCCTGGCCCGGCAAGCCGCCGAAGCTGGCATTAAGCGGCTGGTATTTCTAAGCTCCATCAAGGCCACGGAGGCTGAGCGGAGCAGCCCCGGCGCCGTGCGCCATGACCCCTATGGATTTAGCAAGCTGGAGGCCGAGCACGCCCTGAGCAGGATCGCGGACGACACCGACCTGGAGGTCGCCGTCCTGCGCCCGCCCCTAGTCTACGGCCCGGACGCCACGGCCAATTTCGCCCTTCTGGCGCGTGCGGTACGCAAAGGCTTTCCCTTGCCTTTACGTAGCATACGCAACCGGCGCAGCTTCATCTACATCGGCAACCTGTGCGACGCGATTCTAACCTGCCTGGAACATCCAAAGGCACCTGGCGGCGTGTTCGAGGTGAGCGACGGCCCGCCAGTGTCCACACCCGAGTTCGTGCGTGCCCTGGGCCACGCCCTGGGCAAAGCGGCGCGGCTTCTGCCCTGCCCGCCCGCCCTGCTGCGAAACCTTGGGCACGCGCTGGATAAGGGTGCCGCCGCCGAGAGCTTGACCGGTGATCTGGTGGCCGACGACCGGATCATTCGCGAGCGCTTGGGATGGCACGCCCCGGCAAGCATGGCCGAGGCCTTGAAGGCCACCTTCGCCGCCCAAGCGCGGGAAACGCCGCGATGAGCCGCGTGATCGCAAGAGGCGTATTCGCGCTATATCGCGGCACCGCCCACATTGCGACGCCCCTGGTCCACCACCTCTTGCGCAAGCGCCTGGCACGCGGGCGCGAGGATACGGCGCGTTTCGGCGAGCGCCTGGGCCGGGCTGGCGCCGCGCGCCCCAAGGGACCCCTGGTTTGGATCCACGGCGCCAGCGTCGGTGAATCTCTCTCGGCCCTGCCCCTGATCGAAGAGATCCAGGCACGCTGGCCCGGCCTCAACATCCTGGTAACCACGGGCACCGTCACCTCGGCCAAGATCATGGCCGAGCGCCTGCCCGCGGGTGTCCTTCATCAGTTTGTGCCGGTCGATCTGCCGGCGACGGTGCGCCGCTTCATGGCGTACTGGCGCCCCGCGCTCGGCATCGTGATCGAATCCGAGTTCTGGCCGAACATGCTGCACGCCGCGCAGGCGCAGGGCGTCGAACTGGCTCTGGTCAATGGCCGCATGTCAGCCAAGAGCTTCGCGCACTGGAACCGGGTTCGCCCGGCCATCGCCCATCTCTTGAACCTCTTTTCCATCGTTCTCGCGCAGTCGCGCGAAGACCTGCGGCACCTGCGTGCGCTCGGCGCGGCGCAGGCTCAACACTTTGGCAACCTGAAATTCGCCGCCCCGCCCCTGGCCGCCGACCCGGCGGCACTTGCCGCCTTGCGGACCGCGATCGGCACCCGGCCGTGCTGGCTGGCCGCCTCGACCCATCCGGGCGAGGAAACCCTGGCCGCGGCGGCGCACGAAACCCTGTCCAAGACCCATCCGGGTGTTCTGACCCTGCTGGCGCCGCGCCACCCCGGCCGCGGCCCGGAAATCGCCGAAATGCTCGCCGCGCGGGGCTTGCGCGTGGCCCGGCGCGCCATGGGGCAAATACCCGAAAGCAGCACGGATATCTATCTGGCCGATACTCTCGGCGAACTTGGCCTCCTTTACCGGCTCTCCGACGTGGTTTTTGTCGGCGGCTCCTTGGTCCCCAAGGGCGGGCAAAACATCCTGGAACCGGCCAAGTTGAACTGCGCCATTCTGTGTGGGCCGCATACCACGAACTTCTTGCGCGTCAGCAAGGTCATGGCGGAGGGCGGAGCCCTGCGCCGGGTCATGGACGCCGCCGAACTGGCCGAGGGCGTCGCGGCGCTGCTGGACGATGAGCCGGCGCGAGACGCCATGATCGCGGCCGCCGACAGCTACGCCCAAAGCGAGGCCGGGGTTCTGGACGGTATAGTCGAAGCCCTGGCGCCAGCCTTGGATCGCGCCACGAAGAGCACGCTCACCGCCATTTGATTGGATGAAAACCAGCTTTGGAAGGATACTCCGAGGATGTCGATCTTTTCGCCCGCCCGTGCGCTTCTTCCCGGTCTCCTTGCGCTTTTGCTCGCGGCCGGGCCTGCCTTGGCCAACCCCGATGTCTGGCGCTACGAATGGCCGGACACCGATTTCACCAAGTCGTCCATCGACTACGGCGAAGTTCTAAGCGGTGGACCGCCCAAGGACGGCATTCCCTCTATCGACGATCCGAAATTCATAGCGGTCGCCGAAATGAGCGGCCTGGAAGACAGCGAACCAGTCATCGGACTCGCCATAAACGGCGACGCGCGCGCCTATCCCCTGCGCGTGCTGACCTGGCATGAGATCGTCAACGACACCGTTGGCGGAGTGCCGGTCGCGGTCACGTATTGCCCCTTGTGTAACGCGGCTATCGTTTTCGACCGGCGCGTCGAAGGGCAAGCGACGGAGTTCGGCACCACCGGCAAGCTGCGCAATTCGGACTTGATCATGTACGACCGCGAGACCGAAAGCTGGTGGCAGCAGTTCCTGGGCGAGGCGATCGTGGGATCACGCACCGGCACGCGGCTGGAGGTTTTACCCGCGCGCCTGGAATCCTGGTCCAAGTTCAAGGCACGCCACCCCAACGGACGGGTGCAGGTGCCGAACAATCCCTTCGCCCGGTCCTACGGCGCCAACCCCTATGTCGGCTACGACGGCGCAAGCTTCCCTTTCCTATATCGTGGCAGCTACCCGGAAGGGATCGAACCCATGGCGCGCGTGGTCGCCATCGGCGACCGGGCCTGGGCGCTCGATTTCCTTCGCAAGGAAGGCCGGGTCGAGGCCGGCGGCCTGATCCTGACCTGGGAGCCGGGACAAAATAGCGCCCTCGACACACGCACGATCTCGCAAGGGCAAGACGTCGGCAACGTCGTGGTACAACAGCGCCTAGGCCAGGGCGGGCTCGAAGACGTGGCCTACGATGTTACCTTCGCCTTCGTGTTTCACGCTTTCCGGCCGGACGGCACGCTTCATAAATAGGCCGTGGGATCGGGCCCTCTCACGCCGCGCGGCGGGATGCCCGCGCGGTCGCGATGTTTTCAAGCGCCTCCTCGATCACCTTGGGTCCCGCCCCCGGCTTGCAAGTTTCCTCGCTTAGATAGCGGCGCCAGGCACGCGCGCCGGGTATGCCGTTGAAGAGGCCCAAGATGTGCCGGGTGATGTTCTTCAGCGGCACCCCAGCAGCGGTTTGCGTTTCCACGTAAGGCAAAAGCGCGCGCACGATGTCCTCGCGGCCCGGCACCGGGTCAGAAACGCCGAAAAAACGCCGGTCTGCCCCGGCCAGGACATAGGGGTTTCGATAAGCCGCGCGCCCGAGCATGACACCGTCGACCCGGGTCAAATGATCCGCCGCCATATCCAGGCTCTCGATGCCGCCATTGAGGACAATCTCAAGATCGGGAAACGCGTCCTTCAAGCGATAGACCGTATCGGGACGCAAGGGTGGAACTTCCCGGTTCTGCTTAGGACTGAGACCGCTCAACCAAGCCTTGCGCGCGTGCACGATCAATGTCTTCAGGCCGGCATCGCGCAGACGCGCGGTGAAATCGCGCAGATGGGCGAAGGAATCCAACTCGTCGATCCCAATCCGGGTCTTGACCGTGACCGGGATATCGGCGGCCTCGATCATGGCCGTGACGCAGGCGGCAACCAGCGCCGGTTCGGCCATGAGGCAGGCGCCGAAGCGTCCCTTTTTTACCCGCTCGCTGGGGCAGCCGACATTGAGGTTGATCTCGTCATAGCCATAATCGGCCGCGATGCGCGCGCACTCGGCCAGCTCCGCCGGCTCCGCCCCGCCGACCTGAAGCGCCAGGGGATGCTCGCAAGGGTCATGGCCCAGAAAACGGGCCCGCGCGCCGTGCAGAATCGCACCGGCCGGAACCATTTCGGTATAGAGCCGCGCGTGCCGGCTAATCAGGCGTAAGAACACCCGGTCATGACGGTCGGTCCACTCCATCATGGGTGCAACGGACAATAAATGTCGTATATTTTTCAACAGTTTGTGATATCCTTCAACGGACTAGACCGTGAACGTGTGCACTAGAAATTGGCCCAAATTGCACACGTTTGGACCACTTTTGATCTCTTTGTGCACAGGTAGCGCACACGCCGAGTTGGAGTGCACACGGATGCCAACGATCACCAAACTTGCCTCCGGGAACTGGCGCGCGCAAGTGCGCCGAAAGGGGTGCTACGCGGCCGACACCTTCAGAAGACGCAAAGACGCCGAGGAATGGGCGCTCAACACAGAGCGCTGCATCGACCAAGGCATCACGCCAAGTCGACGACCCAAGGGACCAGCCAAGACTTTCGGCGATCTGATCGATCTCCATATTCATGACCTGTATGAAGTGGGGAAACCGATTCGCCGGTCCAAAGCAGCGGTCATGGAAGCGCTCAAGCTGTCACTCGGTGGAGTGGGGATCGTGAGGTTAGATCGCGAACGCCTGATTGATTTTGGCAAGTGGCGCGCCAAACGGGGCGCAGGTCCAGCAACACTTGCTATAGATATCTCTTTTATCCGTACCATTCTGTCTCACGCCGCTGCCGTCCACGGTATCGACGTCGCTGCGGAGGACGTTCGCCTGGCCCGGATCGCCCTTAGCCGTCTCGGGCTCATCGGAAAGGGGGTTGAACGGGACCGGCGGCCAACACCGGACGAACTCGATGAGTTGATCGACCACTTGGAAAGCAACCCGCGTCAGCTCATCCCTATGGGACGTATCATTCGCTTCGCGGTCGCCACCGCCATGAGGCAGGAAGAGATTTGCCGGATCGAGTGGTCCGACGTGGACATGAAGAAGAAGATTGTCCAGGTGCATGACAGAAAGGATCCTCGCCACAAAGAGGGAAACCACCAGAAAGTCCCCTTGCTGAACCTGACCGGCTACGACGCTTGGCAAGTGTTGCTGGAACAGCGCATTGTCACCCGTGCCCAAGACCGTGTGTTCCCACACAACAGCCGCTCAGTCGGCGCCGCCTTCCGGCGCGCCTGTCGATTTCTGAAAATCGAAGATCTCCATTTCCATGACCTCCGACACGAAGCGACCAGCCGCCTATTCGAAGCCGGCCTCCCGATCGAGAAGGTGGCGCTAGTAACGGGCCACAAGGACTGGAAAATGCTGAAGCGGTACACCCACCTGAAACCGGAAGATCTCCACAAGCTCCAGTCGGAAAAGCAGCTGACGGTCGATGAACATATAAATATGTTGGCGGGGATGTAAGCTGTCTCGCCAATTTCAAACTTGCCGTTCTCTTCTGATTGAGGAGGCATGTAGGTTCAAATCCCGGGCACGCAACCACCCTAACCTGCTTTTCGATGCGCCGCTCCTAGGGCAGTGATTCAGCTTTGCGCATACCGCCCTAAAGTTCGGCTTGGTCGCCATCCCGGTTCCTAAGAGGCGCATCACTTCCTGCTCATTAGCCGTGGTATCCAGATATTTGTGGATCTATTGCCAACAGTGCTGGCGGGATACGGCGGACTCATGTACTCTTTTTGTTCCCTAAAACAACGACAATGCGACGAGGAAGACTATCAGGAATCGAGAATACAACGGCACAAAAGACATAACCTCTGTGAGCGCGCTGGTCAGGGTGTCAGACTGCATATTCGATAGGCTTAAGTATCCAAGAGCGCTGCGGACTATCGAGGTATGTCTCGTCGACGGGAAATACGCGACAAAGGAAACCGTGTTGCCAACAGTCCCAACCATTCGGGGGGACGAAAATGCATAAGACTCTAGTGGTGCACAATCGCTATGCTTGGCGCAGCTACCGGACTCATGCCGCTCTAGATGGCAGCCAGGGTGTGGTGCTCCTAACCATTGAACAACTAGCTGCGCGTTTGGCGGGTGGGTTCCTTCAGCCCATCGATTCCGATGATCTTAAGACGGCTGTTGCATCTGCCGTTGCCCAACCTCTTGGCGAGCTCGACGCGATCAAGGAATTGCCTGGCTTCCAACGGGCGGCAGCAACGAGCCTGTCAAGAGCTTGGTCGGCCGGCTTGAGCCTAGAAGAAGAAGCGGATTCTGCCGTTGATCCCGCCGCGAAAGCGAGGCTGGTATCTCTGGCTGCCCTTGAAAAACAGGTTCTTGCGCAACTCCCTGCCAATCAGCTTCGACCACGGGACCTTGTGGCCCTAGCGTCTGGACGCGCCGAGCACGCCCGCGTGATTTTCGGACCAATCGAAATCCACGGCCGAACAGAAATGTCTCCAGTTTGGCGCCCGATGCTTTCACGGATAGCTGAGCACACCGAGGTTGTTTGGGTAGCAGAGTCGCGACAAGAACCTGAATGGCTTTCAGAAAGCAGTGTTTCTGTCGAAACAAGCGCGCAAAACAAACCGGCAATTCAGACATTCTCCTGCGCCAGCCCCCGTCATGAAGTGCTCGAAGCGTTGCGTTGGGCACGGCGGCACCTAGCCAGTGGAGCAACGCCACAGGAGATAGCTATCGTTACGGCCTCACCAGAATCCTGGGACGATCATGTGTTGGCGCTCATGGAATCGGCAAATCTTCCACTCCACTTTATTCATGGACGCAGCGCCCTTTCTACATCGCAAGGACAGCTCGTCGCAGCGCTTGCAGAGACTCTGCTGCGTGGGTTCTCACGCACACGGGTTGTTCGTCTAGTAGCGCTATTACGTTCGCAAACAAAGGCATTCGAGTTCCTGCCGGGTAACTGGTGGCACGTCCTACCGGAAGACGCCCCGTTGCTAGATGCTGCGCGATGGCGCTGTGCATTCGAAGACCTGACGCCGGAAAACTTTTCCGATACCAAGGATCATAAGCCGCTGCTTGATGAGATGATTGAGACTCTGGGTAAGGGTCTTAGTGCCGCCGATGAGATCGGCGAAGCGCTTCTGGAAGGAAGAGCACTTGCTATCTGGCGTAAGGCATTAACTGAAGGTCCGCCCGCCGCGCTCGATGTTACCCTTGCCAGTTTACGCATTGATGACGGCGTTGAACCGGAGGCGGCAATTGTCTGGGGTCCGGCCTCCGCGATTGCCGCTGTGCCCCGTCCTCTCACTTGGCTTGTAGGTCTCACTTCGCGAGCCTGGCCGAGACGTGCAACGGAAGACCCGCTGCTTCCTGATCATATTGTCTCATCAGCACGACTTGATCCGCTGCCGGTCCATCATGCCGATCGCCGCGATTTTCGAACGATCCGTAACATGACGGACCGCGAACTTGTTTGTTCACGCGCTCGCCGTGATAGCGAGGGACGGCTCAACGGTGTCTCACCTCTTTTTCCGCGTGATACCGCCGAAGTCTACCTGGCACAAAGCCGGGAGCCGGACCACGCTGCGAGCACCAGTGACCGCTTGCTGGCCCGCCCCAAGGAATTCGGGCAATTGCCCCATGCGAAATCGGCGCTCCAAACATGGATTGATTGGCATACCGAGAAAATTACGGCCCATGACGGATTGGTCAGGGCAAACCATCCGCTACTTCTTCGGGCTCTTGACCGGCGGCAGTCGGCAACATCATTGGTCAAACTATTGCGCGATCCGCTTGGTTATCTCTGGACCTATGGCTTCAGGTGGGCCGAGCCCGAAGAAACTGATGAACCATTGACGCTGGATGCGCTCGCCTTCGGCAACCTTCTTCATGAGATTCTGGAAGAAGCGGTGACACAGATCGAAGGCGCTGGAGCTGGAGGGCTCGGCAACGCATCTCGTGAAGCGATTGCTCGTGCGATCGGGCAGGCGAGAGAGACAGTAGGATTGCGCTGGGGCGAGACGAAGCCGGTCCCGCCCCCGGTTATTTGGCAGAACAAGCTCGCCGAAGCAGTGGACCTGGCATCTGTTGCTCTATCCCATCAAGAAGATCCACTGCCTGATCAGCGTAGCTGGGCCGAGATACCTTTTGGCGGAGACCGGAAGGCCGAAGGCCTCACTGAGGAAGCTCGTTTGTCACTCCCGTGGGACCCGATGGCAGCGGTCCCAATTCCCGGAACGTCAATTCACATTGGTGGATCGATCGACCGCCTTGATCTTGCGGGCGATGAAAACCTTGCGCGCGTGACGGATTACAAATCCGGCAGGCTACGGGGCAGACCCCCGCAGCTAAAAGGGGGAGCAGAACTCCAGCGCTGTCTTTATGCGTATGCGGTTAAAGCCCTTGTCGAGAGTCATCCATCCGTTGAAGCGCGCCTTCTTTATCCTCGCGCGGACGGTCAACTCCTGCCGCTTAACGATCCAGAAGGAACGCTTGAAAAGCTTGCTCAATTCCTGGCAGCGGCGGCCGCATCGTTTACTGAAGGTAATGCGTTATCTGGACCTGCCGCGGAGGAGACCTGGTACGATCTTGCCTTTGCGCTGCCTGGCGGCGCCAAGGAAAGCTACCTCCATATCAAGTTGCCGCTTGTCGCTCAGGCTCTCTCAAATGTCGAACCGCTTTGGGGAGAATTTTGAAGATGTCTGATTTTCCTGCGACTGAATGTCTTCCCGATGCATCAGCCCGTGTGGCCGCCCTAACAGACCATGACCGCACATTGTTGGTTGAGGCCGGCGCGGGGAGTGGCAAGACGGCCCTCATGGCCGGGCGCGTGGCCCTGCTCGTTGCTGAGGGCGTTCAGCCAAGTGAAATTGTTGCGATTACCTTTACTGAAGCTGCCGCCTCGGAACTCCTCGAACGTATCGAGCGGTTTGTAAGGTTTCTGCTCGACGGTCAGGTGCCGTTGGAACTTGAAGAAGCACTACCGGAAGGCCTTTCGGACGAGCAACGTGCGCATCTCCAACTCGGTGCCGCCACGCTCGATGAAATAACCTGCTCGACTATCCACGGCTTCTGCCAACAACTGATCAAGCCCTACCCTGTGGAAACGGGTATCGATCCGGGCGCGAAGATTATCGATCCGGCAGCGGCAGAACTTGCTTATCAAGATTTGATGGAAGCCTGGCTGTCAGCCCGCTTCGGCCGTGATCGTGGGGCGGAAGGACTCGGGCGCATTCCTCCGATCACGGATGCTGGCGGCGAAGAGGATTTTTTCACCGAGTTGCTGGTCAAGGCTCCCGATAGGACACTGGACCTCATCCAGAATACCGCCCAGTTCCTCAAGGTTCACCGGACCGCACGAGCAAGTGCTGCCGCAATCAACCCGGCTGAGTTTACAGCCCTCGCCGATGCTGTAACGGCTTGTGCCGCCTGGTACAACGATAGCGGCGTCGTGGAGCCTACGACTGCCGAATTCATAGAAGACATTGCCCAAGTTGCCGATCTTGCGCGAGAAGCTGGCACCCAGCCGCTGACAGGCCGCCGGATTGCCACGCTTCTTTTTCACACACCACCCAAAGCCTGCAAAAAGGACGATATCGAGTTCAAACGATGGGGCCGGAAAACAAAATGGAAAGACGCCGCCAAGAGGACCGGGCTCAGTGCCGCGCAGGGCGAACAGCTTAGCACCGCTGGTGAGGGGCACTATCAGGCTTGCGCCGTAGCTTACAGGTCCTTCTGCGCCGGTCTTGGCGCGCTTGCATTTGAGCATTTTGTCGGCGAGTTCGATGCGCTGCGGGAGCTTTATCGGGAGTACAAGCGTGACGCTGCACTCCTAGATTTTGATGATTTACTGCATCACGCCCGTGACCTCTTGAATACTAACGAGGCTGTACGCCGCGCTCTTGCACAGCGCTATCCGCGCATCCTCGTCGATGAGTTTCAGGACACAGATCCCCTACAGGCTGAAATCCTTTGGCGCATTGCAGGTGACGGTGGGATGGACTCAGCATGGCATGAAAACATCATTCGCCCTGGCGCGCTATTTCTGGTCGGCGACCCAAAACAGGCAATCTACCGCTTTCGCGGTGCAGACGTAGAAACGTATCTCGTGGCCAAACACGCGTTGGAAGAACAAGACCCGTCCGCCGTTCTGGACATTACGGCCAGCTTCAGGGCACAGCGCCCAATCCTGGAGTTCGTCAATACGCATTTCGCGGAAATGCTCGACGAGGCACGAGGACAGCCCGGATTTACGGCTCTTAGTCCCGTACGTCCGGCAGGGGATGAACCCGCTGTTTCAGCTTTCGAACTCACACTTGATGATCGGCACAAGAATGATAAGGGGAATTTAATTGTAGACAGTGTGCGCCGCGAAGAAGCGGCTACTGTTGCTGAAATCATCTATCGGTTGATCGGAAGCTACCCGGTTTGGGATAAGGGTCAGCAGCGCTTCAGGCCTGTGCGCGCAGGCGAAATTGCTTTGCTTGCGCCGACTGGAACCAGCCTTTGGATATATGAACGCGCCTTGGAAGAGCGCGAAATTCCAATCGCGACCCAGGCAGGCAAAGGATTCTTTCGTCGTCAGGAAGTACAGGACCTTATCGCGATTACCAGAACCATTGCTGATCGCCGCGATACACTGGCCTTTGGCACACTTATACGTGGGCCGCTGGTAGGACTTACGGAGGAAGAGATTGCTGATGCAATTGAGGCACTGAACGAGGGAGCTGAACACACAAGGCGTCTGAACCTTTGGACCGATCCGGCGCTCCTCAACCATTCGGTGCTTCAGCAGACACTCACCGTGCTGCAAAACCTTGCTCGCAAAGCGCGGCACGCAACACCTTACCAGCTTTTGGCAGAAGCCGTTGAAGAGCTGCATATCCGTCCGATCCTGAAGGCACGCCATCCGCGCGGAACAGAGCGGGCGCTAGCAAATGTTGAGCTTGTACTGGAAATGGCGCGCGCCTATGGAGGCCGTGGCATCGGTGATTTTGCACGCGCACTATGGCAACGCTGGGAAGATGGGGACTCTCAAGCTGAAGGCAGACCAGACGCTGAAGCAGATGCGGTATCGATCATCACGATGCATTCGTCGAAAGGCCTTGAATGGCCAATCGTCATTCCAATTAATTCCACAACCATTCTCTGGTCCGATACGAGCTTTTTGTATCGGCGTCAGAATGACAGCGTGCATTTTAAAGTATTCAATTTTCCAAGCCTAGATTATGAGGCGGTTAGCAACGAGGAAGCTGAGGAATCGCGCCGCGAACGCGTTCGTCTCTGGTATGTTGCTCTCACCCGTGCCCGTGATCTGCTTCTCCTGACAAAACAGAATGAGCGCCTTCCCAATGATTGGCTCAGTCTGATTGATATCGATATAGAGGCGCTTCCGGTTTTTGACGCGACACGATTTAGTGGATCGCCGCCGCAGGTTGGCTCGGACGGCGATAACGCTCAAGACGAAGCGACGTGGCAGCACGAAGCGGCAACGGTTGCTGCTTCACAGCGGCGTATCACCTGGCATCAACCAAGCAGGCATGAAGGATCGCCGGAGCCATCGGAACCAGAAGAAGAAATATTTGTCGGCGCTGACGCAATCACTGAAAGCTTGCCTTATCCCGCTGAGGAACCCCGTATCCAGGGAGGCCGAGAACGTGGCTTGATTCTGCACAAACTTATGGAAGAAGTTCTCACGGGGGAATTGGAGCAGGATGAAACAATTCTACGTGCGCGGGCCGCTGAACTTCTAGCTCAGATTGGACTCACGGATACAGAGGATGCATCTTCCGGCCCGTCCAGCGATGAAATGGCTACCACTGTGACTCGGACGATACAAATCCGGGAAATTGCAGAACTGCGATCTCGATTATCCCCCGAGTTTCGCGTCTACGCCGGTACGGTAGAAGAGGAGGCCCTAACGTTCACTGCTGGGATCGCTGACGCTATTGCCGCTGATGATGCCGGCCACATTGAAGTCGTTATTGACTGGAAGAGCGATGTGAGCCCTGGCCAGTCTGAGACGGAACAGTACCGTGGTCAGGTTGGTGATTATCTGGCAGCAACCGGAGCACGGCGCGGGCTGATCGTATTCATGACTCCTGGTCGCGTTGTTGAAGTGCTAGCGGAAAGCTGAAAGCTAGCATCGAGGAAGGATAGGAAGGACATCCCTTACCTATTAACGGTGTGTCTTCAATCGCTATCCCGCCGATACCCATGGGTATTCATCTTCAGATGAACGCCGTCGCTCAGGAACTCAGGCGGGTTTTCGCAGTAGGCCGTGAGCAGCCCCGCCGCCATACGAAGCTCACGAAATCCAAAATCTTTCAGGTCTGTTGTTGTCGTCATTTTCGCTCTCCTTTCAAAAGATCGATAGACGGGTGCACATGCACCCCTGCCCATCGGCGAGACCGGGAGGGTGTAGGCCGGTACGTGTTCGTGGCTAGCCGGGCGGCGGACCGGGGCGGGCGTCACAAGTCTGCGCCGGATGCGGCCCTGCCGGACCAAAGAAGACGTGCCAAGGGAGGGAGGGCAGCGTCCTCCCTAAGCCCTTCTGGATTGGATGAAACTCAAGCGCCACTCGCGCGCTGTCCATAAAAAAATGCGCGAGGGATCGTCACCTTATGGCGGAGACGCCCGCAGGCGGCTCCGGGCGCATTGCGCCTAGAGCCAAGTCCGGCAAAGCCGAACGCGCCCTCTTCGATCGCCGCAATGCATGGCTTGGCTCCTCTTAAGAGCCTTTTTCAAAGAATATGTCGTCAACGAGCGATTTATAATCGGTGTCAATTTCAGCAAAAAATTCCTCTGCCGTTGGAACAGAAACGTCGAAATTTGTCTGTTCCTGCCATGAGCGAATGAGCCCCGCGAACACCTTCAAGATTTCGACTGTCTTTCTAATGAAACCGTCCACGAAAGCGCTGGCAATCTTGCGGCCTTCTGTGGTCTGGAGATTCCAACCAGGAACGTCGTCCACGTTGTGAACAAGAATGTTCCGCTCTTCCAGAAATTCTTCCAATAAGGCATCGAAACTCTCGTCCAGGTCGGCCCTCTTGCGTAGTTCGCCCAAAAAATATCCAAGTGTTTTCTTGCGCTCTTCCCTGGTTTGCTTTTCCAATTTCTCAATTGTGAGAGGGCTGTCTTTCTGCAAAACAAATATCATACACAAACGGATCACTTGCTCGGCAGACTGCACGAAAACCAGCGCAGCCCCTATCCGCATCAACACATCTTTTTGCTCAGCGTTCATGGCGTCAGATCATGAATATGCCAGCCCTGATCACGGGCGAGAGCAACCAGTTCGTCATTTGCTGCCTCTTTGCGCAGGGCGCATGACAAGAGTTCTCGCGGCCTTGTAGCTGCAACGAATACGTTAGTGGCCGCTGCTAGCTGCGCAACGTTGTCACCAAAGTGCCGGTCCTCTAATCCGAATACGTGAGGCAGGACTGTGGCGAGGTCCATCGCCCGCAGGTCCAAAGCCTGTCCCCGCCAGACTTCGGTTTCGACGACAAGGATTGAATCGACGGTTTTACCCTTCACGGAATGGATCGATCCCAACCTGATCGGAATATCATCATGAACGAATACCGTTCGCGAACGCTGACGGGCCTGTGCATCGTGATCGACTGCGCCTTCTTCAACGAATTCCAGAAAAGCCGTGGCGGCTGGCACGAGGGGTTGATCTATATTCAAGATTAACTTGAGGTCGCGGCAGAAGATATCCCATGAAGCCGTGTCCCATGCGGCGTTGCCGACCAAAACATGGTCCCGCATCAACCGTCGTAGCTTGAGAGGAAGATGCGTATCAATGGAAGCAAGATAGCTCCAGAGATTGCGCTTGCTAACGGCTTTGTCTGAGGAGTCTTGAATTCCTTGACGACGGAGTAGGCCAACGGTCCCGGATACGAACAGATCAACAATTTCCGCCGGCGATGAGTGTGCTTCGTTCAGTATCGAGGCCTGACGCAAGGAAGCGCAAAGCCTGTCGGGACGGCTTTGACGGCCCTTGCCACTTCTGTAATCCGGGCAATAATCGATAAGGGTTTTGGGCCAATCCCCGGTTCTGTCCCGGGTGGGATTGTGCCGGGAAGCTACAGCCCAAATCTCGTGATCCTGTGTAAGATTTTCTCCCCAATGAGCGTGCACTTCGCCCGCATATGTCGGAAGCACGGCATTAATGGACTCTCCATCAAACAGGATGAGGCTGCGCCGGTTCGGAATACCGGGCTTCCCTTCGATCTCCTGTGTGGCACGAACAGTCAGACGACTGGAAAATGCGGCAATTTCTGCACCAAAGCGCCGGGTCTCATTTAGAGGAATAACGCCATCGGCGGCCTGCCAGTAATCGTTTGGCGTTAGGTTTTCGTCTTCGTAGAGAGTCTGATTCTGGTCGCCCAGTCGTTGGTATGCGACACCATCGCAAAACAAGCGGTCGAGCAATGCAAGCTGCGCTCCGTTTGTGTCCTGTGCCTCATCAAGCAAAACGAGCGGAAAGCGCTGGCGGATGCGCTCGATAAGAGCCGGGCATTTTTCGATAGCCTGATGAGCCAGGGCGGTCATATCGGCAAACCGGTAGAACCCCTCATTAACGATCTCGGCTTTTAGCTCCTCAAGAGCGATCCCGGATTGGCTTTGCGGACCGGGTTGACGTTGCCGGTGGCGGATTTGCAGTCGATGAGGCGCGGCCTCAGCCGTACATGCAAAATCACCGGCAAGCTCCAGACTTGAGACGAATTGATCCAGGGCGCGCCGGTTTCTGCCGTTATTCATCTGAGAGTATGTAATCAGAGCAGGCTTTGAACGCCATCTTGAGCCCGCAACGGCGGCAAAAACATCATCGTCTATGCGCTGAACGGACCAGCCGAGTCCGCGAAGATAGGGAAGCGCGACAAAGCGATCGATAAAAGCCGTCACGGTGCCGATAAAGTGGGGGTATCCAAGAAATGCGGATGCCAGGGGATGAGAGAAGAGCTTTTTCTCCACCTCTTCCCGCGCTGCGTTCGTATGGGATACAACACAGACGCCTTGTGTGCGTGAAGTCCAGCATCGTGACAGGAGCGCAAGCTTTGCTACCAATAACGTCGTTTTGCCGTTACCCGGTGCCGCCTGTACATCGCAGGATTCGGTTGAGGACAGAAACGATCTCTGATTTGCGCCTGTAAAGTCGCATCCGCCAAGCTCCTCACCGAGTTCATCCAGCAACCTGGGCGTGAGAGGCGGAACTTCAATCATTCTTCCGCCGCCTGTTCTGTTGCGGGCGGTGTTTGCTGCGCGGGAGCCGCTGGTACCGGGGAGTTCGTGACATACTCAATTGCATTGACCACGTAGGCAGGGAGCTTTGCCTTGAATTCCTCTGAACCGTCAGGCAAGTCGTCGATTAAGGCGGCGAGTTGTTCTGCAACAACCGTCTTGGAAATCTGATTTTTATGGAGCGGTTCAAAAATGCAGACCGCAATATCATCTGCGGTTTTCATCTCGTCCGCCTGCCAGGCTTCTACTTCTGTCTTCGCATCGGCGGCGATTTGATCGCTGGTCTTTCCAGCCCTTCCCTTGGCAATCTGAATGGCCTGATGAACAATCAGAGCACAATCAGGCTGCCGGGCCAGATCAAACTCAAGTGTCCATTGCTCGGAAGGAAAGGCTTTGACGGCACCGCCTACGTGCTTCAGGAGATTTTCCATGTGTGCGGCTTTCTTGTCCGCTTCCCATTCCCCTTCGGTTGCGCGATCGCCTACAAGAGCCTTTGCAGCGTCCGGCGGAATGTCGCGATCAGGAATAAGGGCCACCGGCACCGGCATCGCGGTACCGTCCATTCGCTGTAGAATGCGGCTGTAACGAAACAGGCCACGATGACCAACATTGACGATGGATACACCATGCTTTGCAAAGGGCCTGTCGATCTTTTTGGCAATGGCAGGCAGTAATAGATTCTCGGCGTCACCTTCGACAACGACTATACCCCGCGCAAAGAACAGGTTTGCCTTCGTGGCATCGAGAAACCGGCGCAGAAAAGAGTAATCGTCGCCCTCAAGTTTCGTATGGCCCTTGCCCAGGGGATAGGCTTTATGACCGATGATCATCACCATCGCATTCAGATCGGCGCTAGCCGCAAGCTGAGGACTATGTGAGCTAAGCAAAACTTGAACCTGTTGGCCCTGTTCGCCTTCAGGTACGGGCGCTGCCCGATCTTCAAGCACCTGCATAAAGAGTGTTTGATGTTGAGGATGAAGATGTGCTTCCGGCTCCTCAATCAGAAGGAACGGAACCTGATCAGGGCGGGACTGAAGTAGAAGAAGTTCCGCCGCCATAAACAGCAAATTGTTGTAGCCAAGTCCTCGCGCAAGCCGCACCGTTCGGCCCGGTGGCGAATTAAGATATAGCTCAAGCCGTTCGAGAAGGTGATCGAATGACCCCTTCGCACCAAGCCCTAAGGTGGCATTGAGGGGATCGCCCGAGAAAGACAAATCATCAAGATAGGTCGTGTTGACAGCGCTCTGTACACTCTGAACGGCTTGGTTGGCGTCAACTTCGGTATCAGCCTGCACCATTGTGTCTCTGAGGGTAGCGGGTGCGCCCGGTTGTGCCGGATCGGCTTGTGTCGCCATGGCAGGCAATGCACCGAGAATACGTGAAAGGCGCGACCTGCGGCCTGACCGCAGCTCTCGTTCGGCATCCCTGAGTGGCCTGAGATAGGTGGATTTCAGGTATTCGCGGAGATCACCTTCAAGCGGCAAGCCATCGCCATTATTCCCCGCACGATAGAGCGGAATGACCGATTCACCGCCACCGACTAGCTTGCGGAGCGTTGCACGCAAGCAGACATGCAGCCGGAGAGTTCCAGCTTCGTTGCTGCACCATTCAAGGAAGCGCGCCTCCTCATCGGGCGTGAGTTGATCGAAAGTGCAGCGGATAAGAAGCTCTGTGACTCTGCTACCGTCAGGTTTGACATGAAAATCCTCCGGTTCCAGCCGAAGATAGTCATCACCTCGAGTCCACAGGACAAATCGCGGGGCATCGATGGCGGCAGTTTTGCCAGAGTCATTTGGTCCGACAAGAATATTCAGACCACGGCGCAATTTGAGCGTAAGGGGGCTTTCCGGGCCGAAGCACCGAAATCCTGATACATGTATTTCCGAGACATACATTTTTGTCTCTAGCCCCCAACCTTTGTATCGATCATCAATATCGAGGGAGGCCGGTTCACGGCATCCTTCCTTAGATCATCCGTGCGACCTCCGCTGTGATGTTTCCTGCCTCTTCAACATCGATCATGGTGATCTCAATCTGACCTGCGATAAACAGATAGCACCTCCGGTTACCAACATTATCTATGCTGCCTCTGATTTGGCAGCAGGTGCAATGAGTAGCCCTGTCTTTCTGTCTACCGAGTAACCGGCATTCCTGAGCGCTATCAGCACATCGCCCAAATGCAGGTCATCGAGCGTGAAATGGCGCTCAATGGCTTTCCGAAGAATCCTGGCATAGACGTGACTAGGGTTCTTGGCATCTTCAGTCGAAAACTCCCGAACAGCTTCCTGAATCAGCGCCGCCGTATCGCCATTGGAAAGCGGGCGGGCATCATCCGCAGACTCAGTTTCGGCAGGTTTCTTGACGGTCAGAATCAAATCAACGGTAACGACGCCTTCTGAGCCGGAATTCAGGCCTTTTACCGAGCGCTGGCCCTTATCGAGAATGGCAACATGGACGGGCGCGGCGCTAAATCCCGCATCCCGCAGGGAATGTTGTACGAGCCCCCATATCTGGCCACTGCTGTTGCCGAATACGACAGACATATAGCGTCCCGGCTTGAGAATACGAAATGCCTCCGAAAACGCACCTTCGAGTAGCGCCCGGTAACGATCGGCTGATCCTTTTTTTCGTTTGCCTGTCGTGTGAACGACGGCCTCACTGGTATTGTCGGTGGTCTTGCCTAGCCAGGCCTCATGAAACAGGCTCATATCGCTGTAATAAATGTTGCTGCCAAACGGGGGATCAGTGAAGACGTAATCGACGCTGGCGTCTTCGATATGAGAAAGCTGATCAGCGGAAGCGAGTGCGTAAGTCACATCTCTGTCAGAAACGCTTTCGAACAACGGCTCAGCGCCGCCATCAAACAGCAATTGATCGGCGCGCATGGCTGCTTCGACCTTGCGCCCGAACAGCTCGAACACGTTCCATTCATAATAGACAGGGGCAATGTAGTAGGTCTGGTTCTGCGCGTTCAGGGGCCGCTTTGCTGACCACTGGTATCGGCGGGACGCGCGCGGAAGAATCGCCGTAAAGGCAAAACGCAACTTCTGGCGAATCTGCTCGTCATTGACGGCATTGATCGCACGCCAAAGCTCTAGCAGAGCGATAGCGTTGCGGGGCGAGAAAAACAGTGCTGTTTCCGTCATCCCGGCTTTGCCGAGCCCGGAGCGGCTATACATTTCCCGATGGTCATCAATAGTGAGTGACGGCACGTCCTTCTGACGCGGATCGGCTATCGCTTCGGCAATCTTGGCCTGATCGAAATCCGACACAGGCTGCTGTGTATGCCTGCCGTCAAGACCATGAACCACCACCTCGACCGGCACATCCTCGCCGCGAGACCAGTTGCGGCGCGCAAAGGGTCCGTCGCAGGACGGGCATGCCTTGGGAGGTGAGCCGGTAGGCGAAAGGTGATCGTAGTAGACGATCTCGTTTGAGCAGGCAGGACAGACATAGGTGAAGGACCAGACCGCGCGGACCATCTCGACCTCGGCTCCGTCACTTTCCCGCTGTGTCGTGTACAAATCCCCGATAGCTGTGCGCGCCGTCGCCATGACCGACTGAGCCGTACCCCGAAATTCGGAAGGCGATACGGTCGCCAGATAGCCGCTGGCGATATGTTTTCCCAGGGCAGAGATATCACTAAGGGTGGCACGGCGACCGCTCATCAATGCGGCCAGGCCGGTCATGCCGGAACCTGCAAAGAAATCGACAACCGTATCACCGGGCGCAGTGAAGGTTTCTATGAAGGGGCGAATCGCGGCAACCGGAACCTTGGTCAGATACGCATGGCAATTATAGATCGCGTCCGTGCGCGGCGCTGTGATCGTTTCGGAAAGCGGGTCAAGGTCGGGATTCAAACGGTCCTCCTGTGGGTGCCTGTTTGCCAGAGACGTAACGCAAAGTCTGTAGACTCAAAGTTGGCACATTCCTAAGCTCGATTCAAGATACAAAGAGGCTTTAGTGTGCCGTTAAGTAATGCAAAACAAATACTAGCAGAAAATGTTCGTCGGTTAAGACTATCTGCGGGCTTATCCCAAGAAGAATTGGCTGACCGGGCCGATCTTCATCGCACTTATATTAGTTCTATTGAGCGCCAGGAGCGTAATGTTAGCCTGGAGAATATATTTGTACTTGCTAAGGCTTTGGGTGTTACGCCGGCCACTCTTGTCACACCGGCTGACGATTCGGCAGGTCGCTGATGGGATTTAAAGTCGATAGCAGCTTCCTTCGATTCTTGACTATGGGCGCGCGCGGAGTCCACCGCGTCAGCGACGAATTGCGGTCTATGGGCTTCGAGCCGATTGAGCTGGAACGCTATTGCGGATCGAATAAGATCTGGGCCACGAAAGTAAAGCGCCTGCGCCTGCCCGATCTCCTGTGTGCAAAGACAGGGTTGCGCCTGGAAGTCCGCGCCAAGAGCGATCTCAAAATCCGGATGAGCGATGCGCCGAACAATCCGGATCGTATATGGGATGCCGGACTGACAGATGAGGATGTAGTGGCCCTCATCGCCTGTGGCGATGGGCCGGACGGGCCGGTACCGGCGGACCGGGCCGTTTACTTTACGGTTGGATCGCTGCGGGAGTCAGTGGGGCAATCAAAGCTGGGCGCACCGAAATCCGCCTCGGAAGGCGCTGAACGGGATCGTACCTGGCCCGCTACGGTGCCAAGCCGTCCGGGCCGGGTGCTTTCGGTCACAGAGCAAAAGCTTGTGATCATGATGGAAAGGGATGAAAAAGCACCCCGGAAACAGACCTACACCCTGAACGGCAAGCATACCTACGTAGCGCCGGGTGACACGTTTGAAGCCGAAGTCACGTTCCTTGCCGGCGCGCCAGAGAGCATGGCCGATCTGCGTCCGCATTTGGATCGGGCTTACAGCCCACTTGATGAGATTTCTTCGGAAGATGCGGTAGACCGGTATTCAGCGGTCAAGGCGATCCGCTTCCGGCCCGATCTGCACGCAAGAGCGGTGAGCGTTCTTGAAGGCCTTCTTGATACAGAGGGCGAATTACGTGTGGCGCTTGAAGCTGCGGGTTCGGCCTCTGCTTTAGAGTCCGCCAGGGGGCAGGATTACGTTTCCGCCGTCATATGGGGGGATGGCCCTGCCGACCTTAGCATGGAAGCCATACTGATCCTGACCGAGCTTGGCACTCAATTCGCGCGGGACGAGCTGCTGCGTGTTGCCGGTGCAAACGAATTCAAGGGAGATGAACGGCGGCAGGCTGCCCTGTGGGGTCTTGGAAAAGCAGGCCTCGGAGCATATGCCGAACTCATACCGTTCATTGGCGATGAGGAAGAGAACGTCGCCTATCATGCCATTGCCGGATTCGGGCCGGATACACCCTCGGACGTGATCCAAACGCTTGTAGAGCTACTGCTGACCGGCGACCCACAGAATGCGCCTGCCGCAAGCGAAACTCTGCATGTCATCGGCAGTCCTGAAGTACTGCGCCATCTTACGAATGCCGCAGAGTCGAATGCCGGGGTGCGGGACTGGGTTTTGGCAACAATCGGACGGCTGTCGCCGGACATGGTGAGAAGCCATTTGCAGGGAACGCCCCTGCTCGACCAGCTGGCACCAATGCTGCTGGTGTCCGAAGGCGCAAACTGGCTATCCTCAGAAAGCGCCATGACCGACATGGCTTTCCTGCTGAAGCAAAATATCTAGATAGCCTTCTGCGGTGGAACGTCCTGAGTCCTCAAAGAAGTAGGTCAGCATTCTCGCCACAAATTTGCCACAAGCCGAGACGGATCGAGAAAGACAATCAACGAATATCCGATGATGGATTGCTGTTCGTTGCACTCCAGCTGTCCGATGTACCTACGAAACGCTGGACTGCTCTTCAGCGACGAGCCCAAACCTACCTAACTGTCCCGACGATTCCACACCAGAAACGCCGCCCCGTCGTCCTCGAAAAGAGCTGCGCGGATGGGCTCGGGGAAGCTGGGATCATCGAGCTGGACGCTGATATAGTCGCGCGGCTCCTCGCCATTTGACCGCGCCTTCCAGGCGGCGCCGAGCTCGGCCCGACCGGCGTAGACCCGAAAATCCGGGGCGCCCTCGCTCTTCTTCTGATCGTTGGCAACGATTCGTGCTTTGACGTTGACCGTCAGGGTGCGAATGGTGCCAACATAGCCGTCTTTCGATGCGGTAAAGCTTCCAATAGTAGCCATAACTCAGGTCTCCTTTGCTTGGGTGGTAGATGATGGCGCACGGGAACCACTCAGTTCCTTCCGCGCCCGTTTGAATCCGGGATCGGCATTGATGAACGCCTCCAGCATGAAGGGAATGAGTTGGTGGACGGTCTCCTTCTGTCCGTATGTACGCCGATAGATCTCGGCATAATCGTCAAGGGCGGCCTTGAGCTCCGGGCTCGCCGTGAAGCTGATCTTCACGGCATTGCGGTCTGGCAGACGGCCGAGTTTCAGTCCTGTCATTGCCCCTCTCCTCCCCCTCCGTAGGGCCGCAGCACCAAATCCTTGTTGACGATGACCCGAAGCGGCCAACCAGGGCGGATGGTGATGGTGGGCTGGATGTTGAGGTTGCGCTCGGTGAGGCGTTGACCGACCTGATTGGTGCTGTCCTGTGAGGACTCCCGGATCGCCGCTACCAGATCGCTTTCCTGTTCGCCGAAGGTGAGTTCGGTGCCGACGCCCAAGAGGGTCGAGAGCACGATGCCCTTGATGAGCCGCCAGGTATGGAAATCGACCTCATCTTCGAGACCGGCATAGCCCGCCGTGTCGGTCGCAAGCAGGTTCTCGATCACCATGGATGAGCCGTCCGGCATGATGATCCGCTGCCAGACAACCAGGGCGCGCTCCTGCCCGAAGGCGACGACGCTGTCATAAGTCCCAATCACGCGGGAACCTTGCGGGATGAGGAGATAGCGGCCTGAAACCGTGTCGTAGATATTCTCCGTGACCTGAGCGATGACGCGCCCCGGCAGGTCGGAGTTGATGCCGGTGACAAGGCTGGCGGAGATGATGGTCCCCGCCATGACCTGATAGGGCGAAGCCGGGTCCTGCAGGGCGTGCGGATTGTAGATCTTGCCGTCGACGCCCTGGTTCAAGAAATCCAGCTTGCGCCCCTGAAAATTCTGATCGTTCTGGAGATCCAGCTCCAGCGGTCCAGAAGGCACGCCGGCGCGGGCAGCATCGAAGGGATTGGGGTCGGTTGGCGCGCCGCCGGGCCCCAACGGCGTCTGTACCCCCGCGATATCTGCCTGAGCGGCAGCGCCGGCCGTCCGAGTCGTGAGCTGGAAGAAAACAGCAGCCTCGCGGCCTTGCTGCGCCAAGCGCGCTTGCCGGATGCGCTCGGCGCGGAGCGCGTCGTCCTCCGGGTTCGACCGAAATGGCAATTCGGGCACCGGTTCGATCCCAAACTCGCGCTCGGCGTCGAGAATCGCCCCTCCCAGGTCGCCCGGCAACGGTGGCCCGAGTTCCACTGGTGGTCTGGGCAAATCACTGTAGTTGCGCGGCAGGCCTTCAAGACCTTCGGGTGTTTGATTGTTGTCGGTCCGGTAAAGCTCGCGGCCCGTGTCGTCGCGGTCGAACAGCCGCGGTGGATCGAGCGCGAAGATGATCGCGCCGAAGATCAGAAGCAGCCCCGTCCCTGAGAGCAACATCAGTACGCGGCGGTTGATCCGCGTGACCGGGCGTGGTTTGGCCCGCAGCGCCAGATCTTCGGGATCGACCTTAAGCGGGCCAGAACTGGAAGGATCGTCCGTCGTCATCGCTCACTCCCAGGATCGGTCTCGTTCTGACGGGTGTTGCCGACGGCGGGCCGGCCGTCGGTGCGGGTGATACGCACAACCTGCTGGGGGTCTTGACCAAGCCGCAGTTCGGCGGCGGCAAAGAGCCGATCGACGATGTAGTACGAGCCGCGCACGCGGAAGTTCACAAGCTGGTTCTCGCCGTCCGGCCCGACGACGAAGAGCGGCGGCGCCTCACCCTGGTCGAGCCGCGCCGGGAACTGGATGTAGACCTTGTTGGTGTCGTCGAAGACGCGCACCGGACGCCACGGCGGATTATCGCCGCTGATGGCGTAGCGAAACCGCAGCTTATCAACTGCAAGACCACGGTCGACGAGCTGCTCGGCCGCCACTTCAGCGGCCGCATTGCGGCGTTGCAGAGCCATCAGCTGATCGTGCGGATACGCCCAAGAGACCGATGCCATATAGGTCTCCGGCGTGCTGGTGAGTTCCAGGTGATAGGCGCGGCGGTTGGTGATGATGACGAGGTTGGATCTGAGATCGTCGGCGATTGGCTTCACCAAGACATGGGCGCGGGCAGCGTTTCCCGAGCCGCTCACCGTATCGCCGATGACCCAGCGGACGGTGTCGCCCGCGGAGACCGCGACGATCTTCTCGCCTGGCTGGAGCGCGATGTCGCTGACTTGGCTCGGCGCTGTATAGAGCTGGTAGAGTGCCCCTTCCGTATAGGGATAGACTTGAATCGCGTTGATATAGCCGTCCGCTGTTGGCTCAACCGTCGCGGCTTCGTTGGCGTCAATGACTCGGGTTTCGGGCGGTCGATTATCGTCTTCGTCAGGCCGACGGTCTCCGGGCGCTGGCTTCAACTGGCCCGGTAGAGGCAAGGGTTGCGGCAACGTGACGATTTCAACGGGCCGGGGCTGCTCGACGGTCAGGGCAGCCGCATTGAAATCCTCGGCGTCGTAACTGATCTCGGGTGGCAATTGCCTGTTCGCGCAAGCGGCGAGCGCCACCGCAGCGGCGGCGGATATCAGAATTCGGGCGGTTCGTGATCGTATCATTGGTTTTCTCCTGCGATGAGGTCGCGGCTCCAATTGAGCGCGTGGACGTAGATGCCGAGGGGGTTTTTCCTGAGCGCTTCCTCGGTGCGGGGGCGCTGGAGCACGATCGAGAAGACGGCGGTGTAGCGGGTGGTCCCGGCAAGCGTTCCGTTCTCGAAGGCCTGCTCACGCCAACGCAGGTCGAAACTGTCACCCGAAGATCGCACGACGCTTGTCACCTCGACGGTGACTGTCCGCTGACCGACCTTGGAGAAGGGGTCGTTCTCCCGGGCATAGTCATTGAGCGTGTTGGCGGCGCGATCGGTGGCGTAGCCGTAGGCGCGCAGCCAGTTTTGCCGCACAATGATCGGATCGATCGAGAGGGACCGGACGTTTTCGACAAAGCGCGCCAGATGGTAGGCGATCTGGGCATCCGTCGGATCGTAAGCCGCAATGGCTGGACCGACAGCGCGCACCTCGCCGAGCCTATCGACCTCGACGACATAAGGCGTGATCGTGCTGCGCCCGGCCTGCCAGACAACGCCGCTGGATAGCCCTATGGCAAGGGCGAGGCAACCGAAGGCCATGAGCCGCCAGTTACGGGCCTGAACGCGGGCCGAACCGATGCGTTCGTCCCAGACTTGCGCTGCCCTCTGATAGGGCGTTACGGGTTCGGGCGTCTGTCCGTAGGCGGTCGTCGAACGTTTAAACATCAATCGTCATCCCTCAATCTGGGGTTTTCACCGGAAGCCGGTCTGTCGCCATCGCGCACGGTGTGAACTGCGATCGTCGCGCCTTCGCGGAGACGTTGTCCGCGCTGTAACCGCTGCGCCCAGGCCGGAGCACCGACCTCGCCCGCAGCGGCGCCAGGATTGTCCGCAGTGCTTGAAAGTGTGCCGCCGGTGGCGGTGAAGGCGCCTCTCTGGCCCGCCGCAAAGGATTGGCGAGCGCCCGACGTGGCGCGGCCGGCAGCGCCGCGAACGCCCTGGCCGACAGCGCCCGCTCCGGCTCGCGCGACGCCGGCAACACCGGCCGCGACGCCCGCCGCATCGGAAGCGCTGGATGTAGCGCGGCCGAGGCCATAGGCGGCGCTTGCCCCGCCTGCCATGGACGAAGCTGCTCGGGTCGCACCGCTCGCCCCGGCACCGAGAGCCCGCGCCCCGCCGACGGCTGCTCCGGCGGCAGCGGCGCCGCCGATGGCGAGGCCGGCAACCGATCCGACGACAGCGCCGGCGCCGAGTTGCGGTGCGCCGGAGACAAGTCCGGCGGCGATGCCGGGGCCGAAGATACCGAGCATGAAGATCGAGAGCGCGCCGAGCACGGTGGAAGCGGCCTGCTCCAGGGTGATGTCGCCACCGGCGAAGGAGGCAGCGAAGGCGCCGAAGAGCGTCGAGCCGATGCCGACGATGACCGCGAGCACCATCAGTTTAATGCCGGAAGCGATCACATTGCCGAGCACCCGCTCCGCGAGAAAGGCGGTCTTGTTCCAGAGCGCGAAGGGCACGAGGACGAAGCCGGCGAGCGTCGTCAGCTTAAATTCGAGGATGGTGATGAAGAGCTGGATCGCGAGGATGAAGAAGGCGAGCAGCACCACGACCCAGGCGAACATCAAGACCGCGATGGTGACGAAATTCTCGAAGAAGGCGATCGGTCCGATCAGATCGCCGACTTCCGCTAGAAGCGGCTCGGCGGCATCATAGCCGGTCGCTGCCACAAAGCCGGGCCGCATCAGATCTGCAGCTGTGATCGGCGAGCCGGTGGCGCGCAGGCCGAGCCCGGCGAAGCTGTCGAAGATGATCGTCGCCAGCGCCGCGAAATTGTTCAGGATGAAGGCGAAAGCGCCGACATAGAGGACTTTCTTGATCAGTGCCGGGATGATCGACTTGTCGTCCGCCATGGCCCAGAAGAGGCCGGCGAGCGTGATGTCGATCCCGATCAGGATCGTGGTCAGGAAGGCGATGTCCGGCCCCAGCAACCCGAAGCCGGAATCGATATAGGTCACGAAGGTGCTCGTGAACCCATCGATGACGTTGAGGTCGCCCATCGCCTTGCTCTTGCCTAACGCCGCGTGTAGGCGGAGCCGTCGCCGAGGAAGCGCTCGAACCGGGCACGGCCCTGCTCATGGGCTGCGACGGTGCGGGCGCGGTCTAAAGATTCGGCCCGGGCCGAGGCCGCGAGCAGGGTCTGGAGTTGCATCGACTGCTTGGCGGCGAGCGCGGTCAGTTGGTTGCCGGCTTGGACAGCTTGCAGATTGCCGACGGCGCCTTGGCTCCTGGCGACCAGCCGGTCGAGCACGATCGTGTCGCCGCGCACCTGCCCGACGACCTCGGCCTGGACTTCGAGGCTGTGCTTGAATCCCTGACGCGCTAACGCCCAAGCTTCTTGCGCATCCTGAATGATCCGCGAGGTCGAGACGGCGGACGCATACTGTTCCGGGAAAAGCCGGCGATATTCGCTGTCGATCGCCGAGACCTGATAGGCGATGCCTTGCGCATTCTGGATCAAACCATCGACCCGCCGCAGCGAGGCTTGCAGGTCCGCGGCGACCGACGTGGGTAGGCTGGCCAGATTTTGCGCCTGGTTGATCAGCATCTGCGCTTCGTTGGCGAGCTGATTGATCTGGTTGTTGATTTGCATAAGGGCGCGAACCGCCTGCAGGAGGTTCTGGCCGAAATTAGCGCCGTCGAAGACGGCGATTGCCTGCGCGGGTGGAGCCGTCACGTTCACACCCGCGAGCCCGAACGCCAAGGCGGCGCAGGCCGAGAGAAGTTTCTTTTTGAGAGTCATCGTCCGTGGTCCTCCGTGTTGTCCCCAAGGTCAAACCAAGTCCAACCGTCCTGGCCGCGGGCCAGGATTTCGACGCGGTAGTGGTAGGTGTTGAATTCGCTGATGGCGTAAACGGAGGCCCCGAGCGGCCGGACGCGGCCTTGGTCGAAGCCGTCATAGACGCCGTAGAAATGGCTTTTGGCGTAGCTGTCGCCAAAGCCGTAGCCGTCGGAAAAGTCGAGGGCGATGCCGCCATAAGCGATCTCGCCGATCTGCGCATTGCCGATGCGGGCGTGGCACCCCGGCAGGGCAACCGCCGCTGCGCCACCAAACGACCGCCGCAGTACCGCACCGCCACCAGGTTTGCTGGCGGACGAAATCTCCGGCGCGGACACTTCACCGCAATGACCGCCGGTCGAGGCGATGCGAATTTCGTTTACATCCGGATGAAGTGGGATGCACAGCGAGCCGCTGGCCGTCACCGCGCTGGCGTCAAGCCATTGCATGATCGTCTGGTGCGCATCACGCTTGCCCCAAATATGGCGCCAGGCTCCGGCACAAGAGGGGCCAATCAAGAGCCTGGCGTCGCCCTGTCTGGTTACGACATTCAGATACGTGTCGGGACAGTTGTCCTCGCGCGAGCAGCGCGGCCAGCCCTCCTCGGCCACTGCCGTCTGTGCGCTTATCAGACAAGCCAGCGCCAGTGCGCCCGCCATCTCAAACGGTCGTTTCAATTTCGGTCTCCTTGTTGTTTCGATCACTCTCAGCGATCAGCTCAGCCGCCCAATCGAGCCCCTTGGCGCGCAGCCAGCACTCCGCGAACGCCCCTTCGCCATGAGCGGCGATCAGCTCATCCATCAGGGCATGGTCCTGCTTGGTACCGGCGCCGATGAGGGCAAGTGCTACGGGCCCGAGTCCGAGCTCGAACAGGCGGTTGCCCTGGCGCGACTGGTAGTAGTAGTCGCGCTTAGGCACCGCGCGGGCGATGATCTCAATCTGTCGATCATTGAGCCCGAAGGCCTCATAGACCGCCTTGGCTTGCGGCTCGACCGCCCGGTCGTTGGGCAAAAAGATGCGGCTCGGACAGCTCTCGATGATGGCTGGCGCGATGGAGCTACCGGCGATGTCGGAGAGACCCTGGGTCGCAAAAACAACAGAGACATTCTGCTTGCGGAGCGTTTTCAGCCATTCGCGGATGCGCGCGGCAAAAGCCGGGTTGTCCAGGAACAGCCAGGCCTCATCGAGAATCAGGAGCGACGGGCGCCCGTCGAAGCGCTCGTCGAGGCGGTGGAAGAGATAGGTGAGCACCGGAAGCACCGCCCCGGCCTCGTGCATCAGCGCCTCCATCTCGAAACACTGGACGGCGCTCAGTCTCAAGCGCTCGTCATCGGCGTCGAGGAGCCGGCCATAGGGGCCTTCAAGCGTGTAGGGCTGAAGCGCCTGGCGAAGTTCGCTGCGTTGCAGGAGTGACGCTAGTCCCGTCAGCGTGCGTTCGGGCTGGGGTGCCGCCGCCAGGTTGGAAAGCGCCGACCAGACCGCGTCCTTGACCTCCGGCGTGACCGCGACGCCTTCATGGGCGAGGAGGCCGAGGATCCAGCCTTGCGCGAATGATCGCTCGGCCGTGAGGTCGATCTTGGCAAGCGGTTGGAAGGCGAGCGCGTTCTTTACGCCGTCAGTGGCCGCCCCCAGATCGAAATAATCCCCGCCCATGCCGAGAACGGCGGCACGCGCGGAGCCGCCTTTGTCGAAGATGGTGATCTGAGCCTGCGCGTAGCGGCGGAACTGGAGCGCGATCAGCGCAAGCAGCACCGACTTGCCCGCGCCCGTCGGGCCGACGATGAGCGTGTGACCGACATCGCCGATATGGGTGACGAGCCGGAACGGCGTGGTTTCGTTGGTCCGCACCGTGAGGAGCGGCGGCCCATCCAGATGGGCGTTTCGCGCCGGTCCGGCCCAGGCAGCCGACAATGGCATCATATGCGACAGGTTCAGCGTGTTGATCGGGGATTGCCGGACATTGGCGTAGACATGACCGGGCAAGGACGAAAGCCAAGCCTCGATGGCATTCACGCTCTCCTCGATGGTGGCGAAGCCGCGTCCGTCGATGACCCGCTGTACCGCGCGCACCTTCTCGCGGGCCCTCGCCGCGTCTTCATCCCAAACGACGAAAGTCGTGGTGACATAGCCGTAGGCAACGAGATCGGCCCCCAGCTCTTGCAGCGCGGCATCGGCGTCCGCCGTCTTGTTGTCGGCGTCCGTATCGACGAGCACCGACTGCTCGTTGGTCATCACCTCCTTGATGATGGCGGCGATCGACTTGCGCTTGGCGAACCATTGCCGGCGATAACGGCGGATCACCTTCTCGGCTGCCGCCTTGTCTACGGACAAGAAGCGCGTCATCCATCGATACTCGAACCCGAGATGATTAAGGGCATCGAGAAGGCCCGGCGTGGTCGCGCCGGGAAACCCGAGCACGGTGAGCGCGCGGAGATGGGCGTTGCCGAGCATGGGTGCTAGTCCGCCGGTTAACGGCGTATCCACGAGCACCGCATCGAGGTATGCCGGGATTTCCGGACAGGCGATCCGATGCCTTTTGTTCGAAATGCAATTGTGCAGGTAGGTCAGTGTCTCCTCGTCCGTGAGTGCCGCCACCTCCGGCATCAGTTCCGCCAAAAGGTCGAGCGCGCGGTCGGTCTGCTGGACGAAGGTGTCCAGATGATCGCGATAGTCGAGCCCCTGCTTCTGATCGGCCGTCTCGATGAGGAGATGCTCCGCCCTACCGACAGTCTCGGCCGGCGGCAGATAGACGAAGGTGAGCACATAACCGCTCTCGAAGAGAGCGCCTGCTTCTTCGAAAGCCGCCCGTCGTTCTTCATCGACGAGCGCCGAGACCGGGTCCGGAAAGTCCGAGCGCGGATAATCGCGCGCCGCATGACGTTCGGCCTCGAAGAACAGCGCCCAGCCGGAGCCGAAGCGGCGCAGCACATTGTTGATCCGGGCGCAGGTGGCGACGAGTTCCGCTTCCGTGGCGCTTTCGAGGTCCGGCCCGCGGAAGCGTGCCGAGCGCTGGAAGCTGCCGTCCTTGTTGAGAACGACTCCTGGCGCAACCAGACAGGCCCAGGGGAGGTAATCCGCGAGCAGCGCCGGCCGCTTCCGGTATTCAGCCAAGTTCAGCATGAGAGAGTGCCTTTGTGACGGATGTGGCGGACCAGGACCTCCATGAAGCGCGGGTCCTTCTTGGCGGCGTAGACCGCGACACCGTGCCCGACGACCCAGACAACGATCCCGGCGATCCAGAGTTGGAGACCGAGCCCTAAGGCGGCGGCGAGCGTGCCGTTGACGATGGCCACCGTGCGCGGCGCGCCGCCCAAGAGAATCGGCTCGGTCAGTGAGCGGTGCAGGGGCACCTCAAATCCTTCGATCATGGTCATTCCCCTCATGCCAGCAGGGCTCCGCCGCCGAAGGAGAAGAAGGACAGGAAGAAGGAGGTGGCGGCGAAGGCAATGGAGAGCCCGAAGACGATCTGCACCAGGCGCCGGAAACCACCGCTAGACTCGCCGAAGGCCAGTGACAGGCCGGTCAGGATGATGACGATCACCGCCACGATGCGCGCAACCGGCCCCTCGATGGATTGCAGGATCTGGGTAAGCGGAGCCTCCCAGGGCATACCGGACCCGGCCGCGTGGGCGACGCCCGGCCACATAAACGCGATGCCGATTGCGAGAGCCAGAAAAGCGGCGTGGCGGTTGGAAAAACACGAGCAAAGATCGAGAGCGGATGGGTTCATAGAAGTCTCCTCTGGTCAGTCCGATGGAACGAGATGGACGGGGGTGAGCGGGGTCAGGCTGTAGTCGCCATCGGCGGTGAGGCCATCGAGCGTGGCGATGGTTTCCACGCGACGGCCCGAGCCGCGGCCTTTAAGGAAGACCACCACGTCGATCGCCTCGGCGATCAGCCGGCGCGGCACGGTGACGACGGCTTCTTGGATGAGTTGTTCAAGCCGATAGAGCCCGGCATGGGCGGAGTTGGCGTGCAGGGTCGTGATTCCACCCGGATGGCCGGTGTTCCAGGCCTTGAGCATGTCCAGCGCCTCCGGCCCCCTCACCTCGCCGACGATGATCCGGTCGGGCCGGAGTCGGAGGGTCGAGCGCACTAGGTCGGCCAGCGAGGCGACCCCTGGCTTGGTCCGTAGGCTGACGCAATCCTCGGCGGCGCAGTGGAGTTCGCGCGTGTCCTCGATCAGGATCACCCGGTCGCCGCCATCGGTGACTTCGGCGAGAAGCGCATTCACCAGCGTCGTCTTGCCGGAGCTTGTGCCGCCGACGACGACGATGTTCTTAGCCAACACCACGGCCTCTGCCAGCGCCTTCGCCTGAAGCGGCGTCATAATGTGCGCCTCGACATAGTCGATGAGCCGGTAGAGCATCTCGGCCGGTTTGCGGATCGCAAAGCACGGCGCGGACGCGACCGGCGGCAGCAGGCCCTCGAAGCGCTCGCCGCTCTCCGGCAGTTCCGCCGAGACCACCGGCCGATCGCGATGGCACTCTTGGCCGATATGGCTGGCCACAAGCCGGATGATCCGCTCCACCTCGGAAGCCCCGAGCCGTTCGCAGGTATCGATCCGCCCATCGCCATGACGGTCGATCCAGAGACGGCCGTCCGGGTTGACCATCACCTCGATCACCGCCGGATCGGCGAGCGCGGTGGCGATCGACGGGCCCATGGCCGTGCGCAGCATGGTCCGCTGGCGGTCGATGGTGGCGGGATTGAACCTGTCAGACATCAGCCACTTCCCCGTTCGATTTATCGTCGTGTTCCTCACTGTTCGGGGAAGCGGTCTCGCGCACTGCCCGCAACGCTTCGACCTCCTCCTGCGTGAAGAAATCGCTCTCCTCCGCGCTGATCTCTTCGAGCACGTCGCGGATCATGTTTTTACCGCCCGCGAGCCGGCGTCCGAGCTGACTGATGAAGTATTCGAAACGCTCCTTACCCAGTGCTCGCGCTGCGTCCTGATCCGTGTTCGGCAAGGGCGGCGTCACGGTCAGGAAAAAGCGGATGTAAAGCGCCAGCGTCTCGGTGGAGATTGAGAGATTACGCTCCAGCCGGTCGTACTGGCGGGTCATACGGTCGAGCCGCCGGATCAGCGCCCCGTCGCGCTGATCGTCGAATTCCTTTGAGAAGAAGCCCATGAGCGCGGCCTCGACGACGGCGGCCTTGGTGACGCCTGGCCGCTTGGCCGCAAGTCCTACCTTGTCAAAGAGCTCGTAGGCGACATGGACGTTGAGGCGGGGCTTCATATGTGTACTCCTCAAAAACTTGGCAGCAGATCGTCGTCGGCCTGATCGCCCACGCCTTGATTGACGGCGTGGGCGCGCTGCATGGTGTCCGCGGAACGCCGCAGATCGGCCATGCGTTTGGCGTCAGTCGCCTCAAACTCATCGTCGAGAAGCCCGGCATCCGGCGTGCGTTCGGGTTTGGGTTTTGCGGGCGCCTCATCGGGCAGCGCGGGGTGACGTTTTAGGCCGCCCCCATTAGCCTCAGTGTCTTCTTCCACGCCGGAAACGAGCTCGGACCAGGGCTTCACGAGATCGGCATGGGACCCACGCACCTGTCCCGCCCAGTCGTCCGGCCGGTATGGCGGACGATCCCCGTAGGGACCATCCGCCACCAGACCGGGTGGGAGGCAGACCCGGCCCGTAAAGTTGGCGTCCTCGAAATAACGGAGCTTCTTTGCCCGGATCGGCGATTGTCCGGAAATCATGACGATTTCTTCGTCCGCCGGAAGCTGCATCACCTCGCCGGGCGTCAGCAGCGGCCGGGCGGTCTCCTGGCGCGAAACCATGACATGGGCGAGCCAGGGTGCCAGCCGGTGGCCGGCATAATTGCGCTGGGCGCGAAGTTCCGTTGCCGTGCCGAGCGAGTCCGAGATGCGCTTCGCCGTGCGCTCATCGTTCGTGGCGAAGGCGATCCGGATGTGGCAATTGTCGAGGATCGCGTTGTTGTCACCGTAGGCCTTGGAGATCTGGTTGAGCGACTGGGCAATCAGGAAACTGCGCACGCCATATCCAGCCATGAATGCGAGTGCGCTCTCGAAGAAGTCGAGCCGCCCAAGCGCCGGGAACTCGTCCAGCATCATCAAAAGCTGGTGGCGATGGTGCTTACCATTCGGGTGGCTTACGCCGCCCCACTGAGGCGACGGTCCACCCTCATCCCCTTCGAGCTTCTCGGTCAGCCGCCGGCCGATCTGGTTGAGCACGAGCCGTACCAGCGGCTTGGTGCGCGAAATGTCCGAAGGCGGGATGACCAGGTAGAGCGAGACCGGCCGCTCGGCATCCATCAGATCGGCGATGCGCCATTCGCAGGCGCTTGTCGTCTCGGCCACCGTCGGATCGCGGTAGAGACCGAGAAACGACATGGCCGTCGAAAGCACGCCCGAGCGCTCGTTCTCCGACTTGTTCAGGAGCTCCCGCGCGGACTGGGCGACGACGGGATGGACCCGCGGGCGCGCGTCCATGCCGAGATGATTGGTGCCCATCATCGCCCGCAGCGTCCGCTCGAACGAGCGTGACGGGTCCGAGAGGAAGACCGCAACGCGGGCGAGCGTCTTTTCCTGCTCGGCGTAGAGGACGTGCAGGATCACACCGACCAGCAACGAATGGCTGGTCTTCTCCCAATGGCTCCGCCGCTCAAGTGCGCCTTCGGGATCGACCAGGATGTCAGCGATGTTCTGAACGTCTCGGACCTCGTTGCGCCCTTTGCGCACCTCCAGGAGCGGATTGTATTTGGCGCTGGCCGGATCGGTCGGATTGAACAGCAGGCAGTGCGAGAACCTTGATCGCCAGCCGGCGGTAAGCTGCCAGTTCTCGCCTTTGATGTCGTGGATCACTGCCGAATGTGGCCAGCTCAAAAGCGTCGGGATGACGAGACCCACACCCTTGCCCGAGCGGGTCGGCGCGAAGCACATGACGTGCTCCGGCCCGTGGTGGCGCAGGTACCGTCCTTTGAAACGCCCAAGAAAAACGCCGGCCGTATCGAATAGGCTGGATTTAGCGATCTCGGACTTGGTCGCCCAGCGTGACGAACCGTAGGTCGTCACCAACCGGCTCTGGCGCGCACGCCAGAGTGATCCGGCAATGGCAATCATCACGCCGAGAATGCCGCCCGACGCCGCTATTGCGCCGGCCCGGTTGAACACCTCGGGCGCGTAGGCCTCGTAGGCGTACCACCATTCGAACAGGCGCCAGGGCAGATAGACGGGATAGTCGACAACTTCGAACCACGCTGGGCCGAGGCGCGGCTGCTGGCCAAGCCGCGCCGCCGCCCATTGCGTAGCGCCCCAAACCGCACCGATCACGATCGCGAAAACGAGGAAAATCTGGCCTATGAGGAGCTTGGTCGGGGTCATCGATCTCTCGCCGCCAATGGACCCGGAGGTCCGATGAAGTCGGCACAAGATCGCTTCGAATATCGTAATTATTCAACGCTGTAGGTTCCAACGTGGTCCAGGCGGCCCTATTTGAGGCAAGCTGATCAACGACGCAGCAATGACATCCAAAAACTTTTCGATAGAATTGGGGACATTTCCCTCGCCACTGATGGTTTCAATCGATGGGAATCTGCGAAATCAATTGAAGACGCTTTGCAATGCCCGCTTTGCAACAGCACACGGTCAATACAAATCAGCGAGTGGCAATTTTTTTCCCGGGACGGTAAGCCTTGTTCGTCACAATGAAAGCACCCCAAATGCGTTCGGTAACGGCGCCTTAATGAGCTCAGCCAAGTAGGAGACAAGAATGAGAACGCGGCCAGATGTTTTCATAATAGAAAGCTTGGATCCCGACGACGAAGGGAACGGCCGTTTCGAAGGTGGCAGCATCTCGCACGTGCTGCGTCTTCATGGAAAGGAACCCAAATACCGATACGTCAGAACGCGGGAGAAATTCGAGGATGCAATCAAAGAATTCGCGAAATCAAACTATCGCTATCTGCACATTTCAGCTCACGCGGATGCGGAGGGCATGTGTACGACAAATCAGGATGAGATTGACTACGATGAATTGGCTGATCTCTTGAATCCGGCGTTACGCGGAAAACGTCTCTTCCTTTCAGCCTGCTCAATGGTTCACGAGGACATGGCAAAGGAGATAGTGCCCAAGACTGGATGTTTCTCCGTTGTTGGCCCCAGAGAAGACATTGCGTTCACGGCTGCCGCTGTGTTTTGGCCGGCAATTTACCACCTGATGTTCACGACAAACGACAGCGCGATGACCCATGCCGTCCTTAAAAGGAACTTGGAAAAGATAACGTCTCTGTTCGGGGTTGAAATAGGGTACTTCTCCAGATCGAAGAAACTGAAACGGGGGTACACGAAAGATATACTCAAAATATAGGCAGACCGATCGATTGAACGACGTCACCCAATTCCAATCCCGCGCTTCTTCGTAAAATCGAACGACACCGACGAGCCGCGCATCACACCGCCGACCACATTGCCCCGCTGGCGTTCGAGCACCGGGCGCCACGGGACGAGCGTGAACTCTTTTGACTTCGCGATGATGGCGAATTTTCCGGTCGCCAGATGGACCGGTCGCCGGTAGATGCCCTCGATCCGCCCGCCGTCTTGCGTCTCGACGTATTTTATGCCCATCTCCTTACCGAGCTTGTCGCCCGCGCTAGCCAGCTCCCGCTGGCGCAGCACGCAAAGCAGATTGCGCTGATACCGGACGATCTGGCCATCTCGCTCCGCCAGCCCCTGTTCCATCAGATGATCTTGACGCTGGCGTAAGGCGTCGGCTGCCGCCACTCCGAACCGATTGCCGCGAAGAGGCGCCGGCTCCTTGCCGACAAGCTGCCGATCGAGCCAGGTCGCCCCGCCGGCTTTGACCTGGCTGTCGAGGGAGAGGAACGACAGCGCCACCACCCGTCCGGGATACCGGGCCCGCTTCTGCGCAAGCGTCTCGATCCGGTCTTCAAAGTCGTCGGGCACTTCCCACGACCCGTCCGGGAAGCGCCGGACGACATTCGCACGGCGCAAGGCTTCAAGCCGTCGGACATGGGCCTCGACAAACTCGGATGAGGCGCGGGGATCGAAGGCGCGGTGGGCGTCTGATGAATAGAGGCCGTCATTCTGTCGGGCGACTTCGGTGATAACTCGGTCAGAGGGTTTGGGACCGGCCGAAGCCGGGTGTACCTCAATGATGGCGCCGAGCGGCAAGTCATCCATGTCCTGTCGCGGATCGAGCGCAACGTAGTGGACGCGTCCGTCGGCGGCGTCGAGCAGAATGTAGTGGCCATCGTTCAGCTCATCATGAAGTCCGCGGTCGATGATCCGTCCAGTGACGGTCGGGGCACGCGGATCGCCCGGATCGTAGATCGAGAACTCGGACGCGCCCGCATCTAGCCCGACCTGGCGGAGCCCGCGATGCATGGTCTTGATGATGTCCCCACGCTCGCCTGTGCGTCGCAGTGTGTCCTCCAGTTGGGGCGACAACCGCCACCGCCTCGGCGCGGTTTCCTCTGCGAGACCACGGCTCGCCAACACACGCAGCCGGCCCACCCGCATCGCTTGTTTGAACCGGCCGTCCGGGTGCTGCGGATCGCCCCGCGCATCGACCACCCCGTCGGCCGCGTCACGGACCATTTCTCGGTCGAGGTCAGTGAGCCGCTCTTGGTTCACCTGCCTTTCGAGCTTCTGCCGGAGTTCCTGTTCGGTCTGAGGTCCTAGTTCCAACGTCAGAATCTCGCTCGCCCTCCGGCGCATGCCGTAGGCGATGTAGTCGCGCGCGATGACGAGGTCTTTACCGAGATCATCCTTACCACGCAGGACTATATGGCTGTGGGGATTCTCCGTGTTGAAATGATCGACCGCCACCCAGTCGAGCTTGGTGCCGAGGTCTTCCTCCATGCTGGCCATCAGGTCGCGCACAAAGGGCTTGAGATCGGAAAGCTCGGTCGCATCCTCGGGCGAGACGATAAAGCGGAATTGATGGCGGTCGCCCTCGTTGCGTTCGAGAAGGGCCTTGCCGTCGGCCTCATCGTGCGCCGCGTCATAGAGCTGACCCGGCTCGTGCTCCTTCGACACACCGTCGCGCTGGATATAGCGGAGATGGGCGCGCGCAGCATCGATACCCCCGCCTTTTAGCTTGACGATCCGCGTCTTGATGACGACGCGCCGATAGGACGGTCCGAGGCGGTGTCCGGCGCGGCGATGGCGCATGGCGTCGTTGCCGCGCCCGATCCGATAACCGGAGAAGCGCCGGGACGCGGCGCCGGTGCCAAAGCCGGTCTTGCCGGCCGCCGAGATCTGGCGGAGGACGCGGTTGACATAGGTCTTCGCGCGGGTTCCGCCGAGACTGCGAATGCGTCCAAGCTTCGGCTTGAACATGTCGTCGTCTTTGTCAGCCATGATCGCTCAAAGACATAGGGCGCCAATCCTTCAACGACACTACCCGTTGATCCTTGCACCACATATTTTTCAATCTGATCAGCGGCTTGGTGCTTATCATCTGCACACGCGCTTTGGCGGCGTGTGCAACCAAATCGGATGTGCAGACTGGGATGAGAGGGTGCTTTGCACCATCACCTTTTATCTTGCCCTCCGCCGCTCCGACCCCCTCCTCCGGCCCAACTCCTTGATGACGCCGGATCAGCTTTCCTCGCGCTTCCGCCAAGAGAACCGCAGCCTAGTGGCCCGACCGATGATCAGATGCCGATCCACCGGCCCGAAATACCGTCCGTCGAAGGATTGAGGATGGTCTTGCAACAAGAAGACTGCTTGCTCTGTCAGCATGTGGCAGCCATGCCAAACCGGCATTTCGCGGCCCTTTCCGTCACGCCTTTTCGCCGTGGCAACCACCAATCCATCAACGGAAATTTCGCCGAACTGGCGGCAGATTCGATCACCGTGCAAGCCGACAACACGCTTCAAAAACGGCACGTCCAGGGGCAAATATCCGCGCTCAATGACGAGATCGCGCACTCTCTCAGGCACCCGAACGTAGACATAATCACCTCGCAGAATCGGCCGTTGATCGATCCAATAGAAGCCGATGGGCGCGCTTGCGGAGGCGTTGTAGATCAGCTTTTTCGGCAGGCAGATGACCGAGGCAATAGCCAAGGCAAGCACCGGAATCGCGGTTCCGAATAGGAATGCGCGCCTCATGACGCCACCTGCCGCGCCGCCAGGTGGGCCTCATGCTGGGCCATCGAATAGGCGCGGATCGGCTGCCCGGCGGTGATCCGATTGTGTACGTGGCGATAGTAGGCCGGGGACACATCAGCCGGCTCGAACCCCGCCGCTTCGAGGCCGTCGATCTGTAAGAGCGTTCGCTTGACCTTCGCGTTGCCGGTCACCAGCAGAAGGACTTCGCCACCGGGCGTGACGCCTTCAATGCGGCTCAGCAGCAGTGACGGCTCTGCCGTTTGAACGACAGTGAGCCGCCAGTCTTGCGTGCCGTATTCGTTCGCCCGCCAGCGGACATAGCCGAAAAGACGCCCGGACTTGAAGAGCGCCAGAGACCGCCGCCGGTCGAGATCATGCTGTTCATCGGGATCCCCGAACCGGAGCCAATGGTTCAGATGCTCCGGGTAGAATGCGATCTCGACGCGCGTAAAGGGCTCAGACATCGGAGGTCGAGTCCTTCTTGCGCATATCTGACCAAGCGGTCAGATCGTCGATGTGATAGCGCACATGACGGCCGTGCTTGCGGTACTGTGGCCCCCCGCCATAGACGCGCATCTTCTCCAGCGTATTGGGCTTGAGCTTGAGGAAACGCGCCGCCTCTCGCGTGGTCAGGAAAGGGCCGTCCTGCGGCACCTCTAAGTCATGCTCGGTCATAGCTCCTCCGGCGTCGGCGAAATTGCTCCATGCCGAGGAAGGATGAGCGGGCGCGCAGATCAGCGGCAGTATCGTTGGCGGCCCTTGGCCAAAACGATACCCCCGCTTTTGCCGTCCAGCCGGTCAGTTAAGCAGCGTTCTGTAGCCTCCTTTCATCATCCGCACACCGCGTTTGACGCTGCGGATGACGCGGTTTTTCATGGTCTGGTCGGGGCTGTTCCAGTCGTGCCCGGCCGCCTTTTCGCCATAGAGAAAGACCGCGATTTGGCGATAGGAATATCCCTCCATTCGCCGGTCGAGCGCGGCCAACGCATCCCGATGGCGCATCGCTTCCACCGTCCAATCGGCCTGTCGGCGCCCCGGAGGCCGATTGCGGCAGATATCCGCGAACCGTTTAACGAGGCGCAGATGCGTTTCAACATCGGGGAAATCCTCTACGACGATCTCAAGTGCGAACGGGCGTGCGCCTATGTCTTCGCCGAGGCATCGCAGCTGCGCCACGCACCACTCATGCCGCAAAAGAAGATGCTGCACGCCGTCGACGGTCTTTAGAATTGTCCTTCGGCACTCAAGCTCGCCGAGAGAAATTGTGCTCCCGAAACCCGGATTCTTGCTGCTCCGGACGTAGGCGGAGAGCACGCGCCGATAATCCTCGGCCCGCCAGAAGACTTCGGCGTCAACGGCAGTTTCATTGGGATCGGCGAAAGGTATAAAGGCCCCAGGCCTCGGCGCGCATAAAGCGTCGCTGAGCCCGGAGCACGACCGTTCCGTCCGTCATACGGGTGGGTCGGGGTTGTTTTGACGCAGAGATGTGCCAGTCACGTCTGTAGTCGGGATGCCGCCTGAGATACTCCCATGCGATCCGCGACCGGGTCAAAAACCGCACATGCTGATAGTCGCTCAGCCGAGGCGCGCCAGAAGAAAAAGGGCTGAAGGACTCCGCCATCGCCTTCTCCTTTCACGCAGGACGACGGCGGGCGGTGCGGTCAGTGCCGCGTGCTCAAACAAGCCCCTCTCTCGTTATGCATCCTTCTTTCGCCAGGCGCCTCAGGCGCCACGCCATCGACCTGCGGC